>NZ_CP017476.1:2947500-4147500 GCF_001761385.1 Hydrogenophaga crassostreae | reverse complement strand
CACCGTGGCGCTGGCTGCGCGTTACGGCGATCTGGTCTGGGTGGTGGCGGGCAGCACGCTGGGCATGATGCTGGCCAATGTGCCGGCCGTTTACCTGGGCGACAAAGTGGCCGAGCGCATTTCCATGGCCTGGGTTCACGGCGTGTCGGCCTTGATTTTCCTGGCGCTGGGCGCGATGACATTGCTCAATGTCGGTCACCTGTTCTGAACAGGCCCTAGTCGTAGCGGTAAGTGAAGATCAGGTCGACGGCATTTTCTGTGCCTGCCCTGGCCCGCAGCGTCAGGCTTTTGGACAGGTCGTAGAGGATGGAGACGGTGCTCATGGCGCCGGACAGGCTTTGTTCGTAACTCAGGTAGAGCTTGTCGGACAGGCGCTTGCCCACAGTGAGCGCGGTCTCGGTGGCGGTGCCGTCGGCGTTGCCTCCGGCATCTGCGAAGCCCAGCTCGTCAACGCCCAGTGTTTTCGCCAGCGCGCCATCGTCCTGTGTACCGGTGCGCGCCATGAGTTGGCGTGCGGCCTGTTGCAATACGAAGGCCTGGGCGCCGGCGGCGGAGGCGGGTCGGCCGAGAATCAGCCAGGCGAGGGCGTCACCGTCGGTCAGGCTGGGCTCGGAATACAGGCCGACGCGGGGCGCTTGCGCATTGCCGGTGATCTTTACGCCCACACGTTGCTCGGTGTTTTCCGGCAGCTTGCGAACGGCGAGGATGTCCAGCGCGGGGTCATCGAAAGGGCCTGTGAAGCGCAACACGCCCGTTTCGATATTGAGTTGCTGGCCATAGGCCTTGTAGGTGCCACTGACGGTTCGCACTTCGCCAAATGCGCGCGGGGTGGGCAAGCTGGGGGTTGCGCGCACGGTGAGCTGGCCTTCGAGGCGGGTATCGATGCCTTGCCCTTTGACCTGAAACTGTTGGCCCAGATCGAGTGAGATCTGTACGTCGGGTTTCACGGCCTCACCGCTGCTTTCGGTGGGCAGGGTCCGGGTGCTGCGCACGATCACGTCCTGGCTCAGGCTGGGTGCGAGTTCGTCGGGCAAGATGATCTGGGCCGAGTCGACCTTGAGCTGACCACGCAATTTCAGTTGCGCCCCTGTGAGCTCGGCGCTGACATCGCCCGACAAGGCCAGGCGCCTGTCCACCCGGTTGGAAACCCGCAGCCGCTGGGCTTTGGCCTGCAGCTTGATCAGCGGCTGGCGCAGGGCACTGCCAGGCACTTTGCGCCACTCGGCCTGGCCACTGGCTTCGAGCGTGCCACCGGTCTTTTCACCGCCTGGCCCTTGCAGGCTGAAGCGTTCCACGCTGAGGCGGTCGCCAACCAGGTTGGCACGCAGTTGGCCATTGGTGAAGGAAAACCCATCGACCACAGAGCGCAGGGCGAGCTCATTGGCTTCGACGCTCCCGCGCCATTCGGGTTGATCGCGGGTGCCACTGATCGATGCATCGGCATTGAGCGTGCCGCGCATGCGCCAGCCTGGCGGCGCCAACATCGACCACACGCCCACTTGCGGCAGGCTGGCTTTGGCCGAGCCACTCAAAGGGGAATTGGCTGGCCACCAGCGGTCGATGAACGGGGCATCGCCGTTGCCATTGGTCAGCGTGGTGTTGAACTCGGCGCTTGCCTGGCCCAGACGTTCGGTATCCCAGCGCAGTGTGGCCTGGGCCTTGCGGTCTTTCACCACCAGGCTGATGCGCGCGTCTTTGACGCCCGCCGTGATGCGTTCGGTGGCCAGAGGTGTTGCGCCTTTGCTCGATGCGCTGACGGTGCTTTCCCAGCGCAGGTCGCCGCTGCGGCGCTGCAAGGTGGCGGAGAGGTCGAGTGGCGTCAGTGCGTCTGCCGGGATGCGCACGTTCCAGGCGCCATCAAAAACCAGATCACCACTGACACTGCTTTGCGCCATCACCTCGGTACTGGTCGGCTGGCCGATCGCGGCCAGGGCTTCCATCCATGGGATCGACAAGCCCTCCAGCCGGCCTTGGGTTTCCAGCGCCTGGGCCTGCCAGGCCAGGGTTTGCCATTCGAGCGTGAGTGGCGTATCGAGCTTGGCAGAGAGAGCGGTCGAGAGCGGTGTCAGCTTCAGTTGGCCAGCGCCTGCGTTGAGTGCCAGGCCCTTGCCAGCGGTGCTTTCCCATTTCAACTGCAGCGGCTGCGCATTGTTGAGTTGCCAGCCACTGGCGGGTGTTGTGCCGTCTTCAGGGGCTTGCGGGCGCAATTGCAGGGCGAGCTGGCTCAAAGCCAGTTGGCCCTTGCCCTGGGTGCGTGCCTCGAGGTTCAGCTGGCCGTTCGACTTGAGCGACGCTTGCCAACCCGGGAGGCTGACCGCACCAGTGGCGCTCAGTTGCATGGCGCTGAACGGGCCGTCCGCCTTGAACGCCAGGTCGGCCAGGGTCACGGCCGCCTCTTCGCCGGTTTGCACCGACAGGCGAGGCACGGTCAGCGAAGCCTGAATTTGCGGCAGGCCCGGCGTGGCTGTTTTGCTGGACGGTGCCGGGAAACCCAGCGCACCCAGGCCGCCGGTCCACTGCAATTGGGCCTTGGCGCTGCCGCTGAGTGCCAAGGCCTCCTGGCCCGCGAGTGCGTTCTTGATTGCCTCACCCACAAAGGGCAGGTCTTGCAGACCGCGCACCCATTCAAGCAGTCGCTTGGCGTCGTCCACTTCCAGGCGGCCCTGGCCTTTGCCGCTTGCATGGGCCAGCAAACCCTGGGCATCGAACTTCACGCCGGGCAAGCTGAGGTTCAGCTGACCGTCATAGTTCATGCGTTCGGTGTCGAAGCGACCCTGGGTATCGATTTCTGCGCCGGCCATGGCGAGGTGTGCTTCGGTCAGCCGCAGTTCGCCCGCAGGCAGTGAAGCTGGCTCGGTAGCGGTGTGAGGACGCCACTGCCCTTGCAGGCGCAACCCATTCAGGCGCAGACCTGTCAGTAGCGCGCCTTTGGGTTGCTGTGCCGATGGTTGGATATTGGCCTTGAGGGACACGGCGCCGGGCGCGTCCTTGTCAGGCGCTGTGCTCGCGCTGGCCGAGGCGTCGAGCGCGCCTTTGGCCAAGGTGCTCCACAGCAGTGCAGGGCGGACGGCTTTTGCGGTCAGTTCACCTTGCCAGTCGGTGAGCGCGGTGGCGCCTGCTTCGGTGTGCAGGTTGAACCCACCCTGCCCTTGCAGTTCACCGCCGCCCAGTTGGGCTTGAAGCTGGTTGATGGTCCAGCGATCGCCTTGTTGGGTGATTCGGGCTTGCAGGCTTTGAACAGGCAGGCCTTTCTGGTCGGCGGGACCAACCAGGGCGTTGTTCAACTGCAGCTCGGCGCGCCAGGTGTTGTCGCTTTCCGGCTTGGCCTGGAGCGTGCCGCTGAGGTCGGTTGCGGGTGCGGTGGGCCACAGGGCGGCGAGGTTGAGCGACTGGGCGTCGGCCTGGGCACTGATCAGGGGTTGTGTGGCCCACGGCATCACGCGTGCGTTGAGGGCCAGCGTGCTGGCTTTGGACTTGGCTGTGTCGGGGATGCCTTCGGCTTCTGCCTGGATATCGATGGTGGCTTGTTCGCCAGAGAGGCTGCCGTTTGCCTGGCCATGCAGGGTCAGCTGCACGCCCGCGCCGTCAGGTACCTGGGTTTGAATGTCGCCAACCAGGGCGAGGGCCAGTGGCATGGGCGCCTGTGCACCCAGACTCAACCTGCCTTCGTATTGGCCGTCGGCGATGCGCAGCGAATCGAGCCGCAGGCGGTGGGCATCGGTCAGTCCCGGGGTATCGGGCAGGGCGGGTGCGTTGAGCTGGGCGCCGATCGGGCCGTATTGGTAGTCGCCTTGCAGTTTTGACAGCGCGAAATCGGTGTTGCCACTCAATTCAAGCGCATCAACTGCAAAGGTCAGGCTCACGGGCAAAGGCAGCACCAGCGATTCCATCGGCTCGGTGGGCGAAGGAGGGCGTTCGTCGTGCACGCTGAGCTTCTCTACAGTGAGCTTGTCCAGCCGGGCGCCACGTCCCAGGATCAGGTCTGTCCACAGCGTGTCGCTCCAGGTGAGCTGCACGCCCTGGGCCGCAACCTGAAGCCCATCTTGTGACCAGTTCAGGCTGGCAATACGACCGCCGCCGCGAAGACTGCCTTCGGCGCCCTCGGCGCTCAGTTGACCGATGGAGGGGGCTTGCCCTTTGAGCCAGTCCTCGGCCCAACGGAGCGTTTGCGCCAGAGACCCCGGCGTGGCAGCCCAGAGCCAGGCCGCAAGCAGGCCCGCCGCCAGCAGCGCCACCGATGCTCCCACGATGCAGATCAGGGCCCAAGCCACACGCCTCAAGGCACGCAGGTACCAGGGCTGGACAGAGACCTCTGGCGCTGGGCGGTCGGTCGTGACGCGCGTGGTGTTCTGATCGGCCATGCGCGTCAAAAGGTGAAACCAACGTTGAGGTGGATGCGCAAGCGCTTGGCGTCCAGGCCATAGGCCAGATCCATCTGCAAAGGCCCGACCGGGCTGTTGTAGCGAGCGCCCAGGCCAACACCGACCTTGGCTTTCAGGTTGGCGACTTCATCGGCTACGGCACCGGCATCGACGAACACCACGCTTTCCCACGCCGTGCGCACGCCATCGCTGTAGATGGGGCGTTGCCACTCAAAGCTGGCCACGGCCAGATAGCGTCCTGCCGTGACGCTGCCGTCGGCTTGTTCCACGCCAATGTCGCGCAAGCCATAGCCGCGCACGGTGTTGTCTCCACCCGTCAGGTAGAGCTGGGTATCGGGAATGGGGGCATCGGCATTGGCCAGCACCGCGCCGCCTTGCAGCCGCAAAGCCAGGCGGCCAAAGCGGCTGCGTTTGTCAGCCGGGCGGTCGTCGCCGGTGGTGAGGCCTGCGAGCAGGTCTTCCTTGATGGAGCCACCGAGCGGCCAGAACCCCAGCCAGCGAACCTGGGTGGTGGTGAACGGCAGGCGAACCGTGCCCAGCGTGGTGCCCACGCCCAGCGTCAGGCCCAGGCCGTAGCCCTGGTCGGGAAAGGGCACGTTGTCAAAGCGCCGCCATGTCCAGCCATAGTTGATCGAGAGTGCGGCTTCATTGCCGTCGGACGACGCCAGTTCGGATTCGGTGTTGACGGTTCGGGCTCGGTCGTACTGCAGGAAATAGCGGCGATCGAGTTCGGCGCTTTCTTTGGACTTGCCCAAGCTCAGTCGCAGTCCGGAGGTGGTCGTGGTGTCGTCAACCTGGCTGGCCAGGCGTCCGCTGCCCAGCCAGTGCCAGCCATCCTCTTCAATCGGCGCACTCCAGTCAGACGAAAGCAACTGGTCGTCCTTTTCAAGTTGCAGCTTGCTGTGGGCCCGCCAGCCGATCAGGGGCAGGCGCAGGTGGGTGTGTTCGAGCGAGAGCCTGGCACCGCTGTTGGTGCTGCCGCCGAGGCCGAATACCACTTTTTGGGGCTTGGCTTCCTTGACCTGCACAACCACTGGCGCTGCGCTGTCTCTGTTGTCACCTTCCTGGTCAAGATCGACGTAGGCGAACACCGAGTTGTAATAGCCGCTGTCGGAAATCTGCTGTTGGGCGTCTTGCAGTTTGGCGAGGCTGTAGTCAGCGCCACGGGTGAGGCCGGCCAGTCGAACCAGGCGCTCGGCGGTGATGGGATCGTAACGGTCCGCGCCTTCGATGCGCACATCGCCGATGTGAACGGGTGGGCCCGAGTCAAGTTCAATGTACCAGTGGGCTTCCTGAGAGAGGGTATCGATGTCGCTCAGGCTGTTGACAATGCGTCCCCGCGGGTAGCGTTGTGTGGTGAGCAGGCGCAATGTATCGCTTTTTGCACTGTCCCACTGGGCCTGGGAAAACGGTTTGTCCACCAGCTTCTGGCTGTTGCGCTGCATGAGCTCGCGCTGCGCCGTGGCGGCTTCGGCGTTGGCGATGTCACCTTTGAAGTAAACGTTGGATGAGACAACTTTCGTGGCCGGCCCGGGTTCGATGCGAATCTGAACCTCACCCAGCACAGGCGCGGAAGGGTCTTCAGCGGCCGCAGGTTTCCAGGAAACCTCGATTTTGGCGTCGAAATAGCCCTGTGTGCCGAGCAAATCGCGCAGATTGTCGGGTGCTGCCACCAGCAAACGCTCCAGTTCGCTGGCGTCCAGATCGTTCAGGGATCGGAAGCGCTGCAGCTCCATGTGGCGCAGCAACAGGGGCTTGAGCGCTTCCAGCGTGTCCAGCGTGATGCCAAACCGGGGAGGCGCCTTGGCGTCGGCTTCATCGTCGGTCGTTGCCGGGGCAGGCTCCGAGGTCTCGGGCGCCTTTGCTGGACTGGCGGCGTCCTGGGCGTGTGCCCACGCTGGCGCCGTGCTGAGCAAGAGCAAACAAAAAAGCCGTGTGGAAGCCACACGGCGCAGGAAGGGAGGGTTCATGCAAAGGGCTTATTTCGATAGCATTCTCATGGTGTCCTCAAGCCCCTTCAAGGTCAGCGGGTACATACGCGGACCAATGAGTTGCTGAATAACACTGATGCTTTGTCGATACTGCCACACCCCTTGAGGTTCCGGATTGATCCACGCAAATTTGGGAAAAGCGTGTGTGAGGCGTTGTAACCACTCGGCTCCGGCCTCTTCGTTGTTGTACTCCACGCTGCCGCCGGGCTGCAAGATTTCATAGGGACTCATGGTCGCGTCGCCGACAAAAATCAGTTTGTAGTCCTTGTTGTACTTTCGGATGACATCCCAGGTTTCGAACTTTTCGGCGAAGCGGCGCTTGTTGTTCCTCCACATGTAGTCGTAGACACAGTTGTGGAAGTAATAAAACTCCAGATGCTTGAACTCGCTCTTCACAGCTGAAAACAGCTCTTCCACACGCTGGATGTGCTCGTCCATGGTGCCGCCCACGTCCATCAGCAGCAGCACTTTCACGTTGTTGTGCCGCTCCGGGATCATCTTGATGTCCAGCCAGCCGGCGTTGGCTGCGGTGGAGCGGATGGTGTCGGGCAGGTCGAGTTCCAGTTCGTTGCCCTGGCGGGCGAACTTGCGCAAGCGACGAAGCGCCACCTTGATGTTGCGCGTGCCGAGTTCCTGGGTGTCGTCGTAGTCGCGGTAGGCGCGCTGGTCCCACACCTTCACGGCAGACTTGTTGCCACCTTTGCCGCCGATTCGGATGCCCTGCGGATTTTTGCCGCCATGGCCAAAAGGCGAGGTGCCGCCCGTGCCGATCCACTTTGAGCCACCTTCATGGCGCTCTTTTTGTTCTTCCAGCCGCTTTTTCAGCGTCTCCATCAGCTCGTCCCAGTCCAGCTTGGGCGCGTTGGCGAGCTGTTCGGCCGACAGGATCTTCTCCAGCTCCTGGCGCAACCAGTCAGCCGGAATCGGCTTGGTGAAATCGGCGATCATCTCCACGCCCTTGAAATAGGCGGCGAAAGCGCGGTCAAACTTGTCGAAGTGCTTCTCGTCCTTCACCAGCGCCGTGCGACTGAGAAAGTAAAAGTCGTCCATGGTGCAGGCATCGGGGTTGGTCGGCCCGACCACATCGGCCTTCAGGGCCTCGAGCAGCGTCAGGAATTCCTTGACCGAAACCGGCAGCTTGGCGGCGCGCAAGGTGTAGAAGAAGTCAATCAGCATAAGAAACACTCGCGAAATGCAAACGCATGGCGATCACTTGTTGTATTCACCGCTGCAGTTGGGGTCATAGGGTTGAGATCCGTCACTGCGCTTGGGTTTGTCACATCGACCCCCAGTGGTGGAAGCACAGGCCGCCAGCAAGGCGATTTTTGAGATCGACATGGTCTTGATTGCCTGGCTCAGCGGTTGCGCTGGTTCATGAACACCAGCTTCTCAAACAGTGTCGTGTCTTGCTCGTTTTTCAGCAGCGCGCCGACCAGCGGCGGGATGCTGACCTTGCTGTCGGCGTTTTGCAGCGCCTCAAGAGGGATGTCTTCGGCCATGAGCAGCTTGAGCCAGTCGAGCAGCTCGCTGGTGCTGGGCTTTTTCTTCAGGCCGGGCAAGCCGCGCACGTCGTAGAAGGTCTTCATGGCGACCTTGAGCAAGTCTTGCTTCAGGCCGGGGAAGTGCACATCCACGATTTTTTGCATGGTTTCTGCTTCGGGAAACTTGATGTAGTGGAAGAAGCAGCGACGCAGAAAAGCGTCAGGCAGTTCCTTTTCGTTGTTGGAGGTGATGAAAACCAGCGGGCGGTGCTTGGCTTTGATCAGCTCGCGGGTTTCGTAGCAATAGAACTCCATGCGGTCGATTTCGCGCAAGAGGTCGTTGGGGAATTCGATGTCGGCCTTGTCGATTTCGTCGATCAGCAACACCACGGGCTCATCGGCCGTGAAGGCTTGCCAGAGCACGCCTTGCACGATGTAGTTGCGGATGTCCTTGACGCGCTCGGCGCTGTCGCCCGTGTTGAGCTGGCTGTCGCGCAGGCGGCTCACGGCGTCGTATTCATACAACCCCTGCTGGGCCTTGGTGGTGCTCTTGATGTGCCATTGCAGCAGCGGCATCTTGAGCGCGTCGGCCACTTCCTCGGCCAGCATGGTCTTGCCGGTGCCTGGCTCGCCCTTGATCAGCAATGGGCGCTTGAGCGTGCTGGCGGCGTTCACGGCCAACATCAGATCGGGGGTTGCGACGTAGTTTTCAGTGCCTTGGAATTTCATGTGCGTTGCTTCGGAAAGTGAGCCTTATCGGGTGGTTGACGCGGGGCGCGGGAGGCTTGGGGAAAGCCATGGGATGGGCCGGTGAACGAGTCTATATAATTCACCATTGATTTTTATCAACCGTTGTCCATCTCATTGTGCTTGCAAAATGAATCCACTGTTGCCCATGATTGCCCGTAGTCTTGTCGCCGTTGCGACCTTTTTTGTGGCCGCAGCGAGCGCCCAAGCCCAAGGTGTTACTGGCGATGCGCAAGCAGGCCAGAAGAAGGCCGACATGTGTATCGGTTGCCACGGCATCCCCGGTTACCAGAACAGCTTCCCTGAAATACACAAGGTGCCGATGATTTCCGGCCAGTCCGACAAGTACATCGTGTCGGCGCTGACGGCCTACCAGAAAGGTGACCGCAAGCATCCTTCCATGCGCGGCATTGCTGGTTCCCTGAGCGAACAAGACATGGCCGATCTGGCCGCTTTCTATTCGGCCCAGGCTGGCAAGACGGCTCCAGAGACGGCAAAGGCCGCAGATGTCGCCGCCGCTGCACTGGTGGAAAAGGGTGCATGTGCTTCATGCCACGGTGCCAACTTCAGCAAGCCGATCGACCCAAGCTATCCCAAAATCGCGGGTCAGCATGCAGACTATCTCTACGTGGCGCTCAAGGCCTATACCGTCGAAGGCAACAAGGTGGTGGGTCGCAACAACGCCATCATGGCCGGCATTGCCAAGCAGTTCAGCCATGCTGAAATGAAATCGATCGCCAAATACCTGTCGACGCTGGACAGCGAACTGGCCGTGGTGCCTCAGGCGCGCTTCCGCTGATTCGATTCAGCTTCACAAAAAAGGCCGCTCACTGAGCGGCCTTTTTTGTGCGTTGAGTGCCGGGCAGTCTGGTCAGTCTTGCGTCGCCCTTTGGCGCACGTGATCGATATATGCCTGTCCATCGGGTGGGCGACCGGCGCGCTGGCTTTCCCAGAGCATTCGGCCCAGACATTCCATGACCTCATGGTGGGCAGCGTGCAAATCGCCACGCCGAGCGGTCAGCAGTTCCACCGCCTGGCGAATGCCCGGGGGCTGATCGATGCTGCATTGCTCGCTGATGGACAGGTGCATGGACAGGTGCAGAAAGGGGTTCTCTTGACCTTCCTGTGCGGGTTCACCGACCCGGGCCAGCGCGTCGTCCAGATCGGACAGCTCGGGGTGGTGTTCCGGGTGTTCGGCGATCCATTGGTGGGCCAGGGTTTCGATGGCTTCCATGGGTTCGTCACCGAGGCCTTTGGTGTAGACCGTGCAAAAAAAACGCCGCACGTCGGCTTGTGAGGGATTGAACATGGCTCGATTGTCCCGGAAGTGAGAGACCCCTTGCGCGCGTTTGGTTAAAGTGCTCGCACTGAGCTGGCCATGACATGCCCATACAAACACCCACCATACGCAGGAGACCCCCATGAACCAAGCCTACATTTGCGACGCCATCCGCACCCCATTTGGTCGCTACGGTGGCGCGCTGTCCAGCGTGCGCACCGATGACCTGGGCGCTATTCCGCTGAAAGCCCTGATGCTGCGCAACCCGGGTGTGGACTGGGAGATGGTGGCCGATGTGCTGTATGGCTGCGCCAATCAGGCTGGGGAAGACAACCGCAACGTGGCTCGCATGTCCAGTTTGTTGGCAGGTCTGCCGATCGCTGTGCCAGGGGCCACCATCAACCGCTTGTGTGGCTCCGGGCTGGATGCCTTGGGCTCGGCTGCCAGGGCAATCAAAGCGGGCGAGGCCGGGCTGATGATCGCTGGCGGTGTCGAAAGCATGAGCCGCGCACCCTTCGTGATGCCCAAGGCTGAAAGCGCGTTCAGCCGGAACAACGCGGTATACGACACGACCATCGGCTGGCGCTTTATCAACAAACTGATGAAAGCCCAGTACGGTGTGGACTCCATGCCGGAGACGGCTGAAAACGTGGCGACCGACTACAAGATCGGGCGCGAAGCCCAGGACCGCATGGCGATGTCCAGCCAGACCAAGGCGGTCGCGGCCATCCAGGCGGGCCATCTGGCGCGCGAAATCACCCCGGTGAGCATCGCTCAGCGCAAGGGCGACCCCGTGATCGTCGACACCGATGAGCACCCGCGCGCAACCAGTCTGGAAGCGCTGGCCAAACTCAAGGCCATCGTCAAGCCCGACGGAACCGTGACCGCCGGCAACGCCAGCGGCGTCAACGACGGGGCTTGCGCTTTGCTCCTGGCCGATGAAGCGTCGGCGACCAAAAACGGGCTCACGCCCAAGGCTCGGGTGGTGGGCATGGCCACGGCCGGTGTGGCACCCCGCATCATGGGTATCGGCCCCGCGCCCGCCACGCAAAAGGTGTTGGCGCTCACTGGCCTGTCGCTGGCGCAACTGGATGTGATTGAACTGAACGAAGCTTTTGCCGCGCAGGGCCTGGCGGTGTTGCGGGAGCTGGGGTTGCAGGACGATGATGAGCGGGTCAACGCCTGGGGCGGCGCCATCGCCTTGGGTCACCCCTTGGGTGCCAGCGGTGCACGGCTGGCCACCACGGCGGTCAACCGCCTCCACGCCACCGGCGGCCGCTACGCTTTGTGCACCATGTGCATCGGGGTGGGGCAGGGCATAGCGCTGATTCTGGAACGCGTGTGAAAGGATGCGTGGTCGCTCGCTTGCTGCCTGACCATGCCGAGGCTTACCAGGCCTTGCGCTTGCGGGGCCTGCGGGAGCATCCCGAGGCTTTCACCTCCAGCTATGAAGAGGAACTGGACAGGCCTTTGGCCGTTGCACTGGCCCGTCTGACGCCTTCGTCCGCCCTGCCAAACGACGTCTTTTTTGGTGCCTGGCGCGGGCGGGAGTTGGTTGGCGTGCTGGGGTTGCAAGGCCGCTACCGGATGAAGGAGCGCCACACCGCCACAGTGGTCGGGACCTTTGTGGCGCCCGAGGTGCGGGGCATGGCCGTGGGAGACGCGTTGATGCGGGCGCTTTTGGACCATGCGCGCAACTGCTCGGAGCTGGTTCAACTCGATTTGACGGTCACGGCAGGGAATCACCACGCCCAGTGCCTCTATGAACGGTTCGGCTTTGGAAAATGGGGGGTGTACCCCAACGCGGTGTGCGTGAACGGTCTTTTCGTGGACAAGGTGCACATGGTGCGGAAACTGCGTTAAGGCGTTAAGGCGTTAAGGCTTCCAGGCGGGCAATTCCCAATCGCGCCACAAGGCCAGCCACCGAAGGCCTGCTGTGACGCCCACACAAGCCAATAGAGCGACCCATCCGGGTGCCGCTACTTGCCACAGGCCGACATACACCCAGCCGCCGGCAAAAGCACACACGGTGTAGGGTCTGTGGCCATGGAAGGCCGCAGGAATCTGGTTGCACACGACATCGCGCAAAACGCCGCCAAACACGCCCGTGATCACGCCCATCAGCACGGCCACAATGCCTGGCAGGTCGAGCAGCAGGGCCTGATGGGTGCCCGTGGCGGCAAAGAGGCCCAGGCCCAGGGCATCGGGCACCTGGATGGCTCTTTCCGTGAGTTCAAAATGCCGGTGGCGCAAGAACGCCATGGCCAGCACGCACAGCCCCAGCACCCCCCAGAGCATTTCGACATGCTGAACCCAGAAAAAGGGCCGTTGATCCAGCAACAGATCGCGCAGGGTCCCCCCGCCAAAAGCGGTCAGGAACCCCACCACGCACACGCCCACGGCATCCAGCCTTTTGCGCGCAGCTTCGATCACGCCCGCCAGCGCAAACGCGGCTGTCGCCGAGAGCTCCACGATCAGGCGCAGTGTTTCGCCCCAGATTTGCACTTTGTCCATGCGCGCCATTGTCGCTGCACGGGTTTCTGGCCGAGATGCCCCCCGGTGCCTGGCCGCAGCGAAGGGTGTGGTGGCGAGGCCATTCTTTCGCGGGCAAGTGATCCATGAATCGGTTTGTGAGCGCGGACAGGGGCAGAAAAAATCGCCTGCGGGCATCCGTTGTCGCAGGGCTGAGAACCCAGCAGCGTCATCGGTGGGTGTCATGGACAATCTCGGGGTCATGACCCTGATCACCGACCCCTATTTCTATGCCGTGTCCATTCCGGCGGTGCTCTTGCTGGGTATCAGCAAGAGCGGCTTTGGCGCGGGCTTTGGCTCCCTGGCAGTGCCCATGATGGCGCTGGCGGTGACGGTGCCCCAGGCGGCGGCGATCCTGATGCCGGTGCTGCTGGTGATGGACTTGCTGGGCATGGCCGCGTTTCGCAACAACGTCGACCGGACACTGCTCAAATTTCTGCTGCCATTTGGCTTGCTTGGCATCGCCATCGGCACATTGCTGTTCAAGTTGCTGGATGCGCATCTGGTCGCGGGTATCGTGGGCGTTTTCACGCTGCTGTTTTTGGCGCAACGCCTGGCGTTCCCCCCTCGACCCGACAGCCCGCCGCCGCCACGCTGGGTGGGCGCTTTGCTCACGGTGACTTCGGGCTTCACCAGTTTCATTGCCCATGCCGGCGGGCCGCCGATCAACGCCTACGTGATCCCGCTGCGCCTGTCGCCCTTGTTGTTCACCGGCACCATGGCCTTCTTTTTCTTTTTCATCAACATCTCCAAGTGGATTCCGTACGCCTGGTTGGGGTTGCTCGATGGGCGCAACCTGTTGACATCATTGGTCTTGCTGCCTTTTGCGCCCATGGGCGTCTGGGTGGGCGTACGGATTGCTCACCGCATCAAGCCGTTGTTGTTCTACCGGATGATCTATGCGGGCATGCTGCTGACGGGCATGAAACTGGTCTGGGACGCCTGGGGCTAACATAGGCAGCGGTGGTCGTACCCTCGACTGGGTGCGGCAATGAATTCTTCGTGGAGGTTGGTATGCCAGTGGTGGTGATTGCAAATCCCAAGGGCGGCGTGGGCAAGTCCACTTTGTCCACCAATGTGGCTGGCTACTTTGCCAGCCAGGGACATGCGGTGATGCTGGGTGATGTGGATCGCCAGCAGTCTTCGGCGCTGTGGCTCAAGCTTCGCCCGCCGACGGCACCACCCATTTCCAGTTGGGATATTTCAGCTGGCCAGATCGCCAGACCGCCGGGTGGTACGACGCACATGGTGCTGGACACGCCAGCAGGCCTGCATGGCAAGCGCCTGAAAGAAGTGTTGAAAATCGCCCACAAGATCCTGGTGCCCTTGCAGCCCAGCATTTTTGACATCTACGCCACCTGCATGTTTCTGGACGAGCTGGTGGCTTCCCGCCACTCCGCCAAAGTGGATATCGGGTTGATCGGCATGCGTGTGGACGGTCGAACCATTGCAGCCGACAAACTGCACGAATTTGTCAAGGGCTCAGGTCTGCCGGTTGTGGGCTACGTGCGCGATACCCAGAATTATGTTCACCTCGCGGCGCGAGGCCTGACCTTGTTTGACATTGCGCGTGGCCGGGTCGAGAAAGATCTTCAACAGTGGCAGCCCATTTGTGAATGGCTGGACCGTTAGAGCCGGACCGCTGGACTGTCGCCGGACAGACAGGTGTGTGTTGATGCCAAGGGCTAGAGTCGAACGCTATGAAAACCTTTGAAACGCTCGCTGAAGTGGCTGCATGTGTTGGACAAGAGGTCGCTGTGAGCGACTGGGTCGAAGTAACACAAGCACGGATCAATCAATTTGCCGAGGCCACCGGGGACCTGCAGTGGATTCACGTGGACGAAGCACGCGCAAAAGCCGGCCCGTTTGGTGCTCCGATCGCGCACGGGTTCCTGACCTTGTCGATGCTGCCCGTGTTTTTTCAGTCGGCATTCTCGATCAAGGAAACCCGTATGGGGGTCAACTACGGGTTGAACAAGGTGCGCTTCACGGCCCCTGTTCCCGTGGGCAGCCGCTTGCGCGCGCGCATGACCTTGCTCGAAACCAAACCGATTGAAAATGCGGGTCTGCAAATGACCTGGTCGGTGTCGGTAGAGCGAGAAGGCGCCGACAAGCCAGTCTGTGTTGCCGAGTCACTGGTTCGCCACTACCCTTGACGGTGGTCCGCTAGCGGATCTTCACGAGCTGGCGCGGCTCAACCCAGCCATCGAAGGCATCCATGAGCCGGTTGATACGGGTGGCCGCCTCGGACTGGCTGTGGGCCTGGGATATCACCAGGTAGGCGTCATTGCGCAACATCCAGAGGTCTTGCGCGGACGCCGCTGAAGTGATCTTCAGATGCAGTCGCTGGGCTTGTAAGCCTTCGCAATCGCTCACGCAGGCATTCATTGCGGAGCGAATCGCCTGAAGGTCTTTGAGGGTTGCGGTTCTCACCGACTTGAGGCGCGGCTTGAACGTTCGGCGAATGAGTTTGGCGATGCGTTGAATCAACGTGACCCCCCTGGGGAGCTGAGCGGGTCGGCAGGCACCTGCGCGCGTTCATGAAGGGTGCACTTCTGCACAAGCAGGTTCGGCAATGGCGTCACAGTTGCGCTCCTTCAAAGCCATTTTGTCGCCAGGCCTCAAACACCACGACCGCCACCGCGTTTGAGAGATTCATGCTGCGCTGTTCTGGGCGCATGGGCAAGCGGATGAGTTGCTCGGTCGGAACCTGTGTTCGAACGCTTTCTGGCAACCCCTGGGTTTCCGATCCGAACACCAGCCAGTCTCCGGTTTGAAATGTTGCGTCATACACGCTGGTACTGCCACGCGTCGTGCAGGCGAACAAGCGGCTGAGATTCGCTTGGGTGTTGATCAAAAACTGGTCCCAGTTGTCATGCTTGTGTACTTTGGCGAACTCGTGATAGTCGAGGCCTGCTCGACGCAACGCCTTGTCGTCCATTGAAAAACCCAGAGGCTCAATCAGGTGCAGCTCGCAACCTGTGTTGGCGCTGAGTCGGATCACATTGCCGGTGTTGGGGGGGATCTCGGGGGCAACCAGAACGATGTGAAACATGTATGCGGTATCGGAGGCGCCGGGGCGCGCTGCGGTGTGGCCAGTGGGCTGGTCTTTTAGGGCTCTCTTTGCTGCGCGATCATAAGCCCAATTGATTCGGGGCGATAACGGTACACCCTTGTATTCAACCGCCGGCAGTGTGCGCAAATACGGCTGCGCTGATTCGACTGGCGCCCGCCAGTCGCAAGGCTTCAGCCGCCTCACGCAGCGTTGTACCGGTGGTGCTCACATCGTCAATCAACAGAACGTGCGCATCGCGAAGGCGGTGCGCATGGAGCGCGTTCACCTGGAACGCGTTTTTCAGGTTGTTGACGCGTTGTTGGGCGGCTAGGTTGTGCTGATCGGGGGCTTCACCCATTCGACGCAATGCGTCTGCCCAGCCGGGCGCGCAATCGGCCTTTGTCAAGACGCGCAGGGCCTTGACCATTTCCCAGGCCTGGTTGTAGCCGCGTTCAGCCAGCCGTTTGGGCGCCACGGGAATCGGGACGATCCAGTCACACGCCCGGAGCAGCCCGGCCATTTGTGGCATTTCCAGCATCAATGTCGCCAGCGGTTGAGCCAGGGCAGGTTCTTGGCGAAACTTGAACCGCGCGATGAGTTGATCCCATGGATAGGCATAGTCGACGGCCGCAAGGCAGGTTTCAATTGCTGCGGGCCGCCTTTCAGCCAGACAAGCTCCGCAGCGCGAGCGTGTGCCGTGCAAGGGCCTGGCGCAAGTCCCGCAGCGGGCTCTGGGTTGCGCAAAGCGCCTGGCGCAGTCGGCGCAGATGGGCTGTGCTGGCCAGCGAGCACATACCTGACACTGCCCAGGCAGGTGTCGAGCGACAGAGGTCAGCTTGGAAAAGGGCATCATGGAGTCAATATACTGGCGAGCCGCGCTGTTTGACAGCCGTTGCGTTGCTTGACGCGGACCGAGCCCAGCCTTCGGGCATGGAAATCCTGCTTCCGGCCACTCCCCCCTCTCCCACCGATGACCCTTCAAAAACCACACAGCTTGGCCGTTCCTGGTCTGGATGCCGCCGCCGCCCGGCGATGGGCCCGCTGTCTGCCTGTGGCCAGCCCCTGGCTGCATGAAGAGGTGGCGAAGCGCATGGCACAGCGGCTGGAGTGGTTTCGCGAGATGCCCGACAGTTGGCTTCATTGGGAGCCTGCGTTCGGGGGCATGGACGCACACCGGCATTTGCGTGAAAAGCTGCCAAAGGCAGATTGCCGTGTGTGGGCCAACGATATGGCACATGCGCTGAAAGCCACGCGAGAAGCCGCGCACCTGTCGTGGAATCCGGCGCAATGGCGAAGAGCACACGAACCGTCAGCAATCGGTGACGATGCCTCGGTGGCGATGGTGTGGGCGAACATGGCGCTTCATGGCGAACCTCTGCCCGGTGACATGTTGCAGCGCTGGCATGGTTTGCTGAAGCCAGACGGTTTTGTGATGTTCAGCTGTTTGGGGCCTGACAGCCTGCTCGAACTCAGAGGCGTGTATGCCCGAATGGGCTGGCCAGAGCCGGCCCATGCATTCACCGACATGCATGACTGGGGCGACATGTTGGTCGCGAGCGGTTTTGCCGAGCCTGTCATGGATATGGAGCGCATTACCCTGACCTTCAGTCACGTTGACGCCTATTTGCAAGAGCTTCGAGGGCTGGGGCGCAATCTGAATGAGAACCGGTTTGCTGCCTTGCGCGGTCGAGGGTGGCACGAAGCGCTGCGGCTGGCCCTGGACAGCCATATTCCTCGCGATGAATCTGGGCGGCTGGTGATGACGTTTGAGGTGGTCTATGGCCACGCATTCAAGCCGCAGCCCCGCGTGCCAATGAAAGCCGAGCAAGCGGTATCGGTGGATGTGATGCGCGCCATGTTGCGCACGGGGCGCCGGTAAGCGGTGTTTCTGCCGCCGTGTTGTGACCCGGAAAGTATGGCGCTGTTGCTCGATGTCAGGGAGAGTCGGGTTTCTGCCCGCTACAATTGACATAAATCAAATCGCTGGGGGTTTGCCCCTGCTCGGCTGCGTCTATCTTCGGGTGGACTGGGCCCTTCAAGGTGAGGCGGAGTGACACAGATATTCGAACCGATGGCGCAGGCTGGTGTGTCCGAACAGGGCCCTGAATGGCTCTTGCGCCGGAATTGTTCGATAACGCCTGGGCAACTGGGCGGGGTGTTTGTGGCATTGGCCGTGCTGTCGCTGCTTGTGGCCGTGTTTTTCTGGTTCATGGGTGCGACCTTGGTGCTGGCTTTCACTGCTATTGAGTTGATGGCGTTGGCAACGGCCTTTTTGGTCTATGCGCGGCATGCGACCGATAGGGAGTGCATCCGGATCACGGGGGGGCAGCTTGTGGTTGAGCAAGAGTTGGCGGGGCAGACCCGGCGTTGTGAGTTTGCCCGCCATGCGGTGCGGATCGAGCCTCGGCGCGATGGAGATCGTTTGGTGGAGTTGAGGGGTGGAGGCCAGGTAGTGAAGATAGGTCGGTTTTTGCGCTCTGAGCTGAGACCGGCACTGGCTGCAGAGATTCGCAGGGCGTTGCACAGTGGTTGAAGCACCGTGCTTGGGTATTCCCGGAGTGGGCGAGTACCTGAAAATTTGTTCTAATCTGTGTTGATATAAATCAATGCTTATATTCGAGGCGCAAAAGTGAGTACGACAAAAAAATCGGGTGAATCCCTGCGAAACCGTTTGGTGACGTTGCGCGGTGCGGCAGCGGCGTTGACCCTTGGCGCAGGCGTTTGGGTCACGAACGCCGCCTATGCGGTGAATGACCTGCCAGGCGGCCCCGCTGTAAACCAACTCAACTTTGCGCCTGCCGCCACCAAGATTGCTGAAGAACAGCACTGGCTGCACTGGTTCATGATGATCATTTGCGCGGTGATCTTCTTTCTGGTGTTTGGTGTGATGTTTTATTCGATCCTCAAGCACCGTAAATCGGTCGGACACAAGGCCCAGGAGTTGCCCGAGCCGATCTGGGTGGAACTGGGCTGGACCATCGTTCCCCTGTTGATCGTCATCGGAATGGCCCTGCCGGCCACCAAGGTGCTGGTGGCTCAGAAGGACACCACCAACAGCGACCTGACCATCAAGGCAACGGGCATGCAGTGGAAATGGGGCTACGACTACATCAAGGGTGAAGGCGAGGGTATTGGCTTCCTCTCCACGCTCGACAACTCGCACCGCGAAATGTCCAACAGCGGCAACCCGCCACCCACCGACGATTACCTGCTCAAAGTGGACAATCCGCTGGTGGTCCCTGTGGGCAAGAAGGTTCGCATCATCACAACCGCAAACGACGTGATTCACGCGTTCATGGTGCCCGCATTTGGTATCAAGCAAGATGCGATTCCGGGTTTCGTGCGCGATACCTGGTTCCGTGCGGAAAAGACCGGCGATTTTTATGGTCAGTGTGCCGAGTTGTGTGGCAAGGAGCATGCCTACATGCCGATCCACGTGAAGGTGTTGAGCGCCGAAGACTATTCCGCCTGGGTCGCTGACAAGCAAAAGGCCATGGCCGCTGCCGCTGATGATCCATCCAAGGTCTGGGAACTTACCGCCCTCGTCAAGCGTGGCGAGTCGGTTTACGCCGCGAATTGTGTGGCCTGTCATCAGGCCAGCGGCAAGGGCGCGGGCACAATCAAGCCGTTGGACGGCGCTGCTGTCGTGCTGGATGCTGACAAGAGCAAGATGATTTCCGTCTTGCTGAATGGTCAAAACAACGGGGCCATGCCTTCATGGAAGCAGCTCTCGGACACCGAGCTGGCCGCCGTGATGACTTACGCCAAAAATTCCTGGTCCAACCAGACTGAACAGATTGTGCAGCCCGCCGATGTGGTGGCTGCACGCCAGTGAGCGCCTGCAGGCCCAAGATTGAATTGCAAAGGAAAAACAAATGAGTGCAGTACTTGATCCCCATGACGCTCACGCGCACGACGATCACCATGACCACCACGCCCCTGCGGGCTGGCGTCGCTGGGTGTTCGCCACCAACCACAAAGACATCGGTACCTTGTATCTGCTGTTCGCGTTCACCATGCTCATGGTGGGTGGCGTGCTGGCCCTGCTGATTCGCGCCGAGCTGTTCCAGCCGGGTTTGCAGTTGGTCAACCCGGGGCTGTTCAACCAGCTCACGACCATGCACGGTCTGATCATGGTTTTCGGCGCCATCATGCCGGCCTTTGTGGGCTTTGCGAACTGGATGATCCCGCTGCAAATCGGCGCAGGTGACATGGCTTTTGCCCGCATGAACAACTTCAGCTTCTGGCTGATGATTCCTGCCGCCCTGATGTTGGTGTCGTCCTTCTTCATGCCTGGTGGCGCACCCGCTGCTGGCTGGACGCTGTACGCACCACTGACGCTGCAAATGGGCCCCTCGATGGATGCCGGCATTTTTGCCATGCACATCCTTGGCGCTTCGTCGATCATGGGCTCGATCAACATCATCGTCACCATTCTGAACATGCGCGCCCCCGGCATGACGCTGATGAAGATGCCCATGTTCTGCTGGACCTGGCTGATCACCGCTTACCTGCTGATCGCCGTGATGCCCGTGCTGGCTGGCGCCATCACCATGACGCTGACCGATCGCCACTTTGGCACCAGCTTCTTCAACCCTGCTGGCGGCGGTGACCCCGTGATGTACCAGCATATTTTCTGGTTCTTCGGTCACCCCGAGGTGTACATCATGATCTTGCCGGCCTTCGGCATCGTCAGCCAGGTGGTGCCCGCGTTTGCGCGCAAGAAGTTGTTCGGTTACGCCTCCATGGTTTACGCCACGGGCTCAATCGCCATTCTGTCTTTTGTCGTGTGGGCTCACCACATGTTCACAACCGGCATGCCGGTCACCGGCCAGTTGTTCTTCATGTACTCGACCATGTTGATCGCTGTGCCCACAGGCGTGAAGATCTTCAACTGGATCGCCACGATGTGGAAGGGTTCGATGACGTTCGAGACACCGATGCTGTGGGCGGTGGGCTTTATCTTCGTGTTCACCATTGGTGGCTTCACGGGTCTGATCCTGTCTGTGGCACCGATCGACATCAACTTCCAGGACACCTACTACGTGGTGGCCCACTTCCATTACGTGCTGGTGGCGGGCTCGCTGTTCGCCATGTTTGCAGGCATCTACTACTGGTTGCCGAAGTGGACCGGTGTGATGTACAGCGAAACCCGCGGCAAGATCCACTTCTGGTGGTCGATGATCTCGTTCAACGTGACCTTCTTCCCCATGCACTTCCTGGGCCTGGCCGGCATGCCGCGTCGTTATGCCGACTACCCCATGCAGTTTGCCGATTTCAACGCGATTGCTTCAGTGGGTGGTTTCTTCTTCGGTTTTGCCCAGGTGTATTTCTTCATTGCCGTGATCATCCCCGCCATGCGCGGCAAGGGTGCAAAAGCGGTGCAGAAACCTTGGGAAGGTGCAGAAGGCCTGGAGTGGGAAGTCCCGTCCCCTGCGCCTTTCCATACCTTTGAAACCCCACCGAAACTCGACATCACCGCCACCAAGGTGATCGGCTGAACCTATGAACAGGGAACAGAAAAAGAACAACCTTCGGCTGGCACTTGTGCTGGCGTCGGTTGCCTTGGTCTTCTTTGTCGGCTTCGTGGGCAAGATGGTCTTGTTCGGCGGTTGAAAACGCAACGCAACTTGATATGGCACTGAAAAGCGACAACCTCAAAATGGTCGGAAAGCTGGGCGTGATCACGCTCGGCATGTTCGCCTTTGGTTATGCGCTGGTGCCGATCTACCGCGCGATATGCGAGGTGACAGGCATCAACATTCTGGCTTTGGCCGAGCGTGAAGTGCCGGGCGCCAAGGTCAAGTTGCCAGCCAACACGCAAGTGGATCTGAGCCGCACGATCACTGTTGAGTTTGATGTGAATTCCCGGGGTCCGTGGCACTTCAAGCCTGAAGTCCGGAGCTTGCAGGTTCACCCCGGCGAGTTGACGACGGTGCTGTATGAGTTCCAGAACGTACAGAACCGGACCATGTCGGCGCAGGCAATTCCCAGTTATGCACCCAAACAGGCGGCATCGCATTTCAACAAGCTGGAGTGCTTCTGCTTCAACCAGTACACACTGGCGCCCGGCGAAAAGAAAGAGTGGCCGGTGGCGTTCGTGATCGATCCCAAGTTGTCAAAAGACGTGACCACCATCACCCTGTCCTACACCTTCTTTGAGGTGGGCGGAAAGGTGCCGGCCGCGCCCCAGGATGTGGCCACGGTGAACCGTGTACCAGCGACAGTGAAGTTGGGGGGGGCGGTATGAGCGACAAGCCATTGCACAAGCGCAAAGGAAGCCTGCTGGGCACAGTGAAGGCTGTGTTGTGGGGTTTCCTGGGTGTGCGCCGCAACGCCGACTACCAGGACGACATTGCCAAACTCAACCCTGTACACCTTGTGGTGGTCGGATTGATCATGGCCTTGTTGTTTGTTTTTATCTTGATTTTTGTGGTCAAGTGGGTGGTCTCCTGAGGGAGCCATTCGAATGACGCATCGGTTTTTCTCTCAAATAGTCTTAGAAGCGAAAGCATTGGAGTGAGCATGTCAGCAACCACACACGGCACCACGCCTTACTACTTCATCCCGGGGCCTTCTCGCCATCCGGTGATGGCGGCCATCGGCCTGTTCTTTGTGATCCTGGGCGCTGGCCAGTGGGTCAACGGAGCCGGCTGGGGTGCCTATTCATTGGCTTTTGGCTTGGCTTTCTGGCTCATCGTGCTGTTTCAGTGGTTCAGTCAGGCCGTGGGGGAGAGTGAAAGCGGTATGTATGGCCACAAGATCGACCTCTCCTACCGCTGGAGCATGAGCTGGTTCATCTTCTCGGAAGTGATGTTCTTCGGTGCGTTCTTTACCGCGCTGTGGTGGGCCCGTATGCATTCGGTACCCGCTTTGGGCAGCATTGAGAATGCGCTGATCTGGCCTGATTTTGCAGCGGTCTGGCCCAGCATGCAGGCTGGTGCCACGGCGTCGCCTGGTGGCATTGTTGACCACTTCCAGACGATGGGTCCTTTCTGGTTGCCCACGATCAACACCGCGTTGCTGTTGACTTCTGGTGTGACCTTGACCATTGCTCACCATGCGCTGCTGGCGAGCAACCGCGGCAAGACCATCGCGTTTATGTGGATGACGGTGTTGCTGGGTATCGTGTTCTTGTTTGTGCAAGGTTACGAGTACTACCATGCCTACACAGAATACAACCTCAAATTGAGCTCGGGGATTTTCGGTTCGACCTTCTTCATGCTGACCGGTTTTCACGGCTTTCACGTGTTCGTGGGCATGTTGATGCTGCTGTTTATCACCCTGCGCTTGCAGAAGGGACACTTCACCGCCACGAAACACTTTGGCTTCGAAGGTGCTGCCTGGTATTGGCACTTCGTAGACGTGGTGTGGCTGGGCCTTTACATCCTCGTGTATTGGCTGTGAGCCGGCTCCGGGGAACTGGCCGGTTGGCAAAGTCCCCAACAAAAAAGGCGCCGATAGGCGCCTTTTTTTGCTGAATTGCTGAACGATCTGCTGAATCAGCGACCCAAAGGCAATCCTGTTGGATGGATCCAGCCCAGTTTGTAGCTGACGAGAACCACCACAAACAGCAACAGGGAAAATCCCACGCGGAACGCGAGGGCACGGGCCATGTGGTTTTTTCGGGGGGCTTCTGGCGCTTCACCCTTGTCTGTTGGCGAGGGTCCTCCACGCATCATGGCCACCAAAGCCACCGCCAAACTGCCAATGATGGCCACAAACGCCACAATCACAAGGTATGTCATCCACGAATTATCCAATGTTCCGCCTGCTCCCGGGCGGCGCCATGGCGAACCTGTTCGGACCCGACGGGTGTCGCTTGTCCAGGCCCAGGCGATGAAGACGTGCAGTGGGGCATTCCCAAACAAGGCATTCCAATGAAATCCAGCTCTTTGCGGTGGTGGACATTGGCCCTGGCCACCCTTGTCACGGTGGCCCTCACCATGTCGTTGGGTTTCTGGCAGTTGTCTCGGGCCGCTGAGAAACAAGCGCTCGAATCCCTGATTGAAGAACGGGGCACGATGGTCCCCCTGACCGGACGTGACGTCGTTGCCGCGGTCGATGTGAAGAATGGATACCACCGCATCGCCCGTCTGACGGGCGAGTGGATACCGCAGGCATCGGTCTTTCTGGACAACCGACCGATGAACGGGCGCAGCGGCTTCATTCTGGTGACCCCGCTCAAACTTCAGGACCTGTCCCGGACCATTCTGGTGCAGCGGGGCTGGGTGCCGCGCGACTTTATCGACCGCAGCCGGGTGCCAGTCATCGAAACCCCGGGTGGCTGGGTGACGGTAGAAGGACGATTGGCCCCGCCGCCCAGCCACCTATTTGAGCTCGGCGCCAGCCAGCCAGGCCCGATCCGGCAAAATATCGACCTCACCGCGTTCATTCACGAGACCGGGCTGCCTTTGTTGGACGCCTCGCTGTTGCAAACGGCGCCTGCCGACACGGCATTTCAGCGCGACTGGCCGCGTTTCTCGGCAGGCGCGCAAAAAAATATGGGGTACGCCGTGCAGTGGTTCGCGATGAGCGCCACCGCTGCCTTGCTGTTTCTCTGGTTTCAATTCATATCTCCCCGCCGAAAGCACCGCCCCGATGGCACAGACTCCCGATGAACCCCTGACGATGACCGTGCACAGCCTTCCCGCGCTGGACGAAAGTGGTGCGGCCAAAACCGTCGATGCGCGGGCCGGCCGTTGGAAGCTCCTGTTGCTCTTGCTGGTCAGTGTGGCCCCGGTCGTTGCGTCCTATGTCACCTACTACGTCATCCGCCCGGAGGGTCGCCGGAACTATGGTGAACTGATCGATCCGCAGCGGCCTTTGCCCGCCATCAATGGCACCAATACGCAAGGCGAAACTGTTCCATTGACCCAGCTGAAAGACCAGTGGCTGTTCATCAGCGTGGCCGATTCGGCCTGCGATGAGGCCTGCAATCAGCATTTGTTTGTCCAGCGCCAGCTGCGCGAAGGTTTGGGCAAGGAAAAAGAACGGCTGGAATGGGTATGGCTGCGAACGGGCGATGCCGAGCTGTCGGCGCCGCTGAAAGAGGCCACCGCCAGGGCCACCGTGTTGCACGTGGACGAGACCGAGTTGGCAACCTGGTTGCAGCCGGCGCCAGGGCATCGTTTGGCCGATCACCTGTATGTGGTTGACCCGATCGGCAACTGGATGATGCGTTTCCCCGCAGACGCCGATCCTCTCAAAATCAAGCGCGACCTGTCGCGCCTCCTGAGCGCCTCAGCCTTCTGGGATACCGATGGCCGCCCCGAACCCAAGACCGTGCCCGCACCTGCACCTGCACAAACAACTGGCGGCTGATGCCTTGCGCTGACTGAACCCATGAACGCCGCCGCACAACCTCTGTACGACTTTGCGCCCCTGGCCCGCATGATGTTGCTGGGTGTGGTGATCGCGCTCGGGCCTCTGACCTGGGTGTGGTTGCGCAACCGCCACGCCGCGCCAGCGCAGCGATTGAAGGTGCTCACACTCATTACGCTGTTTTTGACCTTTGATCTCGTGCTGTTCGGAGCCTTTACCCGCCTGACCGACTCGGGCCTGGGCTGCCCCGATTGGCCCGGTTGTTACGGGCACATGAGCCCCGTGGGGGCCACTGCTTCGATCGCCGCCGCGCAAGAGGCGATGCCCACCGGCCCGGTGACCCATTCCAAGGCATGGGTTGAAATGGTCCACCGCTACCTGGCGACGGCGGTGGGGGTGCTGATTTCGGTCATTGCGCTGGTGAGCTGGCTGGAGCGCAAACGGCTGCAGGTGTGGCACGGCTGGCCTTTGATCACCTTGTTTTGGGTCTGCCTGCAAGGGGCGTTCGGCGCGCTCACGGTCACCATGAAGCTTTTTCCCGCCATCGTGACCCTTCATTTGCTGGGGGCATGGCGCTGTTGTCGCTGCTGCGGGTTCAGGCTGTGGGGTATGCCTTGGCTGAGCCGGGCGGATTGCAGCGAACAACCATCTCGGCAGCCCTGCGCCGATTGTTGTGGGCCGTTTTTGTTTTGCTCTGGGTGCAAATTGCGCTGGGTGGTTGGGTCAGTACCAACTACGCGGTGTTGGCTTGCAGCGAATTCCCCACCTGCCAGGGCAGCTGGTGGCCATCAATGGATTTTCAGCACGGTTTTTCCCTGTGGCGTGGCCTGGGCGTCACCCCGGCGGGTGATGCCATTCCCTTTGCGGCCTTGACTGCGATTCACTACGTGCACCGATTGAGCGCCTACGCGGTGTTTGTGGGCCTGGGTTTGGCGGCATGGTCGCTATGGCGGGCGGCGCACCTTCGCAGGGTTGCCCAGACCCTGGCCTTGCTGGCGCTGTGGCAACTTGCCAGCGGACTGGCCAATGTGGTGCTGGATTGGCCGATGTTGGCCGCCATCGCCCACACCGGTGGCGCGGCTGCACTCGTGATCGCCATGACGGGTGTGCTGATTGCCACCCAAGGCGCCACCCAATCTTCTGGCGCTCCCGCCTACAACCTGTCCCGAGCCACCCGATGAGCACCGCGCCTTCCTCTTCCCCCGCCCAGGCGACCCTGTCCGTATGGCGGCAATTTCATGCGCTCACCAAGCCCCGGGTGATTCAACTCATCGTGTTCTGTGCCCTGATCGGCATGGTGCTGGCAGTGCCCGGCCTGCCGAGCTGGGCGCAGGTGCAATTGGCGGCCACCGCCTGCTTTGGCATCTGGCTGGTGGCCGGCGCTGCCGCTGCGTTCAACTGCGTTGTGGAACAGCAGATCGACGCCAAAATGCGCCGCACCGCATGGCGGCCCACAGCCAAAGGCGAGCTGTCCAACCTGCAAACACTGTCGTTTTCTGCTGTGCTCTGCGCCGCAGGTTCGGCGATTCTCTACTTCTGGGTCAACCCTTTGACGATGTGGCTGACCTTCGCGACTTTCGTGGGTTATGCCGTGATCTACACCGTCATTCTCAAGCCGCTCACGCCTCAGAATATCGTCATCGGTGGGGCTTCGGGTGCCATGCCCCCGGTATTGGGCTGGGCTGCGATGACTGGCGTGGTCGCTCCAGAGGCCTTGATTCTCTTCCTGATCATCTTCCTGTGGACGCCTCCCCACTTCTGGGCGCTGGCGCTCTACCGCGTCGAGGATTACCGTAAATCGGGTTTGCCCATGCTGCCGGTGACGCACGGCTCGGAGTTCACGCGGCTGCAGATTTTGCTCTACACCTTTGTTCTGTTCGCGGCCTGCCTGATGCCGTTCATCATGCGCATGAGTGGCTACCTTTACCTGGCTGCTGCCGTGGTCTTGAGCATCGGGTTCTGTTTGTACGCCTTCGCGCTCTGGCGCGATTATTCCGATGCGCTGGCACGCAAGACATTTCGCTTCTCTTTGATACACCTGTCGTTGCTGTTTGCGGCTCTGCTGGTGGACCATTACATCTAGAGACCCGACCGGGCGTGGCCCTTGACGCGACAACGTCCATGAAGCGATGGTGTTGCCGGCCACTTGCAATGCTTTGAAGATCCCGCTGGCTATGATGTTTTGCCCGGGCCGCCTATTGAAACCCAACTGTGGAGCCAACCCCATGAAACTTTCCTTCACGCGCCGCACGCTGCTTGTCGCTGCCAGCGCACTGGCCCTGACCGCTTGCGAGAAGCCTGCGCAGTCGTTCAATGCCATCGATATCACGGGTGCCGACTACGCCAAAGACTTCTCGCTGACCGATCACAACGGGCAGCTCCGCACCCTGGCCGATTTCAAGGGCAAGGCTGTGGTGATCTTTTTTGGTTTCACGCAGTGCCCTGATGTGTGTCCCACCTCGATGAGCGAATTGGCGCAAGCACGGCAGTTGCTGGGAGCCGACGGTGATCGCTTGCAGGGCTTGTTTGTCAGCATCGACCCAGAGCGCGACACGCCCGAAATCATGAAGCAGTACATCGGCAGTTTCGATCCCACCTTCCTGGCGCTGTATGCCAAGCCCGACGAGTTGCCTGAAGTGGCCAAGAGCTTCAAGGTTTACTACAAGAAAGTGACCGGCAGCCAGCCCGACACCTACACCATGGACCACTCGGCGGGCAGCTATATCTACGACCCCAACGGCAAGGTTCGACTCTATTCGCGCTACGGAGGTGGTGCGCAAGCCCTCGCAGACGATGTGAAAAAATTGCTCGACGGGGCCTGAAACCAGGCCTGAGGCCACCCGGTCTTAAGCCCGTTCTAATTCGCCGGCGCCACCATGGATGGGGTGACCGGAGCGGCTGAAGCTTTGGTCGAACGACCCCAGGTGAAACCACGCTGGAAAAAGCCGGAGAGAGGGACCCATGAGGCTGCTGCTGGTAGAAGATGACACCATGATTGGCGAGGCGGTGCTGGACCAACTGAGGGCTGAGCATTACGCGGTTGACTGGGTGCGCGATGGCGAGGTGGCCGAATCGGCGCTGCTGACCCAGGACTACGATCTGGTGTTGCTGGATCTGGGCTTGCCCCGGCTCGATGGCCTGGAGGTGCTGAAAGGCCTGCGCCGGCGCAAGCAGCGCATACCGGTGTTGATCGCCACGGCCCGCGATTCGGTGCAGCAACGGGTGCAAGGGCTGGACGCCGGGGCCGACGACTACGTTCTCAAACCCTTTGATTTGGATGAGTTGCTGGCCCGGATCCGTGCACTGCTTCGCCGAGCCTCTGGTCGCGCAGAACCGGTGTACGAGTACAAAGGCGTGTCGATTTGCCCGGCTACGCGTGAAGTGAGCATGAAGGGGGTGCCGGTGGTGTTGTCGGCTCGGGAGTGGGCGGTGCTGGAGCCTTTGCTGGCGCGGCCCGGTCTGGTGCTGTCACGTGCGCAGCTCGAAGAAAAGCTGTATGGCTGGAAGGACGACATCAGCAGCAACGCGGTCGAGGTCTACATCCACGGTGTGCGCAAAAAACTGGGTGCCGACCTGATCCAGAACGTCAGAGGGGTTGGCTATATGGTTCCCCGGGATTGAATCGCATGGCCCTGGGGATTCGTCACTCACTGAGAGCCCGCTTGCTGGGTTTGTTGCTGCTGGCCATCTTGTTGACTGCGCTGGCTCAGGCGTTTGTGGTTTACCGCGAAGCGCGCGCCGAAGCCGACAGCATCTTTGATTACCACATGCAGCAGATGGCGCAGGCCTTGCGCACCGGTGTGAGCATGCCCGATCTGCCCGCGCTGGACGAAGAGCTGACCACCGACAAAGGTTTTGATTTTCTTGTTCAGGTGTGGAGCAACGATGGCTTGAGCGTGTTCCAGTCGCGCGCGGGCGCTGCTTTGCCGCAACGCGCGGTTCTGGGTTTCTCGGAGGTGCGGGTGCGCAACATCCCATACCGGGTGTTCTCCATGCAGACCCGCTCACAAGTCATCCAGGTGGCGCAAGACATGGGGCCCCGCCGGGCCATGGCGCGCAGCCTGGCCTGGCGAACGATCACCCCCATTCTCTGGATGGCGCCGTTGTTGATGCTGGTGGCCTGGTGGGCGGTGAGCGCTTCGCTGCGACCGGTGGAGCGGGTGCGGGCGCAAGTCGCTTCGCGCGAGGCCGATGAGCTCAGCAGCGTGGCCGAGCAAGGCTTGCCCGATGAAATCAGGCCGCTGGTGCACGAGCTCAACTTGCTGTTCGACCGGGTACGCAATGCATTCGAGGCGCAGCAGCATTTTGTGAGTGATGCCGCCCACGAGCTGCGCTCACCATTGGCCGCCCTGCGCCTGCAGGTTCAGGGTTTGCAGCGGGCCCGCGACGACGAGTCGCGCCAGGTGGCGCTGGATCGCCTGCTTTCAGGCATCGACCGCGCCACACGCCTGGTGGAACAGCTGTTGATGCTGGCGCGCCAGGAAGCCGGCATGGCGACCGGTTCCCCGCCCCAGGCAGTGGTTTTGTCAGACCTGGTCCGCATGGGTATGGCCGAAGCCAACCCGCTTGCGCAGCTCAAACACATCGATCTGGGCTTGTGTGACGCAGATGACAGCCTGCTGTTGGGCCAGCCGGAAGCATTGCGCATTTTGCTTCGCAACCTGCTGGACAACGCGATCAAGTACACGCCGGAGGGCGGGCAGGTGGATGTCTCGGTTCGGCGAGAGGGCTCGCTTCTGATGCTCTCCGTGGATGACAGTGGGCCCGGCATTCCGGACGCCGAGCGCAGCCGCGTGTTTGACCGCTTCTATCGGATCCAGGGGGCGGTGGCCGGTGGCAGTGGCCTCGGGCTGGCCATCGTGAACGCCATCGCAAGGGCCCACGGTGCCCAGCTTGCCCTGGCCCAGGCGGCGTCGCTGGGTGGCTTGCGTGTCGAGCTGCGTTTCCCGGTTCACGGTTGAGTGTTGCCCCGTTTGAGCGCCGCGTGCCGCTCCCAGTCCTAAGTTTCGTCTAACGGTTGTCTCGCACAGTGAGGCCATGTTCAACCACATGTCTTCCAAGGAGCTTCCATGAAATCCCTATCCATGACCAAATCGCGGCTGGTGCTCGCATTGCTGGCGGCGGGTGTCGTTGGCGGCGCCGGCGTGGGCCTGACCTCGGGCCGCCATGCGCAGGCCGCCATCGCCGCCGACAACCCGCCGGCCCTGGTGACACCGGTGATCGGCAGCCCTGATTTTTCTGCCATCGTGCAACGCCATGGTGCTGCTGTGGTGAACATCGGTGTTGTGGGCAAGGTCGACGCGAACCAAGCGGGTGAACAGGCTGGCTTGGCGGGCCGTGGCCTTCAGGGCCTGGATCCCAACGACCCGTTCTATGAATTCTTCAAGCGCTTTGGCATCCCCGGTCTGCCCGGTGGAGCCGATGACGGGCCCGCCATGCCTTCTCGGGGGCAGGGCTCGGGCTTTATCGTGAGCGCCAACGGTGTCATTCTGACCAATGCCCACGTGGTGCGCGACGCCAGCGAGGTGGTGGTCAAACTCACCGACCGGCGCGAGTTTTCAGCCAAGGTGCTGGGGTCGGACCCCCGAACCGATGTGGCGGTGTTGAAGATCGACGCGACGGATCTGCCGGTGGTGCCTCTGGGTGGCGCGCGCGATCTGAAGGTGGGTGAATGGGTGTTGGCCATCGGTTCCCCTTTCGGTTTCGAAAACAGCGTGACCGCCGGCGTGGTGAGCGCCAAAGGCCGCTCGCTGCCCGATGACAGTCTGGTGCCCTTCATTCAGACCGATGTGGCCGTCAACCCCGGCAACTCGGGTGGCCCTTTGTTCAATGCCCGGGGTGAGGTCGTGGGGATCAACTCGCAGATTTACAGCCGAACGGGAGGCTATCAGGGCGTCTCGTTTGCCATTCCGATGGAACTGGCGTTGAAAGTGAAAGACCAGATCGTGGCCACCGGCAAGGCCAGCCACGCGCGCCTGGGTGTGACCATTCAAGATGTGAACCAGACCCTGGCCGAGTCGTTCCACCTCGACAAACCGCAAGGTGCCCTGGTCTCCAGCTTGCAGCCGGGCGGGCCAGCCGAGAAGGCGGGGCTGAAGGTGGGCGATGTGATCTTGCGGCTCAATGGCAAAGAGCTGGTTGCCTCTGCCGACCTGCCTGCCTTGATCGGTCAATCGCTGCCGGGTGAGAAGGTGGCGCTGGGCATCTGGCGCGATGGCAAAACCATGGATCTGGACGCCAAGCTCGGCGACGCCGATGACAAAGCCGCGGTGGTGGCCAAAGCCGATGCGGCCGACAACAAAGGTCGTCTGGGCCTGGCCTTGCGGCCACTGGAGCCTCAGGAACAGCGCCAGGCCGGCGTGGCGGGTGGTCTCGTGGTTGAGGGCATTCAACAAGGGCCTGCGGCGCTGGCCGGTGTTCAGAAAGGCGACCTGTTGCTGGCGGTGAACGGTTCACCAGTGAAAGATGTGGCGCAGGTGAAGGCGGCACTCGACCACGCGAAAAAGTCGCTCGCGTTGCTGATTCAGCGTGACGGTGAGCAGATTTTTGTACCGGTGCGGCTGGGGTGAAACACGCTTGATGGAGCGGCAACCATGGCGCTCGAGGGCGCGATGGTTGCCATCGCTTTACGCGCCGAGGTGGTTGTCGGCTTGCGCCTGAACCAACTGGCCCCAACGATGAAGGCCGCACCAGCTGCCCGCCAAACCCGTGGGTGAAATCAATCCAGGTCGTCTTTCAGACCCACCCTGAGTGCTTCACAAACGGCTTCGTCATAAAGCCAACTGAGCTGCGCGAAGACCCCGGCCATCGGGCAATGCCTTTGGTTGGGGCGGCCAGCCGATCATAGGGGGCGCGCGGCCACCCTCACCGTGCCGCTGGAACTGACCATCTCGAACACATTGTTGCCGAGGTATTTCAGCTCGACCGCGCTGCCCGCAGCGCCTTGTAAGGCGCCGGTGACGCCGGGGGCCGTGCTGGATTTGGCGGTGTAGATCTGGCCTCCAGAAACCGCGCCGTAGTCCGTGGCGACGAGCTTGTTGCCATCGGCAGATGAGGCCACAGAGAGCCACCCGCGATCAAAGTCGCGAGGGACCCAGTTGAGGCCGGTATCACTGGAGGTGTAGATCCGGCCACCATTGGCCAGGGCAACAAGCTTGTTGCCATCGGCCGAGGACGCCACCGCGTACCAGGTGCGGTTGTTCTCGCGAGCGGTCCAGGTGAGGCCGGCATCACTTGAGGTATAGACCTGGCCGCCAGTACCACTGCCATAGTCCGCGGCGAGGAGCTTGTTGCCATCGGCCGAGGACGCCACCGAGATCCACCTGCGTGCGGAATCGTGAGGGGTCCAGCTGGCGCCTGCATTGCTGGAGGTGTAGATCTGGCCATCAAGGACCACGGCGACGAGCTTGTTGCCATCGTCAGAAGAGGCCACCGAGGTCCAGTTGCGGGTGGACTCGCGAACGGTCCAGTTGAGGCCAGCGTCACTGGAGGTGTGGATCTGGCCACCAAGGACCACGGCGACGAGCTGGTTGCCATCGGCAGAAGAGGCCACCGAGAGCCAGGCGCGGGCAGACTCGCGAGCGGTCCAGTTGAGGCCCGCATCACTGGAGGTGTAAATCAGGCCGTTGTCGACCGTGGCGACGAGTTTGTTGCCATCGGCAGAGGAGGCCACCGAGGTCCAGTTGCGAACGGAGTCGCGAGGGGTCCAGGTGAGGCCGGCATCGGGGGAGGTGTAGATCTGGCTGGCTTCGCCCACGGCGACGAGCTTGTTGCCATCGGCCGACGACGCCACCGAGCGCCACTTGCGGTTGGACTCGTGTGGCGCCCACACAAAAGGCTGGGTGTCGGGCAGCGTGGTCTGAATCCGCTGATTCGTGTTTTGCGAGATGCGCCAGCCACCGGCGCCCAGGCCCGAGACCCTCAGCGTATCGCCCACCGCAAGGTCGGCGCTCAGCGGCAAGGTGATGGCCACTTCAGCGGCGTTGTTGGCCAGGTAGCAGGCGTTGGGGGTGGCTTGCTCGGTGGTGCTGTTGACCAGGGCGCAGTCGCCCGTGAGCACGTAGTAGCCCACGCCTTCGTAGGTGTGGGTGGCGCTCAGGGTGTCTTGCACGTCTTGGCGTTCAACGGCACTGGCGGTGTAGAAATGGGTGCCCGCATTGCTCAGGAAGAAGCGGTAGAGCGGCTTCAGGCCGGTGCCAGTCACGGCGCTGGCGTAGTAGGCGATGCCTTCCAGCGTGAACTGGGGCAGGTTGGCCAGTATGAGGTCGCGCTCGTTGGCGCTGATGGTGTAGAAGTGCACGCCAGTCTGGGTATTGAAAAATCGGTAGACCGGCTTCAAACCTGCCGAGGCTTCGCTTGCGGCCAGAAAGGCCTGGCCCTCGTAGCTCATGTAGGCCAGGGTGGCCCGCACCAGATCGCGCTCGGTGCTGCTGCTGGAATAAAAGTGGGTGCCGGTCTGGTTGTTGAAGAAGCGGTAGACGGGCAGTTGCACGGCTGCGGCCTTCTGTGCCACCTGACCCGATTGGTAGGCGGCCAGGGGGGCCACCTGCCCTGCGACCAGAGCGGTATCGGCTGACAGCGACTTGGCTTCGGCCAGTGCGTCGTTCAGTTCCTCGGTGTTGAGTGCCGCGCCCTCGGCTTGCACCTGGGTGGATTCGCTGGACGAGAGCGCCGCAGCAGCGGTGGATGAACCGGCGGCTTTGCCCAAGTCTGTACCGCTGTTGTCACTGCCACCGCCGCCACAGGCGCTGAGCAAGAGGGCCAGGGCGGCGCTCACGGTAGCGCTCAGGGTGACTTGGCGAAGCCGGGAAAGCCGGGTGCGGGGGGGTGAGCTGGTGCGCATGTCGGGTTCCTTTTGTTCAGCGCAATCAATCACGATCACGCACATACCAAATCGTTGGCCGGGTGTTCAAACGGGCCTGGGTGGGGGCCGGTGGGTGCTTAGGGCGGAAGCTGGCCCACACCCACCGTGCCGCTGGCATTGACCAGCTCAAACACACCGTTGCCCAGGTACCTCAGCTCGATCACGCTGCCCGCTTCGCCATGCAAGAAGCCGCTCACGCCGGGGGCGGTGCTGGTTTGGGCGGTGTAGATCTGGTCACCATTGGCCACGGCGACGAGCTTGTTGCCATCGGCAGAAGACGCCACCGAGTACCAGCTGCGGTTGTTCTCGCGAGCGGTCCAGTTGGCACCTGAATCACTGGAGGTGTAGATCTGGCCGTTGTAGCCCGCAGCGACGAGCCTGTTTCCATCGGCAGAGGATGCCACCGAGCTCCAGAAGCCGGTGGGTCCGGAAGCGGTCCAGTTGGCACCTGCATCACTGGAGGTGTGGATCTGGCCAGGACTGGAAGCACCGTAGCCGATGTCCACGGCGACGAGCTTGTTGCCATCGGCAGAAGACGCCACTGAGCTCCAGTTGTGGGTGTTCCCGCGATCGGCCCAGGTGACACCTGCATTACTGGAGGTGAAGATCTCGCCACCCCAAACCAAGGCGACAAGCTTGTTGCCATCGGCAGAGGACGCCACGGAGTACCACTGGGCGCCGAGCCCGCGATCGGTCCAGGTGAGCCCTGCATCACTGGAGGTGTAGATCTGGCCGTTGTAGGCTGCGGCGATCAGCTTGTTGCCATCGGCAGAAGACGCCACTGAGCGCCAGGCGCCGGTGGGCCCGGAAGAAGCGGTCCAGTTGGCACCTGCATCACTGGAGGTGTAGATCTGGCCAGAAGCGGTGCCGCTCACGGCGACGAGCTGGTTGCCATCGGCAGACGACGCCACCGAGGTCCAGTTGCCGGTGGGCCCGGAAGAAGCGGTCCAGTCGGCACCTGCATTACTGGAGGTGTAGATCTGGCCAGAAGCGGTACCGCTCACGGCGACGAGCTTGTTGCCATCGGCAGACGACGCCACCGAGTCCCAGGTGCGGATGGACTCGCGAGCGGTCCACACAAAAGGCAGCGCACCGGGCAGCGTGGTCTGAACCCGTTGATTCGCGTTTTGCGAGATGCGCCAGCCGCCGGCGCCCAGGCCCGACACCTTCAGTGTGTCGCCCACCGCGAGGTCGGCGCTCAACGGCAGGGTGACGCTCACTTCCGCGGCGTTGTTGGCCAGAAAGCAGGCGTTGGGGGTGGCTTGCTGGGTGGTGCTGTTGACCAGGGCGCAGTCGCCCGTGAGCACGTAATAGCCCACGCCCTCATAGATGTAGGTCGAGCTTGCGGTGTCTCGTAGATGTTGGCGTTCGGTGTCACTGGCCGAGTAGAAGTGGTAGCCAAAATAGGAACCAGCGCGGGGCGAGAAAAAGCGGTATAGCGGCTTGAATCCCGTGCCTGCGACGGGGCTTGCGTAATAGGCCACGCCTTCAAGTTGCGTGTCTGGCAGTTGTTCTTGAATGGTCTCGCGCTCGCGCTCGCTGATGGTGTAGAAGTGGGTTCCGAAGCGGGTATTGAGCAGGCGGAAGACCGGCTTCAAGCCCGGAGAGGGCTCAGATGCCGCGAAAAAGGCAAGGCCCTCATAGTTCATGAAGGCCAGGTTGGCCTTCACCGAGTCGCGCTCGCTGACGTTGCTGGTGTAGAAGTGGGTGCGGGTCCGGGTGTTGAAGAAGCGGTAGACGGGCAGTTGCACGGCTGCGGCCTTCTGTGCCACCTGACCCGATTGGTAGGCGGCCAGGGGGGCCACCTGCCCTGCGACCAGAGCGGTATCGGCTGACAGCGACTTGGCTTCGGCCAGTGCATCGTTCAGCTCCTCGGTGTTAAGTGCCGCGCCCTCGGCTTGCACCTGGGTGGTTTCGCTGGGCGAGAGCGCCGCAGCAGCGGTGGATGAACCGGCGGCTTTGCCCAAGTCTGTGCCGCTGTTGTCACCAACTCCGCCACCGCCACAGGCGCTGAGCAAGAGGGCCAGGGCGGCGCTCACGGTAGCGCTCAGGGTGACTTGGCGAAGCCGGGAAAGCTGGGTGCGGGGGGGTGAGCTGGTGCGCATGTCGGGTTCCTTTTGTTCAGCGCAATCAATCACGCAAATGCTAAAAAAAGGGCAGGAAGTGCTGATTAATAGTAACGGCTGTTACGAAAAAGGACTAATCGCGTGGAGTCGGCTGCGGTCTTTGTTTGGATGCAGTCGGTGTTCGCGCCGGTGAATTCGGCCGTAGGGGTCTGGCGTAAACCCGCTGGAAACCCACGTCGAAGTGGCCCGTCGGAGTGGCGCCGGGTTTGTTGAGGCGTGGCGCTTGCAGGCAGGTCATCGGCGGTTCGTTGCCGACGGTCAGCCGCTCGCGGCTGTGGGCTCAGCAGCCAACGCGGGGATCGTTGGCCGGGTGTTCAAACCAAGCTGGATGGTGGCGAGTAGGTGCCTAGACCGGGTTGGCGCCCACGCTCACCGTGCCGCTGGAATTGACCATCTCGAACACGCCGTTGCCCAGGTATTTGAGTTCGATCGAGCTGCCTGTGGCGCCTTGCAGGTAGCCGGCGGTGCCGGGGGGGGTGCTGCTTTGGGCGGTGTAAATCTGGCCGCCATTGACCCCGGCGACCAATTTTTTGCCATCGGCAGAGGATGCTACCGAGATCCAAGCGCGGCTGGACTCGCGAGCGGTCCAAGTGATGCCCGCGTCGCTGGAGGTGTAGATCTGGCCTCCAACGGCCACGGTGACCAAATTGTTGCCATCGGTAGATGACGCCACCGATTGCCAGTTGCGGTTGGAATCCCGAGAGGTCCAGGAAAGACCTGCGTCAACGGAGGTGTAAATCTGGCCACCATAAGCGACGGCCACCAGTTTGTTGCCATCGGCAGAAGACGCCACCGATTGCCAGTTGCGGTTGGAATCGCGAGGAGTCCAGGTAAGACCTGCGTCAATGGAGGTGTAAATCTGGCCACCATAAGCGACGGCCACCAGTTTGTTGCCATCGGCAGAAGACGCCACCGATTGCCAGTTGCGGTCGGAATCGCGTGGGGTCCAGGTAAGTCCTGCGTCAACGGAGGTGTAAATCTGGCCACCATAAGGCACGGCCACCAGTTTGTTGTCATCGGTAGAGGCCGCCACCGAGGTCCAGGTGCGGTCGGAATCGCGAGGGCTCCAGGTAAGACCTGCGTCGAGGGATGTGTATATCTGGCCACCATAAGGCAATGCAACCAGCTTGTTGCCATCGGAGGAGGACGCCACCGAGCGCCAATTGCGGCTGGGACCGCGAGGGGTCCAGGTAAGACCGGCGTCGATGGAGGTGTAGATCTGGCCACCATTGGCCGCGGCCACCATTTTGTTGCCATCGGCAGAGGACGCCACCGATTGCCAATTGCGGTCGGAATCGCGAGGGGTCCACACAAAGGGCTGGGCGCCCGGCAGCGTGGTCTGAACAGTCTGTGAAGCGTTTTGCGAAATGCGCCAGCCGCCGGCGCCCAGGCCCGACACCCTCAGCGTGTCGCCCACGGCGAGGTCGGCGCTAGGAGGCAGGGTAATGGCCACCTCGGCGGCGTTGTTGGCCAGGTAGCAGGCGTTGGGGGTGGCTTGTTGGGCGGTGCCGTTAAGCAAGGTGCAGTCGCCCGTGAGCACGTAATAGCCCACGCCTTCGTAGGTGTGGGTGGCGCTCAGGGTGTCTTGCACGTTTTGGCGCTCGGTGGCGCTGGCGGTGTAGAAATGGGTGCCGGCATTGCTCAGGAAGAAGCGGTACAGCGGCTTCAGGCTGGTGCCGGCCACCGCGCTGGCGTAGTAGGCGATGCCCTCCAGGCTGAACTGGGGCAGGTTGGCCTGTATGAGGTCGCGTTCGTCGGCGCTGATGGTGTAGAAGTGCACGCCCGACTGGGTATTGAAAAAGCGGTAGACGGGTTTCAGGCCCGGCGAAGGCTGGGCTGCGGCGAGAAAGGCCTGGCCCTCGTAGCTCATGTAAGCCAGGGTGGCCTGCACCGAATTGCGCTCGGTGCTGCTGCTGGTGTAGAAGTGGGTGCCGGTCTGGCTGTTGTAGAAGCGGTAGACCGGCAACTGAACAACGGCTGCGCTTTTGGCGACCAGGCCCGACTTGTAGGCGGCCAGTGGCGCGGTCTGCCCATCGACCAGCGGCGTGTTGTCTGGCAGCGATTCGGCTTGGGTTTGGGCGTCGTCCAGTTCCTGGGTGTTGAGTGCCGCGCCTTGGGCTTGTAGGTCGACCGACTCGCTGGGCGAGAGGGCCGCAGAGGTGGTTGACGAACCGGCAGCTTTGGCCAGACCGGTGCCGCTGTTGCCACCACCGCAGGCGCTGAGCAAGAGGGCCAGGCCGGCGACCAAGATGGCGTGGTGCAGCCGGGACGAACGGGTGCGCGAACGGATGTTTGAGTTCAAGGCGACTCCTTTGCAGCAGCGCAGAAATTCACGCCAAGGTTGGAAGGTTTGGTGTTTTGGCCCCATCTTACCTTTTGTTACGTGAGATCCGGGCGGCATCTCTAATCCGTGACCGGTTTGGGCGCAGGCGTCTGCGCGAGCTCACCCAGTTTCGCAACTGGGGCGGCGTCGGTTTTTTTTGAGGGTCGACGATCCGAACGGGGTATCCGGCCCGTGCGGATCAGAGGTTCAGAGTTTGTCGGCTGCGCTGGTGAACGAGTCTGCGAAGTAGTTCTCTGGCAGCAGCGCGGCCAGCTTCACAAAATCGCGCTGCGCCGACTCGACCACGATGGGTGCGCCGCAGGCATACACCTGGTGGCCCGACAAATCGGGGAAGTCTTGCAGCACGGCCTGGTGAACAAAGCCGGTGCGCCCGGCCCAGTTGTCTTCAGGCAAGGCATCGGAGACCACGGGCACGTAACGCAGATGGGGCATGAGGGCGAGTTGCGCCTCGATCCAGGCGCTTTGGTAGAGGTCGGCGGGCCGGCGGCCGCCCCAATACAGGGTGGTCGGCCGGGTGATGCCTTTGAACGCCATGTGCTGGAGGATGGCCTTGATGGGCGCAAAGCCGGTGCCCGATGCCAGCAGCACGATGGGCTTGTCGCTGTCTTCGCGCAAAAAGAAGCTGCCGTAGGGCCCTTCGATGCGAAGAATCTCTTTCTCCTTCATGTTGGTGAAAACATGGTCGGTGAATTTGCCGCCCGGCATGTGGCGCAGGTGCAGCTCCATCTGGGGCGCTTCGGTCTGGCTGTGGGGTGCGGTGGCCATGGAGTAGCTGCGGCGGTCGCCGTCGCGCAGCAGGAATTCCACGTATTGCCCGGCCTGGTACTGGAAGGCGTCGGCCGCAGGCAGTTGGAGGTGCAACACGATCACGTCGTGTGAAGCGCGTTCCAGCGAAATCACGCGAACCGGCATCTTCTTGATCGGGAGCGCTCCAGCCTGGGATACCTGGCGCGACTCGATCACCACATCGCTTTGCGCCACGCCGCAGCAAGTCAAGACGTATCCGGCCGCTTCTTCGTCAGCGCTGAGCGCTTTGGGCTGGTGTGGACCATGGGCCACGCTGCCACTCACCAGCTTGCACTTGCAGGAACCGCATGCCCCGTCTTTGCAGCCGTAGGGCAAGCCAATGCCCTGGCGGATGCCGGCGACCAGCATGGGCTCATTGGGTTCGGCGGTGAAGCTGCGCCCGCTGGGCTCGACGGTGATGTTGAATGTCATACTGCTTGAGATAGTGGGGTGGTGCATCGGGCTGGGGCCAGGCGCCACCACGAAGAACAAACGAAGATTGTCGCAAATCTGGAAATTCCATGAGCTTTCTCGGCGCTTTGCCCGCACGCTTTCGCCGCGAGCGGGTTCTGATAGTGGGTTGTGGTGATGTGGGGCAGCGGGCCGTGCGTGTGCTGGGCAGCGGGCAACGCGTGCGTTTGCTGGCGCTGACCTCCAGCGCCGAGCGCACGCCCGGTCTTCGCGCAATGGGTGTCACGCCGCTGCTGGGCAATCTGGACGATCAACGCGGCCTCAGGCGTCTGGCTGGGTTGGCCACGCGGGTGCTGCACCTGGCACCACCGCCGAGCGAAGCCGGTCGAGCGCTACCGAATGACCCACGCACCCGCGCATTGGCGCATGCCCTCATGCAGCGGGCTGCGCCGCGGGCGCTGGTGTATGGCTCGACCAGCGGCGTGTATGGCGACCAGCAGGGCGCCTGGGTGAGCGAAACCACGCGGGTGCAACCGCAAAGCCCGCGGGCCGGTCGGCGGGTGGATGCCGAAACCACGGTGCACGGGCTCGGGCGCGTCACGGGTTTGCGAACCACCGTGCTGCGCATTCCAGGTATTTATGCTGCCGACCGCGAAGGTGGCACGCCCCGCGGGCGGCTTGAGCGCGGCACACCGGTGTTGCGCGAGTCGGATGACGTGTTCACCAACCACATTCATGCAGACGATCTGGCCAGGGCCTGCGTTCTGGCCCTTTGGCGCGGCAAGCCGCAGCGCAATGTGAATGTGTGCGATGACACCGAAATGAAGATGGGCGACTACGTGGATTTCGCTGCGGATCTGTACGGTGTGGCGCGCCCACCCCGGGTTTCGAGCGCCGAAGCCGAGGCCCAGCTGCCGGCCATGTTGCTGAGCTTCATGAAAGAGTCGCGGCGGCTTCGCAACAGCCGGATGAAGGCCGAGCTGGGTTTTGTGTTGCGCTATCCCACGGTGCGCGAAGGTCTGAAAAGCGATCCGCGCCAGGCGTCAGATGGTTTGGGCCGTGGAAACGAGTAGCCAGCCCGTGTAGCCCACGTAGGCCGTCAGCAAAATACAGGCCTCCAGGCGGTTGATGCGCCCCTGGCGGCCGCGAAACCCCCAGCCGAAGAGAAACAGCAACACGGTCAGGCCAGCCATGACCGGCCAGTCTCGGGTGACCACCTCAGGCGCCAGCACCATTGGCGATATGGCGCCAGCGATGCCGACCACGGCCAGGGTGTTGAACAGGTTGGAGCCGAGCACATTGCCCAGCGCGATGTCGTGCTCTCCCTTGCGTGCCGCTGCGACACAGGCGGCCAGTTCGGGCAGGGATGTGCCAATCGCCAGCACCGTGAGACCGATCACCAGATCGCTGACACCGAGCGACTGGGCAATGGTTACCGCGCCCCAAACCAGCAGTTGGGAGCTGCCAACGAGCACGGCCAGGCCAATGCCCAGCGCCGTGAGCGCTTTGGGCAAAGGCATTGCGCTGGCTTTTAAACTGGCCTCGGTTTCTTTGCCCAGGGCGTCGTTTTTCCCCCGCATGCCTTCCCAGATCGACCACCCCATCAGGGCAAAGAACACCGAGAGCAGAATCCATGCGTCCAGACGGCTGATCACACTGTCCCACACGAGATAACCCGCCAAAGCCATCACAGCCATCAGCACAGGCAGCTCTTTTTTCAAGATGACCGAGCGCACAAGAATGGGGCTGACCAAGGCCGTCACGCCAAGAATGAAGGCGGTGTTCACGATGTTGGAACCCCAGGCGTTGCCCAGCGCGAGTGCCGGGTTGCCCTGGGAGGCCGCCAGCGTCGACACCACCATTTCGGGGGCCGACGTGCCAAATCCCACGATGACCATGCCCACCAGCAGTGGGGGCATCGAAAAATGGGTCGCAGTGGCGGACGCCCCATCCACAAACTGGTCTGCGCTCCAAACCAGAAGTGCGAGCCCTGTCAAGAGCGCGAGCGCGGGCAAAAGCAAGGTCATTGAAAAGCGGTCCGTGTGTGTTCGAAAGGCTGAAGAACCGCTATTCTCTCAGGCTGCCCTTGCCCTTGTGGGAAGGCAACCCATCAACCTGCCGCAGACCTGCGGTGCTGTTCACGCCTTGCCCCTGCCATGAATTCCCCCTCCGAACCCGAGCCTTCCCCGCCTGCGCGCTCGCGCTGGGTGTGGCTTCGGGAGCGGATTCTGTCGAGCCGGGTGGTGTTCAGTCTGGTCATGGTGACCGTGATGCTGATCTTGCTGTGGTGGTGGCGGCCGTTGATTCTGGTGCCCGGCACGCAGCCGCTGGTGATGCAAGGGGGGGACCCCTATGTGCGCGCCCTGATGCGCACCATTTCTGCCAGCGAGTCCAACGTGTTGCGACCCTACAACGTGCTTCACGGCAGCAGCTTTGTCTGGTCGCTTGACACCCATCCCAACCAGTGTCAGCCCATTGGTCGTGGCCCCAACCGAGGCAACTGTTCCACCGCCGCAGGCCGCTACCAGCTGCTCAACTCAACCTGGACAGCACTCGCGTTGCGCTACCACCCCGATCGTGTGCCGGGAGAGACCGAAGACAGTGAAATGAGCTTCGAGCCGATCTACCAGGACCTGGTGATCTACGAGTGGCTGACCGATACCCGGGTCTGGCGCGCTGATTTCTCCGCGCTCTTGCGTCAGGGCAAAACCCAGACCGTGCTGAGGCGCCTCTCCGGCACCTGGACCAGCCTGGGCTACGGTATTGAAAGCAACAAGATGAGTTCCGAGTTGCCCGGCATTTACAGGCGGGTGCTCGAAGATGAGCTCGAACGGGCGCAGCGGTTGAAGGGTTGACGGCAGCGGACAACAAAAAAGCCGCACAGCGGGAGCTGTGCGGCTTTGTTGTGGTGCCCGGGGCCGGAATCGAACCGGCACTCCTTTCGGAGGGGGATTTTGAGTCCCCTGCGTCTACCAATTTCACCACCCGGGCTAATTCGGGGAGATCGAAATTATGGCACATTCGGAGCATGATTTATCCGACCATTGAACAAGCGATCGGCAACACGCCCATCGTCGCCCTGCAACGCATGGGCGCAGCCGACAACCTGGCTCGCGGAAATGTGATTCTGGGCAAGCTGGAGGGAAACAACCCGGCAGGCTCGGTAAAGGACCGGCCGGCGGTTTCGATGATTCGACGGGCTGAGGAGCGCGGTGAAATCAGACCCGGCGACACTTTGATTGAAGCCACTTCTGGCAACACGGGCATCGCCCTGGCGATGGCTGCGGCCATCAAAGGCTACCGCATGGTCCTGATCATGCCGGAGGATCTGTCCATCGAGCGCGCCCAGACCATGAAGGCGTTTGGTGCGGAATTGATTCTCACGCCAAAGAGTGGTGGCATGGAGTACGCCAGGGATCTGGCCGAGAAGATGCAACGCGAAGGCAAAGGCCGCGTACTGGACCAGTTCGCAAACGCCGACAACCCGCGCATCCATTTTGAAACCACCGGCCCGGAAATCTGGGAGCAAACGGGCGGGAAAATCACCCATTTCGTCAGCGCCATGGGAACGACGGGCACCATCACCGGTGTATCCCGCTACCTCAAGTCCCGCAACCCCAACGTTCGCATCATTGGTGCGCAGCCCAGTGAAGGCTCGCGCATTCCGGGCATTCGCAAATGGCCGGCCGAGTATCTGCCAAAAATTTACGACCCCACCCACATCGATGAAATGGTCTATGTGAGCCAGGCCGATGCCGAAGACACCTGCCGGCGCATGGCACGGGAAGAGGGCATCTTTGGCGGGATCTCGGCTGCTGGCGCATGTTGGGTGGCGATGCAGGTGGCGCAACAGGTTGAAAACGCCACCGTGGTGTTTGTGGTGTGTGACCGGGGCGACAGGTATTTGTCCACCGGCGTGTTCCCGGCGTGACAATGCCCACTCCAGAATGACAGCCAGCGCCGCCATTCATGGCGGCGCTGAGCCGATCCGGAGGGGCGCAACCCGCCCCGCCCAACGACAGGTGATTTATGAGCAGTGATTTCCGTTTTTGCCCGCAGTGTGCCGCGCCGCTGGCTTTGCGCGGCGAGCAGGAAGACGGTGGCTTCACCCAAAGGCTGCGTTGTACCGCTTGCGACTTCACGCATTGGAACAACCCCACACCGGTTCTTGCGGCAATCGTTCAGGTAGGCGAACACCTGCTCCTGGCGCGCAATGCGGCTTGGCAAAACCGCATGTTTGGCCTCATCACCGGATTCATGGAGGCCGGCGAAACGCCCGAAGAAGGCATTCGGCGTGAGATTCAGGAGGAGACGGCGCTGCACACGCGTGAACTGAAGCTGGTCGGGGTGCACGATTTTCAGCGCATGAACCAGGTGATCATCACCTACCACGCGGTGGCTGAAGGCGAGATTCGGTTGTCGCCGGAACTGGTTGAATACAAACTTTTGCGACCTGAGCAGGTGAAGTGCTGGCAGGCCGGAACAGGCCTGGCGTTGGCCGACTGGCTGCGCAGCAGGGGAATCGAACCCAGCTTTATGGAGCTGCCGCCACCGCAGACGTTCTCGGACGCGAGCAGCGAAGTCAAGTAGGTTGCTGCACGCCAGCTGCCGGTCAGTCAGGTGTAGGGCAGTGCCGTAGAATGGCTCCTCCACAGGAACTTACCCATGAATGTCAACAAAGAACTTGATGCCCGCGGACTGAATTGTCCCTTGCCCATTCTGAAAGCCAAGAAGGCGCTGGCAGACATGACCAGCGGTCAGATTCTGCGCGTTGTATCCACCGACGCGGGTTCCGTGCGCGATTTCCAGGCGTTTGCCAAACAAACGGGCAACGAACTGGTCGAGCAGCAGACGGTTGGCGCAGACCACTTCAGCCTCCTCAAGCGCCGTTGAATCGCGCCGACCCATTGCGTCGAGCGCTGCCGTTGCTGACCGCGGGGTGACATGGAAGTTTTGCTCGTTGATCCGTTGGTTCCCGAAGCGCTGAGCTGGTTGCAAGAACGCCACGAGGTGGCCTATCACCCGGAATGGGCAGACGATCCGTCTACCCTGCGCAAAGCCATTGCGGAGACGCGCGCTCTGGTGTTGCCACCTCATATGGTGGTTTCCCGAGAATTTCTGGACTTTGCGCCCAAGCTGCAGCTGATTGCGCGCATGCAGTTTTCGAGCGACAACACCGATCTTGATGCCTGCGCCCGTCGCCGCGTGCGCGTGGTTCAGGCCCGCAGTGCGACCATGCGCTCCAACGCCGAATACCTGCTGTATGGGCTGCTGATGCTTTACCGGCGCGGCATGGTCAGCGCCTTGCTCGGACGCAAGTTGTCCCAGGTGCGCATGGGTCGCGAGCTGGCCGGCAGCACCGTTGGCATGCTGGGTCTGGCGCCTGTGGCCCATACATTGGCGCCCATGCTCAAGGGCTTGGGCGTGCGGCTGGTTGGCTACGACCCTGCTGTGCACCATGCTGCACCGATCTGGGCCAAGCTGGGGGTTGAGCCGGTGCCATTGAACGCGTTGCTGGAGCGTTCAGACGCGGTCTCGCTTCAGGTCATTTACGCCACCCGATTTCGTGGCTGGCTGAATGAGCGACTGCTCAACCATTGCAAACCTGGCCAGTTGTGGGTCAGCGTGAGCCGCAGTTCGCTGTTTGACCCTGAGGCGCTGGCGCTCGCGCTGAGCGATGGCCGCATCGACGCTTGTTTGCTGGATGGGGCCAGCGAGGGCTTTGCTGCCGTGGGCACACCGTTGCACGGCATTCCCAACCTGCACCTCACCCCCCGATTGGGCGCCCACACGCGCGAGGCGAAATTGCGGGCCAGTTGGTATGTGGCCCACCGCATTCATGAAACGCTCTCGCCCAGCGCCGCTCTGGTGCAACCGCGAGAGAGCGATTTTTCTCCGCTGGACAGCCTGCACCCGCCCTTTGAGCAGGACTCAGGCCATTCCGACCCTTCGCAATGGGGCACCGTGGGCTGAGCCCGAAGGCTCATCGGATCAGAGGCGGGCGAGCTGCTCGCGCATCTTCTCCAGCGTGGCGCCAAAGTCGGCAACCCGCTTTTTCGCTTCATCGATCACCGCGGGCGGTGCTTTGGCCACGAAGGCCTCGTTGCCCAGCTTGGCGTTGGCTTTGGTGACTTCGCCCTCCAGCCGCGTGATTTCTTTGGTCAGGCGGACCTTCTCTGCCTCGACATCGATCTCCATGAACAGGCACATGCGGGCTTCGCCCACCATGGCCACGGGCGCTGCCTGGGCTGCGGCGGCCCAGCTGGCCTCGTCTTCAAACACCTTCACTTCGTTCAGCTTGGCCAAGGCTTGCAGCACGGGTGCGGCGTCGGTCATGAACGCGTTGTCGCCCAACACGTAAAGCGGCAAACGCGTGGATGGCGACACGTTCATTTCACCGCGCAAAGTGCGGCAGGCGTCAACCAGACCCTTGAGCTTGGCCACGTGGGCTTCGGCGGCTTCGTCGATGCGCTCGGGCTGGCTCACCGGGTAGGCGGCAATGGCGATGGACGGGCCTTCGCGGCCGGCCACCGGCGCCACTTTTTGCCACAGTTCTTCGGTGATGAACGGGATGATGGGGTGGGCCAGACGCAGGATGGTTTCCAGCGTGCGGATCAGGGTGCGACGGGTGGCGCGTTGCTGCGCTTCGTTGCCGGTGTTGATCTGCACCTTGGCGATTTCCAGGTACCAGTCGCAGAACTCGTTCCAGATGAAGTCGTAGACCGTGTTGGCCACGTTGTCCAGGCGGTACTCGGTGAAGCCTTTGGCCACGTCGGCCTCCACGCGCTGCAGGCGGGAGCTGATCCAGCGGTCGGCTTGCGAGAAGCTCATGTAGCCATGGGCCTTGCCGCCGACGACGCAGTCGGCCTTGGTGTGCTCCATCAGGCCGCAATCCTGGCCTTCGCAGTTCATCAGGGTGAAGCGCGTGGCGTTCCAGAGCTTGTTGCAGAAGTTGCGGTAGCCCTCGCAGCGCTTGCTGTCGAAGTTGATGCTGCGGCCCAGCGAGGCCAGGGCCGCAAAGGTGAAGCGCAGCGCGTCGGCACCGTAGGCGGGAATGCCTTCCGGGAATTCTTTTTCGGTTTGCTTGCGCACCTTGGGTGCGGTCTCGGGTTTGCGCAGGCCGGTGGTGCGTTTGTCGAGCAGCGGCTCGAGCGAAATGCCGTCGATCAGGTCGACCGGGTCGAGCACGTTGCCCTCCGACTTGCTCATTTTCTGGCCTTGCGCGTCGCGCACCAGACCGTGGATGTAGACATGCCTGAACGGCACACGGCCGGTGAAGTGCTTGGTCATCATGATCATCCGGGCGACCCAGAAGAAGATGATGTCGTAGCCGGTCACCAGCACCGAGCTGGGCAGGTAGAGGTTGTAGTCGTCGGTGGGTGCGTCACCTTGCTCTGGCCAGCCCATGGTGCTGAAGGGCACCAAGGCAGAGGAATACCAGGTGTCGAGCACATCTTCGTCGCGCCTGAGCGTTTTGCCCGCACCGGCCTTGGCCTGGGCTTCTTCTTCATTGCGCGCCACATAGACCTTGCCGTCTTCGTCGTACCAGGCCGGAATCTGGTGGCCCCACCAGAGCTGGCGGGAAATGCACCAGTCCTGGATGTTGTTCATCCACTGGTTGTAGGTGTTGACCCAGTTCTCGGGCACGAAGCTCACTTCGCCGCTGGAAACAGCGTCGATGGCTTTTTGCGCGATGCTCTTGCCGGTCGGGTCTTGCTCCGAGACCTTGGTCATGGCGACAAACCACTGGTCGGTGAGCATGGGCTCGACGACCTGGCCGGTGCGGGTGCAGATCGGCACCATGAGCTTGTGCTTCTTGGTTTCCACCAACGCGCCAGCGGCTTCCAGGTCGGCGACCACGGCTTTGCGGGCCACGAAGCGGTCCATGCCCTGGTATTTCGCAGGCGCGTTGTCGTTGATGGTGGCCTTGAGCGTGAGCACGCAGATCATGGGCAGCTTGTGGCGCTGGCCCACGGCGTAGTCGTTGGTGTCGTGGGCGGGCGTGACCTTGACCACGCCGGTGCCAAATTCCTTGTCGACGTATTCGTCGGCGATCACCGGGATTTCGCGGTCGCACAAGGGCAGCTTGACCATCTTGCCGATGAGCGCGGTGTAGCGCTCGTCTTCGGGGTGCACCATCACGGCCACGTCGCCGAGCATGGTTTCAGGGCGGGTGGTGGCCACGGTGATCGAGCCCGAGCCATCGGCCAGCGGGTAGGCAATGTGCCACATCGAGCCGTCTTTTTCTTCGCTCTCCACTTCCAGGTCAGACACGGCCGACTGCAGCACCGGGTCCCAGTTCACCAGTCGCTTGCCGCGGTAGATCAGGCCCTGTTCAAACAGCTTCACAAAGGTGTCGGTCACCACGGTGGAGAGCTTGGGGTCCATGGTGAAGTATTCGCGGCTCCAGTCCACCGTGTCGCCCATGCGGCGCATCTGGTTGGTGATGGTGTTGCCGCTTTGCTCTTTCCACTCCCAGACTTTGGAGACGAAGTTCTTGCGCGCTTCGGCAGGCGTGGGGCCCATGTCGTGGCGGCTGATGCCCTGGCCTTGCAGCTGGCGCTCAACGACGATCTGGGTGGCGATACCCGCGTGGTCTGTGCCGGGGATCCAGGCGGTGTTGAAGCCGCTCATGCGGTGGTAGCGCGTCAACGAGTCCATGATGGTCTGGTTGAACGCATGGCCCATGTGCAGCGTGCCGGTCACATTGGGGGGGGGCAGCTGGATGGCGAAGGAGGGTGCATCGGACTGGGGTGCGCCCGTGCCACGGAAACCCGCCACGCCGTAACCGCGCTTTTCCCACTCAGGTCCCCATTGGGCTTCAAGCGCCGCAGGTTCAAAGGACTTGGACAGGCTGTCGAGGCCGGGTTGTGCTGGTTGGTTTGACATGCTGGATTCGGTGGTGGGTATCTGCGCGAGCTGGCGCGCGGGGCCGGAGGGGCGAACCCATGATTTTACGGGTGCGCTCGTGTGACAGGGCGCGCAGGTGGATGGAACGGACAATGCCCCCATTCAAGAGGAGATCCTTCATGAGACGCTGGTTGTTCACTTTGTTGCCCCTCGTTGGCATCGCCGCCGCCTACCTGCTGGTCTGGCCGATCCCGATCGAGGCGCGCGCCTGGGTGGTGAAACCCGACGCCGGCTACACCGGGGCGCATGCAGTGAACACGGGCCTGGCCCATTTGCAAACCCTGGACCTGGGCGGCGAAGAGGGCCCGGAGCATGTGCAGGTGGGGCCAGGCGGCAGGCTGTATGCGACGGTGGCCAGCGGCAAGGTGCTGGTTCTGAACCCCGATGGTGGCAAGCCGCAGGTGTTTGCCGATACGCAGGGCCGGGTGTTGGGCTTTGATTTTGATGCGGCGGGGAACATGATCGCGGCCGATGCCTTGCGCGGCTTGTTGCGCATCGACCCCGAGGGCAAGGTCAGCGTATTGGCCGATCAAATGGGCGGGGCGCCGATTCTCTATGCGGACGCGGTGGTGGTGAGCCGTGCTGCTGGTGCCAACGAACGCGTCTACGTCTCGGACGCCTCCCGGCGCTTTGGCGCCAAGGACTGGGGCGGCACATTCGAGGCCAGCGTGCTCGACATCCTGGAACAGGCTGCCACGGGCCGGGTGCTGGTGCACGATGTGGTGACGGGAAAAACGGAAGAGGTGGTTCGCGGCCTGTCGTTTGCCAATGGGGTGACGCTATCGGCCGATGAACAAACCCTGTTTGTTGCGGAGACCGGGCGCTACCGCATCTGGGCGGTCCCCGCCGCGGCGCGCAACCTCGATTTGTCACAAGGCCCTGTGGGCGGTGCAAAGGTGTTGATCGACAACCTGCCGGGCTATCCCGACAACCTCATGCGCGGCTTGAATGGCCGCATCTGGGTGGGGCTCACCAAGCCGCGCAGCGCTGTGGTCGACCGCATGGCGGCTCAACCGCTGTTGCGCGAGATGACGCTGCGCCTGCCGCGCGCGCTCTGGCCCATCCCGAAGGCCTACGGCCATGTGTTCGCTTTCACCGAAGACGGGCAGGTGGTTGTGGACTTGCAGGACCCCACCGGCGCCTACCCCGAAACCACCGCGGTCACGGAGACGCCAGACCGGCTGTATGTGCAGAGCCTGCACGCCAGAATGCTGGGCTGGATGCCTCGCCCTGAGTCGCTGCGGTGAAGCTTCAGGCTGGCTTTTGATCGGGTGGAGACCACGTTGCAAGCATTGCTGAGAATGGTTATCAATTGAGTGCGGTTGATAGCGATCAACAATCTGTCACATAGGCCAGAACTATTAGACGGAGCGGAATCAAGGGGTGTAAGGTGTTTTTGTCTCAGGGGATGCGCATGCATTCGGTCAACCTGAGCGAATCGCTTCATTTCTTCAACCAAGATCAGGAGATACACCCATGGCCGCACTCAAAGGCTCGAAAACCGAGCAGTGCCTGAAAGACGCCTTCGCTGGCGAATCACAGGCCAACCGCCGTTACCTCTACTTCGCGAACAAGGCCGACATCGAAGGCCAGAACGACGTGGCAGCGCTCTTCCGCTCCACCGCTGAAGGCGAAACAGGCCACGCCCACGGCCACCTGGAATTCCTGGAACAATCTGGCGATCCAGCCACGGGCATGCCCATTGGCTCAACGCGCGACAACCTGGCTTCTGCCGTGGCGGGTGAAACGCACGAGTACACCGACATGTACCCCGGCATGGCCAAGACCGCGCGTGAAGAGGGTTTTGACGAAGTGGCCGACTGGTTTGAAACGCTGGCCAAGGCCGAGCGTTCGCATGCCAACCGGTATCAAAAAGCGCTCAACGAATTCGTTGAGTAAAAGCTCCCCCCGCGCCGCACCTGCGGTGCGTCACCCCCCCAGTGGGCAACGCTGGCCGACCGGCAAAGCCGGATCGGCGGCGTTCTGGGTGAAGACACCGCTGCTTCGTGTTTTTGCAAGGGGTTGATGAGCCCTTGCAAAAGGTCGAAACAACAACTGAGACAGAGGAGTTCCCATGGCCACCGAAGGCAATCTCCAGGCGCCGACCCGACACGCGCTGGACTGGAAAAACCCCGATTTTTATGATGAAGACAAGTGCCTCGATGAACTCGAGCGCATCTTCGACATTTGCCATGGTTGCCGCCGCTGTGTGAGCCTTTGCGGCTCGTTCCCCACCCTGTTTGATCTGGTCGACGAAAGCTCGACCATGGAGGTCGATGGCGTGGACAAGGCCGATTACTGGAAGGTGGTCGATCAGTGCTACATGTGCGATCTCTGCTACATGACCAAGTGTCCTTACACGCCGCCGCACGAGTGGAACCTTGACTTCCCGCACACCATGCTGCGCGCCAAGGCCATCAAGTTCAAAAAAGGTGAAGTGGGCGTGGCTGAGCGGTTCCTGGCCTCGACCGATGTGCATGGCCAGTTCGCCGGCATTCCCGTTGTGGTTCAGGTCGCCAACGCCGTGAACAAAACCGGATTCGCGCGTGGACTGATGGAGAAGGTCGCGGGTGTTGACAAAGATGCCTGGCTGCCTGAATTGGCCACCAAGAAATTCCGCTCCGCCGCGCCAGAGGCCCAGGCCACCACTGTGGTGGATGGCGACAAGACACCGGGCAAGGTGGCGATCTATTCCACCTGCTACATCAACTACAACGAGCCCGGCATTGGCATGGACCTGTTGAAGATCCTTGACCACAACGACATCCCGTACACGCTGGTCGACAAAGAAAAGTGCTGCGGCATGCCCAAGCTGGAGCTGGGTGACCTTGACTCGGTCGAAGCCAGCAAGCAGGCGAACATCCCGGTGCTGGCGAAGTACGCCCGAGACGGTTTTGCCATTTTGGCGGCGGTGCCGAGTTGTGCGCTCATGTTCAAGCAGGAAATCCCGTTGTTGTTCCCCGGGGATGCCGATGTGCAACTGGTGAAAGAACACATGTGGGATCCCTTTGAATACCTGATGGCCCGCAAGCGCGATGGTCTTCTGAAAACCGAGTTCCCGCAAAAACTGGGCAATGTGAGCTACCAGATTCCCTGCCACGGCCGGGTTCAGAACATCGGCAAGAAGACCGAGGAAATGCTCAAGATGATTCCTGAAACGACCATCAACACCATTGAGCGCTGCTCGGGCCACGCCGGCACCTATGGCGTGAAAAAAGCCCACCACCAGACGGCGATGAAGATTGGCAAACCGGTGTTCAAGGCCATGGCCAACATGAAGGATGGCAGCAAGCCCGACTACATCAGCTCCGACTGCCCACTGGGCGGCCACCACATCGCCCAGGGCTTCGAAGTCAATGGCCTGGGCGCGCCCGAGCTGCAACATCCGCTGAGCCTGGTGGCCAGGGCCTACGGGTTGAAGTGACGAGGAGAACCCCCTAACCGAGCAACGCACGGGATCACAGCACAGCACCCCACACCTGCCCATTTCCATGTGCCCTGAGCGGGTCCGAGGGTTGTCAGCCCGCATGGGGTAAAGGCATCGACAGGCTAAGCCCGAACGGGATGCCTTTCAATGCGGTCCAGCGCACACAACGCCTTATTCGAAAGAAACACATGCAACTCACCGGCCACATCACCCCCGAAAGCCTCATGACCCTGGAGGCCTACACCAAATGGCGCAAAGCCCACAAACCCGAGATCGTGGCGCACCGCAAGCTGCGCAGCGTGATGCTCGGCGAATACATCCACCTGCAGTTTGAAAGCGAAACCACCATCCGCTACCAGATCCAGGAAATGTTGCGCATCGAAAAAGTGTTTGAAGAAGAAGGTATCCAGCAAGAGATCGAAGCCTATGCTCCGCTGGTGCCCGATGGCAGCAACTGGAAAGGCACCATGATGCTGGAGTACACCGATGTCAACGAACGCAAGCGCGAACTGGCGCGGTTGATCGGTGTGGAGGACAGCATGTTTGTTGAAGTCGAAGGCATGGCCCGGGTCTATGCCATCGCCGATGAAGACCTCGACCGCGAGAACGAGGAAAAGACCAGCGCTGTGCATTTTGTGCGCTTCGAATTCACTCCCGCCATGCGCGCGGCCATTCAGGCAGGCGCCGCCGTGAAGCTGGGTTGTGACCACACCAACTACCCCGCCCATGTGCAGATCGCGCCAGAAACACTGGCGAGCCTGGCGGGCGATTTCAGCCAGCGTACAGATTGATGGCGGGCCAAAAAGTCAGGCCGGTTTTCGCCTATCGAGTTCCGGCGTCGGTGTTGCAGTCACAAGGGGCAGTGAGTCCGATCGATTTCCGACCTGAACGGGTTGACGCCTTTGATGCCGTTACCTCGTCCCGCCGGTTGCCGACGGGAGAGGGTGCGCCCCGAACTTCCGCGACAGTCGGCTTCGGCCCGGGCAAGCACAATGCCCACGATGGCTGACGCAGGTTTGCACGACATCCAGAGAAGCGCAGCCGCAGACCGGTTTGTAGACTGCCAACCCGTTGCTCCGGATTCGCCGACCGGTGCATATGGGCACACTGTGCCAGGCGAGACCGGTTCTCGAAGCCTTTCGTCCAGCTGGTGGCGGTTGCAAGCCGTTTCGTTGGCTGCCGGGTTGGCGATCGATGGCATGGCCAAGGTCATTCTGGTGCCGTTGATTCGGACGGAGTATTCATAAAGGCAACGCATTGCGAACGGCATCCATGCAACCTCTACCCAATGGCTTGATCATCGTTGTGAAGCGCGACTGCCCGACCTGTATGCTGGTCGAGCCGCTCGTTCGTCAGCTGGCAAATGGCGCCACGCCGCTCACGGTCTATGTTCAGGACGACCCCGCCTATGCCGGGGGTGTTGCGAACATCATTTTTGATGACACGCTGGAAAATTCCTACCGTCTCAACACCGAGTTTGTGCCCACATTGATTCGGGTGGAGGGTGGGCAGGAAGTCGAGCGAGCCTTTGGCTGGCATCGGGAAGACTGGCAGCGGATTTCCGGCCAGCCGGACCTCGGAACCGGGCTGCCGGCGATTCGCCCAGGGTGTGGCTCCAAAACACTGGACCCGGGAATCGCCGAGGAACTCGCGATTCGTTTCGGGGATGCCCGATTTTCATCCCGTCAGGTTGAGCTCGGAGACGGCGAAGACCCGATGGAGGCCTGCTTTGATCGCGGCTGGACCGATGGCTTGCCGGTGGTGCCACCGACCCAGGTGCGGGTTCTGCGCATGCTGGCCGGAACCACACGCGCCCCAGACGAAATGCTGGGCATGATGCCGCCAGACCTTGCGCCCTGCACCGTCGAGAAGGTCGCCATCAACGCGGTGATGGCCGGCTGCAAACCCGAGTACATGCCCGTTGTGCTGGCGGCCGTCGAGGCCGCGCTGATCGATGAATTTGGCATGCACGGCGTGTTGTGCACCACCATGTTTTGTGGGCCACTGGTCATCGTCAATGGGCCCGTTGCCAAGGCGGTTGGCATGAACTCGGGCGTCAATGCGCTGGGCCAGGGAAACCGGGCCAATGCTTCCATAGGGCGTGCCCTGCAACTGGTCATTCGCAACGTGGGCGGTGGCCGCCCTGGCGAGCTGGACAGGGCCGCGCTGGGCACACCGGGCAAGTACAGCTTTTGCTTTGCTGAAGCCGAAGACAGCGACTGGGCACCCTTGTCGGTCGAGCGGGGATTTGCACCTGGCGCGTCCACCGTCACGCTGTTCGCCGGCGAAGGCGTGCAAGGCATCGTCGATCAAAAATCCCGCACACCCGAATCGCTGGCGCGAAGTTTTGCGCTGTGCCTGCGCGCCGTGGACCATCCCAAGCTGGCGATGGCGGGCGACGCACTGCTGGTGGTCTCACCCGAACACAGCCGTGTTTTCATTGAGGCGGGCTGGTCAAAGGCCCGCTTGCTGGAAGAGCTTGAACGCTTGCTCCTGCTGCCCGGCGACGAGATGATCGTGGGCGCGGGTGGCATCACCGAAGGTTTGCCGAGCAGCCTGGCGGGCACGCTGGTCCCCAAATTCCGTCCCGGCGGGCTGCTCATTGTCCGCGCCGGCGGGACCGCCGGACTGTTTTCTGCCGTTATCGCCGGTTGGGCCGCATCAGGCGCCACCGGGTCGACCCCTGTTTCCAAGGAGATCACCACATGAATGCATCCCACATTCTTCTCGATCCGACAGCGGAGCGCGCATCAGCGGTGCGCGCCCTGCAACCGCGGCCAGCCACCCTTGAGGGGCTGGTCGTCGGCATTCTTGATATTTCGAAGGCGCGCGGGAACATCTTTCTGGACCGCATTGCCGAGCAGCTTGCTGAACGGGGGATCGGTGTGAAGCGCTACCGCAAGCCCACCTTCACGCGTGTGGCACCGGTCGCGCTGAAACAGCAGATAGGCGCTGAATGCCATGTGGTGATTGAAGGTCTGGCTGACTGAGGGTCCTGTACGTCGTGCTGTATGCATGACATTGCAGATCTCGAAGGTCGGGGCATTCCAGGAGTCGGCATTGCATCCACCGAATTCGTGCAGGCGGCAGCCCTGCAGTCCAAGGTGCTGGGCATCGATCCAGCGCTGGTCTTTGTGCGCCATCCGATTCAGGACCGCACCGATGACGAGTTGCGTGCGCTCGCTGACGAGGCGCTGGAGCAGATCATCCGGTCGATCACAGCGAACTGAAATTTCCTCGGAGGGGACCGCGACCAGGTTTTGGCCCTCATGCCCCCTGGGGGGAGGGCCGTATGACGGCGCTTGATCGCGGCGTGCATCTTCGCCTGCCTGCCGTCGATCGGGTCTTGGGGTGGCCTGCGATCTCAGCCTTGATCGAGTCGCACGGGCGGTCTCTCGTGCTGCAGGCCGCCCGCGACGAGCTGGCTTTCTTGCGCGAGCGGGCGGAAGGCGGCACCGACGAAGGCATCGCCCACGGTATCCACGAGCGCGTTGACGCGCTGGTCGTGCCAACGCTGCGCAAGGTGTTCAACCTGACCGGCACGGTGCTGCACACCAACCTCGGTCGCGCCCCGTTGCCACCCGAGGCCATCGAGGCCATGGTGCAGGTTGCTTCCGGCGCATCGAATCTTGAATACGACTTGGGAACCGGCAAGCGCGGTGACCGCGATGACCACGTAGAAGCCTTGTTGTGCCGCCTCACGGGGGCGGAGGCCGCCACGGTGGTCAACAACAATGCCGCGGCCGTCTTGCTGACGCTCAACAGCCTCGCTCTGCGCCGCGAGGTCATCGTGTCGCGCGGCGAGTTGATCGAGATTGGCGGCGCCTTTCGCCTGCCCGACATCATGGCGCGCGCCGGTTGCAAGTTGCACGAAGTGGGCACGACCAACCGCACGCATTTGCGCGATTTTGAGAAGGCGATGGGCACCAAGACCGCGCTGGTGCTCAAGGCCCATGCCAGCAACTACAGCATTCAGGGCTTCACTGCAGAAGCCGATGAGCGGAAGCTTGGCGCCCTGTGCAAAGAACGTGGTTTGCCGTTTGTCGTCGATCTGGGCAGCGGCACTTTGGTGGACCTTGCCCGATTTGGGTTGCCTCATGAACCGACGCCCGCGCAGACGGTCACTGCCGGTGCGGACTTGGTGACCTTCAGTGGCGACAAATTGCTGGGCGGGCCACAGGCCGGCATCATCGTCGGGCGGGCCAGTCTGGTGGCCGCCATCAAGAAAAATCCGATGAAACGGGCCATGCGCTGCGACAAATTGACGATCGCCGCATTGGGTGCGGTCTTGCGTCTGTATGAGAACCCTGAACGGTTGATACAGCGCGTTCCGGTCTTGCGTTTGCTGGCGCGTCCGCCAACCGAAATAGCAGCCCTGGCGCACCGGGTGTTGCCTCTGCTGTCGCAGCACCTGGGCACGCGGGGGCAAGTCGATGTGGTGCCCGTGATGAGTCAGATCGGAAGCGGTTCTTTGCCGGTGGATTTGCTGCCCAGTTTTGCACTGCGTATCAAACCCGTTGGGTCCAAAAAGGGTTCTGGGCGCTGGCTGGATCAATTGGCTGGTGAATTCCGGAAGCTTCCCATTCCCGTGATTGGGCGGATCGCAGATGGCGCCTTTTTGCTGGACTTGCGCTGCCTCGAGGATGAGGCGGGTTTCCTCGCCATGTTGACGCCTTCGCCGGAATGATTGTCGCCACCGCAGGCCATGTGGACCATGGCAAAACGACTTTGGTGAAGGCGCTGACCGGCACCGACACAGACCGGCTCGCGGAAGAGAAGCGGCGGGGCATGTCGATCGACCTGGGGTTCGCGTACGCGGACTTCGGGTCTGAATGGCCAATCGGTTTTGTCGACGTTCCCGGGCATGAGCGGTTCGTGCGCAACATGCTGGCAGGCGTGGCAGCGGTCGATTTCGCCTTGCTGGTTGTTGCCGCTGACGACGGGCCCATGCCGCAGACCCGGGAGCATGTTGCGATTCTGGATTTGCTGGGCATCGAGCAGGGGGCGGTGGCCATCACCAAGATCGACCGGGTGAGCCCCGAGCGTTTGGCTGAAGTGCGGGTTGAAGTGGCTGCCTTGCTGGCCACGGGTGCGCTGCGAGGCGCGCCCGTGTTTCCCGTTGCGGCGCCCAGCGGTGAAGGTCTGATGGCCTTGCGCGCACATTTGATGGCCGCTGACCGTGCCTGGACCGGTCGCTCGCCGCATGGGCATTTCCGGCTGGCGGTCGACCGGAGTTTCACGATTGACGGGGCGGGGCTTGTGGTGACGGGGGCGGTCTTTTCGGGGCGTGTTCAGGTGGGCGATCAGTTGCTGATCTCGCCGCTGGGGACGCCGGTGCGTGTGCGCAGCATCCATGCACAGAATCAAACCGCTGTGCTCGCGAGGGCCGGTCAGCGGTGTGCATTGAACCTCGTCGGTTCGGACCTCAAAAGGCAGGAGGTGCAGCGCGGCGCCTGGATTGTGGCCCCGATGGCCCACGCGCCGACCGCGCGTCTGGACGTGCGTCTCCATGTGCTGGAATCAGAATCACGTGCTTTGACGCACTGGACGCCCGTGCACCTTCACATTGGCGCGACCGCATTGAGCGCGCGGGTGGCAACGCTGGGTGACCGCTCCATCGGCCCTGGGTCATCGGGTCTGGCGCAACTGGTGCTGGACCAGCCCACCAGCGCCATGCGAGGCGATCGTTTCATCTTGCGGGACCAGTCGGGCCGAAACACCATCGCAGGTGGCTTTGTCGTCGATCCTTCTGGACTGGTGCGCGGGCGCTCAAAACCGGCCCGCCTGGCGCAACTGTCGGCGATGGAACGGCCCTCGGTTGCGGACAGCTTGGCGGCTCTGGTGGCGGTCACGCCTGAGGGTATCGATCTGGCACGCTTTGGGCAGGCCTGGAATCTCACGGCCCATGAACTGGATTCGTTGCTGCAAGGACTGGAGATCCAGGTGGTGGCGACGGCGTCGGGCCGGCTGGCTGTGGCGGCATCGCAGTGGGCTTCCCTGAGCGCCGACATTTGCGCAGCGGTGGACGCATGGCACGGTGAACACCCAGACAGCCTGGGCCCCACCGACGCCGAGTTGGCGGCCCAGATTGCCACTCGCAATGCTTCTGCGGTTTTTCGTTCGGCTTTGAAGGCCTTGTTGGCCGATGGCAGTCTGGTACGAGCCGGCTTGAGCCTGCGCCGCCCTGGGCACAGCGCCCGTCTGGACGCTGAAGACGTGTTGTTGCTGGAGCGGGTATCTGCGATCCTTCAGACGCATGGGCTGCGCCCGCCCATCGTGGGGGAACTGGCGACCGCGCTTGATATGGACTTGCCGCTGCTCCTCGAATTCTTGTTGCGGGTGAGTGCGCTCGGGCATCTGGTGCGAATCGCCAAGAACCGGTTCTTTTTGCCGGGCACCGTCGTCGCGCTGGGCGAGCTTGCAGAAACGCTCGCCGCCGAGGCTGCTGATGGCCTGTTCGATGCCGCCCGGTACAGGGACCGGTCCGGTATCGGCCGCAATCTGACGGTGCAGGTATTGGAGTTTCTGGATCGCATCGCCGTGACAAAACTCATCGGTGACCGGCGCGCCATGCGGTCATGATTTGGTCAGTCAGCCATCCTCATAGCCGGATTTCTCTCCGCTATGATGAATTGGTATTGCCTCCATATTCGGAAGGGAAGCGCACCCCGGTGGGGCGCCCGGACTTCAAATCCGGCGAGGCGCGCTCAGCGCGCCTGGTGGGTTCGACTCCCACTCCCTTCCGCCCGATGCACCGGCCAAACATCGACTGTGCAAGCCTGACCTGAACCAGGCAGCCTCCGCAAACTCGGGAGGCCGTTCGGCCACCGATCTCGGTGCGCTTTCGGCGCAGCTTCAACGCACGAACCGACCCCATGGACCGAGCCGAGTTCCAAGGGCGCCAGGAGGCAGGCTCGGCATTGCATCCTCCCGACGCACTCTGCCTATGGGCCTGACTGGCGAAGTTGGGAGGCATCTTTCCCACGCATTGGCTGCATGCCAGGCATTGGCATCAAAACGGCGATGGGCCACTCAGGGTCGGGCTGATGGCTTGGTCAACGTCCCTGTTCAGGCGCTTCTTCGCTGTGCGAGTGCCAGAACGCCCATTCAGGGCCCGGCTCGGCGTTGATGTTCAGCGCTCGCCCCGTCGCTGGGTGGGGCAGCGCCAGCGTGGTGGCGTGCAGCCACATGCGTTGCACGCCGATGAACGCCGCCACGGCACGGTTGAGCGGCCCTTTGCCGTGGGTGGTGTCGCCAAGGATGGGGTGGGAGATGTGCTTCATGTGCCGCCTCAATTGGTGGCGCCGGCCTGTCAGGGGTTGCAGCGCCACCCGCGAGAAGCGGGTAGCCGGGAACGCGTCATAGGGCAAAGGCAGTTCGCCGTGGGCCAGGGTTGCAAATCGTGTTTGTGCTTCCTGCATCTCTTCGCGTCCGAAACGCATGTCGTCGGGCATTCGTTTGAGGGCGTGGTCAATCGGGCCCTCGGGTTTCGCCCAGCCGCGAACGATGGCCTGGTAGGTTTTCTGCACGCCCGGGCCTTGCTCGAAGGCCTGGCCCACCAGCCGAGCGGTGTCGGCATTGAGCGAAAACAGCAGCACGCCGCTGGTGCCTTTGTCGAGCCGGTGGGCGGGCCAAACCGGTTGGCCAATCTGGTCGCGCAGCAGTTGCACCGCAAACCGGGTTTCGCCCGCGTCCAGGCCGGTGCGGTGCACCAGCAGGCCAGGGGGTTTGTCGATGGCGATGAGGTGTTCGTCGCGGTAGAGGATTTCCAGCTGCATCGCACCATTGTCACCGCCTGCGCGCGTTGTTTTGTTGCTTTGTCCCTGTGGCGTGTGATCGGTTCACCTTGGGTCCTTCGACGGAACGTGGCGGCGTGCACGGGCACAGCCGGAGCGAAGCTGGGACGCGGCTGAGCCGGATCCATAGGGGCTCGTTCGTTGCGGCTGCGCTGGTTCCCCCGCCATGCCAAAATTGCCCCATGTTGTTTCTCATCTCCCCCGCCAAGGCGCTCGACTACGAGACGCCTGCCCACGTCAAGACCCACACCCAACCATTGTTCGTCAAGGAGTCGACCGAACTGATCGCCGTGATGCGCGAAAAGTCGCCGCAGCAGATTGCCGAGCTCATGAGTCTGTCGGATGCGCTGTCGGGCTTGAACGCGGCGCGTTACCAGGCCTGGGTGCCCAGGTTCACGGCCAAAAACAGCAAGCAGGCGGTGCTGGCGTTTGATGGTGATGTGTATGGCGGGCTGGAGGCCAAGACGCTGAGCGAAGCCGAGCTGGATTGGCTGCAAGACCATTTGTGCATCTTGAGCGGGCTCTATGGCGTGTTGCGCCCGCTGGACCGGATGCAGGCTTACCGGCTGGAGATGGGCACGCGGCTGGTCACGCCGCGCGGCAAGAATCTTTACCAGTTCTGGGGTTCAAAAATCGCAGACTACTTGAACCAGCGCGCTGCGGCGGACAAAACACCGGTGGTGGTCAACCTGGCCAGCGAAGAGTATTTCAAGGCGGTGGACCGGCGCGCTTTGTTGCCGCGTGTGGTGACTTGCGTGTTTGAAGAGCGCAAGGCCGATGGCTACAAAATTGTGAGTTTCTTTGCCAAGCGGGCGCGGGGCTTGATGGCGCGGTATGCGGTGAAGCACCGCCTCACGCGGGTCGAGCAGCTCAGAGATTTTGCGGAAGAAGGCTACCGTTTTTCGCCTTCGGTGTCCGAACCCGACCGGCTGGTGTTTCGCCGGGATACCGCTGTTTGAGGGAGTCTGTCGCCATGACCCAAGTTGCCACACCCGCTTTGCGTGAATGGATCGTCTCTCAGACTGCCGCGGGCTTTGCGCCGGAACAGGTTTTGAGCGCCATGGTCACCGCGGGCTGGGAACAGGGCTTGGCCGAGACGACCCTGGAGAACACTCTGCGCGACCATTTGCGCAGCCATGCGAAAGGCGCGGTTGCGGCGGCAATGCGGCCGGAAATTTCAGCACAGTTGGCGGACAAGCAATCCAGTGGGGTGGCCGTGCCGACCATTGCCATGGGCAACTCGCCCCGCGTGGTGGATGTTGGCGATCGCCAGGTGGCGATTCTGTCGAGCATGGCGTCGCCGCGTGTGGTGGTGCTGGGAGGCTTGTTGAGCGATGAAGAGTGCGACGCGCTGATCGCGGCGGCGCGCCCGCGCATGGCGCGGTCACTCACGGTTGAAACCAAATCCGGTGGCGAAGAGCTCAACGAGAGCCGCACCAGCAACGGCATGTTTTTTAGCCGTGGCGAGAGCGAGTTGCTCAAACGCATCGAGGCGCGCATTTCGCGTCTGTTGAACTGGCCGGTTGAAAACGGCGAGGGCATGCAGGTGTTGTATTACGGCGTGGGCGCTGAATACAAACCACATTACGACTACTTCGATCCGAACGAGCCTGGCACGCCCACGATTCTCAAACGCGGCGGGCAGCGCGTTGGCACGTTGGTGATGTACCTCAATGAACCCGCCTGCGGCGGTGGCACCATCTTTCCCGATGTGGGTTTGGAGGTGGCGCCGCAGCGAGGCAATGCGGTTTTCTTCAGCTACGACAAACCCGACCCCACCACGCGAACGCTGCACGGCGGCGCGCCGGTGGTCGAGGGGGAGAAATGGGTGGCGACAAAGTGGTTGCGTGCCGGGGTGTTTGAATGATCGGTCTGAGGCTGCCAGCGGCGGCTAGGCCAGCCTCTGCGGTGTTGCAGACCGTGGGTGGGTCGCGATATCTGTTGCATGGCGGGCCCGATCTCATCAACGGGTATTTGCGCAAGGGGCAGGTGTGGGAAGCGCGCACCCTGCGGTTGGCGCAGGTTTTGCTTGCCGGTGTGGCCGAGCCCGTGGTGGTGGACGTGGGTGCCAACCTGGGCGCATTTGCCGTGCCGATGGGTCGCTGGGTGGGGGCACGCGGTGGGCGGCTGGTGGCGTTTGAACCGCAGCGCATGGTCTATTACCAGCTGTGTGCCAACCTGTTTTTGAACGGTTTGGTGCATTGCGAAGCACACCACCTCGCAGTGGGCGATCAGCCCGGCTGGGTCGATGTGCCGCTGCTGAATGTGGCGACCGAGGGCAACCTGGGCGGTCTGTCGCTTGACGAAGGCATTCGGCGCAGCCAGCGCGGCATCACCTCTGCGGTTCAACGCAGCGAGCGCGTGCGCCTGGTGACGCTGGACACGGAGCAGTTGCCAAATGCCCACCTGATCAAGATCGATGTGGAAGGCATGGAGCTGGAGGTTTTGACCGGGGCCCGGGCCTGGCTGACGCGCAGCGGTTTCCCTCCCGTGTTGTTCGAGGTGTGGGGTGAAAAAATGGTGGCTTACCGCGACAAGCGCGAGCGATTGCTGCACTGGGTGCGTCACACTCTGGGCTACGAAGTGACTTTGCTGGGCGAACTCTGCGTGGCCCAACATCCCTCAAACAAGCGGTTCGATATCACCCTCAATCCCGATCGCAGTGTGTCGATGAACGCTGTGTCGTCGAATGGAAAAAGCGCCACCGTGGCCTCTGTGTCCAGCTGAAAAATAACAACCCATGACCCCCGATCACTCCCCGCTCGGCAAAGCCAGTGCCTATGCCGACCAGTACGATGCGTCGCTTTTGTTCCCTTTGCCGCGCGAGCCCAAACGCCGTGAGATCGGAATCACGGGCCATGTGCCCTTCCTGGGGGCCGACTTGTGGACCGCTTTCGAGCTGTCGTGGCTCAACCCGCGTGGCAAACCGCAGGTGGCGATTGCCCACATCACGGTGCCCTGCGAAAGCACACACATTGTTGAGAGCAAGTCGTTCAAGCTTTACCTGAACAGCTTCAACAACAGCCGTTTCGCGAGCGCCGATGAGGTGCGCGACCGTATTCGGGCGGATGTCAGCCGGGCGATCTGGAACGGTGAATCGGTGCAGTCGACCGCGGGCGTTCGTGTGTTGTTGCCAGAGATGTTTGAGTGCGAGCCGGTGCGCGAGATGGAGGGGCTGTCGATTGACCGGCTGGACGTGGCCTGCACGGCTTACCATCCGGCGCCTGAGTTGCTCACTGCGGCTTTGAGCGAAAAGTCGGTGACTGAGGTTCTGACCAGCGATCTGCTCAAGAGCAATTGCCTGGTGACGGGTCAGCCCGACTGGGGCAGTGTGCAGGTCAGCTACAGCGGCCCGCAGATCGACCAGGCGGGGTTGCTGCAATACATTGTGAGCTTTCGCAACCACAACGAATTCCATGAGCAGTGCGTGGAGCGCATCTACATGGACATCATGGCGCGCTGCAAACCCGCCAAGCTGAGTGTGTATGCGCGCTACACGCGCCGTGGCGGGCTGGACATCAACCCCTGGCGCAGCAGCCACCCGCAGTTGCCGCCAGCCAATGTGCGCACGGCACGGCAATAAAAGAGCCGGAGAAGCGGCGCTGCCCCTGGCGGGCAACGCCGTCTAAAGCATCTTCTGAATCAGTGCACCTTTGAAGAGCACCGGGCCTGTCGGGCCGGTTTCGCTCGGCACGCCGCCTTTGGGTTCCAGGCTGATCGCCAGCGTGGGCACTTCGCGCACATCGCCTTCGGCCGCCGCGAGCTTGAGCAAACGCTCCTGGCTCAACACGCCCAGCGAACGCGGACCCCCCGATGGGGGCAGTGCCCAAAGTTGCAGCGATTTGTCGGCCGCTTCCTTGAAATCACCCACGCGCTGCAGCGTGAGCTTCTTGTTGTTGGGATCGAAGGTCACCAGCATGGAGGCGCTGGACTGGTCGTCGTTCAACACGGCCACGTATTCCACTTGGGGCGCCGTGGCCAGCTTGGCTTGCAGCTCTCCGATCTGCGCCCCCATGTTGTCGCGCAGGCCCACGGCGGTGACGACGGCAAGCACGGTGGCCAGCGCGCCGGCAGCGGTGGTGCCGCGCCACAGCGCCAGGCTGCGCAGCCAGCCGCCGGGCGCAGCTTGGATTCTGCTTTCGCGGGCGGCGGTCATTTCAGCCTGTTCCTTGTCGGCGCGCACGAGGTTGTCGATGCGCGTCCACACGGCGGGGGCGGGTTCGCTCGGCGCTTGCAGCTCGTTCATGCTGGCGACGCGGCTTTGCCAGATCAGGGCGGCGGCGCGCACGGGCGCTTGCTCGCGGGCCAGGGTTTCGAATCGGCGGCGGGCGCCGCCACGCAGCGTGCCGAGTGCATAGGCGCTGGCCAGCTTTTCGAGCAGTTCGGGGTTTTGACTCAAGTTCATGGATCAGATCTCAATGCTTCATGGCGCCGGAACACGCTTGACCGCCCGCGAAACGCTCCCGGCCCAGGGCACCGCCGGGCCGGCTTTGCCGGACGGCCAGTGCCGCCCCCCAGGGGGGTGACGAGAAGCGGCGCGGGGGGGGGGTCATGCGAACCTTGCCATGCAGGTGCGCAGTTGGTCCAGCCCACGCCGGATCCAGGTTTTGACCGTGCCCAGCGGCAGCTTGAGCTGCTCGGCGAGCTCGCCGTGGCTCAGGTCGCGCAGGTAGGCCAGGCTCACCACCTCGCGCTGTTTGTGGTCGAGCTGGCCGAGGCACTGATGCAGGGCCTGGGCTTGCTGGCTGGCGAGACTGGTGTCCATGGGGTTGGGCGAGTCGCCTTCCAGCGTATCGGCCATGGCCTCGTCGATGTCGTCGGTCAGGTGCTCACGTGCGGCCTTGCGGCGGCGCAACAGATCGAGTGAGCGGCTGCGCACGATCAGACCCAGCCAGGCCATGGGCGGGCTGAGCGAGGCGCGGTAGTCGGGCGCACTGCGCCAGATTTGCAGGAAGGTGTCTTGCAAGGCGTCTTCGGCCCACTCGTTGTTGCGCACCACCCGCATGGACAGGCCGTAGAGCTTGCCGGAGGTGAGGTCGTACAGCGCCTTGAGGGCCGATTCATCGCGCTGGGCCACGCGATCGATCAGTGCCATCAGTTGTTCATCGGGGGTTTCAGCCATGGCCGCATTGTGAGGCAAGCCGAAAGACCGCGCGGATCGACCCGCAACCCAGAAATCGCGGATGGCTTTCATCGCCGGCGCCGGGGCTGGTTGATGCTGGTCGGGACCTCCACGGCCGATGCGGCGGTGACCTTGACAGCGGTGGCGGGTTGCTCCACCAGTTGCCGCGGGTACCACAGGCGCACCTTGGCAGAGCCTTCGGGCAGGTTGTCCACGGTGGCAACGCCTTCGTCGTTGGTCTTGACCACCCAGGGGCTGTCCGCCACATAGATGCTGGCGCGCATGGAACCGTGCAAATGACAGCCCAGCTGCAAGGGTCCCGCCTCGTTCAGGGTTTCGGTCGCAGACGATGGTTTTTTGCCATCGACTCTGGCGGGCAGCATCAGCGTAAAACCGGTCTCGGGCGATGCGTTCAAACCCGCGAGTCCGGCAGGCAGGCCGCGCACGTGGTGGTCGTACCGGTCGAGGTTGCTGAACAGCACTTCCGAGCCCAGAGGGATCACGCTGATTTTCGGCACGAACTGCAATTTTTCTTGCTGGATCTCGGCCTTGATCGGCGCAGGCGCCAGGCGCTTGCCCGGGTTGGCGGGCTCAACAATGACAACCGCGTCGGCCAGGGGCTGGCCGTCCTTGGCCAGCACGGTGACGGTCAGGGTGGCGGCTTGCGCCACCATCCCTTGCAGCGCAAAAGCGGCCGCGATGGCCCAGGCTGTCGGGCGCTTTTGGAGGTGGTGGCGTGGGCTCATCGTGGGGTCACCACGTCGCGGTGCATGGGGGCGAGCAAGGCCAGCATCTGGTTTTGCCGGGTGAAGGGAATGCCACGCGCGTCCATGGTCTGTTGCAGCACCTCGACCAGGGCGTTGAAGTGGGCACGGGACACGTCCATGTTGCTGTGGGCGGTTTTCATGTCCGGACCCTTGTAGACGCAAGGGCCTCCGGAGAGCTGGCACAACTGGTCGCTCAGTTGGCTGGCCAGGTTGTCAAGGTTGGTTTCGCTGAACTGGTCACCGATGCGGGCGTCAGCGCGCAGGCGTTGCGCAAAATCGGTCATGAGTGAGCGAATGCCCTCTTTTTCACCGAAGGCTTCATAGAGGCCGGCAGCGGGTGCAACCGGGTAGGCGCTGGCGTCGCTGACCATGGGTTTGCCATGGTGGGGTGACATGGTGTCTGCTTGCGCGAGGCCGCTGCCGAGCGTCAGTGCGGCGGCGAGGGACAAGGCGAGCGGGTGGATGGTGAATTTCATGATGAATGGCCTTTTTGAATGTGTGAGTCAGTGAATGGCTGGGTTTCAGAACGCGAACTGTGCCGAGACGTAGACGCCGTTCTGACGCTTGTTGTTGGTGGTCGCGGGCACGAGACGGCCCAGGTCGACATAGGCGGCGGTGAGCGACACGTTCTTGCTCGGTGCCCAGGCAATGAAGATGTCTTTCCAGGCGCCGCCACGCAGTCCATCGCCCAGGCCGGCGGCGTTGCCGGCGGTTTGCAACTTGTTGGGCATGCCGCGGTATTCAACGCCCACGGCCAGGTTGTTGCGAATCAGATAGGCCACCGAGATTTCGGGTTGAATTTCGTAGCCGTTGTCGGCCCCGCCCAGCGTGGCGCCGAAACCGAGCAAACCGTTCTGGTTGGCTTTGGTGGCACGCAGCGTGCCGTTGACCAGGATGCCCTGGGCCAGGAAGAGCTTGGTGGCGCTCACATACACATCGGTTCCGTTGCGCTTGGCGCCCAGTGCATCCAGGGTGTCGTCAAGACCGCTGGACTCCAGCTGTTTGAGCTGCACGCCGACGGCGATCTGAGGCATCAGGCTGTCGCTGTCGAGCACTGCGTCGCCAGCCACACGAACCTTGGCGCCAAGGATGTTCTGGCGCAGATGCAGGCCGGGCAGGCCGAGCAAGGTGCCGGTGATGCCGGTGTTGAAATCCTGACGAGCCACCGAGAGTTCCACGCGGTTGTTGAACGCCACGGCTGCGCCGGCCACGTTGAGGCCGTAGTCCTGCGTTTTGGCGTGGCTTGCGAAAGCGGAGAAGCCGGTTTCGTCTGCCGTGGCCTGGGTGCCGATCACGGCCCAGGGAGACAAGCCGCCCCCGGCTGCGCCTTCGATGGTGCTCACACCACCGGTGAGCAGCAGCTTGCCGGTATCGGCATGGGCTGAAGTGACAACGCCGGTCAACAGGGTGATGGCGGCAGCCAATGGGAGCAGAGGCCGTGCATGGCGGAGCAGAGCAAAGGGTAGGGCGTGTGGCGTCATGGTCTTGGGCTTTGTGTGAAGAGGTCGGATTGACCGGGAGGTGTGGCCTCAACCCCGTGGATCACTTTGAGGTTGTCTGGCCTCCCGACTACGCAGGCGGCGCCGCGCCGGATTCAACGCAGTGCCAAGCCCACACGGTTTTTGTGGACTTCCGAATCCGGTGGTCGCCCTGCCTGCGTATCCCCCATGTCGGCGCTGCATTCCTGTTTTCCGGCACCGGCCGCTTTGAATCCTTCAATCTTCAATCCACCCCTAGGAATCCCACATGAACTCCGCTCTCTCAAACGCTTCTTCTCTGATTCATTCAGGCCACGCATCACGCCGAGGCTTCATGCGCACCGGCGGGGCGCTTTCCGCTGTGGCGGTGTCCTTGCTGGCTGGCAATGAAGCCATGGCCGCTGGCATGAAGGGCGATACGTCCAAAGACGTGTCCATCCTCAATGTGGCTCTGGCTTTGGAACACGAAGCCATCAACGCCTACCAGCTGGGTGCGGGCAGTGGCTTGCTGCAAAAACCGGTGCTCGATATCGCGGTGAACTTCCAGAGCCACCACAAGGCCCACCGCGATGCACTGATGGCCACCATCAAGAAGATGGGTGGCGAGCCTGTGGCCGAGCAAAAGATCGAGGTGTACGCCGAATCGCTGAAGGCTGGCACGCTCAAGAGCCAGGCCGATGTTCTGAGCCTGGCCGCTCGCCTGGAGCTGGGCGCCACCAATGCCTACCTGGGCGTGATTCCCGCGTTTGGCGACAGCGAGCTGGCCAAAGTGGCTGCCCGTCTGGCCGCCGATGAAACCATGCATTACACGGTGTTGATCAGCGCCCTGGGCCGTCCGCTGCCCGCTGGCGCCCTGTCTTTCGGTGGCTGATTCTGCTTCGCCTGCTTCAACCGATTCAATTTTCTGGAAAGCGGATTGATGGTGTGTTGACGTCTGAACAAAAGAGCAAAAGAGAAGCGGCCCAGGCCGCTTCTCTTTTGGGCGGGGTTGCCGCCAAGCTCAGGCAGCGTTTTGAAACCCTGCCAGCAAGTTGACGGCGTTCACCCCAACTTCGTCCACGGCGTAGCCGCCCTCAAAGGTGAAGACCGTGGGCAGATCCGCATCGGCGAGGCGGCGGCCAATGGTGGTGTAGTCGCCGCTTTTGAGGGTGAAGCCTGAAATGGGATCGCCCTCAAAGGTGTCCAGGCCCATGGGCACCACCAGAGCACCGGCTTTGTAGTGGTGCACCGCGTCCAGCGCTTGGTCGAGGGCGCGTATCCAGGGCATGAAGCCTGTGCCGTGGGCCAGCGGCAGGTTGAGGTTGAAGCCTTCACCTGCGCCTGCGCCGCGTTCGTCTGCATGGCCCAGGTAATACGGGTATTCGGTGAGCGGATCGCCGTGGATGGAGATCGTCAGCACGTCCGGGCGTTCGTAAAAGATGGTCTGTGTGCCGTTGCCGTGGTGGTAGTCCACATCGAGCACGGCCACCCGTTCGACGCCTTTGTCTCGCAGGGTTTGCGCGGCCACCGCCGCGTTGTTGAGGAAACAGTAGCCGCCGAAAAAGTCGGGGCCGGCGTGGTGGCCGGGCGGGCGGGTCAAGGCGAATGCGCTGCGCGCGCCGGCTGCCACGTCTTGCGCAGCGGCCATGGCGCAGGCCGCGCCTTTTCGCGCCGCTGTCCAGCTGCCTGCTGTGAGCGGACAGCCTGAGTCGAAGGCAAAAGCGCCCATGCGGGCTGCGAAGTTTTCGGGCAGGCGGTCGGTACGAAAGCCGTGGCGATTGGGCATGGGCCAAACCGAAGGCAGGGCATCGCGTTCGACGTTGGCGGGATCCATGGCGACCCATTCGGCCCAGGCGCCTTCCAGAAAATTCAGGTAACGCTCGCTGTGAACGCTCGCCAGGATGGCATCGAGTTCGATGTCGCTGATCGAAGGCTGAAGCACCTTGCCCAAGGGGCGCCGTTCGAGCTCCCTCATGACGAAATCGAAGCGTGCGGGCACTTCGTGGCAAGCGACCATGCGGCCGCGAAACATTTCCTGGCGTGCGGCGTGGAGGATGTGATCGGGGTTGTAGAAGGTCTTCATGTTGGAAGTGTCGCATTGCTTGCGGGGTGCACTGAACCGGTGGCCCAGTCCAGAAACGCCTGAACACCGGCTGAACGAAAGGCTTGGACTGCCGTGTGGTAGTTCTCGTCAGTCTGATATTGTTTCTGTTGTTACATGCAGCAACAAATTAGAATGGCTGCAGGTCCTGGCCGTGTAAGCGCCATTTGAGCGTGGGCTCACCGGGTTCGGCAGAGGGAGCACTGGTTTCGCATTGGCACGCCTTCTGGCGTTTCAACAGGACGGGCGACGCAAGCGCCCAGTTCCATGGCGAGGTCGATCGCCCCGAAGGGGTCGAATGGCAATCGAAGACAGGGTTTTGGAGTTGGAATCAATCGCAACGGTAGAACTGGCGGTATGGGCGGGCATGACCGGTGCCCTCGCTGTGCTGTGTCTGGTTGCGATGGCCGACTGTCTGGTTCAGCGCACGGTGGCGTCGGTTCGTGGGTTGGCGTTTCTCATCATGATGGGTGGGGGGGTGATCGCGCTGTCGGGTTTTCCGGAGCAGCTTTTTCCCGAGCTGGACAACGCAAACTACCTGCCATTGAAAGTGGCGATCGGTCCTTTGAGTGCCGCGCTGGCCTTGCGTTACCTGGGTGTCTGGCTGGGCACCGAGCGGGAAGACGCACTGACCCGCTGGACGGTGCAGGTCGCCTGTGTGGTTCTTGTGCTGCTGTCGGTGGCGACGTTCTTCGCCGCTCGCCGTTTCGAACCGCACAACGTGTTGATGTCGGCGGGCGGCATCTATCTGGCGATGGTCGGCGTGGCCATGTTCATCAGTGCCCGCGCTGCAGCACTGGGCGACTCACTGGCGCGCTGGATGGTGCTGGCCTGCGTGTTTCTGTGGCTGGCGGTCATGGGGCTGGTGGCCAAGAGCATTGAATTGCCTGGCCTGGGGTTAATGACCTGGGTGCTCACAGCCTTTGCGACCGTGGCCTACTTTCTGATCGTGATCGCCCTGACCATTCAGCGCACACGGGAGATGCGGCGCCTGCAGCTGTTGGCCAAGGGCGTGGTGGCGCAGGATTTCAATATTCCCATGCCCCAGGGTTCGCAGCTGATTCCCAGGGTGGCCGATGTGATGTGGCGCAGCCAGCGTATGGAGCGGCCTTGTGTGGTGGCTGCGATTGCGGTGCGCAACCTGTATGAACTGGCCGATGAACTTGGCCACGGCGTGGAGATAGAAATACTCGCGGTTCTAGCCGCCCGCATTCGCCGCCATGTGGGCTTTCGCAACGTGGTGGGTCTGTACCACCCGAGGTGCTTCGTTCTGGCGGTTTCGTCGGGACAGGATCCACGCCGGGGCGAGCTGTTTGTTCAGTCGTTGTTGACGTCGATCCGCTCCAGTGTTCGTGTGGGGCCACCCGATCAGCGTTTCGATTTCTGGCCAGCGGTGGGCATGGGCGTGGTGCAGGTCGAGCATTCCCCCATGGAAGCCCTGGCGGCGATCGACAGGGCAGAGCAACTGGCAATCGAGGACCTGCATATCGAGGACCTGCTTTCGCGCCCGCTTGATATGGATTCGGTGCCACAGGTGCGCTGAACCTGACTGAAGGCGCGGTGGGCGACAGCGCGGTGCACCGCTGACGAAGGCCTGACCACGGTGCGTCTTGTAGAGACTTCGGGGGCTCGGTATGCTGATTGGTGTCGCATCCAGCATGCACTTCCCAAGAAAGCGCCCCATGCCATCAGGAAAAATCCTCGTTGCCCAAGGCGGTGGCCCCACCGCGGTCATCAACCAGTCCATGGTGGGCGTGGCGCTGGAGGCGCGGCGCTTTCGTGATGTGAAGCTGGTCTACGGCGCTCGCCACGGCGTGCGCGGTATCGTGGACGAAGATTTTCTCGACCTCACGCAAGAGACCAGCCACAACCTGGAAGCGGTTGCGAACACGCCATCTTCTGCCCTGGGCTCCACGCGCGACAAACCCGACCTGAAGTACTGCCAGGAAATTTTCAAGGTGCTCAAGGCCCACGAGATCGAGCATTTTTTCTACATCGGTGGCAACGATTCTTCCGACACGGTGCGCATCGTGAGCGAAGAGGCGCACAAGGCCAACTACCCGCTGCGCAGCATTCACATCCCCAAGACCATCGACAACGATCTGGTTGGCAGCGACCACACGCCTGGCTTTCCCTCGGCAGCGCGTTTTGTTGCCCAGGCTTTTGCCGGTGCGAACCTCGACAACGCGGCGCTGCCGGGCGTGTATGTGGGCGTGGTGATGGGGCGCCACGCCGGGTTTCTCACCGCTGCGTCGGCGCTGGGCAAGAAGTTCCAGGACGATGGCCCCCACCTGATTTACCTGCCGGAGCGGGTGTTTGACATCCCAAAATTTCTCGCCGATGTGAAGACCGTATATGACCGCTATGGCCGTTGTGTGGTCGCGGTCTCGGAAGGCATTCACGATGCCTCGGGCCAGCCCATCATGGCCCGGCTGGCCAAGGACATCGAGAAAGACGCGCACGGCAATGTACAGCTCTCGGGTACGGGCGCGCTGGCCGATCTGTTGTGCGAAGAGATCAAGGCCAGGCTGGGCATCAAGCGGGTGCGCGGTGACACCTTTGGTTATCTGCAGCGCAGCTTCATTGGCTGCGTGAGCGATGTGGACCAGCGCGAGGCGCGCGAGGTGGGAGAAAAGGCGGTGCAGTACGCCATGTGGGGCAAGGTGGACGGCTCGGTGGCCATCAAGCGCACGGGGTTTTACTCGGCTGATTACGAGCTGCTGCCACTGTCTGCGGTGGCAGGTAAAACGCGGGTGATGGAAGATGAGTTCATTGCCGCCAACGGCTGCGATGTGACCGATGCGTTTCGCATGTACCTGCGCCCGTTGCTGGGCTCGCGCATGCCCGACGCTTACCGGCTGCGGCCTAACGCGGTGCCCAGGGTGCTCCGGCCCTGAAAAAAACGTCGGGGTTACTTAGGCAGTCCTTATGGCCTTTGAAGACCCTGAGTCCCCGTCTGGCTTGCTGCCCAGGCTTGTGTCTGGCGAGCCAGGCTGCTAATGTTGACACCGCGCCGTGCTCCAGCTTTTCGGCTTCTGAATCGGCGTGATTGTCATCCGAAAAGAAAGTGAACATACCGTGGACCATTCCGTTCTCCCCACCTACCGTTTCGCAGCCGGCACCCGCATTGCCCAGGCCACGCCGCCCATGGGGCAGCCCGTGAAGCTTGAGTCACCCGGTCGGTCGGTGATGACCGACCTGACGCATGTTCGGGCGGCGACAGTGGCTCCCGACATGCTGCTGTCGCAGGCCAAGCAAGTCATGATTCACCAAGGGGTGCGGTTGCTGTTTGTGGTGAGCGACATGCCGAATGTGGAGGGGTTGATCACCTCCACCGATCTGGAGGGCGAACGGCCCATGCAGGTGATTGGCCGCCGCGGGGTGAAATACGAAGATTTGCGGGTGGTCGACGTGATGTCGCCACTGGAGTCGCTCGATGCCATCGGCCTGGAGGAACTGGCCCACGCCGATGTCGCCAAAGTGGTGGCCACGCTGAAGCGGCTGGGGCGGCGTCACCTGCTGGTGGTGCAGCAGGCAGGCAGCCACCATGGGTCGCAGGTGCGTGGCGTGATTTCGCTGAGTCAGATTGAACGCCAGTTGGGTCGCTCCATCGAGTTGGTGGAAGTCGCGGGCAATTTTGCCGAGATCAGTGCGTCGCTGGCGGCTTGAAGGGGTGACAGCAAGGGTGTACGGTCTGATAATCAATTGATGTCTGTATCCCGAACCTCTCATCCGTCTGCCATGTATCCGATTTCCCGCTTCCTGATTGCTGGCGCGCTGGTTGCTGCCGCTGGCGCCGCTCAAGCCGCTGAAACCTGCGAGGATTTGCAAAGCCGCATTGAGGCCAACATCGCCAGCAAGGGTGTGACAGATTTTTCCGTGACGGTGGTCGATGCCACTGCAGACGCACCCGGGAAAGTGGTGGGCAGTTGCGGCAATGGCCAGAAAAAAATCATGTATGCGCGTGGCGTTGCATCGGCGCCTGCGGTGGCACCCGCTCCCGCTGTGGCGCCGCCAACAGCGAGCAAGCCCGCCGCAGCCCCCAAGGCGGGTAAAAACCAGGGCATCCTGACCGAATGCAAAGACGGTACGGTGTCTTTGGGCGGTGACTGCAAGCCCTGAGCGGTCAGAGCCCAGCCGCAGTCAACCCATTTCCTTGAACGAGGTGAGTGGCGCCAGTGGCGGGAACGTCCCTGCGCGCTTTTCTTTCATGGCGGTGATGGACTCCAGCACATGTTTGTTGCTCCAGATCGCACCTTGCAGCCAGCCCATCTGGCGCAGGCTGTCTTCGGTGGAGTGATCGCGCGCGTAGTCGATGGCCTGCTTGGTGCCCCAGATGGCGACCGGCGGCTTGCTGGCGATTTCCCTGGCGCACTGCAAAGCGGCAGCCACCATGGCCTCGGCGGTATCGAACACTTCGTTGACCAGGCCATAGCCTTGGGCTCTGGCCGCGGGCAGGCGGCGCCCGGTGTAGGCCAGCTCCTTGACGACGGCCAGTGGCAGCAACTTGGGCAGGCGCTGCAAGGTGCCCACGTCGGCCACCATGCCGATGTTGATTTCCTGGATGCAGAAGAAGGCGTCGGCTGTGGCGTAGCGGATGCAGGCGGCGGTCACCATGTCGACCGCACCGCCGATGCAGCCGCCCTGAATCGCGCAAATCACCGGTATGCGCAGGGTTTCGATCTTGGTGAATGTGGCCTGCATGTCGGTCAACACATCAAACACCGCCGCGCGGCCTTCGGGGCTCTGGTCGTCCATCTGCACCGCGCTGCTGAAGGTCTCCAGCGCCATGCCGGCAGAGAAGTGCTTGCCGGTGCTGCTGATGACCAGGGCGCGGGCCGTGCCCTCGCGGTGAATGCGGGTCAAGATCTCGTCCAGCTCGCGCCAGAAGGTGGGGTGCATGGTGTTCAACGCCTCGGGGCGGTTGAGCACCAGGTGGGCAACACCGTCGTCAGTCGAGCTCAGGGAAAAGCAGGTGGGTGTGGTGGTCATCGGGGGTCCTGTCTTTGCAGTTGGCAGATGGGGAGTCACTGTAGTCGCTGGTCAACGCTTCGTCTGTCCCGGCCTTGACCAGCTTGCCCACGCGAACACCCAGCAGCCGCAGGCGCCGGGTGAGATCGACACGCTTCAGGCACAGGCCGGCCTCTCGGCGGATGGTGGCGGCGTCGGCGGTGAATTGCTCGATGGTTGTGTCGCGGGTCACGCTCTGGAAATTGTCGTAGCGCAGCTTGATGCCGATGGTTTTGCCCACATAGCCTTTGCGCTGCAGGTCGGCCGCCACCTGCTCGCAGAGCCTGGTGAACACCGCGCCCAGCTCGGCGCGGTCGCGCACCGCGTGCAGGTCGCGCTCAAAAGTGGTCTCCCGGCTCATGCTCACCGGCTCGCTCTCGGTCACCACCGGCCGCTCATCGCGGCCCCAGCTCACCTCGTGCAGCCAGGCGCCGTAGCTCTTGCCGAAATGCTGCATCAGCCAGCCGCGCTCTTTCGCTGCCAGATCGCCCACGGTGACGATGCCCTGCTTTTGCAGCTTCTCGTCCGCCTTGGGTCCCACGCCATTGACCTTGCGGCAAGGCAGCGGCCAGATCAGGGTTTGCAGATCGTCCATGGTGACGATGCTGATGCCGTTGGGCTTGTGGAACTCGCTGGCCATCTTGGCGATCAGCTTGTTGGGCGCCACGCCTATGGAGCAGGTGAGGCCGGTGGCCTCAAAAATGCATTTCTGGATCAGCCGGGCCAACACGCGCCCGCCTTCGCGCTGACCGCCGGGCACCTCGGTGAAATCGATGTACACCTCGTCAATGCCCCGGTCTTCCATCACTGGTGCGATCTCGGTGATGGTGCTTTTGAACAGGCGCGAGATGCGGCGCACTTCGTCAAAATCCACCGGCAACAAAATCGCCTGCGGGCACAGCTTGGCCGCCTTCATCAGCCCCATGGCCGAGCCCACGCCGAACTGGCGCGCCGCGTAGGTCGCGGTGGTGGCCACGCCGCGGCCGGTGTAGCCCGCCAGGCGCGGGAAAAAGTCCACCGGAATCATGTCGAGCGTGGCCGCGCTCCAGTCCTGATCAGGGTAGGCCTCGCGCAAGCCGGCCAACACATCGTCTTCCTTGCGCCGCCCGCCGCCGATCACCACCGGCAGACCCTTGAGCTGCGGGTAACGCAGCAGCTCGACCGACGCGAAAAACGCATCCATGTCGAGGTGGGCAATGCGCCGGGGCAAGGGGTTTTCAGACAGGGGAGGACTCACCCTTGGAAGCATAGCGCGCCAACAGGGCGCGCTGTTACCTTGCCTCCCGGTGTTTCTCAGTCAATGCCTTGTGCAGTTCCTAGGCCCGGCCATCGCGGGCGGTCTCGATCCCGGCCCATCCGGCGTCGGGATACCGCTCACCCTGGGCTGCACCCAGAGTAAACAGTTGGTCGAGTGTGGCCAGTGTTTCCGGGCTCAGCGCCAACGCTGCGGCCTCGACATTGGATTGCAAATGCCGGCGACGGCGTGTGCCCGGAATGGGCAACACATGGGGTTGCCGGTGCAGCATCCAGGCCAGCGCGAGTGAGGCGGTGGAGGCGCCAACGGCGTTGGCCAGTGAAGACAGGCGTTCTTGAAGCTGCCGGTTGTGGTCTCCTGCTTCGCCATTGAACCGGGGCAACGCACGGCGGAAATCGTTGTCTGCCAATTCGCCGACCTGTGGTGGTGCGTCGGTGAGAAAGGCGCGACCCAAGGGGCTGTAGGCGACAAAGGCCGTGCCCATCGCTTGCGCAGTGGGCAGCAAGTCGGTTTCGGCGCCGCGCTCCCACAGCGAGTATTCGCTTTGCAGCGCGGCCACGGGGTGCACGGCGTGCGCCTCGCGCAGGGTCTCGGCACTCACTTCCGACAAGCCGATGGCGGCGATCTTGCCTTCTTTCACCAGTTGGGCGAGGCTGCCCATGAGATCGGCAATCGGCACCGAAGGGTCGCGGCGGTGGCAGTAGTAGAGATCGATGCGCTCGACGCCAAGGCGGCGCAGCGAGGCCTCGCAGGCCTGGCGCACATAGGCGTCCGAGTTGTCGATGCGCCGCTCATAGCGGCCTTCTTGTCGCACAATGCCAAATTTGGTCGCCACGATCAGCCGCCTGCGCGTGGCGCCAGTGAGCTCGCCAAGAAACTGGCCCAACAGGCTTTCGTTGTGACCAAAGCCGTAGGTGTCGGCGGTATCGAAGTGCTGCACGCCCAGATCCACAGCGGCGTGCAGGGTGGCCAGCGATTCGGCGTCGTCGCTCGCGCCATAGAACTCGCTCATGCCCATGCAACCCAGGCCGATCGGGTGGATGCTTTGCTTGGCGAGAAGGCGGGTCGCGGTTTGAGCGTTGCCATTGGTGGTGGATGGGTTGTTGAGATCGCTCATGGCAGCATCGCTTTCACCGCGTCCACACCGGCTTGGGCGCAGAGCTCATCCTGGTCTTCATTGGCGCCACTGACCCCCACGCTGCCCAAAGCTTGACCATGGGCATTAAGAACTGGCAATCCGCCAGCCACCGTGGTGATGCCGCTGAGCAGCTCGGCGCCTTGGTTGGATCCCGTGGCCTTTCGGAATTGGCGGGTTGAAACGGGCAGGGCGCTGGATGTGTTGGCTTTTGGTTGGGACACAGGCACCGAGATAGCCGCTGAGCCATTCATGCGGCTGAAGTGCAGCAGCTGACCGGCTTCGTCGTTGATGGCGACGGCCATGCGCCAGCCTTTGTTTTCAGCCATGGCATGGCAGGCTTGAGCGATGGCCTCGGCCGTTTTGAGCTGCAAGGTGGGACGAGTGCCCTGTGATTGTGCGGAAAGGCAAATGAATGCCAGAGAGAGGCCGGTGGGCGTGGAGCGCATCAGATGCATGGCGAAATCCCTTGTATTAGCGTTGGTATGTGGCGATGATGAATTTTTCGCGAGCCTGGCGCAAGCCAAGCCGAGCTGTTTGACTTGTGCGGTAAGGCTGCACAATAGGGTTTCCACTAAGTTGGGGCTCTTGCCCCGAGAGGCGGGTCGCCATGAGCAAACCAGATCTGTCGCACTTGCGTGCATTCATGGCCGTGGCCGAATGCAGCAGCTTTCGCCAAGCGGCCAAGGTATTGGAGCTTTCCCCATCGGCGATCAGCCAGGCCGTGCGAACGCTGGAAGCCCGCTTGGAGGTACCGCTGTTGTTGCGCAGCACCCGCAGCGTGGCGTTGACGCAGGCAGGCGCGCAGTTGCTTGAAGAATTGCGCCCCGCGTTGAGCCATCTGGACGATGTGTTGACGGCGGTGTCGCAGTCTGGCGGTGAGACCCGGGGACACCTCAAACTCAACCTGCCTCGCAACGCCGCGACCCAGCTGCTCAGCCCCTTGTTGTCGGGTTTTGTGAAAGCCCACCCAGGCATCTCCCTGGAAATCACCACGCAGGATGGCCTGGTTGACATCGTGCGCGAGGGGCACGATGCGGGCGTCCGATTCCCGGAGGCGGTGCCACGCGACATGGTGGCCGTACCCATCGGGCCCCGTCAGCGCTTTGCGGTAGTGGCCAGCAGCGCTTTTGCGTTGACCCATGGGGTGCCGAAACAGCCAGGCGATTTACAGCAAGCCCCCTGCGTTCGCCTGCGTTTTCCCAGCGGTGTGTTGTACCGGTGGCAATTTCGCCGAGGCAAGGAGGCGGTGGATGCGTCCGTTGCGGGCCCATTGACCGTCGACGACCAGCGCCTGGCGCTGCAGGGCGCGCTCGATGGTCTGGGTTGGGCATATGTATATGAAGCCATGGCGACGCCCCATTTGCTGGAAGGGCGACTGGTGCAGGCGCTGGTCGATTGGTGCCCCGCCGAGCCTGGGTTTCAGCTGTACTACCCCAGCCGCAGCCAGGTCAGCCCGGCCCTTCGGGCTTTGATTGACTGGGTGTTGGCGCAGGGACCTCAAGTGCATAGTGAGCGCTACGATGACAAGCTTGTCGCTGAGTCTCCATGAACCACAGAAAGATCCGACCATGAAGCCGCCCCGCATTCTCGCCTTCGATATTTTCGGCACGGTGGTCGACTGGCACGGCAGTATCGTCCGTGAGGTGAATGCCTTGTACCCGCAGGTGGATGGCGACGCCTTTGCGCTGGCCTGGCGCGCGGGCTACTACCCGGCGATGGCGAGGGTGCGTTCTGGTGAGCTGGGATGGACCCGCATTGATGAGCTGCACAGAATCATTCTGGATGGCATCTTGCCGCAGTTTGGCCTGGCGCATCTGGGTGAGGCCGAGCGGAGACATCTCAACCGGGTCTGGCACCGGCTAGACGCGTGGCCCGACACCGTCGATGGCCTCACCCGCTTGAAGAGCCGCTTCACCATTTGCTCGTTTTCAAACGGCAATATCGGTCTGCTGACCAACATGGCCAAACGCGCCGGACTGCCGTGGGATTGCATCCTTTCGGCCGAGGTGTTTCGCGCCTACAAGCCCGACCCAGCCACTTACCTGGGCGTGGCGGCGACCTTTGACGTCGAACCGGGCGAGATCATGCTGGTCGCCACCCACCAAGACGATCTGGACGCTGCCCGCGCCCTTGGCCTGCAAACCGCCTACATTGAGCGCCCGCTGGAATTTGGCGCCGCCCATGTGAAAGACGTGTCGCCTGATACAGCCAATACCTGGCACGCCCGCAGCCTGGTCCATCTGGCCGAACAGTTGCGGTGACGAACAACGTCCGGTCCCTTCTGCACCCATTTGAATGCCCATGAAACTGCTTCCTTGTTTTGCACTCGGCCTGGCCATCACCAGCCCATTCGCCCACGCCAACGCCAACGATTGGCTGACCTGCACCGCACTGACCGACAACACCCAGCGCCTGGCCTGTTTTGACCAGAAGGCCAGGCAGTTTGCCGACCCCCTGGTGCTTCAGGCCCCACCACCCGAACCTGCTGTGGTGAATGTCTTGGCCGAGAAGCCCCCGGAGCCGGAACCGCCCGTGGTGTCTGCTGCGCAGCGTGCCGATGCCCAGCCCAGCGAGATCACCCGTTTCTGGGACCTGGAACATGCCACTTCGCGCGACACCTTCGAGTTGCGTGCCTACCGGCCGGTTTCGCTCAGCTTCACCGGCGGGACGCCGGTCAACCGCCAGCCCAGCACCCCTGCTGAGGGCCATACCGCTGCCAGCCCACTGGCCTACCAGCCCGGCGAGGTCAAGCTCAACCTCAGCGTGCGAACCAAGCTCGTGAGCGGCGTGCTGCGCCGGGGCGAAGACCCGTTGCGTGATTCCCTCTGGTTTGGTTACACACAACAAAGCCATTGGCAACTGTTCAACAAACCGCTTTCACGTCCGTTCCGAAGCACCGATCACCAGCCCGACATCACCTATGTATTCCCCCATTTCATCGGGCTGCCCGGCGGGTGGACCTACCGCATGACCGGCGCTGGCATCGAACACCAGTCCAACGGGCAAAGCCTGCCGCTGTCGCGCAGCTGGAACCGCGCTTACCTGATTGCTGCGGGCGACAAGATCGCGGCCAATGGCGACCGCTTCACCTTGCAGGCCCGTGTCTGGAACCGCATCAGCGAAAACGAGAGCGTGGACGACAACCCCGATATCAGCGACCACGTGGGTCGGGGCGAATTGATTGGCCGCTGGAGCTTTGACACCGGTGTGGGCGAGGACGCGGTGCTCCACACCCTGTCCACCACCTTGCGCCATACCCTGCGCGCCAATGGCCGGGGCTCGGCCAAGCTGGAATACCTGCGCAGCGTCGGCCGTGCCGACAGCGGTCTGCGCTTCCATGTTCAGCTGTTCAGGGGCTACGGCGACAGCCTGCTCGACTACAACGTCAATCGCACCGCCCTGACCGCCGGCTTGAGTCTGGTGGACTGGTGACTGGCGCAAGGCCATAGGGCCTTGGGTCTCGTGTTGTCTGGCTTCAGTCCACAGGCGGGCCGGGCGGCAGGCCGCCCAAGGCGTCGCGCAGTTCGCGGGTGAGCGCCGCCAGGCTGCGGGCCTTGGTCCGGCCCAGCAAGCCTTCAATCAGGTGGTCCATCTCGGTCCAGGCGTCGTACACCGCGGCCAGGGCCTTGTGCCCGCGGGCGCTCAGCGTGAGCAGGTTGCCCCGGGCCGATTCGGGGCCCCGTGCTTTCTCGATCAGCCCTGCCTTGATCAGGCGGCTGGTCATGGTGCTCATGCTGGCTGCGGTGAGGTGGAAGGCCTGCGCCAGCGCGGCTTGAGACACGGGCCCCATGCGCTCCATGGCATCGAGCACCCGGGCTTGCCGCGGCGATATGCCCAGCCCGGTCAGGCGCGCGCGCAGGTGCTCTTCCAGCAAATGACCGGAATGCAGGTGGGCGTGAAACGCGAAGGCTTGTTTGGGCATGGGGTAGTTAGTATGCTAACTTCGGTTGAAACCACTGGCTTTATCCGCCAGCGCGAGGCAGGCCCGCAGTCGCGGGCCGCGCGTTGGAACTGAGCGAGTTTCACCACGAACCGGTTGCAGGCGAGCGACCAAAGGGAAGAGAGATTTTGACCATTGTGAACACCTTGATGGACAGGCTCGGCGCGGCGTTGTTGGGCTGCGCCATGGCCGCCCCTGCGATGGCCCACGGTGAGCAAGAAGCGCTGAAATCTGTGGCCGAGTTTTTCAAGCGTGCCACCGTCGTGGCGGGGCCAACGGCGGTGGATTGCACCTTGTCGAGCGGTACAAAAACCCGTTGCTTTTCCATCACCGTGAAACCCGAGCCCGGCAGTTACACCCCAGGGCCGTGGTGCCCGATGCAGGGAACCGATGGCCCGGACAGGAGCGGCATCTGGCTCAAGGATGGCCAGGTGCTGGACGCCGATGGTGCTTTCATGGGCGGTCTGGCGCAGAGGTACCAAGATCCGAACTGGAAGATGGTCGACCCCAAGACCGGCAAGATCAACGTCACCGACAGCCGCGAAGCCTGCGCCGCTGCGGCCCGGCCCGATGTCGATCCGAAGTACCGAAATTACTGCGTGCAATGCCTGCCGGAGTACCTGGAGGCGGACCACCAGACCTACGTGATCCCGCTGGAGCCGCAGGCGCCTGGGCGCCAGAACGATGTGCGGCAATCGGGCGCTGGCGTGGCCTTCAACGGCGTTCGCCTCGATGGCCCCGCGCCGGTCGAAGCCATCCTGGGTGCCTACACGATCGCGCCGTTTGACGACTGCGGTGGCCATGTGAACCTGCATGCCGGGTACCACTACCACGCCGTCACCGACTGTCTCAACAAAAGCGCCCCCGCCGCCACGCACGGCGCGCAAATCGGCATGGCGCTGGATGGCCACACCATCTTTGCGCAGCTCGCAGCCGACGGCCAAGCGCCTGCCGATCTCGACCGCTGCAACGGCCACTCCGTGCAAGGCCTGGGCTACCACTACCACGCAGGCGCCCCGGGCGGCAATTCGATTCTGGCCTGCCTGAGCGCCGAGGCCGGCTGCGCGCTGGAAGGCGATGCCCAGACCTGTGACGCTTCCCAAGTTCGTCGCCCACCGCCGCCTGGCGGGGGGCCAGCCCCCCGCTGAGCGTTGGTGCTCGGCTTTGTTTGTTCCCACTCCCCACCTGAAGGAAATTCACCATGATGTACCGCCTCGCGATCGCTTCGACTGTTCTGGCCCTCGGCGCCTGCGCCGGCCCACACGGCTCTCACCATGGCAAGGACCATGAAGGCCACAAAGGCATGGGCATGAAAGACAAAGGCATGAGCTTCTTCGTCACCAGCATGAACCCCGGCAAGGGTGCCGACCTCGGCGGCCTGGCGGGCGCCGATGCCCATTGCGCGGCGCTGGCACAGGCCGCCGGCTCCAAGGGCAAGAACTGGAAAGCCTATCTGTCGTCCTCCCAAGAAAACGCCCGCGACCGCATTGGAAAGGGTCCCTGGATGAACGCCAAAGGCGTGGTGGTGGCCACCAGTGTCGAAAACCTGCTCAGCGACGCCAACAACCTCACCAAAGACAATGCGATCGACGAAAAAGGCATGGTCATCAACGGCCGCGGCGACACCCCGAACCGCCACGACATGATGACCGCCTCCAACGCCAAGGGCATGCTTGAAGGCGGCACCTGCAACGACTGGACCAGCAGCGGCGAAGGCTCGGTGCTGGTTGGCCACCACGACCGCGTGGGCGGCGGCGCGGCCCCGACCTCCTGGAGCTCGGCACATCCATCACGCGCCTGCGGCATGGAAGCGCTGCGCGCCACCGGTGGCGAGGGCCTCTATTACTGTTTCGCGGCCAACTGATCGGCACCAGCGCCAGGCCAGTGACCGTTTTGTAGGCCCCGCTCTACCTGTTGCAGCGGTTGGGTGGCTCTTCAGTCCCGTGTCCGTGCCTGTGCCATGTGAACAGGCACGGGTACAAAACGCTGATTGAAAACATCATCAGTTGCTTATATGATGCTCCGTGGCGTATTTCACGCCTTTGTACGGAGCCTCCCTTGCTTTCACAGACTTTGAAATCTGCGTTGATCGCACCCATTCTCCTGTCAGCCGCGCTCGCCGCGCACGCGGACAACAAAGCCATTGCCATTGACGAAATGGAGGCCTATCTGGAGTTTGCGGAATACGGCGGTGGTGTGATTTTTGCCGAGCAGATTCCCGCAGACGGGTGGTCCAAGTTCATGGTGATTGATGCGCGCGATGCAGGCCAGTTCGCCAAAAGCCGCATTCCCGGTGCCATCAACATGGACTGGCGCCGCGTACTCTCCCGGCGCAACGAGATCCCCAAAGACAAACCGGTATTGATCTACTGCAACACCGGCTCCCTTTCAGCCCAGGCGGGTTTTGCGTTGCGCGTGGCCGGCTGGGAGAACCTGCGCATTTTGCAGGGCGGTATGGAAGAGTGGCGCGCCAAAGGCGGTTTTGAGGCGGCAACCAGGGCGAATGCACCGGCGAAGCACTGAGCCATCCGGTTGGCGACAAACATGGCTGGACGGGCCCGGATCGGCCGCGGTCGCCGAGCTGGCGCTTCTTTCTATTGCACTTCGATTGAAGCTGTTGCAGGCGCCACGCGGCCGCTGGCATCGCCTTCAGCGGCGTTGCTCACCCATTTCAAGGTCAGGTTGTAGCCACCTTCTGGAGGCGTCAGGTACACCTCGGTCTGGCCATCAGGGAAGTCCAGGTTGGCTGTGCCCTTGCCACTGGTCGATGCGATCTGCAAAGCGAAATGCCCTGACTTGGGATCGTCTTGCGACTGCAGGCCCACGTTCAGCCCCGAGGCATGGAATTGCACACGGAAGGGATTCCGGATCGGACCGTCGGGCAGCATCATGCTGATGCCGCGGGTGGTCAAGGTCTTGGGATCGGTTTCGTTTTTCTTGGTCACCGTGATGGTGGCCGGCTTGCTGTAAACGAAATAGGGCAGGTGCTGCTGGTTGGCCAGCAGCATGCGCAAGGTGTATTTGCCTGGTGGAAACGACAGCACCGTCTCCATCTGTCCACCGCCAAAGTGGATGTATTGGTCGGTAAATGGCAAGGCCGTTGTGAAATTCAACGGCAGGTCGCGATTGACCAGCAGGTGATGGTGTCCCCTTTTGCCTTTGGATGCCTTGGCAATCGGCGCCAGGCCCCAGCCGCCGGACAGGCCGAACCTCACGACAAAAGGCGTTTCGATCTGGTCGCCGTCTTTCAGGTTGGTGAAATAGGCTTCGCTGGACAGCCTGGGAAGTGCCGCTTGCCAAGGGTGTATGGCCTCAGGCTGACCGCTGGCAATGGCTTTGGCTGTGGGGTCGGTCGCTGCGGATTGAGCCAGGGCCTGGGTGGTGAACCCGGTTGCCATCAGCAGGGCACAACAGGTGGAGAGACGCAGGCAGATCGGCATGGCAAGTGGCCTTCCAGTTGGTGTGAAACTCCCTGTCAATTGTCTTTCAGCGACGCAAAATCGCTGAGTGACGCTTTCATGGAGTCTATCCAGTCGGGCTTGGGCTTGGGTTCGTCGCGGGCGGCGACCTTGAGCAAGACGTTGACCAGGACAAAAACGACCAGCCAGGCAGCTGCTGCCACCTGGAGCACGAAGTCGATCGAAACGGTGCCATTCCAGACCCGGTTGACGCCCAGAAAAGCGCAGAAAAACCAGACGCTGTTGGAGAAAGAAACGCTGAGCGCCACCGTCAGCCAATCGGCGCGGCTCCAGCGGGACACCGGGCGCGAACGGCCCAGAATGGGGAACACCATCTGGTGCAGTACCACGGCGTTGACCGTCAACAGGGCGACCAGCACCAGCTTGGCTTGCACCTTCTGGTTGGCCAGGAAATCGGGATTGGCTTGCAAGCCCATGTACACAACGATTGCACCGGTGATGTAGAGCAAGGCCAGGGCAGCCGAGATCATGCGGGTTTCAAAGCGCTCTGGCGGTGGAATCACTACTTTGTAGCCCAGCGCTTTTGCCGCAAGGCGCAAGTCGGTGATCACGATGGTGCCAATGGCGGCACAGGTGGCAATCAGGTGGGCGTAAACGATCAGGGTTTTAAGCATGGCAACGGTGTGGCGTCTTGATATTCGAGTAAATGCTTGCCCCGAGTACATCTTTATTCTGGCTGGCAACGCAAGACTTTAAGCCTGTATTCGTATCAAATTGTTTTTCGGGTGATTTTTTTTTGGGATTGTGGTGCCTACCAAACAGCCAGTTTTCGACCCCCTCGAAGGTGTTAGACGCGACCACAAACCCGGATGGAGTGGTGGGTCCTGGTGTGTGAATCTGTCAGGGCCCGGATGGGTTCTGCCGACAGAGTCCCCGCGATCTGGGGTGGGAAACGCCCTGTTTGCCTGCGGGGCCGACCGGCGGTCTATAGGACCCTGTACTTCGCCACGAAGGCGCGGTCGATGCGGTCTTTCCAGCGCCATGCCCAGGCACCGCCAGCGTACAGCGGTCCGTAGCTCACGATGGCATGGTCGGTGCCACAAGACAGCAGGTTCAGGGTGTTGACCGGCGGATGATGGGGCTTGAGGGCCAGACCTTCGTGTTGCGCGAGCAGGTTGTGGACCAGGGGCGGGCCGGCGCGCACGGCATACACGCCGCTTTTCGGATGGGGCTTGTCTTCTCGGGTCGACACATCACCAGCGGCAAACACATTGGGGTGGCTGGGACTTTGCTGGAAGGCGTTGACAAGCACATGGCCGGCTTCTGACAGGGCCAGGCCACTGTCTTGCAGCCATGCGGGGGCGTGGGTGCCAATGGCGAGCAGGGGCACGTCGCAGCTCAAAACCGCGCCGCTGCCCAGCTTGACCCGGCCTTTCTCAAGTCCTACACAGGCTTCCCGCAGGACCGTGATGCCGCGCCGCTTGAGTTGGCGCAGCACGCGTTTGCGAACGCCGGCACTGTAGTTGGCAGCCACCTCGCCGCCGCCGGTGATCAGGCTGAAGCGGGCGCCATGAATGCCCTGTTGGCGCAAGCATTGCTCGGCGGCAAACAACAGCTCGATACCGGCCGCGCCGGCGCCGATGATGGCGATCGACACCGGCTGGCTCTGCGCGAGTTCAACGACTTTGGGCCACAAAGAGGCAAACACCTCAATGGGGCGCACGATCAGCGCATGGGCCGATGCACCCGGCATCTCGACTTCCAGTCGTTCGCGGTCGATCACTGCGCCGGTGTCGATGGACAGCAGGTGGTAGGGCAGATCGGGCGGTGGAATGTCTTCGGCTGACTGGCTTTTTGCCGTCGGGCTGAGGCGCACGCGCTGCTCCCCTGCGTCGATGCCGCTGCAGCGCGCCTGTATCCACTTGGCGCCGGCCGCCTTGATCAGCGGCTCCAGGGGAATCTGGCAGTCCTCGGGGCTGTAGTGGCCCGCGACCAGGCCTGGCGTCATGCCGCTGTAGGTTTGGTAGGGGTAGGGCGAGACGACGGTGATATCGAGATCTGCGGGGCGGTTTTGGGCCAGTTGGGCGAGCACATGCAGGTGGGCATGCCCAGCACCAAGCAGAAGGAGTTTTTTGATGCCAGTTGAATGCATAGACGCCGATGTTAGCCGGGCGCCATCAGCGATGCCGATGCGAATGACTTACGGCACCCAGCGGAGGTCTGTCACCCAGCCTACGCTTTGACTGGCGGTGTTGTCGCTGTCTGCACCAATGAGCACGGTTGTGACAGGCGGCAACTCTGCGCGTGGCGTTCTGGCGCCTTGCGGCAGTTCGTCAGCAAACAGGGTGGCAAAGTCTTGCGCCACATCGCGCGATTCGCTGGTCCAGCGGGTGAGTGGCGAGTTGCGGCCTTGCAAGCTGATGAACCTCACCCTGCGTGTATAGGGGTTGACGCCCTGCCGGGGTGCGGGGCCCGCGCTGTCCCAGATGTAGCAAACGGTGGCTGCTGGCAGGTTCTCACCGCTCACGCTGCGCGCAATGCGCAACACAGTGCGCTCTATGAACGGCACGCTGTCGAGCGGGTGTTCAAACATCACACACACCTTAAGTGCTGCATCGTCCCCGCTTTTGGCAAGCAGGTCTGGCGCACGTTTGCCACCAGCCAGGGGCTCGTCAAGCCGCCAGCGCCATTGCAACCGCTCGGGTGCCGGGCCGTTCCAGGCTTGCACCCATGTGCCGTAGGACGCATCGGTGCTGACCTTCAGGCCCGGCTTGTGGTCAACTTCACCCGGTTCAAAGCGCGAGGGCGGCAGGTCGGCCGATTTTTTGGGGAAACCCACGAACCGCCAAGCCTTGGATGCCTCGCCTTGCCCGTCGAGCAAGGGGGCCAGCTCGGCAGGCGGTTGGGCCCAACTGATGCCGGTGAGCAGCGCCAGGCAAAAACAGGCAGTGGTGCGCTTCATCGGCCCACGTCGTTGAGCGACCAGTCGTAGTCGAGGTAGCTGACAGACAGGCTCCTGGCGCGCAGGCTGGCTTGTTCGTCTGGTTGGTCGGTGAGCTGCGCTGCGTAGGCGGCGAACACGTCTTCCACCTGTTTGAAGCCGCGGTAGCCGCTGTTGAAGTCTTCCTTGAACCATTTGAAGATGGCGCTCACTTCCACTTCGCCATTTTTCACCCGGTTGCGCGTGCGGTCGCCCATGAAGCGGCGCATGCCGTCTTCGAGCTGGGCTTCCAACTGGCTGGCGGTGAAGGCCTCGTCGCGCAGCGCCGGGCAGCCGATGCTGGCGCAGTTGACGGCGGCGTGAACACGGGGTTCCTTGTAGACGGGGCGCAGCTGCTCGTGCTCGACCCAGTCGAGGTGGCGCTCGGCGCCCAGCAGGGTGAAGAACTCTTTTTTCCAGGCCGACTGGAACACCGACCCGAGGTCCTTGATGGATTTCAGGTTGGGGTACTTCGTGAGAATGAGCTCCACCGTGAAGGCGTTGTAGGCATTGATGAGGAAGGCCATCTGCTGGGGCTTGCTCCAGCCATCAAAGCTTGCCTTGGGCACGGCACTCAGGCTGGTGAGCACGTCTTTGAGTGCCGCGTGGTCGGCTGCAAAACCTTTGTAGTTCACGCGCGATTGCTTGCCATCGGGCAACCATTTCACGTGTTTTTTAAGCAAGGCGTTCCAGCCCGCGTACTGGTGGTCAAAAGCAGCGGTCTGGGCAAAAGCGCTCATGGGCAACACTGCGGTGACAGCGATGGCCGCGAACAGGTGCAAGGTTTGGCGGCGGGAGCTCATGCGGGGGTCTCTCATGAAGGTTTTGGAGTGGCTGTGGGCGGACAAGTTCACCCGCGGCGCCAGTCGTGGAATTTCTTGACCCACACCAGCAGCTTCTCGGGCTGGTGTGCACGCTTCCAGTCGCCCGCGGCGTACTTGTTGGCCTCGGCCATGGTGGGGTAGGTGTGGATGGTGCCGAGGATCTTGTTCAGGCCCAGGCCGTGTTTCATGGCGAGCACGTATTCGGCCAGCAAGTCGCCAGCGTGCGCGCCCACAATGGTCACACCCAGGATCTTGTCTTTGCCCGGCACGGTCAGCACCTTGACGAAACCCTGGGTTTCGCTGTCGGCGATGGCGCGGTCGAGATCGTCCATGCCGTACTTGACCATTTCATAAGGAATGTTCTTTTCCCTGGCCTCGGTTTCATTGAGGCCCACGCGCGCCACCTCGGGGTCCACAAAGGTGGCCCAGGGGATCACCGAGTAGTCGACCTTGAATTTCTTGAAGTCGCCAAACAGCGCGTTGACGGCGGCGTACCAGGCCTGATGCGAAGCCACGTGGGTGAACTGGTAGGGGCCGGCCACATCGCCCGCAGCGAAAATGTTGGGGTACAGCGTTTCCAGGTATTCGTTGGTTTCCACCGTGCGGTTGGTGGGCACGCCAATGTCTTCCAGCCCGTAGCCGGTGAGGCGGGCGCTGCGGCCCACGGCGCACAGCAACTGGTCAAACGCGATGCGCTGCTCGGCGCCCTGGTGTTCCACGATCAGCGTTTTCTCGCCATCGATGGTTTCGCAGCGCAGGGCTTTGTGGCCCACGCGCACATCCACGCCATCGGCCTCCAGCGCTTTCTTGGCCAGCTCGCTCACCTCTTCGTCTTCCCGGGCCATGATGCGCGGGCCCATTTCCACCTGGGTCACGGCCGAGCCCAGTCGGGCAAAGCTTTGTGCCAGCTCGGAGCCGATGGGGCCACCGCCCAGCACCACCAGGCGCCTGGGCACCTCGTCGAGCTTGGCAAATTCGTCCCACAGCGTGTCGCTGGTGACATAGCCCACGTCTTCCAGACCCGGCAGCGGCGGCACAAAGGGGCGGGCGCCGGCGGCGATCACGATGCTGCGCGCGGTCAGGCGCTGGGTGCCGCCGTCGTTCAGCGCGATCTCCACCGTCCAGGGGTTCACCAGCTTGGCGTAGCCCTGCAACACTTCCACACCCAGACCGGTGTAGCGCTCCACGCTGTCGTGCGGCTCGATGGCTTTGATCACGTCGTGGATGCGCTGCATCACGGCCTTGAAGCTGAACGTGGGTGTGGTGTTGGAGAGCCCGTACTGCTCGCCATGGCGCATCTGGCTCGCCAGCTTGGCGCTTTTGATCAACGCCTTGCTGGGCACGCAACCGTAATTCAGGCAATCGCCACCCATTTTGTGCACCTCGACCAGCGTCACCTTGGCCTTGACGGCGGCGGCAATGTAAGCCGACACCAGACCGCCGGCGCCGCCGCCGATCACGATCAGGTTGCGGTCAAAGCTTTTGGGCTTCACGTTGGCCCAGCGGGCGTATACCTTGCGTTTTTTAATCATGTCAACAATCTTTCTAGCGATGAGCGGGAACAGGCCCAGCAAAACAAAGGAGCCAATCAGGCCGGGGCTGAGAATGCCTTTGAGCGAATCGATCTGGGCCAGTTGCGTGCCGGCGTTCACGTAGACGAGGGTGCCGGCCAGCATGCCCAACTGGCTGACCCAGTAAAAAGTGCGGGCCTTCATCTTGGTCAGGCCCATGACCAAATTGATCACAAAGAAAGGCACGATGGGGATCAATCGCAGGGTGAAGAGGTAGAAGGCGCCGTCTTTTTCGATGCCTTTGTTGATCTCAGCCAGCCGGTTGCCGAACTTGCTCTCGATGCTGCCGCGCAAGATGAAGCGCGATGTCAGAAAGGCCAGGGTGGCGCCCACGCTGGACGCAAACGACACAATCACGGTGCCCCAGCCGAGGCCAAAGATGGCGCCGCCGGCCAGCGTGATGATGGCGGCGCCCGGCAGCGACAGGGCGGTGGCGGCCACGTAGATCAGGAAGTAGACCGCTGCCACCTTGAAGGGCTGGCTCGCATACAGCTCGCCGAAAGCGGCCTGGCTGTCCTTGATGTAGTCCAGCGTGAGGAAGCGGCCCAGATCGAAGGCGAAGAACGCACCAATGCCGAGGGCCAGGGCGACGAGGAGTAAGACTTTGCGCAGATTCACGACCATTCCTTGTGTTTGTTGTGATTGAGTCGCAGCAGAACGCTGTTCCTTACAGATGGCTCTTTCCTAAAGTTCATTGTCATGCAATCGTTTCCGCTTCATCCGTGCGATCCCTTCAGACCCGATTGGCGCAAGGGCGGGGCGCGGCCATGAGGGCCTGGCTGGGTCGTGCCCTTGCCCGCTACCTGGGGACGCCTGGGCGCGCGGCGGCCATCGGCGTCCCGTCTGATATCGGCAGCTTGGCCCGCACGCTGAAACCGGGCGACGTGATCCTGGTTGAAGGCACGTCGCGGGTGAGCACCGCCATCAAGTACCTCACACAGTCCACCTGGTCGCATGCCGCGCTCTATGTGGGCGGCATGCCAGAGCATGCGGTGGGCGGTGACGTGCCTTGCGTGGTCGAGGCCGATATCAGCGAAGGTGTTCGCGCGGTGGCGCTGTCGGCGTTTGAGCAGATGCATTGCCGCATCTGCCGCCCCGTTGGGCTGGATGAAAACGAGGTTGGCGCGGTCTGCCAATACGCCATCGATCGGCTGGGGCAGGCCTATGACCTCAAAAATGTGACCGACCTCGCGCGCTACCTGTTTCCCACGCCGCCGGTGCCTCTGCGCTGGCGTCGCAAGATGCTGGCCCTGGGCAGTGGGGACCCCACACGGGCCATTTGTTCGACCTTGATCGCCCAGGCGTTTCAGTCGGTGCAATACCCCATCCTGCCGAGCATTGAAACCTTGAGCCTGAACGATCCCGGTTGTCACGACTGCGTCGAGCAGGTGCTGCATGTGCGGCACCACAGCCTTTTTGCGCCACGGGACTTTGATGTGTCACCATATTTTGAGATCATCAAACCCACGCTGTCCTCTGGCTTTGACCATCGCGCCTTGCGATGGGGCCTGGCCCCTGGCGGTGCGGTGTTGAACATGGCGAGGCATCCCTGACGTGAATGATTTGCTTGAACAGCTGCGCCGCGAACTGACCGCGCTGGCCCATCCGCTGGCGGGTTGCGCGCTGCAGCCGATGTCCGACAAAGGGCTGGCCCACGACCATGTGCGCCTGGCTGGCAGTGGCTGGCTCGCGCGCATTCCCAAACAAAGCCAGATGGGGCTGGCCGCTGTGCGCAATCTTGACTACCAGCGCACCTGCTTTGAGCGCGCTGCGCCGGGTGGCCACTCGCCCGCCCTGCACGGTGTGTTGGCGCCATCGGCCAACCTGCCTCGAGGCGCCTTGCTGGTCGCGGAAATAGAAGGCCGGGCGGCTCGCTTGCCGGGTGATCTGGGTGCCATCGTGCGGGCGCTGGGCTCGCTGCATGCCCTGCCGTTGCCGCCCCGCGCGAAGCGCTCACCGTTGCAGGATGAGCGAGATCCCCTGAAGTCGCTGTGCGACGAGATCGCTGCTCAGGCCCGTTTCCTCGCCGGGGCGAAGGTGGCCCCGGAAGTGGCAGGCGCGATCGAGTCGCAGCAACAGCGGTTGCAGGCCTTGTGCGATCAGGCCGCCAGGCCCCGGCGCCACCTGATCGCCTTTGATGGCCACCCGGGCAATTTCATCGTGCGCGCCGACGGCTCGGCGGTTCTGGTGGATCTGGAGAAATGCCGTTACAGCTACCCGGGTCTCGATCTGGCCCACGCCACGCTCTACACCTCAACCACCTGGGATGTCGATTCACACGCGGTCTTGAGCGAGGGCGAAATCATGGCTGCCTACCGCGCCTGGGATCGCTTCATGGGCGCAGCCGCAGGCGAAGCCGCGCGGTGGCATGTGCCGCTGCGCGGCGCCATGTGGTTGTGGTCCATCACCTGGTGTGCCAAATGGCGGGTGCTGTCGCGCGAGCGGGAGGGCCCCTCTGGCGACGGCGAAGACTGGTCTGCCGATCGCAGTGAAGCGGCGCTGGTGACCCATGTGCGCGGCCGGGTTGAGCATTACCTCAGTGCGCCCGTCGTGGCGCGGGTGTTGCATGAACTGGCCATGCTGGAGAGGGTGTTGTCACCATGAGGCTGGCCATCGTCATGCCCGTGTTGAACGAGGCCGCCTCATTGCCGGGCGCACTGAGCGCATTGGCCGATTTGCGCAACCGTGGCGTGGTCGTGATCGTTGTCGATGGTGGCAGCGTGGATGACACCACCGAAGTCGCGCGGGCCGGGGCCGACGCGGTGTTGACCGCGCCGCGTGGACGCGCCTCGCAAATGAATGCCGGGGCTTGCCACCCTCTGGCGCGCAAGGCAGAGGTGCTGTTGTTTCTCCATGCCGACACCCGCTTGCCATCCAGCGCCGATGCGCTGGTTCAAGGGGCATTGGCCGGGGGTGTGGTTTGGGGCCGGTTCGATGTGCACATCGATGGGCAGCATCCCTTGTTGCCCTGGGTGGCCGCGCTGATGAACTGGCGATCACGCCGAACCGGCATGGCCACCGGGGACCAGGCCATGTTTGTGCGCCGCCGGGTATTTGAAACGCTGGGGGGCTTTCCCGCACAGCCATTGATGGAAGACATCGAGTTGAGCGCGCGCCTGCGTGAACGCGCGCCTCCCGCCTGTTTGACGGAGCGCGTGAGCACCGCCGGGCGACGCTGGGATCACAACGGGTTTTGGCGCACCGTGCTGCTGATGTGGCGACTGCGGGCGGCCTATGCCTGGGGCACCCCGGCGCAGCAACTCGCCTTGCGGTATGGCTACGCGCCGCGCGCAGCGGCGGCTGTGGCCGTCCTGGCCAAAGCGCCGGTGCCCGGGTTCGCCAAAACACGGCTGGCAAAGCTGCTGGGTGCGGTCGGCGCTGCCCGCGCCCAGCGTGGCTTCATCTTGCGCACCTTGAACACCGCGCACAGCGCCAGTCTGGGCGAGGTTGTCCTGTACACCGCGATGGGTGCCCACCACCGTTTGTTCGCGCTGCTGGCCGAGCGCTGGGGGGTGCGCTGTGCCTCACAGGTGGAGGGCGACATCGGGCAGCGCATGGCTGCCGTGATGGAGAACCACTTCGCCGAGCGTGGTGCACCCGCCCTGCTCATTGTGGGCACCGATTGCCCGGCGCTGACGCCGGGGCATCTGCAGGCGGCCGCAGATGCCCTGGTGTTGCACGACGCCGTGTTCATTCCTGCCGAGGACGGGGGCTATGTGCTGATTGGGCTGAAGCAGCGATTGCCACAGGTGTTTGAGCGGGTGGAGTGGAGCACGGCCCGCACCATGGCCCAGACCCGCCAACGCCTGAGCGGTGCGCAGGTGCGCTGGGTGGAACTGCCGGCGCTCTGGGACGTGGACGAGCCAGCCGATTGGTTGCGCTGGCAAGCGAAGAGGGCTGGCGCCGAACGAGGCCATTGAAACAGGCGGTTTTGCGGGTGGTTTATATGGCGCGTTTTTGACCTGGTCGGTATAGAAGCAGCAGGGTTTGCGCTAACGTACAGACATGAGAAATAGCGCATCCCGCACCGAAACGACCGTCGTCTGGCACGCAACACCTGCCGATGAGGCGCTGCGCCAACTGGCCAGCGATGCCCGGGGCCTGAGCACCCGTGAGGCGAAAGAGCGGCTGGCCAGTTATGGACCCAACCGCCTGCAGGCGACCCCGCCCCGCCCCTGGTGGCGCCGGCTGCTGGCCCAGTTTCACAACCTGCTCATCTATGTGTTGCTCGCAGCGGCGTGCATCACCTTGTGGCTGGGGCACACCCTCGACACGGCGGTGATCGTGGGGGTGGTGGTGATCAACGCCATCATGGGCTTGGTCCAGGAAGGCAAGGCCCAACGCGCGCTGGAAGCGGTCCGCGCCATGCTGGCCAGCCACGCTATGGTGTTGAGGCAAGGACAGCGGCTGGAAATTGATGCCGCTGATCTGGTGCCGGGTGACGTGGTGTTGCTGGAATCGGGCACCCGAGTGCCGGCCGATTTGCGCTTGCTGCGCAGCAAGAATCTGGCGATCGACGAGGCCGCGCTCACGGGCGAGTCTGTGCCTTCGGGAAAACAGCCCGATGCCGTGGCCCAGGGCGCCGCGCTGGGTGACCGGCTGTGCATGGCGTATGCCGGCACGGTGGTCACCGTGGGCCAGGCCACTGGTGTGGTGGTGGCCACCGCCCGCCAAACCGAGATCGGGCAGATCGGCGCCATGGTGGCCGGCGTGGCCGAGCTGGTCACGCCGTTGACCCGGCGGCTCGACCAGTTTGCGCGCCGCATCACCGCCTTCATTGGCGTGGTGGCGCTGTTGACCTTCCTCTATGGTGTCTGGCTCGGTGGCATGCCCGCCGCCGACATGTTTCTGGTGGTGGTCGGTCTGGCTGTGGCGGCGATTCCTGAAGGACTGCCCGCAGTGGTCACCATCACGCTGGCCATCGGAACCAGCATCATGGCACAGCACCGTGCCGTGGTGCGGCGTCTGCCTGCTGTTGAAACGCTGGGTTCGGTCAGCGTGATCTGCACCGACAAGACCGGCACCCTGACGCGCAACGAAATGACCGCCGTGCGCGTGATGCTGGCCGATGCCACGCTGGCGGTGAGCGGCGCAGGATATACCCCGCTGGGTAGATTTGAGCTTGCTGGCTCAGCTGTTCAGCCCGCAGACCATTCGGGGCTGCAACGGCTGTCCCGTTGCGCGCTTCTGTGCAACGATGCGCGCCTGCACCGCGATGACGCAGGCGAAGACAACGCCGGGGACTGGGTGCTGGCTGGCGACCCGACCGAAGGCGCGCTGTTCACGCTGGCGCTCAAGGCTGGCCTTGCGCTCGAAAGCACCAGCCAGGCCTTTCCGCGCCGTGACGAAATCCCGTTCGAATCCGAACACCGTTACATGGCCACCCTGCACCATGACCAAGCGGGTGGGCAGGCGTCGCGTGCGTTCATCTTGCTCAAGGGTGCGCCGGAACGGGTGCTCGATCTGTGTGTCAAAGACACCACCGGCGCGCCGCTCGACCGCGCGGCCTGGCAAGCCCGGGTCGACCAGGCGGCGGGCGATGGCCAGCGCGTGCTGGCGCTGGCCGAGTGCGAGTTGCCCTCCGGCACCCACAGCATCGGTATAGCCGATATCGTGCCCCGATTCACTCTGCTCGGCCTGGTCGGGCTGATGGATCCGCCGCGCCCCGAAGCCGTGGCCGCCGTGGCCGACTGCCAGCGCGCCGGCATCCGCGTGCTCATGATCACCGGCGACCACGCGGTCACCGCTGCGGCCATCGGCCAGCAGATTGGCCTGCAAGCCAGACAGGCCATCACTGGCGATGAGATTGACCACCTGGACGACCCAGCATTGGCGAAACGGCTGGCGCAGACCGATGTGGTGGCCCGCGCCAGCCCTGCGCACAAGCTGCGCCTGGTGGCATCGCTGCAAGCCCAGGGCAAGCTGGTGGCCATGACCGGCGATGGTGTGAACGACGCGCCCGCGCTCAAGGCCGCCAACATTGGCGTGGCCATGGGCCAGCGCGGCACCGACGCCGCGCGCGAAGCCGCCGACCTGGTGCTGACCGATGACAACTTCGCCTCCATCGCCCACGCGGTGCGCGAAGGGCGCACCGTGTTCGACAACATCAAAAAATCGCTGCTGTTTGTCTTGCCCACCAATGGCGGCGAAGCGGGTGTGATTTTGCTGGCCGTGTTCGCCGGGCTGGCGATGCCGGTGACCGCGGCGCAAATCCTGTGGATCAACATGGTCACCACCGTCACGCTGGCGATCGCACTCGCCTTTGAGCCCGCCGAGGGCCAGTTGATGGAGCGCCCGCCACGCGACCCCGCCGAGCCACTCATCACCCGCCTGCTGTTCACCCGCATCGCCTACGTGACCCTGCTCATGATTGCCGCCACCTACGCCGTCTTTGAATGGGAGATGGCGCGCGGCAGCTCCATCGAGCTTGCGCGCACCGCCGTGGTCAACATGCTGGTGGTGGGCGAACTGGTGTACCTGTTCAATACGCGCCATTTCACCGCCCATGCGTTCGCCTGGGAAACCATCACCGGCAACCTGATCGCCTTTTGGGCCAGTGTGTCGCTGGTGGTGTTTCAGATGCTGTTCACCTATGCCCCCCGATGCAACAGCTCTTTGGCACGGCGTCGCTCGGCTGGGCATCGTGGGCATTGATCCTCGGCCTTGCATCGGTCAAGTTTCTGGCGGTGGAGGCCGAGAAGCTCGTGTTGCGGCGCATGGGGGTGCATAGCATGTGAATGACCAGCGCTGCTTCAAGTGCTGGTTTCAGCGGTCGCGTTCAGGGAGGCGGACAGGCCATTGAAACGGAACGTTGGCTGTGTCAGCCTTCACGCCGTTGGCTTGCGTCCGCTCAGCCTGGGTTGCCTGGATCTTGATGGGCGCAATCTTGTCGCTCGCCGTTGCGTCGATTCCCGGAAGCAACTGCAATCGGAGCATGGGTTTGCGATACCCTGTGCAACCCGATTCGCAAAGCTGCGCCATGAAAAAGACCTTTGAATTCTTCTTTGACCTCGCGTCGCCCTGGACCTGCCTGGCGTTTCACAATATCCAGCCCATGGCCAAGAAGCTGGGCGCCACCATCGTCTGGCGGCCCTTTCTGGTGGGCGGCGTGCACAACCAGGTCAACGAGGCCTATGTGGAATCCCGCGCCAACAACCAGGGCAGCCCCAAATGGCGCCAGTTGATCCAGTCGCTGCAAGATTGGTCTGCTTTGTCGGACGTTCAGATGAATTTCCCAGGGCCCTTCTTCCCATTGCGCTCGGTGAACACCATGCGTTTTTGTTGCGCGCTGGAAGACGACCAGGCAGCGCTGCTCAGGTTCGCCGCCGCCGGGTTTGAGGCTTACTACACCCACCAGCTGAACCTTGATGATCCCGACGTGCTGGTGGCCATCGCCAACCAGGCGGGCCTGGACGGCGAGGTGCTGCGGCTTCGCTCGCAGGAGCCCGCCATCAAAGACCGGCTGCGCGCCAACACCGAAGAAGCCGTGGGCCGTGGTGCCTTTGGTTCACCGAGCATCTTTGTGCCTTTCGGCTCGGGCGAACGGCTCTATTTTGGCAACGACCAGTTGCCCTTGGTGGAATGGGCGCTGAAGCAGTAGCCGCCCACTCCGCCTGAATCCCCTTCAAGCCATCGCACAGATGGTTGCGCACCGCAGGAATCTCCGTTGAACCCATCTATCGCCGAAGCACGCAAAGAACTGCGCGCCATCGCCATCATTGCCCTGCCCATCATCGTGGCCCAACTGCTGCAAATGGGCATGGGTGTGGCCGATACCCTGATGGCCGGGCGCATCAACGCCCTGGCGCTGTCGGCGGTGGCGCTGGGCGCGGCCATGTGGTTTTTTGTCGTGATCGCCGGGCTGGGGCTGATGCTGGCGCTCACCCCCATCATTTCCCACCATGTGGGTGCCAACAACCACCCCCTCATTCGCGAAGAACTGCGCCAGGGTGTGTGGATGGCCCTGGGACTTTCGGTGTTCCAGATGCTGTCGTTGCTGGCCATGTCGTTGCTCATGCCCTGGCTCGGCATCGCGCCCGAGATCGTCACCGAGACGCGCCAATACCTGGTCTGGATCGCCTGGAGCCTGCCGCTCACCTGTCTCTACCTTGTGCCCCGGTTCCTCAACGAATCGATGGGCCACACCATGCCCATGCTCTGGACCCAACTGCTGATGCTGCCGGTCAACGTGCTGGGCAACTACCTGCTGATGTTTGGCAACTTCGGCTTCCCTGAAATGGGCGCATCGGGCGCAGCGCTCTCAACAGGTGTTGCCCAAACTTGCGGTTGCCTGGCGCTCTATGTCTACACCTTGCGCGCACCGCGCTACGCCAAATACCACCTGCGCCAGCGCATCACCCGCCCCGACTGGGCCCACATCGCCACGCTGGTTCGCCTGGGCATTCCGATCTCCATCAGCATGGCCATGGAGGCCGGCTTGTTCACGGCCACCGCGCTGCTCATGGGTCGCTTCGGCGTCGCCACCGTGGCCGGCCACCAGATCGCCATCAACATCGCCTCGATCACCTTCATGATCCCGCTCGGCATTTCCATCGCCCTCACCGTGCGCGTGAGCCAGGCGCTGGGCGCGGGCGAGCCGCTGACTGCGCGCTACCGGGGGCGGCTGGGCATCGCGCTGTGCACCGCCTTCATGATGGTCTCGGCGTTGTTCATGGCCCTGTTCGGCGAACAGCTCGCCGGCCTGTACACACCGAACGCCAACGTGATCGCACTGGCCGCCCAGTTCCTCGTTTACGCCGCCGTGTTCCAGGTGGTCGACGGCATGCAGGTCGGCGCCATGGGCGTCTTGCGCGGCTACAAAGACACCAAGGTTCCCATGCTGGTCACCGTGTTTGGTTACTGGGTGGTCGGCATGGGCCTGAGCCTCACCCTGGGTGTGTTTGGGCCGATGGGACCTGCGGGTCTGTGGGCCGGGCTGGTGGGTGGTCTGGCGGTGGCGGCCGTGATTCTGAATGTGCGGTTTTGGCGGTTGACCCGGGGCGTTGGGCCCGGGTAGAGCCTGCGGTGCAAAAGCCCCGCTTCGCAGATGCTGCCTTTCAATTGCAGTCGTTCAACGGGCAGGTCTGTGGTGGTTTTGGGTCACCGGAACCGCTGCCAGCCCCACCCGATACGCATCGCAATCGTGATCGCGCACAAGACCGCGAACCCATAAGCAATCAGCGGGAACGCCTCAGGCCACAGGCACATGGCTGAGAGCGCCACGATGGTTTCGGTGGCTTCGGTGAGTCCGCCGAGAAAGTAGAAGCTCTTGTTGGGAAACGCGGTGGAGGCGATGCGGTTTTTCTCGGCCACGATGGCGAAGGCCAGGAAGCTGCTGCCGGTGCCGATGAAGGCAGCGAGCAGGACGGCGGCGGGCAGGGCGTTTTGGGCCGGGTTCGAGATGGCGAAGGCCAGCGGGATGCTGGCGTAGAACAGAAAGTCCAGTGTGATGTCCAGAAACCCGCCGCGGTCGGTGGGCGTGGTTTCTCTGGCCACGGCGCCGTCCAGCCCATCCATCAGGCGCGAGGTCAGCAGCATCACCAGCCCGGTGATGTAGGCCTCAAAGACAATGGCGACGGCCGCACCCATGCCCACCAGGAAGCCGGTCAGTGTGAGCCCGTCTGCACTGACGCCGGCCTTGACCAAGGCCTTGGCGGCCTTCGTGATCAAGGGCTTGATGGCGGTCTGGATGAGGCGGTCAAGCATGGTTCAACTCGATGACGAAGGCCGGGTCGGCGATGTCGGCGGCGTCGTGGGTCACGAGCACGGCGGGGATGCCTTTGCGGCGGATGTGGTCAAACACGAAGCCGCGGAACTGGTCGCGCAGCGTGGCGTCAAGTTTGGAAAACGGTTCGTCGAGCAGCAGTGCGCAGGGTTGCGCGAGCAGGGCGCGCATGAGGGCCACGCGAGCGCGCTGGCCGCCCGAGAGGGTGTCCGGGTCGCGTTCGCCGTAGTCGGCCAGTTCGGCGTCCTGCAAGGCCTGTTGCACCTTGGACAGGCGCTCCGCTTTTGGGCCGGGGGGCACGGCGAACAGCAGGTTCTCTGCCACGGTCATGTGGGCAAACAGCAAGGGGTCCTGAAACAGCAGGCCGATGCCGCGCTGAGCGGTGGGCAGGGCGGTGAGATCGGTGCCGTCCAGCGACACGGTGCCGTCAAAACGCAGCGCCTGCCCGCCCTCGGCGATGGTAGCCAGCGTGCCGGCGATGGCCGCCAGCACCGAACTTTTGCCGCTGCCGCTGGCGCCCATGAGCGTCAGGATCTGGCCGGGCCCCACGTCGAAGCGCAGGTCGCGCAGCAACTCGCGGCGGGCGCTGCAGAGGTGTTGAATGTGGACAGAGAGCGTCATGCTTGGGGTGTTTTGAAGCGTCGGGGGCGGCCCAGCCAGGCGGCGAGCGCGAACGCGAGCACGGGCAGGATGAATTGCAGGCCGGCGTAGGCGCTGGTGAGCGAGCGTTGGGCGCCGGCAGCGAGGGTGACGGCCTCGGTGGTCACGGTGCCGAAGCGCCCTGCGCCAATGTACAGGGTGGGCAGGTACTGGGTGACGCTCACGGCAAAGCCCACGGCGGCACTCGCGCTCAGCGAGCGGCGCAGCAGCGGCCATTTCACGCGCAGCAAAAAGGCCCAGCGGCCATGGCCCAGACTGGCCGCCAGTTGCGCGGCGCGCGGGTCAAACCCCAGATAAGCCGGCGACAGTGCGAGCAGCACATAGGGCAGAACCATCACCGTGTGCGCCAGCAGCAGCCCGGTCCACTGGCCTTCGAGGCGGGTGTGCAGCGCCAGTGTGTAGAGCCCCACGACCCACAACACCGCCGGCAAGACCAGTGGCAGATAGAGCAGGGGTCGCAAGGCGTTGTCCCAGCGGCGGGGGCTGAGTTCCAGCCAGGCCACGCACCACAGCAAGGCCAGCCCGGTGGACGCCAGGGCCAGGACCAGGGTGGTGCCCACGGTGCCTCGACTGGCCCAGACGCTGGCCCAGGCTTGCGTCGTGAGCGCTTCGGGCCACAAGGCCGGGAACGGCCAGACGCCGGCAAAACTGCCCACGGCCAGCGCCAGCAGCACGGCGGCGTAAAACCCGCCGAGCAGCCACAGGCCGATCAGGCCGCCCCCGTTGGCTTTCGCCACGCCGCGGCGCCCGCTGATGTTGCGTCGGCGGTGCTGAACACCCCGCCAGCCCAGCGCAGCGGCCAACACCGCCAGGGTCAGCACGCCACCGGCCGCCGCGCCACGGGCGTTGACCGCCAGATCGGCGTCTTGCAGCCATTGCCAGGCCAGCACGGCCAGTGTGGGCGGTGATGCGGGGCCGATGACCAGGGCCATATCGACCACGGTGAGGCCATAGGCCAGCACGGCCAGCAGCGGCCAGAACAGGCGGGGCGCCAGCTGTGGCCAGACCACACGCCACCAGGCGCGGTGGGGCGGGTAGCCCAGGGTCTGGGCCAGCGTGTGTTCGGCGCGCCAGCGCTGGCGCACATCGTCGCGCTGCAGCTGGGTGGCCGCGGTCCAGAGCAGAAAGGGAATCTCTTTGGCGGTCAGCGCCAGGATCAGGCCCAGGCCCCAGGGGTCCTGGGTGGTGGGCCAGGCGGGCGGCCAATCAAAGCCGGTGAGCCAGGGCGAAAGCGCGCGCAACAACCAGCCGCTGGGCGCGATCAGAAACACCAGGCCGATGGCAAAGGCGGCATGCGGCGTGGCCAGCATCACCGGCACCCCGCGCAGCAGCGCGCCCATGTGGTCGCGCACGAAACCCTGGGCCAGCAGCCAGCCGCTGATCCACCAGGCCAGCGCTGTGGAGCTCAACCCGGTCCAGAGCGACAGGCCGAGGGCTGGCAGCCATTGGTTGTCGTGCCACAGGTCGGTCCAGGCCTGTGCATCGAACAATGCACCGAGCGACAGCACCGCGATGGCCAGCAGCGGCCCACCCGCAAGCAAAAGCAGGGCCCCAGCAAAAGGCAGACGCAGCGAGTTCATTGGTTGAAAGTGGATGCCGTTGGCACGAGGTCTTCAAACCCAGGATGACGCGGATCCGGCTCCGACGGTCCGCCTGCATCGCCCCTTCGGGGGGTGACGCACGCAGTGCGGCGCGTGGGGGTCAAAGGTACCGCCGCGTCCATTCCTTTTCGATCGGGTCGACCCAGCCAGCATGCGGCTCGGGCAGCGTGGGAGCGGCCTGTGCCACCTGGCCAGGCAAGGGCCTGGCCGGGAACAGGGCGCGCTCGGCAGCGGGTAGCTTTTTGAGGTCGAGCACGGTCGGGTCGCCCCATTCGTTGATGTCGGCCTTGCGCGCCTGGGCCTTGGCCGAGAGCAGGAAGTTGGTCACGATCTGTGCCCCGGCTTTGGCTTTGGCGTTGTAGGGGATGGCCACGAAATGGGTGTTGCCGATGGTGCCTTTGTTGAACTGCCAGGCGATGGTGGAAGCTGGCAGCCGTTTGGCGGCGAGCTCGTTGGCGGGTTCGTTGGGGTTGAAGGTCAGGGCCAGCAGCAATTCGCCGTCGGCCATCATCTGGCGCACCGCTGCTGGGTTTTGCGGAAACTGCTTGCCGCCGCGCCAGAGCTGGGGGTGCAGCGCATCCAGAAACTTCCAGAGGTTGGCGGTTTGTTGCGCGAAGGCGGTTTCTACCGGAGGCCTGGACAACACCGAGCTGTCAGCGACGTGCTCGATCAAGGCTTGCTTGATGAAGGTGGTGCCGGTGAAGTCGGGCAGGCGGGGGTAGGTGATGCGGCCTGGCTGGCTGCGCGCGAGCGCCAACAGTTCGGCCATGTTCTGCGGCGGCTTGGACAGGCGCTTGCCGTCGGCAAACAGGGTGAACTGAGCCATGCCCCAGGGCGATTCCATGCCGTCGGTGGGCACAGAAAAATCGTTGCGGGTGGTGGGTTTGCCTTCGACATCCACGTATTGGAAGTTCGGTTGTGTTTCGGCGAAAGGGCCAAAGAGCAGGCCTTCGCGCTTCAGGGTGGCGAAGTTTTCACCATTGATCCAGACCAGGTCCACCGTGCCTTCCGCTTCACCCCTGCCGGCGGCTTTCTCGGCGCGCACGCGCTTGACCACATCGGCGGTGTCGGTGATCTTGACGTGCTCCAGCTTGACGCCGTGACTGGCCATGACCTCGCCTGCTGTCCATTGCAGGTAGGCATTGGTGCGTTCGCTGCCGGCCCAGGCGTTGAAGTAGACGGTTTGCCCACGCGCCGCTTTTTCAATGGCGCTCCAGTTGGGCTGAGCATTTTGTTGGGCCCAGGCGGCGGGCAGGGCGCTGGCGGAGGCTGCACCAAGCAGCAGGCTGCGGCGCGACAGGGTGGGCAATGGCAGGTTCAAAACGGATCTCCCGGTACAAAAATCAATGGGGGTGCAGTCGGCGCTCAACGCCAGGGCGTATCCACAGGCAGTCGATTGTCCACTTGCCGAGCCCATACAAGACCAGGGCGGCCAGCAAGACCCCCCAGGTGATGTGCTGTTGCATGGCGGCGGGCGCGATCTCGGAAAGGCTGAGCACAGCCACCACGTTGACCACGCTCAGGCCCAGTGCGGCGAAGCGCCCGGCCAGGCCCAGAAGCAGCAGGACAGGCAACACGAGTTCACCCGCTGTGCCCATCACCGCAGCCACTTCGGGCGAGAGCAAAGGCACGCTGTATTCCTCGGTGAACAACAGGAGCGTGATGTCCCAGTCGCGAAGCTTGGTAAGGCCGGAGAGGAAAAAAACTTGGGCCAGGTACAGCCGGGCCATCAGTGCCGCGGGCGCGCGCAGGCTGTCGATGCCCTGGGTGATGGTGTGCCACAGCGATTGGCCGCGTGAGAGAAGTGAGGGTGCGTTCATGCGGGGCTCCAGAGAGGGGGGGCGCGTTGATTCAGACAGCCCGGGACTGTGCGGTGTGCACGCCGATCACCACCCCTTGGGTCACGGCTTCGGTGAGCCAGGCGGAGAAGTCGAAGTGTTCATCTGTGCCGTCACGGGCAGCGCTCATCGCCCCATCCAGCGCATCGGCGATATCGCGACCGGATTGCAGCAACGCTATCAGCGCGGCCGCCACATCCGTGCACAGCATCAGCCTGGGCTTCATGTCCTGGCGCCAGATCAGTGCGGTTTCAGCATCGCCCCGGCGCAAGCGGTCGGTGGCTTCGGCCAGGTTGGGGTGGTCCTGAAGGTGGGCCAGTACCAGGCTGGCCACCGGAAAGCGGCTGGTGACCGTGTGCACGCCCGGGGCGAGCGTGAGTGCGAGCGTTTCGGGGTCTTCTTCGGTGAGGCGGACGAAGCTGGCAGGGTCGGGCGGGGTATCGGCTTCGAACGCCGCACGGTGCAGCGCCCATTCAACCTGGGCCACATCGCTTAGGTAGGGCGCATCGGCCAGTTGCGGGTTGCTGGCAACGAAGGCGGGCAGCGCCGCGCCCCACTGCGCCAGATCGCCCCGCTCGGGAGGGTGTTGGTGCCACAGGTCGCGGGCGAGGGCGTTGAAGCTGTTGCTCCCGACCATGTGTTCAATCACGGGAAAAGCGGCGCGCAGACTGCGCTCGGCCAAGGCGTGTCCGTTGGCCTGGTAGGCCTGAAGCCCGCGCTGGCTTTGCAGGCTGCACTGGTCAAGGAGGGGAAGCAGCTCTGCGTGGACTGAAGCCTCGCCCGGTCGGGCGAACAAGGCCTTCACAAGCGCTTCCTGTTGCGTTTGCAGCGCGGTGGTGGCATTGCCTTGTGTCATGCGGCAACCCTTTGCCCAGCGGCGCGCGCTCGGCTGGCTTCTTCAAGCAGAACGCCGAGCGCGGGCACGTCGGTGTCCCATTCGATCAGGGTGGGCACCGGTCCCAGTAGATCGAGTGCATGGGCATACAGCGACCAGACGGGCTCGGGCACGCGGCTGCCGTGGTCATCGATCACGATGTCACCACAATGCACATGGCCCGCCAGATGCAGCTCGGCCACGTGCTGGGGGGCGATGGCGTTCAGCCAGGCCTGGCAGGCTTCAATGGGCACTTGCGTGTCACCACGCAGCTGCGCGTTGAGCGCGTTGACATAGAGGTTGTTCACATCCACCAACAGGCCACATCCGGTGCGTTGGGCCAAGGCGTTGAGGAAGCTGGTTTCGCTCATGTCGGCCTGTTGCCACTGCACATAGGCCGACAGGTTTTCGACCGCGATGGGTCGGCGCAGCCGGTCTTGCACCTGACTTACATTGGCGCACATCACCTCGAGCGCGTCCCGGGTCATGGGGATGGGTAACAGGTCGGACGCGTGTACCGCTTTGCCGCCCGCAGGGGCGCGGGCAAAGCTGGCGTGGTCGCTGACGCGAACCGGATCGACGCGCTGCACCAGTTGGGCCAGTTGGTCGAGATGCCAGGCATCGATGCCCATGGCCGAGCCAAGGGATAGGCCCACGCCATGCAGGCTCACCGGGTAGTGCTCTCGGCCTTCTAGCAGCACGGCAAGCGCGGCGCCACCCTGGGCGAAAAAATTCTCGGAGTGAACTTCAATGAAGTCCAGCGCGGGCAGCGTTTGCAGCAGCTCCGCGTAATGGGGGTGACGCCAGCCGATGCCCACGGAGGAGCGCGGTGCGCCCGGCGCGGGAGACATCGGCGTGGCGATCATGGCCGATCAGCCTTTCTTCATCATTTCTTCTTTTTTCATGGTGTCGTCCATCTTTTTCATGTCGTCTTTTTTCATCATGTCGTCCTTTTTCATCATGGAGGCGGCTTTGGCTTCTTCCATGTTCATGCCGTTCATGGTTTTGCAGGTGCCTTCGGCAACGTATTTCCACTCGTCCTTGCCGTTGTCCACCTTGGACTGACCGGCGCACGAGTGCGATCCGCTCAGGTTGGCGCAGTCGTTTTGGCCGGCCTTGGCAATACCGAAACATTTTTCCTTGGCTGCGGCCTGCGCCAGAACGGGGGCGGACAACATGGCCAGCGACATCAGGGAAGCGGCTGCGGTGGTGATCAGGGTGCGGTTGCTCATGTGAATTCTCCAGAGGGTGAAGGGATTGATTAACCGGGTCGGGTGCGTCAACAAGCGACTCTGGTTGATGGTGAGTCAGCGCTGACGCGGTGTTCTTACACGGCGTTCTGAAATTATTTACAAAAGATCGGCGATGCGGTTCCAGGCTTGCGGTGGAATGCGACCCATGTAGCGTTCAGCCACTTGCCCCTGTTTGTCGATGAGCACCGTGGAGGGCAGATGGGAGACCGGACCGAGGTTGTCCTGGTAGGCAGGGTCGCGGCCCCACACCGATGGAAACAGCTGTTCTTGCGGGAGCAGCGGCGTCACCACTTCTTCGTAGCGCAAAAAATCTTCGCGCTTCTGATCCATGTTGACGCCGAGCAGCGTGAATTTCTGGCCTTGCCAGCCCGCTGCGTTGGCGCGCAGTTCCGGCATTTTGTTGCGGCACACCGGGCATTCCGTTGACCAGTAAAAAACCATCACCACCTGGCCGCGCAGTGTGTTGAGAGCCAAAACCTCGCCGCCGGACGTGACCCCCCGGAGTTCAGCCTGGCCGGGCGTTGCGAACGAAGGCGTCTGGGCGAGCAGCGAGACCGGGGCTGCGCCAGCCAGCCAGACGAGAAGGTTCCGACGGGACGGGTGGCGTTGTGGTTCCATGGCGGGCTCGGTTCTCTGGTTGCGTATGGGGTTCTGTCGGCCCCATGTGACATTCCTTACACTTGAGCGCAACAGCACTCGAACATGTCAATCACGCCCCCCACCGATTACGAACAGCAACTGGTCGCCTTGCGTGACTACCTGATGCGCTTTGCCCGTTTGCAATTGCGCAATGAGGCCTGGGCAGAAGACGCAGTTTCCGAAACCTTGCTTGCCGCCCTGGCCAAGCCGCAGGCGTTTCAGGCACGCTCCCAGCTCAAGACCTGGCTGGTGGGCATCTTGAAACACAAGATCATCGATTCCATGCGCGTGCGCCAGCGCGAAGTGATGCTCGACACCGGTTCGCAAGGCGATAGCCAGGCCGATCCGCTGGAACACATTGCGTTCAGGACCAATGGCCACTTTGCAGAGAAACCGGCCGATTGGGGTAACCCGGAGCAGGACCTGAAAAGCCAGCAGTTCATGGCCATTCTCGATGCCTGTACCGAAAAACTACCCCCTGTGCAGGGCCGTTTGTTCCTGATGCGGGAGTGGTTGGAGATGTCGAGCGACGAGATATGTAAGGAACTCGGGCTGACATCGACGAACCTGTATGTCCAACTCCACCGGGCCCGTTTGCGTTTGCGCGAATGCCTGGAACTGAACTGGTTTGCCCGCTGATGAACCCTTTGATGCGAAAGCTCCCCTTGATGCGCACTTGCAAGGAAGTGAGTGCGCTTGTGGTCGCCAGGGAAGACCGTGATCTGGGTGCGCTTGATCAAATGGCGCTGCGCGTGCACATGGCCATGTGCAAAGCCTGCCCCAGATTTGAGCGGCAGATGCTGACGATGCGCAATGCCATGAAGCAATGGCGCAATTACGGCAACGACGAATAAGCCCGAATAGGCACGACCCGCACAGCGGCGCAGGGTGGGGGCGAAGCGATTCACCGCAGGGCCGCCCCAAGGTGAATCAGCCCCCTCGGGGGGCAGCGACCCGCACAGCGGCGCAGGGTGGGGGCGAAGCGATTCACCGCAGGGCCGCCCCAAGGTGAATCAGCCCCCTCGGGGGGCAGCGACCCGCGCAGCGGCGGAGCGTGGGGGCCTTGTTCCTCAGGCCAGCAATGCCTGCGCAAATTCCCTGGCGTTGAAGGTTTCCAGGTCTTCCAGCTTTTCGCCCACGCCAATGAAGTAGATCGGAATCGGCCTCTCGCGGGCGATCGCACAGATCACGCCTCCCTTGGCTGTGCCGTCGAGCTTGGTGATCACCAGGCCCGTGAGGCCAAGGGTTTCGTCAAATGCTTTCACCTGGGCCAAGGCGTTTTGACCGGTGTTGCCGTCAATCACCAGCAGCACCTCGTGGGGGCTGGTGGGGTCGGCTTTTTGTACCACCCGCTTGATTTTTTTCAACTCTTCCATCAAATGAAGCTGGGTAGGCAAACGCCCTGCCGTGTCGACCAGCACCACATCGCGCCCTCGAGCGCGGCCGGCTGTCACCGCGTCGAAGCTCACCGCAGCAGGGTCGCCACCTTCCTGGGTCACGATCTCGACGGTGTTGCGGTCGGCCCAGACGGCGAGCTGTTCCCGGGCGGCGGCCCGGAAGGTATCGGCTGCAGCGAGCAGAACCGAGGCGCCACCGTTGGCCAGATGGCGCGTGAGTTTGCCAATGGAGGTGGTTTTGCCCGCGCCATTGACGCCGGCCACCATGATCACGGTGGGCTTGAATTCACCGATCACCAGCGTTTTCTGCAGCGGTTCCAGCAGTGCGACGATGGCGTCTGCGAGCAGGCCCTTCACGGCCGCCGGGTTGGTGGCTTTGGCCTCCTTGACGCGTTTCTTCAGGTCGGCCAGCAGGTGTTCGGTGGCCTTGACGCCGGTGTCGGCCATCAACAGGGCCTCTTCCAGCTCTTCGTACAAGGCGTCGTCGATCTGGGTTCCGGTGAAGACGGTGGCGATGCTCGCGCCAGTGCGGCGCAGTCCGGTCTTGAGGCGCTCCAGCCAGCCTTTTCGCGCCTCGCTGGGCGCCATGGGCCTGTCCACGGGTTTGTCCACCGCGTTGGCGACGGTGGGCACCACGGGCAGAGGTTTTGCCGGGATTGCGACTGGCGGTGGTGCCGGGGGGTCGATGGCCTTGGTCGGCGCAGGCGCAATCGCTGGGGGCTTGGGAGCCGCTGTAACTGCAGCGGATGTGGGTGCGGTGGCTGGAGCCAGTGCCGGCGCAACTTCCTCCGTGGCTTCTGGCCCGGGCGCAGCCTCAGGCGCTGGCTCAGCGACCGGTGCGGGCGGCGCGTCGTCAGCGGGGGGTGGTGCAGCAGGTGGTTTTCTGCGGAAGAACGAAAAGACGCCGGATGAGGCCTTGACGGGTTCGGCAGGTTTGTCTTCAGGTGCTTCCAGCCTGGCAAGCGCTGGCTCGGGCTCCGGCGCTTGAGGCGCGGCTTGCGCGAGCGCTTCAGGGGCCTTTGGGGGCTCTGGGGGCTCCTCAGGTGGCGGCGAAGCCGGGGGCGGTTCGCTCAGCGCAGGCGGTTCGGGCAGGGGCGCTTGGGCGGCGTCCCCGGGCGGGAGCTCGGCTGGAGCAGGGGCTGGAGGTGTCTTTTTTTTGAAGAACGAGAACATTTTGGAATCTCTTGTATCTTCTCATTCTATGAAACGTTGTCTGCCCTCTTGGGCCCGATCTCCCATGATGTCTATTGCCTGGTCTTTCCTGGGGCTTGGTGCCATTCCTGCGCTCGTGATGGCGGCCCCTGTTGCCCAGCAGTTCACCCTGTCCAACGGCATGACGCTGATCGTGCAACCCGACCGCCGGGCGCCTACGGCGGCCCATATGTTGTGGGTAAGGGTTGGGGCGATGGACGAAGTCGATGGCACCACAGGCGTGGCCCACGCACTGGAACACATGTTGTTCAAAGGCACGCCGACAGTGAAACCCGGGGAGTTTTCGCGCAAGGTGGCTGCCCTGGGTGGGCAGGAAAACGCGTTCACCACGCGCGATGTGACCGCTTACCACCAGCAGATTCCGAGCGAAAAGCTTGAGGCCATGATGCTGCTGGAGGCGGACCGCTTTGCCAACAACCAGTGGCCGGATGACGAGTTCAAACGCGAGATCGAGGTCATCAAGGAAGAGCGGCGGCAACGCACCGAAGAGTCACCGCGCGCGCGCATGTTTGAAGCCATGAACGCGATGACTTTCCAGGCCAGTCCCTACAGGCGGCCGGTGGTGGGTTGGATGAGTGATCTGGATGCCATGACCCCCCAGGATGCACGCGACTTTTTCAAACGCTGGTACACACCTGCCAATGCAGCGGTGGTGATTGCCGGGGATGTGGATGTGGCTGCCGTTCATGCGATGGCCGAGCGCATCTATGGTGCCATTCCGTCCCGACCCCTGCCCACACGCAAGCCCCGTGAAGAACCGGAGCAGCAGGGCGCCAGGCAGATGGATTTCCGCGCGGCCACCGAGCAGGCCATGGTGGCACTGGCCTACCAGATGCCCAAACTGACCGATCCCCAAGCCAGAGACCCCGCGAGCCAGGACGCGCTGGCACTCACGGTCTTGTCGGCCATTCTTGATGGTTACAGCGGAGCGCGCCTGGAGCGCGCATTGATTCAGGGCCAGGGAGGCAAGCGCTCACGCTTGGCCGACAGCGCTGGCGCTTCTTTCGGCTTGATGGGTCGCGGGCCACAGTTGTTCTTTCTGTCTGCGGTACCGGCACCCGGTGTGGCCAGTGACACAGTGATCTCGGCCTTGAAAGAAGAGATCGCGCGAGTGGCCAGTGAAGGCGTGAGCGAGGTGGAGCTCAAGCGGGTGAAAACGCAATGGATCGCTGGCGAGGTTTACAAGCGCGATTCGGTGTTCAACCAGGCTCGGGAACTGGGCAGTTATTGGGCTTTGGACATGGGGCTTGAAGCCGGCGACCAGTTGATGGCCCAGCTCAATGAAGTCACGGCGGCGCAAGTGCAGTCGGTGGCCCAGCGCCTGTTCAGTGAAGAAAAACTGACCACTGCCGTGCTGGTGCCTGACCCGACCAAACGCAAGACGGAGCGCCCCGCCAACGAGCGCCCACCGATCCCGAACCATTGAACATTACCACCTGGATTTTTATGAATGTTGTGAAACGGTATTGCATGGCCGCGGCTTTGCTGTGGGCGGTTTCAGCGCCGGCCTGGGCGGGAATTCCGATTCAGCACTGGGTGCACGCCAGTGGTGCCAAGGTGTATCTGATTGAGAGCCCGGTGATTCCCATGCTCGATGTGGAGATTCAGGTCGACGGCGGTAGCCGCCGCGATCCGGTGCGGCAGGCGGGGTTGGCCAGTGCGACGGCGGGCTTGATGTCGGGCGGTGTGGCGGCTTACGAAGGGCAGTCCGCGCTGGGGGAGAACCAGCTGAGTGAGGCCTGGGTCGATCTCGGTGCGCAGTTTGGCGCTGGTGCCAGCGCCGACCGCTTCACTGTCTCCTTGCGCACCCTGACCCAGCCCGACCTGTTGCAGGGCGCGGTCGCTTTGGCGGCAAGGCAGATGGCCGCGCCCGCCTGGCCTGAGCAGGTTTGGCAGCGCGACCGCGAGCGCATGTTGGCGGCCTTGAAAGAAGCAGAGACCCGGCCCGGCACGCTTGCCGGGCGCACGTTTTCTCAGGCTGTCTATGGCGAACATCCATACGGCTATGAGACAACCGCCGAAAGCCTGAAAGCCTTCGGTGCCGCCGATATGCAGGTTTTCTATCGCCGCCACGCCAGCGCTTGCCGGGCGCAGGTAAGTCTGGTGGGTGCGGTGGATCGCGAGCGCGCCGACCGCATCGTGGGCGAGCTGATGGCGGCCTGGGCGCCCAATGGCTGTGAGGCTTTGCCACCTGTGGGCGAGGTGCAACCGTTGGCCGCCGCTGTGGATGAGCGCTTGCCGTTCGACGCCGCTCAGGCGCAGGTGCTGATGGGCCAGCCGGGCATGCGCCGCGATGATCCCGACCATTTCCCGGCATTTGTCGGTAACTACATCTTGGGCGGAGGCGGGTTCGTCTCGCGCCTGACCACCGAAGTGCGCGAGAAGCGCGGGCTGAGCTACAGCGTCTACAGCTACTTCAGCCCGGGGCTGCACGCCGGGGCATTTCAGATGGGACTCACCACCCGCCCCGATCAGGCGGCGCAAGCGGTGAGCGTGGCAAAGGATGTGTTGCGCGAGTTTGTCGCCAATGGCCCCACCGATGCCGAGTTGTTCGCGGCCAAGGAATACCTGGTCAACAGCTTCGCGCTGCGCATTGACAGCAACCGCAAGTTGCTCGCCAATGTGTCCAACATGGCCTGGCACGGTTTGCCGCTGGACTACCTTGATCGCTGGACCGAGCGAGTTCAAGCCGTGACCGTGGCCGACATTCAGCGCACGTTCAAGCGCGTGTTGCAGCCTGATCGCATGGTCACGGTGGTGGTGGGGGCCAAGCCTTGACGGCCCGATGACCTCGCGGCTCGCGTAAGCTCCAAGGCTATGAAAAAACCTCTCAATCCCTCGGCCAAGACAGCCAGTGCAGCACACGAGGTGCGCATCATTGGCGGCGAATGGAAGCGCACCAGGCTGCCCGTGCCGGATCGAGGTGGATTGCGCCCCACGCCTTCCCGTGTTCGGGAAACATTGTTCAACTGGTTGGGGCAAGACCTGGCGGGCCTGCGCTGTATCGATGCCTTTGCTGGAACGGGTGCGCTGGGGCTGGAGGCTGCTTCTCGAGGCGCAACGGAAGTGGTCTTGGTGGAGCAAGCGTCCGACCTGGTGCGCTCGCTGTCGGTCATGGTCACGAAACTCAAGGCGAGTGCGGTGCGGGTCGAGCGCGGCGATGGCGTGAGCGCCTTGCGACAGCGGGGAGGCCAGGGCTGGGATCTGGTGTTCCTTGACCCCCCTTTTGGTGAAGATGGCAACCCGTCCCTGTTCCAGGCGGCACTGCAGGCCGCAAGCCACGTCATTCATGGCGCTGGCGAGATCTACCTGGAAGCGCCCATGGTGTGGACGGATGAGGCCCTGGAGCCCTTTGGCCTGAAGGTGCACAGGCACGGCAAGGCTGGAGCAGTGGCCTTTCATCTGTTGCGGCCAATCGCTGTTGCGTAAGGCCAGGCGAGGTCCCGCGCGCATAATTGGCGTATGAAATCAGCCTTGCCTTCTGCCTCCGGCCGCGGCCCGCGCATAGCGGTTTACAGCGGTACCTTTGATCCACTGACCCTGGGTCATGAAGACGTGGTTCGCCGCAGCGCCGGATTGTTTGATGAGGTGATCCTGGCGGTGGCAGTGGCGCACCACAAAAAGACCCGCTTCACGTTGCAAGAGCGCATGGCCATGGCCACCGAAGCGACCTCTGGCTTGGGCCGTATCCGGGTCTTGCCGTTTGAAGGGCTGATCATGGATTTTTGCCGCGAGCACAGTGCCAGTGCGGTGGTCCGGGGCATTCGCAACATGACAGACTTCGACTACGAAGCCCAGATGGCGGCCATGAACCGCAAACTGCACCCCGGCGTCGAGACGGTCTTTTTGTTGCCAGAGGCTGAGCTGCAATGCATTTCCAGCACGCTGGTGCGCGAGATCGCCATGCTGGGCGGCGATGTGTCGGGCATGGTCAGCGCGTCGGTGGCCGAGTGCCTCAGGCCGCAACCCTTGCAGGCCTGAAGGAGATCGCTGTATGGCTTTGATGATCACCGACGAATGCATCAACTGCGATGTGTGTGAACCCGAGTGCCCGAACGAGGCCATTTATATGGGTGAGCTGATCTACGAAATCGATCCGAACAAGTGCACCGAGTGTGTCGGGCATTTTGACGAACCCCAGTGTGTTCAGGTGTGCCCCGTGGCCTGTATTCCTGTTGACCCGGCGCATACCGAATCGCAGGAAACGCTGTGGCAGAAATACCAGCGTCTTCAGGGCACGGTCGCTCAGCCTGCCGTTGGCTCGGAAGGCGACGCACCCGGCTGATCGGGCGTCGCTGCATCGGGCTTGGGCTGGCGCGGTGGCTTGGGCCGAGGGGGTTTGCTGGTGTGAATCAAGGCCGTGGCTTTGTCCATCTCGCCCGCGATCAGGTGGGGCAGGGCTTTGAGTGTGCGGTCCAGCGTCTGGGCGATGGCGATGCGATCGTCTGGCGAAGGTTTTTTCAGCACCCAGTTGGCCACTTCATTTTTGTTGCCAGGATGCCCGATGCCAACCCGCAAGCGCCAGTACTCAGGGCTGCCCAGTTGGGCATGAATATCGCGCAGGCCATTGTGACCCGCATGCCCCCCGGCACGTTTGAGCTTGGCTTCACCGGGTGGCAAATCCAGTTCGTCATGAACCACCAGTATTTCTTCTGGCTCGATCTTGAAGAAGCGGGCCAGTGAGCCCACCGACTTGCCCGAGAGATTCATGTAAGTCTGGGGCTCAAGCAACCAGAGGTTCTGGCCTTTCACCTGGGTCCTGGCCATCAGACCAAAGTGGCCCCGCTCCATTTGCAGGGAAATCTTGAGCAGCCGTGCGGCTTCGTCTACCCACCAGAAGCCGGCGTTGTGTCGGGTGTCTTCGTATTCGGGGCCAGGGTTGCCCAGGCCAACAATGAGCTTGATCATGGTCACATTATCCAGTCGGGGCGGCTAAGGGCCTTCGCCAATGGAAACGGCCCGCCAAGGCGGGCCGTTTGAAGGGCGCTGCACAAAGTGCAGCGCAAGGTGCAGCGAGAAGAATTACTTCTTGCCGCCCTTTTTGCCCTTTTTGTCGTCGACCGGTGCGACTTCCACAGGAGCGGCCACGATTTCGACCTTTGGTGGCACTGCATTGACCACGGTCAGGTTGGTGCGGCCGTGTGTCACGCGCTTGACGTTCTTGGGCATCGTCAGCTCGCGGGCGTGGATGGTCTGGCCTTTCACGATGTTGGCCAAATCGACTTCGATGTGCTCAGGCAATTGCATGGCCAGGCATTCGACTTCGATTTCGGTCATCGCGTGGCTGATCACGCAGTTGTCGATCTTGACTGCTGGCGATTCGTCCGCATTGATGAAATGCAACGGTATTTTCTTGTGCACACGTGTTTTGGCGTCCACGCGCTGGAAGTCAATGTGCAGAACCAGTTGCTTGAACGGGTGGTATTGCACATCGCGCAACAACACTTTATGGACTTTGCCATCGAGTTCCATGTCGAGGATGGAAGCGTGGAAAGCCTCTTTCTTCAGGGCGTGCCACAAAGCATTGTGGTCCAGCTCGATGTTGGTGGGCTCGGCGTCACCACCGAAAACGATACCGGGCGTGCGACCGGTGATGCGGAGACGGCGGCTCGCACCCGTACCCTGCTTGGCGCGCTCAAAAGCGACAAATTGCATAACTTACTCCTGTAGAGGGGTTCCGCGACCAGAACGCCTCGATTTAAAAAGAACCGCCTCGACAGAGGCGGTTCACTTTTTGCTGCCGGTCAGTCCTTAAAAAAGGTTGTCCTGGTCGGCAAACAAACTCATCACCGACTCGCCTGAAGCAATGCGCGCAATGGTTTCAGCCATCAGCGGTGCAACAGAGAGTTGGCGAATCTTGCCGCAAGCCTGTGCCGCTTGCGAAAGAGGGATGGTGTTGGTGACCACGACTTCGTCGAGCGCATTGCCTTTGGATATGCGCTCGATAGCGGGGCCTGAAAAAATGGGGTGCGAGCAGTAGGCGTAGACGTTTTTGGCGCCACGCTCTTTCAAAACCTCGGCAGCTTTGACGAGCGTACCGGCGGTGTCGATCATGTCGTCCATGATCACGCAGTTGCGGCCATCGATGTCGCCGATCACGTGCATCACTTCCGACACGTTGGCCTTGGGCCGGCGCTTGTCGATGATGGCCATGTCGCAGTTGAGCTGTTTTGCCAGGGCGCGAGCCCGTACCACGCCGCCCACATCGGGCGAAACAACCAGCAGATCGGAGTAGTTCTTTTGACGCAGGTCACCGAGCAGCACGGGCGAGGCGTAGATGTTGTCGACCGGGATATCAAAGAACCCCTGAATCTGGTCTGCATGCAGGTCCATTGTCAGAACGCGGCTCACACCCACGGCTTGCAGCATGTTGGCAACCACCTTGGCGGTGATAGGCACCCGGCTGGAACGTGGACGACGGTCCTGACGGGCGTAGCCGAAGTAGGGGATCACGGCCGAGATGCGTTCGGCGGAAGCCCGCTTGAGCGCGTCGACCATGATGATGAGTTCCATCAGGTTTTCGTTGGTCGGCACGCAAGTGGACTGGATCACAAACACGTCGCGGGCGCGGACGTTTTGCATGATCTCGACGGTGACTTCACCATCAGAGAAGCGGCCAACGTTGGCAGCGCCGAGCTGGGTACCCAGGTGCTGGGCGATTTCCGCCGCCAACACGGGGTTGGCGTTGCCGGTGAAGATCATGAAATCCTGTGGCTGAACTTGCATGGTTTTCCCGGCTTGATCGGCGGCCTGATGTTGGGCCGCTTGGCGGCCCGACCGCTGTGAAAAGAATTTCAAAAAAATGGGTGGCAGGGGAGGAAGGACTCGAACCCTCGCATGCTGGAATCAAAATCCAGTGCCTTTACCAACTTGGCGACTCCCCTACGCTGGACAGTTGCCGGGCCGTGAAGCCCTTCAACCAACCAAAATTGTCGCAGGTTGCACATCTATTGCCCTGACTGCGAGTCTGCGATTCTAATCGCGACACCAGCCTGCCAAAGGATGTACATCCATGTTGCTGCATTCCCGCAAGATCCAGTTGCCCGGAAGCCCTGCGCTGTTCAGCGATTGCTGCAAGTGCGCAAACACCGCAGTGCCTGAGCCGGTCATTCGACCTTGCAAACCCCGTTCAGACAACCAGTCCAGACAGCGCTTTACATCGGGACACAGGGCTTGCGCCACAGGCTGGAGATCGTTGTGTCCGGCTTGCAGAATTTTCTGCAGATCCAGACGGGTCCCGGTTTCCAAACTGTTTTCTGTGCCGTTTGCAGCAAAGCCTTGGATTGTAGCAGCTTTTGTGTCCCTCTTCAAATCTGGCGAACCAAAGATGCGTTGTGTGGCGGCGCCACCAGGTGGCTTGATGACGACAAACTGCGTTGTGGGCAGGGAAACCGGTGTCAGTTGCTCGCCGACGCCTTCTACCCATGCGTTGCGTCCGCCAATGAAAAACGGAACGTCGGCACCCAGTGTGAGGCCGATTTGAGCCAGCTCGGATCGGGGTAAATCCAGCGCCCACAAGCGATTGAGCGCAAGCAGCGTGGTGGCGGCATCTGACGATCCTCCGCCCATGCCGGCTTCAGCGGGAATGTGCTTGTTCAGCGTGATGTGTGCGCCCAATGGCGAACCTGTGGCCTGCTTCAGGGCTTTGGCGGCCCGCAGACACAGGTCTTCGGGTGGCAGATCTGTACTGCCGATGTCAGCTCGGGTCAGCAAGCCGTCGCGCCGAAGGTCAAAGTGCAACTCGTCGCACCAGTCAATCAGCATGAAAACCGACTGCAGCAGGTGGTAGCCGTCGTCGCGGCGACCCGTGATGTGCAAAAAAAGGTTGAGTTTGGCGGGAGCGGGGACGTTGTGCAGGCGTTGCAGCGGCTCTCGGGCGGCAGCTTTCATGGTTGAAAAATGAGGCGCAGTTCGGCCTTGGGCAACGGAACGGTTCGGCGCGCAGTGATCTTGCCTTCGGCATGGCGACTCAGGTCGGCTTGCCAGCCATCCACCTCGGTTGCCTGTCCGTTGAGCCAGTCGAACAGGGCCGCGACGGGCACCGTCGCACCGCCGATATCGGTGGACAGTTCGCTCAGCGATTGGCGCCGGGTGGTCTGGTCGCCCTGTACCATTTCGGCGCGCCCTGGTACCCATGAAACGGTTGCAAGGGTGGTGCCTAGCGGGGTGGCCAGAAGCAGCTCGCCTGCCTGTGGCGTTCCGTGCAGGTCGAAGCCCGCAGCGTACGACTGGGGCGGGTTGCTGTCCACGCTCAAGGCCAGGCGTCCGTTCCAGGAGTCAACGCCTGGCGCGGTTGGCATTTTGGGTGCGGCGCACCCGGCCAGCAGGACAAACGATGCGGTCAAACCTGCGGATCTGCGTAGGGTCCTCAGTAGACCGGCTGACGGAGCAATCATGGCTGGACGTTGAAACGCTTGAGTGTGGATTGCAGCGTTTCGTTGTCGCTGGACAGCAAGCTGCCTTCGCGCCAGATTCGCTTGGCTTCTTCGGTTTGTCCCTGGGTCCACAGAACTTCGCCCAGGTGGGCCGCGATTTCAGGATCGGGCCTGGCCTTGAAGGCCGATCGCAGTATTTCCAGCGCGCGAAGGGCGTTGCCTGAACGGAACTCCACCCAGGCCAGGCTGTCTTGTATGTAGGCGTCGTCGGGTTGCAATTCCACCGCCTTTTCGATCAGTTGCTTGGCTTCGGACAGTCTCACGCCGCGGTCGGCCAGAGAGTAGCCGAGCGCGTTGTAGGCGTGGTGGTGATCGGGTTTGGCGGCGATGATCTGGCGCAGCAGGCGCTCCATCTCGTCCAGACGATTCGCCTTCTCGGCCATCATGGCCTGGTCGTAAACCATTTCCTGATCGTCGGGGAAGGCTTTGACGGCTTCGCTATAGACGTTGTAGGCTTCGTCCCATTGTTTGAATTCGCGCAACAACTGGGCTTCCGCGACCAGTTTGAGCCGCACATCGGTGGGCCTCCGAACGGGCTGGCTGCGCAAATGGGCACGCGCCTCTTCGATTTTGCCTTGGCGCGCCAGCAGTGAAGCCCTGCGCATCTGCGCGGCCATGATGTCATCGGCGTTTTCGATTCGATCGAGCCAGGCATTGGCTCCTTCAAGATCGTTTTGTTTTTCGGCAATTTGCGACATCAGCAGGTAGGCCTGCGTGAGACCACGTGCACCGCGCCCATCTTCCGAATCTCGGGCCAGGCGCATGTAGGTCTGCAACGATTCGCTGGCCGCAGGCAAGGTGTTGTCTTGAACCTGGAGGCTGGCCAGCAGCAACCACGGTTCCAGCAACTCGGGTTGGGTTTTCGTGAGTGCCAGAAGAAGGGTGCGGGCGTCGGCGTTGCGCTGCAGGTCGAGCAAGATGCGCGCGTAGTTGAGCGCCACGGTGGTGCCATTGCTGGACGATGGAGGACTGGCCTTGAGCTGGCCGCGCACGATATCTTCGGCCATGATTTGGCCTTGCTCCATCAACTCCAGCGCCAGCAAGGCAGGAAAAATTGAGGCCGGGTCAGCCCGATGGCCGTTGCGCGCCGAGACGAGTGCTTTGGAGCCCTCGTTGGCCGTGAGTTGCATGCGACCAAGCGTGGTCCAGGCGGCCGCTGCCTGCTCTGGCCGCTTGAACTCCGGGGTCAATACTTCATTGACAACGCGCAGGGCCACTGCTTTGTCGGCCACCCGCGCGAAGGTCTGGGGGATGGCATTGATGGTGTCCGTCCGGGCTGTGCCCTGGCTTCGGTTGATCAGGGAGCGCAAAACAGGCGCGGTCTCTTCGGCCCGGTTGAGCGCCAGCAATATCTGCAAGACGAAGCGGTCAGGCTCGGTGGCTTGGGGCAGGTCTTTGGCCCAGGCCTGTGCGGCCTTGAGGGCAGATTCACCCGAGCGCGCTTGCAGGGCCACATCCACAGCGCGGCGGTAGAGCTGGGCGTCGTGCTTTTTCTGGGCCGCATCAAGCATGAGTGCGAAGCCTGTGCCGACCTCGCCGCCCTGCACATTCAGTTCGCCCAGCAACAGTTGATAAAAAAGCTGCGCATCCAGCTTGGAATTGCCTGGATCTGGTTCGCCTTGTATCGGCTCAACCAGTGTTTGGCCCTGCAAGCTGGTCAATGCCAGTGCCAGCGATACTCCCAGCAGGCGCTTTGACCAGGTCTGAGCCGAGCGGGTCGCATTTCTTTGGGGTGGCATGGTTGTTGGCGCGAGGCGGGAAAGGGTGTTCATTGGATCATGATAATGGTGGCAGCCATGCTGTGATCCTGGCGGAGAGAATCCGTTCCGGCGGAGTCTCAAATTGATTGAGTCATTCCAATGCCTGAATTGCCTGAAGTCGAAGTCACCCGCCTGGGATTTGCTGACCGCATCGCCGGGGCGCTGATCGAAGAGGCCGTGCTGGGCAAACCGTTGCGCTGGCCGCTGGGCTGTGAGGTCGCGTCGTTGGCCGGGCAACGGGTCGATCGGGTGACCCGCAGGGGCAAGTACCTGTTGATTCATTTGACCTCGGGCTTGCTGTTGCTGCACCTGGGGATGTCCGGCAGTCTGCGGTTTTCCCTGGCCTTGCCGCAGCGTGGGCCACATGACCACTTTGACCTGGTGACCAGCCTGGGGACGTTGCGTTTGCACGATCCCAGGCGGTTCGGCGCGGTGGTGTTTGTCAACGGACTGGACGATCCCCGCGCTGTAAAGCTGCTGGGCGGGCTTGGCGTGGAACCATTGGAAGGCGGGTTCGACCCCCTGGTGTTCCATGCCGCCTTGCGCTTGCGGCGCGCGCCGATCAAGCAGATTTTGCTGGCGGGAGACCTCGTTGTGGGGGTGGGCAATATTTATGCCTCTGAAGCCTTGTTTATGGCACGTATTCGCCCCACCGTGCGGGGCGACAGGCTCAGCAAGCCACGGGCTGTTCGGCTGCATGGCGCGATTCAATCTGTGTTGCGCCGGGCGCTGGCCCTGGGCGGGAGCAGTCTGCGGGATTTTTCAGGTTCAGACGGCCAGAGCGGCTATTTTCAGATGGACGCCATGGTCTATGGCCGGGAAGGTCAGCCTTGCCGGGTTTGCGCCACACCCATTCGCCAAATCAGACAAGGACAGCGTTCGACCTTCTTTTGCTTGAATTGCCAGAAACACTGAGTGCTATATTGACTGATTACCAAGCAAAAATCGGCCCATGAGCTTCAATCAGGATTTCAACGACCACGGCGCCTGGCGCAAACAGTTTGCCCTGCGTCTCAAGCTGCTCGGCGAGTGGTTGCGTGATCAGGACTTGCTTGAGGCGGGCGTGCGCGAACGCCTTGACCAGTTGCAGTCCCAGGTGAAGAACGACAAGATGATGGTGGCCTTTGTGGCCGAGTTCTCGCGGGGCAAGTCTGAGCTGATCAATGCGGTATTTTTTGCCGGTTATGGTCGCCGGATCATGCCGGCCAGCGCCGGGCGGACCACCATGTGCCCGACCGAACTGGGTTACGACGCAGAGGTGCCGCCTTGTCTGCGCTTGCTGCCTATCGAGTCGAGGTTGCAGCCCCAGACCTTGATGGACTGGCGCAACGCTCCCGACAAATGGGAGCGCGTCAACCTTGATGTCAACGACCCCCAGCAACTGGCCAAAGCCATTCAGAAGGTGGCTGAGGTCCGGCGGGTGACGACCACAGAAGCAGCCAAACTGGGGTTCTGGAGCGAAGAGTCGCCGGAAGACAATCCTGCAAAAGGTTCCGACGGCTTGGTCGAGGTGCCCAAGTGGCGCCATGCGCTGATCAATATGGCCCACCCCTTGCTCAAGCAAGGCCTGGTGATCCTGGATACCCCCGGACTCAACGCCATCGGTGCAGAACCCGAGCTGACCGTGAGTCTGCTGCCGCAGGCGCAGGCGGTGGTGTTTATTCTGGCGGCCGATACCGGTGTGACCAAGTCCGATTTGAGCATCTGGCGTGAGCACCTTGTGCCGACAAAGGATGCGGTTGATTCTCGCTTGGCGGTGCTCAACAAGATTGACACCATGTGGGATGCCTTGAGCACGCCCGAGCAAGTGCAGTTGCAGATCGCGTCCCAGCGAACCGATTCCGCCGAGATTCTGGGCCTGGATCCGCGTCAAGTGATCGCCGTATCTGCGCAAAAAGGGCTTTTGGCCAAGGTGAGTCGCGACGAAAAATTGTTGCACGCCAGCAATCTGCCGGCGCTGGAAACCGCATTGGGTGAAGGCTTGTTGGGACGCCGCCGTCAAATTCTGGCTCACTCGGTGAGCCAGGGGGTGATGGCGCTGCGGCAAGAAATTGATCGACTGGTTCACACCCGTTCGCGCGACATCGTGGAGCAGATTCAGGAACTTGAGGGTTTGCGAGGCAAGAATGCGGGCGTTATCAAGCAAATGCGCTTGCGCATCGAGCAGGAACAAGCCGATTTCGACGCCAGCGGCGCCAAGATTCAGGCGGTGCGCTCGGTTCACCTGCGTTTGCTCAAAGATTTGTTTACCTTGCTGGACAACACCCATTTGAAGAAGCGTGTTTCCGAACTGGCGCATGCGCTCAAGCAACCCGGCATCAAATTGGGTGTGCGTCGGGCTTATACCCACACCTTCAAGCGCCTGGGCGCAGACCTGACCCAGGCCGAAAAGCTAGCGGTCGACATTCAATCCATGCTGGAGGGCAGTTTCAAAGGACTGAATGCCGAGTACGGCTTCTCGCTGCAGCCGCCCAGTCCGCCCCAAATCGCTTCGTACCAAAAAGACCTGGTTTTGATTGAGAGAAGCCACGTTCAGTATCTGGGTATGGGCAATGTCTTGCGCCTGGCACAGCCCGAATTTGCTGAGCGTTTGGCACGAGCTCTCATGAGCCGCTTGCGGGTGGTCTACGACACGGCCATTAATGAGGTGGAGTTGTGGAACAAATCGGCTGCCTCGCAGCTGGATGCACAGCTGCGCGAACGCCGGCGCAATTTCAGCCGCCGTATCGAGGCGGTTTCACGGATCCAGCAAGCCGCGGGTGGACTCGATGAACGCATACGTGAACTGCAGTCGCAACAAGCCCATTTGGCATTGACCGAGGCCAAGCTGGGTGAACTGACCGATCAGCTGAGTGAGCCGGTACCAGAAGAGGTGTCGACCGAACTGGCGTCTGCATGAGCGCTGGCGGAGTTGGGGTGGGCGGATTCGCTCGGCTGCTGATCGACTGGCAGCGCCTGCACGGGCGCAGTGGCTTGCCCTGGCAGGCCACCCGCGATCCGTACCGCGTTTGGTTGTCTGAGGTGATGCTGCAGCAGACCCAGGTGAGTACGGTGCTCGACTACTTCCCGCGCTTCCTGTCCCGATTTCCCACGGTGCATGCTTTGGCCGAGGGGTCGAGCGATGAAGTGATGGCGTTGTGGAGTGGTTTGGGTTACTACAGCCGCGCACGCAACCTGCACCGTTGCGCCCAGATCGTGGTGTCTGAACATGGCGGCGAGTTTCCAAACTCGGCGCTGGCGTTGCAAACGCTGCCTGGCATCGGCGTTTCCACGGCTGCGGCCATCGCGGCTTTTTGTTTTGGCGAGTGCATCTCGATTCTGGATGGCAATGTGAAGCGCGTTTTGACGCGCGTCATGGCCTATGAGGGGGATGTGTCTCTGGCCGCATCGCAGAAAGAGCTTTGGCACCTGGCCCAGTCGATGTTGCCGCATGCACCCTCGATCGATGACATGGGCGCCTATACCCAAGGGCTCATGGATTTGGGTGCGACGCTGTGCATGCGAAGCAAGCCCGCTTGTGACCGTTGTCCGATGCAGCCCATTTGCCACGGCCATGCGAGCGGAGAGCCGACCCGGTTCCCCATCAAGTCGCGCCGCCTCAAGCGTCGCCACGAAAGCTGGTGGCTGGCGGTTTTTCTCGGGCAAGACGGCGAAGGTCATTCAACCGTCTGGCTCGAGCGCCGCCCGGCCAAAGGTATCTGGGCCGGGCTGCATTGCACCCCCGTGTTGACCGACGAGGATGCGGCTCTGGCCTTGCTGGGAGCCGAGAACGCCACACCACAGTTTCTTGAACCCGTGGCTCACAGCCTGACGCACCGTGAGCTGCGGTTGCATCCTGTGGTCATGCGCAGCGTTGCGCCGATGGTCTGGGCAGCGGCCTGCACGGAGAGGCCTGGAGGTGTGGGGCAATGGGTGCGGCTGGACGACCTGGCCGCCTGGGGATTGCCCGCGCCACTGCGCCCCCTGCTGGCGCGCGTGGCCGCTTCAGCTTAAGTTTGGCGGTGTCGAGGTCTTGACCACGGGCCAGCCATCGGCTTCGCGGTGGCGCAGGCGGGTCGGCCAATCGGCTGCGAAAGCGGCCCCCAGTTGCTCGACAAGATACACCGATCGGTGCTGGCCCCCGGTACAACCAATGGCCACTGTGACGTAGCTGCGATGGTCGCTGAGCATGGGTGGCAGCCAGCGGCGCAGGAAATCGCCGATGGCTTGCTGCATGTCGGCGACTTCGGGCTGGCGCGAGAGAAACTGGGCAACAGGTGCGTCGCGCCCGGTCAGAGGCTTGAGTTCGGGCTCATAGTGAGGGTTGGGAAGCATGCGGACATCGAACACAAAATCAGCATCCATGGGTACGCCGCGCTTGAACGCAAACGATTCGAAAACCAGCGTGAGCGGCGCATGCCGCGTGCCCAGCATGTCTTTGATCTGGCTGCGCAGCTGGGCCGGGCGGATCAGGCCGGTGTCGATGACCAGCGCGTGTTCGCGCACCTCGGCCAACAACTCCCTTTCATGCTCGATGGCATCGGTCAATGCCTGGTGTTGGTCGTCGGTTGGATGGAGCGAAAGCGGGTGGCGCCGGCGGGTTTCTGAAAACCGGCGCACCAGGGTATCGGTGGCGGCATCGAGGAACACGGTGCGCAGCCGGATGTTCTGGCTGGGGTCGGTGGTGACCCGGGCCAGGCGTTGTGGCAGCCCGGGCAAAGATGCGGCGCTGCGCACGTCCATTGCGATCGCCACTTTGCTGGCTCGGTGGCTTTGCTCCAGTGCAATGAACGAAGCCAGCAGTTCGGGCGGCAGGTTGTCAACGCAATAGAAACCCAGATCTTCCAGGGCGGTGAGCGCGACCGACTTGCCGGAGCCCGACATGCCGGTGATCAACACCAGGTCGATGGGGTGTGGCGATTCGAGGTCGGGAGGCGCGATGGTCATACAGCAAGCAATTCTCGGGCGTGGGCCAATGAAACTTCAGACTGGGCGCTGCCACCCAACATGCGCGCCAGTTCAATGACGCGTTCTTCCTGCCCGATATGGGAGACCGAGCTCAAGGTTTGCTGGCCCGATTGTTGTTTGTTTACCAGGAGGTGGTGATCCGCACAGGCGGCCACCTGTGGCAGGTGTGTCACGGCCATGACCTGGCGGTCCAGGCCCAGTTGCCGCAACAACTGTCCGACGGTGTGTGCCACTGCGCCCCCGATGCCCGAATCCACTTCGTCAAATATCAGGGTGGGGGCCTGGCCGAGCTGGCTGGTGACCACTGAAATGGCCAAAGCGATACGCGAGAGTTCACCCCCTGAGGCCACTTTGCCCACGGGCCGTGCAGTCACGCCTGCATGGCCTGCCACCAGAAACTCCACCAGTTCCCAGCCATGGGCCTGGGGCTCTTCGAGTTTGGTCAACGCGACTTCGAAGCGGCCACCTTGCAGACCCAGGGTTTGCATGGTGTCTGTAACAGCCTGACTCAAGCCCGGAGCCGCTTGCTGGCGTTTTTTGCTCAGGACCTGGGCGGCAGATTGGAAGGATTTCCAGGCGGTGCGCTCGGCTGTTTCCAGCGCTGCAAGGTCCAGGGCCTGGTCCACCTGTGCGAGTTCTGACTTCCACTGCGCATGGAGTTCCGCGAGGTCTTCAGGGGCGCGGCGAAAGCGCCTCGACAACGACACCCAGAGCGACAGCCGGTCGTCGAGCACCGCGAGGCTGGCGGGATCCTGATCGGTGTGTCGCTGGTACTGGTGCAGGCTGTGCACCGTGTCTTGTACCTGCGCCAGTGCCGCTTCAAGCGCTTGCGTGTGTTCGGCAAACGCTGGTTCGATGTGGGCCTGTTCCTGAAGGGCAGACAGAGCCCGGCTGATCAATGCGGCTGCGCTGTCGTCTTCGTCGTCTAACGCGGCCACTGCGGATTGCGCCGCGTCGATCAGGCTTTGCGCGTTGGCCAACCGGCTGTGCTGGGCATTGAGATCGTGCCATTCTTCGCGGCCAGGAGCCAGTTTGTCGACTTCGGTGATCTGCCATGCCAGGCGTTCACTTTCCTGTTGCAAGCTGGTTTGGCGTTCGCATGCAGATTCCAGCGCCTTCTTCGCCTGGCGCCATTGTCCCCAGGCTTTTTGGGTTGCGCCCAGGTGAATGCCCGCGTAGCCATCGAGCAGGCTGCGCACGGCGTCCGTCCGGGTGAGGCTTTGCCAGGCATGTTGGCCATGGATGTCAACCAATTCGCTGGCGATTTCCTTGAGTTGCGTCAAGGTGGCTGCGCCGCCGTTAACCCAGGCGCGGCTGCGGCCATCGGCGTCGACTGTTCGCCTCAACAGCAGCAAGCCTTCGTTGCCCGTGAAACCATGCTCTTCCAGCCAGGGGGAAAGGGATTCGGGCGTATCGAATTCGGCGGCGATCTCGCAACGGGCCTGGCCTTCGCGAACCACACCAGCATCGCCTCGGCCGCCGAGCGCGAGTTGCAGGGCATCAATCAGGATGGATTTGCCTGCACCGGTTTCACCGGTGAGCACGCTGAAACCCGAACCCAGGTCGAGTTCGAGGGATTCAACGATGACGAAGTTGCGCAAGACGATGCGGCGAAGGCTCATGGCTGCAGGTGCGAAATAGGGTCGTTGGCGGGGGTCATTCCCACCATTTTGACCGCGAAACAAGGCCGGCGCTTCAGCCGCCCTCGTTCCAGTGCAATTTCTTTCGCAGCGTATCGAAATAGCTCCAGCCCCGGGGGTGGAGCAGGCGCAGGGTGTGCTCTGATCGGCGCACAACGATGCGGTCGCCATGCAACAGGCTGGTGAGCGACTGCATATCGAAGTTGGCGCTGGCATCCCGGCCACTCACGATCTCGAGCGCAACCTCGCTGTGAGCAGGCAGCACGATAGGGCGGTTGGAGAGGGTGTGGGGCGCAATGGGTGCCATCACCCAGCCATCAATGGCCGGATGCAGCAAAGGCCCACCAGCAGACAGGGCATAGGCGGTAGAGCCCGTCGAGCTCGCAATGATCAGACCGTCGGCCCGCTGGTTGGCCACAAAATGGCCGTCAACCTCGACACGCAGTTCGATCATGCTGGCTGCACCGCCGCGGTTGACGACCACATCGTTCAGCGCCGTGGCTTCAAACACGCAACGGCCATCGCGCCAGACACTGGCTGCCATCAAAGAGCGGGCGTCTTCTTCGAATTCGCCATGCAGAATGGCACGAAGCTTGTCCGGGTATTCCTCCAGTGGAATATCAGTGATGAAGCCCAGGCGCCCTTGGTTGATGCCCACCAGCGGGACCCCGTAGCGGGCCAACTGCCGGCCAATGCCGAGCATGGTGCCGTCGCCACCGACCACCAGCGCCAGATCACAAGTTTTGCCCATGGCGGGCACGTCAAGGGCAGGGTACTGGTTCAGTCCGGTGTTGAGCGCGGTGTCGCGCTCCAGCGACACGTCGCAGCCCTGGTCATGCAGAAAATGGGCCACTTCTTCGACCACATCACGCGATCCGGGTGCCTGGTATTTGCCGATGATGACCACATGTGAAAAGCGCAGCAATTGCCGCGCTTGTGGCTGGGAAGGCTTTGGGGCATCGGACAGACTCATGATCAAATTACAACATAGCGTCGAAGCGAGCACGGTACCCGTAAACCCTTGGAAATCAATTGCGGCAGAAGGCGGAAAACGCGCTCAGGCTGCCTAAAATGCAAGCATGTTGGATGACCGCGCCAAACGCTTGCTCAAAGCGCTCGTTGAGCGCTATATCGATGACGGCCAGCCCGTAGGCTCGCGCACGCTCGCGAAAGCTGCGGGGCTGGAGTTGTCGCCCGCGACGATCCGCAATGTGATGAGCGATCTGGAGGAGCTCGGGCTGATTGCCAGCCCCCATACCTCTGCGGGACGCATTCCCACCGCTCGGGGCTATCGGCTTTTTGTTGACACCATGCTGACCGTTCGCCGCGAGGGTCTGTCGCCCATGGGCAGCATGAATGGGCGCGGGTTGGAGGGGGGGCAGCAACCTCAGCGCGTGCTCAGCAATGCTGCGCAAATGCTGTCCAACCTTTCTCAGTTTGTGGGCGTGGTCGTGGCTCCGCGTCGGGCCTCGGTGTTTCGGCATATCGAGTTTTTGAGCCTGTCGGATCGCCGGGTATTGGTGATTCTGGTATCGCCCGATGGTGACGTGCAAAACCGCATCATCCATACCCAGGTCAGTTTCACCCAGTCGCAATTGCTGGAAGCGGCCAATTTTCTGAATGCCCATTACGCTGGTCTCACGATGGAAGAGGTGCGCAGGCGCCTGAAGACCGAGGTTGATGCCTTGCGTGGTGAGATTGCCGTGTTGATGCAGGCCGCGGTCAATGCCGACCCGGATGTACCAGAAGCTGCGGAAGACGTGGTGGTCTCGGGCGAGCGCAACTTGTTGTCTGTCAGCGAATTCTCCAACGACATGGGCAATTTGCGGCGCATGTTTGACCTTTTCGAGCAAAAGACCCAGCTCATTCGCTTGCTCGACGTGTCGGACCAGGCCGAAGGCGTTCGCATCTACATCGGTGGTGAAAGCCAGGTGGTGCCGTTTGAAGACCTGTCGGTCGTCACCGCACCCTATGAAGTGGATGGGCAAGTGGTCGGTACGCTTGGCGTGATCGGTCCGCAGCGTATGCCCTATGACCGCATGATTCAGATTGTGGATGTGACATCCAAGCTCGTGAGCAATGCGCTGAGCCAGCCGAAAGGCAGTTGATGCAGCGGGCTGGAAATCGAAAGTGCCGACTGCGCCTACAATGCCATCCGCGAGGGCCGTTAGCTCAGTTGGTTAGAGCAGAGGACTCATAATCCTTTGGTCGACAGTTCAAGTCTGTCACGGCCTACCATTTTTTCCTTATAAATCAACAGCTTGTTGATTCATGGTTTGTCAGGTGAAAACTGTACCGCTGCTTCGGTAACAGTTTCGGTACAGTGTCGGTTTCCGACCCTTGTTTCGAACGCCATGGCCACCATCGTGAAAACGCCTTCGGGCACCTGGAAAGCGGTCATTCGCAAGACCGGTTTTCCCACCACCATCAAAACTTTTCGCCTGAAGAAAGACGCCGAAGACTGGTCGCGTCGAACGGAGGACGAAATGGTGCGGGGCATGTACCTGCAGCGAGGGCCTGCCGAGCGCTTGACGTTCGAGAAGGCGATGAAGCGCTATCTTGCCGAGGTCACGCCCAACAAGCGACCATTCACCCAGACCGGTGAACGCCAACGGGCGGTACCGTTGAACGATTTTTTCGGCAAGTACGCTTTGGCCGGTGTGACGGCCGAGCTGGTGGCTCAATACCGAGACAAGCGCCTGGCTGGCGAGGATCGCAAGGATGCTGACGGCAAGGCCACTCCCCGCGCTGCAAACACCGTCCGTCTTGAGCTGGCATTGCTTGGACACCTGTTCACGGTTGCGCTCAAGGAGTGGGGTCTTGGCCTGGCGTACAACCCAGTTTTGAATGTGCGCAGACCGGCGCCAGGGCCGGGCCGCAATCGGCGGCTGAATACCGACGAAGAAACCAAGCTTCTTGCCGCAGTGGACAAGCACTCAAACCCGATGCTCAGGTGGATCGTCCGCATCGCTGTTGAGACCGGTATGCGCTCTTCAGAGATCGTGACGCTTCGACTAAGCCAGGTCGATATGGCCAAGCGGGTGGTGCGGTTGATCGAAACCAAAAACACGTTGCCACGCACGGTGCCTTTGTCGACCCAGGCAACCTCGTTGTTCAAAGAGGCCTTGGCCAACCCTGCGCGATCGAAGGATGTTGACTTGATTTTTTTTGGTGAGCCAGGCAAAGATGAAAAACGCCGACCGTACAACTTCAACAAAGTCTGGATGGAAATCAAACGCGCTGCAGGGTGCGCAGACTTTCGATTCCACGACCTGCGGCACGAGGCTGTCAGCCGGTTTGTTGAGGCAGGCTTGAGCGATCAAGAGGTGTCCGCCATCAGCGGTCATAAATCCATGCAGATGCTAAAGCGGTATACGCACTTGAGGGCGGAGGATTTGGTGGCAAAGCTAGACAAAATCGGCTGTGTTGCTGAGTAGTGATGTGGTAGCGAAAGTGATCTTTAAACCTGCTAGAACCTTATCCCGCCATTTGTGGACCTACGTTGGGGGTGACGCCCGAATCTCAGGTTTACGTAGGGCGCTACCTGAGCTGGGTGTACGCAGAATTTTTGCTTAGAGTTTCACTCGGCTTCTCTATCACTAGTCAAGTGGAAATCGGCGGTCCAATTCCGTTTCTATAGCTTTCGCAAAGGCTTCCACAGTATTTCGTACCCGACGTACATCGTCGATCAAGACGGTCACTAAAGTGCCCTCCCGCGTCCTGCCAGCTCGATGCACGATGTCATGCCGGATGACCACCTCCTTCATCAATTCACCTATGTCTGGCACCACGATGTCCAAGCTAGCTTGCACTATCGGCTTAACCTTATCGAGCCGATGCCAGATCAAGTCCTGAAGGTATTGCCTCACCTCGCTCTCTAATGCATCGAATCGGTCGAATACCGTATCAAGTGTTAATGTCCGCGCCTTGAAGTCCTTGTTGCGCGACACGAAACGTCGCAGAGCCGACTGATCGTGGCAAATCCAATAGGTCGACATGTCCCCAAGATATGCCTCGAGTGCCGCAATCAGCGAGCTGTGCATCATCTGGCAAATTAGGTCCGCCTCAAAGATTGTTGTCTGCAAAGCGAGAACGGCATCGATTTGTGCCAGTCTGCTCATAAGAAATCGCATCGGATCATTGCGGTGCACCACTACGAACGACAGCTCTGCGTCGTAGTCGACATCTTCATGTTCGATTGGCGCCCATTCGTCACCGACGTCGCGCCAAAGATCTTTGATCAACGTGTCCATCACCTCGTGGGGGACTACCTTGTAGAAGCGGTCTTGGATCACGTCGCTAGGGTCGTACGGCCCGCCAAAGATAAACATATAGCCACCCTCTTGGCTGGAATACGGCGTTTGGTTGGCAGGGTCTTCGTAACGCGCGTGAAACCAGCGGCGCATGGTCTCGATCTGAAGCTCCGGTGGTGCATTTTGTAGCCACGCGTCGTTAGGTTCGGGCTGAACGCCGTCGCCCGCTTCGGGGGGAAGTTCAGGTTCGTCGTCGTCCATGTGATCGTTGTGGCCCATCGGTTGTCCTTTCAAGTGATTGTTGCAAATAATCCACTTTGGATTACCACAGACCATGCGTGCCAGTGAGCACGCCCTAGATGTCCCAGCGTTTAGCGGCCGTCGCGAACGTTGGCTGTCCTTTTTGCGGAATTTTGATTGTCGATGTCAGCTATGTCACTAGGATCTCAGTGAGTCGATTTGCCGGAGAGAATCGACAAGGCCTATCTTCAAGCTCGAATTTTCTTCGCCTGGGCGGTACGCTCTTCTGGCAAAGGGTTGTCGCTCAGCCATTGCAGCATTGCATGAATGATATGTATCGGAACGCGATGCAGCTCTTCCATCTCCGCTGGTGTGAATCCGTCCTCTTCAAGTATGGCCACTGAATCCAATAGCATCGACTGTTTCGACCAGCAGCCGTAGTCGGTTCTTTTTGGGCGCGGCTCGCGGCGCTCCAAGAAAGTATCGGCCATCTTCTTGGTCCGTTTCAACGATCTTGAGATGGACTGCCTGCTCGTGCCGAGCTCGCGAGCAATGTCTGCTTGCCGCTTTCCCTTGGCGTGAAGATCCCAGACAAGTTCGCGAAAACTGGGCTTATCGGGCTGGGTAAAAGGACGCAGGCGCGCGTGAACTCTGTTGTACATATCCTTTTTAGCTTCTTCGCCAGTGGCCGGTGGTGGCAGCCCTAATCTTGCTAAAAACCCTGGGTTGATACGCTGACGTTTTTCCTCCTGATAGAGCTCTTTGTACCGATGGTCCACTCGATAGCGAGAGTCTGGATTGCTCGGGTCGTGCTCCAAGCAGAACCGATCGCTGAAGTGCCGAGACTTGATGAGGGGAACGCCAGATAGACGATGCATTGCTTCAGCCCTCATCGTAGGCCTCCAACAGAGCTCGCAGCTTTGCCCGGCAGAGTGACGGGTTTTGCTATCTGGGAGCTGGGCATGATTTCCTTCGTGCTTATCCAATGGGTCTTTACCGCGCGCCGCTCGGAAGTGGTCTATCAGATCGAGTAGGACACGCGCCGTCTCTAGGGTTTCACGAAACTCCTTCAAGGCATCCGTTGCCACATTCGTGAAGGCTTGGAATTTGGCGGTGTGAATTGCAAATCGCAGGTTTTGATCCCATGCTTTGGTGGTCTTCAACAGCTCATCGGTGCTGGAAAGCACGATTCGTTTGCTGGTTGAGTGAGGTTTTTCAAACGGCACGATCAGACTGCCCCACTCGAAAGGCTCACCGTACCTCACGTGCTCGGCCCATGCTTCGGCATCGAGGCGCCACACAGGAGGTTTTTTGCCTGCAGTGGAGAGCGTGAACCCCTCCAATAAGCAAACTTCCCAGCTGACCTCGCTGTTGTAAATGACGTCGGAAAGCGGTGTGTCCAGGTGCTCTCTCAACTTGCTCCACATGGAAGGCCGGCGAGAGGTCACGCTGAACGACGGATTCCGAATTCGCTGGCCAGCCAGTGATGGATGAGGCAGCGTGACTGCCTCAAAAAAGCGATGAAACCCTTCTGCAACGGTTGGGTTGCAGTGAGTAAAGGGATCTGCCGAGAGGCTGCGCAACGTTGGTTTCTTCGAGATATTTGTCATCCGAAAATTTCATATTTCAGCTCCAGTGTACTCCCCGGTTTCTCAGACACTGACACCTGTCTTGCATACCTACCGAAGGATTACGGAATGACCATCGAAGAAACACTTTTGCAGCGATATGGCCCGCTGCTCAGCATCAGCCAACTAGCCACAGTGCTTGATCGTTCTGCGGACGGATTGCGCATCAGCTTGCGCTCGTCGAATGAGTGGTCATGCAGGTTGAACACTTCGCGCTTGAAGATCGGACGGCGCGTCTATTTCCGCACCTCCGAGGTCGCAGAGCTGCTTGCTCGCGGTTGAATTCAACGAACTGCAGTTTTCAGTATGAGCGTCAAAATCATGAGCCTCGTTTGGGACCACTACCCAGAAGGAGGTGGAGAGCTTCTGACTGCGCTCGCGTACGCAGATCATGCGCATGACGATGGTTCAGCGGTGAGGCCCAGTGTTGCGTATATCGCAAGGAAGACCCGGCAAAGTGAGCGAACGGTCCAGCGGTATCTCGCAAATATGCGCAAATCAACGTGGCTGTTGCCTGTGAAACCAGCAAATCGCTGGCGTGGCTTTGCGACCGAGTACCGCGTAAATCCCCTGTGGATAAGTCACCCTGACATTTTGTCGTCCCGAGAAAAAAACGTCCGAGATGAGGTGACACCCGAGGTCAATGGGGACGACACCACAGGTATGAATAGGACGACACCCGTGTCGTCCCAACCATCACTAACCATCAAAGAACCAACAACAACTGTTTCGCCGCAGTTCGATTGCAACGGAACTCCGGGTTCCTCGCTGTGTTGGCCTGTTGTCTTTCAGGGCCCGTCAGAGGTGTCTGCCACCCGCATCCTCGATACGTGTCCTTCAGCGGATCGCCAATCGGTGTTGGACGAGGTCGCTGCCCTTGTGGAGCGGCAATCTGTTCGATTCCCTCTCGGCCTGCTGAAGAAGCTTGTTGAGCTCTCTGCCAAAGGCTTGTTTATCCCATCCGCAGGCATTGCCTATCGCAAAAAGAAGAATGAGACCAGATTTTCGGCGGATCAGCTCAAACCTGGCGAAACGCAGTCAACGACGCCAGAAGTAAAGCGGGAGGTGTTGATCAGGCTGGCGAGCTTGCGCGAGGAATTTGCTGGCAAGGGACGGGAAGGAAAACCGGCACCAAAAACCAAAGTCGCAGGCCGAACACGTTGGAGGACAAGCGGATGAACCAGTTTCTCGAAGACCTGCGGCAGCGGTCGCAAAAAAGGGCTTCTGGCCGCAGTCGAACAAGCAGTGTCCTGGCCAGCTTCCTGCTGATCCGCGATGACGTCGTCCAGGCCCTTGAAGCCGGGTACGCGAAGAAAACGATCTGGGAGCACATGCATGAGATTGGTCGCGCGCCATATCGCTACGAGACGTTTTTGAGGCATGCCAAGAAGCACATTCCGAACGCTCCCCATGGCGCGCGGCAATTCATGAAAGGAGACGCGAAGTGACTTCGCAACGACATCGCAACAAGTCCAAGGAAAGCGGGTGGAAACACGAGCATTCATTGAGGTTTTTGGTGTATTCCCGAGTTTTCTTCGCTGCAGCGAGGTTGCAGCGAAGAAAACAACCCAAAACCTCGCCTTGTAGGCACAGCTTTCCTACACCTTTACAACCGCGAAATGCAGGCAGGATAGGTGAAGTGGGCCCACCCGCGAGCGTGTGTTCCGACTTCACTCCCCTTATTCGCGCTGCGCGCTCAACAGGTCTCCTGCTCTGCGAGGCTGCTCGGCTACCGCCTTTTCGGGGAGGCACAACATGGACGCGGTGAAGGCCCCCACGCGTAAGGGCAGTGCGCCTATCAAGGTGTATTGCCTGCCAGAAGAACGCGCGCGCATCGAGGCGAATGCGGCTTCAGCCGGTGTCAGCAAATCCACCTTTCTGCTCAACGTTGGGCAGGGGTATCGCGTGCAAGGGATTGTTGATTACCAGCAGGTTCGCGAGATGGCGCGCATCCATGGCGACCTCGGCCGATTGGGTGGCCTGCTGAAGATGTGGCTTACGAACGATGCACGCGCGGCCCGATTTGGGCCCGACACGATCTGGGCGTTGTTGAACAGGATCGACACAAGACAAGAAGAACTTGGGCGGGTGATGAAGACCGTCGTTCGCCCAAGAGCCAAGTAGATTTTTTTAGCCGCTAAAACTGAAGGGACTCCAAATGAAAAAAATGAACTCATCCGCCATGGCCATCCTGATCGCGCTGACGGTGGGTGCCACACAACCTGCAAGGGCTGGTATTCCGGTGATCGACGGTGCGAACCTGACCACCAACATGGTCTCGGCCTACGAGGAGGTGGCGCAAACCATCAAGCAGATCGCCGAGTACAAGCTACAGCTCGACCAGTACCAAAACCAAATACAAAACACCCTGGCACCGGCCGCCTATTTGTGGGACCAGGCGCAATCGACCATCGACGGCCTGCTCAACGCGGTGAACACGTTGGAGCAATACAAGCGCAGGCTCGGCAGTCTTGATAGCTACCTCTCCAAGTTCCAGGACGTCAACTACTACCGGAACTCGCCCTGCTTCACGTCGCGCGGTTGTTCTCCTGCAGAAATGGCCGCGCTGGCATCGGTCAAGGCATTGGCATCCGAATCGCAGAAGAAGGCCAACGACGCTTTGTTCAAAGGGCTGGATCTGCAACAAGCGAACCTGAGTTCGGATGCCTTGAAGCTGCAGTTGCTGCAATCAGGAGCACAGGGTGCGGTGGGCCAGATGCAGGCCATTGGCTTCGCCAACCAACTGGCCAGCCAGCAAGCCAACCAGCTGCTACAGATCCGGGGCCTGCTCGTCGCCCAGCAAAACGCCATCGGCACCAAGATGCAGGCCGACGCCGACAAGGAGGCGCAGCAAGGTGCGGCACACGTCACGTCAACCGAGAGCCGCATCGAAAGAACGGCCAGCCCGCGCAATTGGCTTGACCTCAACCGATAAAGGGGCATCGACCATGTACGCCCACCACATCAAAGGCCTTGCCCTGGCGTCAATCGGCGCAATGCTGATGGCTGGCTGCAGCCAGCAAAACACCGACTGCGACAACCCGAGCACTTCCGAGCAAAAACAACAGTGCGCGCACCAGGCATCAACTGAGAGCCGCATTGCGCCCACCGAGAAGCCTAAGAATTGGCTCGACCTGACCGATCCCAAAAAGGAAACGCGATGAGGCACTTCAAACCCATCTGGCCACTGGCTGTTGTCTTGATGCTGTACTCCACTGGCGCCGCTGCCCAGCTCACCAATCAGGGCATGCTCGACCAGGTGGTGACCGAGTTCGCCACCCGTGCAGCGAGTTGGCAATCCGTCGTGATGAATGCCGCCATGTTTTTGTTTTGGACACTGGCAACCATCAGCCTTGTGTGGACGGGCGGCACGCTCATTTTGCGCAAGGCCGATATCGGGGAGTTCTTCGCCGAGTTCTTCCGCTTCATCATGTTTTTCGGCTTCTTCCTTTGGCTGCTGCGCAATGGCCCCGCCATCGCCTCCTCGATCGTGCTGTCACTGCAGAGGCTGGGAGAACAGGCCTCTGGCGTTTCATCGGTGACTCCATCGGGCATCGTGGACATCGGCTTCATGATCTGGAAGCAGGCCATCTCGAACTTGTCGCTTTGGAACCCCATCGACAGCTTCGTCGGCACGGCCTTGAGCGTGGCCATCATGCTTTTGCTGGCCGCCGTGGCGATCAACATGCTGCTCATAATGGTGTCCGCCTGGTTCTTGATGTACGCGGGCATTTTCTTCCTGGGATTCGGTGGATCGCGTTGGACCTCCGACATGGCGATCAACTACTACAAAACCCTGCTTGGCATCGCCGTACAGCTCATGGCCATGGTGTTGCTGGTCGGCATTGGCAACGACCTGTTGACCGGGTTTTACGCAAGGATGAACAAGGGCACCTTGAACTTTGAAGAGCTGGGCGTGATGCTGGTTTTCTGCTTCGCGCTGTTGATGCTGGTCACCAAAATCCCCGGGCTTTTGTCTGGTGTCATCACGGGTATGAACATCAGCCAGGCAGGCATAGGCGGGTATGGAGCCGGTAGCGTTGCTGGCGCCGCTATGGGTGCCGCTGGCCTTACTGCTGCGGCTGCAGGCGTCGCAGGGGCAGCGGTTGTGAGCGGTGCACAAAACGCGGTAGGTGGTGCGTCTGCGGTCAAGGCTGCGTTTGAAAAAGCACAGGCAGGAATGGGCGGCGGAGAAGGGTCAATGCCAAGCTTTGGTGCTGTGAGCAACGGTGCGGGTAGCTCCAACGACACAGGTAGCACACCCTATGCACAGGCGGCCGGTTTCTCATACTCTCCGTCAAAATCCGATAGCGAACAGAACCAAAGTGGGCCTGGCAACGCCGAGAAGGACAAGAACATGTCTACCTCGAAGGACGGGAAGAACACGAGCAGCAATACCGAGAAGCCCAAACCAGAGGAAGCTGGAAGTAATCAACAACGCGACGGCACCGCCGAAGGCGGGGGAGGTGTGGCACGCGCAGCAACCCTGACCGCAGGCACTGCGGCGAACCTAGCGGCTGGAGTTGGCAGCTTGGTCAAAAACAAGGCTGTGGAACTTGCAGCCGGATTCAAAGAAGGCGTCGACAACTCGTTGGCCGGAAAAGTTGCATCCACCATCCGCGCATCCAGTCAACGCGTGGAGCAGGAATTCGCGAGCAACAGTCTTGAAGGGACCTACATCAATGAGGAAGTGGCCGCATTCGTAAACAAACACCGCAGAGGACCTCAATCATGAAAGTAGACTGTCCCTTTTTGACGATGCCCAAGTAGCTCACACACCGCTGTATAAATGAACGAAAACGCACTCCTGCCCGGCCCGCGCCGATTGACTGAAGAGGAACTTGATGCATTGCGAGCCGATATGAGGGCGTCGAGCGAGCTCATGCGCGAGCAACTTACAGCAAGGAAGAAACTCGACCAACCCAAGGAAGTGCGAGCTTCATGACTTGTTCATGCCAGGCCTAAGCCGGATTCCGCATCAGACCCGTAGCTCCGGGCTGCTGCCGGTTGCAGAACATTCCACAACGATGGTGGAATTCATCGCGTAAGACATCATGATTGATCGCCCACTTCAGATTTTCATTGCCGTATTGCCTGTCATCTCGGCTGGCCTCTACCTTCTTGGCCTAAGCTACGTCCAAGGCTATCTGGGGGCGTATGGCATCGACACATCTCTGTATCCGCTTGCTTCCGACCTGGCGCTGTTCTCAGGTCTCCTCGCACTCATAAGTGTGTCGTTTCCAGCTGTCGTTTACGCCCTTGCTGCGCTCTGCCTCTTCGTTTTTGCCGTACTAATATCCGCCTCATTGGCCTCAAGCTCGAGAGTTCAAGTCCTGACTCACTGGCTGGTGACCCGTATCCAAAGATGGCGCCCAAAGCAACCGCAAACACCAGCAAGCACCGCGCTTTTGGACAAAAGTTTCCTTGTTTATTCATATACAACCGGTGTTATCGCCGTCTTTCTGGCGTTGCTGCTAATGGCCGCCCTCTCTGCGAAACGAGGAAAAGAGCAGGCAGAGAATGAGCGAAAAGAGTTTACGGCGGGGAACGGTTGGCATGTGACGGCAGTCGGCGATCAACTTTCGCTGCCCACGCCCTCCAGGTTGGTAATCTGCGGCGACCGGTGGTGTTCTTTTTGGACGGGGAAGGAGGCGATTACGGTGCGAAGAGAGTCAATACAGCGAATCCACTCAGTTCAATCTTCAAAGGCAAGTGCAGCAACGAGCGACGCAAATGAGAGTTCGTCCACTTCGACGCAGTGACGCTTTAACCCCCTCGCATTCAGTTCCGATTCAAGTTGCCTTGATACTGCTCGAGATTGTCATGGACGTGAGTTTTCCCCGTGAGGTCCGCTTTTAGTGTGGTCAACTGAGCAGGGGGTATCGCTGATTTTTGTGCTCGGATTGACTCTGCAGGCTAAAAACCTTTAGCCGCTAAAAAATACGAGCGCGCCCAGGCCAGCACATCGCTCGCCCACTGGCCCCCGAAGACCTCCAAGGTCGGCGTGGTTGCCCGGTGTGCAATAGACGGTTTCGGGTGTGCAACAGGCGGGCGTCGGTGGGTAATCGACGAAATATCCACAGGATGAGTGCCAAAATCTCGTAATTTCCGTCTATTGCACACCGTTGGCCAAGAATGACACCGACCTGGTGGCCCCGCTTCGTCTCAGAGCTGGCCCGATGGACGTTACTGGGGCATTTGGGCGACACAGTGCATGAAGCAAGCATGCTGAAACTTGATATTTTTATCAAGAAAATTCTAAGTTTGTAGATTTATTGATATAGTTATCAAGTGCAAACTCTACAAGAACTGGGCGAGGCTGTTGCCGAGCGCCGTAAGGCGCTGGGTCTGCGTCAGCAGGCAGTGGCAGAGCAAGCCGGTATCACCCCCGAGTCGTTGTCCCGCTTTGAGCGGGGCCGCAGTGCCGAGTTCGGCTCGCGCAAGCTACTGGCTGTGCTCGCGGTGTTGGGCATGGAGCTCAACGTCATCCGTTCAGGCCAATCCGGCACGCTCGATGAGCTGAGGCAGGAGCGCAACCAGGCATGAAGCTCTCGGTCTACGTTCTGGGCCGAAACGTGGCCACGCTGGAGCAGTCCGGCGACTTCAAAAGCGTGCTCGCTTACAACGCCAACACCGTTGAAAGCGCGCCAGACGATTTCGTCTCGCTCACCATGCCGGTGCGCACGGAGAGCTACGTGTGGGACGACCAGCTCCCCCCGGTCTTGCAAATGAACCTGCCCGAGGGCTATTTGCTCCAGGTGCTGCAAGAACAGTTTGGCCCTCACATCGGCGCCAGCCCGATCGCCTTGTTGTCAGTCATTGGGCGCAACATGGTGGGCCGCTTGCAAGTGGCCGCGCCGGGCGCCGCACTCAGCGAACCCGCCAAACCGGTTGAAGTGGCCACCCTGCTGAAGGGCGACAACTCGGAAGCCGCCTTCGCCGCCTTGGTGCGTGAACACGCCACCAGCGGTGTGTCGGGTGTGGTGCCCAAATTCTTGGATGCGCAAGACGAAGCTGGCTCCCCTCTGGCGAAACACCGAAAAGCCAGCCTTCTGACCCGCCGCCACATCATCAAAGGCTCAAGCGCCCAACTGCCTTTCGTGGCGTTGAACGAACACCTGTGCATGCAAGTGGCCAGCCGCGTGATGCCCACCGCCAAGACCGAAGTGTCAGACGATGGACAGGCGCTGGTGGTGCACCGCTTTGACGTCGATGAAAACGGCCAACCCCATTGGGGCATGGAAGACTTTTGCAGCCTGCTGGGCTTGCGCCCTGCCGCCAAGTACGACACCACCTGGGAGCGCATTGCCAAAGCCGTTCGCGACCACGTGCCCGGCGCCCAGCGGCTAGAGACCAACCGCCAGCTCGCGACCACTTTGCTGTTGACCTACGCGCTGCGCAACGCAGATTGCCACGCCAAGAACCTGGCCTTGCTCTACACCAGCCGGGCCGACGTGCACCTGTCACCCGCCTACGACATGCTGACCACCAGCGTCTACGCAGGTTTTCAGCACAACCCACCCGGCATCGAATTCATGGGCAAGAAGACATGGGCGCCGGGCAAGAACCTGCAGAAATTCATTGCCGCCACCTTTGGCATTCAGCCAAAAGAGCAGGCCCAGATGCTTGAGGCCATCAGCGACGCTGTGGCCGATGTGGGCCCGCTTGTGCGCCAAGCGATGGCGCAGCACCCCGGCTTTGAAGAAATCGGCAAGAGCATGCTCAGGGATTGGACCGAAGGCGTGCAAGGGCTGCGCGATCAGCGTATGTACGCGGTGGGTGAATGGGCGGCGGGTGATGCATTTGAAGGCTTTTCGCCGCCCCCAAAGCTGGCAGCAGACAACAGAAAAAATGGTCAATCTCCCCTGATGGGGAAGCGATGACGCAACTCTTCACTCTCTACAAAGCAACGCAAATACACACAGGTAGCTATCGTGTCCCGTCTTACTGATTTAATTTCCCGTGCCAAGGCAAGAGACTCGCAACTCGGCGCCGACCTTGAACAAGAGTTCAATGTTTTGTCCTCGCGCCTGCCCTATGGTCTGAACTTCGAGCGTCACAGCCCGGAAGTTGTGGAGCTCCCGCTACGACCCGTTCGCAAAGGTGACAAGGTACGCGTGCTGCCAGAGCGCGGATCGAAGCAGAAGGGCGACCAGAGGCTGTGGCAGGTCAAATACATTCACAAGGCCAAAAATACAGCCGACTTGGAGTTGCTCGGAGCCGCATTTCCCGAAACGATCTCGGCGGGGCTAGGTGACCTGGTGGTGGTGGCCGAGTTCCGCGACACGATCTACCCTGGCTTGGTTAGCACGGGCAAGGTGGAGCGCGGTGGTAATAAGCCATTCCATTCGGTTATCAATGGCGAGAACTACCACGCACTGAAGGCATTGACCTATACGCATCGTGGCAAGGTAGATGCTATTTACATCGACCCCCCATATAACACGGGCGCGAAGGACTGGAAATACAACAACGATTATGTCGAGGGAGACGACCAGTATCGGCACAGCAAGTGGTTAGCGATGATGGAGCGTCGTTTGATGGTGGCGCGCGAACTACTCACTCCGCAGGATTCAGTACTTATCGTGACTATCGACGAGAAAGAGGTAAACCGCCTCGGCCTTCTGTTGGAGCAAGTTTTCGCAGGATCCCGCATTCAGATGGTAACCACGGTAACCAATCAGCGCGGTGTAGCTCGTGGTCAGGAGTTCGCTCGAGTTGACGAATATGCTTTTGTTGTGTTTGTTGGAGGTGTCCGTGTGACACAAGGCTCAGATGATTTACTTACGTCAGACGAGACAATTGCCAAACAACGAATCGACATCTGGAATCGATTGATGCGAAGAGGGACCGACTCTCTTCGCGCAGATTCGCCGCGCCAGTTCTATCCGATTTTTATTGACCCTGTGCGGAAAGCGATTGTCTCTGCAGGCGACCCGTTACCGCTTGGTGCGAATCGATTTAGCGTAGAGGCGCCAATGGGCTGTGTAGCTGTTTGGCCGATACGTACGAACGGTGCAGAAGGTCGTTGGACACTCGGTGTTGAGTCCTTGCGTAAATACGCCAGTGAAGGAACCGCAAAGGTTGGTGCGTATAGCAAAGCTAGGGACCAATGGTCAATCAGCTACTTGATTTCCAAGGACCTGGCGCGCATAAAAAGCGGCGAAATCAGAGTTACTGGGCGTGACCAGAATGGTGTTCTACAGCTAGAGCACGCTGAGCACATCGAGCGAAAGAAACTGCCTCGAACGGTGTGGTTTCGAGACTCGCACAACGCAGGTATGTATGGATCTGAGCACCTGAGTCGTTTCATTCCAGGAAGAAAGTTCCCATTTCCGAAATCACTCTATTTGGTTGAGGATATGCTGCGTGTCTTTCTCTCCGAGAAGCCCAATGGGATCGTGATGGATTTCTTTTGTGGCTCAGGCACTACTGCACATGCAGTTATGCGGCTGAACAATCAAGATGGCGGCAGTCGTCAGAGCATTTCCGTCACCAACAACGAAGTTGCCGCTGACGAGCAGAAAGCGCTGCTTGCTCAAAGACTTCGCCCAGGCGATGAGCTTTGGGAGCGAAACGGTATTTGCGAATACATCACCAAGCCTCGCGTGGCTGCAGCCATCACAGGCAATACTCCTGATGGTGAGCCTATCAAAGGTGACTACAAGTTCACCGATGAGTTTCCCATGGCTGAAGGCTTTGAGGAAAATGCTGAGTTCTTCACATTGACCTACGAGGCTAGGAACGCTGTGAACCACAACTTGGCCTACGCTCGCATTGCCCCCCTGCTTTGGCTGCGGGCCGGTGCGCGTGGTAAGCGTATCGACAAGCTGCCAGCCAATGGCTGGGCCGTCGTAGATGCTTACGCATTGTTAACGTCAGTTGATGCAGCAACTTCTTTCATTGATGCGGTGAATCAGGCCAACGGACTGCGCGTGGCCTACGTCGTGACCGACGACGACCGTCGCTTTCAGGCCATTGCCAAGCGGCTACGAAATGGCATAGAGCCCGTTCGCTTGTACGAGTCGTATCTAACCAATTTTAGTTTCTCTAACGGGGATTAGTGCATGAAGTTCACTCTCAAGGACTACCAGCGTGACGCAGTTTTAGACGCACTGTCCAATGTTAGGAAGGCGCGTCGTTTATGGCACGGCGAGCGCGATAAAACAGCGTTTTCACTCACCGCTGTGACGGGTGCGGGTAAGACTGTCATGGCGGCAGCGGCCCTTGAAGCCTTATTCTATGGAGACGATGAATTTAGCTTCGATGCAGACCCAGGTGCAGTAGTGCTCTGGTTCAGTGATGATCCATCGCTTAACGAACAAACCCGCTTCCGTCTGATGGAGGCTAGTGACCGCATCAATCACAGCGACATGGTCGTGGTGGAGCACCCGTTCAGCCGTCGCAAGTTCGAAGCCGGGAAAATTTATTTCCTTAACACTCAGAAGTTTGGAAAGAACAGCCTGCTGGTGCGAGGCTTTGAGGGCGATGACGATCTGATCACACAGGTTCGGCCTGATGCCCAAGCTTACACGCTGTGGGACACGATACGTAACACCATTGAAGATACCGGTTTGACCCTATATTTGGTGTTGGATGAAGCGCATCGTGGCATGGGCAGTGCCACAACAAAAGAGAAAAGCACCATCGTGCAGAGACTGATCAACGGCTTTGGCGGCATGCCGGGCGTTCCAGTAGTTTGGGGCATTTCGGCGACTGTGGAGCGTTTTAACCAGGCCATCGAATCCGCAGGCAAACACATCAAATTGCCAAACGTTGTCGTTGACCCGATCAAGGTGCAAGAGTCGGGCCTTGTCAAGGACACCATCTTGCTGGATATCCCGGACGAGGCGGGTGATTTTGATACCGTGCTCGTGCGTCGCGCCACAGACAAATTGAAGGACTCGACCACTGCCTGGGCGGCCTACGCGAAGCAGCAAACGGATGCGCGACTCGTACTCCCATTGATGGTTCTGCAGGTTCCCAATACGCCTGATCCTAGCGAGATTGGTCGGGCGCTTGACACCATTTTCGAGCGATATCCTGAGCTGCCTCCAGCTTGCGTTGCGCATGTTTTCGGAGACCACACCACACAGCGTTTCGGGAATCGCGATGTGCCCTACATCGAACCTCAACGGGTTCACGAGTCCACATGGGTGCGCGTGCTGATCGCAAAGGACGCAATCAGCACAGGCTGGGATTGCCCGCGTGCGGAGGTGATGGTTTCTTTCCGCCCTGCCAAGGACCGCACCCACATCACCCAGTTGTTGGGACGCATGGTTCGCTCGCCGCTGGCTCGCCGCATCCCTGGCCATGATCGGTTGAACGCCGTTGACTGTCTGCTCCCAAGGTTCGACCGAAAGACCGTGAAAGAGGTCGTCGATGCACTCATGAAAGGTGACGACTCGGCGCCGCCATCCGGGCGCATCCTCATCGACTATGTGGAGGTGACGCCACACCCAGACGCATCATCCGCCGTTTGGGAGGCGTTTGAAGCCTTGCCATCACAGACACGCCCGCAACGTGGCGCCAAGCCAGCACAACGGTTAACAGCACTGGGGCACGAATTGGCCTCTGACGGCATTCTCCCTGGCGCGGGCGCACAGGCCCATGCAGCGATGCACAAGGCTTTGGATGCGTTTCAGGAAAGCCAAAAGGAGGAGATCGGAGCAAAGCGCAAGTCGGTGCTGACCGTGGACGGTAAGACCTTGATCGCCGACATGAAGGGCAAAGCAAAGAGCTTTGATGAGTTTTGGGAGGACGCAGACGTGGCGGTGATCGACGACGCTTACCGACGTGCTGCACGCATCTTCAGTCCTGATATTTCAAAGAGCTATGTTGAGCATCTGGCGCAAAAGGTGGCCAACCTTGACGATGATCCTGAGGAGTATTTGGAGGCCATCACCGAGGCCCGAGTCACGGTAGCTGGCTTGGGGTTGGTCACAATGGCGCCCGCCTACTTCGATGCGCAAGCCGATGCCCTAGCAAAGGTATGGCTGAAGGAATACTCGCCGCAAATCAAGGCACTCAGCGACGACCGCAGGGAGTCTTATCGCCAGGTCATCGAAATGAGCACGGAGCCACAGAGTGTGGGTTTGTCAAAGCCCGAATCCCGCTACGAGGCTACCAAGGCACGTGAGCACGACAAAGATGTCGCCTTCCCGGCATGGAAGGGCCATTTGCTTTGCGACAAAGATGGCAAGTACCCTGCAGAGTTGAACGAGTGGGAGCGCAAGGTTTTTGAAGCCGAGTCCAAACATGCTGGGTTCAGTTTTTGGTATCGCAATCCGCAGCAGCCAGGACAAGCTTCACTGGGCATCGCCTACATCGAAGATGAGCAGTACAAGATCGTTCGACCTGACTTCATTTTCTTTGCCGAACAGGATGGCAAGGTGGTGGTAGATCTGGTCGATCCCCATAGCTTCCACTTGGCCGATGCTTTGCCAAAACTGAAAGGCTTGGCGAAGTACGCTGAAGAATTTTCGGGCTTCTATCGGCGAATGGAATCAGTTGCGGAGGCCAGCGGCAAGTTGCGCGCGCTTGATCTAAAAAATAGTGATGTTCGCCAAGCGATCGAGAGCACAACGAGCGCTAAAGCATTGTTCGAGGGAGTGTTGGCCAAAGACTACTCGTGATTTTTGTGCGACACGGTGACTCAGATGACATTTAGCCAATGTCATTTGTGAACTTGTCGCGTGGCAAGGGTTTCCGTATCAATGGCTTCTTCAACCACTACCCAGATCTCATCGTGAAGACCAAGGCTGGCAAGATCATCGCGCTCGAGACCAAAGGAGACGATCGCGACAACAGCGACTCAGAGCTGAAACTCAAGCTAGGTAAGCTTTGGGAATCCAAGGCAGGGCGGGACTACCGGTACATGATGGTGTTCGACAACAATCCGATTGATGGGGCAGAACGACTGGCGGATGCGCTGAAAAAAATCGGTCGGCTTTGACTAGGGAGCCGAACCCGTACGGAGGTTCTCGGGTGACCCCGAAACTTTGCGGGAGATGCAGACGCACTCAAGTGAGACTTGACTTAGATAGGGCCTGAACAGCCCTCTTTTCTTGCGATTTCGCAGGTCAACAGAAGCTAAAAATGAAAAAAATTTCCGAGGGTAGGCTGGAGTGGCTTGGTAGACGGGTACGACGACAGGGATTGTTTTCTAGGCGATTGGCCAACACGGTCCGGCGAGACAACTATTTTGGTCGCGTCAGGGGGCGTTTAAGGACTTCAACGATTTTGATACCAAGTGTCCTTGTCGCAGAGCGGTACGAAAACCGGTGCAAGATTCACGACGTAGTTGATCAATGTATTCGTGCTCTTGACCGTGGTGGTAGTCGCGTGAAACTGGATTTTTCAAAAGTTCAGAAGATCTACCCGGGCGGGATGCTCGTGCTGCTAGGCGCGCTAGAACTGATTCTCGAAATTTTTCCGGGGAAAGTCTCGGCACGGTGCCCACCGAAGTCACTTTCTGCGCAGTTGCTGAGGCACTTTGGTATTGCTGACAAGCTTGGTGTGAGCCCTCAATCCAGTCAGCCAACTGCTAGGTCAGTAGTTGAGTGGCGCTACTTGACTGGTACGCAGGCGATAGGAGAGGATGTTCGTGAACTTCTACACAGCTATCGACAGAATACTAGTGCTGAGATTCCTCCAGACTTGTTCAGCGTACTCACAGAAGGGTTGATCAATGTGCGCCACCACGCCTACCCGGCAGACTCAGAGATCCCCCCGGACCTTCGTCGGTGGTGGCTGTTTTCCCGATACGTTGAACCTGAAGGACAGACGGCAGGAAACCTTTACATCGCAATTTATGACATGGGGGTTGGCATCCCGACTACCATGAAGGAGCGACTTGAAAGAGGGGAGGTCATCCTCAACTTGATCGAACAGGTGATACCCACTGGAAAAGCGCTGGACAAGGCGCTCCTACTACAAGCGGTTGAACACCGTAGGTCGGGCACTGGATTGCCACATCGTGGAAATGGTTTGCCGGAAATGAGAGAATTTGTGGCTTCCACTTCTGCGGGGCGTCTATACATCGTGTCCGGAAGCGCGCAGTATTCATATGGGCCAAGTTCCCAAGAGGGTATGGTGACCGCGTATTCGCGATCATTCCCAGGAACCTTGATCCTCTGGAGCCTTCCTCTTAAGCTGAAGGAGTAACAATCATGAGCACGTTGACAATCTCTGTTGCCGAGCAGTTTTCTCCTGCGCCAGCAGGTCGATTTCTTGACGATGGTCCTTACCCTGGCGCGGCCTTTCGAGACAATTTGCTACTTCCAGCCATTAGGACTAGCGAAAAGGTGATCGTTGATATGGAGGGAACTGAGCTTGCTGGTTCTTCCTTCCTCGAAGAGGCCTTTGGAGGGCTGGTGAGGGCAGGTTTTTCCGAGGAGATCCTTCGGAAGAAACTTGAACTCAAGTCACCTCGAAGCAGTGACCCGATCCGTATATGGAGGTACATCCACGACGCCGCGCTTCGATGCGAGCGAGTTCATTGATGCCAGTGGAGTGGACAAAGGACGTTTTGCCCTGGGCTCCCCCTGCTCTTACTGTTCTTGGTTGGTATTTTGTTAATGCCCAAAATAACAAGCGGGAGGTTCGCAAAGAAATGCGATCCGCTTGTGATCGTTGCAAAGCTTTGGCCAAAGATGCCGTAGTTCTTGGGGTGGGGTACTGGGTCGGCTCGAAAGACGTAGAAGCTTGGCAGATCAAGGTAGTGCTTGATGAGCTTGACATTGAGCTCTGCAGATTTCCAGAGCTTCGCGGTCGTATGGAGCTGCTTGGTAAGTATGCCGATTTGGTAGATGCCATCACCGGACATGATTTTGAGAGCTCTTCTCCTAAGGTCAGGAAGCCAGGAGACCCAGTCATGCGCGAGATGACAAGAGCACGCCAACGATTGCTTGTTGAGATTGAACACCAGTACGAAAAGCACTTCTGCTGAACACTTCAAAGTAGAAGCAGTTCTTCGGTACACCTGCGGTACACCCATCAAGTTTTGACGGTTTCACCAAACTTCGCTAAGTTACTGTCACCAAAGTACTTTTAGCTTTTCTAGGCTACGGTCATCTTCGGTGCGTTTGCCTAGGCACAGCATTTGAGGGCCAAACTCATAATCCTTTGGTCGAGTGTTCAAGTCACTCACGGCCTACCATTTTTCAAAAGAACCATGCTATACTGCAAGGCTTACGCGGCTGTAGCTCAGCTGGATAGAGTACTTGGCTACGAACCAAGGGGTCGTGGGTTCAATTCCTGCCAGCCGCACCAAATGATTAGCCCGCAGCCAAAAGCTGCGGGCTTTTTCATTGCCGATTCTCTTTGCCCCGCAGCGGGCAAATTAACCCTTCCAGAACCACATTACGCTGTTCCCAGGCAATCATGAGCAAGGCATTCACCCGCGAGTCCGACGCTGAAGATGACGACGACGCTGGTGTTCCTCTGACGCCTTTGGTGGCGCCCGACGGCAAGAACTACATCACCCGGCCGGGTTACGAACGTTTGCGCGGCGAGTTGTTCACCCTGATCGACGACGAGCGGCCCAAGATCGTTGAGATCGTGCACTGGGCGGCGAGCAATGGCGATCGCTCGGAGAATGGTGACTACCTCTATGGCAAGAAGCGTTTGCGTGAGATAGATCGGCGCATTCGGTTCCTGACCCAGCGTCTGGAGATCGCAGAGGTGGTGAACCCATCAATCCACTTTGGTGGTGACCAGGTGTTCTTTGGCGCCACGGTGGTGGTGGCCCATGCCGATGGGCAAGAGACCACGGTCACGATTTTGGGTGTCGATGAGGTGGACAGTGCTCAGGGGCAGATCAGTTGGGTATCACCGTTGGCGCGGGCCTTGCTCAAAGCGCGACTGGGGGATGCCATTCGCTTGCAAGTGCCGGGGGGCACGCAGGAGATGGAGGTGGTCGCCGTGGACTACCCTGCGCCTGATGCCTGAATTTCGGCGGTTTCCCCTTCACTGTTGCCTGTAAGGGGCACCGTACTCAGGTCTTTGACGGCTTGAACCGTTGGGCTTTGAGCACCGAGGGTGTTCGTTTGAGGCTGCGCAGGATATCGGCCAGGTGAACCCGGTTGCGCACGGTGATCGAAAAGCGGATATCGGTTGCCGTTTCGGGACGTTCTTCGCCCATGTTGACATGGGTGATATCGCCTTCGGCGGCCGCTATGGCCGATGCGACACGGGCGAGTACGCCCTTGCCGTTGGTCACTGTGACCACAATATCGGTAGCGAATGGGCGCACAGTGTCTTCCGACCACTCCACGTTCAAGAACCGCTCGCTGTCGCGTGCCAGCAGACGCTTGCCTGTGGCGCAGTCTTCGGCGTGAATCACCAGGCCTTCACCGCGCCCGAGATAGCCAACGATGCGATCGCCAGGAATGGGCTTGCAGCAACGGCCGTATTGCACCGACATGCCTTCGCTGCCGTCGAGCGTGACGACGCCCTGTGCAAGGGACTCGTCGTGGCCGACCGCAAAGCGCTCTTTGCTGATGAGCAGGGGGTCGGGCTTGAGTCCATCTTCAATCAGGAGGATGGCCATTTTTTTGCCCACCATGCTGGCGATGCGTTTGCCCATGCCGATGTCGCTGAGCAATTCGTCGCGCGATTTGTTGCCCGTAAACCGCAAGACTTTTTCCCAGGTGGCTTTGTGAGGCCCGTCTTCGTCGGGCAGGCGCGGGATGCCTTCGGATCGCAACGATTGCGACAGCATTCGCTGACCCCATTGCTGGGATTTTTCGTCCGCCAGTGTCTTGAGGTGGTGGCGAATTTTTGAGCGAGCGCGTCCGGTTTTCACAAAGGACAGCCAGGCTGGATTGGGCTCGGCGCTGTCACCCGTGATGACTTCCACCACATCGCCATTGGCCAGTTCGGTGCGCAATGGTACGGATTCGCCGTTGACCTTTGCGGAAATGGTCCGGTTGCCAATATCGCTGTGGATGGCGTAGGCGAAGTCCATCACCGTAGCCCCTCGCGGCATCGACAGGATTCGGCTCTTGGGTGTGAACACGTAGACCGCATCGGGAAACAGATCGACCCGGATGTGGTCCCAGAATTCGCCCGCATCGTGGGTTTCCTGCTGGATGTCCAGCAGTGATTGCAGCCATTGGGCGCCAAGGCGGTGCGAGGTCTCGCTACTGGGTTCGCTGGCCTTGTAAAGCCAGTGGGCAGCGACCCCCGACTCGGCGACCACGTCCATTGCGTCGGTGCGCAACTGGAATTCGATGTTGGTACCGAAGGGGCCGATCAGTGTGGTGTGCAGCGACTGGTATCCGTTGACCTTGGGGATGGCCACGTAGTCGCGGAACTTGCCAGGCAGGGGTTTGTAGAGCTGGTGCAGAACGCCCATCCCGGTGTAGCAGTCGCTGAGCTCTGGCACAACGATGCGAAAGCCATAGATGTCGGTGACCTGCGAAAACGACAGGTGCTTGTTGTCCATCTTGCTGTAGACGGAGTAAAGCGCTTTCTCCCGCCCCAGGATGCGAACGCGCATGCCTTGCGTCGCGAAGCGGGCTTCAACTTCCTGCTGCACGCGGCTGAACAGGTCTTTTCGTCGGCCCCGTGACTTGTTGAGGGCTTTTGACAAAACCTCATAGCGCCAGGGATGCAAGAAACGAAAGGAGAGGTCTTGCAGTTCCCGGTAGGTGTAGTTGAGACCGAGGCGATGGGCAATGGGTGCGTAAATCTCCAGGGTTTCGTTGCTGATGCGTCCCCACTTGTTGCGCGGCATGTCGCCCATGGTGCGCATGTTGTGGGTACGGTCGGCCAGTTTGATGAGGATGACCCGCACGTCTTTGGCCATGGCCAGGAGCATCTTGCGAAACGATTCGGCCTGATTCTGCTCGCGGGTATCAAACTCCAGCTTGTCGAGCTTGGTGAGGCCGTCCACCAGTTCGGCCACGGGTGAGCCAAAGCGCTCCACCAGATCTTCTTTGGTGACGCCGCAGTCCTCCATGGCATCGTGCATCAACGCGGCCATCAGGGCCTGGGCGTCGAGCTTCCATTCGGCGCACTGGGCTGCTACCGCAATAGGGTGTGTGATGTAGGGGTCACCGCTTTTCCGCATTTGGCCCAAATGGGCTTCATCCGCAAAGCGGTAGGCCTGGCGCACCAACTCGATATCCGACGCGCCGAGATAGCCGAGCTTGTCTTCCAGCGCCGCGAAACTGGCAGCGGCCGCGCTGGCTGCTTTGGCCAGAGCGACCGCAGACGGTCGCCGGATCGGCTTGCTTGGCTTGTCGGTGGCAGCAGAGTGGGGCATGCCCCTACTTTAGCGCGAGAAGGCTGAGTTTCTTTGTGGGATCGCGGCAACCCACGTCAAGATGATGTCTTTTCGAAAATCGGAGCCAGCATTTCAGCGTGCGGGGGGCACCAGGATGGTGGGTTTTGCCACCGGCAAAAGGTCGGGGTAGTCGCGGCTGAAATGAAGGCCGCGGCTTTCGTGGCGCAACATGGCGGACATCACGATGAGGTCGGCCACCTGCACCAGGTTGCGCAGTTCCAGCAGGTCGCGGGTGACGTGGAACTGCGAATAGAACTCGTGAATTTCGCGTTGCAGCAGCGTGATGCGGTGGGCGGCGCGCTCCAGGCGTTTGTTGGTGCGCACGATGCCCACGTAGTCCCACATGAAGCGGCGCAGTTCGTCCCAGTTGTGGGAAATAACGACCATCTCATCGGCATCTGTGACGCGGCTGTCGTCCCAGGCAGGAAGGGCGGCGGCTTCGCCAGCCGGGGTTTCCTGGATGGCTTTGACGGCGGCTTGGGCGAACACCATGCACTCCACCAGCGAATTGCTGGCCAGGCGGTTGGCGCCATGCAGACCGGTGCAGGTGGTTTCGCCCACGGCGTAGAGGCCGGTCAGGTCGGTGCGGCCAGCCAGGTCGGTGACCACGCCGCCGCAGGTGTAGTGTGCCGCGGGCACCACCGGGATGGGGTCTTTGGTGATGTCGATGCCCAACTCGGCGCAGCGCGCCAGGATGTTGGGAAAGTGCTCTTGCAGGAATGCGGGACTCTTGTCCGAAATGTCGAGATACACGCAGTCAAGACCGTGTTTCTTCATCTCGAAGTCGATGGCGCGGGCCACGACATCGCGGGGCGCCAGCTCGGCGCGCTCGTCGTGGTCGGGCATGAAACGGTGGCTCTCCAGGCGCGCGGGGAGCTTCAACTGTCCCCCTTCGCCGCGCACGGCTTCGGTGATGAGAAAGCTCTTGGCGTGGGGGTGGTAGAGGCAAGTGGGATGGAACTGGATGAATTCCATGTTGCCTACGCGGCAACCAGCGCGCCAGGCGGCAGCGATGCCGTCGCCGGTGGCGGTGTCGGGGTTGGTCGTGTAGAGGTAGACCTTGCCTGCGCCGCCGGTGGCCAGGATGGTGTGGGGGGCCTGGAAGGTTTCGATGACGTCCTGGTCCACATCGAGCACGTAGGCGCCATGGCAGGTGGACGCCTTGCCTGCCTGGTGTGCCCGGCCCAGCTTGGCATCGGTGATCAGGTCCACCAGCATGTGGTTTTCGAAGAAGACGATGTTGGGCGTGGCGCGGGCGCGTTCGCTCAGGGTTTTCTGCACGGCCGCACCTGTGGCGTCGGTCGCGTGAACGATGCGGCGGTGGCTGTGACCGCCTTCGCGGGTGAGATGCAGTTCGCCCAGTTCGGTCGAAAACGGAACCCCTAACTCTTGCAGCCAGGCAATCGCCGCCGGTGCATTTTCGACCGTCAGCTTGGTGGCTTCCAGGTCGCACAGGCCGGCGCCTGCGACCAGGGTGTCGTCCACATGGGAGGCATAGCTGTCGCCTTCGGCGAGCACCGCGGCGATACCGCCCTGGGCCCAATTGCTGGAGCCGTCGGAAATGCCGCGCTTGGTGATCACGGCCACCCGGTGTGTGGGCGCCAGGCGCAGGGCGGCGGTCAGGCCGGCCAGGCCGCTGCCGATGATGAGTACGTCAAAAGAATGGTGGTTGGCACTCATGGCGTGTGGCGGGATGAGGGTGTGATGAGGTCTTTGGCCACTGAAATGGGCAGCGATTCAAAGACCTAGTTGGGGGTATAGGCCAGGCGCACGTAAATGGGCGCAAAGGCCTCGGCCTGTGTCAGCTCAATCAAGGTTTCTTTGGCGAGCTCGAGCATCGCGATAAAGGTGACCACCATGACCTGGTGACCGCGGGAAAAATCGAACAGATCGCCAAATTCCACGAAGCGTTTGCCTTGCAAATGGCGCAGCACGATGCTCATGTGCTCCCGCACCGAGAGCTCTTCTCGGCTGATTTTGTGGTGTTGCACCAACGTGGCGCGCTTCAGAATGTCGCGCCAGGCGCTTTGCAGGTCGATGGCGCTGACATCGGGGAAGCGAGGCGCCAGCGATTGCTCCACATAGACCTGGGCGCGCAAGAAATCACGGCCATATACGGGAATTTCGGTCAAGCGATGGGCTGCGAGCTTCATCTGCTCGTATTCCAGCAAGCGGCGCACCAGCTCGGCACGAGGGTCTTCAGCTTCTTCGCCCTCAGCAGCCTTCTTGGGCGGCAGAAGCATGCGCGATTTGATCTCGATCAGCATCGCGGCCATCAGCAGGTATTCGGCCGCCAGCTCCAGATTGCTCTGGCGGATCTCGTCCACATAGCTCAAGTATTGGCGGGTGACCGCTGCCATGGGGATGTCGAGAATATTGAAGTTCTGCTTGCGAATCAGGTAGAGCAGCAAGTCCAGCGGGCCTTCGAACGCTTCGAGGAAAACCTGCAGGGCGTCGGGCGGGATATACAAATCCCGCGGCATGGTGAACAGAGGCTCCCCATACAGGCGGGCCAGGGCCACCTGATCGACCACGCCGGGCAACACCGAATCCAGGCCCTCCGGCGCCGCGTCGAGTTCGGTGGTGTCGCTCGGCGTCATGGCGCGAGTGTGCCCGGTGTGGTCAAAACTGATCAGATGTGATCGGACACCGTTTGATAAACGTAAGGGCGCTGTGGCACTTCTGCGGCTTCTGCCTGGGCCTGGAAGTCGCGGTCAATCTGCTTGTCCCACAACAGGGAGCGGCCCAGTCGCTGCGCCTGCTCCAGCTCGGGCTTGTCGGCTTTGAGCTGGTCGATGAACTGGGTCGCTTCAGAGCGGTAGTGCGGGCGGGCGAAGAAGGACATGGTGTGCGGCGTTTGAGACGCCGGTTTGGGCAAAAGAGTGATTTTACCGGTCCGCCGGGCGTTCTGCCTTGCCGGGGGTGGCATGCAGGTGGGCGGCAAAGCCCGAACGCTCGATCAGAGATTTCGGCTGAGGGTTGAGACCGGTCATGCTGAGGCTCCCGCCGTGTTTCAGAATGGCCTTGTGCAACTGTTCGAGGGCGTCCAGACCGGTGGTATCCAAAGCAATCAGGCGGGATGCATCGAGCTCCACATGCACCCCAGGCTTCGCGCTCCCGACCTCGGCCAGGATGGGGTCCATTTTGGCTGCAGCGCCGAAAAACAGTGAGCCGTAGAGCGAGTAGCGCAGGGTGTGGTCGCTGTGTTCAATTTTCTCGGCTTGAAAGATGGCGCTCTGGCGCCGAACGAACAGCACGCAGGCCATCACCAGGCCCAGCTCAACGGCGACAGTGAGGTCGAAGATCACGGTGGCGAGGAAGGTGGACACCATCATCAGCCGGTAGTGGTTGGTGAATTGCTTCAACCGGCTGAACTCGCGCCATTCCCCCATGTTCCAGGCCACGAAGAGCAACACGCCGGCGAGCACGGCGAGGGGAATGTGTTGGGCCAGGGGTGCGGCGAGCAACACCACCGCGGCCAAAGTGCCAGCGTGCACGATACCCGCCACCGGCGAGGTGGCGCCTGAGCGGATATTGGTGACTGTGCGGGCAATGGTTCCGGTGACGGGCATGCCACCAAAAAAAGGCACCACGGCATTGGCGATGCCCTGTGCCATGAGTTCTTGATTGGGGTCGTGTTTGGGGGTCTCGCTGAGCTGGTCGGCCACTCGGGCGCACAGCAGCGACTCAATGGCGCCCAGCAGGGCGATGGTGAGTGTGGGTGTCACCAGCAGCTTGGCCGTCTCCCAGGAAAAAGCGGGCAGCGCGAAGGGTGGTGTGCTTTGGGGGATACCGCCAAAACGGGTGCCTATGGTTTCAACCGGCAGCTTGAAATACCAGGACGCCAGCGTCAGGGTGAACAGGGCGACCACGGGGGCGGGGAGTCTGGAGGTGGCGCGCAGCGCACTCACGGTGTCGATTTGATCGAGCTGGCGTCGAAACTGCGAATCCACCGCCCACAACCTCGGCCAGAGAAACAGGCCGCCGATACACGCCAGGCCCAAACCCAGGGCGTACCAGTTGAGCCCATTCAGATGCTGAGCCAGCGTGAGAATCTGGTTGAAAAAGTCGGCCGGCATTTTGGCGATGTCGAGGCCGAGCAAATCGCGCAACTGAGAAAGACCAATCAACACCGCGATGCCGTTGGTGAAGCCAATCACCACGCTCACCGGCACATAGCGCACCAGGTTGCCCATGCGAAACAGGCCCAGCAGAAACAACAGCACGCCTGCGCTGGCCGTTGCGATCAAGAGGTTGGCGACCCCGTAGCGTTCAACGATGCCGTAGACGATGACAATGAAGGCGCCGGCCGGGCCGCCGATTTGCACCGAGGTGCCGCCCAGGGTGGCAACGATGAAGCCGCCAATGATGGCTGTCCACAGGCCGGCTTCGGGATTCAGTCCGCTGGCAATGGCGAAGGCCATGGCGAGAGGCAGCGCAACGATGCCGACTGTGGCGCCCGCGCCCGCGTCGCGCGCAAAGCGCTCGGCGGTGTAGCCGCGCATGTCTTGCAACAAACGCGGCCTGAACGGCGCAAGCGGAGGGGTCTTGTTCATGGGAACTGCATGTTACCGTTTGCAACCCTCGGCGGGGCTGACGGCCGCGTGCACGGCAGATCGGGGTTTACACTGAAACGGTCGTTTTTCAAGGAATCACACCCATGTCCTCAAGCCCTGTTCTTTCATCGCGTTTCTGGCGTTTGGCTTTGGCAGCGGTGTTCGCTGTGGTGGCGATCACAGCCTGCGACCAGCAGAATATTGTCGAACTGGAAGAGGGCGTGTCGACAGAGGCCGATGTTCGTGAGCGATTTGGCGCGCCTGAGGCTGTGTGGGACGGGGCCGACGGTGACCAGATTTATGAATACAACCGTCAGCCCGAGGGATACCAGAATTACCAGATCACCATCGGTGCCGACGGCAAGATGAGTGCGTTGCGCCAGGTGTTGAACCCGGACAACTTTGCACGGGTGGAAGTGGGGATGCCTATGGAGACGGTGCGCAAGATGCTGGGCAAACCCATGAAGATCACCACCTATGAGTTGAAAGGTGAAACCCACTACGACTGGCGCTACCACGACGGCCCTAACACAAGCGATTCGAAGATTTTCACAGTGGTTTTCGACCGTGACTACCACGCCGTGTCGACCGGTTCGGTGCCCGATCCGGCATTGCTTCGCGGGCAGTGACCGGTCGGGGGGGCTTGCGAAGCTGGCGCCTCTGATGCCTGGACGCCCTAGTTCAACCAGGTCGCCAGCTTGCTGGCATCCGCCACACCCAGCTTGATTGCCTGGGTCGTTCCTGGCCAGTGCAGTGTGCAGCGCAGCAGGCGCTTGTCACGCGCCACGATCGCCGTCAGTGTGGTGCGTTGGCCGCGCAGCAGATTGACCTCTTCGAGTTTGGTGATGCGCCACGACTCGGCATTCTGAGCACGGCTTGAAGGTTCAAATTCGACCGCCAGCCATTCATCGCCCGCCGCCATGCCAGCGGCTTCGGCGGCGCCACCGCGCAGCACGTTCTTCAAGATCACGCCATTGGTTTCGGTCACACGCAGCCCCAACTGCTGCGCCAATGGCGCTTTGTCGTGTTGTACCTGTGCACCAGCCTGCTCCAGGAGGTTCAGGACAGGCAGGGTGGTGGTGCCGTGTACCCAGTCTTTCAGCTCGGTGGTGAAAGGGCGCTTGCCCACCAGCTTGAGCACCCTAGCCACATCAGCCTCGCGAACAGGTCCGCCTTCGCCGAGCGTCCACAAGGCGCGCATCACGTCGTCCAGTGTGCCTTTGCCTTCGGCCCGCAGGGTGAGATCCAGGCAGATGGCCAGCAGGGCACCTTTGGTGTAGTAACTCACCGTGGCATTGGGTGAATTTTCCTGGATGCGGTAGTACTTGAGCCAGGCGTCGAAGCTGGCCTGGGCCACGCTTTGCACCCGCTGCCCCGGCGTCTGCTCAACCTGGTTGAAGGTTTTGGTGACCAGGTGCAGGTAGGTGGTGTCGTTGATCAGACCGGTCCGGCGCAGGAAGAGATCGTCGTAGTAGCTGGTAAAGCCTTCGAAGAACCAGAGCAGTTCGGTGTGGTTTTCCCGGTCGTAGTCGTAGCGCCTGAATTCGGCGGGTCGCATGCGCTTGACGTTCCAGGTGTGGAAGTACTCGTGGCTGATGAGGCCGAGCAGCGTCGTGTAGCCATCGGTGGCCTTGAGCGCAGCGGGTTTTTCTTCGGATGATGCAAGCGTTTCGCCGCCGGCCCGCCCCGAGGTGGAGCGCGTGGGCGGCAACGCGGGCAAATCGGTGCGTTGGCAAATCAGCGCCGTGGAATTGCGGTGTTCCAGCCCGCCATAACCTTCGCCGCTGGCGTGCAGCATGAACAGATAGTTCTTGAAAGGCGCTTTGCCCTTGGGCCCGTGCCAGAAGTCGATCTGGGCTTCACAGATGCGCTGTGCATCGGCAAGCAGCCGCTCGCTGTCAAACCAGGCGCCCGCGCCGCCCACGATGAAGCGGTGGGGCACGCCGCGCGCCACGAATTCACCGCTCCAGAAGCTGCCCATTTCGACGGGGCAGTCGGCCAGTTCGTCGTAATTCTCGGTGGTGTAGCGGCCAAAACCGGCAGGGTCGACCTTTTTGGGCTTCAGACCCGTGGCCAATTGCCAGTCGGCGGGCAGGTGGTTGGCGCTGATGTCGATCGCGTGCGGTGCCTCGTCTTGACCCACCACCCGAACGCACAGGCTGGTGGCATTGAAGAAACCACGCGTGCGGTCGAGAAAAGCGGTGCGAACCGAGGGGTCGAAGGCGTACACCTCGTAGCTCAGTTGCAGTGGCTTGGTCGGGTCGGTTTCGGTCTGCCAGGTGTTCTTGTCGATCTGGCGCACGGGCACAGGCTTGCCGCCCTGTGTGGCCTGCATGTGTTGCAGGTGTTGCGCAAACTCTCTCACCAGATAGCTGCCCGGGATCCACACCGGCAGACTCACCCGTTGCCGTCTGGTGGGCTGCTTGACGGTCAGCTTGATGGCAAACAGGTGTGACTCAAGGCTTTTGACTTCGACCTGGAACAGCACACCCGGCTGTGGTGTTTTGGTCTTGGCCTTGGTTTTGATCTGGACACTTTGGCGGGGTGTTCGGGATGCTGCAATGGTCATGACAGGTGTTTGAATCAAAGGGCGCCAGCGCCGATGAAGCAGCTCAGTGCTGCCACGGTTGAGAGTCGAAAGCGCAAAGTGAGCCACTGTTGAAGGCCCGCGCGTGGGTAGAGCGCGCGATCGGCGAGGTAACCAATGATCAACAGAAAGCCCAGCCAGGCAAGGCCGGCAAAGGCGGGCATCAAAGCGCCTGGCCAGGCAAGCAAAGGGGGTACGAAGCCCCAGAGGAAATGGCGCCTTTGTGCATGCAGGGCGCGAGGCGTTTGCTTGTCAAGACGCTCGCGCAACCCGGCCTGCCAGCCAATGCCCCAGTGAATACCACCGAGGAAAGAAACGATCAGGGCCGCATAGGCCACGAGCGCCATGGCCACCCAGGCTTGCAGGTGGTCCGATACCAGCCACAGCATGGACGCCAGCAACACAAATGGAATCAGCCCACCCTGCCCCAAGGTGCGGACCAAGGCGGTGTCGCGGGGGTCGTCGGTCTCGGTGGCAATGGGCAGGCTCATGGGGTGTCAGGGCTTGGCCTGGCTCAAGAGCTTTTCAATGCGGTCGGCCGGGATGGCACCGGGCACCCGGGTTCCATCGACAAAGAACAGGGTCGGCGTCCCGGTGATACGGGCCTTTTTGCCGAAAGCCACATTGCGGCCGACCGGTGCCGCATCGCAGTTGGCCGCTGCAGGTGTGACATCGTTGACCATCCAGTCTTCGAAAACCTTGCCGGACTCTTTTGCACACCAGATGTTGCGTGACTTTTCAGCAGAATCGGCGCCCAGAATGGGGTAGAGCAACACATGAACGGTCACGTTGTCGATCTTGGCCAGGTCGCGCTCGAAACGCTTGCAGTAGCCGCAATTGGGGTCTTCGAAGACCACCAGCTTGCGCTCGCCCTTGCCGCGGACAATGGTGAAGCTGTCCTTCAGAGGCAGGTCGCTGAAAGAAATGGCCGACAGCTTGGTGACCCGCTGTTCGGTCAGGTCGACCTTGGCTTTGGTATCGATCAGGGCGCCTTGAATCAGGAAGTCACCTTTGGCATCGGTGTAATAGATTTCGCTCTGGTTGATGCGAACCTCATAAAGGCCGGGCATGGGGGCCTTGCTGATTTCGTCGATCGAGGGCAGGTTGGGCAGGCGCTCGGTCAGGTTTTTCCGAATGACGGCTTCTTGCGCCACGGCGGCAAATGACACCGCGGTGAGCATGGCGAGGAGGGTGGTTTTGATGAGATTCATGTGTGGGCCTGTCGGCGCTTTGAAGGTATGGGTGAACGAAGAGTGATCGTGCCGGTCAGGTGATGGTTCCCATGGCCTGCCGGGCGAGCCAGTTTTTCAGCGGATCGAGGCGGTCCACGCCGTTCATGCCCCAGTTGCGCAGCAACTGCACGCGGCTGTCGGTTTGAGCGAACAGACCGAATAGGCCATCGGTGGCCCAGCCCATGGCGTTGACGTCGGCCTGGCGGGCGCGCTCATAGCGGCGCAACAACTTGAGGTCGCCGGGCTCGCGCCAGAATTCGCGTTGGTTCAGGACCCTGGCCAGTTCGGCGACATCGCCCAAGCCCACGTTCAGCCCTTGACCGGCCAGCGGGTGCATGGCGTGAGCGGCATCACCAGCCAGGGCCACAGCACCTTTTTCCGTGCGGGTGATCCAGCGTTGCGCACGGGAGAGTTCCAGTGGCCAGGCGTGGGCTGGGCTGAGCATCTGCATGTCGCCCAGCGCGGCGCCGCAGTGATCCTGGATCAGGCGCGCAAGGGCTTCCGGGCTTTCTTTTAGCCGCTGGTCGGCCTGGGCAGCTTCGACCGACCAGACCAATGCGACGGTGTGACCTTCGGCGCCGTCGAGCGGAAGCAGCGCCATGATCTCGCCACCTTTGAACCATTGGCGCGCTACGCCTCCATGGGGTTGGCTGCAACGCAGGCGGGCAGCCACCGCTTTGTGGGGGTAGGGCCGCACGTCGAACTCCAGCCCCAGTTCTTCTCGGGTGCTGCTGCGCCGACCTTCGCAAATCACCGTCAAGGCCGCGTTCGGGGCCTCGGTCAGACGTTCGATGCCGCCTTGAAACTGCACGGCCTGGGTCAGGCGCCGCTCCAGTGCAGGCACATCGACGATCCAGGTCAGGGCTTCCTGGCCGGTGCGCAGGGCATTGAAGTGCACCGCGCCACCGTCGTCTCCATAGACCTCCATGCCGCTGACAGGGGTGACCACAGGCGGTGTCGCTGGGGTATCGGGCTCTTCGGGCTCAGGCCAGGCACGCACTTTGCGAAGCAACTCCCGGGACGCGGCGTTGAGCGCATAGGCCCGCACATCGGCAGAAGCGGCTGGCTTGGCGGGGGCGACCAGGGCCACGCGCAAACGGGCCTGCGCCAGCAGCAGGGCCAGGGTCTGACCAACGATGCCGGCACCGCGCACGGCGACATCAAAACGCCGGGTCGAAGGGCTGGAGGCAGGGGTAGAAGGCATGCGGAGATTCTAGGGTGTGGGGTGGTCCGTGTTGGACAGCCCGGGGCAATGCCTTGAATGGGGCATGGCTGTTGGCCCACGGGAGGCATGGCGGCGCACAATTTGCTGCAAGCCCCTTCTTTCAATATCGCACCTCACCATGACCTTGCCGCCTTTTGCCGATGTCCGCGCCCAGATCGATCAGCTCTGGATCTACCCTGTCAAGTCCTGTGCAGGCATCGCCTTGTCCGAGGTGGAGTTGACCCCCACCGGCTTGCGTTGGGATCGCCACTGGATGGTGGTCGACAGCGAGGGCGGGTTCGTGACACAGCGTGAACTGCCCCGCATGGCGCTGATTCAGCCGGTTTTCATCGAGGGCGGGTTTGAGTTGCATGCGCCAGGCATGGCGCCTTTGACTTTGCTTTTTGAGGCCGCAGGCCCGGCTTTGGTGGTCACGGTCTGGGGCGAAACGGTCAGCGCCCTGGACATGGGGGACGCAGCCGCGCAATGGTTCAGCGATTGCCTGGGCGGAGACGCTCCCAACGAATTGACACGCCTGCGCCTGGTGCGGTTTGATCCTGGCGCGCGCCGGGTCTGCAGTCCGAAATGGACCAGGGGACATGAAGCCTGGACGCAGTTCGCCGATGGTTTTGGTCTGTTGGTCAGCAGCACTGCTTCGCTGGTGGAACTCAATGCACGACTGGCGCAGGGAGGCTACCCCCCCGTTGCCATGAGCCGCTTCCGGCCGAACATCGTGCTGGCGGGCATCGAGGCCCACGATGAAGACCGCATTGGGCCCTGGCGCGTTGCCACCGATGAGGGAGATGCGGTGTTGGACAACGTCAAACCCTGCGCGCGCTGCCCCATCCCCAACATCGATCCGCTCACGGCCCGGGCATCCAGCGAAGTCAGCGACACGCTGCAGACCTACCGCCAGGACCGGCGTCTGGGCGGTGCGGTCACGTTTGGCATGAACGCCATTGCACTGGAGGGTCTCGGGCAGGTGTTGAGGGTCGGTCAGCCGGTGGTGGCCGACTGGCGATTTGACTGAGCGGTGTCTGGATTTCTGACGAAACTAATTACGTTTAGCGAAACGTGTTTACCAATATGGAATTTTTGTTTATGATGCCTACCTGCCGGTTGGCGAACAATCGGGCGGCAACAGACCCCACAAGAGACAAGACATGGCCACCTACGAGTACCCAGAATTTCCCTATAAGCCTCCCGCCGATTTGATGCAGGGTTCGCCACGGCGCCGGCCATTGGTGGTGATCGGCGCCGGGCCTGTGGGCTTGGCGGCGGCGATCGACGCGCGGCTGCAGGGTCTGGACGTCATTCTGTTTGATGAAGACAACAGCGTTTCATTCGGTTCGCGCGCTGTTTGTTACGCCAAGCGCTCGCTGGAAATTCTGGACCGCCTGGGCATGGGCGATGGTTTGGTGAACAAGGGCGTGAGCTGGAGCGTGGGCCGTACCTTCTTGCGAGAAGAAGAGGTGTACCGCTTCAACCTGGTGCCTGATGCGGGCCACAAGCGCCCGGGCATGATCAATCTGCAGCAATACCACCTGGAAGAAGCGCTGGTGCACCGGGCCGAGGCGGTGGGCGTGGACCTGCGCTGGAAGCACAAGGTGGTTGGCGTCACACCGCTCAGCGATGGGGCAAGCGTGCGCCTGGAGACCCCCGATGGTGCCTTTGACATAGAGGCCGACTGGTTGATCGTGGCCGACGGCGCGCGCAGCAATGTGCGCCGTGAGCTGGGCCTGGATATCGATGGCCATGTGTTCAAGGACCGTTTCCTGATCGCCGACGTGGTGATGAAGGCCGATTTCCCGGCCGAGCGCTGGTTCTGGTTTGATCCGCCGTTTCATCCCAATCAAAGCGTGTTGCTGCACAAGCAAAGCGACAACGTCTGGCGCATCGATTTCCAGCTCGGCTGGGACGCCGATCCCGAGGAGGAAAAGAAGCCCGAAAACATCTTGCCGCGCGTCAAGGCCATGCTGGGCGACGAGCGCGAGTTCGAGCTGGAATGGGCCAGTGTGTACACCTTCCAGTGCCGGCGCATGAAGAATTTCCGTCATGGCCACCTGCTGTTCGCGGGCGACGCGGCGCACCAGGTGTCGCCGTTTGGCGCTCGCGGCGCCAACTCGGGTTTCCAGGATACCGACGATTTGATGTGGAAGCTGGCGCTGGTGATCAAGGGGCTGGCGCCCGAATCGCTGCTCGATACCTACGACGCCGACCGCACCTACGCGGCCGATGAAAACCTCCGGAATTCCACCCGTTCCACCGACTTCATCACGCCCAAGAGCGCCGTGAGCAAGCTGTTTCGCAACGCCGCGCTGGAGCTGGCGCGCAGCCAGCCGTTTGCACGCAAGCTGGTGAACTCGGGCCGCCTGAGCGTGCCTGCCTTTCTGGTGAATTCGGTTTTGAACACCCCGGACAGCGATGCCTTCGCGGGCGACATGGTGCCTGGCGCGCCGCTGGACGACGCCCCGGTGCGGGTGGCCGGGCAAGATGCCTGGCTGCTGGACCAGTTGGGTGGCCGCTTTGTCCTGCTGGCCTTCGCAGACCGCGCCGATGCGGGGGACGCCGTGCTGGCCGACCTGCAGAGGCAGGTTGCCGACCTGGCCGCGATGCCTGTTCCTGTGCAGGTGATCTGGGTCACCACCCATGGCGGGCAAGGGGGCGATGGCATGACGGCTCTGCACGACAGGGATGGCTTGATGGCCCAACGCATGGATGCGCGGCCGGGCAGTGTGTACCTGATTCGCCCTGACCAACATGTGGCCGCGCGCTGGCGCGCTTTCAAACTGGAAGCGTTGCAGGCGGCGATGCGCCGCGCGACCGGGCAAGACCTGCCTGTGTCAAGGCCAGACCCAAACCCTGACGCCACCCCAGCCACGGCGGCTTGACCGAGGACAACACCATGCCATTGTTATTGCACCCCAATCTGGCCGAACCCGGTCAACGCTATTTCCGGGATTTCACGCCGGGAGACGATTTTTATGAGGCGTTGATCGACAGCCACCGCGATCTCAGCGATGAGCAGAGCCAGCTGCTCAATGCCAAGCTGATCCTGTTGCTGGCCAACCAGGTGGGCGACATCGCTGCCCTGAAACAGGCCTTGGCGCTCGCGCGCGAAGGCGTTTGAGCTACCTTCACTTTTTCTGGAGATCACCATGAGCAACATCCGAAAAATTCACCATGTCGCCTACCGCTGCCGGGACGCGAAAGAGACCGTCAACTGGTATACCCAGCACTTGGGCATGGACTTTGTTCTGGCGATCGCAGAAGACCAGGTGCCGTCAACCCTGGCGCCCGATCCCTACATGCATCTGTTCATGGACGCGGGTGGTGGCAATATCCTGGCGTTTTTTGAACTGCCCAATGCGCCGGAAATGGGGCGCGACGCGAACACCCCCGAATGGGTACAACACATCGCGCTGGAGGTGGACAGCGTGGCCGTTCTCGAGTCGACCAAAGCGAAGCTGGAAGCCGCAGGCATTGAGGTGATCGGTATCACCGACCACACCATTTTCAAGAGCATCTATTTCTTCGACCCCAACGGCCACCGGTTGGAACTGGCTGCCAATACCGGTACACCCGAAATGATGAAGCAGCTCGACGATGTGAAGTGGGACATGCTGGAAGAATGGACAAAAACCAAGCGCGCCCCCAAGCACGCCGCCTGGATGCATGAAAAGGCGTTCACGGGCGCCTGATCCCGGGGGCTCAACGGGTGGTCGGGGCCTCGCGCGGTACCCGAATCCACAGGCCGCCTGGGGCGGCTTTTTTGCCTCAAGTTGGGTTGGGCCGAGCCGATAGAGAGAGCAGTCACGCACACTTTTCTCTACCCGGAGCGCCTGCTGTCATGCAACTCGAAGCCCTGCTCAATTACCCCCGCGCACTGCCGGCAATGCCGCGTGCTGTCTCCGACCTGCTCAGCGAGATGAACCGCGAAGAGCCCAGCCCACGAAGGGTGGGGGAGCTCATTGGGCACGACCCTGCCCTGACCACCCGGGTGCTGCGGCTGTCCAACTCGGCATTCTTTCGGGTCAGCCGGAAAATCGGCAACGCCGATGAAGCGGTCGCCCTGCTGGGGCTGACCCATGTTCGCTCGTTGGTGATGGCGGCCGCTTTGGGCGCCAGTTTCAAAAACGTGCCGGGCATTGACCTCAAGCAGTTCTGGCGCTACAGCCTTCGCTCGGCGGAAATTGCCCGGTCACTGGCCGGCCTGCTGAACCAAAACCAGGGCAACGCCTTCACGGCGGGACTGATTCACGCGATTGGCATCTTGATCATGCACATCGCCATGCCCGATGAAATGGCCCCCCTGGACATGGCCACGCCGCCCCTGGATCTGAACCGGGCCGAGGCGGAAATGAATGCCTTTGGCTATACCTATGCCGAAGTGGGTGCGGGCATGGCCGAAAAATGGCAGTTTCCCCCGGAAATGGTCTCTGCGCTGACCAACCAGAACGCGCCTTTCGAAGGCGAGGCCTACGACCCGCTCGCGGGCTTGCTGCACCTTGCGTCGTGGCGGGCCCGTGGCGAGGAGCTCCAGATGGACTCGCAGGGGCTTGCTGCCACATTTCCCGACCTGGTGGGTCTTACGCTGGGGCTTGACCTGGAAAGCGTGCTTGGCAAAGACCCTGCCGAGTGGTCTTTCAACCAGGCGCTGGCCGTGTTTTCCTGAGCCCGATTGGTGTTGCTTTCCAGGTGCCTCCTTTTCTCGGGATGGCGCCTGGAAAGAACCAAAAAAAGGACTCCAGAAGCGCTTCTTTTGGTCGATACAACCAATAGAAACCGTTCCTTTTCTTCTTCTTCCTCATCGAGTACGCCGCCATGAACTTCGAAAAACTCCTCAAGCAGCCCAACGCTTTGCCAGCCGCTCCCAAGGTGGTTCGAAAGTTGATGGACACGTTCAACCAGGAAGATGTCGACCTGATGTACGTGGCATCCGTGATCGAAGACGATCCAGTGCTGACGGCCAAGCTCCTGAAGACAGCGAACTCGGCCTTCTTCGGCCTGCACCGTTCGGTGTCCAACGCCAAAGAGGCCATCAACATGATGGGGCTGATCAAGGTGCGCGCGCTGGTGATTGCGGCATCGATGGGCGAAGGGTTCCATTGCGTGGCCGGGGTCAACCTCAACCAGTTCTGGCGCTACAGCCTGAATTCGGCCAACCTGTCGCGCTACATTGCCTTGCCGATCAAGATCGACGAAAGCACGGCCTTTACCTCTGGCCTGGTGCATGGCATTGGCGAATTGGTGATGCATGCCGCCATGCCCGAAGCCATGTTGGATCTGGATCGAAGCATTCCCATGCTGGACCTCAAGCGCTCGCGCGCCGAGCAAGGGTTGTTTGGCTACAGCTACGCCGAAGTAGGGGCTGCGTTGGCCAAAGAATGGCGATTCCCGAAAAAGATGATCGACGCGATCCACCACCAGAATGCACCGTTTGAAAACGACGTCTATGAGCCGATTGCAGGCGTGGTGCATGTGGCCTCATGGCGTGCCCGCGCGCAGGAGATGTCGTTGGGCAGCGAGGGCCTGATCAATACCTACCCTGATTCCATCGGCCTGGCGTTGGGCATCGATCCCGACATCATCGTGGGCGAAGAAATCCCCTCGTTGACACGCGAAAGCGAAGCAGCCGAGGCTGCCTGAGCCGACCCCGGGAGCGAAAGCGCCCGCTGCACGACAATGGGCGCTTATGCAAGCGCTCCGCCTTTACGCCGGCCCTCAGGCCCGGCGCCACATTGAACACCATGGCCTGCGTCCCTGCGACGTCGGTGCCATCCCCGCTGCCGCTGGTGGTCCCAAGGGCCTGATCCTCGGCCCTCTTGACCGGTTGTTGTTTGGTGAGTGGCTCACCCGGTCGACGCAACCCGTGCATCTCATTGGCGCCTCCATTGGTGCATGGCGCATGGCGACCGCTTGCCTGAACCACAACGTCGCTGCCCTGGAACGGCTGGAGCACGACTACATCGCGCAGCACTTCGAACTCCCGCCAGGCCAGAAGCGCCCCTCGGCCGATCAGGTGAGCCGCCAGTTCCGGCAGAATCTGGACGGCTTTTTTGGCGGTCGCACCAGCGAAATACTGACGCATCCGCGTTACCGGTTGCATGTGCTGGCTTCGCGCGGACGCGGGATTTTGGCCCGCGATGGACGCTGGCGAACGCCGTTGGGGTATGCCGGGGCATTTGCGGCGAATGCCGCGAACCGCAGGGCCCTGGCAAACTTGATCGACCGCGTGGTGTTCTCCGCCGGGCAAGACACTGGCGGTGCGGCCTTGCCGTTTGATACCGGTGACTTTCGCTCCCATCAGGCCAGGCTGAGTGAAGACAACTTCATGGATGCGCTGCAGGCGAGTTGCTCCATTCCTTTTGTCCTGCGCCCGGTGCAAGACATTGCAGGCGCACCGCGCGGCGCATATTGGGATGGCGGCATCACCGACTACCACATGCATTTGCGCTACCGCTTGCCCGCGTCTTCTCCGCTGGTGCTTTACCCGCATTTCCAGCGGTCGGTGGTGCCCGGCTGGCTCGACAAGGCCTGGAAGCGTCGCCACGCGTCAAGCCCGGCGCTGGACAGCATGCTGGTGGTGGCGCCCGATCCTGCATGGGTCAGAACGCTGCCCAATGCGAAGTTGCCCGATCGAACCGATTTCACGCGCTATGGCCAGGATCTCGCCTCACGCACCCGGGTCTGGAACGGCGCCACTTCGGCCGCGCAGCGACTGGCTGACGAGTTTGCTCAATGGCTGGAAAAGCCTGATCTATCTCAAATCGAGCCCTTGTAGGTGTTCCTGCGGCAGGGGCGCCGCCCGCGCCGGTACGATAATTGACCCATGCAAACCGCGCCGCTCTACCTCACCGCTGCCTTGTACAAGTTCGTTGATTTGCCTGACTACAAGGCCATGCACGATCCGTTGCTGGCCTGTTGTGAAGCCAACAATGTCAAAGGCACGCTGCTGCTCGCCAGCGAAGGCATCAACGGCACGATCGCCGGGCCAGAGGTCGGGGTGCGCAAGGTATTGGCCTTTCTGCATGCCGATCCGCGCCTGAGCGAGCTGCAACCCAAAGAGTCGTGGTCCGACAAGCCGCCGTTTCTGCGCATGAAAGTTCGGCTGAAAAGGGAAATTGTCACGCTGCGGGTACCCGAACTGGATCCCAACAAAACGGTGGGGCGGTATGTGAAGCCGGCCGACTGGAATGCGTTGCTCGCCGATCCGGAGGTGGTGGTGATCGACACCCGCAACGATTACGAAGTGGTCATTGGCAGCTTCAAGGGCGCGATCAACCCTGACATCAAAACCTTCACCGAACTCCCTGCCTGGCTCGATGCGCAGCCCAGCTTGCAGGGAGAAGGCGCAAAGAAAACCAAGGTTGCGATGTTTTGCACCGGCGGCATTCGCTGCGAGAAATCGACCGCACTGATGAAGATGCGGGGCTTTGATGAGGTCTACCACCTGGAAGGCGGCATTCTCAAATACCTGGAAGAAGTACCGCCAGAAGAAAGCGCCTGGGAGGGTGAGTGCTTTGTTTTTGACGAGCGCGTGAGCGTCGGCCATGGTTTGATGCCTGGGCCGTATGAGCTGTGTCGCTCATGCCGCTGGCCGCTGGGCGATGCGGAAAAGGCCTCGCCGCACTACGTCAAAGGCGTGAGTTGCCCCCAATGCCACGACAAACGGACACCCGAAGAGAAAGCCGGTCTGGCCGAGCGTCAGCGCCAGGTGGAGTTGGCCGAGGTGCGGGGCGATGTGCACGTGGGTGCGCGCCTGGCGCGATAGGTCTTTCTTGTGGGGGTGGCACTAGTGGCGTTACGCGGCTGGTGCGGCAGCGCTGGGCGGGGCTTCCAGGTTCATGAAGCGGCCGTAGCTGCGCGCCAGGTCTTGCTCAGCCCGTTCAAGCATGTAGTAGCGGAACGACTCGGCGGCTGGTGACAGCAGTTTGGACAGGGTGTGCACCACGTTCCAGGCGCGCACGATGGGCGTGCCTTCCACTTCCAGCACCGAAATCAGTTTGTGTTCCAGCTCCAGCCCGATGGTGTGCAGCGACAGAAAGCTGATCCCCATACCCGCCATCACGGCCTGCTTGATGGTCTCGTTGCTGCCCATTTCCATCACCACCCTCGGTTCCATGCGCGATTGGTTCAGGAAGTGCTCCATGGCTGCGCGCGTGCCTGAGCCGCGTTCACGGGAGATGAACCCGTAAGGGCGCAGCATGTCCACCGTGGGGTGGGCGACTTTGAGCAGGGGGTGGTCGGGTGCGGCGACAAAAACGTGGGGGTGGGCCGCGAAGGGCTCGGCGCGGGTGGCCAGTTCTTTGGGCGGGCGACCCATGATGGCGATATCGACTTCATTGCCGTGCAGCATTTTCACGAGCTGCTCCCGGTTGCCGACCGCCAGCCGGGTTTCGATACCCTCGTGCTCCCGCTGAAAACCGGCCAGCAATCGCGGCAAAAAATACTTGGCCGTGCTCACCATGCCAATGGTCAGGGTGCCCATTTCCAGGTGCTGCAAACGGGCCGCTGCGTCTTCGGCGTCTTTCAGTGTGGCAATGATCCGGCGCGCATACACCAGCATGTATTCGCCCACGGTGGTCAGCGAAACCTGGCGCCCCTGGCGCTCAAACAGGGGCATGCCAACATGGCCTTCCAGCTCCTTGACCTGCATGGTCACCGCCGGTGGCGTGAGGTGCAACACCTCGGCGGCGCGCGCAAAACTGAGGTGTCTGGCGACCTCGGTAAAAACCCTGAGTTGGCGGATGGTGGCGTTCTTCATTAAGTAAAACCTGAACTGAAGACAAACATATCGTTAATTTACCTTACTTAACCGAATCCTTATAGTGGCCTTCAGCCCTTGATTTTGAGTGGCCGAGCACCCAGGAATCCGTATGTTGAAGGCCCTGATTTTTGATGTCGATGGCACGCTGGCTGATACCGAGGCGGTGCACCTGCGGGCGTTCAATCAGGCATTTGCTCAGGAAGGCCTGGACTGGCACTGGACATTGGCGCACTACACCGAGTTGCTCGCCGTCTCTGGCGGCAAGGAACGCATGCTGCACCACTGGCGCCAGGTGAACCCAGATTTGACCGAGCTCGATGGTGGAGCGATACAAGCCACTGTTGATCGTTTGCACGAGGTCAAGACCGCGTTCTACGAAGAAGCTGTCAACCAGGGGGCGGTGGCATTTCGTCCCGGGGTGCTGGCTCTGATGGAGGATGCGCGAACCGCCGGACTGTCGCTGGCCATCGCCACGACCACGTCGCCCGCCAACATCGCCGCACTGTTGCGCAGTGCCCTGGGCGCGGACTGGCGCGCCATGTTTGCGGCCATCGGCGATGCGGGCAACGCGCCGAAAAAAAAGCCGCATCCGCAGGTGTACCGCAAGGTGCTGGCTGAACTGGGTCTGCCGGCCAGCGAATGTCTGGCCATTGAAGACTCTTCCAACGGCTTGCAGGCCGCGCGCGCCGCCGGCCTGCCCACCCTGATCACCCCCAACACGTTCACGGCCGGGCACGACTTCACTGGCGCGATGCGCGTGGTGCCGGACCTCTCTTCGGTGCAGCTGGCGCACCTGCGCGAGTGGCACGCCGCTTTTCAACCGTGAGAGACCGCCATGATCCGCCTTGCCCCCTCCATCCTGTCTGCCGACTTTGCCCGTCTGGGGGAGGAGGTGCGCGCCATCGAAAACGCCGGGGCCGACCTGGTGCACTTTGACGTGATGGACAACCACTACGTACCCAACCTCACCATCGGACCGCTGGTGTGTGAAGCCATCCGCCCACACGTCCAGATCCCGATCGATGTGCACCTCATGGTCGAGCCAGTGGATGCGCTGATTCCGTTGTTTGCCCAGGCCGGCGCCAACCTCATCAGCTTTCACCCTGAGGCCAGTCGCCATGTGGACCGCACGCTGCAACTGATCCGCGACCATGGCTGCAAGGCGGGCCTGGCGCTCAACCCGGCGACACCGCTGGAATGGCTGGACCACGTGATAGACCGGCTCGATCTGGTCTTGCTCATGAGCGTGAACCCGGGCTTCGGTGGTCAGGCGTTCATTCCTTCCACGCTGCCCAAGCTGCAAGCGGTCCGAACGCGCATCGATGCCCACATGGCCGCAGGCGGCCAGCCGATTTGGCTGGAGGTGGATGGCGGAGTGAAGTTGAACAACATCGCCCAGATCGTTGCCGCCGGCGCTGACACGCTGGTGGCCGGCAGCGCCGTGTTTGGCGCGCCCGACCCGGATGGCGGGTACCGGGAGGTGATGCAGCAACTGCGCACCAATGCCGAATCCCGCTGAACCGCACGCTCCATCTGTAGAAACCGAAAGCCCGCTATGACCACCCGCCGCCGCTACACCCTGACCCAATACCTGATCGAACAGCGTCGCCGCTTCCCTTCGGCCAGTGGCGACTTCAATGCCTTGTTGCTGGATGTGGCGCTGGCCTGCAAAGCCATTGCGCGATCGGTGGCCTTTGGTGAGCTCAGCGGCATGCCGGGGAGCGATCTGGTCGATGGGAGCACCACGGTCAACGTGCAGGGTGAGGAACAGAAGCGCCTCGATGTGATCAGCAACATCTACTTCACCGAGATGACCGAATGGGGGGGGCATCTCGCCGGCATGGCCTCTGAGGAGATGGACGAGCCGTACCAGATTCCCAAGACCATGCAGCGCGGCAAATACCTGCTGGTGTTCGACCCGCTTGACGGGTCCAGCAACATCGACGTGAACGTCACCGTGGGCAGCATCTTCAGCATCCTGCGCGCGCCGCAAGACGTGATCGACAGCGGACGCGATGTGGTCGAAGCCGATTTCCTGCAACCCGGTACGCAGCAGATGGCCGCTGGCTATGCGCTTTACGGGCCCACCGCCATGATGGTGCTCACCGTGGGCAACGGCGTGGCGGGCTTCACGCTGGATCCCAATCTGGGCCAGTTCATGTTGACGCACCCGAGCATGAAGGTGCCCGAAGACACCCACGAGTTTGCGATCAATGCATCGAACAGCCGATTCTGGGAGGCGCCTGTGAAGCGTTATGTGGATGAGTGCCTGGCTGGAAAAACCGGTGCGCGCGGCAAAGATTTCAACATGCGCTGGATCGCTTCCATGGTGGCCGAAGCCCACCGCATCCTGTTGCGTGGCGGCGTGTTCATGTACCCCCGCGACACCAAAGATCCGAGCAAACCCGGTCGGCTTCGTCTGCTCTACGAAGCCAACCCCGTCGGCATGATCATCGAACAAGCCGGCGGTCGCGCCAGCACCGGTCGCGAGCCCATGTTGACGGTGCAACCCACCGCCTTGCACCAGCGCATCGGCCTGGTGTTTGGCTCCAAAAACGAAGTGGAGCGCATCGAGCGTTACCACGCCGAGCCCGCGGAATACAAAGAACGCAATCCGCTGTTTGCCGAGCGCTCACTGTTTCGGGACTAGTTGACCACTCCTGCGCCGCGCCTTGGGGCGCGCCACCCTCTCAAGGTGGCGGCACTGGCGGCCCGGCAGAGCCGCTTCCGCGGTGCCCTCGGTGAACTTTCCTTTCGCTGTACCCGTTTTGTTTTCCTGGAGACCCTCATGTCAGAACGCCACCCCATCATTGCCATCACAGGATCGTCCGGCGCTGGTACCTCCACCGTGACGCGCACGTTCCAGAACATCTTCCGCCGCGAGAACGTCACCGCGGCCATCATTGAAGGCGACAGCTACCACCGCTTCGACCGCAAGGAAATGAAGGCCAGGGCAGCCGAGGCAGAAGCGGCGGGCAACAACAACTTCAGCCACTTTGGCGCGAATGCCAATCTGTTTGGCGAAATTGAAAGCCTGTTCAAAACCTACAGCGAAACAGGCGAAGGCAAAAGCCGCAAGTATTTGCACAACGCCGAAGAGGCAGCGCCCTACAAACAAGACCCGGGCACCTTCACGCCATGGGAGCCGCTGCCAGAGAAGACCGACATGCTGTTCTACGAAGGTTTGCACGGCGCCGTGGTCACCGACGAATTCAACATCGCGCAGTACCCCGACCTGTTGATCGGTGTGGTGCCGGTGATCAACCTGGAGTGGATCCAGAAACTCTGGCGCGACAAGAACATGCGCGGCTACAGCGCCGACGCGGTGACGGATACCATCCTGCGCCGCATGCCCGATTACGTGCACTACATCACCCCGCAGTTCCAGCACACCCATGTGAACTTCCAGCGCGTGCCGATCGTTGACACCTCCAACCCGTTCATGGCACGCGACGTACCCACGGCCGACGAGAGCATGGTGGTGATCCGTTTCGCCAAGCCCAAGGGCATCGATTTTGCTTACCTGCTCAGCATGATCAACGGCTCCATGATGAGCCGCGCCAACACCATCGTGGTGCCGGGCGGCAAGATGGAATTGGCCATGCAGCTGATCTTCACGCCGTTCATCTGGCGGATGGTGGAGAGGAAGAAGAACGCCCCCCGCGTCGGCTGACGCCGCCACCCCCCACTGGGGGGCAACGCTGGCCGACTGGCAAAACCAGATCCGCGGCGTTCCCGGTTTTGCTTCCCTTCTTTGGCGTGAAGCTGCAGTCGCGCCTCGGCTCACTTTTCCTTTCGTAGGTCTCGTATGAACAACCCTTCCCCTGAACTCGCCCACCAGATGGCGAATGCCATTCGCATGTTGGCGGTGGACGCTGTTGAAAAAGCCAAGTCGGGCCATCCCGGGGCGCCCATGGGCATGGCGGACATTGCCGAGGTGTTGTGGAACCGGTATCTGAAGCATAACCCCGCGAACCCCCACTGGCCCGACCGTGACCGCTTTGTGCTCTCCAACGGCCACGGGTCCATGCTCATCTATGCGCTGCTGCAGCTGACCGGTTACGACCTGCCCATGGCCGAGCTGAAGAATTTCCGCCAGCTGCACAGCAAGACGCCGGGGCATCCCGAAGTGGGTGTGACCCCGGGAGTAGAAACCACCACTGGGCCGCTGGGGCAGGGCATCACCAACGCCGTGGGCATGGCGCTGGCTGAAAAGTTGCTGGCCCAGGAGTTCAACCGCGATGGGCACCACATCGTTGACCACTTCACCTACGCCTTTCTCGGCGACGGTTGCCTGATGGAGGGCATCAGCCACGAGGCCTGCTCATTGGCCGGCACACTGCGCCTGTCCAAGCTGGTGGCGTTTTACGATGACAACGGCATCTCCATCGATGGCCAGGTGGAAGGCTGGTTCACCGACGACACGCCCAAGCGTTTCGAGGCCTACGGCTGGCACGTGATCCCTGATGTGGACGGACACAAGCCCGAAGCGGTTGAGGCGGCGCTGATCGAAGCCAGGAAGCAGGGCCAACTGGCCACCGGCAAACCCACCATGATCTGTTGCAAGACTGTGATTGGCATGGGCTCACCCCACAAAGCCGGTACGCACGATGTGCATGGCGCTGCGCTGGGCGCGGCCGAAGTGCAGGCCACGCGCGAAGCGCTGGGCTGGACGGCCGAGCCGTTTGTCATTCCCCCCGAGGTGGCCATGGCATGGAATGCCGTGGACCGTGGCAAGCAGGCCGAGGTGGAATGGCGCGAGCGCTTTGAGGCTTTTCGGGCGCAGTATCCGCAGGATGCGGCCGAGTTTGAGCGGCGCATGTCGGGCGGGTTGTTGCCCGATTTCGCAGACCGCCTGCCTGCCATCTTCAACGCCATCGCCAACAAGCCCGACGCCATCGCCACCCGCAAAGCCAGCCAGAATGCGCTCGACGCGCTGGCGCCGTTGCTGCCTGAACTGTTTGGCGGCAGTGCCGACCTCACCGGCTCCAACCTCACCAACTTCAAGGGCTGTGTCAAAGCGGGCCGCGATGCCTGGGGCAACCACTTGAGCTATGGCGTGCGCGAGTTCGGTATGGCCGCGATCATGAACGGCATCACGCTGCATGGCGGCTACATCCCTTACGGTGGCACCTTTCTCACGTTCAGCGACTACAGCCGCAACGCCATTCGCATGGCGGCCCTGATGAAGCGGCGCGTGATCCATGTGTTCACGCACGACTCCATCGGCCTGGGTGAGGACGGGCCCACGCACCAGTCGGTGGAGCACGTGCCCAGCCTGCGCATCATTCCCGGCCTCGACGTCTGGCGCCCGGCCGATGGGCTGGAGACCGCCGTGGCCTGGGTTTGCGCGATCGAGCGCTGCGATGGCCCCAGCGCGCTCTGTTTGTCGCGCCAGAACCTGCCCCGCGTGACCGAGCACATTGCTGCCGCACAGATCAGGCAGGGGGGCTACATCCTGTCAGAGATGGAGCATCCGCAGGTCGCCATTGTGGCGACCGGTTCGGAGATCGAGATCGCTTTGGCGGCTCAAAAAGCCTTGGCTGCCGAAGGCATTCGAACCCGCGTCGTTTCGATGCCGTGCAGCAATATCTTCGACCGCCAGCCGAGCGACTGGCAAGAAGCGGTGTTGCCCATCAACCTGCCCACGGTGGCGGTGGAGGCAGCGCATCCCGATTTCTGGCGCAAATACGTCGGGCGCACTGGCGCTGTGGTGGGCATCGCCAGCTTCGGCGAATCGGCGCCCGCCAAAGACCTGTACGCCTACTTTGGCATCACCGCCGAGAAAGTGGTTGAGGCCGTGAAAGGTCAGCTGGCATGAGCCTTCCCTACGACCTGATCCTGTTTGATCTGGACGGCACACTGATCGAGACCGCGCCCGAGATCGCCGATGCGGTCAACGACACGCTGTCCGAGTGCGGTCGCCCGGGCGTGAGCCAGCAACAGGTGAACGACTGGATCGGCCATGGCACGCGTGAGTTGCTGATACAGGCTTTGGCCTTCACCGATGAATTGAGCGCCCATGAAGTGCGCCACAGCAATTCGTTTGCGGCCATCGAAGCGGTTTTCACCCGCCACTACCAGCGCCGTTGCGGCACACGCAGCCACCTGTACCCCCATGTGAGCGAAACGCTGGAAGCGTTGCGCGCGGCCGGCGTGAAGCTGGTGGTGATGACCAACAAGGAAGGGCGCTACACCCAGACCGTGTTGGAAGCCCACCGGATGGCGCCGCTGTTTGATCGCGTGATCAGCGGTGACACGTTCCCGGTCAAGAAGCCGAGCCCGATCGGTATCGAAGCGTGCTTGAAGCAGTTTGCCACCGCCCGCGAGCGCGCCCTGTTTGTAGGCGACTCGTCCATCGATGTGGCGACCGCCCGCGCCGGGGGCATCGCCGTATGGGCTGTACCTTATGGCTACAACATGGGCGAGCCCATCGAAGCGTGCCAACCCGATCGCGTGATTCCCGATTTTTCGGTGTTGACCCGCTTGTTGACCGGATGAAAGAAACCGCAGCCGGTTGCAGGCAGCCATTCCCATGTGCCAATTTTTGAGCCGTACCCCTCATGACCATCCCAAATTGTCCCAACGGTCGCTGTGTGCTGGCGAGGAGAAGCACATGAAATGCCTCCGATTCAGCGATGTGTGCGCCAGCGGCTTTGCCCGCGACAAACGCGTTTTCATTCGCGCCGACCTCAACGTGCCGCAAGACGACGCCGGCAAGATCACCGAAGACACCCGCATCCGCGCCAGCATCCCGGCCATACAAATGGCGCTGGACGCCGGCGCTGCCGTCATGGTGACCTCGCACCTGGGCCGCCCCACCGAAGGCGAATTCAAGCCCGCCGATTCCCTGACCCCTGTGGCCGCCCGGATGGGCCAGCTGATGGACCGCAACATCCGCGTGATCGCCGACTGGGTCGATGGCGAGTTCTCGGTGGCGCCCGGTGAAGTGGTGATGCTGGAAAACTGCCGTCTGAACAAGGGCGAGAAAAAGAACGCGCCCGAACTGGCCAGGAAGCTCGGCGGCTTGTGCGACATCTTTGTGCACGATGCCTTTGGCACCTCGCACCGCGCCGAAGGCACGACCTATGGCATCGCCGAGACCGCGCCCATCGCCTGTGCAGGCCCCTTGCTGGCGGCCGAGATGGACGCCATCGGCAAAGCCCTGGCGAATCCGAAGCGCCCGCTGATTGCCATCGTGGCCGGCAGCAAGGTCAGCACCAAGCTCACCATCCTGCAGGCCCTGGCCAAGAATGTGGACGGCCTGATCGTCGGCGGCGGCATCGCCAACACCTTCATGCTCGCCGCTGGTTTGAAGATCGGCAAAAGCCTGGCCGAGCCCGACCTGATCGGCGAAGCCAAAGCCGTGATCGACGCCATGCAGGCGCGTGGCGCGGCCGTGCCGATCCCGACCGACGTGGTGTGCGCCAAAGAGTTCAGCCCCACGGCGAAGGCCACCGTCAAGAAGGCCACCGAGGTGGAAGACGATGACCTGATCCTGGACATCGGCCCGGAGACCGCAGCCACTCTCGCAGCCCAGCTGAAGCAGGCCGGCACCATCGTCTGGAACGGCCCCGTGGGCGTGTTCGAGTTCGAAGCGTTTGAGAACGGCACCAAAGCAATCGCCCAGGCGATTGCCGAGTCCAGCGCCTTCAGCATTGCCGGCGGTGGCGACACCCTGGCGGCGATTGCCAAATACGGCATCGAAAAAGACGTGGGCTATATCTCCACTGGTGGCGGTGCTTTTCTGGAAGTGCTGGAGGGCAAGACCTTGCCGGCGTTTGAGGTGTTGGCGCGCCGCGCCGAATAAGTACCCCCTGCGCCGCCTGCAGCGTCACCCCCCAGGGGGCGATCCGATCGAACCGGGAGATCCGAACCCGCCGCATCCTGAACCGACTGACAACCCACTCGCACTATCAAGAAGGAAACACCATGGCACTCATCACCCTTCGTCAATTGCTCGATCACGCCGCCGAACACGGTTATGGCTTGCCTGCCTTCAATGTCAACAACATGGAGCAGGTTCAAGCCATCATGCAGGCGGCCAATGCCGTCAACAGCCCTGTGATCCTGCAGGGTTCGGCTGGCGCACGCTCTTACGCGGGCGAGCCGTTTCTGCGGCACCTGATTTCAGCGGCCATCGAGATGTACCCGCACATCCCGGTGTGCATGCACCAGGACCATGGTGCGGCGCCAGCCATCTGTGCACGTTCCATCCAGTCGGGCTTCAGCTCGGTGATGATGGACGGCAGTCTTCTGGCCGACGGTAAAACGCCATCAACCTACGAATACAACGTGTCGACCACAAGGCAGGTGGTGGAGCTGGCCCACGCCTGCGGCGTGTCGGTCGAAGGAGAGCTGGGTTGCCTGGGTTCGCTGGAAACGGGCAAGGCAGGCGAAGAAGACGGCCATGGTGCCGAAGGCGAGCTGGACCATTCCTTGTTGTTGACCGACCCTGACGAAGCCGCCGACTTTGTGAGCAAGACGCAGGTGGACGCACTGGCCATCGCCATCGGCACCAGCCACGGCGCCTACAAATTCAGCAGCAAACCGAGTGGCAAGGTGTTGCGCATCGACCGGGTGAAAGCCATCCATCAACGCATCCCCAATGTGCACCTGGTGATGCACGGCTCCAGCAGCGTGCCCGAAGACTGGCTGGCCATCATCAACCAGTTTGGCGGCGACATGGGCGTGACTTACGGCGTGCCAGTGGAGGAAATCGTGGAGGGCATCAAGAACGGTGTGCGCAAGGTGAACATCGATACCGATCTGCGCATGGCCAGCACCGGCGCGATCCGAAAACACCTGGCCGAAGAGCGCAAGAACTTTGATCCGCGCAAGTTCTACAAGGAAGCGACCAAGGCCATGCAGGCGATCTGCGGTGCGCGGTATGAGGCTTTCGGCTCGGCGGGCATGGCCGGCAAGATCGGCCAGGTGCACAGCCTGGAGGCGATGCACAAGCGTTACGACGCAGGCTCGCTGGCCGCCATGTGAGTGTTCGCGGCTCCAGCTTCAGCGGTGGTCGAGCAGCCACTGTTTGAAGGCCAGCGTGGCCGCTGAAAGGTGCTTGCCGCGCGGGTAAACCACATGCCAGCGCCGGATCAGGGGAAAGCCCTGAACGTCGAGCCGAACCAGCTCGCCCAGGGCGATTTCCGATACCACCGTGGTGGCCGACAAGACCGCCAGACCAAGACCCCCCGCGACGGTTTGTTTGATGGCTTCGTTGCTGCCGACTTCCAGCCGGTTCTTTAACGCGATGCCGTGTTCGGCAAAGAACTTTTCGGTGGTCAGGCGCGTGCCCGATCCGGGCTCGCGCATGATGAAGGGTTCACTCGCGAGGCGTCTGGGGGCGATGCGTTTCCTGCCGGCCAGAGGGTGGTCGCGTGGTGCCACCAGAACCAGGGGGTTGTCCGCGAAGGGCTCGCTCACCAGGTCCATCGTGTCGGGCGGCTGACCCATGATGTAGAGATCGTCCTGGTTGCTGGCCAGGCGCTGCAACAGGTTCTCCCGGTTGCCCACCACCATCGCCACATCAATGCCGGGGTGTGCCGCGCAGAAACCACCCAGCAACTTGGGCACGGTGTATTTCACAGTGGTCAGGATGGCGAGCTTGAAGGTGCCGCGCTCGACACCTTGCAGGGCCAGCAGATCTTGCGAAAGCCGTTCCATGCGCGCCTCGATATCGGCGCATGCCTGGGAAAGAGTGGCGCCCGCCGCGGTCAGAAAGATTTTCTTTCCCAACTGCTCGAACAGCGGTTGCCCGATGGTTTCCGACAGCTGTTTGACCTGCAAAGACAAGGTGGGTGGTGAAAGATGCAGCGCCTCCGCGGCGCGCGCAAAGCTGTTGTGTTGCGCCACCGCGTGGAAGATGCGCAGCTGGTGCAGCGTGGCGTGGCGCAGGTTCATCAAGGTCGCTCCAGTTGATAGATAGGAAAAGCTCTATCGTTATCGTCAATATATTTTACTTTTACTTATTCTATAAGCGGTCAACAATTTGCTCCAGTTCAGCGCGAAAGCGGGCATCACTTGATGAAGCCATCAGCTCAAGCCTTGACCGACCACCCCGATCACATCGAACAGGAGCAAGACCGCATGGCCACGAAAACCTACAACGCCGGTGTCAAGGAATACCGCAGCACCTACTGGGAGCCTCAGTACGCCGTCAAGGACACCGACATCCTGGCGTGTTTCAAAATCACGCCTCAGCCCGGTGTGTCGCGCGAAGAAGTTGCCGCTGCCGTGGCCGCCGAGTCGTCCACCGGGACCTGGACCACGGTCTGGACCGACCTGCTGACCGACCTGGATTTTTACAAAGGCCGCGCCTACCGCATCGAAGACGTACCCGGCGATGACACCTGCTTTTACGCCTTCGTGGCCTATCCGATCGACCTGTTCGAAGAAGGCTCCATCGTCAACGTGCTGACGTCGCTGGTTGGCAATGTGTTTGGTTTCAAGGCCTTGCGCGCCTTGCGTCTGGAAGACATTCGATTCCCCATTGCTTATGTGAAGACCTGCGGTGGTCCACCAGCGGGCATCCAGGTGGAGCGCGACCGCTTCAACAAATACGGTCGGCCGCTGCTGGGTTGCACGATCAAGCCCAAGCTGGGGCTGTCGGCCAAGAACTACGGCCGCGCGGTGTACGAGTGCCTGCGTGGCGGTCTGGACCTGACCAAGGACGACGAGAACGTCAACAGCCAGTCCTTCATGCGTTGGCGCGACCGGTTCGAGTTCGTTGTGGAGGGCTGCCAGAAGGCCGAACGCGAGACCGGTGAGCGCAAGGGTCACTACCTGAATGTGACCTCGCCAACCGTGGAAGAGATGTTCAAGCGCGCTGAGTTCGCCAAGGAACTGGGTGCGCCGATCATCATGCACGACTTCCTCACCGGAGGCTTCACCGCCAACACCAGCCTGGCCAACTGGTGTCGCAACAACGGCATGCTGCTGCACATCCACCGCGCCATGCACGCCGTGCTCGACCGCAACCCGCACCACGGCATCCACTTCCGTGTGCTGACCAAGTGCCTGCGCCTCTCGGGCGGTGACCACCTGCACTCCGGCACGGTGGTGGGCAAGCTGGAAGGCGACCGCGAAGCCACACTGGGCTGGATCGACCTGATGCGCGAACGGTTCATCAAGGAAGACCGCTCACGCGGCATCTTTTTCGACCAGGATTTTGGTTCCATGCCCGGCGTCTTCCCGGTCGCCTCGGGTGGCATTCACGTGTGGCACATGCCCGCATTGGTCAACATCTTCGGTGACGACTCCTGCCTGCAGTTTGGTGGCGGCACGCTGGGCCACCCCTGGGGCAATGCGGCGGGCGCCTGCGCCAACCGCGTCGCAGTGGAAGCCTGCGTCAAGGCCCGCAACGAGGGCGTGGAAGTCGAGAAGGAAGGCAAGACCGTGTTGATGGATGCCGCCAAACATTCGCCCGAACTGAAAATCGCCATGGAAACCTGGAAAGAGATCAAGTTCGAGTTCGACACCGTAGACAAGCTCGACGTCGCCCACAAGTGAATCTCTGTCGATTTCGAGCCATTGCTTAGTCGCAGGGCATTGCTGTGCCTTCGGCACTGCCTGCAGTCCTGCTTCGCGTCTTGACTCGAGCTTGACAGAGAGCGCCCCCTTCGCTCCAACTTTCAGAGGAAATCCCAATGCAAGACTACACATCCCGCCTGTCCGACCCTGCGAGCCGCAAGTTCGAGACCTTCTCTTACCTGCCACCCATGACCGATGCGGAGATCCGCAAGCAGGTCGAGTACCTGGTCAAGAAGGGCTGGAACCCCGCCATTGAACACACCGAGCCACGCTACCTCGGCGACTCCTACTGGTACATGTGGAAGCTGCCCATGTTCGGGGAAACCGATGTGGACAAGGTACTGGCTGAAGCCGAAGCTTGCCGCAAGGCCAACCCGGACAACCATGTGCGCCTGATTGGCTACAACAACTTCAACCAGTCGCAAGGCACCTCCATGGTGATCTTTCGCGGCCGGACGATCTAGCCCCCGCGCCGGCTTCGCCGTCAACCCCCAGGGGGCGGCACTGGCGGCCTGGCAAAGCCAGTTCCGCGGTGCCCTTGGCTTGGACACGCGCTCCGGCCAATGTGTCTGACTTCCCTGCGCCAGCTCAACCCATCCAACGAGCGGGGGTCGGGGTGAGTGGCGCAGTGAAGTCAAGGCGGAGCCGGCCGCAGGCCGGCGGGGGACATGAACGGAGCCGTTCACCCCGGCCCGCGCGGTGCAGGCCAAAGAGAAATCCGCCTCGATTGAAGCAGTACGTGGCCTACGAATTCAGGAGATGAACATGAGCGACAACCTCGACGCCTACCGCGTCAGCAAAGAGCCCTACTACCGTCCAGTGGCCGACGAGGTTGAGCTCTATGAGGCCGCGTATTCGGTTCGCATGCCGATGATGCTCAAGGGGCCTACCGGTTGCGGCAAGACGCGCTTTGTCGAACACATGGCCTGGAAACTGAAGAAGCCCTTGATCACCGTGGCCTGCAACGAAGACATGACGGCTTCCGATCTGGTGGGGCGCTTCTTGCTCGACGCCAACGGGACGCGCTGGCAAGACGGGCCGCTGGCCACCGCCGCGCGGCACGGCGCCATCTGCTACCTCGACGAGGTGGTTGAGGCCCGGCAGGACACCACGGTCGTCATCCATCCGCTCACCGACAACCGGCGCGTGCTTCCACTGGAGAAGAAAGGAGAGCTGCTGCGCGCGCATCCTGATTTCCAGATCGTCATCTCGTACAACCCCGGCTACCAGAGCCTGATGAAGGACTTGAAGCAGTCGACCAAGCAGCGCTTTGGTGCGCTCGATTTCAACTACCCCGAACACGCGGTGGAAGCTGAGATAGTGGCGCATGAGACCGGTGTGGACATCGAGGTGGCCAACAAGCTGGTCAGCATCGCCGAGCGTGCGCGCAACCTCAAAGGACACGGTCTCGACGAAGGCATTTCCACCCGCATGCTGATTTACGCGGGCAGTCTGATCGCCACGGGGGTGGCCGCGCAGGCCGCCTGCCGCGTCACGTTGGTGCGACCCATCACCGACGATCCGGACATGCGGGACGCCCTGGACTCCGCCGTCGCCACGTTCTTCTGACACCACCGGGCCCGGCATGTCGATTCACTTGCACGATCACGCCGAATGGCTCGAAGACCTTGAGCCCGCTTCGCGCGAACGGCTGGAGCATGCCTGGCCCGAAGCGACCCGCGTGTTTTCCGCGCGCGGGCTCGACAACTACGTCAAGGGCGCGAGCGCCCTGCGTGGACTGGGTCGGGGCGCGGGGCTGGTGGACGCCTGGATCGACGCTGCGCCCCAGGTTGCCAAGGATGCGGGCGAGGACGTGGTGGGCGATCTGGCCACCACCGCGCTGTCGCTGGCGTCGCGGACCTCGGGTTCCGTGATCGAGCTGGTGCTGGGCACGGCACCCACCGCCGCGCGGCGCCTGGCCGACAGCGGGCTGTTTCTGCAGTACCTGCAGTTCCTGAACACCTTGGTGGCTCAGGCGCCGCGCGGCCTGCGGCCCATGCTCGACAAGCTGGATGTGTTGCTCGGCCAGCTCACGCTGGGTGGCCTGCGGCGCTGGGCAACCTGGGGCGCGCAAGCCCACCGCACCCAGTTCGAGGAGCAGATCGCCTACTTCGGCCTGAACTCCAAAGAGTCGCTGGCCATGTTGCAGAAAGAGCGCAAGGGCACGCTGCTGGTCGATGTGCAGCGGCGTATCAACATGTACCTGCGCGCCCTCTGGGGGCGTGACTTCTACATGCGTCCCACGGCCGGAGATTTTGAATCGCGCGAAGGCTACAGGCCTTTCATCGAAGACTGGTTGATCCACCTGCCCGATGCCTTTGATGCGGTCGATGGCACGCACGGACCCGTCCCTGCGACCGAGCTCTACCGTGCAGCGGCCGCACACGCTGCCGCCCATGTGATGTACACCCGCGCGCCGATATCGGCCGAATCGCTCAACCCTTGGCAGATGGCGGTGATCGGGCTGGTGGAAGATGCGCGCGTCGAGGCGCTCGCGGTGGCGCGCTTTCCAGGTTTGCGTGCACTCTGGTCCAGCCTGCACACCACCGAATGCGAGCAGGCGGCCACGGCTGGCGACTTCCTGAACCGGTTGGCCCGCGCGCTGGCCGACCCGGACCACCGGGACGACCATCCCTGGATCGCCCAGGGGCGGGTTCTCATGGCCCAGGCCTTGCCGCGCATCCTGGCGCAACCGTTCGAGAACACGGTGTCGTGGGACATGGGCGTGACGCTGGCGCACAGCTACCGCGAGCTGTGCCAGGGGCCGGTGTTCCAGCCGCGCACCGACCTGCAGGCCGCGCCCTACCGCGACGACAACCGCTACTTCTGGGCCTTTGAAGGCTTTGACGCCGACCAGGCTGCAGCGGCCGGCTATGAGCCCGTGCAGCAGGTGCGCAAGTATGTGAACGTGATGGAGCTGGCCAATGAGATCGAGGTGGAGAACGCGGGCGATGACGCGCAGGAGATCTGGGTCATGGGCACCGAGTTTTTCCCTTACGAAGACATGGGTGTGTCGTTCAACCAGAGCGAAGGTCACGAGGCGTTGGTGCCGCCCAGCCACTACCCGGAATGGGATCACCTGATCCAGCTTGAACGCCCAGCCTGGGTCACGGTACAGGAGCGCCGCGCGAAGGCGGGCGAGCTCGCCGTGGTCGAGGCCATCACCACCGAGCACCGCCGATTGATCGGGCGCATGAGGTTCATTCTCGATGCCATGCAGCCGCAAGGGGTGCAGCGCCTGCGCAAGCTGGAAGATGGCGACGAGATCGACCTCAACGCAGCGGTGGCCTCGCTGGTGGACATGCGCATGGGCCAGCAGCCCGACCCACGTTTCATGATGCGCAGCGTGCGGCAGCTGCGCGACATTTCGGTGCTGGTGTTGCTGGATCTTTCGCACTCCACCAACGACAAGGTCCGCAGCGCCCGTCCCGGTGCCACCGAGGGGCAGGAAACCACGGTGCTTGATCTCACTCGGCAAGCCTGTGTACTGCTGGCCGATGCGGTGGACAAGGTGGGTGATCCCTTTGCCATCCACGGTTTTTGCAGCGATGGCCGCCACGATGTGAACTACTGGCGCTTCAAGGATTTTGATCAGCCCTATGACGACCTCGCCAGGGCCCGCATCGCGGGCATGACCGGACAACTCTCCACCCGTATGGGCGCTGCCATCCGCCACGCCACGGTCGCCCTGCGCCAGCAGCGTTCCGGAAAAAAACTGTTGCTGGTGATCACCGACGGTGAGCCTGCCGATGTGGATGTGCGCGACCCGCAGTATTTGCGGCACGACACCAGAAAGGCCGTGGAAGAGGCCGGGCGCAACGGCGTGCTCACCTACTGCATGAGTCTGGACCCGAGAGCCGACCAGTATGTGAGCCGCATCTTCGGAGCGCGCAATTACATGGTCGTTGACAAGGTCGAACGCTTGCCTGAAAAGCTGCCCCTGCTGTACGCTGGCCTGACCCGCTGAACCTCAATCAATTCGTTTAACGAGCCCGCCACCATGATCCAGACCCGACCACAAACCTACGCTGGTATTGACCAGGAAGAGAACCACGGCATGACCATGACCGGGCGCTCCATTCGAGATGCCTGGGTGTTTGGCATCCTGCCGGAGGGGGACGGTTTTGCGGGCAAGACGGCAGGCGACATGCAAAACCTGTTCGAGCGGGTGCACAAGGCCTGGGATGACTTTGGCCAGCTCCCGAGCCGCTTGCCACCAGAGCTGGCCGAACGCCATGCACGCATCCACGATGAAGCCATTCAGCGGGCCAGGGCGAACGGCTGGAGCGCGGAACTCGGGGATGACGACTGACGGTTGCGGGGCCTTGATGCGATCGCGTTCAAGCATGCTGCAGTGCGCGACCAGCGATGCCTATTTGCCGCTGACGTATTCGGCCACGGCCACCATCTCCAGCTCCGTCATCTTCTCCACTACCGCGTGCATCACGGCGTTGTCGTTGGTGCGCTCGCGTTTGTTGAAGCTCTTGAGCTGGGTGTGAATATAGCCCGGTATCTGGGATGCGAGCCGGGGCAGGGTGGAGGTGCCTTGGGCGTCTGGCCCATGGCAACTGGCGCAGGCAGGCACTCCGCTGAACTTGTTGCCATTCTGGTAGATGTACTGACCCATGGCCGCCAACTGGGGTTCCTTGGACGTTGACGGGTGGGTGGGCATCTTCTCGTAGTACCGCCCCAAGGCCAGCATTTCATCGGGCGTCAGCTTGGCCACCATGTCGGCCATGGTGTTGCTTTTGCGTTGCCCGCTTTTGAACGCTTCCAGTTGTTTGGCGATGTAGGCGGCATGCTGGCCGGCCAGGCGCGGAAAGATATCGCTGGTGGACTCGCCCTGCGCACCATGGCAAAGGAAGCAGGAGCCACCCGCGATCTTCCTGGCTCTCGCCTCGTCAGCCTGTGCCCAGACCGACGCATGGCCAATGAGTAAAAGAATGCCTGCGGCGACGGCTCGCTTGGTGATCAAAGATGTCATGGTCGTTTTCTATCGATTCGTTGCGCAGAGCAAACATCTGTTCGGCGTGCACTGACCCAATCCAGCGGCGGCAGCGGAACCGGCTATGCCGGGCCGCTGGCTGCGCCCCCTTGAGAGGTGACGCCGAAGGCGGCGCAGGGGTGGTCCCTGTCAAGCCAGCGTATCGGCCCAGATGTTGCGGGCCCAGGCCAGCGCATAGCGGCTTTCGAGTTCGCTGGCCGCGGTTGATATGCCACCAGAGCCTGCGACGGTGAGCATGGTTTTCTTTTCAGCGTCGTAGCGGTGCACGCTGGCCACATGAACCGCTTCATCGGCGGCGACAAAGCTGTAGCAGGTGTTGGCGTAGATCGGCATGCCGGGCACTTCCTTGCCCTGCAGCAAGGAGACCACCGCGGCTGCACAGACCTTGCCGTGCTGGTTCGCCATGTGCCCTGATTTCGGCATGGCAGGCGCACCCTGGATCGCATCACCCAGTACGTGCACGTTTTTCGCCGCCTTGGACTCAAAACTGAGGAAGTCCACCTCACACCAGCGGTCGTTGGCTGTGGCCAGGCCCGATTTGAGTGCGATGTCGCCGGCGCGCATGGTCGGGATCACGTTGAGCACATCGGCCTTGAAGTCGTCATTGAACTCAAACTTCATGGTTCTGGTGGCGGCGTCAACGTCGGCTACGCGGTGCTTGGGGCGGTACTCGATCATGCCGTCGTAGTGCTCTTTCCAGGCCTTCATGAACAGGCCCTTTTTCGACTGGATATCGTCGTTGGCATCGAAGATCACGACCTTGCTTTTGGGCTTGGCGGTCTTGAAATAGCTCGCGATCATGCAGGCGCGCTCGTAGGGGCCGGGCGGGCAGCGGAACGGCGCCAGTGGAATCGACAGCGCGTACACACCGCCGTCGGGCATGGCTTCGAGTTGCTTGCGCAGGGCCACGGTTTGCGGACCTGCTTTCCAGGAGTGCAAGACGGCCTCTTTGGCACCGGGCTTGGCCATGCCCGGCAAGGTTTCATACATGAAATCCACGCCCGGGGAAACGATCAATCGGTCATAGGCCAGCTCGCCGCCACTGGCAAGCTTCACCGTGCGCTTCTCGGTGTCGATGCGGGTCACCATGTCGCGCACGAGCTTCACCCCGTGGCGCTTTTCCAGGTTGTCGTAGGGCGTAGTGATATCAGCCATGGTCTTGTGGCCACCCAGCACCAGGTTGGAGATCGGGCAGGAGATGAACTGCGCGTTGGGCTCGACCAGCGTGACCTGGATCGACTGCTCCGAGAACAGGCGTATGTATTTGGCGGCCGTGGCACCCGCATAGCCGCCACCGATCACCACCACTTTGGCGCCACTGCCGCCGGCAGTCGACGCGCAACCCGAGGCGAGACCCAAACCGGCAACCGCCGAGCCAGCACCCACGCTTTGTACAAATTGACGACGTTTCATGGTGTGGTCCTCCTTATTTCTTCAAAGATGCGAAGTAGCCGGCCAGCTGGGCCAACTGCTCGTCGGAATATCCCTTGGAGATCTGGTGCATCAAGGTGGCGGGTTTGCGCCCGGTTTTGAAGTCCATCAGCTTTTGCAGCAACTCGTCTTTGTCTTTCCCTGCAAGGGATTCATTGCCGGTCTCTGCCTTGCCCATGGTGCCGTGGCAGTTGGCACAAGCTGCCGCCCACACCCGGATCTGATTCACTTCGGCTTGTGCCCCCCAAGCGGTAAGGCACAAAGTGCTCGCAACCAGCCACTGTTTGCATTTCATGGTGCTTGTCTCCAAATTCGATTGCCGTGAAGAGAACCCGGAACGGTCTTTTGCCGTGCCTGTTCAGCGTACTGAAGCAGGGGCGTCCAGATGGCTTAAATCAGTCTGCACGCATATTCAGATCTTCATCCTAGCACCGTGGGTGAGGCCATTCGAACGGTGAAAACCCTCGAAAAATCAACGGCCAATCCTGGGAGCGCTTCAGCGAGTTGGATGCCGGATGCAGGAGAAAGTCAGGGGGCGAATGGGCGCTGTCCGGGGCCGGTGTTGTCAGAAAAGCGTCGGACTCCGGGTTTACACTAATCTTTATATAGGCAATCAATCATATAGTTGATTGAAGCAACGCAAACAGCACTCGGGAGACATCTGGTGGACGACATGCACGAGGTTTTTGAATCGGTTGCGCGCTATTTCGGCGTGCTCGGCGAACCGACGCGCCTGCGCATCCTGCATGCCCTATGCCAGGAAGAAAAGTGTGTGAACGAGATCATTCAAGCCACCGGTCTGGCGCAGGCCAATGCCTCGCGTCATCTGGGCCTGATGTACCAGGCCGGTATGTTGTCGCGCCGTCGTGAAGGCACGCAGATCTTTTACAAAGTGGCCGACCCGATGTATGTCGAGTTGTGCCGCACCGTGTCGATCCAGCTGATCAGCCGCACTGAGAGTGCCTCGACCGCCCGAGAAAGCCTGAGCCATTTCGCTGCCGAAATGCAGCCCCGCGTTGGTGGCGAACCGTCCATCAAATCCCAACCCCCTGCCAACCGGAAGGAAGAAGCAAGTGTCTAAAGACCTGAGCGAAGTCATCGGACGCGTGTTGCCCGCGCCCGAAAATTTTTTGAGTCCTGAGAAGCTGGAAACCGCCCGCAAGGCGCGCCGCCGATTCATGGGCAATGCTTTGGCCATGGGCGCTGGTGTGGCCGCATCGGCCAAGGCCTTTGCGGCCACCGAGGGCGAGGACGTGATCTTGAAACTGCCCGCGCACTCCACTGGCCTGGGCCAGTCGGTGGCGACCGATGGTTATGGCAAACCCAGCAAATGGGAGGCCAATCTGCAGCGCCGCCAGAGCCCGGGTCTGACCCGCGTCAACCAGGCGTCGGTGAGCTTCACCCCTTTGCAAGGCCTGTTCGGCATCATCACGCCCAGTGGCCTGCATTTTGAGCGCCACCACCAGGGCTGGTGGGACATCGACCCGTCCAAACACCGTTTGATGATCAACGGTCTGGTCAAGCGCGAACGCGTGTTCACCATGGACGATCTGATGCGGCTGCCCAGCGTGTCGCGCATCCACTTTATCGAGTGCGGCGCCAACGGCGCCACCGAGTGGGGCAACGTGGCCGTGCCCACGGTGCAATACACCCATGGCATGACAAGCTGCTCGGAGTTCACCGGCGTGCTGTTGTCGACCCTGCTGGACATGTGCGGCTACGACAAAAAGGCGGCGAAATTTGTATTGGCCGAAGGCGCTGATGGTTCTTCCATGACCCGCACGATCGACATCGAACGCGCCATGGACGATTGCATTGTGGCCTGGGCCATGAACGGCGAAATGCTGCGCCCCGAGAATGGCTACCCGTTGCGCCTGGTGGTGCCCGGCATTCAGGGCGTGAGCTGGGTCAAGTACCTGCGCCGCATCGAAGTGGGCGATCAGAAATACGCCACCAAAGATGAGGCCGTGCACTACATCGACCAGATGCCCGACGGATCCCACCGCCAATACACCGGTATCCAGGAGTGCAAGAGCGTGGTCACCACGCCATCAGGCGGCCAGACCTTGCTCGACAAGGGCTATTACAACGTGAGTGGTCTGGCCTGGTCTGGTCGGGGTTCGATCAAGCGCGTTGATGTCAGCGTGGACGGTGGCCGCAACTGGCGCACCGCACGTCTTGAAGGACCGACGCTCACCAAGGCGTTCACGCGCTTCAACATCGACTGGGTCTGGGATGGCAAACCCGCCATCCTGCAAAGCCGTGCCATCGACAGCACGGGCTATGTGCAGCCCAAGATCAACCAGCTGCGCGCCGTTCGTGGCACGCGCTCCGTGTACCACCAGAACGCCATTCAAAGCTGGCTGGTGTCTGAAAACGGTGAAGTCTCGAATGTGCAGGTGTACTGATGAAAACGCTATTCCAACAAACCACAAAAGTCACTCTGCGCTCTGTTGCGCTGGCCTCGGCACTGATGGGTGCCACCTGGGTCCATGCCGCTGAACCCGCATGGCACAACGTGGGCCGCGATGCCACCAGGGCCGAAGTCAAGGCCTGGGATATCGACGTTCGCCCAGACTTCAAGGGCCTGCCCGCAGGCTCCGGCTCGGTGAACGCCGGTGCCGACATTTGGGAAGACAAATGTGCCTCCTGTCATGGCAGCTTTGGTGAGTCGAACGAAACGTTCACGCCCATCATTGGCGGCACGACCAAGGAAGACATCAAGACAGGGCGAGTCGCGGGCCTGGTGGAAGGCAAGAGCATCGTGCCCCAGAAAACCACGATCATGAAGGTGGCAACGTTGTCCACCATCTGGGACTACATCAACCGCGCCATGCCCTGGAACGCGCCCAAGACCCTGTCCACCGACGAGGTCTACAGCGTCACCGCTTACCTGCTGAACCTCGCATCCATCGTGCCTGGCGACTTCACCCTCAGCGACAAAAACATCGCCGATGTGCAAAAGCTCATGCCCAACCGCAACGGCATGGTGTTTTATGAGCCGCTGTGGAAGGCCAATGGCAAAGGCGACGTGAAGAACGTGGCGTGCATGAAGAACTGCGAAGTTGACCCGACGGTTCATTCTTCATTGCCGGCGTTTGCCCGAGATGCACACGGCAACATCGCCGAACAGAACCGCCTGATCGGTCCCGTTCGCGGCGCCGACACCACAGTGCCCCCGCCCAAGGGGGTTGTGGGCTCGGTGCCACCGCCCAAGGCCGTGCTGGTTGCGGCAGCGCCGGCCGGAGAGGGGGCCGCTGTGAAAGGCTTGCTCGAAGCCAATGCCTGTACCGCCTGCCATGGCATGAAAAACAAGATCGTTGGCCCGGGCTTCAATGAAATCGCAATCAAACACAAAGACAAGGCCGACATCGAGGCCTACCTGGTGGACAAGATCAAATCAGGGGGGTCAGGCGTTTATGGACCGACACCCATGCCACCTCAGGCGCAGTTGAAAGAAGAAGATGCCAGGGCCATTGCCAAATGGATCGCATCGGGCGCACCTTGACCTGAGAGAGGTTGCTTCAGCGGCTTCGAAAGTGATCAAACTTCGCTTTACGCTTATTTATCGATATCCGCATTTAATCGTTAACCCCATACGCTTTTACCCAAGGAGTCTCTAAGCTATGAGCATGCATCTGAAAAAATTCGTGTTGGCTGTTTCGGCCCTTCTGGCCACCGCAGGTGCCTTCGCTCTGGACGCCGCTGCGGCCAAAGCGCTGGCGTCCAAGAGCGCGTGCCTGGCGTGTCATGCGGCCGACAAGAAAATCGTAGGCCCTTCCTATCAGGATGTGGCTGCCAAACACAAAGGGCAGGCCGACGCGCTGGAAAAAGTGGCTGCCCGTATCAAATCGGGTGGTTCCGGCATTTACGGTACGGTTCCAATGCCGCCTCAGCCAGCGCTCAAAGACGAAGAGCTCAAGCTCTTGGCCGCCTGGGTGCTTGCTGGCGCCCCCGATAAGTAAACTTCAACCCCTGTTTTTTTCTCTCACTAGGAGTTCGACATGAACAATTCACGCCGCACCGCCATCAAGACCACCGGCGCGTTCGCCACGCTGGTGTCTCTGGGTATCGTTACGCAAAGCCAGGCTATGGCTGCCATTGACCGTGCCGCTTTCCAGGTCAAGACCCTGGAAGACGCACTGAAGGCCCTGGGTGGCACACCCGTCTCCAGCGACAAGGTCGCCGTGGTGTCGCCCGACATCGCCGAGAACGGCGCCGTCGTGCCTGTGGGTGCCACCTCCAGCCTGCCCAACACCACCGAGATGTACATCATCATCGAGAAGAACCCGACGCCGCTGTCGTGCGCATTCTTCATCCCTGCCGGTACCGCTGCCGATGTGCAGACCCGCGTCAAAATGGGCCAGAGCACCAACGTCGTGGCCGTGGTGAAAGCCGATGGCAAGCTTTTCTCGGCCACCAAAGAAACCAAAGTGACCCTGGGCGGATGCGGCGGTTGATCGCCTTCTCCGCTTGCAAGTCCACCCCATTCACCTTCAATTGAAATCAGGAGTCCAACATGGCTGATCCAATGCGCATCCGTGCCGCCCTCGCCGGCGACGAAACCACCGTCCGCGTCCTCATGGCGCACATCATGGAACCCGGCACCCGCAAGGACGCCTCCGGTGCCCTCATTCCCGCCCACTTCATTCAAGACGTGGAAGCCACCAGCAACGGCAAGTCCGTTCTGAAAGCCATGTTCAGCGGCTCCGTGTCGCAGAACCCCTTTCTGTCCTTCAAATTCAAGGGCGGCGCCAAGGGTGACAAGGTTGTCGTGAAGTGGAGCGACAACAAAGGCGACTCCCGTTCCGACGAAGCCACCATCGGCTGACCGGCGAGGGTGCAGACGGCCAGCCACCTGTGTTGCTGGCCGTTTTTGATTTTTCACCGAAAAAAGAAGGAGACCTCCAGATGAAAAAAGCCATGGCAATTCGCCAGATCTTTGTGGCCGCCGCCATGACCGCAGGGGTCATCGGTGCCGCCAACGCCCAGGACTCGTCAGCAGAAGGCATTGCGAAATACCGCGAGATGCTGGCCGATGGCAACCCTGCCGAGCTGTTTGAAATGAAGGGCGAAGAGCTCTGGAAAACCAAACGCGGTCCCAAGAACGTCAGCCTCGAACAATGTGATCTGGGCAAAGGCCCAGGGGTCATCAAAGGAGCGCTCCTTGAGTTGCCCAAGTACTTCGCCGACACTGGTCGGGTGCAAGATCTGGAAATGCGCCTGATCACCTGCATGGAAACCCTCCAGGGCTTCAAGGCCGACGATCTCATCAATGCCTCTTATGGCAAAGGCGAGAGCGCCAACATGGTGGCCATGGTCACCTATATCGCCACCGCGTCCAAGGGCATGCGCTTCAATCTGCCACAGGCGCATGAGCAAGAAAAAAACATGTATGAAGTGGGCAAGCGCCTGTTCTTCATGCGCAGCGGCCCGCATGACTTTTCCTGCGCCACCTGCCATGGCCAGGACGACAAGCGCATTCGCCTGCAAGACCTGCCCAATCTCACCAAGAACCCTGGTGATGGCATCGGTTTTGCCGCATGGCCCGCTTACCGCGTCTCCAATGGTCAGTTGTGGACCATGCAAAAGCGCCTGAACGATTGCTACCGCCAGCAGCGTTTCCCTGAGCCCAAATTTGGCAGCGATGCCACCCTGGCGCTCTCGATTTACATGGGTGTGAATGCCAAGGGCGCCGAGTCCATCATTCCAGCACTCAAGCGTTGAACAGGAGACAGAACATGAAAAAAATCAATCTCGCACTGATCCCTGCCGCCGTGGTGTTGTTGGCGGCTTGCTCTGCCTCTCCTTCGGGCGGCGGCTACGACAAAATGACCGCCGATGTCGTGAAGTCCTCCTTCAAGGCCAAGGGCATTGCCACGCTGGACCGCTTGAATCAGGACGAAGCCAACCGCTTGTGCAGCGCGGCCGAAGTGGCCGGTAAACCGCTGGATGAAACCGCGACCAAAGCCATTGAAGCGGCCAGCATGAAGACCGTCAAATGGCCCTCGGATGGCAAGTACCTGGGCGACTGGAAAGCGGGCGAGAAAGTTGCCCAAAGTGGCAAAGGCCTGAGCTGGGCCGACAAAGCCGACCGCGACAATGGTGGCAACTGCTACAACTGCCACCAGATCACCAAGGAAGAAATCTCCTTTGGCACGATTGGCCCCAGCCTGTACAACTACGGCAAGCTGCGCGGGGTCACCGACCCCAACAGCGCCGCAGGCATGGAAATCGTGAAGTACACCTGGGGCAAGATGTGGAACGCCCGGGCAACCAACGCCTGTTCGTTGATGCCACGCTTTGGCCACAACGACATCCTTGACGAAGGGCAAATCAAGGATGTCATGGCTTTGTTGCTGGATCCTGCATCACCAGTGAACAAATGATCTGAACCTGGCGCACGAAGCGGTGGCTTCGTGCGTGTGCAACGGAGGCTTTGAAGCGCCTCCGTTGCCGGTTCAAAAAAATTTCGCGCAAATATCAGCGATCAATTGAAAAGGAATGTATATGAGCTTCAGCCGTCGTGAATTCATGCAAGTGCTCGCCGTGGCCAGTGCGGGCGGCATGGCCTTGAACCACAAGGATGTGCTGGCAGGCAAAGCCGGCGCGGGGCAGGCCATGTACGACTTGCCAAAGTTCGGCAACGTCAGCTTCCTGCACTTCACCGACTGCCATGCGCAGCTGATGCCGATTCATTTCCGCGAACCCAACGTGAACCTGGGCGTGGCCGAAGCGGTGGGCCGTCCGCCCCATATCGTGGGTGAAGGCTTGCTCAAGCATTTCAAGATCCGCCCCGGCACGCCCGAGGCCCACGCCTTTACCTACCTCAACTTCGAACAGGCCGCCAAAACCTACGGCAAGGTCGGTGGCTTTGCCCACATGGCAACGCTGATCAAGATGATGAAGGCCAGCCGTCCTTACGCGATGCTGCTGGACGGTGGCGACACCTGGCAGGGCAGTGCCACCGCGCTGTGGACCGACGGCCAGGACATGGTCGACGCCTGCAAAATGCTCGGCGTCGACGCCATGAGCCCGCACTGGGAGTTCACCCTTGGCGAAGCGCGTGTGCAGGAAATCATCAAGAAGGACTTTGCCGGGAAGCTCGACTTTCTGGCGCAAAACGTCAAGACCAACGACTTCGGTGACCCGGTGTTCAAGCCTTACGTCATCAAGGAAATGAATGGCGTGCCCGTGGCCGTGATCGGGCAAGCATTCCCTTACACCCCCATCGCCAACCCCAGCCACATGGTGCCCAACTGGACCTTCGGTATCCAGGACGACAACATGCAGAAAATGGTCGACGAGGTGCGGGCCAAAGGCGCGCAAGCGGTGGTCGTGATTTCGCACAATGGCATGGACGTGGACATCAAGATGGCCTCGCGCGTGACCGGTATCGACGCGATTCTGGGTGGTCACACCCACGACGGCATGCCAGCCCCCTTCGTTGTGAAAAATGCCAGCGGCCAAACGCTGGTCACCAACGCGGGTTCCAACAGCAAGTTTCTCGGCGTGCTCGATTTCGATGTGCGCGGCGGCAAGGTGCAGGATTTCCGCTACAAGCTGCTGCCCATTTTTGCCAACCTGTTGCCGGCCGATGCCGAAATGCAGACCTACATCACCCAGGTGCGTGCACCCTACAAGGCCAAGCTCGACGAAGAGCTGGCGATTTCCGAAGGCCTGCTCTACCGCCGTGGCAACTTCAACGGTTCGTGGGACCAGCTCATCGTCGACGCCCTGATGGAAGTCAAGGGCGCCGACATGGCTTTCTCGCCCGGCTTCCGCTGGGGTACCACCATCTTGCCGGGCCAGGCCATCACGCGTGAACTGATGATGGACCAGGTGGCCATCACCTACCCGTCCAGCTCGCTGAACGACATGACGGGAGAGACCATCAAGACCGTGCTGGAAGACGTCTGCGACAACCTGTTCAACCCCGATCCGTATTACCAGCAGGGTGGCGACATGGTGCGCGTGGGCGGGTTGGCCTACACCTGCGATCCCAAAGCGGATTCTGGCAAGCGCATCAGCAACATGATGCTCAAAGGCAAGGCCATCGAGGCCGACAAGACTTACAAAGTGGCTGGTTGGGCGCCAGTCGCCAAAGGTGCCACGGGAGAACCCATCTGGGACGTCATGGAGGCCTACTTCAAGAACCACAAGACCATCGCCCCGCGGACCATCAACACCCCCAAACTGGTCGGCATGGCTGGCAACCCGGGCATGGCCGGGATGTAACAGAAAACCCCGGCACAGCGGGTTCCTGCCGGGCTTTGCTATGCTTGGGCATTCCATTTGACACCGAGGATTTCAAAATGATCAAAACCGCAGGGATGCTGCTCGCAGTGCTGGTGGTCGCGGGTTGCGCGTCCACTTCCAAGCCTTTTTGGGCCAAACCCAATGTCTCCGCCGACGACACCTACACCGAACTCTCCGAGTGCCGGTTCAAGGTAGGCGTCAGCAAGATCGATGAAGACGAACAAGAATTGCTGGTGGCCCATTGCATGCGTGGCAAGGGCTTCAGGCTTCTGGCCAACCAGAGCTGAGCGGCTGGAACTGCCCCAAGAAAAAGCCCCGCTGAAGCGGGGCTTTTTCTTGGCCGGTGAACTGGGTGGATCAGGCAACCGTTCGGGGCGGGCAGCCTGATGATGCGTTGGTGAGCCAGGGCGAATCAGAGCAGGTTCGAGCCAACCCTCAACCGGGTTCGCCGGCCTTGATTTCTGGTGACCTCAACGGTTCAGAGCCTTGGTTGGCAACAAGCCGCCGCGGGGAAAAGGGCCGCATGATGTGGGCGGATGTCGCTCAAAAAAATGCCCCCGGGCGTGAAGCTCGGGGGCATTTTCAGTCATCGGTCAACCGTTTCAGAAGCGGTAGCTTGCTTGCAGGAACATGCCTTTGCGTTTCGTCTTGTAGGTTTCCAGCTGGCTCTCGGGGGCCTGTTCGGTGATCCCGGTGGTGATGTCGGATTTGACCGACCACATGCGGTAGCCCGCGCCGATGCTCAGTGCCGGGGTTACCAGGTAGTTCAACGCAATGCTGATCTGTGAGCCGCTGCCGCTGCCGTTGCCGGGTGTCAGACCCAGGCCCGAGAGGTGGTGGTTGTCGGTGTTCTTGTGGTCGGGCTTGAAGTACGCAGCTTCACCCGAAAGGGACAGCTTGTCGTTGACCGCAAAGTCCGCCGTCACGCCCACCCGGGGGCCCGTGAATTTGTCGGTTTCGGTGATGCCCAACTCGTCATCAGCGACATCGCCTGGTGAGCAGATGTCGGAGGTGGCCAGTTGTGTACAGCCATAGGCGCGGTACTTTTCATTCCAGTTGGCGTAGCCCACGAAGCCACCCACGCGCAAGGCGCCTTGGGAAATGCCATAGCCGACGTCAATCGAGCCGTATTTGATCGCGCTCTTGAGTTGGGAGGTTTCGGTGCGTGAGTATGGATCGGTCTCAGGCTCGAAGTCTTCGTCGTATTCCACGCCACTCTTGCTGGTCACGGCGCCAGCAAGGATGCCTTTGACGAACACGCCACTGATGTGGTCGACACGGAAAAACACTTCAGGCGAAGCCACGTTTTTCGATTTGTACTGCAAGGCAGATACCGCGCCGTCGTCGGGGCTCATGCCGCCGTACAGGGTGTACTCGGGGCCGCCGCTTGAGTGCCAGTAGCGGGCACCGATTTCGGTGGTGAAGTCGCTGGCGAACGCCGTAGAGGCGAAAGACAACATCCCGATGGCGGCGATGACGGGCGTTGCTTTGAGGCGGATCATGGGGTTTTTCATAGTGGTTGAAATGTGAAAGGGAACGGCCGAAACTGGTCAAAAAGTTAGGGTTGTTCAAAGTTTTCCGAGCCGAGTTTACCCATTTCAACTAAGGGAAAGTAACTATTGTCGGAGTGTTGTGTTTTTCATTCATTTGAAATGCACCATGGTGCCGATATCGTTTTTCCGGTAGAGCTTTTCCGGGTGCAAGACCCGGTGCCTTGCAGAGGGGCTTGGTTGGCTCACGCCGGTGTGTGCCCGGGCCGGGTATCCGGCTTCGCAGCCTTCAGAAACCACTCAAAACACCGGTTTCCGGTGCGACAAAAGTCACTTGATGGCGGGCAGGTCGGTTTGCTGCGCAACCCTGCCAGAGACGATGCCCAGTGCCCGATAGGCGTGTGAACGTTGTGCTGTGTGTCACACGGCAACCGGTTTGACGGCTGGGTTTTGCGCCATTTCCAGAACTGGGACCCTGCTTGATCCGCACGAAACTGGGCGTACCCCCGTGTCACGGTTGTGGGGCTGGCGGCTTGAATGGCCACAGGCGAGGGAAACGGAAACAAAAAGCCCGCGCCGAAAGCCGCGTTTTTTCTTGGGGAAAGACAGGGCCTACCAGGGGTGGATGCCGCAAGGTCTGCCGGGATTCTCTGCGTTCTTCAGCAAGGAGCTGCTCGCAAGTCTGTGTGCAGCCTTGTTGCTAGACAAACGCGGGGCAGGGCGATGGGTCGAGGCAGGCAATGGCTGGCGCGCGCACCGGGGTGCCTCAAGGTGGGCGCTCCACTGAAAATTGAAAGCGGGCCAGAGAAGTGGGTGACATCCAGTTGTTAGACGGATCCTGGAAACCATTCCTGCATCAGGCCTTTGACGTTCTGATCCGCTGAAGCGCTTCCTCGGCGACATCGAGGCGCACCGTACCGAGTTCAACCAAGGCGCGGGCGACGAGGTCGATTTCTTCCCCCAAAGCGCCGGCCATCATGGCAATGTTCTGCGAATGCAGCGACATGTGTCCTTTCTGGATACCCGTGGTCGCCAGTGCCTTCATCGCCGAAAAGTTCTGGGCAAGTCCAACCGCTGCGATGACACGCGCAAGGTCTTCGGCGGCTTTCGCATTGAGGATCTTGAGCGCCACCTTGGCACTGGGGTGCAGTTTGGTCGCACCGCCCACCAGGCCCACGGCCATGGGTACTTCAATGGATCCGACCAGGTCTCCTTCAGCCGACACCTCCCATGCCGTCAGACTGGAGTAGCGACCACTGCGCGCTGCATAGGCGTGGGCGCCAGCTTCAACCGCCCGGGTATCGTTGCCAGTGGCCATCACCACGGCACTGATGCCATTCATGATGCCCTTGTTGTGTGTCGCGGCGCGATACGGATCGGCTTCTGCAAAGTGGTAGGCCGCCAGCATGGCGTCGCGCACCTCGGCGCCACCGATGTCGGCCAGACGCCAGGTGCAACGCGCACGGGCCAGGCGCCTGTCGGCCAGATTGGACAGGATGCGCAAGTTGCTCTTTCCTTGCGTCCATTCGGCAATGTGCGGCGCAATGCGTTCGGCCATGGTGTTGACCGCGTTGGCACCCATCGCGTCTCGGGTATCGACAATGAGGTGGGTGACCACCATGGTGCCACCCCGTGTGTCGAGCACGCGCACTTCGAGATCCCGAAAGCCACCACCGAGTTTGACCAGAATCGGGTCGCAGGCGTTGCACATGTCTCGAACCGCTTCTTTGCGCTCGAGAATCTGCAAACGGGCATGCTGCGGATCAGGCACCTGAGTGAGCTGGATCTGCGCAATCATCTCGGTACCCGACATGGAGGTCACAAAGCCTCCGTTGTCGTAGCACTGGCGCGCCGCGTTGCACACCGCAGCCACCACGGAAGACTCTTCTGTGGCCATGGGAATCAGCCGGTCCTGACCATCAATCTTCATGTTGGTGGCAATGCCCACCGGAATGTTCATGGTGCCGATGAAGTTCTCGATCAGATGATCGGCCAGTTCGGCGGGCAGATTGCCGGTGTTCCGCAACAAGGCCTTGTCTGCGTCATCCAGTTGCGCAAATTTTGCGACGCTGTCGATCCGCTCGGCGACATTGAATTTGTGGAAACCGCCAATGCGGCTGCTGGGAGCATGCGTGTCCATGGGATGTCCTCTGAAAATGAAAAATTGAACTCAGCGTTCGGCCATCAGGCGGGGCAGGTAGGTGACCAGGTCAGGGAAGGCCGCGCAAATCAGCAAGCCAACAAACTGCAGGATGAAGAAGGGGATCACGCCCTTGTAGACCAGGTCCATGCCAATCTGCTTGGGCAAGGTGCCCTTGATGTAGAACAGGGTGTAGCCAAAGGGCGGGCTGATATAGCCCATCTGGATGGTGATCGCGTACAGCACACCGAACCAGAGCTCGTCAAATCCCAGCAGGCGAACGATGGGCAGGAACACCGGCACGGTCAGCAGAATGATGCCGAGTTCGTCAAGAACCGTGCCGAGAAAGACCAGCAAGAGCATCATGGCGCCGAGAATCAACCAGCGGTTGACTTCCAGGCCCTTGATGAATTCAAGCAAGGTGTCGGCGCCACCGAGACCTGTGAAAATCGCCACATAGGCTTTCGCGCCGAGTGTGATCCACAGGATCATCGACGTGGCCTTCAGGGAGTCGACACCACTGGCCCGCAACATGCCCAGGTTGAGCCGGCGTTTGAGCAGGGCCGGAATCATGGCGCCCGCCACGCCAACCGCAGCCGACTCCGTGGGTGTGGCCACCCCAAAAAAGATCGATCCCAGGATCATCACGATCAGCATGGACGGGAAGGCCAGCGCCTTGAGCGCCAGCAGCTTGGCCTTCAGCGGCACGGCCTGCATGTTTGGGTCCAGAGGGACCCAGTCGGGCCGCAACCACCCGACAACCACGATGTATCCGATGTACAGGCTGGCCAGAATCAAGCCCGGAACCAAGCCGGCGATCAGCATCTGGCCAATCGAAATTTGCGCCGTGACCGCGTAGACAATGGTCAGCACCGATGGCGGGATCAGTATGCCCAGCGTCCCCGAGGCACAGATGGTGCCGAGGGCCAGTTGGGGCTTGTAGCCCCGTTTGAGCATTTCAGGCAGCGCCAGAATCCCCATGGCGGTCACTGCTGCGCCGACCACGCCTGTCATGGCGGCCATGACCACACAGATGATCACGGTGCCGATGGCCAGCCCACCTTTGATGCGCCCAAACCAGAGTTCCATGGCTCGGTACAGATCCTCGATCACCCCGGATCGCTGCAGGATGCAGGCCATCAGGATAAACAGCGGGATGGCCAGCAAGGCCTCCGATTTCATCGTGTCGTAGATCTGAAGCACCAGCACGATGACGGCGTTGGGCTCCCAGAGCGTGACCGTGAAGAGCAGCGAGAGGCCTCCGAGGACAAAGGCGATGGGCAAACCGGTGAGCATGAACACCGTGAGGCTGCCGAACATCAGCAGCAAGATGGCATTGGCGCTCATGGGTGGGCAGCCTCAGCCGGATTTTGTTCGGTGGTATCGGGTGCCCTGAACAACACCCGAACGAATTCAACCAGCGCTTGCAGCAGCATCAGCGCCAAGGCCAAAGGCACCATGAGTTTGGCGGGCCAGATTGGCGGGTTCCAGGCAGAAAAGCTGGTTTCCCGGTAAGTCCAGGCGCTGAACGCAGATGGGGCGCTGAAGTACAGCAACACGGCGCAAAAGAAAACGATGATGGGGAAATTGATCAAGTCCAGACGGCGCTGCCAGGCCAGGCTCAGGCGCTGCCGCGCGAGGTCCAGTGCAACATGGCCACGCAAGTGCAAGAGGTAAGGACCACCGAGCAAGAAGTAGGGGCCAAAGAGCAACACGGCCAGCTCCATGCCCCAGACGGTGGGCGCATCGAAGAGGTAGCGCATCACCACCTCGTACAACATCACGGGAACCACGATCGCCATCAGCCAAACCGTGATCTGAAAGATCCAGCGATTGAGCGTGGTAATGGCCGACGTGGAGACAGACAGCCAGGCAGGCATACAGGCTCCAGAGAAGAAACGGTGGTGCAGCCCGCTACGCCAGCGCCCCCGTTCTGGGCGAAGCTGGCGCGCGGGCCTGGAACATCAGGCCAGCAGGCCGAGCTCTTTCATGAAGGCGATCTGGCTGTCCAGGATCTTTGTCGCCAGTGCATCGCCCTTGGTCGCGGCACGCCAGGCTGCCATGGCTTTGGGTCGAGCGGCGGCAACGTCGGCGGCATTGAAACGGATCACTTCGCAGCCCTTGGCTTCGTACTTGGCCAGCACGCTCGCGTCGTTCACCAGAATGTGTTGTCGCAGCGACGAGGACACCTCGCGGGCAGCCACAGCCAGGGCGGCCTTGAATTCCGCTGGCAACTTCTCGAAGGCGCCCTTGTTGGCCACGTAGGCGGTGGCGGTGGTGGGCTGGTGGAATCCGGGCACGATCACGTATTTGGCGACCTCGGCCAGACCGGCTTCGAAGTTGGCTGTCAGGTCACCCCTGTCGGCCATGTCGATCACGCCCTTGTCGAGTGCGGAATACACCTCGCCCGTGGGCAGTGGCGTCACCGAGACGCCCATGGCGCCCATCACCGCTGAAGCCAACCCCACAAAGCGGCCTTTCTTGCCAGCCAGGTCGGCCATCTTCCGGATCGGCACCTTCGAGTGCAAAGGCTCCTGACCGTAGACGGTCGGTGCGATGTAGTGCAATCCCGCCGGGGCGTAGGCCTGGCGGACCAGATCCAGTCCACCCTTCTCGTAGAACCATGCTTCGTAGTCATCGCTTTCGGCAAAGCCAAACGGGATGGTGCTGGTGAACGCGAAGGAGGGGATCTTGCCTGCCTCGTAGCCGTCAAAAGTCTTCATCATTTCGAAGGCGCCACCACGGACCGCGTCAAAGGCCTGGGCAGCGGGCACGATCTGGCCGGCCGCAAACAGGTTGATCTTGAAGCGCCCGCCAGTCAGCTCGGCCACGCGGGCAACGAACTTCTCCTCGAATTTCTGGGGGGTGGTGCCTCCGTCCCACAGCGCCTGCATGCGCCAGGTCACGGTGGCCCCCTGGGCATGTGCGGCCAGCGGGGCGGCGACGCCAACGGCTGCAGCGGATGCAATGGCGGATTTGAGGATCTGACGACGTGCCAGTTTTGATTGGGTCATGTTTTGTCTCCGTAGATCTTGATTCAAACTCGCCAGGCGAGTGGACACTTTGTTGGCCACGTAGCCCTGTTCACCCAACGGGTGAGGAGACCATCGCAACCGGGCCCAGTCTATGGACAAAGAACGCCGTTTACAGATACAGTTTGGACACAGTTGAATAAACTGTATCCATCCATTGATGGGTACAGTCTCCTAACCAGGGCAGGCAACATGGCCACCAGATCGAATGACAACAAGGTCGAGACGCTGACCGCAAAGCTGCTCAAGTCCATCGAGCAAGATGCCCTGCCCGCCGGCACACGCTTGCGCTCGGTGCGCGACGCAGCCCAGAAAGAAGGACTGGGGGTCAATACGGTTGTAGAGGCATACAACCAGCTGGTGGCCAGGGGGTTTCTCGAGTCCCGTCCGGGGTCGGGCTTCTATGTCCGGAAAATGCCGAGGGCGTGGACCGCAACACCTGCTCCCCATGTGACGGCAGCCGTCGATGTCGTTTCGCTGTTGAGGGAACAACTGGAACAACACTATGAAGTGCGGGTGGGAGACGGTCGCCCACCGGCCAGCTGGATGGAGGGCTCGGAGTTGGGCCGCCACCTGCGGCGCTCCCGGGCAGAGGGGCTCACGGCCATAGAGCATGGCTACGGCACCCCCTGGGGTTACCAACCCCTGCGGGAGACGGTTGTCCGCCTCCTGGGGGAACGCTCCATTCAGGTTCATGCCCGCCAGGTGCTGCTCACCCAGGGCGCCAACCACGCACTCGACCTGATCATCCGCCATCTGCTTGAGCCTGGTGACAAGGTGCTTGTTGATGCGCCGGGTTATTACCCGCTGTTTGGCAAGCTGAAGTTGGCCAAGGTTCAGATGCTGGGTGTGCCACGGCTGTCCGATGGACCCGATCTGGAGGCGCTGCATGCACTGATGAAGCTTCACCGCCCCAAGGTGTTCTTTACGCAGTCATTGGCACACAATCCCACGGGCAGTTCCATCAGCCTGCCGAAGGCCCACATGCTCCTGCGCCTTGCCGCTGAATTCGACTGCCTGGTGGTGGAGGACGATCCGTTTGCAGACCTGCTGCCCGCCGCCGCGCCGCGCCTGGCGGCCCTGGATCAGCTGGACAGGGTGCTGTACGTGAGCAGCTTTTCCAAAACCCTCTCGGCAGGTCTGCGTGTGGGCTACATCGCAGGGGCGCCCGAGCGCATATCCGCGCTTTGCGACCTCAAGATGGTCACCGTCGTATCCACCTCGGATTTTGTCGAGCGAGTCGTTCATCAACTCATCTCGGCGGGCCAGTACAGGCGGCACATTGCCCGTCTGAAGGCGCGCCTCGCTGAGGCTCACGGTCCTGCGGTAAAAGCCCTCGAACGCGCCGGCGTCGAGGTACACCCAAGTGACCCGGGGGGCTATTACCTGTGGGTCGATCTTCCGAGGCAAAGCGACGAACTTGAGCTCGTCAGGGATGCCGCGAGCCAAGGCATCTTCCTGGCCCCCGGATCCGTTTTTTATCCAGATCGCCAGGGGCCGTATCCCGCGTTGCGTGTGAACGTGGCCTACGCTGGAGACCCACGCTTTATCAAGTTTCTGCGGTCTGTTTCAAAACACCGCATCACCTGAGCACCACCGCCTCGGTGATATCGCCGTAACGGGTCCTCAGGTCGACAGACAACCGAAAGCGCTCATCAGGCCAGTGAGCCCCTCTGTTCTTCGGAGGTCGGCGTCCAGGCATGGAGCACGAAGTCATGGGGCGCACTGACGACAGCAATCCCTGCAAAGCCGAAACTGGAAAACCACCGTTGCTTCAAGCCCGATCACCGCAACTCAAGCATGACGCCTGAACATGTGCGCCGGCCCCAACCTGTCACTCTGGCACCAGGCCGAAAGCGGCCGTACGACCACCCCAACCGGTTCCTCGATCAAGGCGGGTCACATCGGGACACGGAAACGACCGCACACGCCAGTGGTGAACGGGTGCTCCCGACCTGTCTCGCCGCGAAGACTGCCGCGCGCGGTTTGGACCGAAGGCCGTCAGCGGCCCAGGTCTTTGGCCGAGACCCCGGCGATGCCCCAATTTTGTTTGGGCACATCCTGAATCCAGACCCGGATGGTTTCCCTGGGGGCACCGACGGCTTCCTGCAGCGCGGCGGTGACCTTCTCGATCACCGCGCGCTTCTGGTCTTCGGTGCGGCCTTCGAGCATGTAGATTTGTGCAAATGGCATGGGGTCTCCTTCAGGCAGCTTTGGCCATGATCCCGCGCTCGCGCGCCATGGTCATCGCCGTGTCTTCGATCATGTCTTCCTGGCCGCCGACCATGCCGCGGCGGCCCATCTCGACCAGGATGTCGCGCGCCGACACGCCGTATTTTTTTTCGGCGCGCTTGGCGAACAGCAGAAAACTGCCGTAGACGCCGGCGTAGCCCAGCGTGAGTGCATCGCGGTCGATGCGGATGGGGAAATCCATGATGGGCACCACCAGATCTTCGGCCACGTCCTGGATCTTGAACACATCCACGCCGGTCTCGATGCCCATCAGATCGCACACCGCGATGAACACTTCCATCGGGGTGTTGCCCGCACCCGCGCCCAGCCCGGCAGCGGCCGCATCGATGCGGTTCGCTCCGACCTCGATTGCAGCCAGGCTGTTGGCCACGCCCATGGCGAGGTTGTGGTGGCCATGAAAGCCCAGTTCGGTCTCGGGTTTGAGCGCTTCGCGCACCGCGCCCACCCGCGCCTTCACTGTCTCGGGCAGCAGGTGGCCGGCCGAGTCGGTCACGTAGATGCAGTTGGCGCCGTAGTGCTCCATCAGTTTGGCCTGTTCAACCAGTTTTTCCGGGCTGGCCATGTGGGCCATCATCAGAAATCCCACCGTGTCCATATCGAGCTGGCGGGCGAACGTGATGTGCTGCTCTGACACGTCGGCCTCGGTGCAGTGGGTCGCCACGCGTATCGTGTTCACGCCCAGGCCATGGGCCATTTTCAGGTGGTCAACGGTACCAATACCGGGCAGCAGCAAGGCGCTGACCTTGGCCTGTTTCATCAGCGGAATGACGGTGCCCAGGTATTCCTCGTCGCTGTGGGCTGGGAAGCCGTAGTTGACCGAGCTGCCACCCAGGCCGTCGCCGTGGGTCACTTCGATCAGCGGCACGCCGGCGTCGTCGAGCCCGCAGGCGATGGTCTTCATCTGGTCCAGTGTCATCAGATGGCGCTTGGGGTGCATGCCGTCGCGCAGGGTCATGTCGTGAACGGTGATCTTCTTGCCTTTGAGTGTGGTCATGTTGTGTTCTCCAGGTTCAGGCAGGCAGGGCTTCGAGCGTGAGCGTGCCGTTGAGCATCTCTTCGGCGAACATTTCGGCGGTTCGGGCAGCGGCGGCGGTCATGATGTCGAGGTTGCCGGCGTACTTGGGCAGGTAGTCGCCCAGGCCTTCGACCTCCATGAAGACCGAGACACGCTTGCCGTCAAACACCGGTCCGTTGACCAGCTTGTAGCCCGGCACGTATTTCTGCACCTCTTTGATCATGTCGTGAATGGACTTGGTGATCGCAGCCTGATCAGGCTCGTCCTCGGTCAGGCAATGCACCGTGTCGCGCATGATCAGCGGCGGCTCGGCCGGGTTGATGACGATGATGGCCTTGCCCTTCCTGGCGCCACCCACTTTTTCCACTGCGCCAGCGGTGGTTCGGGTGAACTCGTCGATGTTCTTGCGTGTGCCCGGCCCGACCGATTTGCTGGACACCGTGGCGATGATTTCTCCGTAGGCCACCGCCTGCACACGGCTCACTGCCGCCACCATGGGGATCGTGGCCTGGCCGCCGCAGGTGACCATGTTCACGTTCATCTCGCGCTTGCCCACGTGCTGCTTCAAGTTGACCGGGGGTATGCAGTAGGGACCGATGGCCGCAGGCGTGAGGTCGATCATCATCGCGCCCTGCGCATTGACCTTGCGGCTGTTCTCGGCATGTGCGTAGGCGCTGGTCGCGTCGAAAACGATCTGCACGCCGTCGGCCTTCATGTGCGGGATGAGTCCGTCCACGCCGTCGGCGGTGGTCTTGATCCCCATTTCTTTGGCGCGCTTCAGGCCATCAGAGTTTGGGTCGATGCCGACCATCCAGACGGGTTCGAGCACCTTGCTGCGTTGCAGCTTGGCCAACAGGTCGGTGCCGATGTTGCCAGGGCCGATGAGTGCACATTTGATTGTCTTCATGTTGGATCCTTTGAATGTTTTCCGATGTTCCAGCCACTTGGGCCAAGCGTGGTCTTTGCGATGTCCATGGGTTCGGCTTCCAGCGTGGTGGCCAGTGAGTCGTTCCAGCGGTTGAAGAATCCGAACAGACCGATGACGCCGAGAATCTCGACGATCTGCCCCTCGCTCCAGTGGGTCTGCAAGCGTTTGAAAAGTTCGTCTGTGACGCCGTTGGGCACGCTGGCAGCCGCCAGCGCAAAGTCGAGCGCCGCCCGCTCCGCTTCTGAAAACAAAGGGCTGGTAGCGTAGTCAGCGATCGCACTCAGTTTGTTTTCGTCGATGCCATGACGCATTGCACTGGTCGCCGTGTGAGCGCGGCAATACATGCAGCCTGCGGCCATGCTCGCGACATGACCCACCAGGCGCTTCAGCCCGAGGTCGACTTCCCCTTTGGGGTCGTAGACGCCGCGGCTGAGCGCGATCAGACCCCGCGCAAGGCCGGGCCGCCTCGCCATGGTCAGCAAGCTGTTGGGCACAAACCCCAGCGTTCGCTCGAAGAAGGCAAAATCTTCTGCCAGTTCATGCGAGGAGTCGATATAGAGGGTCTCAAGACGGGCCATGGTTTTCTCCTCAGACAAAGCGCATGCCGACCGTACCCAGGTCCTGGAAGCGCACGTTGATGCTGTCGCCTGCCTTCACCGAGATCGCCTCGGTGACGCCGCCGGTCATGATGAAAGTGCCCGCAGGAATCTCTTGCCCGCGTGCGCCCAGGTGGTTGGCCAGGGCGGCGATGGCGGCGGCCGGGTGGCCCATCACGGCCGCGCCGGCGGCCATGGCGACGATCTCGCCGTTTTTCTCCAGCACCACGCCCAGCGTGCGCAGGTCCAGTTCGTCGGCATGGCGTGCGCGCCCGCCGACGACGAAGCGCGAGGCAGAGGTGTTGTCGGCGATCACACTCTTCAGGTCGAACTTGAAATCGCGGTAGCGGCTGTCGATGATTTCGACGCCGGGCAGCACAAAGTCAATCGCCGCAAGCACCGCGCCCACATGGCATCCGGGGCCGCGCAGCGCGCTCCTGGTGACGATGCAGATCTCGGCTTCCACCTTGGGGTGGATGAGTTCAGACATCCTGATGTCGCCCCCTTCGGGGCAGGCCATGTAGTCCGATATGAAGCCAAACACCGGCGTGGTCACACCCATCTGTTTCATCTTGGCGTGCGAGGTGAGGCCGCATTTCAGGCCCACGGTTCGTTGGCCGCGGGACTCCTTGCGCTGGCGAATGGCATCCTGGATCGCATAGGCGTCATCCCAGTCCATGGCGGGATGGTCGTCCGTGATCTTGGTGACGTCCGTGGTCTGCAGCTCGGCGTTTTCGAGGTGCTCGGCAAGGGATGCGATGGTTTTGGGTTCGAGTGTCATGTTCAGAGTTCCTTGTCCGAATGGATCGTGCGCACGTGGGCGGCGAGAGGAGGGGGCGCGGCGGTCATGGCCAGCGTGGACCCGGCTTTGCCCGACCCCTGCTGGCGTTCCCTTGAGGGGGTGACGCTGAAGGCGGCGCGGGGGTGTTTCATGGGGTGAACCGGACCGATGTGCCGCCAAGTCCACCGACGCTGCAATACAGGCTGTCGCCTGCGACCACGGGCACCAGTGGCGATTGCGAACCAGAGAGGATCACATCGCCGGCCTTGAGCGAGATGCCCAGGCGGCCCAGGGTGTTGGCCAGCCAGGCCACGGCATTGACGGGTGAGCCTTGCACCGAGGCCCCTGCCGAGGTGCTGATGACCTCGCCGTTTTTCTCCAGCACCATGCCGGCCAGCGCGAGATCGATCTGGCGCGGGTTTTTGCGCACGCCGCCCAGTGTGAGCACACCGCAGGATGCGTTGTCGGCCACGGTGTCCTCAATCTTGATCTTCCAGTCGCGGATGCGGGAGTCAACGATTTCGAAACAGGGCATCACGCAGTCGGTGGCGCGCAGCACGTCGGCGGCGGTGACACCCGGGCCTTCAAGGTCACGCGACAGGATGAAAGCCACCTCGGCTTCAGCCTTGGGGGCGATGAACTGTCCCATGGACAGCGGCTCGCCCTCGTTGAACACCATGCCCGAGAGCAGGTGGCCGAAGTCGGGCTGGTTGACCTTGAGCATGTCCATCACCACTTTGCTGGTGACGCCGATTTTTTTGCCCACCACGTGTTCGCCAGCATCGAGCCGGCGCTGGATCATGCGCAGCTGGATCTGGTAGGCGTCTTCGATCGTGATACCGGGTTCGCGGTCGGTGAGGGGCGCAACGGCTTGGCGGCTTTGCAGCGCCTGGAAGAGTTCGTCGCCGTATTTCTGAATGGTGGTGGTGTCCATGGTGTTGTTCTGGTGGAGCCAAAAAAAGGAAGGAAGATCAGCTGGCGTCGGCTTCGGTCAGGAAATCGCCGACCAGGCGGGCGAAGCGCGCGGCATGTTCAATCTGTGTCCAGTGACCGCAGTGGCCAAACACATGCAGCTGGCTGTTGGGAATCCACTGACTCAGCGTGAGTGAGTTGCTCAGCGGAATCACCTTGTCTTCGCGGCCATGCACGATGAGCGTTTCGTGCGGCAGCGCGCGAATGGCGGCCTCTGGACTGGCCATGGCGTCGACCCAGCGCTGCCGCGGTGCGGGGAACATGGCGCCGAACGATTCCTGAAAGCCGGGACGCACACTGGCGTCAAAGCGCAGCCGCGCGAGTTCGTCTGTGACGAGCTTGCGGCTGTGCGCAAAGATGTCGAGCAGGCTGCGCATGTTGGCCAGCGAAGGCTGGTAGCCCCAAACGGCGTCGAGTCCGCGCGTGATGGGAAACGGCACACCCACCGACCCCATCAGCACCAGACGGCGCACGCGCTGCGGAGCCCGGATGGCCAGCGCCAGGGCCAGCGCGCCGCCAAAGCTGTTGCCCACCAGATCCACCTGCGGCAGCACCAGGGCATCCAGCAGGTCCAGCGCCTGTCGCACCCAGGTGTCCATGTCGTAGGTGATGCCTTCGGGTCGATCGGTGTAGCCGAAGCCCACCATGTCGGGCGCGATCACGCGGCGTTGTTCCGCGATGACAGGCAACGCCAGGCGCCAGTTGGCCCACGCGCTCACACCGGGGCCAGAGCCATGGATGAACAGCACCGGGGGCTGGCCCGGTTTCGCAGCGCCGAGGTCGTGCACGTTCGTATGGAAGCTGCCCGTGCGGACGCTTCGCGCGACTTCGGGGTTATGGGGTGCATTCATGGGTGCCTCCTTGTTTCGTTGACATGGCGGCGCGCCAGAGGCCGTTCACCGAGGGCATCGCGGAACCGGCTTTGCCGGGCCGCCAATGCCGCCCCCTTAAGGGGGTGACACGCCGCAGGCGTGGCGCGGGGGTGGTCATATCCACGGGGCTCACAGTTTCACCATCACGTTGCGCAGCTCGGTATAGAACTCCAGCGAGTGCACGCCGCCTTCGCGGCCGATGCCGGACGACTTGGATCCACCAAAGGCCGTGCGCAGGTCGCGCAGGAACCAGCTGTTGATCCAGCACAGCCCCACCTCGATGGCTGCGCCCATGCGGTGTGCGGTGCCCAGGTTTTGTGTCCAGACCGAGGTGGCCAGGCCATAGTCGGTGGCGTTGGCCAGTGCGATCACCTCTTCTTCGGTATCGAAGGGCGCGATGTGGCAGCAGGGGCCGAAGACCTCCTCTCGCACCACGCTGGAGGTTTCCGGCAGGTCGGTCCAGATCGTGGGCTGCACGAAATGGCCCTCTGCGAACTCGCCCGCCATCGTTGGCGTGCCTCCGCCAGTGACCACGGTGGCGCCTTCGGCTTTGGCCTTCGCGTAGTAGCCCAGCACCTTGGCCTTGTGCTCGGCGGAAATCAGTGGGCCCAGGTTCACGCCTGGCTCATCCGATGGGCCCACTTTCAGGGCTTCGGCGCTGTCCTTCAGTGCCTTCACGAACTTGTCGAAGATGGGCCGTTGCACGTATACCCGCTCGGTGCCCAGGCAGACCTGGCCGCAGTTCTCGAACGCGCTCCGCGTGATGCCAGCCACGGCTTTGTCGAAGTCGGCGTCTGCGAAGACAATGCCAGCGTTCTTGCCGCCGAGCTCGAAGCTCACGGGCCGCACGCCTCTGGCGGCAGCGGCCATGATGGCTTCGCCGGTGCGGGTTTCGCCGGTGAAGGTGATGCCATTGACGCCGGGGTGCTTGGTCAGGAACTCGCCGGCCGAACCGGGGCCGAAGCCGTGCAGTACCTGGTACACCCCCTTGGGTACGCCCACCGCATTCATCACCTCGCCCAGCAGCGTGGCGGTGGCGGGCGTCTCTTCCGATGGTTTGACGATCACGGTGTTGCCGCAGGCCAGCGCCGGGCCGACCTTCCAGGTCATCAACAACAGCGGCAGGTTCCAGGGGCAGACCACGGCAACCACGCCCAACGGTGAACGCACCGCATAGCTGACGGCTGTCCCGCCGTCTGGCGTGGTCATCTGGAAGCTCTCGGTGGGTGCGTTCTTCACGATGTCGGCGAACACCTTGAAGTTGGCCGCACCACGCGGGATGTCGATGTGCGAGGCTAGCCCGCGCGGTTTCCCGGTGTCGGCCAGTTCGGCCTCCAGGAAGTCGTCGAATCGGCGGTTGATTTCGTCGGCCACAGCGTGCATCAGCTCGGTGCGCTTGACCACGCTCATACGGCCCCATTCGCCCTTCATGGCCGCATGCGCGGCGGCGACGGCAGCGTCCACCTCGGCCTGACCTGCTTCGTGCACCAGGCCGATCACCTGGTTGTTGACCGGCGCACGGTTTTCGAAGGTCTTGCCCGTGGCGACATATTCGCCGTTGATGAAGTTGTGGAACTGTTTCATGGTTGTGTGGATAGGTTGAGAACTCAGGTCAGGCCAAGCGCTTCGAGTCCGGCTCGGGCACAGGCCTCGTCTTGCTCGGCCGAGCCGCCAGAGACCCCGATGCCGCCGATCAGCGCACCGTTTTCTTTCGCCGGCAAACCGCCGCCAAACACCACCAGGCGGGGCCGGTGCACGATGCCGAGACGGAGTGCTTCGTCGCCGGCCAGAAGCTCGGGCCACTGGCTGGTGGGAAAGCCGAAGCTTGCGGCGGTGTACGCCTTGTCGATGGCAATGTCGATGGAATGCAAAAAGGCACTGGGCATCCGCAAGAAGCCCGCCAGGGTGCCCGAAGCGTCGGTCACGGCGACATTGATGCGTATGCCCAGTGATTCGGCATGCGCGATCGCGGCCAGGCAAGCCATCGAAGCCGCCTGGCTCGTGATCACGGAAGAAGAAACAGAGAGAGACTGGTTCATCGAAGGAAATGGTGTTGGTGAGGTGATGTCCATTCCAGATCACGGCGGAACCGGCTTTGCCGGGCCGCATGTGATGCCCCCTCGAGGGGGTGACGCACCGCAGGTGCGGCGCGGGGGGGGCTAGGTATAGACGTCGGTGAACGAAGCCACCAGGTCACCTGTGTGATAGAAGATGCCGCTGCCCAGCATGTCCTCCGTCCAGGTGGTCACCGGCCGGTCACGCTGTGCCAGGTATCCCAGACCGGCAAAGGTTTCGTTGCGGTTGCCGCTCGGGTCAAAGAAGTAGATGGTCTCGCCGCGCGTGATGCCGTGGCGGGTAGGCGCAACGTCGATGCGCACCTTGTTCTTGGCCATCACGTCTGCGGCCTTGAGCACGTCGTGCCATGAGTCCAGGAAGTAGGCGATGTGGTGCAGACCGCTCTTGGGGCCGCCCACAAAAGCGATGTCGTGCGGCGTGGTGGTGCGCGCCATCCAGGTGGCCGCCTGCATGTCGCCGTTGGGTCCGACCAACACCTGCTCGGTCAGGAAAAAGTCCAGCGCCTCGGTCATGAAGCGGGTGTTGTCGGCCACGGTGTTGACGCCCGCTTCCGGGTTCATCTCGCACATCAGCAACAGGTGGTCGAGCCAGTGGGCGCCAGCGCCCTTGAGTCCATCGGGCCAGGGGTCCGGGTTGGTGATGCCAACATCGGTACCCACATACTCTTTGGTGGCATACAGGCGCATTTCGTGCCCGCTGGGCAGGTTGAACTGCAGCATGCGCCCGGTGGATGGCAGCGTGCCCTCGTCCAGCATCCTGGTGGGGGTGCCCCACGCTTCAATCTTGATTTTCAGATCATCAAGGTCGCTCTCTTTTTCGACCTTGTAGGCCACATGGTTCATGCCGGCCTGGTCGGATGGCGTCAGGATGAGTGAAAACTTGTCCCACTCGTCCCAGCACTTGAGGTACACATTGCCGGCCTTGTCTTTCATGGTGACTTTGAGACCGAGCACGTTTTCGTAGTGCTTGAGCGCCGCATCCATGTCCATTACTTTCAGGCTCGCGTGCCCGATTCGCATCACACCCATGATTTGTCTCCTGTGAGTTGTCTACTGCTGCTGTGAAAGTGGCGCCGCTGTCGCAGATTCAGCGTTGCCTTTTGAAAACGGCTTTTTCAGCTTGCCCGCCACCTCGAGGCGAACGTCGGTGAGGGGGGCCACACGACAGGCCAGGGTGAGACCCTGCCTTTCTTCATCGCAACTGACATGTGCCCGGCTGATGGGCCCCAGGGCCTTGATATCGCCCTCCAGAATGCGCACCTTGCACACGCCGCAGCCGCCATTGACGCAACCTGCCGGAATGCCCTTGCGCCCCAGGCGCAACATGCCCTGAAGCAGGCTTTCCGTGCTCGCACACAGGTAGGCTTCACTGGTCTGCGCCACATGCACGCTGACCTTGGGTCGTGAGTCGAATGAGAACGCCATGGCCGGTGCTGTCCTCAGACCCGCTTGAACAGCGGGCTGCGCTGGGCATTGGCATCGGCCGCCGAAATGAATTTTTCGGTGTAGATGTCGCGCTCGAAAAGGCGGCCCTTCATCAAGGCTCCGATGCAGGCTTCAACCATCGGCGGCGGGCCGCACAGATAGGCTTTCATGCCGGCAAAGCCATCGGGGAAATGGGCTTTGGCCGCTTCATGCACGAAGCCGCGCGCCCCTTGCCAGCCGGATCCTTCGGGCTCATTGGACAGCGCAGGCACGTAGGTGAAATTGGGGTGCCGGGCGGCCAGCGCACGGAATTCATCGTCGTGGTACAGCTCTTCGCGTGAGCGCTGCCCGTAGACCAGCGTGATCGGCAGCTCGCAGCCCTGGCCGAGCAAATCCAGAATCATGGAGCGCGGGCTGGAGAGTCCGGAGCCGCCGGCCATGAAAACCATGGGCATGCGGGCCGAGGCGCGCACGAAAAAGCGGCCGTAAGGCCCGCTCAGTTTCAGGCGTTCACCGGCTTGCAGGGTTTCGTGCAGATAGGTTGTTCCTGCGCCGCCTGGTACGCAGCGCACGTGCAGTTCAATGGCGCAGCGCGCCTGCGCATCGGCCGGAGCATTGGCGATGGAGAATGCCCGGCTCTGGCCCAGCCCGGGGATTTCCAGCTGCACGTACTGACCGGCCTGAAAGTGGATGGCTTCGTCAAGCTTGAGGTGCAGCGCCTTGATGGTGGGCGTGAGCACCTCGATGCGCTCGACCGTGGCGCCAAAGTCCCGTACCGGGATCACCTCGGCATCCGGTTCGTCTTCCATGTCCACTTCGATGGTGATGTCGCTTTGCAAGGTGCAGGAGCAGGCCAGGGTCTTGCCCTCGTCACGCTCGAAGTCCATCAGCGCAAACGGATTCGCCGCCCCGTGGTCCACTTCGCCGTCGAGTACCTGCACCTTGCAGGTGCCGCACAGGCCATGCCCGCAGGCATGCGGAATGTAGATGCCCTGGCGCAGCGCCGCGTCCAGCACGGTCTGGTCTTCTTCCACGTCAATCGTGGTGCCGAGGGGTTCGATGGTGACTTGGTACATGGGTAACAAACGTGTGCGAGGAAAGGGCATTCGGCACAGGCCGCAGCGGGGAAGTCAGCTGAAGCTGCCTTTGATCCCCGTCAGGCCCGGCGTGCGGAAACGGATCGCATCCTTGTGCGTCAGGCCGTTGTCGGCCAGTGATTTCGCGGAGTCGGGCTTCCAGGGCTGCCCGTTTTTCTTCCACTCGACCTGGTCCCAGTCGATCCTGGCGAAGTCAGGGTGGTAACCGAAGATGCCCGGCAGCACCGCTGTGGCCAGCGCACCAAATGGTGTGTCGGGTGGCAGCGGCAGGCAGAACGGAGCACAGAACATCAGGTGCTCTTCCCAGCCGATGTAGAGCAGCGGCGCGGGAAAGTTTTCGCGCACGTCCTTCATTGGAAAGTCGTAGGGCTTGAGGGCAACAACGCTCATTTCGCTTCTCCTTTCAGGGCCTCACCGCGCCAAGCGGCGAAGTTCTTCTGGTCTTCCGAGCCTTCGAAGTCGAAGTTGTCACGACCCACATTCATCTCGTAGTAGTCGAGCACGGCCATCAACGGGTCGAAGCCCTCGGCGGTCGGGTCGGTACCCGGTTTGAAGCAGTTGCCCTGGTAGATCTGGTGCACCGGCAACCAGCTCTGGATGTACTTCTCGGGTTCGTCGTCGAAGATGCCCTTGCAGTGGTCCGAGCAGAAGTGGTACTTGTTGCCGAGGTAGTCGGAATCGCGGTAGCAGATCTGGCTCGGGTCTCCTTCTTCGGTGAACAGCATGGGGATCTGGCAGGTGGTGCACAGCATGGGCAAGGTCTTGTTGTAGAAGCGGTTGCCGGCTTGCTGCTGTTCGCGGAAGTACTCCAGGCGGGGGCGGTAGTACTTGTCGAAACTGTCGGGGTACTTCTCCGACAGCCACTGCATCTCTTCTTCGCTGGGCACCCAGGTATGGAAGGGGGCGGCGGCGTTGTAGTTGTAGAAGGTGTTCCAGGCCTGGTGGCTGATGTGGTCCTTGCCTTCGCAGGCCTGTTTCCATCCAGCGGGCTCGCGGATGCCGTAGCGCGCCAGATCCTTGAAGAGTGCACCGCCGTTGTCTTCGGCGTACATCTCCCAGGCTTCTTTCCAGCTCATCACGCGCTTGGGCAACATGTAGTCCTGCATCATGGCCACCAGGGTGAGCAGGCGATAGCCGCGCCAGAACCACTTGTCGATCCATTTCTGAACGATGGGCACGTTGGCCGGGTCCTGCTCCAGCAGGAACTTGATGCACTCGATGCCCAGCGTCATGTGGCGCGACTCATCGCTCTGGGCGCTGAAGCCGAAGGTCACGGTGGACATGTCACCGTTGTGGGCCGCGCCGCTCATGAAGGGCACAAACAGCAGGTTGGTGAGCACGTACTCGAACGAGAAACTCACCGCCACCAGGAACTCGAATGGCCCACCCGTGATGGCGTCTTCGAAAAAGCTCTTGGGCACCGACAGGTACCAGACCCGGTCGAACCAGTGGCTGGACTGGTGCATGCCGTTGAAGTACTTGTTGTAGTGGCTGATGGCATGCGTTTCGGTCTGGTAGTGGCGCAGCTCGTCCACGCTTTGCATCTGCGCGGCCACGCGCGCGCCTTCACCGGTGAACTGCCGGCCCACGTGTGCGAAACCTCGGTGGGCGTAGTACTCCAGCGGTGTCACACCCTGGATGAACAGCTTGAGCGCGTTGATGTAGCGCGCGTCGGTCACGCCGAGCTGGCCATTGTTCTGCGCAAAGGCCTCGATCACGGCGTAGAGCTTTTTCTCTTTTTCGCCCTGGTATTTCCAGTAGGCGTCCATGGTGAGCCGGAAAGGGTCTTCCCACTTGTCCCAGTCGTGGATCTTGATGCCCTCGTACTTGTCGTAGGGGAACACCTTGTCCATGGGCTGGTAGGTGGTCTCCCAGCCCAGGCCGCGGGTCATGGCGGCGTAGCGTTCTTTCAGGCCGAGCTTTTTCTTGGTGACACGGGTGTCCATGTTTGTCTCCTGGTTCGATATCGGTGGTTAATGGCTTTGCGGGCAAAAAGCACATGAGTGCCCGGCGTGCGTGTCTTCGGTCAGTGCTCCCGTGGAACCGCCTTCGCCGGGCCGCAGGGAGCGGCCCCCTCCCGCAGGAGAGAGGGGCGATCCGAAGCGGGGCAACGGGTGCTTCATCTCAATGCTTCCAGCTCAGGGTGAGCTGGTCGTCGTCTTCGTCGATGTGGCCCGAGAGGGTGACCAGGTTGACGTGGATGGCCTGCAGGTCGTAGGGGCGACCGGTGATCTCCTCGATGGTTTCGCGCTTGATCGTCAGACGGCCGGGGGCGTCGATCTTCACCATGCCGGGCGAGTGCACGACCTTGGCGTTGGTGTTGTCAGCGGCGATGGCCTCGATCACGGGTCGGGACTCTTCGTTGTCCTGGAATGCAATGAATACGTTCGACATGGGGTGTTCCTGATATGAGTGAAGGAGGCCGGTCAGGCCAGAACGCCGGTCTTGCGGCAACGCGCATCGAGCTTGTCGCGGGCTTCGGTCAGGGCGGCTTCGCCGTGCTCGCCGAGCGCCAGACGGGCCACGGGCGAGAGTGCGGCCTGGGCGCGCTCGGCCCAGTCTTTGATCCACTGCGCGATCAGCTGCCGGTTGGCATCGCTCTCGCTGGCCGCGGCCTTCACCACAGCGTCGATCCAGCGCGCCGTTTCGTCGTGCCATTCGGGCATGAAGGCGGTGAGCATGGCCACAGCCGTGCCACCTTGAAGGGCGATGTGGTCGTCGACGAAGCTGCCGTAGATCAGCGGGTAGAGCTGACCATCGAGCGCCAGGTTTTGCGCCACGAACAACTCGAACGGGTCTTGCACCACCAGCGTGTCTTCCACGTAACGGCGCAGGCCCTGCCACTCAGGCGCATCCAGCCAGGCTTTCTTGCCCATCTCCAATGCCTCCGGCTCATCCAGCGCCAGGCCCAGGCGGGTGAGGTACTGCGCCACACCCAGGTTGTCCATGGCGTGGAACATGGCCGGTGCCGTGAAGGCGGTGCCGAAACCGTAGGCTGCGATGGAAGCGTTGTTCATGTTGGCCCCCCAGGCGGCATGGCGCAGGGGCAACAGGATGGACAGGGTTTTTTCGCGCACCGCGTCGGGGATCATGGCCACCATGCCGCGCTGGTTCACAAACTGGAAGTTCGACTCGACAGCGTCTTGCTGGCGGGCCCGGGTCATGGTCCAGTTGGCGTAATAGAACTGACGTGGGTCTTTGAGCACATACCAATCGGCGAGCACGACCCGGCTGCGCGAGGCGTCGAACAACTCGTGCTCGGGGTCCCAGGTGGGACGGTACTGGAAGTTGGCCATCGGCTGGGCGCCGAAGGTGGCCTCCTGGTAGCGGGATGCGGCTTTCTCATGGCCGATGTACTTGGCGACATGGGCAAAGGTGTTGCGCAGCGGAGTGATTTCGCGCGCCTGCAGGTCAATGTTCATCGGGTCTTGTCTCCGTGTGGTTATGGGGGCGGGGAATTCAGTGCTCTCGCCAGATCACCTGGTGCTTGTCGCAGAACTCTTCGAACGCGGCGTCCGGCAACATCAGTTCCACCGCCAGCTCTGGCCAGCCAATGGAGAACTCGAAACTGACCAGTCCGTCGGGCCGGCGCTCCAGCAGGCGCACGTACCTTTTCTTGAGGTCGAGAGACGGGCCGGTGTTGGTGGTGGGGGCTTGAACGGTGGGCATGGGCAGACTCGGTAGGTGCAATGCCTGTTGCACGAGCCATGCCTGATCGAGCCAATGTCCGAATAAATCTCGATATTTAAGGGAATACCCCTAAAATTTCGCCGTTTGAATGTGGCGATCTGACGTGCTCATTGGTGGAAACCCTTGGGCAAAACCCCACGAAAAAGGTCAATATTTCACGAAATGGTGGGGTCTGATTCCATTGAGTTGATGAAATGATCAAATTCTTGCCCTGACGGGCCAGACTTGCCTTCGATGGCTCCATGGTCCAAAATATCGAGAATCTGGTCAGCCTGAACCGGAACCGTCAGGAGACAACGTGGATTCGAGCTTGCAGTACCCACCCGACACCGACTTGCGCAAACTCCTGCGTTTCGAGCGAGGCAGCGGTGCCATCTGGCTGGGCGAACGGCGCATGCTGTTGCTGCACACCACGGCGCTCAGCGCCTTGCGCAAAGACCTGATTACCTCCGTGGGGACCGCCCACACACGGCGCTTGCTCACCCGCATGGGTTACGCCAGCGGGCTGCATGATGCGGAGTTCGCCAACAAGACCCGGGGCGACCGCAGTCTGGAAGACATGTTCCTGGTGGGCCCGCAGCTGCACATGCTGGAAGGGGCTGCGCGCGTCACGCCGCTGCACCTCAAGATGGACATTGCCGCCGGACACTACGAAGGTGAATTCCGTTGGGACGATTCGTGGGAAGCCCATGCCCACCGCCTGGCCTACGGCGTGACCGATGAGCCCGCCTGCTGGATTCTGCTGGGCTATGCCAGCGGCTACACCAGCGCCTTCATGGGCAAGCTGATCCTGTTCAAGGAGGTGAAATGCGGCGCCTGCGGCCACGACCACTGCCACATCGTGGGCAAGCCGATTGAAGAGTGGTCCGATGGCGAAGCCTACCGGCCCTATTTCGAAGACGACTCCCTGCTGGACAAGATGGACGCGCTCAGCCAACAGGTCGAGGCCCTGAAGACCCGCCTGGAACCATCCACTTCGGGTGGCATGCTGATCGGTAGCTCTCCCGCCTTCCAGCAAGCGCACGACCTGATGCTGCGGGCGGCCAACACGCAGGTTACCGTGTTGCTCACCGGGGAGACCGGCGTTGGAAAAGAGCGCTTCGCGCGCGCGCTGCATGCGCACTCGGACCGGGCTTCCGGGCCTTTTGTGGCCGTGAACTGCGCGGCCTTGCCCGCCGAACTGATCGAGGCCGAGTTGTTTGGCGTGGAGAAGGGGGCGTTCACTGGCGCCCATGCGGCGCGCGCTGGCCGGTTCGAACGCGCCGACGGGGGCACGCTGTTTCTCGACGAAGTCGGCGATCTGCCCATGGCGGCGCAAGCCAAGCTGCTGCGCGTGCTGCAGGATTCCGAGATCGAGCGCGTAGGCGCAGAAAGCGCGCGCAAGATCAATGTGCGGGTGGTCACGGCGACCAACGTGAACCTGGAAGATGCCGTGGCCCAGGGACGCTTCCGCCGCGACCTGCTGTACCGGTTGAATGTCTATCCCATCTGCATTCCACCATTGCGGGAACGCCTCGCCGACATCGAACCGCTGGCGAACCACCTGCTGGCGCGGTTCACCGCGCTGCACAACAAGCGGCTCAATGGTCTGGGCGACCGGGCCTTGCAGGCGCTGATGCACCACGACTGGCCGGGCAACGTGCGCGAGCTCGAAAACCTGGTCGAGCGAGGCGTGATCCTGGCCACACAGGGCGCAACGGTGGAGGTGGAACACCTGTTTCCCAACATGCCGGCAAGCCGGCAGGACGGTGTGGACGAGCAGGGCCGCCTCGCCCACATCGTGCCCGCCGACAGCGCCGCGCTGTGTGAGCGCATTGTGGACAGCGGCGTGCCCATCGAGGAGCTGGAGGCGCAGGTGCTGGCCATGGCGGTCGAGCGTTGTGATGGCAACCTCTCGGGCGCATCGCGGCTGCTCGGGCTGACCCGGCCGCAGCTGGCTTACCGTCTGAAACGTCAACAATCCGGCGAGGCTTCAACGTGAACTCACTGACCGAACCCACACAGAAAAGCGCGCTGTTGCCGATCAACGCATTCAGTGACCACCTGGTGCGTGCGACCAGCGATTCCCCGCGCACCTTGTCTGAGCGGGCCTATTTCAATCTGCGCCAGGACATCGTGCAAGGCCTCCTCGCACCCGGCGAGCGGCTGCGCGTCGAGCACCTCAAAGACCGCTACGACGTAGGCGCCGGCACGTTGCGGGAAGCCCTTGCGCTGCTGGTCTCCGACGCACTGGTCACCGTGGAAGGACAGCGTGGCTACCGGGTCAGCGAAATATCACTGGGCGACCTGAAGGACCTCACAGACACCCGGGTGATGCTGGAAACGGAGGCCTTGCGGCAGTCGATCCGCCATGGTTCGCCCCAGTGGGAGGCCGAGCTGACCGCCGCATTCGACAGCCTGACGCAGGCCGAACTCCAGCGCGGCGGTCTGGAGCCCAGCCATTGGGAGCCCGCCAACAAGCGGTTTCACGAAGCGCTGATCGCCGCCCACCGATCACCGTGGAGCAAACACCTGCTGGGCATTCTTTACCGGCATGGAGAGCGTTACCGGCACGTGGCCATACGCATGGGGGCAACCCAGTCCGTGCAGCGCGACGTGCACGAAGAACACACCAGCATCTACATCGCCGCTCTCGCGCGCCAGGAAGCCCGCGCCGCGCTCGCGCTGGAGTCGCACATCCGTCTGACCTGCGACCTGTTGTTGCAACACACCGCCTAAAGCCTGTTCGCAACCTGTCGCAGCCGTCGTGCAAGAGGAAGCTCCGCAGAGGCAGGTACCCAAAGCTGGCTGTGCAACCGGGGCCTTTCATCGTGTGTGCCCGGCCCAGCCTTTCTCGTGTGGCGGCTTCCAGGTGCGAAGCGTGAAGTCGCGGTGCGCTCATCTCCGGCGCCCTTCGCTGCAATGCCGGGTTGGAAAATTGAAAGTCCCTTCAGGGCTGGGCCCAGACCAGACCCTGGATACAAATGCATTGAAAAGATCTCGAACCTAATGGGTCGGGGTTTTCCCTAGGCTGAGGCATTGTGTGCCCGCAGATACAGCGCGCTGGAAGCGTGCGTCAAAGAATCGCCTGGACACGAGAGTTCGCGGCACGAGGAGCCTGCTGCGATCGACCAGTTAAGCGCCTGCGGTCATAGTCATTGCAGGTCCCATGAGCCACCAGGAGACCGCACATGACTCAACGCAATGTCCTTGTCCTGATGTCCGACGAACACGACCCGCGCCACATGGGCTGCTCGGGCAGTCCCCTGGTGAAGACGCCGCATCTGGATGCACTCGCCGCTCGGGGCACACGCTTCAGCAGCGCCTATACGCCCAGCCCGATCTGCGTGCCCGCGCGTGCCGCTTTTGCCACCGGTCATCGAGTGCACCAGACTCGCCACTGGGACAACGCACTGGCCTACAGCGGGCAGCCCGAGGGTTGGGGGCACGTGCTGCAACGCGAGGGCGTTCGCGTCGAGAGCGTGGGAAAGCTGCATTACCGGTCCGAAGAAGATCCTGCGGGCTTCGATGCCGAACACCTGCCCATGCACGTGGTTGGTGGATATGGCATGGTGTGGGCGTCGATCCGCGATCCCTATCTCACGAACCTCGGTGGCAAGCGCATGCTGGGCGAAACCATTGGACCGGGTGAGTCGTCCTACACCCGGTACGACGACGCGGTGACACGCCAGACAGTGGACTGGCTGCGTGACGCCGGGCAGCGCGATGGTGAACCGTTCGTGCTTTACGTTGGCCTGGTTGCCCCCCACTTTCCACTGATCGCACCCCAGGCATTCTTTGATCTATATCCAATGGATCAACTGCCCGCGCCCAAGCTGCATCCCGGCACCGGGTACCAGCGCCACCCCTGGGTCGAGGCCTACGCCGATTTCGCCCGCAACGAAGAGAGCTTCCGCAGCCCCGAAGAGCGGCTATTCGCCTTTGCAGCCTATTTTGGTTTGTGCAGTTGGACGGACCACAACGTGGGTCGCATTCTGGCGGCGTTGCGCGAAAGTGGTCTGCAAGAGAACACCACGGTGATTTACACCTCGGACCATGGTGACAATGTGGGCGCCCGTGGCCTGTGGGGAAAATCCACGCTGTATCAGGAGTCGGTTTCGGTGCCGATGTTGATTGCCGGGCCCCATGTGCCGCAGGGCCATGTGTGCGACACGCCCGTGGACTTGCTCGACCTCTACCCGACCATCCTGGAAGGCGCCGGGCTTGACGCGACCCCCTACATGGGCGATCGCCCTGGGCGCTCGTTGCTCGATTTCGCCTCCTCGCCAGCCGACCCGGAGCGATTGATTTTCAGTGAATACCATGCCGCCGGCAGCAACACCGCGGGGTTCATGGTGCGCAAGGGGCGTTGGAAGTTTCACTATTACGTGCGCTTCCGGCCAGAGCTGTTTGACCTTGAAACCGATCCTGAAGAGATGAACGACCTTGCGCCAGACCCAGCGTTCGCAGACACGCTGCATCGCATGGAAGCCGCGTTGCGCCAGATCTGTGACCCCGAGGCGATGGACGCCCTGGCCAAGGCAGATCAACAAGCCATGATTGAACGCCTGGGCGGAGTCGAAGTGGCTGCAAACATGGGTTCAGCCGGTGCCACACCGGCGCCCATGGATAGCGGCTCTTGAAAACACAGACACGCTTCTCTTCAAGAAGCCATAACCCGAACACCCGCGCAATGCTGCGCAGATCGCATTGGTGCGAAAACCCTCAAACGCAACGGGTCCGCTGCAGCGGCTGAACGCCAGGCAAGTGCCCGACTGATTGACCAAAGAGAAAGAGGCTATGACAACCATCACCCACATCGGCGACCTGCAGGCGCTTGCCAAGAAGCGCGTGCCGCGCATGTTCTATGACTATGTTGATTCGGGTTCATGGACAGAGACCACCTACCGTGAAAACGAGAGCGACCTTCAGGCGATCCGGTTCCGTCAACGCGTGGCGGTTGACATCGCAAAACGCAGCACGGCGACGACGATGATCGACGTGCCTGTGAGCATGCCGGTGGCGCTGGCACCCACTGGGCTCACCGGCATGCAGCATGCAGACGGCGAAATTCTGGCCGCACGCGCCGCCGAGCGCTTCGGCGTACCGTTCACGTTGTCGACGATGAGCATCTGCTCAATCGAAGACGTCGCTGCGCAAACCGCCGCGCCTTTCTGGTTCCAGCTCTACATGATGAAAGACCGGGACTTCATCCGAAGCCTGATCAATCGGGCCAAAGCGGCCAACTGCGGAGCGCTGATGCTCACGCTGGACCTGCCTGTTGGCGGTCAACGCCACAAAGACATCCGCAATGGCCTGAGCGCGCCGCCAAAGCCGACACTGGCCAACCTGCTCAATTTGGCAACCAAGCCCGGCTGGTGCAAAGGCATGCTGGGCACACGGCGCTACGGATTTGGCAACATTGTGGGTCACGTCAAAGGGGTCGAAGACGTCTCTACGTTGTCGGCCTGGACGATGGCGCAGTTCGATCCGTCACTCAATTGGCGCGATGTCGAGTGGGTCAAGAAGGAGTGGGGAGGCAAGCTCATCCTCAAGGGCATTCTCGACGCTGAAGACGCACAGCGTGGGGTCGACTGCGGCGCCGATTCGGTGGTGGTCTCCAACCACGGAGGGCGACAACTCGACGGCGCTTCTTCAACCATTTCCGCATTGCCAGCCGTTGTCGATGCGATTGGCTCTCGCGCAGAAGTCTGGATGGATGGAGGCGTGCGCTCCGGGCAGGATGTGCTCAAGGCGCTGGCGCTCGGTGCGCGGGGAACCATGATTGGCCGCGCATTCCTGTATGGGCTCGGAGCCATGGGAGAGGCTGGCGTCACCCGGTGCCTGGAGATCATCCACAAGGAGCTGGATGTGTCGATGGCATTGTGTGGCCGAACCGACGTTCAATCCATCGATCGCGAAACATTGCTCTCGCATACCTTGCCTGCATTCTGCAGCCCCCGATGAACCGATCGGGCGTCAATCTGGTTGTGCTCTGCACACGCCTTCCGTCTGGACACGGGTGGTATGCGCGTTCCGACCTTCACTGAGCCTCAACCCTATGGCCACCAACTTCATCTTTATCCTCGCCGATGACCTCGGCTATGCCGATCTAGGCTGCACCGGCGCGCGAGACGCACAGGGAAAAGCGGCCAATACATCCCCGAGGCTGGATCGCATGGCCGCCGAGGGCATGCGATTCACGCAGGGGTATTCGAATTCCTCGGTGTGTTCGCCTACACGTTTCGCCCTCATCACCGGGCGCTGGCAATACCGTCTGCGTGGTGGCGCGGAGGAGCCGCTGTCAGGCCCTGCAGGTGGCGACAAAGTCCATGGTCTGCCGCCGACGCATCCAACCCTGCCTTCGCTCTTGCACGAAGCGGGCTATGCAACAGCGCTGGTTGGCAAGTGGCACCTTGGGCCGGCGCCTGATTTTGGCCCCCTGAAGAGCGGCTACGGTGAATTTTTTGGTTACCACTCCGGAGGAATTGACTACTTTTCGCATCGCAATCCACGTGGCAAACACGACCTCTGGCAGGGGGATGACCCTGTGCATCGCGAAGGCTACCTCACCGATGTGCTCAGCGACGCTGCGGTCGATTTTGTTAACCGCCAGAACGCTGACAAGGGTTTCCTGCTGAGCTTGCACTACAGCGCGCCACATTGGCCGTGGCTGACGCGCGACGATGCAACACTCTCGCCGCAACTGGCGCCCGGACTCAAACACACCGACGGCGGCTCGCTGGTCACCTACCAGCGCATGATCCATCACATGGACGAGGGCATCGGCCGGGTGCTGGATGCGCTGGAAGCGAAGGGCCTCGCCGACGACACCTTGGTGGTCTTCACCAGCGACAACGGTGGTGAGCGTTTTTCCAACAACTGGCCATTCGTGGGTGAGAAGATGGACTTGCTGGAGGGCGGCATTCGGGTGCCCCTGATTGCGCGCTGGCCCCGAGGAATGCGCTCTGGCAGCGTCTGCACCACACCCAATCTGACGATGGACTGGACGGCAACAATGCTCGCCCTCGCTGGCGTCGGCGAGGCTCCAGACTACCCGCTCGATGGCATCAGCCTGCTGCCCGCGTTCAAAGATCCGCTTTGGAATCCATCGCGTGATCTGGCATGGCGCATGACGCACCGGCAGCAGCGCGCGTTGCGCCGAGGCGACTGGAAATACCTGGCCATGGACGGACACGAATACCTGTTCAACCTTGCCGAAGACGAACGGGAGCGCGCCAACCGGGCCGAACGGGAGCCCGGGCGCATGGTTGAGTTGCGAGAAGCCTGGCGTTTGTGGAATGAGCACTTGCCTTCTATTCCCGGGGATGCGCAGGTGCACCTGGCTTTCGACGAGTCCGTTCTGCCGAAATCGACCCATTGATTCATGTCGTCTTGCAGATGAAGAACCTTAAAGGGGCGGCAGATGCCATGGCCAGGATCATCGTGGGCGCCATCTCGCGAGCGGATCGATTGCCGCCCCAGGACGTTGGGGGTCGAAGAACGGGTTCCCAGTTGTTTCAAAGACATATTGCTCAACACTAAGGAGATACAGCATGAAAGTTTGCATTGTCGGCGCCGGCGCGATCGGCGGATGGATAGGTACGCGACTGGCCGCCGCCGGCATTGAAGTGAGTGCCATAGCCCGCGGTGCAACCAGGGCCTCACTGCAAGAACATGGCTGGCGCCTGCAAACCGCAGAAGGACCCATTCAGGCCCCTGTGGCGGGCGTCAGCGAGCACGCGGAAGACCTCGGGATACAGGATCTGGTCGTGATCGCGGTCAAGGGCCCGGCGCTGACCACGGTAGCTGCGGGCTTGAAGCCTTTGCTCGGCGAGCAAACAACCGTGCTGCCTGCGATGAATGGTGTTCCGTGGTGGTTCTGTCGCGGTCTGGCGGAATTTGGCGAGCCCCTGCAGAGCGTCGATGCAGGGGGAGTCATCAACACCGCCATTCCTTTTGAACAGGTGATGGGTTGCGTTGTTCATGCCTCCACGGCGACCACCGAACCTGGACTCGTGAAGCACAAAGGTGGCAATGGACTGATCGTTGGCGAAGCTTCCGGGGGCGATTCCGATCGCTCCACTCGCGTGGTTGAGCTGCTCAAACGCGGTGGTTTCGACGTCACCCATTCCGAGAATATCCGCCAGGACATCTGGTACAAGTTGTGGGGCAACTTGACGATGAATCCCGTGAGCGCGCTCACGGGGGCCACTATCGACCGCATTCTTGCCGACGAACTGGTTCGAAACTTTTGCTCCGAAGCGATGGAAGAAGCCAAGCTGATCGGCGAACGCATAGGTTGCGCCATCGGAGAATCGCCCGAAGCCCGCCACGCGATCACAGCCAAGCTTGGTGCGTTCAAGACTTCAATGCTGCAAGACGTGGAAGCGCACCGCCAACTCGAACTCGATGCGATCGTCGGTGTCGTCTTCGAGATGGGAAACCGCCTGGGTATTCCCCTGCCGAATATCGGTGCCTTGCTCGGGCTATCCCGCCTGATGGCCCGAGAGCGGGGTCTCTACCCTGATGCCCCCATCTGATGCGCAAAGACGGGATGGGTAACGCCGAGTGCAGCGCTAGCCCAGCGCTGACATGGCTAACATTCCCAACCAGAAATTGGCGCAGGCACAAGCGCTATTGGCGAGAGGCGTTTCCGAAGTGGCGCGGGCGGGCTATGTGCCATCCTTGCTTGGGGTACATCTCCGCAAGTGTCTCTGCCCTGCCGGGGCGTTCTAGTGGCGTCCAGCCCATACACTGATCTAGGCGACCGCCCATCGGGTCTGCTGGTCACCGCCACGATAGACTCCGAGCAATCGCGGTCAGGCCATCGCCTGGGCCTTGGGGCGGAACGAAGGATTCTCAAGCGTGGATGACGAACTCTATTCTCTGGCAGACAGTCGACGATCCAATCGGGAGCTTGTCGAAGGCTTGTCTGCGCACCTTGATTTTTCGTCGTGGGCACTGGTATCAGCGCCAGTCGGCCGACAAATCATTTGTTGCGGTGATGTGCTGGACCGATTGCCGCTATTGGTGAAGGGCTCTCTTGATGCGGTCATCCATCAATCATCTGACGACGGAGGCGTGGTGGTGCCTGTGATCTGGGGCCCAGGTGAACTGGTGATGCTGTCGTATTTGTTCCGGCGGGACCCGGCCACGGTCGATGTCGTCGTTGCTGCAGATGCCACGTTCAGGTGGATACCGTTCACCGTCATCGAGGACACGCTCACCCGCCATCACGAACTGCTTGTGCAACTTGTGCGTTTTCTGTCCCAGCGTTTGCGGGAGGTGCAGGCCCGCGAACACACGTGGCTGGAACGCGGTGTGCACGAGCGGGTCTGTGCCTCCCTGGCCAGGATCATGCTCAGTCTGCCGACGACGGAAGACGGACGGCTCATCATCACCGGCACCCATGAGAGCCTGGCGTCGCGTTGCGGTGTGAGCCGTTCGCGCTTGTCCAAAGAGCTGAAGCGACTCGAGGCCGCCAACCGCCTGAAGCTCGGGCGCGGCACGATCGAAATTTTCGATCGAAGCTGGTTTGAACTCGCCGGCTGGTAACCATTTTCTCGGGGTTTTCCCTCGAAAACAGGCTTGTGTGCCTGCGGCAACAGTGAAGGAAGACGAGGTGTCGAAGAATCGGCTCCCATGTCGAACACACTTCATTCCGTGCCATGAATCCACCCAATATTTTGTTGATCATGTCCGATCAGCAGCGTGCTGACTGTTTCGGTTTCGAAGGCCGAAAAGTCAGTACGCCCCATCTCGATCGTCTCGCCAAAGAAGGCACCCGGTTTTCTGCCTGTATCACCTCGAATCCGGTGTGTCAGCCCACACGAGCATCGATTCTGACGGGGCAGTTGTGCATGACGCACGGTGTGCACGACAACGGTATCGACCTCGATCCCGAAGTGGGGGAGAAGGGATTTGCAGGCACCCTGGCCAAAGCCGGCTACGACACAGCATTTTTCGGCAAGGCGCACTTTTCGACGTACCACACCTTCGAGCCCACGGGTTCCCCTGAGTGCGTCAAGTCGTCGGCGGATTTTGGCCCGAACTGGTTTGGCCCTTACATGGGCTTCCAGTACGCGGAGATGATGCTGGTCGGGCACAACTGGTTTCTGCCCGAGAAGCCACCGCTCGGACTGCACTACGAGCATTGGTACTACGCAGATGGTCAGGGAGACGAGAAGAATCGCCTGTATCAACTTGGGCGAAGCGACACCCATGGCGCAGCACAAACCTGGCACTCTCAGTTGCCGGTGGCCTGGCACAACTCCACCTGGACTGCAGACCGCGCCCTTGAATGGCTGAAGAAGCCAGAGCGCAAAGAAAAACCGTTTTGTGCCTGGGTCAGCTTCCCCGATCCACACCATCCCTTCGACTGCCCTGAGCCGTGGTCCCGCTTGCATGCGCCGGAAGATGTCGATCTGCCGAAGCACCGCACGCGCGATCTCGACCAACGCCCTTGGTGGCACCGTGCCGCGATCGAAAATGAACCCCAGGGGCCGGCCGACAACGTAGCCGTTCGCAAAGCCTACAGCCGCATTCCACCCCAAACCGATCAGCAACTGCGCGAGATCATCGCCAACACCTATGGCCAGATCTCGCTGATCGATCATCAGGTGGGCCGCATGTTGATTGCGCTGGAAGAAGCGGGTCTTGCTGAGAACACGATCGTGATATTCACGTCTGACCATGGCGACTGGCTGGGTGACCACGGACTCATGCTCAAGGGGCCAATGCTCTACGAAGGTTTGTTGCGCGTGGGCATGATTGTGCGAGGCCCTGGCGTCAAGGCAGATCAAGTTGTCGCGGAACCCGTTTCGACCATTGACCTGGCGCCGACCTTTTTTGATCTGGCCGGCGTAGAAGCCCAGCTGACTCAGCACGGTGAGTCGTTGCGCCCGCTGCTCGAAGGCCAAGCTGTGCAGCGTGAATGTGCGCGCAGTGAATGGGAATTGCTGCCGGGCCGGGTGGGCGTGGGTTTGAGCTTGCGTTGTGTGCGAACCAGGGATGCCAAGTTGACGCTCGAGCTGAAGACGGGCGTCGGCGAAATGTACGACTTGCAAGCCGATCCCGATGAGATGCGCAATGTTTTCGACGACCCCTCCTATGCCGACTTGCGAGAACACCTGATCGCGTTGGTCCATGCCCGGCCCGACGATGCCGGCCCGGTGGGCAAGGCGATTGGCTCAGCCTGAGCCGCACGAATTTTCCCGCTTCAATTACAACCAGGAGACACATATGAAATTGATCACCACCCTCGGCTTGGCCCTTTCAGCCGCAGCCTTGACCTTACCCTTAGCCGCACATGCCGAATGGCAACCCAAAGGTCCCATCACGATGATGATCGGCTTCGCAGCCGGCGGCGCTGTTGATAGCCAGGCGCGCCTGATGGCCGAGGAGCTGGAGGCCCGTAAGGGTTGGAAAGTCATTCCTGAGGCCGTCGTAGGCAAAGGCGGTGTGGTGCTGGCGGCCCGTCTGGCAAAAGCGCCAGCAGACGGCACGGCCGTGGGCTTGATTGTCAGTGAAGCGGTTGGCTACAACATGCTGGCCGAGAAGGCGCCAGGTTACACGGAAAAGGACTTCACCTTTCTCACGACCACGGTCGGCACGGAGATGGGCATCGTCGCTCGAAGCAGCAAGGGCTGGAAGACGTTGGCCGATGTCACCGCTGCGATGAAAAAGGGTCAGGCTGTTTCCTTCGGTGCGGCGTCGCAGAAATTGGCCGATGGCGCCTACCTGCTGGGAAAAACCCAGGGCGTCAAATTCAACATCGTCTCTCTCAAAGGCGGCAAGGCTGTGCTCGACGCCATCACGGCAGGTGATATCGACATTGGCTGGGTGGCCGGTATACAGGCCAAGGGCATCGCGTCGGGCGATCTGGTGAACCTGGCCTCTGGCGAGGCCACGCGGCTGAAGATGTCTCCCAATGTGCCCACCGTGAAAGAGCTTGGCCTGGACATTGACTTCGGCATCTACTTCATGTTTATCGCGCCCAAGGGTTTGCCAGCGGAAGCCCGTGATGCTTTGTCAAATGCAATGAAGGAAATCATCAACGACCCGACGTCCAAGACCAATGGTTTCATCACCAAAACGTTTGGGCCCGCCGTGACCTTGTCCGGTGCAGAGTTGGAAAGATTCGTGGTTGGTGAACTGGTGTCCAGCAAGAAGATGCTGGAAGACGCATCCAAGTGATTCAGAAGTAGCGACGCAGGTACAAACCATGAATCGCCATCACTGGAACACCTTCCTGGGCTCGGCCTGCGTGGTCTTCGCGCTGGTCACTCTTTTCTTCTGGATCCCGAATGACGTTGAGTCAGGGGTCATCGAACAAGTGCGAAGCCAAACGGCCGTGGGAGATGCGATGGCCCCGACCGTTTGGGCCATCGGCCTGGGCATCATTGGCATCCTCTTGATCGCCGGCAGCCTGTTGAAGCAGCGCCCGGATCTGCTCGAAGCAGACGCCAACACGGGTGGACCAACACTGGCCAACTTGCGGTTTTTGGGTCTCCTGCTCGTGCTGGTGTTTGGCTCGCTGCTGGTGATGAGCTGGGCTGGACCCTTTGTGGTGAAGCTGGCGCAGGCCATGGGTTCAGACATCGGCTCGTATCGCGAACTTCGAGCGACAAGACCCTGGAAGTACACCGGCTACCTGAGTGGCGGCTTCCTGCTGGTTTTTGGTCTGATGAGTTTTGTCGCTGGTCGACCCAGCTGGCGATTGGCATTGATCGCCGCGCTGGCCGTTTTGCTCATGGCCTTGACCTACGACCTCCCATTCAAAAACCTGCTGCTGCCACCCAACGGGGACCAATAATGAATTTCGAACTGATGGACTATGTCCGCCTGGGGCTTTCGGCGGTTTTTACGGCCGATCCCGTTGCTGTCGTTTTTGGGCTGCCGATTTCGATGACATTGGTGATGGTATTTTCCGGCCTGATCGCCGGTATTGTTGTCGGCGCCATCCCCGGGCTTTCGGGCCCCTTCGCCATGGCGGTCTCATTGCCCATCTTGCTGTCGAGTTTTGGCTTTACGCCGTCGGCCTTGCTGCCGGTACTGGGCTTCCTGATCGGTCTGATGAAGGGGGCCACGCTGGGCGGTGCGGTACCAGCGATCCTGTTCAACACCCCCGGAACTCCGGATGCGTTGATGACGACATTCGATGGTTACCCGATGGCCAAGAATGGAAAGGCAGGCAAAGCGCTGCGGGTGGCGCACTTTTCTTGCGTGGCCGGTGACACCTTCTCCGACCTGGTGTTGATCACCTGCGCTCCTTTCCTTGCCGTGATAGTGGAGAAATACCTCGACTATCCTGAAAAGGCCGCGCTGATCATTTTGGCCATGGCTTTCATCGCGGCCGTCGTGGGGACATCCGTGCTCAAGGGCCTGCTTGCAGCGCTGTTCGGCATGTTCTGCGCCACCATAGGAACAGGTGAGGACTCGACGCCTCGCCTGACTTTTGGAATTGATTCACTGGCTGGTGGCTTCCCATTGATCGCCGCCGTGCTGGGTGTTCTCATTCTGGGCGAAATCTTTAAAACCGTGGAGGAACTCGCAGTCAGCCGGCGTGACAAGCGGGAACTGCCGTCTGTAAAAGAACACGGGGACAACAAACTGCATCTCAGCGACATGCGAAAACTGATGCCTTACATCGGCGTATCTGCAGTCATCGGCACCATCGTCGGCGCACTGCCCGGTATTGGTTCAACCTTGGCCGCCACATTGGGCTACACGTCCGGACAGCGTATGCACAAGGGAGAAATTCCATTTGGCTCTGGCGCAATGGAGGGCATTGCTTCGACCGAGGCGGCCAACTCAGCCGTTTCAGGTTCCAACCTGATGCCGGTGCTGGCCCTGGGTATCCCGGGCAATGTGGGAGCGGTCTTCATCCTGCTGGCAATGGAGAGCATTGGCGGTCTGAACCCTGGTCCCAATGTGTTCCGAATGACTCCCGACAGCGTGAACATGGAGCTGGTCATGGTGATCGGCCTGTTTTCTCTAATGATGTTGGCCAATGTGCTGAACTGGACCGTGGGTGGCGCCTTCATGCGGAGCCTGGGCGTGATGCAGCACATACCCGCGCGAGTTCTGATGCCAATCGTCCTATTGGTCACGCTGACTGCGGTGTATGTGCAGGAAGGAAAGATGCTGTCTGTGTATGTCGCTGTTGGTTTCGGCGTGATCGGCTATTTCATGCGGCGGCTTGGTATCTCGGTGTTGCCATTTGTTATCGCCTACATACTCGCTGACGACTTTGAACGCATGATTCGGCAGGCTTTTTCTGTATCCGGGTCTGATCCCTGGTTTCTGGTCAAGAGCCCGTTGGCGCTGGTGTTCCTGATCTTGGCCTTGCTTGTTGCCGTCTTTCTCAGTCGCAACCCTGTGGGTCAGCAGGTGGTGAAGCACGCGGACAAGGACTGAACTTCTGACGCCACCTCGACAACCTGTGCCAAGCGGGACTGGAAAAAACCAGCCAATGGATTCTCCAAATGCAGAGATCAAGATTCGGTGGGAGCCAGATCGTGGCAACCCTCAAAGAGGTCACGCTCCATGCCAATGGCGGCTGATCAACGGATGAACCCGGCCGTTGGGCCCTCAATGTTTGAGTCTCCTCGGATGAGTGCTGAAGGCCAGAGCCTGTTGGGCCTAGGTTCGACTGCTGCCGTCAACTTCAGATGCAAAGCCGAAGCTGGAGTTTCGAAAGCTGGTTCAAGCCTGGATCCTGACGTTCGAAGTTGACGCCTGAAAGTTCGTGATTGCCGCAACCAGTTGTTTGCGCCACCAGATGTCAATCGACTGCTCGGGTATCCACACCAATCACTCGATCGAGGTCAAAAGCCCGAAACTAGAAAAATGGCCCAAAAAAACAGGCGTAGTCCAAGATGAAGTTGCCAACGGACCTGGATGCCAAACAGCGAGATTCAACCGCCGTTTGTCCTTAGCGCGTCTGGGCGGCCCCGTGAAGTTGCCCGCGTTTTACGTCGATGCCGACTGCGTCCAGAACTGTCAGCAGGTGGCAGACTGTCAGGTTCTTTCATCAGCTGTTTCATTCGTATGGCGACCCATCTCCAGGTTTGAAGGTGGGGTTGAACGAGGCGTGGCCAATGGCGATTTGGTTGTGTGGCGCTCGCGCAAGCGAGGGGCGCCGGGATCTCGATGAAAGCGAAGCGCACCCGATAAACCTTTCACCAAAGAAAGCACTGATGGCAAAAAAACCTAGCTGGACCTCGATCGGAACCGATCCCGATTACCGATTCTCCCTGGCCAACGAGCGCACCTTCCTGGCTTGGATTCGCACCGCTTTGTCGTTGGTAGCCGGCAGCATTTTGCTCGAGCAATTCGCCACCAAGTTGCAGCCGCGCATCGCGGTTGTATCGCTCGCTGCGGTATTGGCGCTGCTCGCGGCTTTGCTCAGCGTGGCGGCGTACCGGCGCTGGCGCGACAACGAGATCGCGATGCGCACGGCCCGTCCTTTGTCTACCAGCTTCATTATTCCGCTGCTGTCAACAGGCGCTTTGCTGGTTTCCGCGGCCATTGCCTCATTGTTCATTCTGCGATGAGTGCCGCCATCGCTCCGGGTCTTCAACCGCAGCGAACTGCCCTGTCTTGGCGCCGAACCGGGATGGCATTTCTGGTGTGCGGCGCGCTGATTCTGCGTTCGGGTATTGAGCACAGTCAACTTGCACTCGATGCTTTGGGCGTGCTGTTGTTGTTGACGACCGCGGCTGTTGCGGTGTTTGGGCACCGCCGGGAACGGGCTCTGCTGGAGAGGGGCTGTCCCTGCGCCCCGCCATTTCTGGCCATCGCCTTGATTGCGGGGCAAACGGCGCTGGCGGGTGTGGGCGGCCTGGCTTGCGTGTACTTGTCCATGGGTTGAACCTTGGGGAGGTCTGTCATGTTCAATGAACCACTTCATGGGCTGTCACTGGACTTTCAGGCATACCTTGTCCTTTCGCTGCGGGAGAAACCAGTTTCCTGGCACATGGGGCCCGATGGCAGCCTTTTTGACGGTCGACTGTTCGAGGCTGGGGGGTACATGGGCTCGGCGAGAGCTCGCACCCCTCGGATGACTGATGGTCGATACAGAATGTGAGGTCGCGTTGCGATCACTGCCGACAGCAACCCCGGCATAGCCGCACCAATAGTTTTGAAGATCTTTTCAAGACTGAGCCCAGGCTATCGAACTTGACGGCTGAACTTCCGCGAGCTTCGTGTCCGGTGATCGGTCAGGCAGGGTCTCAAGCGACCGCTTCTCACCGTTTGCCCTCGCAGCTCGGTCGCTTGAGAAAAGCGGGCAGAACGAAGGCGAGGGATTGATTGCTCACGCCACGTGTGAATAGGGGCTCCCGACCCGGAGTGACGGATGCTGGCTTTCCAATCGGTTCGTCAGCCGGGAATTTTACCAACCCTCAGTGACCAGGTACGGTCGGGGCTCACAAATGGTCTCTGCTGGCCGCGGCGTGCTACATCCTGAGCCAAGGGGCCATGCGATTGAATTTCACCCGGGATCCTCTCGCCGGCCGGTCAAAGGCGGCGGGTACCCGGTCGCGGGCCCCATTGCAAGCCCGGGCAGGGGGACGCCTGTGCCTGTATCCGTGAGGGCTTGCGCGGGTGCAACTGCTTAATGCGCCTTTGACCGTGCCTTGACGGTGGTGGCCTCACCGAACGGCTCTCTGAAGAGGATGCGTCAGCGATCGATTGGTAGATTCTTGAGCGTGCCGAAGTCGTTCGCCCAGGACGGGTGTGGCCGCCCAGCGGCCGCATCAAAGTCGCTGTGCTCGTCATAGGCACCGTCGCGAATGCCCTGGTAGATGCCAGCGATCACATTGCCCATGAATTCAACCAGTTCCGCGATGCGCTCGGCCCGGAAAGCCTCGACGGTCATCTCGCGGTACCACGGCGCCATGCCGAAGGTGTCACCCAGATGGCGGGCCAAGATGGCCTGGGTGATCGGCGCGCCATGCAACAGGTAGGTGTGGCCGTTGTGCTTCGACCCGGTCAGCATGTGTGCGCAGGCATAGGCCAGTTCTGATCGGGTCGTGTAAGCGCACAGCCCATCGCCTGCACCGTTGGCGATCTCACCCCTGGCTTTGTAGGTATCGATGTAGATGCCGATGCGGCCGATCACCCAGTCGAGACCACTGGCCTTGACGTCGGCCTCGGTCTGGCGGTTGCTTTGCACGATGGGTGAAAAGGCCGATCCCGCCGCTGCTCCTTGCACGCTGGTGTAAACCAGTTTGCGAACCCCGGCCGATCTGGCTGCTTCAATCATGTTGCGGTGCTGATCGATGTGTTTGTCCGGCGCATCCATGTCCGGCGCATCCATTCCCGAGACCAGCAATACAGTGTCGATACCGGAGAAAGCTTGTAGCAAAGCGCTTCGGTCGCGATGGTCTCCCCGAGATTCAGTTCAACAACCCCCGTTTGACGAACGTTGGCGTGGAGGTCATCACGCTGCGTGGGTTGCGGGCCAAGTTGCTCGACTTAGAGATGGGGGCTCCGCAAAGGGTCGACTTCTTGCTGCTGCTGTTGGTTGAACAAGGCGAGGGCGGTCATGTGGTCGATTTCGTGACCCATTTGCTGCATGCGGCAGATGTGTTGCTTGTGAGGCCTGGGCAGGTACAGCAGTGGCGCCTGGACGCTGGCCTTGAGGGCCTGCTGGTTTTGGTTTCGCCGTCGGCGCTGGGTCCATCGGTGGGGTTGAACTCGGCTGCGTTGCGATCTGGAGCGTTTTGAAGGCAGCGATCGAGAAGCCTTGATGGTTCGCCATGCCCTTGTGACGTTGATGCTGCGGCTTGCCCACGAAGCCTGGACACGACACCAGCCAACACCACCAGCAAAGCCATGGCGATTTACCGCCTGTTTGCCGCGCAACTGAACAGCCCGTACATGCGTCGAGGTGGTGGGCTTTACCGCCAAGCAGGTGATCGATCGGCGGATTGTCCTGGAAGCCAGACGGCTGCTGGCGCACAGCCAAATGCCGGTGGCCCACATAGGACACCAGCTGGGATTCACGGAGCCCACGAATTTCGTGAAGTTCTTTCGCCGGCTGGGGGGTGAAACGCCGCAGCAGTTTCGACTGAAAAACCGGCAGGGGTCACTTTGAAGGGCGCCTCAAGGCGGGGTTCAGATATGCGACCTGCACGCTTGAATGTCCGCGATTTTTGTGGCGGTTCATCGGTCTGGCTGGCTCTCAAGTGACCGCTTGCCCTCACCAGTCGGTCGCTTGACGGGGGTCGACTGCGCCCAGTCCCGGCCAGCACATCGCAGCAGAAGGCCCGCATGCACGACCACACCGGTGTCAGCCAAGATGTGGCCGGGATTGTCACGATGCGTTCACAATTCAACTCTATAATCCAATAAACATTGAATAATTGAATTGATGGTGAACCGGTGGTGTCGACGGCTTGGGTGGCGCGGCCATTCAAGTGCTCGTCGGGGCGCGACGGTGGCGAAAGGCTGGCAAGGCGCTGATGCGGCTGTTGCGCTGGCTTTTCTCCCTGTCTTTGCCCGCACACTTGTTCCAACCCTCGACAACCCAGCCCTGAGGAGCCACCCATGAACGAATCCGACGCGGTGAATGCACTGGGCGCACTGGCCCAGGAAACCCGTCTGCGCGTATTTCGACTTCTGATCGCGGCCAGTCCTGCGGGGCTGACACCAAGTCACCTGTCAGAGGCTGTGGGCTGCGCGTCCACCGCGCTCTCCTTTCACCTCAAGGAGCTCAGCCACGCGGGCCTGATCAGCAGCGAGCGCGACGGGCGTTACCTGATCTACCGGGCATGCATTCCCCAGATGAACAACTTGCTGGGCTTCCTGACCGCGCACTGCTGCCAGGGAGCGACCTGTCTGGAGACCACCGAGCTGTCCTGTGACGCCTCTTGAAAGGCCACAAGTTGAAGCGATTGCCTGTGCCGGTCAGGACCAAGAGCACCGTCTTCTCCAATGAAATCACCGCAAACGTAAACCCCGGTTCCCGAGCCAACCACCCCACCATCAACACACGCCAATGAGGCCTCCATGACATCTATGACTTACAACGTGCTTTTCATCTGCACGGGCAATTCTGCTCGCAGCATCATGGCCGAGGCCATGCTCAACAAGATGGGAGCGGGTCGCTTCCGGGGATACAGCGCGGGCAGCCATCCAGCCGGGCAAGTGAATTCGAACACCATCGAACTGCTGGAGCGACACCATTACCCAACAGATGGCTTGAGGAGCAAGAACTGGAGTGAGTTCGCCGCATCAGACGCCCCCCGCATGAACTTCGTGTTGACCGTCTGCGATAAAGCGGCTGGCGAGGTGTGCCCGATTTGGCCAGGTCAGCCGATGTCAGCGCACTGGGGCGTTGAAGATCCCGCCGCTGTCAAGGGCAGCCAGGACGCCATCAAAAAGGCCTTCCGGGACACCTTCATGGTCTTGAACCGGCGCATCACACTCTTGACAACGCTGCCCATCGACAAGCTTGACAAGCTGAAGCTGCAGGAGGCACTCAAGGGCATAGGACAAATCAGTTCGTGAACCAGAGACTTTGTCTTCGGGCTGGTGCCTGAATGACACCAGAACATTTTTTCGCATGGAGCTTTTTGTATGGGCTTGTTTGAACGGTATCTGACGGTATGGGTGGCTTTGGGCATTGCCGCCGGGGTGGGCCTGGGGCTGGTTTTGCCCGGCGTCTTCCAGGCGGTGGCTTCCCTTGAAATTGCACAGGTCAACCTGGTGGTTGCCGTGTTCATCTGGGTAATGATTTACCCCATGATGATCCAGATCGATTGGCACGCGGTCAAAGACGTGGGCAAGAAACCCCAGGGCCTGGTGCTCACGCTGGTGGTCAACTGGCTGATCAAGCCCTTCACCATGGCGGCGCTGGGTGTTCTCTTTTTCAAATATGTGTTTGCCGGCTGGGTCGACCCGCAGTCGGCCAACGAATACATCGCTGGCATGATCCTCCTGGGCGTGGCGCCTTGCACGGCCATGGTTTTTGTCTGGAGCCAGCTGGTCAAAGGGGACGCCAACTACACCCTGGTCCAGGTTTCGATCAACGACCTCATCATGGTGGTCGCCTTTGCCCCCATCGCGGCCTTCCTGCTGGGCATGACAAACGTCACCGTGCCCTGGGAAACGCTGGTGCTCTCGACCATCCTGTACGTGGTGCTCCCTTTGCTGGCCGGCATGGCTACGCGCCAGATGCTGCAGAAACGATCTGCGCACGCCGTCGGTGACTTCGTCGCACGGCTCAAGCCCTGGTCGGTGGTGGGCCTGATCGCCACGGTCGTGTTGCTGTTCGGCTTTCAGGCCCGCACCATCGTTGATCAGCCCGGCGTGATTGCGCTCATCGCCGTGCCGTTGATCCTGCAGTCGTATGGCATTTTCTTCATCGCCTGGTGGGGCGCCAAGCTGCTCAAGTTGCCACACGAGATTGCCGGCCCGGCCTGTCTGATCGGCACCTCCAACTTCTTCGAACTGGCCGTCGCAGTGGCCATCTCGCTGTTTGGTCTCAACTCAGGTGCCGCCTTGGCCACCGTGGTGGGCGTGCTGGTCGAAGTGCCGGTGATGCTCTCCCTGGTGGCCATCGTCAACGCCTGGCGCCCAACATCCCTGCCTACACCCTGAACCCACCAACTATTTGCAGTCCTATGTCCAGCATCACCATCTTTCACAACCCGGCCTGTGGCACCTCGCGCAACACTTTGGCCCTGATCCGCAACAGCGGCGTTGAACCCACCGTCATCGAATACCTCAAGACCCCTCCCAGCACAGAACAGATACGCCAACTGCTCAACGCCATGGGCGTTGGTGTGCGCGATGTGCTGCGCGAAAAGGGCACGCCTTTCGCCGAACTGGACCTGGGCAACCCCAAGTGGTCCGACCAGCAGTTGCTGGACTTCATCGAACAACACCCGATCTTGCTGAACCGACCCATCGTGGTGACGCCACTGGGTGTGCGCCTGTGCCGGCCTTCCGAGGTGGTTCTGGACATCCTGCCCGCCCCCCAGCAAGGTGCGTTCTCCAAAGAAGATGGCGAAGGGGTCGTCGATGACAAGGGGCGCCGTGTCTGAGACCACTTCCAACGCAGCGAGCAAGCCCTTGTCCGATCTGCCCCAGGTGGCGCCCGCGCATTTCCGGGTGCCCGACCCCGCCAGACTGCAACACAGGCCTTCGACCCATCCTCCAAGAATCCTGTTGCTGTACGGATCGCTTCGCCCCCGGTCTTTCAGCCGGTTGCTGGTGGAAGAATCGGCCAGGCTGCTGCAGGCCATGGGCGCAGAGGTCAAAGTGTTCAACCCCGGCGGCCTGCCCCTGCCCGACGACGCACCCGATTCGCACCCCAAGGTGCAGGAACTGCGCAACCTGGTCCTGTGGTCTGAGGGCATGGTCTGGTGTTCGCCGGAACGCCATGGCGCGATGACCGGCATCATGAAAGCCCAGATCGACTGGATACCGCTCTCGAGCGGTGCCGTGCGGCCCACACAAGGCAAGACGCTGGCCGTCATGCAGGTCAGCGGTGGTTCGCAGTCTTTCAACGCCATCAACCAGATGCGTCTGCTCGGGCGCTGGATGCGCATGATCACCATCCCCAACCAATCTTCGGTGGCCAAAGCCTTCCAGGAGTTCGACGACAACGACCGCATGAAGCCGTCGAGTTACCTTGACCGGGTCGTCGACGTGATGGAGGAACTGGTGAAATTCACCTGGCTGACCCGCGATGTCTCACCCTATCTGGTGGACCGCTACAGCGAGCGCAAAGAAAGCGCCGAAGAGCTGATGAAGCGGGTCAATCTGCCCAAGGCGGTTTAGAGGGCGATTGGGCTTGCCGTTCAGCCCCGCTGAAGCGGCTGCCCATTGCCACGCCTGCAGCGCAGGCACGGACATCTGTGAACCGGCTTGAATCACTTCGACGCGAGACGACCAAGCGCGTCAAAAACAGGCTCAGCGTCGCCAATGATTTTGGTCGCCAGGGCCAAGCGGACGATGTGAACGGTTTCGATGACCTTGGCGGGTGCAATGCCTTGCTGGACGATCTTGTTCGACATGGCTTTCACACAGGCCGGGCTGGTGCCTGCGAGTGCTGCTGCCAGATAGATCAGCGTCCGGGTGTCTTCGTCGAGTGCTGGCTGTTCCGCTGGCATCGCAAATGCTTTGGAGCGCATGTGTTCCTGAATCAGCGCCGGGTCAACCGGGACCGACTTCTCGATGGCACCGGGCACCTCACCCATGCCCTTGCGCATCATTTCAAGTATTTCGTTGGCATTCATGGCTCATCATTTTTTTCTACCGCGGTAAAAGCACCGTATTTGGAAGACAGACCAAGGCCATGAAAGATGCAGCCACTGCCTGATCAGGATCAATGCCAGGCGTCAACGATGGGCATGGCCTTGCACGCGATCATGTTCGTTTGGCACTCCTGGCGGATCAGAAGCGGCGGCAAATGTAGAGAGATTGCCGCAGGGCGCGGTGAAAGGCACTTGTACGATCTGAATGGTGGCGTGCTCAATCTCGAACCGGTCATGCAATTGCTCGGTGACGCTTTGCAAGAAGGCATCACCTGCTGGCCCGTCAGGCATGACCAACTGAGCCGTCATCGCAATTTCTGAAGTGCCCATGGCCCATACGTGAAGGTCGTGCACACGGTCAACTCCCGGCAGGGACTCCAGCAAGGCTTTGACCTGCAACAGGTCCACACTTTCGGGCACACCGTCGAACAACAGATGCAGGGATTGCCGGAACAGGCTCCAGGTGCCGACCACGATCACGGCGGCAATCAGCAGGCTGACCACGGGGTCCAACCAAGTCCAGCCGAACCACAGTGCCAGTGCGCCTGCGATCACCACACCGACCGATACCAGGGCGTCCGCCGCCATGTGCAAAAAAGCGCCGCGGATGTTCAAGTCTTTCTCCCGCCCGCGCATGAACAACAGCGCCGTTGCCGTATTGACCACGATGCCGATGCCGGCCACCACCATGATGGTGACGCCCTCGACCGGCTCAGGAGATTGCAGGCGATGCAACGCTTCCCACACCAGCGAACCCATGGCCACCAGCAAAAGCAAGGCGTTGATAAACGCGGCCAGAATGCTGGCGCGTTTCCAGCCATAGGTATGGCGGGCATCTGGCCGCAGCTTGCCCGCCAAAGCCCCACCCCAGGCCAATACCAGACCGATGACGTCGCTCAGATTGTGGCCCGCGTCGGCCAGCAGCGCCAGCGAATTGATCCTCCAGCCATAGAGGGCCTCGATCGCCACAAAAACGATGTTCAGGCCGATACCGATGGCAAATGCAGCGTTGAAGTTGGCAGGCGCGTGGCTGTGGTCGTGGCTGGCACTCATGGGGTTTCATTCTTTCGGCGCAACACGCCCGAGAGGTCCGTTCCTGGAGCCACGGTGTTGAACACCGTGCCGTATTTCTTGACGTTGTCGTGCAGCAAATCGAGGCGTCGGTCAGGCTCATCGGTGTCCACCACGATCTCGTAGCGGATGGACTCCATGCGTGGGGGCACATCTTGGCGAACGCCGTGTACCCGAACCTCCACACCGCGAAGCTGGAACTTGAGGATGGGCGTGACGCGCTCGATACCCTTGATCATGCAGGCCGAGAGTGCCGCCAGCAGCAGCTCGGCTGGATTGAATGCGTCTGGGTTGCCATCTAGATCGGTATCCAGATCAATGTGTGCGTTCTTGCAGGCAGCGCTGCTGGCGTGCGCGCTCTCGCGGCGAGATACCACGTGAAACTGCATTTTGGTGGGGGTGGAGATCATGTGATTTTCTTTTCCTTGGGTTCCAGCCATTCTCTGCTCACGCCCACCGCAAGCCCTGCATCGCCTTGTCGAGAACAGTCATCCAGGCGCCGCATGGCACCAACGACAGTCACGATAGCCTGCGCCGGGCGTTTGTTCAGCAACAGCCCGCTCGCAGTGAAGCAGCGTCGGGCGTCGGTTCGCAGCAAGCGGCGTCAGACGCTGCCCCTGTGCTACCGCGACAAGCTGCACCGGCGGTCGTCGCCTGAAGGCGCTGGCCGATCACCGGGAAGTTCTTGCCCATCCATTTAAGGATGCCGCCTTCCATATTGCTCACGCGGGTGAAGCCCTGGAACTGCAGGTAGTAAGTGGCCTTGAGGCTTTGGGTTCCGTTCTCACAGACCAGCACGATGTCGCGATCCTTGGGCAGTTCGGCCCAGCGTTGCTCCAGTTCCAGCAACGGCATGTTGACGATGTCCGGCACATCAAACGCCAGCGCGGCAACTTCGTTGCGATCGCGCACGTCCACCAGCAACGCGCCTTCGCGCACCAGGCGCTGGGTGGAGGTGGGACACACCTGCTTCGCTTCTTCCAGCATGGTTATATTCCTTCAGGCGCTGAGCCATTGTTCAACTTTGTCGCGGCTGGGCACGCCGCCGGCATGCACCACTTTGCCGTCAATCACCACGCCGGGCGTGCTCATGATGCCGTAGCCCATGATGTCGCGCAGCTCTTCCACCTTCTCCAGCTTCACCGCCACGCCCTTGGCTTTCGCCACCTGGTCGATGAGGGCGATGGTGCTTTTGCAGTTGGCACAACCTGTGCCGAGTACTTTGATGTCCATGATCTACTCCTGTTCCATTTCGAGATAAGTGAGGTTGGAGAGCTGGGGGAGCCAGACGTCCACGTGTTTGAGATGCTTGTAGGGGGTTGCATCGAAGCTCTTGATGGCCGTGCTCATGTCGGTGCCATCGGCCACCGCTTTGCCCATGTGGGCGCGCAGGGCCTTGAGCAGGTTGCCGGTATCGGCCTGGGCCTTCGCGAGCGTGGTCACGCTGCCGTGACCAGGCACCACCACCTTCGGGCTCAGGGCTTCCAGCGCCTCGAAAGATTCCACCCAGGTCTTGGTCTTGCTCACCGGGTGCAGGCCCAGGATGCGGTCCACATAGACCACGTCACCGGTGAAGACCACGCCGCTCTGCGGCAGCCAGACCATGCTGTCACCGGGTGTGTGGCCGCCCTTGCGGTGCACCACTTCGATGACCGTGCCACCGAGTTCCAGCTTCGTGTTGGCATCCTTCAACCAACGCGTGGGCAAAGTCAGTTCGGTACCGTCCATCTTCTCCTTGAGCACAGGCGCATTGACGCGCAGGTGTTCGGGGCCGCGCGCCTTCATGTCGGCCTCGGCATCGGCGTGGGCGATGAGTTCTGCGCCCTGGGCCTTGAAATAACCGTTGCCCAGCCAGCGGTGGTCTTGCCCGCCGGTGTTGATGACCCACTTGATCGGCTGCGGTGTCACTTTCTTCACCGCCTCGGCGATCTGGCGGGCGCCCTGAAAGCTGGCGCCGGAATCGATCAGCACCGCACCAGCAGGTGTGACCACCAGGCCGATGTTGGCGTTGAGCGCCTCGTTTTCGTAGGTGCGTCCCTCGATGTCGCCCACGTGGGCGTACACGTTGGGCGCCACGGGTTCGAATTTCACTTCGACGGCCTGGGCCCAGGCCGCAGACGACAGACCCAGTACAAGGGTGACGGTCTTGAAAAACGCTGTGTTCATGCTGTGGGGCCTCCGGGTTCAGCAGCGCTTTCTGCTGGCGGCCGTGCCGCAGGTGTCCAAATCACGCAGACCGATGGCCGAGTTGGCCGTAGGTCTGCAAGAGCGTTCGCGGCGCGGTTGACGTTCATGGGTTGTCTCCTCGGGTGGGGTGGAAAAACGAAATGGGAGGGAAGCAAAGGGCTTAAAGCACAGCGTTGAAAAGAAAGCCCACGGACAGAATGCCGAGCGACACGATGCCCACGAAGATGGCGATCAGGCGCAGCTTGAGCACCTTGCGCAGAATGATCATCTCGGGCAGAGAGAGCGCCACCACACTCATCATGAAGGCCAGCGCTGTGCCCATGGCGGCACCTTTGGCTGTGAGAGCCTCAATCACAGGCAGGATGCCAGCGGTATTGGCGTACATCGGAACGCCCATCACCACCGCCAGCGGAACCGACCACCAGGCCGCATCCTTGCCCATGAAGGAGGCCAGGAATTCAGAGGGCACGAACCCATGGATGCCCGCGCCCACGGCGATGCCGCCGAGCACATAAGGCCAGACCTTGCCCACAATCTCGCGCACCGAAGCCATGCCTGCGGCCACGCGGTCGGTCAAGCTCAGTTGCTGCGCCTCCATGTCGGATGAAACCTGTGGCATTTCGCGTACCCAGTCCTCCAGATGACCCTCCAGCTTCATGGCGCCCATGATCAGCCCTGCAACGATGCCCAGCGCCATGCCAAACCCCAGGTACAACAGCGCCACCTTCCAGCCAAACAGCGAGAACAAAATGGTCAGAGCCACGGTGTCCACCATGGGCGCCGTGATCAGGAAAGAGAACGTCACGCCCAGGGGCACGCCAGCTTGTACAAAACCGATGAAAAGCGGCACCGACGAGCAAGAGCAAAACGGGGTCACCACCCCGAGCGCCGAGGCCATGCCGTTGGCCACACCGTGGGTGCGACCGGCCAGCAGCGCACGGGTCCGCTCAGGTGTGAAATAGGTGTTGACCATGCCCATCACGAACACCACCCCCGTCAGCAGTAGCAACACTTTGGGTGTGTCGTAGAAGAAAAACTGAAACGCGCTGCCCAGATGGCTTTGGCGCTCTACCGCCAGCATCGCCACCGCTGCCTCGGAGAAGGGAATCAGCAACTGGTAGAGGCCGAGCCAGATCGCAACGGCAGTGACCAGAAAAACGACGGGTTGGCGTTTGGGCCAGCTCCAAAGGGATGTGGTGAGGGTTGTCATACCCTCGAAGACGTTGGCCACGTCCAAAAGATGCAGGTCGGCTGAAAAATAATTTTGATGAGCCACTCATCCAGGCGGTTTGCACATCACACAGACGTGAAGGCGCGAGTCGGCGGCGAATTCACCAGAAAGTGCTCAGGTCACGGGCGCTTTACTTCACCCGGATTTTCTGGGTCAGGAATCTTCGGACAAAGGTGGCCGGGGCACAAAATCGTCGACTCGACCGCTGGGATCGAAAGACACCTGGCAGCCCAGCGCCATGCGTTCCCGCATGCGCTGGCGAGCCCGCTGCACCCGCGATTTGGCGGCCGGCAGGCTCAATCCCTTAAGCCGGGCAAATTCGGCTTGGGCCATGCCTTGCAAATCGCACAATTCGATGGCTTCGCGGTCCTGTGCGTCCAGCTCCGACAGCACCCTGGGCACGCAGGCCACCAGGGCATCCACGGTGTCCAGGTCCTTCGGTTCCTCCGGCAGCTCTTCCCAACCGGTCGGCAAGGGTGCCAGCGGCTTCTGGGCCCTCAGTCGATCAATCAAGGTGTTGCGCGTGATCTCAAAGAGCCACGCGCGAGGCTGGGTTACCTCCGATACGCGATCACCTTGGCGCATGGCCTTGACAAAGCTGTCCTGGAGTACATCCTCCACATCGCTCGGGACCGACATTCTGGCGCGCAGCCAAGCGCGCAATTCGGGCTCGTGTCGGGACCAGATCAACAACAGGGTGTTCATAGACGGCGAATTTCAGGCGACGATCCAACAAGGTTTCGTGTCTGCCTACTAATGTATCGGTTTGCGATTCGCCACTGCACCAGTTGAGACCTCTCTTTGGCAAACTTGCTTTGCGCCGACTTTCAGCTGTGGGTCGACAGTGTGAGTTCAGCCCTCCGAGCAACTGACATTCGACCGCGGCTTGAACAAGTACCTGCTGCCCCCGCGATATCGGTCATCGATGCTGCCGTGCTGGCAGGTAAGCCGATGACGGCTTCGTGCCTGGGACCGTGAACCCAGCTACCGGCCGCGACCGACGGCAATCGCTGCTTATCCGTCACTGAAAGTTGAGGGCCGAGATCAGGCAATGGATTGATCGCACCCACTCACAGAGTCGGGTGCAAGAGGAACAGCTCTTGTTTCTGATCCATTCGTTCAGACCCAGCCTTCAGCGCAGAAGGGTACGCCTTTGGTTCGGGAGGTGTCACAACGTGCCACGCTGAACGATGGGTAAAACGATGGGTAAAACGATGGGTAGAAATGCAAAACGGGCCGCGAGGGCCCGTCTTTCATAGCATTCTGGCGGAGACTGTGAGATTCGAACTCACGGACCCTTGCGGGTCGGCAGTTTTCAAGACTGCTGGTTTAAACCGCTCACCCAAGTCTCCGGGAGTGGTAACCCTGATTTTAGCCTGAGCGAGCGAAGCCGTTGCGGTACCTGGTCGCGCAGGCGCAGCAAAAACGGTTGCGAAACCCTGACAATCTCGTCATGGCCTTTGAAATCAACTCCCAAGCTGTCGATACCCCGCCTTTGCCCTCGGCCACCGTCATGGTGGTGCGTGAAGGTGATGGGGCCCAGGGGCTGGAGGTGTTGATGATGCGGCGCCACGCCAATTCGGGTGTGCTTGGGGGGGCCCATGTCTTTCCGGGTGGCAAGGTGGACGCCGCCGATCAGGCGGTGGGCGAATCAACCTGGGACCGTTCGGCCCTGGTTTGTCGTCAAGCGCTGAATGAACCTGATCTCGATGACGGCCTGACGCTGGGCCTCTACGCTGCTGCGATTCGCGAGACCTTTGAAGAGTGTGGTCTGGTGTTGTGTGCGCCTTCGGGTGTACAGGCCGATGCGGTGGGCGCGATGCGGGCTTCTCTGGAGCAGGGCGCCCATTTCGTTGAGGCCATGCAGGCTGTGGGTGAGCCCTGGGCCGCCTCGGCGTTGGTGCCATGGTCCCGCTGGGTGACGCCGCGCGTGCCGTCCATGATGAGCAAGCGGTTTGATACGCGGTTCTTTGTGGCCGTGGCGCCTGCCGGCCAGTTGACCCAACACTGCGAGCGGGAAGCGACCGAGGCAGTCTGGCTCACGCCTCAGGCGGCCCTTGAGCGCTCCTGGAACGGCGAGATCAATCTGGCGCCACCGCAGATCATGAGTCTCAGCCATTTGTCTTTTCTGGGGTCGGTGCCAGCCGTGTTGGCTTGGGCGGGCAACAACGTGCCCGCTTTGATCGAACCGCGGCCCTTCGATGTGGATGGCGAGCGGGTGATTTGTTACCCCGGCGATCCGGAGCATTTGTTGCCGCAGATCGCCTGGCCTGGCGCGACCACGCGACTGACCTACCGCGAAGGGCGGTTCGTGGCCGAAGGGGGCTTGTCTGCGTTGTTGGGTGTATAGCGCCCGCAGGCCCAACCCTCAACACTCCGCTTCGCTGTGGGTGTGCCGGGCGTTTTCTGCGATCAGGCTGGCGTAGCGAAAACCCACGTAGGCGTGTTCGCGCATCAGCATTTCCACCCGCGCCGACTCCCTGCGTTCCAGCGCGTCCAGCACCAGTGCGTGGTGCGATTGCGCCAGCCGCAGCTTTTCGTATTCATGGGGCAAGGCATCGCGGTCAATGCTGATCGAGCTGGCGGAAGCAAAAGGCAGGTGGTCGTTGCGGGCAATGGCGTCGGCGATCACGCGGCTGTCGGTGCCTTCGACAACGGTGCGGTGGAAGGTTTGATTGAGTGCGCTCCATGCGCCGATGTCGTCTTCCAGCAAATGCCCTTTGGCCAGCAGCTTTGCGCCTTGCGTTACGCAATCTCGCAAGGTTTCCCTTTGATCGGCGGAGAGGCCGCGTTCGGCCAGGCGCCTGGCGGCCAGTCCTTCCAGTGCTCCACGCACCTCGATCGCGCATTGCACGTCGGCCTGAGAAATGGCCCGAACAACCAGGCCACGTTTGCCCGTTTTTTCCAGCAGGCCTTCTTGTTCCAGCGTGCGAAACGCCAGGCGAACGGGCGTGCGCGATACCCCCAATCTTTCGGAAACCGGGATTTCAGCCAGCCGTTCACCCGCAGCGTAGTCGCCAGCGATGATCATTTTGCGCAGCACGGCCACCACGCTGAGGGCGCTGGCATCGTTCTCTATTGGATCCAATTCTGAGATCATTCGTGCATTATGTTCCAAAACTGGCTATTATTGGATCCAATTTAACCCAGTAGACCGAACAGAGAGACACCATGATCCTCAGAAATACCTGGTACGTGGCCTGTACCCCCAGCGAAATTGCCGACAAGCCATTGGGCCGCCGAATCTGTGGCGAAGCCATGGTGTTTTACCGCGATGGCGACGGCCGTGTGGCTGCGCTGGAGGATTTTTGCCCTCACCGTGGGGCGCCGCTTTCACTGGGCAAGGTGGTCGATGGCAAGCTGGTGTGTGGGTACCACGGCCTGGAAATGGGTTGTGATGGCAAAACAATCGCCATGCCGGGCCAGCGCGTGCGCGGTTTCTCACCGATCCGGGCCTTCGCTGTGGAGGAGCGCCATGGCTTCATCTGGGTCTGGCCGGGCGAAGCCGGGAAGGCCGATCGCGACGCCATTCCCGATCTGCCTTGGGCCAACCACCCGGAATGGGCCTACGGCGGAGGGCTCTATCACATCAATTGCGACTACCGTCTGATGGTCGACAACCTGATGGATCTGACGCACGAAACCTATGTACACGCCAGCAGCATTGGCCAGTCCGAGATCGACGAGACGCCCTGCGTCACCCGTACCGAAGGCCATGAAGTGATCACCAGCCGCTTCATGAACGGCATCGAGGCGCCACCGTTCTGGAAGATGGCTTTGCGAGGCAACAAGCTGCCCGACGACGGCCTGGTGGACCGCTGGCAGGTGTGCCACTTCACGCCGCCGAGTCACGTGATGATTGAAGTGGGTGTGGCGCTGGCGGGTAACGGCGGCTACGAGGCGCCGGCCGACAAAAAGGCGTCCAGCATCGTGGTGGATTTCATCACCCCTGAGAGTGAAACTTCGATCTGGTATTTCTGGGGCATGGCGCGCCATTTTCAGCCTCATGACGAGGCTCTCACCGCATCGATCCAGGAAGGCCAGGGCAAGATTTTTTCAGAAGACCTCGAGATGCTGGAGCGCCAGCAAAAGAACCTGCTGGCCTGGCCCGGGCGCAAATTGCTCAGCCTGAACATCGATGCCGGTGGTGTGCAGTCAAGGCGTGTGATCGAGCGTTTGTTCGCCGAAGAACAAGCCGCCACAACCGAAGGCGCTGGCGCATGAACACCGAGGCGACGATCGCGGTGCGCGTGGCGCGCAAGGTGGAAGAGGCGCTGGGTATTCAAAGCTTTGAACTGGTGAGCGCCAGTGACAAGGCGCTGCCCGCGTTCACCGCTGGTTCCCACATCGATGTGCATCTGCCCAACGGACTGGTGCGTCAGTATTCCTTGTGCAATCACCCCTCGGAAACCCACCGCTACCTGCTGGGCGTTCTGCGCGATCCGGCCTCGCGTGGTGGGTCGCAGGCCATGCACGACCTGGTGAACGAGGGTGATGTGTTGCGAATCGGTGCGCCGAAAAACCACTTTGCCTTGGAACCCGGCGCCCGGCGAAGCTTGTTGCTGGCCGGTGGTATCGGCATCACGCCGCTGCTGTGCATGGCCGAACAGCTTGCCAGCCAGGGCGCTGCATTCGAGATGCACTACTGCACCCGCGAACGTGAACGCACGGCCTTTTTTGATCGCCTGGCAGGCTCGGGGTTGGCTTCCAGCGTGCAATTCCACTTTGACGCGGGCGCGCCAGAGCAAAAGCTGAACATCGCTGCGCTGCTGTCCCATCCCGAGGCGGGCTGTCACCTGTATGTGTGTGGCCCCAAAGGGTTCATCAACGCGGTTCTGGACCAGGCGAAGCTCTCGGGCTGGCCCGAGGCGCAACTGCATTGTGAGTTTTTTGCGGGCGAAGAGGTGAAAACCGAAGCAGGCGACACGCCGTTTCAGGTGAAGCTGGCGAGCTCGGGCTTGCTGGTCAACGTGCCTGTGGGCACCACGGTGGTGAAGGCCCTGGCCGATGCGGGTATGGAAGTGATGACCTCCTGTGAGCAGGGCGTTTGTGGTACCTGCCTGACCCGTGTGCTCGAAGGCCAGGTTGATCACCGTGACCAATACCTGACGCCAGAAGAGCAGGCGGTCAACGACCAGTTTCTGCCCTGTTGCTCGCGGGCCAGGTCGCCGCTGCTGGTGCTCGAGCTTTGATCAGAGGTTGATCACCTGATCGCCCTCGATGCGCAGCGATTGGCTGCGCGCGAGGTCGTTTAGCAAGGCGTCAAGCCAGGCCTGGTCGCTGGCTGGCGTGTTTTCTTCGGGCATGAAGCTGTGCATGTAGGGCGTCTGGCGGCTCCATGCCAGCAAGTTTTTCTTGGATATGGTTTGCCATTCCAGCAGTTTGAATTTCACCAGCACCTTGAGCGCATAGCGCCGGTGGTGTGCCGGTGAAGCGAGGAACTGTGCAAGGCGGCTGCGTGCGCGGCCCAGCGCTTCTTCTACGTCGGTGAACACCGGGCCGTGGCCTGGAATCACGGTGCGCGGTTGCAGTGCTTCGATCACATTGAGCGTCTCGCCGACTTCATCAAACGCATCGATGCCCTCCAGCTCGGGAAACACCACGCCAAAGCCGTTGTTCCACAGTGCATCGGCCGAAATCAACACCCCCGCCTCGCGCTGAAACAAGACCACCGAATGAGGGTCGTGTCCTTTGGCACCGTGGATTTCCCAGCGGTTGGAGCCCAACTGAATGGTTTCGCCCGGCATGAGCAAGCCCTGGTGGGTAAAGCGCGGGCAGGTCTGGCCGGTGGGCGTGTAGGTCAGAGTGTCTGCATCCCACTCGGCCACGGCGTCGGCATGGCCGGGCGGTATGTGGGTCTGCAGCGCAGGGTAACTGGCTTGCAGCAGCGCGTTGCCACCGCAGTGGTCGCTGTGCAAATGGGTGTTGAGCAGCCGGTCAAGCGGCTGGGCCTTCAAGGTCGCCTGCACCAGCGACAGGGTAAGTGGCGCGTGAGCGCTGTAGCCGCTATCGACCAGGGCCGAAGGACCGTCGCCCTGAATCAGGACGTTGTTGGAAGACAGCCAGCCGCGCTCGAACACGGTGGCGCCGATGGATTGCAGGGAGTCGTGAGCAGTTGAATGGGGCATGGCGTTGCGGGTGTCGGTGATGCCCAATGATGCAGGGAAATTCCCGTTGGGGTGCTTCCCCACTGTGACAGAGCGGTGGCGCCTGCCCGCTGTGCCCCGAGTTGAAGGTTTTGTGCTGGCGCAATGGTGCTGTCACCGCTGCCGCGCTAAAGTGACCGCTTCTCCTGGCATCCCGTTCGGGGCCAGTTCATCAAATGAAAGCAAAATCGTGGCGTATCTGATCTTGGGCCTGGTGCTGTTCCTCGGTGTTCATTGCCTCTCCATTGTTTCCCCGGACGGCCGTGACCGGCTGGTTCAGCGTTTCGGCGAGGGGCCATTCAAAGGGGTCTATTCGCTGGTGTCGCTGGCGGGCTTTGTTTTGATCATCTGGGGTTATGGCCTCTCGCGCGAAGCGCCGGTGATGCTCTATGCCATGCCGGGCGGCTTTCGCCATCTGGCGGCGCTGTTGATGCTGCCGGTTTTCGTGCTGCTGTTTGCCGCCTACTTGCCCGGCCGCATTCAACGGGCGGCAAAACACCCGATGCTGCTGGCGGTCAAGCTGTGGGCCCTGGCCCATCTGCTGGCCCAATCGGTCACGGGCGGCTCGCTGGCCGATGTGTTGCTCTTCGGCGGTTTCCTGGCCTGGGCGGTGGCCGATCGCATTTCGCTCAAGCGGCGTGCGGCAGCGGGTGGGCTGCGGGCTGTGCCCGCTTTGCCGGCCAGTCGCGCCAATGATTTCATTGCCATCGTCGGGGGCATCGCGGTGTATCTGGCGTTTGTTTTCTGGCTGCATGCCGCCTGGTTCGGCATCAGGCCTTTTGGCTAGGAGCACCGAAATGGGCACCATTCGTTCGTTGATCAAACCTGGTTTGCTGTGGGCGCTGGCATTGCTTTGCAATGTGGCTGCCGGGGCGGGCAACGACCTGCGAACCGAACTGGTGGCCCAGGGGTTTCAGAATCCCTGGGGGCTGGCCTTTATTGGTGGTGGTCGCATGCTCGTGACCGAGCGGCCGGGGCGCTTGCGCGTGGTGCAGCCCGATGGCCGCATCGGCCCGCCAGTCGAAGGCTTGCCGCGGATCGAGGCCACAGGGCAGGGCGGTTTGCTGGATGTGGTCACCGACCGCGATTTCGCCAGGAACCGCACGGTCTATTTTTGCTATTCGGAGCCTGCGCAATCGGGGGCTTCGGGCAACTCGACGGCGCTGGCCTCTGCGCGCCTGTCTGACGATGCGAGCCGCCTGGAAGGGGTCAAGGTGTTGTTCAGCCAGCGGCCCAAAGTGGTGAGTCGCGCCCATTTTGGCTGCCGCATTGTGGATGCCGATGCCAACACCCTTTTCCTCACGTTGGGCGACCGCTACAGCCGCAAAGACGATGCGCAAACGCTGGACAACCACCTCGGCAAGATCGTGCGCCTGCTCAAAAAGGATGGCAGCGCACCCGCCGATAACCCGTTGGTGAAAAAGCCGGGCGCCTTGCCTGAGATCTGGAGCTATGGGCACCGCAACCTGCAAGGTGCCACGCTCGGCCCCGATGGCCGTTTGTGGACCATCGAGCATGGCCCGCAAGGCGGCGACGAGTTGAACCATCCCGAAGCCGGTAAAAACTATGGCTGGCCTGTGATCACCTATGGCGAGAACTACGGCGGTGGCGCCATCGGGGCGGGCATCACGCAGCAAGCTGGCTTGGAGCAACCGGTGCACTACTGGGTGCCGTCCATTGCGCCATCGGGCATGGCCTTTGTGAGCAGCGATCGCTATGGCAAAGACTGGCAAGGCAATCTGCTGGTGGGTTCCCTGAAATTTGGTTATGTGGCGCGTTTGCAATTGGCGAACGGGCAGGTGCAGGAGGAAGACAAGTTGCTGCCCGACCTGAAACAGCGCGTGCGCGATGTGCGCCAAGGGCCGGACGGATTCATTTACCTGCTCACCGATTCGTCCAAGGGGCAGTTGCTTCGCCTGTTGCCATAGGGGTTGCCGCACGACCCACCTGCGGCGGGGCCTGCACACCAGGCAACACCGCATCGCCTCAGGCCGATACCGGCGCGCTTTGGCGAAAACTGGTTGTAAGTCGGCATGCTTATATTCTTGTAAGAGAATGGGGCGTCGGTCGACCCATGAAAGACGGGTCGGCGGTTCAGACGGTGGCCACAGTGCGATCGGGTGCGGCGCAGCGTTGAGAATCCATTCAAAATCTATGACATCTGCAGAACGCACCTTGGTGCTTTTTAACCACGACTGGGACGCCATTGCCCACAAGCGCCTGGCCGCGGAGCGTGGTTTGGTGTTTGATGAGGCGGGTTTTGACCTGTTTTCTTTTCCCAGCAACGCGCACCTGGCCTGGTTCGACATGAACCGTTTTGTGGACCGCTTGGCGCGCCAGGCCAAAGCCAGAGGCTGGACGGGTGTGACGTCCAACCAGGAGCAGTTCGGCGCACTTGCCGCCGCCTTGCTGGCAGAACGCATGGGCTGGCCCGGCACATCGGTGGCCGCGATTCTGGCCTGTCAACACAAACTCTATGCGCGACAGGCGCTGCAACGCGTAGCGCCCGAAGCGAATGTGCACTTTCAGTTGCTCGAAGCCGAATACGGTGCGCCGGTTCCCCAAGGCCTGACCTACCCGTTGTTTGTGAAGCCGATCAAGGCGGCGTTTTCGGTGCTGGCCCGGCAGGTCGACAGCTACGAAGAGCTGCATCAGCACACCCGTTTTGGCTGGTGGGAGCTGTGGGTCATTCGCCGTCTGGTCGAGCCTTTTGAGCGCATGGCGCGTGAGCGCCTGGGCGCGGATGTGCCCAGCGCCCACCGCATGCTGCTGGAAGAACCGGCCCGGGCCGACCAGTTCAACCTCGACGGCTATGTGTTCAAGGGCGAGATGCATGCCGTCGGCGTGGTCGACGCCATCATGTTTCCCGATACCCAGGCCTTCATGCGCCACGAAGTGCCGTCGCGATTGCCTGCTTCGGTTCAGGGCCGCGCCCTGGATGTGGCGCGCCGCTTTCTGGCCGAGGTGGGCTTTACCCATGGGCTGTTCAATATGGAGTTTTTCTACGATGCCGTGAGCGACCGGCTCACGGTGATCGAGTTCAACCCCCGCATGGCATCGCAGTATGCCGATCTGTACCTGCGCGTGCAGGGCGTCGACATGCACGCCATGGCCTTGGCCCTGGCACATGGGAGGGACCCTGCCAGCGTGCCGCGCAAAGCGCCCAGTGCGGGCGCTGCTGCCAGTTTTGTGTACCGGGTTTTTGATCCCGCTGAGCAAGTCACGCTGCCAACCGATGCGCAGGCGGGTGCCTTTGCCGCCGCCTTTCCTGACGGCCTGCTGTTCCCTTATCCGAAGTCGGTGGGATCGATTCAGCGCGATTTCAAATGGCTGGGCAGCTACCGGTATGGCATCACCCATCTGGGCGGACGCGACGCGGCCGATCTGCGCGCGCGTTGTGAGCGTGCGAGCGCCTTGTTGGGCTGGCCTGCGCCGTATGCCGAATACGCTGCTCACCCGATCGACGCTGATCGGGAAACTTCTCACGCTGGCGCAAGTCCCACAACGCATACCCCTGTGGCGCCCTGCGCGGCAGGCCTGCCCATTTCTGGTTCGGCTGCCAAGGGGAACACATGAACAACAACACCGCCGCTGCTTCTTTCCGCCCTGTGCTGGGCGCCTGCACGGCAGAAAGAACCTCGGCATCACCGCACAATCCCCGGGTTTCACACGTTTCGCATCGAGGCCTTCACCCGCGCCGGCTGCTGGGTGGCGTTGCGTTGGCGGGCGCATTGCTGGGCTTGGTCGGTTGTGGCGCGATGTCGGCGCAAAACCCGGGTTCAGGGCTCAAGCCCGTGAACGCGGTTGAAATCCCACCCGATGCGCGTGTGATGCTCAAGGGCGCTGATGTGGTGGCCTATTTTTCGGATGGGCGATTCGAACAGGGGCAGGCCCGGTTCAAGAGCGTCTATGAAGGTGTGACTTTCCATTTCGCCAGTGCCGGGCGCAAGACCAGATTCGATCAGTCGCCAGCAGCGTTTCAACCCCAGTTTGGCGGCTACTGTGCCGACGGTCTGGTGTATGCCATTCCCTGGGGCGGTGATGCGGATACCTGGAAAATGATCGACGGCAAGCTCTACATCTTTGGCGGTCAAGCCAGCAAAGATGCTTTTGAACTCGACGAAGCCCGCAACGTTGCGCTCGCCCAGAAATACTGGGCCGATGAGGTCAAGGGCGGCAACAGTTTCGTGCAGCGCGCCAGGCGCCTGGTCTTTCGCGTACCGCACTACAAAACCGGCGAAGAGCTGGCCAATGCCGTGGCCGCCGCCAAAGCCAGGCAATAAGCCCATGCTGAGCCGACGAAGCTGTCTGCATGCCGCAAGCGCAGCGGTTGCCGCCCAAGCGCTCAGCGCTTGCACGCTCAACCCCGACAAGGACCACAACGGGCCCGACGCGCCACGCGCCCAGCCGCTCAGGCGTCGCCCGGGTGTCGCCTGGGTGTTCAGCTCGGGAGGGCCCCGCGGTTTTGTTCATGTGGGCGTGATCAAGGCACTGGCCGAGTTGGGGCTGAAACCCGACCTCATCGTGGGGGCCTCAGCGGGGGCCATGGTGGGCAGCCTGTTTGCCGCAGGCGTGAGCGCCGCCGATCTCGAAGCCTTCGCCCTGGACCTGCAACCGCTGAGCGTCGCTCGCTGGGCCATGGGTGCCCAGGAGCGTTTGAGCGGCGAAGCTGTGGCCGATCTCGTTCGCTCCCATTCGCCCGTGGGACTGCTGGAGGGCATGCCCTGCGCCATGGCCTGCGTGGCCACCCGTCTGCGCGATGGTGTGCCTGTGGCCTTCACCGCCGGCGATGTGGGACTGGCCGTGCAAGCGTCGGCCGCGATTGAAGGGCAGTTTGCACCCGTTCGTATTCGGGGCGAGCGCTATGTGGACCCCGACTGGAGCATGCCCCTGCCGGTGCGGCTTGCCAGGACGCTGGGCGCGCAAACAGTGATCGCGGTGGACGCCACCGCACACATCGACCGCGCGCCAGAAGGTGCCCAGCGCTACCGCGAATCGGATCTGCGCAAGAAGGCCCTGGTGGACACCGATGGCGCGCTGGCCAACTTGGTACTGAAACCCGATTTTGGCTATTGGGTCAACCTCTCGCGCGACTTCCGTGAGCGCGCCATCGCGGCGGGATACCGCGACACGCTGGCGCAGGCCGCGGCACTGCGCGCGCTGCACGTGGTTTGATGTTGCCGACGGTAGTCATTTCACATCGCTGATTGAGCGACCGCTTCCAGCCGAAAGCCAACCTGGCAGGGAAGCGGCAGCCGGCTTGCGCATGGACGGTTGGGACTTTTCCCATGCGGCGCATGGCTCAGACCCGGACCACTTCGGCCTTCATCGACCAGAGCACGCCGAGCACCTCGTTGCGAACGGGTGGCTCCACGCCGCAAGTCGTCAGCGCCGCCATGGCGTCGTCGATCACGCTGACGAACTCCTGCTCGTCGATGTTCATGCCCCGGTGGGTGTTCAGCATGTCCTTGCCGGCATAGGTGTTGGGTCCGCCCGAGCCGGCGCAGAAGAAGTCGACCACGTTGCGCTCGGTTTGGTCCATGTCCTTGATCTGGCTGTAACGGGTGTTCACAAGGGGGTTGGCCAGGTGGTTCTTCATCAGCTCGTGGGTGATCCGTGTGATGCCATCCCTGCGCCCCAGGCGGTCGTACAAAGTGGATGCAGTGGCTGTGGTGGTTTCGCTCATGTCGTTCTCCTTGGATGGGTCAATGGTGGATTCGAAGCGGGTTGCGGGATGCGGCAATTCGTCAATGGGCCATGGCGGCCAGGCGTTGCAGCCAGGACGCGTATTCGATGTGTCCTGGCTCAAGTGCCTCGGCGTGGGTCTCGCGTTGCAGATTGCGCAGCGCGGTCGTTAGCGAGTGCTCAAGTTCCAGCAGGGCCTCTGGTGCCAGCGTTTGTGGCAGAGTCAAAACGGCGGGACCGTTGCCGGGCAAGGGGAAGGTCATTTGTCTGGCGTTCATGGTGTGCTCCAAATGTGTTGGGCGGGCCGGAGTTGACCCGCTGAATGCATCTTGGCGAGGCAGCGTTCCTCAACTGTTCCTCGCGCTGAAGGTCCTTGCGAAGACCCCGCAACTGCTTCAGACTGACCGGCATGGAAACGCTTTTGCCTCGCCTGGATGCTGGTGATCCGCCCTCGCAGCTCGACATCGCTCTGCTGGGGCGATTCGAAGCGGCCATCGATGGCAAGGTCATCGACGCAGATCACTGGCCCAGCTTGCGCGCCACCCACCTGGTGCAGCTGCTCAGCCTGCAGCCGCACCACCGGATCTCTCGCGACCTCGCCATCGACGCGCTTTGGCCGCAACTCGACCCTGAGGCCGGCGCCGCGAACCTGCGCAAGGCCATGCACCATGCCCGTCAGGCGCTGGGCCGACACGACGGCATCACACTGCAGAGCGGCGAGTTGCTGCTCTGGTCTGAACGCCTGATGGTGGTCGACACCGATGCTTTCGAGGCACGGGCCCGGACAGCGTTGCAGCACCGTGACCCGGCCGACTGCGCCGATGTGGCGAGTGACTACGGCGGCGATCTGCTGCCCGGCGCAAGCTACGAGGCCTGGACCGAGACCCACCGCGAACGCCTGCGCGCGCTCCACCTGGATCTGCTGCGCACCAGCGCCCAGTGGGAACGCCTGGCGCAGCACGAGCCGACCGATGAAGCCGCGCACCGGGCCTTGATGCAGCGCGAACTCGAAGCGGGCAACCGCGCCGCCGCCTTGCGCTGGTACAGCCGCCTGCGCGAGTCACTGCAGCAGTCGTTGCGCGTAACGCCCGATGCGCGCACAGAGGCGCTGTATGAGCGCTGCGTGGCCGGCCTGCAGGCGGACGGGCCCGCCTTTGTGGGGCGCGCGCAGGTGCTCGGCCAGGTGACGGCCTGGCTTGGCATGCCGGTCGACCAGCGGCCCGGCGGCATGGTGTTGCGCGGGCCAGCCGGTATCGGCAAGAGCGCTCTGTGCGGTGAAATCGGCGCCCAGGCGCGCCGCCGGGGCTGGACCGTTTTGCGGCTGAACGCGGCAGAAGCCGGCCGGGCCTATGGCGCCATGGCGTCGATTGCCGAACGCGTGATGCTCGAAGACCGCAGCGTGCTCGACCGCATCGGTGCACCGGCCCGTGCCGTGTTGGCCTTGCTGAGCCCGCTGGCCTCACCCGCCAACGAACCGCAGGGCCCGCTGGGGCGCCACCAGGTGGTCGGGGCCATCCGGCGGCTGCTGCTGGCGGCCGCGCCCGGGACCGACATCCTGTTGCAAGTGGACGATGCCCACCTGATCGATGACGCCGATGTCGAGGTGCTGGTGCAACTGGCCATGGCGGGTGGGCCGCTGTGCCTGCTCATTGCCACCCGGCCGATGGAGGTCACCGCGGCGCTGGCGCGCGGTGTGGCTCGGCTGCAGCGTGCCGGTGTGTTGCGTCTGCTTGAGCTGGCACCGATGGACACCGAAGAAAGCCGCCGCCTCGTCACCCTTGCATTGGCCGCGCCCTTGCCTGACGCCGGGGTGGCGCGCATCGTGCAGGCAGCCGACGGCAATCCATTCGCCGCCATCGAACTGGCGCGTTGTCAGGGCGGCGACGGCAAGCGCCTGCCCGTCAACGCCGCCGAGGCCATCACCGAGCGGCTGTGCGACGTGCCATCGGAGGCGCTGGCGCTGCTGCGCTGGCTGGCTTTGAGCGGCGGCGAATGGAGCGTGCGAACGGTGGAGGCTTTGGCCACTCTGGCCCTGGTGCCCACCCATGCCGCACTCGACCGCGCGTTGCAGGCCGGGGTCCTGGTGTTCGCGAGCGGCCAATACCGCTTCCGCCACGAACTGGTGCGCCAGGCGCTGCTCGACCAGGTCCCGCCCCACCATCGGCAGAGAATGCACCGCGAGATCGCGCTGCAGTTGGCCAACATGGACGCCGTACCGGCCCATGTCGCCCGCCATTGGCTCGAAGCCGGCCGGCCGGGCGACGCCTTGCCCTGGTTGCTGGCCGCCGCGCGCGACGCCGCGCGCCTTGCGGCTTTCAGCGATGCGTTGCGCCACCTCGCGCCGGCGCTGGCGTTTCAGCCCGGGCACATCGAAGCGCTGTGCCTGCGCGCCGAAGCGCTGGATGCCATGGGCGACCTGGGCGCCATGGCTGCCTACCGGCTGGCCGCCGAGGCCGCCGGTGAACCCGACAGCCAGAACCTGCTCGCCAAAGCGGCGCTGGCACAGGTCAAGCAAGGCGATCCCAAGGGCGCGCTGCAAGCGCTGCAAGGCCTGTTGCCAACCTCGGTAGACGGTCGGCTGAGCGAAGCACTCGCCTATGCAGGCGCGGCCGCGCTCGGGGCCGCCGACCCGGCCATGGGCACCGCCAAAGCCGCCGAGGCGCGCCGACTGGCGCTGGAATCGGGCGACACCGCCTCGTTGGTCATTGCATCGTGGGCCCAGGCGGCCGCAGCACACGCGCGAGGCGAACTGCACCGCAGCGTGTGGGCCGACCTGCAGGAAACCAGCCACGTGCCTCACCTGGCGCTGCGTGTCTTCGACGGCCACCTGTGCATCACCCAGCGGTTTTTGTACGGTGCCCGGCCCTATGCCGAGGTGATCGAGTTTGCCGATGCACTGGCCACTGAAGCCCTGCGCCTGGGCGCCGCGCGCGGTCACGCATTTGGAAAGACCCTGCGCGGCGAGGCCGAGTGGTTGTCGGGCGATCTGGTTGCGGCGCGCGAGCACCTGCGCGAAGGGGCCCGCCTGCACCGCGCCATTGGCGGTCCAGTGGGTGAGGCCCTGTCGCTGCAGCGCCTGGCCGAATTGGCCTTGCATGAGGGTCAACGTGGCGAGGCCCGCGCACTGATCGACGAAGCACTTGATGTGGCGCGCCAGACAGACGTCGGCTTTCATCTGATGGACCGCATCTACGGCACCCGCATCAACCTGCACCGGGATGATCCCGCAGCCGCGCTGTACGTGATGGAAGACGCCAGCCTTTCGGTGCGCGGCCCGCTGGAAACCTGTCCCGGCTGCCGCATCACCTTTGCCGTGCCTGCGGCGATCGCCGCTGCGCGAGCGGGTGAACTGGAGCTTGCCGAGCAGCATGAACAACAGTGCGCCTACCTGGCCAATGTGGTCATGCGGCTGCCGGCCTGGCACGCCGCACATGACGAGGTGCGGGGCCACATCGCTGCTGTGCGGACGCCACACGCCGATGACGCGGCGAGCCGGTTTTCAGCGGCAGCAGACCGCTTCAGACTGGCTGGCCAGCCAGTGGACGCGAAGCGATGTGAACAGTTGGCGATGGCGGCCATGAGAGGCTCCAGGGTTCGCTGAACTGAAAAGGCCTGACCGGCTGGCCATCGAGTCCATGCGCGAAGGCGCTGATTTGCACGCACCCCGACGAAGGGGCGTAGGCCAGGCGCGCGTGTTGCCGGGAGGCAATCAACAGCGCCCGACCTAGGCGCTGCAAACGGCCCTGCCAACGCAGGCCAGCAACGCTATGATGGAATCAGGTGGGGACGGGTTTTATGTCTGGAGAATCGGATATGCACAGGTTTCAAATCTACCGGTACAACCCTGACCAGGACGCATCCCCGCGCATGCAGACCTACGAATTCGAGGTCGATCCCGGCGACCGCATGCTGCTCGATGTGCTGAACAAGCTGAAGGCCGTCGACCCCACCTTGAGTTACCGGCGCTCTTGCAGGGAGGGGGTCTGTGGCTCGGACGCGATGAACATCAATGGCAAGAACGGGCTCGCCTGCCTGACCAGCATGCATTCGCTGCCGAAGACCATTGTCTTGAAGCCACTGCCGGGCTTGCCAGTGGTTCGTGATCTGTTCGTCGACATGACGGATTTCTTCAAGCAGTACCACTCCATCCGGCCGTGGCTCATCAACGGGGATCCGCCACCCGCGAAAGAGCGCCTGCAGTCGCCCGAGGCACGCGATGAGCTCAACGGGCTGTACGAGTGCATTCTGTGTGCCTGCTGTTCGAGCGCCTGCCCGAGCTTCTGGTGGAACCCGGACAAGTACGTTGGCCCTGCGGGCTTGCTACAGGCCTACCGCTTTCTTGTCGACAGCCGAGATCAGGCCAGCGGTGAGCGCCTCGACAACCTGGAAGATCCGTACAGGCTGTTCCGTTGCCGCACGATTCTCAACTGCACCGACGTTTGCCCAAAGGGACTGAACCCGGCGCTGGCCATCGGAAAGATCAAGGAAATGATGGTGCGGCGCGGGACGTGAGTTGTGCCCCCCAAGGGCGCCTTCAAGCGCTGTGCCGTTCAGCGCACGCTGAAGTCGATCACGATCGTGCCAGGCTCGCGCTGCTGGTATTCAATCGCGATGCGATCGCCGTAGCGCTGCGCAATTTGCGACAGCAGTGGCAACGGATCGTGGTCGTTGGCGAAGCGCATGGTCTCTCCCTGCTGAAGGGTGTCGAGCGCACCGAAGATGGCGGCGTGCCGGAAGCGTTTGGCCACGCCGCGGGCGTCGAATGGGTAGATGGTGTCGGGCGACAGGTGAAGGTGAGGTTGTGACATGACGGCTCCTGGAGCGGGTGGCAATGAAACCCGACGCCGGGCGTCAGGCAGTGAAAAACCTGGATCAGTGGGTGTGCATGCTTTGCGGTACCGGTCCACACAGGCAATGCTCATGCAGGGGCACGCCCTTTGGCGGTGGGTTTTCTGAGGCTTCGAGGCGCTGCAACTGGAATTCCCCCGGCAGTGCGGCGCAATGACGCTGCGCCCACCGAGGCCGACTGCGGCGCGGGCTCGACGATATCGGCCAGCGTCATGCTGTCGAGCTCCCTGAAGTAGGCACCCAGCGCAGCATTGAACAGGCCTTTCAAGCGGCAGGTCGGCGACAGCGTGCACTGGTTGGTGCCCGGGTCGAAACACTCGACCAGGCGAAAGTCGGTCTCCGAGGCGCGCACAACGTCGCCGATGCGCAACTGGGCCGGGTCTTTCAAAAGACGCAGTCCGCCGCCACGGCCACGGGTTGTTTCCAGCACCCCCTGGCGGCCCAGATCGGTGACGATTTTCATCAGATGATTCCTGGACACCCCGTGGTGATCGGCCAGTTCGCTGATGGTCACCAACTGCTGCGGGCGGGCCGCGCAGTACATCAGCACGCGCAAGGTGTAGTCGGTGTACTCGGCAAGTCGCATGGATACCCCTAAAGAGGCATTGAGTATATTTCTTTAAAGGCGATTTGGGTATAAGATGCATTCAACATACTTCTTATAAGGCCTTCGCGGCGAACTGACCATCGCCGAGATGCCGACCACACGATGTCCGCTTTGATGATCCACGCCTCGCCACCCGGAAAAGCAGAAGCCGCGCCGCCGCCAGGCTGGCCGCTGCTGCGTCTGGGGTTTCGGCCTTTCTACATGGGAGCGGCGGCGTTCGCGTTGCTGGCCATCCCGCTGTGGGTGGCGATCTTCCTCGGTCAATGGCAGCCCGTGATGGCGCTGCCGCCGTTGCTGTGGCATGCACATGAAATGCTGTTTGGTTTTGCCATCGCTGTCATATTGGGATTCCTGCTGACAGCGGTAAAGGCCTGGACGGGTCTGGCCACGCCGCGCGGTGCCACGTTGGGCGCGCTTGCCCTGTTGTGGCTCGCGGCCCGTGTGGCCGCCGTCACGGGCCCTTACGCGCTGTACGCGGTGCTCGACCTGGCGCTGTTGCCGTTGGTGGCCGCCGTGCTCACGGCGTTGCTGCTGCGTGCCCGCAACCGGCGCAATCTGCCGCTGGCTGCGATGCTGATGCTGCTGGCACTGGCCAATGGGGCCTTTCACCTGACGGTGATCGGCGCTTTCGACTTCTCTGCCCTGAGCCCTCTGTACGCAGCCCTTTCGCTGATCGTGATGATCGAATGCGTGATCGCCGGCCGGGTGATCCCTGCCTTCACCATGAGCGCCACGCCGGGGCTGAAGCTCAATGTGGGCCTGTCGGTCGAACGTGCTGCGCTGGCGCTGACCGCGGTGGCTTTGTTGCTGTGGGCCGTTGCTCCTGCTTCGGCGGCCTGGAACATGGTCAGTGGTCTGGTTCTGTCATTGGCGGCGGTGGCACACGTGTTGCGGTTGCTGCAATGGCGGCCCTTGATCACACGGCACCGTCCGATCTTGTGGATCCTGCACCTGGCCTATGCCTGGATCCCGCTTGGCCTGGCCTTGCTGGCCGCAGCCCAGTTCGGCTGGGTGGCCGTATCAGCCGGCGTGCATGCACTGGCCATAGGCGCTACCGCCGGTCTCATCATCGGCATGCTCACCCGCACCGCGCGCGGCCACACCGGGCGCCCGCTGCAGGTCTCGCGTCCGGAGATCGCGGCCTACGTGCTCGTGATGCTCGCCGCTGCCGTGCGCGTGTTGCTGCCGCTGGCAGTGCCACAGTGGCTGCCGATGGCTCTCGTGATCGCGGCGGCCGCCTGGTCCGTGGCCTTTGCCATTTACCTCTTCATCTATGCGCCGTGGCTGCTCAAGACCCGTCTCGATGGCAAAGACGGCTGACACCATTTGTTCCTTTCCACTGCACTTTCGCTTTCACCTTAACCTCGGGAGCCCCGTTCATGAACACCACCACCACTGCCGCCCCAACCGTTGACCTGCGCGCGCTGGCACCCCGCGAACGCCACCCTCTGGTGTTTTCAACCTTCAAAGCTTTGTTGCCTGGCGAAGCAATGGAGCTGATCAACGATCACAACCCCCAGCCCTTGCTAGGCCAGTTCGAGAGCGGCCTTTTCGGGGCCTTCAACTGGAACCTGCTTGAGAATGGGCCCGAGCAATGGCGGGTGCAGATCGTCAAACCACTGGCGACCAAGCCTGTGCACGGTGTGGACTCCTGCTGTGGCTCCTGCGGCGGCTGATCGGGAGCCACCACCATGACCTTTGTGGTGACCGAGGGCTGCATTCGCTGCAAATACACCGATTGCGTTGACGTCTGCCCGGTCGACGCGTTTCGCGAAGGCCCCAACTTCCTGGTGATCGATCCAGACGAGTGCATCGACTGCGCGGTGTGTGTGCCGGAGTGCCCGGTCGCGGCGATCTTCGCCGAGGAAGACGTGCCCAGGGACCAACTGGACTTCACGCCGCTGAACGCCGAGCTGGCACTCAAGTGGAAGCCGATCACGCGGACCAAGCCCGCTTTGCCCGACGCCGATGACTGGAGCGAGGTAAAGGACAAGCGCGACCACCTGGAGCGTTGAGCGCGCACAGACTGGATGCCCGCTGGCTGTGATGCAGAATTCGCAATGCCGTGGCCTATGCTGAGCCTCCTCGGCATTCAAGAATAGCCACATGAAAATTGCCCTGATGTCCGATCTGCACCTCTCGGTGCAAACCATGCCCGCGCCAAACCTCGATGCCGATGTGGTGGTGCTCGCCGGCGACCTGCACCGTCCGGCCGGAGCCATCGAGTGGGCGCGGCAGTTCGGTGACAAGCCCACGCTCTACGTCGCCGGCAACCACGAGTTCTATGGTGGTGATCTGGTCGGCACCATGCAGGCGCTGCGCAGCCAGGCCCAAGGCAGTTCGGTGCGCGTGCTGGAAAACGATGTCTGGTTTCACAAGGGCGTTCGTTTTCTGGGCTGCACGCTGTGGTCCGACTACCGCTTGTTCGATTCAGCAGAGCAGCGCGAGAAAGGCCTGCAACAGGCCAGTGCGATGGTGCGCGACTTTGCCCGCATCCGTGTCTCACCCGACTTCGACGAGCTGTTCACACCCGCCGTGTCGCAACTGCTGTTTGACCGCTCGGTGGCCTGGCTGGAAAGCCAGTTCGCCATGACGCATGCTGGGCCCACCGTGGTCATCACCCATTTCGCACCGGCCCGCGGCAGCATCGCGCCCCAGTTTCTCGGCTCCGCACTGAACGCCTGTTTTGTCTCCGATCTGGAGGCGCAGATTCAGCGTTGGCAACCCGAGCTGTGGTTGCACGGTCATGTGCACCACAGTTGTGACTACCACCTTGGCCGCACACGGGTGCTTGCCAACCCGCGTGGTTATGCGCCCAAAGGCGAGGTCGAAAACAAACGCTTCGATGCCGCACTGATCATCGATTTGACCTGAATTTCCAACGTGACACCGGGAGGCCCCCATGTCAACCCAGACAGCCGACAGCTGGACACTGGGCGACGCGATCGTTGAACACATCGCCGAAGCCGTGATTTATGCCGACCGCGAAGGACGTATCCAGCGCTGGAACACAGGTGCGGTTCAGGTGTTCGGCTTCAGTGCCGCCGATGCCATCGGGCAAACCCTGGACCTGATGATCCCCGCGCCCTTGCGCGCCGCCCATTGGCGCGGCTTCCAGGCGGCGATGAACGGCGGCGCACTGCGGCTGAATGGCCACGCCACGCTGACCCGCGGCTTGCACCAGTCGGGCCGCAAGCTGTACATCGAGATGAGCTTTGCCCTGGTCCACGACGCCGCCGATCAGGTGCTGGGTTCGGTGGCTGTGGCGCGCGATGTGACCGATCGCGTCGAGCGCGAGAAGGCAGCACGCGCCGCCACCAGCCCGGCCCGCTGAGCCATGGCCCGAGCCTCAGCCTGAGTCAACACCGCGTGCGCAGGGCAGTCGCCCGGGGCCAAGGTCTACAGCAGGCGTACCGGTAACGCAGTGAAACCACTGGCGGGGAAGCTCGCCCGCAGCGGTGCCTGACCCGCATTCAGCGCCATCTCGCGCGTGTTCGCCAACAGCGCCCGCATCAGCAAGTGCAGTTCGAGTCTCGCCAGCGGCGCCCCCGGGCAGACATGCACGCCGGCACCGTACAGCAGGTTGTTGGCCGCGTTGTGCTCGGGGTCAAAGGCATCGGGATCGCCAAACACGGCTTCATCGCGGTTGGCGCTCCCCCAGATCAGGGTCACACGTTCGCCCGCCTCCAGATGCTGCCCACCGATGTCAACCGGGCAGGTTGTGATGCGCCGGTTGGCGATCAGCGGTGGATGAATGCGCAGTATTTCGTCAATGGCGGCCGGCAGATCGCCGGGTTGCAGTCTCAGCTGTTTCTGCAGCGCAGGATGGCTGGCCAGATGGTGCACGAGAATGCCCACGCTGGCGGCGATGGTGCCCAGTTCCCCGACCGTCCAGTTGCGCACGATGCTCACAATTTCCTCGTCACTCAGAGGCCTGCCGTTGATGCGCTCGTGCAGCAGCCGGGTGGTCACGTCGCCGGGCGCCTGTTCCCCCGCATCGCGCCGCAACACCAGTTGCTGTTTGATATGCCCGTCGAACTCCAGGGCGATCTGGGCCATCGCCGACCGGTCGCCCGCCCGCGTGGCGCGGTGGTTCTTGGCGACCCATTGGCCCAGGGGCTCATGCAGGCTGTCGGGCCAGCCCATGAAGGCACACTGGATGCGCAGCGCAAACGGCCGTGCACATTCGGTCATCAGGTCGAAGGCCTCGCCCCGGGGCAACTGGGCGACCAGCGTGTCGCCAATCGCCTGGCACACAGGTTCAAACGCATCCATGTGCTCCGGCGTGAAGTATGCCTCGATGATGCGGCGGTAGCCTGTGTGTTCTGGCGGATCCATCGCATTGGGAATCGAGAGGTGGTTGGAGGCGGCGTTGCTGAAGGTTTCGTGGTCTTTCAGCACGCGCATCACATCCGCGTGACGGAACAGCGACCACCACAAATACTCGCTGTGGGCCACTGGACACCGCAGGCGCATCGCGTCGTACGCGGCCAGTTGGTCATCGAGCACATCGGGGTCCCTGGGGTTCCAGTCGGGTTGGTGGTTTGCGGTCATCACGGTTCTCCAAATCCGGCTGTCTGACGCGGCCTGATCAACAGGCCCATCGGTTCCTCGGCGCCATATTCCCGGACAGCGACCTTTGCACAGGCTCACTGCTCGTGTCAATCGTGGGGGTGTTCTAACCTGGCCGCAGGCAACAAGGGAAACGGGGATCCGCGTCTGATGTGCGGGCGGAACAAGAAAAGCCACATGCCTTCCTGTGGCGCAAGGGCAGGCGGATTCTGGCTGGGTCATTTCGGTCGATAACCATACGCGCACCGATCGCATTCGGTATGACAATGCCCCACCAAAAGGAACAGCTCATGACCGATCAACATGCCCCCAGGCCCGCGCCGCTGACCCCGCCAACCCGGCACGATCAACACGGTCGCTACCCCAAAGCCACGTCGGTGAACGACTTCGTGCACAACCTGGCCATGGTTCGGTCCCGTATCGAAAGCGCCTGTCTTTCCGTCGGCCGTAGTGCATCCAGCGTGCGGCTGCTGCCGGTCAGCAAAACGGTCGACGAGGCCAGCATCCGGCTCTCGTACGCAGCGGGTTGCCGCATGCTGGGCGAAAACAAGGTGCAGGAGGCGCACCGGAAATGGCAAGACATGGCCGATCTGAGCGACCTGCGCTGGTCGGTGATTGGCCATCTGCAAACCAACAAAGCCAAGCTGGTGGCGCACTTCGCCGCCGAGTTTCACGCGCTCGACAGCCTGCGTCTGGCACAGGCCCTGGACCGGCACTTGCAGGCCGAGGGTCGCTCGCTGGATGTGTTCGTGCAGGTCAACACCTCGGGTGAAGCGAGCAAGTACGGACTGGCGCCCGACGATGTCGCGTCCTTTCTGCGCGACCTGTCGGCGTTTTCTGCCTTGAGGGTGCGGGGCCTCATGACACTGGCAGTGATGTCGGGCGAAGCCGACCGGGTGCGGCCCTGCTTCGCCCGTCTGCGCCAGTTGCGGGATCGCCTGCGTCAGGAGCTGCCCGAGGGCATGGCGCTGGATGAGCTGTCCATGGGCATGTCGGGCGACTACGAGATCGCGATTCAGGAGGGCGCCACCGTGGTGCGGGTCGGGCAGGCCATCTACGGCGCCCGCGCGCTACCGGACAGTTTCTACTGGCCGGTCACGAGCCCTTGACGCGGCTTGTGGCGGCCTGTTTTCAGTCCGCCGCGTTCATTGCCAGAAACGCCCTGACCGTGCCGTCGACGCCGCGCAACGCCGTCAGTGTGGCTTCGTTGGGCACCACGCTCAGGTCGATCACCGCCACGCCCATGCCGTCACCGGTTTCCAGGTGCAGCAGCGAGACGTTGATGTCGGCGTCGGCCAGCACGCGGTTGAGCTGCGACATGACCCCCGGCTGGTCGCGGTGCAGGTGCACCAGGCGCGAGGCCGATCGCGGCGCCCCCACGGCCAGGGTTGGCAGGTTGACGCTGCCATTGATCGCCCCCTGCAACAGGTAGTCGCGCAGCTTTTCCGATACTTCCACTCCGAGGTTGCGCTGCGCCTCCACTGTGGAACCACCCACGTGGGGCGTCAGGATCACGTTGTCGAGCGCACGCAGTGGCGACTCGAATTCGGCGCTGTTGGATGCCGGTTCCACAGGGAATACGTCGATCGCGGCACCGCGCAAATGTTCGGACTTCAAGGCCGCGTAAAGCGCATCGATGTCCACTGCGTGACCTCGCGCGAGGTTGATGAAGACCGATCCTGGCTTCATCTGCGCCAGGCGCTCGGCATCGATCAGCAACCGCGTGCGCTCGGTCTGCGGCACGTGCAGGCTGACCACATCGGCCTCGCGAAGCAATGCCTCCAGTGAGGGCGCGGCGCTGGCGTTCCCCAGCGGCAGCCGCGCTTCGATGTCGTGGTAGACCACGCGCATGCCGATCGCTTCGGCCAGCAGGCCAACTTGTGTACCGATCTTGCCGTAGCCGACGATGCCCAGCGTTTTGCCGCGCACTTCATTGGAGCCGCGGGAGTCCTTCAGCCAGACGCCGCGCCGCGCCGCCGCATGGCGTTCGGGCACCCGGCGCATCAGTTCGATGGAATGACCGAGCACCAGTTCGGCCACCGATCGGGTATTGGAAAACGGGCCATTGAACACGCCCAGGCCGCGCTCGCTGGCCGCTGCCAGATCGATGTTGTTGGTGCCGGTGCAGTAGGCGCCAACCGCCATCAGCGAGTCCGCCTGGGCCAGCATTTCGCGGTTCAGTGCGGTGCGTGAGCGCATGCCGAGCACATGCACGCCGGGCAGCAGCGAAGCGAGCTCGATGGCATCGGGCGCGTGCTTCAGGCGCACGATGTGCGCACCGGGCAAGGTTTCCAGAATCGGCGTGGCGCTGGCGTGCACGTCTTCGAGCAACAGAATGTTGAGGGTCATGGGGATGGGTATGGAAGTTTGAAAAAGGGAAAGGGATAGGGATAGGCGGCGTTTGTGGCGCCATGCACGGGGTGGCCTTGAATGATCACAGGCCGAGCGTCAACAGGGCTGCATCGGACATGCGGGATTTGTCCCAGGGTGGATCGAACACGAACTCGACATCCACCTCACCCACGCGGGGCAGGGCCAACAGCTTCTCATGAATCTCCTCCACCAGCATTTCGCCCATGCCACAACCGGGCGCCGTCAAGGTCATCTTGATCACGATCCGGAATTCACCGCCTTCCATCGGCAGCACGTCGCAGATGTAGACCAGGCCGAGTTCAACGATATCCACCGGAATTTCCGGGTCGTAGCAGGTTTTGAGCGTTTGCCAGACCAGGCCCCGCAGGCTCTCCGGGCTGACGTCGGCGGGCAACACCGGCGCAAGCGGCACCGGCTTGCCGATGGCATCGGCGTCGACACCGGCCAGGCGCATCAGCTGGCCCTCGACCAGCAAGGTGAACGACGCACCCAGCGCCTGCGTGATCTGCGCCAGCGTACCCGGCGGCAGCTCCGCAGGGCTGCCATCGGGCACAAGGGTGACGCGCACCTCGCGCGTGACCATCACGCGTTCGCGCGGCGCGCTCATGACGCGGCCTCCGGCGTGGCGTTGGAGGTATCGCCTTCGGTGCCCAGGGCGTGCATCAGGGCGTGCCAACCCAGCAGGGCGCACTTGATGCGGCCCGGGTAACGGCGTACGCCGGCCAGGCTGACCAGCTTGCCCAGGTGGGCGCCTTCCGGCTCCATCTGCCCGGTGAGCACGGCGCGAAAACGCGCATGCAGTTGCTGCGCCAGCGCGGCGTCCTGACCCAGCACCGCCTCGGTCATCATCGATGCGGACGCAATGCAGATCGCGCAGCCCTGGCCGCTGAAGCGGATATCTTTTACCTTGCCGTGGTCCATCACCATGGCCACTTGAAGGTCGTCACCACACTGCGGGTTTTGCCCCCGTGCCTGGTGGGTCGGCGCGGGCAGCGTGCCGAAATGGCGCGGCGCGCGCTTGTGGTCCATCACAACCTCCTGGTAGAGGTCCAGTTCGGCTGCGGTTTCTGTGTTCATTGCAGCACCTTCAAGGCATGTGCCACGCCGGCGAGCAGGCGCTCGACCTCGGCATGGGTGTTGTAAAGCGCAAACGAGGCGCGGGTGGTCGGCCCCAGGCCCAGGTGTTCCTGCAGCGGCTGGGCGCAGTGGTGGCCGGTGCGCACCGCGATGCCTTGTTGATCGAGCAAGGTGCCGATGTCGTGCGGGTGCACACCATCGGCGGCAAACGAGACGATGGCCGAAGCGCGGCTGTCCAGAGACAGCACTGTGACGCCCGGCAGCGCGGCCAGGCCCACCGCGGCGTGTTCGCGCAACGCGCCGAGATGGGCGTCGATGCGGGCCCGTCCGACCTGGTCGATGAAAGCGGCGGCCGCCGCCATGCCAATCGCGCCCGCCACGTTGGGTGTGCCACCCTCCAGGCGCGCTGGCAACTCGGTAAAGCTGGTCTCGGTGGCGCTGACCCAGGCCACCATGTCCCCGCCGTAGCGCAAGGGCTCCAGCCGTTCCAGCGCGGCGCGGCATCCGGCCAGCACGCCGGTGCCCATGGGTCCGTACATTTTGTGGCCAGAGAACACCATGAAATCGCAGGCCAGCGCCGACAGGTCGGGCACGCCGTGGGCCACGGCCTGGGCCGCATCGAGCACGGTCAGGGCCCCGGCGTCTGCCGCGATTTCGAGCAAGGCCTCGTACGGCGGACGCTCACCGGTGGCGTTGGCGCAGGCGGTGAGCGCCAGCACGCGGGTGCGGGCATTCAGAAGTGGCTTGAGATCGTCGACGTGCAACCGACCCTCGGCATCGGGCCGCAGTACCCGCAATACCGCCCCGGTGCGCCGCGCCACCTGTTGCCAGGGCACGAGGTTGGCGTGGTGTTCCAGCCCGCTGACGACGATCTCATCGCCGGCTTGCAGCCAGGCGGGCTGAATGCCTGGCGTGGAAAGCCCGTGGGCCACCATGTTCAGCGCATCGGTGGTGCCCGAGGTGAACACCAGTTCGTGCTTCGGTCCGGCGCCGACAAAGCGCTTTAGCTCGATGCGCGCGCGTTCGAAAGCGTCGGTGGCGCGCTGGCTGAGCGTGTGCACCCCCCGGTGGATGTTGGACCGGTCGTTCTGCTCGAAGGCGCGCATCGCGCCTTGTACCGGCAAGGCCATCTGGGTGGTGGCGGCGTTGTCGAGGTAGGCCAGTGGCGCACCGTGAATGCGCTGCGCGAGCGCCGGAAACTGGGCCCGCAAGGCCTCCAGCGAACCGGGGTCGGTCAGAAACGTATCACCCATGTTGGGTCTCCCGCGTGGTGCTGGGCATGGTGCTGCCATCGGCCAGGTGCCGGGCCACCGCCTGGCGCAACAGGCCAGCCAGGTCCAGTGTCTCGATCAGACGAACGTCATCGAAGGCACGCATGAACAGGGCATGGGCCATGCCCTCGATGATCAGTCCGCGTGCGCTGCGCTCATCCAGACCCCGTTGTCGGGCGTAGAACAAGGCGTCTTCGGGCAAGGCGCCCCAGGTGGCGCCGTGGGCCGCCTGCACTTGATCGTGGTGGATTTCCAGGTGCGGACGCAGGATCAGCCTGGGCTGACCACCGGTGGGCACGCCGCTGAGCCGCTGTCGCACATCGGCGTCGGCGGCTCCCGGTGCGATGCGGGTATGGGCGTTGACCACCGCCCGCGCCGCGCCACTGGCCAGCGCCAGCGCTTCGACGCTGCTGCGGGTGCGCTCGCCGGTGTGTTGCAGTCGCACCTGTTGTTCGAGGCTGGACCCGGCGGCGAGCAGCAGCCCTGCCGTGCTGGCGACCGCACGTTCACCCTTGAGTTCAACCACCTGGCGCTGCAGGTGGTACTGGCCGCCATTGGCGATCAGGCCTTGTTCGTAGCGCGCGCCATCGGCCAGTTGCACATGGAGGTGGTGGGCAATGCGGTCGTCCGAGCCGGGCATCACGCAGCGCAGGTGTTGCAGGGTGGCGCCCGCACCCAGCCTGATGTGGGCACGCAGGTTTTGCACCACCGCCTGCCCGCAGGCCACCGCCTCGCGGTCATGCGTCTCGACCAGCACGCAATGCACGCCGGCCTGCACCTCGATCACCAGCATCGGCGCTTCGACTGCGCTGCGTGGTTGGTGCCTCAGTTGCACCCAAACGGTCTCGGGCGTGGCGCGACCCGCAGGCTCCGCGCCGCCGATGTTCAAGCGCAAACCACGGCGGCACAGTGCGCGGTGCGCCCAGGCAAAGGGCGCGGCATCGCGCGCGTCGATGTCGCTCAAGGCAACCGCACCACCGGGGTACATCGGCAAAGGCAGGTCGGCAAACAGCTCCTTGCGCTGGGTCGGGTCGGATGCATCGAGCCAGTGGGCGTCGATGCGGCCTTGCGGTGTTTCACCCAGTGGGTGCAGCGTCCAGCCGGCGCCGGTCAGCGGGTGCGCGTCGCAGCCTGCTTTGGCGTTTTCGGTTTCTTCGCCCAGCCAGGCGGCGGCGGGCGGTGGTGGCTGGTGGCGGAACGCCTCAGCGTGGCGCGGGATCCAGCCAAAGTGGGCCAACCGGTCGCGGGCGGCCAGCATGTCGGCGCGTGCGTGGTCCATGTTCAGGCCTCCATTGGTTCGGCGGCGCGAGCAAAGCCGGTGCGCGAGATGTCCCGCGCCAGCGCCAGGTCACCGGTTTCTGCGATGCAGCCCTGATCGAGCCGCAGCACCGCGTCGGGCTGCAAAGACTCGATCAGCTGCAGGTAGTGCGACACCACCACAAAAGCGGTGCCATCAGCACGCATGGACTGAACCAGTTCCACCACGGCCCGGGTGCCGTCCACGTCCATGCCGGAATCGATTTCGTCAAGCAACGCCAGCTTGGGCTTCAGCAGGGCCAGTTGCAGCAGCTCGTTGCGCTTGCGCTCACCGCCAGAGAAACCGTCGTTGACCGGGCGCGACAGCATGGCCTCGGGCAGGCCCAGACGGCTGGCCGTGGCGCGGGCGTCGCCAAGGAAATCAAACGCATCCAGCGGTGCCTCGCCGCGCGCTTCGCGCACGGCGTTGAGGGCCGTCCGTATGAACAGGTTGTTTTTCACGCCCGGAATGTCGGGTGGAGCCTGGAACGAGACAAACAGGCCGGCGCGGGCGCGTTCTTCCGGGTTCAGTGCCAGCAGGTCCTGGCCGCCAAAACGGGCCTGACCGCCTACCACCTGGTAGCGCGGATGGCCTGCGAGCGTCAGGCCCAGCGTGCTCTTGCCGCTGCCGTTGGCCCCCATGAGCACCACCAGCGAACCGGCCGGCACATCGAGCGAAATCGATTTCAATACGTGGCGCCCGCCAATGTCCACACGCAGATCTTGCACTTGCAACAGGGGTTGGGAAGAGGTCATGGTGGTTCTTTCTGAATACGGGAATGGAAAAATCAGCCGACAGCGCCTTCGAGTGACACCGCCAGCAGGGCTTTGGCTTCGAGCGCGAACTCCATCGGCAACTCGTCGAGCACCGCCTGGCAGAAACCGCCCACAATGAGCGCCGTGGCTTGTTCGGGGGCAATGCCACGCTGTTGGCAATAGAACAGGCGTTCTTCGGAAATGCGGGTGGTGGTGGCCTCGTGTTCCACCATGGCGTCGTCGCGCGCGGCGTCGATGTAGGGGAAGGTGTGGGCGCCGCAGTCGGGGCCGATCAATAGCGAGTCGCACTGGGTGTGGTTGTGGGCGCCGGTCGCTGTTGGGGCGATGCGCACCAGGCCGCGGTAGCTGTTCTGGGCGTGGCCGGCACTGATGCCTTTGGAGACAATGCGGCTCTTGGTGTTGCGGCCCAGATGGATCATCTTGGTACCGGTGTCGGCTTGCTGAAAGTGGTTGCTGACCGCAATCGAATGGAACTCGCCGTTGGAATCGTCGCCGCGCAGCACCACACTGGGGTACTTCCAGGTGATGGCCGAGCCGGTTTCGATCTGGGTCCAGGCGATGTGTGAGCGCTGTCCCGCGCACAGGCCGCGCTTGGTGACGAAGTTGTAGATGCCACCGCGCCCCTGTTCATCGCCGGGATACCAGTTTTGCACCGTCGAGTATTTGATGTGGGCGTCGTCGTGGGCGATCAGCTCGACCACCGCCGCGTGCAGCTGGTGTTCATCGCGCTGCGGAGCGGTACAGCCTTCGAGATAGCTTACGTGGCTGCCTTCTTCGGCAATGATCAGCGTGCGTTCGAACTGGCCGGTGTTGGCCGCGTTGATGCGGAAATACGAAGACAGCTCCATCGGGCAACGCACACCTTTGGGGATGTAGACAAAAGAGCCATCGGAAAACACCGCCGAGTTGAGCGCGGCGTAAAAATTGTCGCCCTGTGGCACCACCGAACCGAGATAGCGCTCGATCAGTTCCGGGTGGTTCTGCACCGCGTGGGAGAACGAGCAGAAGATGACGCCAACCTTGGCCAGTTGCTCACGGAAGGTTGTTCCGACCGAGACCGAATCGAACACCGCGTCGACCGCCACGTTGCTCACCCCGGCCAGACGGGCCCGCTCATGCAACGGCACACCGAGTTTTTCGTAGGTTTCCAGCAGCTTGGGATCGACCTCGGCCAGACTCTTGGGGCCGTCTTTTTGCGACTTGGGCGCCGAGTAGTAGCTCAGGGCCTGGAAGTCCACCGGCTCTATGCCCAGCTGGCCCCAGTTGGGGTGCGCCATCGCCTGCCAGCGTTCGAAAGCGGCCAGGCGCCACTTCAGCAAGAATTCGGGCTCACGCTTGCGCCGCGAGATGGCTCGAACGGTGTCGGCGTCGAGCCCGGGCGGCAAAGAATCGTTTTCGACCTCGGTCACAAAACCGTGGCGGTAAGACTGTTGCAGCGCCTGGGCCAGCGGCGGCGCTTGTTCGAGTGTGGTCATGGCTGGGCTCCTGTGTCGGTGTGGTGCGGATTCAAGGGCTGGCCAAAATGGCCTCGGTACAACTGACTGGCCATGCCCATGGCCACATGCTGGAATCGGCCAGCGCTGGCGGCATCAAAAGCCGCGCTGGTGTGCTGGCGCCACAAAGTGATCCAGCGCGTGAAATGTTCGGGCGTGACGCCTGGCACCACCATGTGTTTGGCATAGACGTTGCCTTTGTAGCTGTGCGTGCCCAGCATGACGGTGCTCCAGAACGCAACCATTCGAGGCAGATGCGCATCCCACCGGCCCGCGAGAACGCCCTCAAAGGTGGGGCCAAGCAGGTTGTCGGCCCGCACGTCGCGGTAGAAACGCGTCACCAGCCGGGTGATCGAATCCCGGTTCAGGTTGGCGGGTGGGGTTGTCTGGAGGTCGCTGTGCATGAAAAGCCTGCTTTAAAGATGCATATTGTATGACTCTTTAAGGGAATCCGCAGTCAAGGGCAGCGTTACCCGTTGGCCCATCGTGGGTTTAGTCCCCTCGGCGCAAGGCGACCTCAGCCAAACGCTGGGCCTGAATCGCATCAACAAAAATGAGTCCTTGGCGTTCACCACGGTCGGCGGCCCCTGTTCAACCATCGGTTACTTCCGGCATCACAGAACCAGATGGCGGCGTCTACCGCATCGGCTCAACAGGCGTGTTGCCGGCAGCGTCCCTGTGGGTCAAAACGCCCTCTTCGAAACCCGAGAAAACGGTCCGGGTCAAGGCGCCGCCGGCACCACCTGGGGTTGCCCCGGCATCACCGGCAAGCTGCCCGCCGCGCGCTTCGCTTCCCATTCGGCTTGCAAGGCGGCGTCGCTCTTGTAGTGCGGCACGCGGAATATCAGGCGCTTGTATCGAACAACCAGCGGGTTGCTGTCGGCGATTTCGCTGGTCCAGTATTGGTGGGCGCGCTGCAGGTTGAGTTCGGTTTCCATTTCAAACTGGTCGCGTGACGATTGCCCGCCGAACACATAGAGCTTGCCGCGGTAGATGCGCCAGGTGTTGGGGCCCCCGCCTGCGCCCCAGGGAACGGCGTAGTTGATGCCGTTGCTGCAGAAACCACCGAACTGCGGCATATAGGTTTCCGGACTGCGCAGGAATTCTGCCTGGTTCTCGGCGCTGGAAAAGCGCCAGGTGACGCCCATGAAATCGCTCTGATTGGCGGGGTCACCGACCACCGCGTCGTTCACCTTGAAATAGGCCACAGGGTCGTATCCCATCAACATCAGGTTGGTGGCCGAAGCATCACTCGTGGTGCGAAATGGAGGCCCCTGGTCAGCGCTGACTTCGGCGTGGGCAACAGAAGGCAGGGCTATGGCGAACAGCGTTGCACATGCGGCGAGGGCGATCACAGTTTGGCGGCGGTTCATGTCAGGCTCCTTTGCATCCAGGACCAAGGGTAAGCCATGGGCGGTGTTTGGCCAACCACTGATGCCTTTTTGCCCAAGTGAACCCAAGGACGGGGTTCCAGAAAACTCAGGCAGATACCAGCGCCACGCTCATGCCATCGCGGCGCAGGGGGGGCGGATCTTCAAACCGGCGAAATGCGTCACCTCCCACTTGATCCAGCAGTTGGTCAGCGGCCACACGGCCATCACCGCGGGTGGCGAGGTAGGTTTCACGCGCACGCTGCAGCATCCAGAGGGCATAGGGCCGGGTGATGCGCTGGCCGGTCTGGCCTTCCAACCGGAAAGCATGTTTGCCGATCACACGCGGCACCGGTTCGTCGGGGTTCAGGGTCAGCCAGGCTTGAAAGCGGTGAGCAGTTTCAGTCAGGTCTGGCAGTTGTTCGCGCATCTGGCGGGCCAGTATGGGCAGCAGGGTTTCAGGGATCTGGCCAGTGGCGGGGAAGGCGGCCAACGGTTGAACGGGGGCCGCACTCAGGCGCTCGATCCAGCGCACCACGGCTGGCGCGCGCTGTTTCATGATGGCGCCGCTGGCGGGGTCTCGGTAGAGGTGAGCGTACAGCGGCCCGTACAACCCGAAGTCGGCCACCGAGGCGTGCGCGCCCAGGGCGAAAGGGTGTTGCTCAAAGTGGGTGTTCAACTCCTGGAGCAAGCCGAGGTAAGCCTGCTCAACCGCTGCGTGCATGGCGGGTTCCGCGCCCAGCAATTCGGCGGCCTGTGCAAAGGGCCCGGCGGAACGCTCGCCGGCGCTGCGTTGCTCGGCTTCGCTGCCCTCGGGCATCGCCAGCGCACCAAAGGCCTGAATGGCCCAGTCGCGGTTGTGGTGCCAGCGGTAGTGCATGGCGGGCAGCAGCAACCATTCGTCGCCCAGCAGTTCGAGCAGGCGCGCCACCAGCTGTTGCACCGCACCCGGCGGCTGGATCGACGGATCGGGGTGTTGGCTTTCCAGCGTGTCGATGATGTCGGTGCTGTCTTGCAGCCAGGCGCCTTCGGGCGTGTGCACCACGGGTATCACGGGGAAACCAATGCGGGGAATGATGGTGTGGCGGTACACATCGCGGTTCGCATGCACCTCTTCAAAAGGCAAACCTTTCCAACGCAGGTAGGCGCGGACCTTGGCGCTGAAATAGCTGATGTCGGCGCCATAGAGGCGCAGGGCAGGGGAGGGCGTGTGCACGTCGTTCATGGGTGCAGTGTCGCTGCCGTTGGGCTCGAGCACCGTATCGCCTGTGACACGGGCGCACCGCTCGACCTCCGCCGTGCAGGCTCAGCGCCCGTTGTTGGGGTCGTCGAACGCGATTGCTGGCAAACATGGTCTCGTCGCCGGCGCCCGTGCAATCGCTGGGAACACCGCCTTGCTGCCCTGAACCGGCCCGGTTCAACAGGGCGGAAATGTTGTCGCGGTGTTGGCACATGCACAGCCGGGCTGCCGACGCGGTGGCCTCTTCACATGCTTGTGCAGACACCCAAAAGCGGGCTCTGAATTGCGGGGTCGGTTGGCAACGCATGGCGGGAATGACGGTTGTCATTCTGTCCAGTCAAACCTCGCGAGGCAGTGGGGCATGGGCCAGGGGCTGGCAGGCAAGGGCCGCGAACCGCAAAGCGGATGTCAGCGTGATTCGTTGAACCGACCTCGTGCCTTTTTTTTGAGGGCGCGGTGCTTTCAGAATCGAGGCTGGCTGCCCGTCTGCTTATGGCGGGTCTCCCCGTTTGATACCACTGGCGACGTAGCCCATGCCCCATTGGGTACTGTGCCATTGGAAATCGCTGCAAGCCGCCGCGACATGGCTCCAGGGTTCCCACAGATCGGCGGCTTTGGCGTTGTAGGGGCGGTTTTTCAGCCAGGCCAGGATGTTCAGCGGCCCGGTCCACCAGGGGAAGAACTTGATGCCGGCCATGGCCACGCGTGCGCCGGGTTTGACCTGTCTCAGGATGTTGGCCACGGCGGCAGGTGTGCGGCAAATGTCGTGGGTGTAATTGAAGAGCACGGCATCGGCCATGCCGGGCAGATTCACCGTTTCAGCCGGGGCTTGCAGGTGCAAGACGTTGGGCCAATGCTCACGTTGAACACGTTGCTCGCCCACGGCAAACATCTCGGGGCTTTGCTCGAAACCCCACACCTGTCCCGTGTCGCCCACGCCATCGCGCAACAGGGCATAACTCAATCCTGTGCCAGCACCCACATCGATCACGGTTTCCCCGGCACGCAGATGCAGCAGGGCGATCGTGCGCCGCCGCAGTGGCATGGTGAACTCGGCCGAAGCGTCGTAGCCGGCGGCTTTGTCGCGGTAGCGTTCGATGGAAATCTGGTTGGGGTTCATGGGTGATGTGATGTCAGGTGCCGACACGGGAAGCCGAGTGCAGGCCCATCACGCCGATCACGATGAGCCCGATGCTCACCATCTTGATGGCGGTGGCGGGTTCCCTGAAATAGAAGATGCCGATCGCGGCGGTGAGAACCGTGCCCGCTCCCGACCACACGCCGTAGGTCACGCTCAGACCCAGGACGCGAATCACCATGGTGTTGAGCGCAAAAGAGAAAGCGTAGAACACCACCATCATCAAAGAGGGTGTCAGGCGCGTGAACCCTTCGGCCAGCCGCATGCAGGTGGTGCCGCCGACCTCCATCAGGATGGCGATGGCCAGAACGAACCAAGCTTGAGAAATGGTCAACAACGGCATACAGGCACTTTAGCGGCTGAGCAGCCGACGCGACAGATGGCTTGTCGCATCAACGATGCCCACGAGGATGAGCATGGCGCCGAGGATGGTGGCGGTTTTGCCCATCTGGAACAGACCCATGTGAAAGGCCAGCAACTGGCCCAATCCGCCCGCACCGACCACCCCCAGGACGGCCGCCGCCCGGATGTTGTTTTCCCAGCGGTAGAGTGTGTAACTCATGAGTTGCGGCAAGATCTGCGGCAGCGTGGCGTAGAGAAATACGCGGCCCTGGCCCACGCCCTGTGCGCGCAAGGCATCGCCCGGTCCGGTGGGTGCGTTTTCCACCGCCTCGGCGAACAGCCGGCCGAGCACCCCGGTGGTGTGCAGCGCCAGCGCCAGCGTGCCGGCGAAAGGGCCGAGTCCGGCCGAGATCAACAGCAGCGCAGCCCACACCAGCTCGGGAATCGAGCGCAAGGCGTTGAGAAGCAAGCGGGTCGGGCCGCGGGCCCAGGCTGTGTCACCCGCCACCAGCCGGCTTGCAGGCAAGGCCAGCGCCAGACCACCCATCGCAGCCAGCACCGTGCCCAGTGCCGACATCGCGAGGGTTTCCCATGCACCGATGGTCACCTTCCAGAGGAAGTCGGCAGAGGTCTCGGGCGGGAAAAACTCACCCAGAAAGCGCGACATGTCTTTCGCTGCTTGCCACGACAAAAACTGACCCCACTGCAAATCCAGCGACCAGAAGCTGGCTGCCACAAACGCCAGCAAGAGCACCGTGAACCAGCAGGCTCTGCAGCGTGCATCCCAGATGGGAGGTGGCAGGGGCGGGGCTTTTCGGGCCGCGGTTGGCTGGTTCACAGGCATGGTTTGTCCCGTGAGCCAGAAACGAAGTGGCGCTTGAGGGTCATCCGAGGGCCTTGCGAAGCCAGGCGCTCAACCGGTCGGCCAGCGCCACCAGCGCCATGAAGATCAGCAGCATGGTGGCGACTTCGCCGCCGTTGAACATCTTCATCGAGTTGTCCATCTGCTGTCCGAGACCCCCTGCGCCGACCAGACCGAGCACCACCGAAGAGCGAATCGCGCACTCCCAACGGTACACGGTGTAGCTGGTGAGTTCGGCTGCGCTGGCGGGCAGCAATCCATAGAAGAACGCCTGTAATCGGCCCGCGCCGTTGCGCAACAGGGTTTCGGTGGCGTGTGTTTCACCGCTTTCCAGAATATCGCCGTAGACCTTGCCGAGCATGCCGCCGTAGGTCAGCGCGATGGCCAGCACCCCAGCGGTAGGCCCCAGGCCCACAACCCGAACAAACACCAGCGCCCACACCAGCTCGGGCACGCTGCGCAACACGATCAGCAGCCAGCGAACGGTTTGTCGAAGCCAGAAAGGCCCGCGCGCCATGCGGCCTGACAGTGCCGAGATGGAAAGCACGCGGGTGGAGAGCAGCGTGAGGGGGATGGCCAGAAGCAGCGCCAGCGTTACGCCGGCCGTGGCCATGGCCACGGTACGCCACGTCTCTGCCAACATCAGCCGGAGGAACTCGCTGCCATGGGCCATCGGCCAGAAGCTGGCCAGAAAGTTGCCGCTCACGCGCAGGCTGTCGGGCTCCCACAGTTGCCACACCTTGAATTCGGTCGCGACCAGCAGGGGCCACATCAGCACCAGCGCCGCACTGCCCCAGAACAGGCGCGCGAGCCACGCCGGGTCGCGGTCGGGCGCGGGACGGGCGTTCAAATGAGCATGGACCATGGGAGGGTGCTCACCGGTTCTCGATGTTGCAGCGGTCGAGCGAGGGATGCAGACCGGCTCGTCGCGCCACATCGGCGCAGGGGCTGTTTGTCATCATCGGCAGTGCATCACTGCCGGTGGAGGTGCGGCGGGGCGGACGTCGTCCATCGCAGGCGCAGTTTCCCCAAGCAGCTCGTGCTCGAACTGGTCGTATAGCCGGGCCAGTTGCTCGGGCGTGACCTCTGCGGTGGGCAGGTCAAATGCCAACCGCCCGTCCCGCAGGCCAATCACCCTCGGAAAATGGGCCAATGCCATGTCGACCTGGTGCAAGGTGCTGATCAGCGTGGCGCCACGTTGGTGCGCGGCTTCGGTGAGGCTCTGCATGGCCTGGCGGGCACGTGTGGGGTCGAGCGCCGACAGCGGCTCATCCACCAGCCAGAGCTCGGCCGGCGCGAGCAGGGTGCGGGCCAGGCCCACGCGCTGGCGTTCGCCGCCAGAAAGGCGGTCGACGCGTTCGAAAATCTTGTCGCCCAGGTCGAACTGTTCCAGCGCATCAAATGCGGCGGGAATGTCGGCGGGGTAAAACAGGGACCGCACGCTGGCCCACAGACCCATGGCGGGCAATCGGGCGGCGAGCACGGCCGTGATCACGCGCTGGCGCGGCGGCAGGGGCGGCACCTGGGGCGCGAGCAGCAGGCGGCCACGCAGCCGCTGCAAGGCGCTGCGTGGCAAGTCCCAGGGTGATTCACCGTTCAGGCGCACAGCGCCGGAAGCTGGCGGCATGGCACAGGCCAGGATTTGCAGCAGCGTGGTCTTGCCGGCACCCGAAGGCCCGATCACAGCGACCTGTTCGCCCGATGCAAATGCCAGACTCAGGCCACGCAATGCGGGTTCAGCGTCATCGCGCGCGGCCGGATGGCGCGCGACAATGCTTTCAATCGCCAGTTTCAAGGCTTACAGCAAGCCAGCGGCGCGGGCTGCGGCTTCGATGCCTTTGTAGTTGTCGGCCTTGGTGGCGACAAACTTGCTGGCGCGCTGAAGCTCAAGAATGGCCTTGCCCTCAGGCGTGGACTTGTCCAGAGCCAGGAACGCAGCCTGCAGCTTCTCGCGCGTGGCAGCGGGCATGTCGGCGTGCACCGACCAGTTGTAGTCGTAGTAGGAGGGGGTCGTGAAGAACACGCGCACCTTGCTGGTGTCGACCTTTTTCTCTTCCACAAACTTGTCCCACACCGAGATGTTCAAGGCACCCGCTTGCACCTTGCCCGAAGCCACGGCGGCGATGGTTGCATCGTGCGCACCGCTGAAGGCCACGCGCTTGAAGTCTTTGTCCGGATCCAGGCCGGCTTGCATGATGAAGCTGCGCGGCATGAGATGGCCCGAGGTGGAGCTTTGTGAACCGAAGCTCACGTCTTTGCCTTTAAGGTCGGCCAGCTTGGTGATAGTGGGGTCGGTGGTGATGAACACCGACTTGAAGGCCTCATCTTCGGCGCGCTGCACCAATGGGATCACCTTGCCGCCGGAGCGCACATTGGCCTGCACGAAAGTGAACCCGCCGAACCAGGCCATGTCGACCTTTTTGTTGGCCAGGGCTTCAACCGAAGCGGGGTAATCGGTCACAGGGGTGAACTCGACCTTCATGCCCAGCTTGGTTTCCAGGTACTTCATGAGCGGCTCGGCCTTGCGCGAGAGTTCGGTGGGCGACTCGTCGGGAATGGCGGTGACACGGAAGACCTGTTGGGCTTGGGCGAGCGTGCCCAGGGTCAGCACGGCGCAGGTTAAAAGTGCGCGAACGGTGCCTTTGGAGGAGATTTTGAACATGAATGTATCCGGTTAAGAGGGATGAAGTGAGCCTGTATTAAACCGCGAGTTTGCGATGGACTTTGTGAAGCGATGTAGAGTGAAAGCGCCTGTAAGGTTTTAGGGCGCAGGCCGACTCACCTCATGGCTTGCGTGTCTCGCAGCCTCTGTTCAGACTCCGACCACCCTGCATGCACCTCAATCCATCCGCTTCTCCGACGTTTGTTCAGGTCCACCTTGAAGACACTGGCGCCGTTCAGGCGGAGCTGGTTGCCGGGTTGATCGGCACTGGCGCACGCATTGCCCCCAAGTTTCTCTACGATGCCCTGGGTTCCCGTCTGTTTGATGCGATCACCGAGCTCCCCGAGTACTACCCGACACGCACCGAAGCGTCGATCTTTGCTCAGCATGGCCAGGCCATGGCGTCCCGCGTGGCGCCTGGCAGCGTGTTGATCGATCTGGGTGCGGGCAGTTGCGCCAAGGCGGCAGGTCTGTTTCCTGTGCTGAATCCAGGCGGCTATGTGGCTGTGGACATCTCGGTGGACTATTTGCGTGAAGCACTGGGCACCTTGCAAGATCGCCACCCTGACCTGCCCATGCTCGGTCTGGGTCAGGACTTCTCAAAAACCTTTGCTTTGCCTGACGCGGCTCGAACCTGGTTGTCCGGGCGAAAGTTGGCGCGTGCGCCACGCACGGTGTTTTACCCGGGTTCCAGCATCGGCAATTTCTCACCTGAAGAGGCGCTGGACCTGCTGCGCCAGGCGCGTGTGGTTTGCCAGTCTGGTGGTGCGGGTGGCGGAGTGTTGATTGGCGTAGATCTGGTGAAACCCGCTGGCCTTCTGGAACCTGCCTACGACGATTCGTTGGGTGTCACCGCCGCTTTCAATCGCAACCTGTTGCTGAATGTGAACCGCTGGCTGGGTGCGGATTTCCAGCCTGCCGAGTGGGCGCACGTTGCGTTCTTTGATGCCGAACTGTCACGCATCGAAATGCATTTGCAGGCGCGAGCGGCGTTGACCGTGCGCTGGACCGGTGGTGAACGCCGCTTCGCAGAAGGTGAGCGCATTCACACCGAGAACGCCTGGAAGTGGCGGGCTGAAGATTTTTCGGCGCTGCTGCAGGAAGCGGGTTTTGGCCCTGCCTCCCACTGGACCGACGCCTCATCGTGGTTCGGTGTTTTCTGGGCACCAGCGGCAAGCTGATGTCCTCTTTTGTTGATGGGTTTTTTTGGTGGGGTTAACCCTCCCACCCAAGGAGATGGTTGATGAAAAAAGCTATGCAAATCTGTACCGCTGTGGCGCTGTCCAGCGTGGTGACCCTGGCAGCTGCGGCCGATGGCCTGGTGGCGGTCAAGAGTCCGCACAGTGCACAGGTCACCATGGACAAGCTGGAGTCGGTGGCCAAAGAAAAAGGCCTCAACATCTTCGCCCGCATCGACCACGCGGCCGGCGCCGAGAAAATCGGCAAGACCTTGCGGCCCACCGCCGTGTTGATCTTTGGCAACCCACAAGGCGGCACCCCGTTCATGGAGTGCGCCCAGTCGGTGGGCATCGATTTGCCGCTCAAGGCCCTGGTCTGGCAAGACGAGGCTTCGCAGGTCTGGGTGGGCTACAACGACCCGGCATGGATCGCCAAACGCCACGGTGCCGAGTCGTGCGCGGTGGTGCCCAATTTGCAGAAAGCCTTGCAAGGCCTGACCGCCGCCGCTGTGGCGCCTTGAAGCTCGCAGACTCAGCCCACGCTGCGAAAGCCAGCCATGATGTCGTTGCGTTGCGCCGGGAAAAAATTCCGGTAGCGGGGGTGGCGCATGCGCGGCGCGGTGGCGGGGCTGGCGCCTTTGAGCACCGGGCGGCCATCGAACCAGGGCGCGGAATAGTCGCGGTAAGGGTGGGGCTCAAAACCGGGGAAGGGTGCGAAAACGCTGGCCGTCCACTCCCATACCGAGCCCCATTGGAAGTCGGGCAGCGTGTAGGCCGCCGCTTCCCACTCGGCCTCGGTGGGCAAACGCCGCTGGGCCCAGTGGCACCAGGCCTGCGCTTCAAAGGCCGTGAGGTGGCAAGCCGAAGCACCCAAGTCCAGCATCTGCCAGACACCAAACTGTTGGCTTTGCCAGCCGTCTGGCGTTTGGCGGAGGTAACGCGGCGCCGCGCTGGGCTGCGTCTGGCGCCAGGACCAGCCGGCTTCGCTCCAGTGCTCTCGCATGTCGGCGCCGCCGCTGTCCACGAAAGGCAGGTACTGCGCCCAGTTCACGGGCTGGCTGTCGATGGCGAGTTCGGCGATGGTTTGCTGGATCACGCCACGTTCGTTGTCGAAATCGAAACCCGGTCCGTTGCGGCCCAGCGTCCATTCGGTGGTGGGCAGGTGCAGGGTTTGTGGTGCACCGAGTGCTGGCGAAAGGTGCGGCAAAGCGCCCTGACTGAACGGATCCAGCCCCAGCGTTTGTGCCATGTAGGTGGCCGCTTCGGTGTGCATGTCTTCGTGGAACAGCGCGAGGCGAAAAAAGTACAGGCCCTGGTCGTCTTCCGCCGCAAGGTTCAGCCAATTCAGCGTTTCATCCAGGCTGGCTTGCAGCCCGGCGCACACTGCATGGGCATCGGGCAGCGCCAAAGTCCAGCGCGTGGCGTGGGCCACTTCGCTGGAGTTGTACAAAGCATCGGCGCCGCGCAGCCGGGGCGGCAACCGGGCCACGTCGGCATCGGCGGCCGTGCCCAGCGCCCTCTCGGGGTTGCGGGCGATCCACCAGTCGGTGAACCAGCCGATGTGGCCCAGCTCCCAGAGCGGCAGATTCAACTCGTGAGAGTGCGGCACCCGCAGGCCAGCGCCCAGGGCGGCTTCGTAAGCCCCAAACAAAGCCAGGGTTCGCGAGCGCGCGTCGCGCAAAGCTTCGGCCAGAATGGCGCGGTCACCGCAGCGCGCGCGTTCGGCCGCCTGTAATGGTGCGGACGCATTGCCCGTATATAAAGACCCCATGAAACCTTTGCCTCTCTTGTGCCTTGTGACGCCCGCTTTGGCCGATGCCAACAACGGCAATTGGCAGACCGCGCGCCGCTGGGCGCGGATGCTGTCGGGTCATTATCGGGTGCGTCTGGTGCAGTCCTGGAGCGGGCATTCTCCGGAAGACCTGGCCGACGATGGCTTGCTGGCCTTGCATGCGCGGCGCTCGGCCGACTCGGTGGCCGCCTGGGCGGCGCAGTGCCCGGGCAAACCACTGGCCCTGGCGCTGACTGGAACCGATCTGTACCGCGACATCCAGACCGATGGTTCTGCGCAGCGCTCTTTGCAGCTGGCACAGCGCCTCATCGTGTTGCAGGACCAGGGTCCGCTGGCCTTGCCCGCTGGCCTGCGCGACCGTTGCCGGGTGGTGCTGCAATCGAGCACGCGGCGCCAGACGCTTGACAAATCCGAGCTGCATTTGCGCGCTGTGATGGTGGGGCACCTGCGCGAAGAGAAGTCGCCTCAAACCCTGTTTGATGCCGCCCGCTTGTTGAGAGCCGACGAAGGCATCTTGCTTGACCACATCGGTCGCGCGCTCGACCCCGTGCTCGATCAGGCCGCGCGCGCAACCATGGCAGATTGCCCTCACTACCGCTGGCTCGGTGGCCTGGCCCATGGGGCCACGCGCCAGCGCATCCAGCGCGCCCATGTGCTGGTGCACCCCAGCCGCATGGAGGGCGGCGCCCATGTGATCATGGAGGCCGCGTTGAGCGGTACGCCGGTGCTGGCCTCAAGGGTGGCGGGCAATTTGGGCATGCTGGGTGGGGACTACGCGGGGTACTTCGAAGCGGGCGACGCTGCAGGGTTGGTGCGCCTGCTCCGGGCTTGCCGCAAGGACATGGCCAAACCCCGTGGCCTGCTCGCCCGTCTGCAATCACAATGTGAGGCACGCGCGGCCTTGTTTGAACCGGCGGCCGAAAAGGCCGCACTGCTCCAGGCCCTGTCGGGGTTGTCCTGGCCCCCGGCCAGCAGCCTCCTTTGATCTGTCACCTTTAAGAAGCGTTTTCACCATGACCAAACCCCTCGTGAACCCCACCGTCCCCGGCCAACCCCGCCTGACCAGCCTTTCGCACGGCGGTGGCTGTGGCTGCAAGATCGCGCCTGGCGTGCTGAGCGAAATCCTGAAGGGCACCAGCGCCATGCCCATACCCAAAGAGCTGCTGGTCGGCATTGAAACGGCAGACGACGCGGCGGTTTACCAGCTCAACGATGAGCAGGCTTTGATCGCCACCACTGATTTTTTCATGCCCATCGTGGACGACCCGTACCACTTCGGCCGCATCGCCGCGGCCAACGCCATCAGCGACGTCTACGCCATGGGCGGCACGCCCATCATGGCGCTGGCGCTGGTCGGCATGCCCATCAATGTGTTGTCGACGGAAACCATCGGCAAGATCCTCGATGGCGGCCAGAGCATTTGCCGCGAAGCGGGCATTCCGATCGCCGGTGGCCACACCATCGATTCGGTGGAGCCGATTTACGGTCTGGTCGCGCTGGGGCTGATCCATCCCAAAAACGTCAAGAAAAATGCCGATGCCAAGGTGGGCGACCGGCTGATCCTGGGCAAGCCGCTGGGCGTGGGCGTGTTGTCGGCGGCATTGAAGAAGGATGCGCTTTCGGCCGAAGGCTACGAGCAGATGATCGCCAACACCACCAAGCTCAACACGCCCGGCCCTGATCTCTCCAAGCTTGACGGCGTGCACGCGCTGACCGACATCACCGGCTTTGGGCTGGCCGGTCATGCGCTGGAAATGGCGCGCGGCGCCAAGGCGGCGATCCGCATCGACATGGCACGGGTACCGCTGTTGCCGGGCGTGCGCGAACTTGCCGCGCAAGGCATGGTCACGGGTGCATCTGGCCGCAACTGGGCCGCTTACGGCGCTGAAGTGCATCTGGGCAGCGGCGTTCAGCCGGTGGATCAGGCGTTGCTGAGCGATCCGCAAACCAGCGGCGGTTTGCTGGTGGCCTGCTCGGCGGAAACCGTGGACGACGTGCTGGCGATTTTCCAGCGCCACGGCTTTGCGACCGCAGCCGAAGTGGGCGAGATCGTGGCCGCTGACACTGACGGGATTCGCTTGCAGGTGGCCTGATCGCCGCCTCCGGTCCCTGCGAAACAATGGCGCTCCCGGAGAGCGCTATTTTTTCGCCTTCTTGGGCGGCATGGCCGCCACCACCCCGGCACACCAGGTCAGCCATTTGGCCAATTGGGCGTCTTCCTCAATGCCTGCTGGATCGACATAGACATACCCTTTCAATGGCTTGCCGGTGAAGTCCATCATGCGAACGTGTTTCAGGGTCAGCGCGTCGGCATAGCGCCCGGGTCCCACGCGGGCCATCAGTGTGCCTTCCTGCACACCGGCAAACATGTGGCCGTGGATCAAAAACGCCAGGCCGCCGAACATGCGGCGTTCAGACAAACCCGGCCGGTTGCCCAGTATTTCCCGAATGCGTTGCGCCAAGCCAGGATCGAAAGCCATAGCGGGCGCTTTTCAGAGGTCGTATTCCACCGATCGCTCGGGCAATGTGCTCAAGTCCAGCGGGCGCACCGCACCCATCCAGATGGCACGGTCGCGGTGGTCGATCAGGTCGTACCCCGTGATGGGGTGGATGAAGATCACCAGGCCGTCGCGGTTCAGGGTGAGCCATGAAATCACATCGCCGCACAACGCTGCCTTGAAGGCGAGCTGGCAACTCCAGTCGGGATGCGGCCCCACCGGCTTTTCATGCACACGGCCCATTTTCAAAGGGAAGCGCGCTGCCGCCGCTTCGCACAGGGCGCGGGCCTGCGCCAGCGTGTCGGCGTTGAAATACACGTGGGCGTGGTAGCCGTAAATGGTGTCGGAGGAAGCGATCATGGGCAGCATGATGGCAGTTTTTGAACCCGTTCGCCACAAGCCCTACATTTGACACATGCCCATTCGCTGCTTCCCATGAACGCCGTCTCCACGCCACACGCCGTCGCCCGCTTGCGAACCACCCGCCTGGCCGCCAGCGCCAAACCCTTTCTGGCCCGAGGCTCGGGCGCCGGACGTTGCGAAGCTTGCCGCCTGGTGGCCACGCATTGCATTTGCGCGCAGCGCCCGACTATCAATGTGAACGCCGGTGTGTGCCTGATCATGGGTGACATCGAGGCGCTCAAACCCAGCAACACCGGCTGGCTGGTGGCCGATGTGGTGGCCGATACCTTTGCGTTTGGCTGGTCGCGCACGGCGGTGGATCCGGGTTTGCTGGCGGTGTTGAACGACCCGCAGTGGCAACCGTTTGTGGTGTTTCCCAGCGAATATGCCGAGCCATCGCGGGTCGTGAGCGAAGTGGTTGAATCGCCTCAGGCCACTCAAGGCCCAGGCAAGCGCCCCTTGTTTGTCTTGCTCGACGGCACCTGGGCCGAGGCGCGCAAGATGTTCCGCAAGAGCCCTTACCTCGATGCTTTGCCGGTGCTCAGCCTGCACCCCGATCACCCTTCCAGCTACCAGTTGCGCCGCTCCAGCCGGGACGACCACTTTTGCACTTCGGAAGTGGCCGCGCTGTGTTTGGCGCTGGCGGGCGAAACCCGGGCGGCGCAGGTTCTGGCCGCTTATCTGGATGTGTTCACCGAGCACTACCTGAGCGCCAAACGCTGTTATCCCTTGGTACTGGAGGGTGAGCCGCAACTGCGTTTACGGGCGTTGGGCGCCGCCATGCCGGCGGTCTGATCGCAAGAGAGATTCAGCCGGGAATCTCTGCCTCAACCAGCAGCGCCAGCAGCTGCAGCGATTGCTGCCATCCGATGTAGCAGCCTTCAACCGGGATCAGGTCGGGAATGCCTTCCTGCACGATGTGAAGCTCGGTGCCACAGGACACCGCTTTCAGGGTGACCGTGACGCGCATCTCACCCGGCATGTTGCTGTCTTCAAACACGTCGGTGTGCACGATGCGCTCATTCGGCACCAGCTCTACATACACGCCACCAAAGGCGTGGCTCTGGCCGTTTCCAAGGTGGGTGAAGTGCATGCGGTAGCGCCCGCCCGCAGTCGCATTCAGCTCGAACACCTTGCAGGTGAAGCCGTGCGGCGGCATCCATTTGGGAATCGCTTCGGCGTCGAGAAAGGCGCGGTACACGCGCTCGGGTGGGGCGGCCAAAACACGGTGGAGGGTGACGGTAGACATGGCTGTCTCCTGCGTTGATGGGGTACTGGTGCAAAAGGGGGGGTGTGCTGGGATTGGCGGTGCACCCTTCTGCGACGAAACAGGTGTGCCAATTTCGACAAGCTGATTCAGGGGCCTTCTAAACGGTGCTCCACAAGCCGTCCGCTGCGCTCGAACGGATCACCGCATCGACAAACCGCACGCCCATCCAGCCGTCATCGGCGTTGGGGAAGTGCAGCGCAAGCGGATCGGGCTGTTGCCCGGCACGCCGCGCGGCGATGGCTTCGGCTGCGTCGGAATACAGGTTGGCAAACGCTTCGTGAAAACCTTCGGGGTGTCCAGCGGCCACACGACTCGAGCGCGCGGCGAGGGGCAAAGTTCCCGGCCCGTTGGGCGTCAGGGTTTGGGCTGGTGATCCTATGGGTTTGAAATGCAATACCTGCGGGTGCTCCTGCGCCCACTCCAGTGTTCCCTGCGAGCCGCTGACGCGAATGCGCAAGGCGTTTTCCACACCGGCGGCCGCTTGCGTGACCCAGAAGTTGCCCCGTGCACCGCCGCTCAGGCGCAGCATGGCGCCAGCGTAGTCGTGGGCCTGACTGCCAGGCACGATGGGCCCCGCATCGGCGGCCACCTGTTCGACCTCCAGACCAGAGATGAAGCGCAGCAACTGGTGGGCGTGTGTACCGATGTCGCCCATCACCAGCGAAGCGCCGCCCCGTTCGGGATCGGTTTTCCAGGCGGTGCGGCCCGGCCCGGGTCTGGCCCGCCCTCCCTGCACGTATTCCACCTGCACCATCCGCACCTCGCCCAGCAGACCTTCGGTGACCATCGCCCGTGCCTGTCGAACCAGAGGGTAGCCGCTGTAGTTGTGGGTCAGGCAAAACACCAGACCGGTTTCGCTCACACGCTGGCGCAACTGTTCGGCTTCGACCAGGGTATTGGTCATGGGCTTGTCGCAGATCACGTCAAAGCCCTGTGCCAGGGCCGCCATCGCGCTGGGATAGTGGTCGTGATTGGGGGTCATGATGGCCACCGCATCCATCCCGTCAGCCCGTGCCGCTTCTGCTTCAAAAAGCGCTTGCGCGCTGGCGTAGCTGCGGTCCGCTGGCAGTCCCAGGGCCATGCCGGCGCTCACCGATCTGGCCGGGTCGCTGGACAGGCACCCGGCCACCAGTTCGTATCGATCGTCCAGCCGGGCGGCCTGGCGGTGGGTGGGGCCGATGAAGGAGCCAGGGCCGCCGCCGATGACACCCAGCCGAAGGCGGCGCCCCAAAACGGCGATCACGGGGTTGATTGAAAGAGCGAGGGCTGGAGGTGTTGGGGAGGAAGCTTGGGTCATCTCGGGCGGGTGTGCGCGAACGTCAAAGCCTTCATTGTGCGCGATAGCGTTTCAATGCGGGAGCGGCCCTATGCGCTTGTGCATCGTGTGCTGGCAACGCGGGAAATGGATGCAACTCCAGATCGCCCTACCGCCATTTTTGGGCGAACGATTGACCATTTTGACGCCACACGTCGCGCAGGTGGGTCGCCAGTATTCGCCTTCAAAAGCAATTGCCAGCAGGTTGGTTTGCTGTTCGGGGGTGCGCTGTTTGATCAAGGCCAGCAAGCCGGGGCCGCTCAGCGCATTGATGCCATTGTCCCTGGCAAAATCCTGAGCCTCTGGCGTGTAGGTGGAGGTGGTGGCGTAGGTGCCGCGCTTGAGGCCGTGTGATGCCATCAAACCCACGAACTCGCGCATTTCTTGCACCCCAACCGGTTTGCCCTGCCAGTGCTTGCATTGCACCACCGCCACCGGGCCTTGGGCATGCCTGGAGTGCAGCCAGATATCCACCCCACCGTCGGCTCCGTGTGACTGCGACCGGGTTTCGAAGCCCGCCTGTCCGAACAGGGCTTCACAAACCGCTTCGAATCGGCGCCACTCGATCACCGCGAACACGGCCGGCCCCCAGCGAGATCCGGGTGCCTGGCGCTTTGCGCTGTTGGCGTTTGCCTCGGTATCTGCCGCGTCTTCTGGTGAGGGATCGATCTGGGAAAAGGCGAATGCGCGCTCGGCCTGATCGATCAAGGCCCTGATGGTGTCTGGATCGGGTCTGGCGGCATGTTTGGGCTGGGCGTCAACCAGCGCTTGGCGTTCACGCCCGCGCTGGCGCCTGAAAGCGACCCCATGCGCAATGATCAAGGCCAGGCCTATACCAATGGCCCACCAGGCCGGCATGCTGAGAGCGGTCGACACGGCCGCCTTCATGGGGCTTGAGCCACCCAGGACGGCAGAGGCCGTCAACATACCGACGCCCAGCAACACGGCCGTCAGCCCTTTTCCCAGCAGTAAAGTTCGGGTCTTGCGACCGCGTTTGCGTTGTGATGGCTTTGCCATTCATATTGCTCCCTGTGCACCAATGCACCGCGATCATGCCTCAAGTCGATACCGGTGCCGGTAACGTGGTGTACGCCAAAGGCGTGCATGTCCCTGACCCGGGATCGTCAAGGAGCGCTGCCGAAACTGACTGTTGTGGGCCAACCATTCCGGGTGTCGGAGTAGGATGGAAAGTCCCCAACCCGACCAAGTTGACGAGGCCATGAATTCATCAAAATCCCGACTGCCATTTATTCTTGTTGTTCTGGCGCTGCTGGCGCTGGCCGCCTACCAGGGTTGGCGCTATTTCCAGCCTCAGCCGGTACCGGTCACCGCAACCGAAGCCCCGGTGACAATGCCCGCCAGTTCGTCCGATGACACCGCTTCATTGCCGGCAGATCCGGCGCTGGTCGAGCCGCCTGCCATTGAAAATCCGATAGAAGCGCTGACGCCCGAGCCTGCCGGTGCGGAGCCAGTGGCCCTGCCTGAACTGGCCGATGCCGACGGCATCGTCAAGGAGCAGCTGGCCACTCTTTTCAGCCGCAAAGACCTGCTGACCTATTTGCAGGTTGATGGTTTTGTAAGAAAGAGCGTTGCCTCGATCGACAACCTAGCGCGGTCGCAAGCGGCCTCCCGGTTGTGGCCTGTGAATCCCACGCCGCAGCGGTTTTCTACGCAGGTTGGTCCCAATGGCGTTGAAACCATCCACCCTGCCAACAGCCAGCGTTACGCACCTATGGTTCGCCTGATCGAGTCAGTGGACTCTGCGCAGGCTGTGGCGGTTTACCGGGGGCTCTATCCTTTGTTCCAACAAGCCTACGAAGATCTGGGTTTCCCCGATGGCTACTTCAACGATCGGCTGGTGCAGGTGCTTGATCACCTGATCGCCACGCCTGTGCCTGCCGAGCCACCGGCGGTCACGCTGGTGGAGGTCAAAGGTTCGGTGCCTTCGCTGCGGCCATGGGTGCGCTACGAGTTTGTGGACCCGGGTCTGCAAGCCCAATCGGCGGGCCGCAAGATCTTGATCCGCATGGGCGCGGCGAATCAACAGCGCTTGCAGGCGAAACTGAAAGACCTTCGCCAGCGCGTTGCCAGGCAATGAAGAGCCCACCCGTTTCTTCGCCCGCGGTCATTGGTGTTCCGGGCTTGCCCTGGGGCGATGCGGAGCGCCTCGCCTGGCGAACGCGTCAGACACGCCACCGCAGCTATGAAGCGGATGTGTTGCGCGCCATTGACCCGATGCAAGGGCGCTTCGATGTGTTGACCTATGGTGAATTGGTGTGCGGTGAAGACCGCTACCCCTTGCGTGCGGTGCGAAGCCCGCAATGGGTGGCGGGTTTGCCTGGGGTATTGGTCACTGGCGGTGTGCATGGCTATGAAACGGGTGGTGTGCATGGGGCCTTGCGATTTCTCGACCAGTGCGCTCAGGGGTACAGCGGGCGGGTCAACTGGCTGGTGGTCCCGTGTGTGAGTCCTTGGTCCTATGAACACATCCAGCGTTGGAACCGGGATGCGGTAGACCCCAACCGCTCTTTTCGCCAACCCGGTTCCGCGCCGGAGTCGGCGGCTTTGATGTCGCTTGTGGGTGCATACAAAGGGCAACTGCAGGCCCACATTGATCTGCATGAAACCACCGATTCCGATGAGACCGAGTTTCGCCCCGCCCTGGCTGCGCGAGATGGCCTGGCCTTTGAAGCAGGCAGCATTCCCGACGGGTTTTACCTGGTCGATGACTCGCGCAATCCGCAACCCGCGTTTCAACAAGCCATCATTGATGCGGTGGAGCGCGTGACCCCTGTTGCGTTGCCCGACCACCGGGGCCAGCTCATTGGCTCACCCATGGTGGCGCGCGGGGTCATTCATTACGATTTCCAGTCGCTGGGGCTTTGCGCGGGCATCACCGGCGCCCGCTACACCACCACCACCGAGGTCTACCCCGACAGCCCGCGGGCCACGCCTGAGCAGTGCGTTGAGGCGCAAGTGGCTTCGATCGTCGCGGCGCTCGATTTCGTGATTCAACAGGGCGGCTGAGCGTTTCACCCTGCCGTGCATGGCCCTGCCAGACGGGCGGCCCCCTGCAAATCAGGGTGGGCGTATAGTGACCTTTGGCTTCTTCGGCCCGTTCATCAGGCAACGGGCAGAGGCCTGACGGCGCATAGGCAGCGCCGTCACCGCCGCTTTTCGGCTACGCAGCCGTTGCGCTTCTCCCCTGTATCGCCTTCCTTCAGATGGCAGCCCCTGTGCTTCAGTGCCAGGTTTGCTGCACCTCTTGCTCCCGGCACCTCGGTTCACAGACTCAACCTGCGAGCGCTGTTTGCTGGGCTCTCTCCATTCCAACGATCTGTCAGGAAATCCCATGAAACCATTGTCATTTGGCGTGATAGGCACGTCCAGAAAAATCGATGAGCAACGCGTCCCCTTACACCCGGCCCATTTGTGCCGCTTGCCAGAGGCCATGCGCCGTCGGCTGGTCTTCGAAGAAGGTTATGGCGAACCTTTTGATGTGTCGGATGCCGACTTGTCCCATCTTGCGGGTGGCGTCGCGACCCGCCACGCTCTGCTGGCCGATATGGGCAACGTTATTGTTGCCAAACCTGTGCTCGCTGACCTGGAGGAGCTGAAGGTGGGCGGCGTGATGTGGGGCTACGTGCATTGCGCCCAGCAACGCGCCATCACCCAGGCAGGTATCGATCGAAAGCAGACCCTGATTGCCTTCGAAGACATGTATGTCTGGGGCCCTGCAGGGCAAGAGGGGCGCCATACTTTCTACAAGAACAACGAAATGGCTGGCTACTGTGCGGTGCTTCATGCCCTGCAGCTCAAGGGTATTGACGGGCATTACGGCAACCAGCGCAAGGTCATCATCTTCAGCTTTGGCGCCGTGAGCCGTGGTGCCATCTACGCTCTGAAGGCACATGGATTTCGGGATATCACGATCTGTATCCAGCGTCCTGACCATGAAGTGCGCGAGGAGATTCTCGACTGCCACTACGTGCGTATCCAGAAGGGCGGGCCAGGCGAAGCACGCATGTTGGTGGTGGAACACGATGGCACGTCACGGCCGCTCACCGAGCTCATCGCCGAGTCTGAAATCATCATCAACGGCACCTACCAGGACACCGGCAACCCGTTCATGTATGTCAACGAAGAAGAGGCGCATTGCCTCAAGCCTGGGTGCCTGATCATCGATGTGAGTTGCGATCTGGGCATGGGCTTCTATTTCGCCAAGCCGACCACCTTTCAAAAGCCCATGTTCAAGGTGGGCAAGGTGGACTACTACGCCGTTGACCACACGCCCAACTTTCTCTGGGAAAGCGCATCGCGCTCAATCTCGGCGGCGATGGTGGTCTACATGCACGTGGTGCTTGGTGGCCCTGGCAGCTGGAAGACCAACGAAACCATTCGTCGCGCCATCAACATCGATGCGGGCGTGGTGCAAAAGCCCCATATTCTGGCGTTCCAGGGTCGCGCGGCTGCTTACCCTCATGAGGCGCTGCCCGCGTTGCCTCTGGCTGCGTGAACGGGGCTTGCCGAAGGCCGACCCGTGTGCCTGTGCCTGGGTCGGTCGGCGGGAGAGCCTCTGTGAACAAGGCGGCTCAGGCCTGCCAGACGCCAAAGCCGGCCGATCGCAGATCGATGCCAATCTCAACCTCGCGCTCCTGGGCCGCCTCATAGGCCATCGGGTTGAAGCCTTCATAGAGATCGGGCAGCAAGCGCAGGCCGTACTTTGTGACATAGGTGTTGGCCTGGATACCCGCCATGTGTTTGTCAAAGCGCACGTCGGGGTCAAGCCCGGTCATGCCCACATAGACGCAAGGTTTGCCGTCGATGTAGCCAGGGTTGCAGCGCCTGAACCTGGCCTCAAGCAAAACGTCTTTTGACAGTTCCACCACATAAACATGGTGGTGCGGGCGTTTGCGGCGGGCCATTCTTGTTGACGGGAATTCTTGGGGCACGGGGCGCGTCAGGGCGCGTCAGCGCGCGCGCCGCTTGCCTGGCACATAGTCGGAGAAGCGCTTCGCGACGGCGGGCGAGCTGGTGCCCGGTGTGCCATCGATTGGCAGGACCCTGAAACAGGGGGTGTGTCGCTGAAAGCCACCTTGCCGTCTGGCCCGACCTGTTTGCAGAGGCCGGCCTCAGCGAGCAACGGTGAGGCCGCTGCGCAGACCCGCAGGGCCACCTGAAGGGGCCTGGACCAGGGCGTGAAACGGGCTTGCTCTTGAATCATGGGAACGCCTGCTGCCTCTTGATGGGGTGTGTCTTGTGTACCGGAATTCTGGCACAGGCCCTGTGTTGTTCAACCCCGCTGCACGGTGGAAGCATCTTGCATGCAAGGCGCCCTTGCAGGGGGCCATTCCGCTTTTCCCGTCCCCATCTCAAAGGGCATTTGGGTCGCGCTCGGCCGTTTCCGACCGGGTTCTGGTGTGAGCCTCGGCGCCATGAAACTCCCGCAGTGGGTCGCGCAGCATTTCGCCCATGCCGGGCATCACGGCGGCGTGATCAACCTGGCTGGTTGGGTCACAGAGGTCCGGGCACATGAATGCCTTTGCGCAGTGCCAGCAGCCGCTTTTCACCGCGACGCGGGTCACCCGTTTTTGGGGGGGCGGGCCTTCCTGGCACAACTGCCACTCACTGCCGTGGGTCGACACCAACAGGCGCCCGTTGACCCGCAGCGTCTTGTCGATCCCCGGCACCACGAACAGCACACCCACCGGGTCCCGCGCTCGCCGTGGCACACGGTGTTTTGCAATGTGTCCAGTCGGTGGTTGCGTGGCGCGCCGGATTTAGAGCCTGTGTGCGTCCAGGGCTTTGACAAAGCCGGTCGCAGCGACGCGCTGTGACGCACCGCGTTCATGTGAGTTGGCCTGGCCGCTGGACACTTCGGTGAAGGGCAAGAGTGCCAGAAAACAGGTGGCATGGCCATTCGGTTGAGGGCGCGCCTTTGGGCTGGGCGATCGCCCATGGGGCCTTAGCGTGCGCGCAGCTCGGACAGGGTATGGACTGTGCCGATGTGGGCCAGGCCGTTTGTAGCCTGTTTACCCGTCGACTTCGATCGCGTCGACCTCGATCACGCCCTCGAACAAATCGATGGCGGTGGTCGCGACCTGCGCGGTGTCAAAGTAGGCATAGGCGCCCACGCCCACCGCGCCCACGATCGGCAACCAGCGCGCCATGCCCTTGCCTGCAGCCCGTTGGGCGAGCCGCGCGCCGATGCGCCGCGTCAAGGTGCCGATAAGCATGGGCGATGCCTTGCGCACCAGGGTGCGCTGGCCCACCCGCACCACCAGATCGCGCACGCCCTGGGCTGCCGTGTGTTGAAACAGGCAATACATGACCTGCTCAGGGGTCAGCGTGGCCTCTTTGCCATACAGGGCCGCGATGTCGGCCACCAGTTGCTTCTGGATCTTCCAGACACCCATCATCTCCGGCAGTATCGTCAGCCAGCCCACCGCGCCCGGAGGCAACGCCAGCGTGCCCGCTGTGACCGCGGCCTTGGCCGCTGCCGCATTGGCCGTTTTCCGTGCGTCGTCGACTGGCGTGTTGCTGCGGCTTTCTTTTGACGTTGGAACCTTGGCGATCAAGGGAAGGAGCGCCTGACTGATGAGGGTGGACACCGGTGAGGGCTTCGGCGCGTCTTCTGGATCGCTCACGGTGTCGGTCTGGTTCAGCGTTTTCCTGCGAGACAAATTGGACTCCTGGGTTGGGGGTGTTCAACCCATTGTCTACGCCGGGACGGCGCCTGCGCAAGCGGCCGCAGTGCCAATGCGTGGCCATTTGGCCACCCATCGCAAGAGCCCTAAAAGTACAAGGCGACGACCTCGGTCACCGCATCGTCGCTGAGCACGGGCAATGCGATGAGGCCCGATGCATTGGCGGTTGCCAGGGCGGGCTGCCGGGTATTCGCCGCGAGGGCCGCCAGTTGATTGTCGGCTTGCGCCAGTCCGGTGCGCCATGCCGTGCCAATGGGCCCCAGGGCTTCGACCGCATGTGACTGGCGCTCCCCCGCTGGCAGCGGGCCCAGGCGTTCACAGAAGCCTGCGGTGCGGGACAGGTTGCCAGGGCGGCTTTCGCTGGCTCGCCAGATTTCAACGCGAAGCGCGATGGGCGCGCTGGCTGCCGACAGCAAGGCCAGAACCCAGGAACTGGAGGCGGTCACGTTCAGGGGAATGGCCAGTGCGCGTCCGATGCCCAGGGCCAACGCTTCGTCCTTGCGCAAAAAGTGTTTTGAAGTGGCGATGTCGGGAATGCAGACAGCCTCCTGCTGTTGCCATGCCAGTCCTGGGGCGCCCGTTCCACGGGACAGCCAGCCATTCAGCGTGAGTGCTTCGAGCGCGGCAGCCTGTGGGGATGAGCCAAAGTACCCGGTCACCAGGTGCATGTCGGCAGGCAGGCGGGAATCGTTGCGCCACAGTTCCACCGAGCCCACCGATGATGGCGCACCCCCCATCAGAAACACCACCACGCACCGCAGTTCATGGCCCTGGAACAGCGGACAGGCCACCGCACAGGTCAAGTCAATTGCCCGCGCTGCCGCAGCGCGCTTGAAGTAGCTGCCCACCAGTTCATTCAGCATCAACGGGTGGCCAGCTTCCCAGGCGCGGCCTGGCAGTCCTTCGCCGCGGGCAAAAACCATTTCGCGGGTGATGGCCTCAAATGCAGGAACCTCTGGAAACAAGCCACTCGACAACACCAGCCTTTTGCCATCGGCGGCAGGCTTCCATACTTCGGCAATGCGAATGAATGACTTCATGCTTTCCGGTTAAGCAAGTAACGCGCCAAACCGGCCGGCAGCGCAGCGGGTTTCCTTGAAAATGCCGCTTCGAAAGAAGCGAAACTCCGGCAGACCGCGAAGCAGGGGTTCTGGAACTTCCCTACCATGTGGCATTCGAACGTTTTTGCCCCGCCAACGCGCCCATCCACCCGTCAGGAGCCAGCATGTCTGTTCACCCAAGCGCCATTGAAACCATGCCACTGAACCGCCGCCGATGGATGCTGGGCACCGCCGCGGGCCTGGTGGCGTCGGGCCCACTGCGGGCGGCCGACGCGGACCCCATGCCCATTTTTGATGCGCATCTGCACTACAGCCACGACGCATGGGAGCGCCTGCCACCCAAAGAGGCTGTGGCCCTGTTGCGCAAGGCCGGTCTCATGCGGGCCATGGTTTCCAGCAGCAGCGACGATGGCACCCAGCTGCTCTACAAGGAGGCGCCGGATCTGATCCTGCCTTCGTTGCGGCCTTACCGCAAGCGTGGCGAACTGGGTTCGTGGATGCACGACGCCACCGTGCCGGCCATGCTGGAACAGCGTTTGGCCCAATACGCCTATGTGGCAATTGGCGAGTACCACATCTACGGCAAGGACGCCGATCTTCCGGTGATGCGCCGCGTGGTGCAGCTGGCCAAACAACACAAGCTGTTTCTGCATTCGCACTCCGACGCCGACGCCATCGAGCGCCAGTTCAAACAGGATCCCGGTGCGCGCATTCTGTGGGCGCACTCCGGTTTTGATGACCCGGCGAAGGTGCGGGCGATGCTTGGTCAACACAACAACCTCTGGTGTGATCTCGCGTTTCGCAGCGACCACGCCACCCAGGGCAAGGTTGACGCTGGCTGGCGCGAGGCTTTCATGGCCTATCCCGATCGCTTCATGGTCGGTACCGATACCTTCACCCCCGAGCGCTGGTACTACGTGGTCGAACACGCCAACTGGACGCGAGCCTGGCTCGCCGATCTTCCGCGCGATGTCGCCGAGCGCATCGGCTACCGCAATGGCGAGGCGCTGTTTGCATCGATGGCGCTCAAACCGGGGGGCACCACTTGAAAGCCCGTTGCTGGTTGCCCCGATGCGCGGTGGCTCTGACGCTGCTGTCTGCGGCATGGGCTGCCCAGGCCGAATGCCCGATACCGGATTCGCTTTCCAGTGCGGGACCGGTGCAGGCCCGATGGGTGACCGATCCCGCCGCTGTGCAAGTGGGCGAACCGTTTGTGTTGATGCTCGAGTTGTGTCCGGCGGCGGCCCAACTCGAGGGGGTTGATGCCTCCATGCCCGATCACCGCCATGGCATGAACTACAAACCCAGCTTCAAGCCCCTGGGTGAAGGCCTGTGGCGTGTTGATGGCATGCTCTGGCATATGGCGGGGCGCTGGGAACTCAAGCTGGATACCCGGCTGGACGGCGCGGCTCACCGACTCACCCCTTCAGTCATCCTGAAGTGAGCCAGAGCGGTCGATCAAAACTGTCTCGCCGGACCGTGCGATGTCTCCGGTGGGCGGCTGTGGGCGTGGCAGGTGTTGCCTTCGTGGCTTTCGCTGCGGGGTCGGGCAGCGGTGTCACGAAGCCGCCCGAGGCGTTGCTTGATTTCACCCCCGCCGAGCTCGCCCAGATCGCTGCGCATGGCCCCTGGCCGCCCGAGCCGAGGCCCGATGCCTCCAACCGCGTATTGAATCAAACGCGCGCCCAGGCTTGGGGCGCCTCGCTGTTTTTTGACGTACGCCTCTCTGCCGGCCAGCAACTGGCGTGTGCCAGCTGCCATCAACCCCACCGGGCTTTTCAAGATGGCCTGACCACCGCCGTGGGCCGCACAGCAGGGCAGCGCAACACGCCTGGCCTGCTCGACGTCGCCCAGTGGCGCTGGCTGGGCTGGGACGGCGCCCATGACTCCCTCTGGTCGGCCAGCCTCACCCCGCTGCTGTCAGACGGAGAAATGCAGCAAACCGTACCCGCCCTCGCGCAGCGCGTGCGCAGCACACCCGAGCTCGCCGCGGGTTACCGCGAAGCGTTTCAAAAGGCACTCCCTGTTGACGACGCCACACTGGTGGTCGATCTGGGCAAAGCGCTGGCCGCTTACCAGGCCAGTCTGGTCTCTGAGCGCACGCCGTTTGATGACTTTCGCGATGCCTTGTCTCGCGGCGATGCGGCCAGCGCCGCGTCATACCCCCTGGCCGCGCAACGCGGTTTGCGCCTGTTTCTCGGCGAAGGCCGGTGCACGGTGTGTCATGCCGGTCCGAGTTTTACCAATGGCGAATTTGGCGACGTCGGCATTCCGTTTTTTGTACCCGGGGGTGTCGACGCAGGGCGCTACAAAGGCCTGGAAAAGTTGCTGGCCAGCCCCTACAACCGACTCGGCGGCTTCAACGATGCGGGAGTCCAGGACCCGCGTGCCGTCAGCACCCGCCATGTCACGCTGCAACCGCGCCACTTCGGTGAATTTCGCGTGCCCAGCCTGCGCCAGTTGACGCACACTGCGCCCTACATGCACAACGGCAGCCTGGCGAGGCTTGACGATGTGGTCATGCACTATTCCGAATTGCCGGTAGAGCGGCTGCACACCGACGGCGAGCGCATCTTGCGCCCGCTGGAATTGAGCGATCAACAGGCCGCCGACCTGACGGCCTACCTGCGCAGCTTGAGTCGCTGATCCACCGATCCAAAGCCGGTGTCTCGTTGCCGTGTCGTGCGCAACCGCAATGGCAGGCAAGCCACATGGGTGCGGCGATCAGCGGCGCGGTTTGCTGCAAGCGCCTGCTGAGCGTCCCGCAGCGCCTTGCCGCCGGGACACGGTGGAGCGACCCGGCATTGGCTCCGCCAGAGAGATCCTCCCGGGCCTCTATCGAATCGAAGGGATCGGCTCTTTGGTGTGGATGGCGGGCGAGGGTACGCGTCAGATGCTCAGGCGAATTTGAACTGCTCAACCAGTTTTTTCAAACGGTCTGCCTGCGATTGCATCGAGCTTGCCGCCGCAGCCGACTCCTCTGCGAGCGCGGCATTTTGTTGCGCACCCTCGTCAAGCTGCTTGACGGACGCGTTTGCCAGGCCAATGCCCTGGCGTTGCTGCGTTGCCTCTCCTGAGATCGATGCGATGGTGGCGGAAACCCTTTGCACCGAGGCCATGATCTCACTTGTTGCACTGCCGGCGCGCTTGACGTGTTCGCTGCCCGCGACCACCCGTTCCAGGGTCGCTTCGATCAAATCCTTGATCTCTCTAGCGGCGGTGGCGCTCCGTTGGGCCAGGCTGCGCACCTCCGATGCAACAACGGCAAATCCCCTGCCTTGTTCACCTGCGCGAGCGGCTTCTACTGCCGCGTTCAAGGCAAGGATGTTGGTTTGAAAGGCGATGCCATCGATGATGGCGGTGATCTCTGCAATCTTGCGTGAAGCCGCGTCGATCTCGTCCATGGTTGCCACGGCCTGGCCAACCACATGGTCACCTCTGGAAGCTGCCGTCTGCGCTTCGGTGGCCAGGGCGTTGGCGGAATGGGCCGACTCGGCCGACTGGTCTACCGAGCTATGCAGAAGGTCGAGCGCGTGGATGGCACCATGCATGTTGGCCGCGGTTTGTTCGGCTCTGCCACTCAGATCCTGACTGCCCTGGGCAATTTCGGCGCTGGCCGTGGCGATATCGTCGCAGGCTCTGTGTACGCCCATGGCCAATTCCCGTTGCGCCACCCGCATGGCCTCCAGGGACCGGGCCAGAACGCCCAGCTCGCCCGTGAACTGCGTGTCAATCGGGCATGACAGGTCGTGTCGAGCCAAGCGCTCCGTCGCGGTCACGGCGTTGGAAAACCCTCGCGTCACATCCCGTGTGATGCGCCACGAGGTAAAGGCCCCAAACAACAACGCTGCCAGACTGGCTCCCAGCACCAGCCACTGCTGTGCATTGGACTCAGTGGTGGCTTGATCGGCGGCCTCCTTTTCGGCTTGAATCTCCCAGGTTGCGAGTGCGACCAGGGCGTCTGACCATGCATCGAACCGGGTCGACAGCTTCTCGGCATCTTGGGTGATGGCGATTGAAATCGCGAAAAAGACCGCTGTCTCGCCTCGGCCTTCACCTTCTTTTTCACCTTGCTGGATGATGGAAAAACTCTCCAGAGCATGTTGCCTCACCGCCGCCATCATGGCCGAGACTTTTGCATCTTCCATTGGCAGGGCTTCCTGCACAGCCTTCTCTGATGCCACATAGGTCTGCCAGCGGTCACGCACACTCTTCATCAGGACTTCGCCCTGGGACAACTCGGCCCCGCGAAGGTTGCGCAACGAAGACATGAAGCCGTCTGCACTGCGTTCCATCTGGGTGACAGCGGCGCTGCGGGCCCCCCCGGTGACGACCACCTCCTGCAGCGCCAGGTTCAAGCTGCGAATGCTCATCAGCGATTGAATGGCCACGCAGGCGAGCAAGGTCAAAACGACACCAAACCCCAGCGTCAAGCGCCGACCCAAACTGATGTGGGAGAGAAAATTCATGGACAGACCCTGTTCAGACAGTGGAGTGGATCACGGACACAACGTCGGTGCCTTCAGCGCCATAGCCCGGCAAGGCAACGGGCGCAACCTCTGGCTTATCGGCAGTCTGAGCGAAAAACCTGAGCGCAAAAGCTCAATTTGCGCAGTGATCTTCGGGCTGCTCTGAACACCGGGCCCGTTTGAGCGAATCGATCGGCAACCGGCCCACCTTGTTGAACAGGCGTCTGGTCCTGCGACGGTGCAGATCGCGGGCCGCTGCCCATCCTCATGTGGCCGCTCAACGCAGGCGAAAAAAAGCGCAATCGGCATCGCCGTTTGCGCCTTTCAGGGTGAAGCGGGCTCAAGGCCCCGCTTCTTTGCACTCAGTCTGCTTCAGGGCACCTGGGGTTCTGGGATGCCGGCGCATCCATCTTCCAGGGTCAACGGTTGGGCGGGGGTGCCTTTGACGTTTTGGGCGGCGCCTGGCCTGACGTTGTTTTCTGCGCGGTTGTGGGTCAGCGAATTACCTGGCGCCGCATCGTCACCGTTTCCCCATCCGTTGTTGCGGGCGCATCCACATTGACTGCCGCCTGCAACGTGGCGTATTTCGAGGCTTGAAAGGATTCGCATAGGTTTCTCCAAAAAAAATTGAACACGACGCCTACACTGCGGTTGGGTTTGCAGATGGGAAAAGGACAACGTCGTTACATAATTTTACGCCTTGGGCGGGGGTTGTCAAATGACGGCCAGCGCGAATGCATGTACTTTTTGAGGGAAATGCATTTGCCTTGGGGTGGAGGGCGTTTCCTGCCGACGCTGGGATAAAGGCCGTCTCCCGGCTTTTATCCGTTCGTTGGTATGGCCTTGCAAGGAAGTGGGTGTGCGCCGCCATGAACAAGCCCGGTCAGCGCAGCAGGTTGCTCCATTTTCCGATGTTGAATACCTGGCTGTAGCCGTTCTTCTTCAGCAACAACTTCGCCATGCCGCTGCGCGTTCCGCTGGCACAGCAAAGCACCACCGGCGCCGTTTTCGGAATCTCCTGGAGGCGATTGCCCAATTCCCCCAAAGGAATGTTGAGCGAGCCGGGGGCGTTGCCGCTGGCGAATTCCGCTACAGAGCGCACATCAACCAGGATTGCGCCGTTGGCTTTGAGTTCGGGCAACAAGGCCATCACCTTGCGCGCGTTCCACCACTTGTAGCCAAACCACATGGCGACCGCGATGAGCGGCCAGTACTGTTTCAAGAAACCTTCGAATTCCATACAACTCCTGGCGGTGGTGAGCCTGTGAAAGCACTTGGTGTAGAAATCACATCAAATTACACCCCGGAGTATCCACCATGCCGGCTGTGATCGTCAGCCGCAGCCTCCCCTGAGGTGATTTTCCCCGACTCCTACGGCCTTTTTGAACGCATAGGGTTGCGTCCCGGCAAGTCCGACAAGCCCGGCACCTTGAGCCCTGGGCCAAAGCCCTCAGATGGGATCTGACCGCTTCGCTCCATCCATCAAAGGGTAAATACGTATGTTCCGAAATCGGCTAAATGATTACAAACGATAACCAATTCAGCAGCGACCGGTGGGTGCCTTCGCCAACCGCGCTCATGGGTTTAAATTCAGATTGGAGACTGGCATGGGTACGTTGAAATTCAAGATCGCCTCCCTCGTTCTGGCTGCATCGGCCAGTTTGGGTGCCTCCGCGCAGGAGGTCACCCTGCGTTTGCATCAGTTCCTGCCCGCTCAGGGAACGGTTCCTGCCAAGGCGCTGGCGCCATGGGCCAAGAAGATTGAAGAAGATTCCAAGGGCCGTATCAAGGTTCAGATGTACAACTCCATGCAGCTCGGCGGCACGCCACCGCAGCTCTACGATCAGGCCCGTGATGGCATCGTCGACATCGTCTGGACGCTGCCTGGCTACACCCCGGGCCGCTTCCCCAAGTCTGAGGTGTTCGAGCTTCCATTCATGGCCGGCCTGTCGGCTGAGAAGACCTCCCGCGCGCTGTGGGACTACGTTCAGAAAAACGCTCTGGACGAATACAAAGACGTTCACGTGCTCGCCTTGCACACCCACGGCCCAGGCTTGTTCCACACCAAGCAACCGGTGACCGGTCTGGAAAGCCTGCGCGGCATGAAGATTCGCGGTGGCACACGTGTCGTCAACAGCATGTTGACCAAGCTGGGTGCCACGCCTGTGGGGATGCCGGTGCCTGCCGTGACCGAGGCGTTGTCCAAAGGCGTGCTCGATGGCACCACCATCCCTTGGGAAGTGGTGCCTGCCTTGAAAGTGCAAGAGCTGGTGAAACACCACACCACCTTCGCTGGCAACCGCGCGCTGTATGTGACCACCTTTGTGGTCGCCATGAACAAGGGGGCTTACAACAAGCTGCCAGCCGATCTGAAGAAGGTCATCGATGACAACTCGGGTGCCGAATTCAGCGCCATGATCGCCCGCACCCAGGACGTGGGCGACGAAGTCGGTAAAGGGCTTGCAGTCAAGAACGGCAATACGATCAGCGAACTCGACGCCGCCGAGGTTCAGCGCTGGCGCAGCACCGCCGCCACGGTGGAATCAGAGTGGATCAAGGACATGCAGTCCAAGAACGTCGACGGTGCCAAACTCGTGGCCGAGGCCAAGGCGCTGATCGCCCAGTACGACAAGTAAGACCGGTCTCACGTTTCCAAGCAAAGGGTGCCTCGGGGGGCACCCTTTTTTGTGAAGGAATCTTGTCACAGGCTTTGAAAGCTGCCTGGCCCGGTGCTGTGGCCTGCGCGAAACCACGGGGTCCGTCCGGGCACCGGAGCGCCGCAGCGATATCTGGCGGAACGCTGGCAGAACGCGAATCCACCCCCCTTTGAGGGTGTGCTGCGTTGCTCGCGGCGTTCGGTCAGCGCAACCCCCACATGGCCTCCACCGCCGCTGAGCCAACCGGGTCGTAGGCCGCCAGGCCGGCGCGGTCAAAAGGCTGGTAGTTGATGCCGACAAAATACGCCGCAGACAGCTCGGCGAAGTACTCAAGCTGGTTGACCGTGGCATAGGCCTTGGGAATGGACTTGCCCGCCAGGTCTTGCACATTGAGGTAAAGCCCGGCAGCCCGGGTTTTTTGCCAGGCGCTCATGAGCGGCGGATGCTTGACCGGCCAGTTGCGCAAGTGCCAGGCATGTGCCATTTCATGCAAGATGGCTTTGCGCGTCCACAGCTCGCTCAGGTACATCAGGTTGGTGGTGCTGTAAACCACGATGCCGTCTTCCCAGCGCGGGTCGTAGCCCTTTTCCGCCAGCCGTGAGCCGCGGGTCACAAACCGCATCCCGCTTTTGTGTCCACCCTGGGTCGATGTCTCCCCGAGCATCAGGAAAAAATTGGTGTCTCGGTAGGCGCCGCGCGCATGGGCGGGCAGGCTGTTCAGAACAAAGCCCAGATGCGTCAAAAACTTCCGGCAGGCCCGGGCGCTGAGTCTGGACTTTTCTGCGCCGGGTTCGCTTTCGTAAAACGCCTTGGTCGAGCCCGTGCAGCGCTGGTACTTGCGCGGGGGGCTGTTGTTGAAATTGACGAACGCCTTGGCGCTGTCGCCCGATCCGCTGCTGTTGGTCTGGGCCCAGGCGGCTGGTCCGCAGAGGCACAAGAGCAAACCCGGCAAGGCCTTCTTCATCAACTTGCGCTGGCGGGACGGGTGTGTCTTGCTGGGCATGCTGGAGGCGCCATGGTCAGGCGCGGGCAGTGGGTTGCTGTTCATTTCATTTCGAACGGCTGCTTCCGGGTGTTGCGGCTGCTTTGGTCAGGCGGGCGCAGACGGGGAAGCCAGGGGGTGGGCCTGTCCACGCATGCCATCTGGAGCGTCTCGGGAAGCGCTCAGAATCCAAAGACATAGCCCAGACGCACGCCGGCCACCGAGCTGCGGCTCACCAGTGGGCTGTCCTTGATCGGCGCACCCAGTGCGGTGACATGCACATCCACGAAGACCGACTGTTGCTGGGTCAGACCATAAAAAGCGCGCAGGCCGAGCTCGGTGTTGAACGATGCTTTGGGGGCGTAGGCAGCGCGTGCGGCTGTGGCCTCGTCGGGCCTCACGCCGAAGTAATAGTCAACATAGTCGCGGTCTTGCCAGACCAGCGCCACCCGGGGTGCCAGCGCCAAACGGCCCAGGCGCAAAGGTTTTTCGGCCACCAGCCTGATCTGCTGCCCACCGCTGTGACTGGCGGCATCGGTCAGCCACTCGGTCGACAGCTGGCCCAGCGGGTGTTGCCATTCGGCCTTTGCGCCCAGCCAGATGCTGCTTTTTCGTGCGTCCATGCCAGCAAAAGTGACCGAGTCGGACGCTTTGTAGCCCGCATCGAAATAGCGCGCGCGCAGTGCATAAGAGACCGCACCCGATGAAGGCAGCTTGAGGTCGAGCACCGGCCCGGCCCATCGCACGTACCGGTTCTCGAAACCCAGCAGTGGCAGGTAGCGGCGGTTGTCATCAGCCCCGTCGTAGGGCGAGGTTTCGGTTCCAATGAAAACCCCTGTCGACCAGCTGGATGCGGGGCGTTCGGCTGGTCGCTCCTGTGCCCAGGTGGCGGATGCTGTCAGCAGGGCCGCCGTGCAAACCAGGGCACTGCGAGTGAAGCAGCGAGTCGGCCGTGCGTGGAATTCGGTGGTGTGGGTCATGGGGTGGTGTGTTTGTTGGGGATGGGTTCGATCCTAGTGTCATTCAGAAAACCGCACCGCGTGGGCCACATTTGCCGGCCCAGACTGCGGCCGCTTGAGCCGGGAGCGGGTTGGCCTGGCCGCTTCGGCCACCACTCTTGGGCGTGAGCCGCGGGCCGGCAGGAAACGGTTGAGGGCTTTGGCGTATGGCTACCCTTCGGAGAGGTGCTGGGTGCGCTTCAGGGGGCTTTTCACATGCACCAGCCGAAACCTTCAGCGCCGGGACGCTGTTGGCAATTCGCGCCATCCGGTGCCTTCGGCCCACATCGTTGGGTCGGCCTTCAGCGCGGAATAGCGGCCTATTTGATGGGTTCTTGTTCGGTTAAGCGAATGGCGATGGCCGATATCCTGAATGAGTCTCAAAAACTTGAAGCATCCCCACATGACCACTGCGTTACATGACGCCGACGAGCGCACCAACCTCGCGGGCAACAACAAGTTTGAGTTGCTGCTGTTCCGCCTCGGGGAGGCGCGCGGAACAGCCCGTCGCGAGCTGTATGGCATCAACGTCTTCAAAGTGCGCGAAATACTGGTGATGCCCGAGATCACGGCCATTGCCAATGCGCCACCGAACGTGCTCGGCATTGCGAATATCCGCGGGCAGATCATTCCTGTGATCGACCTGCCAGCGGTCGTGGGTTGCGTGCCCAAGCGAGGGCTCACCATCTTGATGGTGACCGAATACGCCCGGACCACCCAGGCCTTTGCGGTAGAAGAAGTCGACGAAATCGTGCGGCTGGAATGGGGCAATGTGCTGGCTGCAGACGGCAAAGGCGGCTCATTGGTGACCAGCATCGCCAAGCTGGACGGCGACGCTGAAAAGAGCCGTCTGGTTCAGGTGCTGGACGTGGAGCAAATCTTGCGCAACGTCATGTTGACGGTGGAGGAAAAGATCACGCCGCAGTCGGTTGGAGCCTCTGTGAATCTGCCCGAGGGAGCCATCATTCTCGCGGCCGATGACTCGCCGGTGGCGCGCATGATGATTGAGCAGGGCCTGAAGGCCATGAACACGCCCTACGTCATGACCAAAACCGGTCAGGAAGCATGGGATCGCCTGCAAATGATCGATGCCGAGGCCAAAGCCGAAGGCAAAACCGTGCAAGACAAGGTTGCGCTGGTGCTGACCGATCTGGAAATGCCCGTGATGGACGGTTTCACGCTCACGCGAAACATCAAGCAAGACCCTCGTTTCAAGGCCATCCCGGTTGTGATTCATTCATCGCTGACGGGAACAGCCAACGAAGCCCATGTGAAATCGGTCGGTGCCGACGCCTATGTGGCCAAGTTTGTGGCCCCCGAGTTGGCCGCCACCATCCGGCAGGTGCTGAACCAGGCCTAACAACGGAACGGAGCCGCACCCGCCATGCCGTGTTGTTGATGGGGGGCATTCACCGGCTCCCCCGGGGCGGCAAGGCGAGGGTGATTTGCCGTCCGGCCCCGGCAGTTGGGCAATCAGGCGGCCGCGTTGCCGCGCACCATGGCCAAGACCTTGCCTGCATCCAGCGTTGAAGCCGTTTGCTGGATCTGGGGCAGGTATTGCGTTTGCAGTTGCTTGGACTGTGAGAGCAGGCCCTGGAAGGTCTGCTGAAGCAGCGCCGTGTTCATGACGCGCCCGCCTGCGTAGTAGCGTTTGGCGAGCTGGCCCAGTGCGTAGGTGGTGGCGAAAGAAAATGCCATGCCGGTGGCGGCGCGGCCAGCGCCACCCACCAGACGCCCTGCCACTGTGCCCAACAGCCCGCCAAGCAGCTTGCGCCCGAACTGTTCAATGTATTGTGATGTCATGCCCACGCCAGCCGCTGCGATGAACTCGCGGATGTGGCCCTGGTCAAGCTCCACGCCATGCGCCTGGCCGATGTTGAAGACCAAACGCACCTGCAGCGGAATGATGGCCATCGACGCCCATGACTGGGGCAGCAACTCCAAGGCGCCGTTGAGCAGCGAGGCATTGAGAATGAGCTTGTCCATCTCGGCATCGGTGAGGGAACTGGCGATCGGCCCGCTCGCCGGCGCGGCGGCCGCTGCCGCAGGTACGGCGGGAGCGACGACTGCCAGTGTGGAGGCCGCCGCCACCAGATTCGCCTCTTCTTGCTCGAAGTGTGCCGTGTCTGCCTCTCGCAGGCCCAGTTGCCCTTTCAGTTCAGCCAGAAAGGCGGTCTCGGCCGGCGACTGGCGACCGTCGGCGTCGCACACACACACGGCCATCTCGTAAGCGAGCTGCTTCTGGCCGGGCTCTGACAGGCTTTGTACCGCCGTTTCAAGCGACACGCGTTTGAGCAGCACATCCTGGTAAAGCTGCGCCAGTCCTGCGCCGCCAGCCTCATGGCCAAACGAATCGGCCATGCGCCGGATCGCCTCCCGCTCGGCATCGGCCTTGTTGCCATCGGCAAAGGCCGCCAGCAGGGCAATGGAAAGAATCGCTTGTTGTTCCTGGGTGTTCATTGGGGCTTGAAGGGTTGGGGATGAAGAAGGGAGGGGCGAGAAGAAGTGGATCGGCCTCAGCGCCCACAGTTCCTGGCCGCCGCCTGCAGGCCCGGGCCAACGGCGTTGGTTCCCGAAACACAGGTCTGAAAATGCCAGCGGCGTGAAGGCAGGGGGCACCACCTGCATCGGCTTTTGTCCTTTCATTCTCCCGAAACCCTTGCAGATCGACAAGCGGGAAACTGGCTTCGCCTCAGTTCTTTGTGAGAACCGTGGCCCACGCTTTGGCGGCCTCCTGGTTGTAGGCCTTCCAGTCGCCTTCCATCCAGCGCTTGCGGCCTCTTTCAGCGTAGAAAAGGTGGAGCTTGCCACCAAAAAATTCCCAGACCGAGCCATCGGTAGGGATCAAGCCTTCGTCGCTCGCCAGCGCGTTGGAGCAAAACCCGTTGTACTCTGGCACAAAAGCGTCCGGGTTGGCCGCGAAAGTGTCGGCGCTTGTTTTTGAGGCGAAGCGCCAGGTTGCACCCAGGTGCTCGACCTCAAACCGGTCAACGCCTTCAATCACCTGATGGGTTGATCTCGACCTGGCATCGAAGTACGACACCGTGTCTTTTCCGCCGATCGCGGTGTTGCCAAAAAAGCCGGTGCTGACGGGCTCGGCGGCAAAGGCCGGCGCCATGAGCGCCAGAGCGATTGCAAAAGCAGAGATGGATTTTCCAGGCGACATGATGTGATCCGGTTCATTCGTCAAAAAGCGAAGGTGCCGTTCTTGGTCTATGGAGGGCAGGAAGTCTTACACCGCTCGCGGCGAGGCGCAGGCTTCACAGCGGGCTTGTGCTTTCCGGCCTGTGCACACCACCGGAGGCCTCAGGGGGGGCGAAATGCGCGTTGCCATATCTGGCCCCATTGCCGCAGAATGAAAAACGCTGCTTCGAATCTTTCCAATTCCGTTTCACTCTGGAGTGCTACCTATGCGAACACGATCTGCCTGGTTTCCGCTGGCCACTGTCTGTGGCTTGATTCTCGCTGGCTGTGTCACGGCATCGCCACCCAACCCTCGGGATCAGGCGGTGAACCAGGCCTGGGAAACCTACTGCAACGCGGGCTATTGCGAGGGCGCCCGCGGATCCATCGTTGAAAGAACCGACAGCACCCTGACCGTTTCGATCAACGGCAACGTTCGTTACATGACCTACACCGTCAGTGGCGGACCTGCCCACTACGAAGCCCGTGTCACCCCGACAGCAGATCAGGGCCGCACCCAACCCTGAACCTTCACGGGGCTCTTTTTTGGCCTGTTCTTTTGAAGGAGCGATCCTTCAGGCAATCAGGGACCCGTTCAAAAGCTGCGGGTTTTGAGCTGATCCTGGTTGTGATCCGCGTGTCTGCTCGCACAGCAATGGCCAGGAAGCCCGGCAAATCCCAGAGGGGCGACGCACAGGCGGTCAGCGTTTGCGCGATCCTTTGCCGAGAGGCGCTCAAGCGAGGACTGGAACGAAGACCCACGTCTCAGGCAACGCAACGAGGTGCAAGAGATATGGGCATTGCAAGCGTTGGCGCAGCCGGTTTCGGCGGCATTGAGGGCTGACCACCAAACACCGTGGACTTCATCGGCCTTTGCAGGCTTCAGGTGACGATGGATTGTTTTTTGACGAATTTGATTGATGAAATGGATGTGCAGCTTTTAATCAATCTGCCATCGTTTGAAAGAAAAACATGCTCGTACTGGGAGCTTGTGGTTTGAGTTGAATTGGGGGCAATGCGAAACTGCTGGGTAACGGTGTATCCGATGGCCTGGCCGGCCTTGTTGAATGCTTCGTAGTAGAGGATTGCAGATTTCCGTTGACTTGTGGTGTTCTTGGCGGTGACCACCAGATGGCATCCGGTAATGCCTTCTCGAAAGACCGCGCTGACGATTTCGAGTCCCGATATTTCTCCACCAGAATCTTGGGAATCACCCGATCCGCCGCCACATGCAGACACCGTCAGGACGAATAGACCGAGGATCAGTTTTGGGATGAATCTCATTGGACTGGCATTGACTTTGTTGTACATATATTGTCCCAGTGGTTGTTGTAGATGAATTGCTGATGGAAACTGCTGCTGACTTTCGAACTCATTCTCCGGGTTGTTTGCACTTCACTCGATTGAATATGATTGCACAATGGTAAAATTTTCCATTGTTTCTCGCTTCATACGTCGTGTATGGAAATCCGTTGTCAATATTCTTCACAGAGGTTACGGTGCGCGTTGACCCAAAATATTTGACCGTCTGATCCAGAACGGATTCTTCACCTGTGCCTTGTTCTGATGGGCCTGACAGTGTGGAGCATCCAGCCAGTAAAACCGGAATGGCAAAACAGATTGAGAACAGATGGAAAGCAATTTTCATGATGTGGCGTCCGGGCTTGTTTGTGTTGAGGGGTGACTTGGGCACGGCTTCAGCTTGAAGGGGCTTGCGGGAATCGCTCGCTGTACATCTGCGCGATTTTTTGCCTGATTTTTAGCGGGCTGGTTTTCGAAACATTCGATCCCGTTGTGTGGAAAATTTCAGCCGGCGCAGCTTTGGTATGGGATGCATGGTGTCCGATTTTTTCCATTCCAAAATCTCTGCATAGAGCTTCGCCCGAGTGCGTATGGGCAACGGTTGCAAACTCGGAAAACAGAATGCCCTGGCTCGCGGTTCTCTCCAGCTCCATGAGAAAGGAATTAATCAACTTGCCGCCGGCTCCCATGAATCGGTGTGTGCTATGTATTCCAATCATGACCATGTACAGCTTGAACGATTTGCCTGGCTCAAGAAAGGTGGGATGATCCAGCATTTCTGGTGTGATCTGCGAGTCTCTTAGCTGGCCAATTTTGACCAGATCAAAATATTCATCTTTTAGATTTAGATAATGCCAATACCCAACGATCTTGTTCCCGTGCGTCAACAGTTTCCAGGTCGATGGGCTTGCTTGAAAGATGGGGGCCCATTGTTCAATGGTTCCCTCCTCCAAAGTGCTCATGTTGGGTACCAGATCGAAATCTATATCAACCAATTGTGCAAGAAGTCCTGATTCATCAATCCCGGAGGCTGCCAAATAGTCATTCCCTCGTATGAAATACCGGTCACCTTCTTTTAACTCTCGGATTGTCCATTCAAAGAACCAATCGTCCAGATCCTTCTGAGAGACGGCATATTCGGCTTTGATTGCAGCGAGAACACTGGCGCTGCCTGGCTTGCTCCGACCCCTCTCCCATCTGGATACGGTGTCTTTGTCAACGCCAAACAATTTGGCCGCGTCCTCTTGACCTAGACCTCTTGCCTCTCGACGGGCTTTTAGTTGAAGTGACAGTAGTGGAAGCAATTGCGGTTCTCCAAGTTGAGAGCGTCCTTGCCAGCCATCTTCTGACGGTGGACATGTTCTGGCAATACCGAGTTGATGCCGAGTTGATGCCGGGTGTTTCTGTCGCTGCGCGAGTCTGCTGCCGACCCCAAGCGCCGCCCAGCCCCACCCAACCCAGGCCCTTGGCACCTGCATCCCCTTTAACCCGCAGCGGCAATGCCACCTCGCATGCAAACTCGGCGGTACAAAGCCCTGCAAAACTTGCATTCCGGGCGCAGGGTGAATGTCATTCATTGGAGGGGGATCAAGGAGAAAAGGCAATAGCTGGCGTTGCTGGTCTTGCGGCCTGGCAAGTGCATTGCCAGCCAATGGCTCAATGGCTGGTTCAAAGGTCACTTCAACGCGGCTCCGATTCGCGTTCATTCTGAGCAGACGTTCATGCGGCAGAGTGGGCTTGGTGTACTTATGCCCGCTGCAGCGAGCGGGTCGAGGTGCAACCAGTGGCCGAAACACCGCACATCTTGAGCGCATCGGATGCGGCCCCCGGATCAAATGGATGGCGATGGCGATGGCGTCAATGGCAAACGCCAGCGGTGTTCCGGGCTGCCCGGTGGGAGAGGGCGGTGCACAGCGTGTGCCCTGGAATCCGATGCCACGATTGGGGTCGACCGGACGAGCTGCCGGCCATTCACAGCGCGCTATGCGCCGCTCTGCGCGTCCATGTCGCGGTGGTGCAGGTCGAGCCAGCGCAGCCGGTTGTCGCGGCCGGCCATGAAGAGCATGCCGCCCACGACGGCCAATCCGCGGGCGCCGGTACAGGCATGGATGTCGACCCAGTGGAGGCTTTCTTCAACAAAGTCAAAGCTTGTTCGCAGCAACCGGTTGGTGCTGGTGGCCGCATACAGCACGCCGTTGTATGACGTCAGCGCCGTGATCGCCGCTGTGGCGGGCAGGCGGCCCCTTGCAACCAGCTGCCAGTCGTGTGAGGCCGTGCGTGTGGCGGGTCTGGAGTACAGCTTGCCGTCTGAAGCCACGGCATAGAGTGTGCCGCCGCTCGCACACAAGGCGCGCGTGCCGTTTGGCGCACCGCTGCCGATGGATGACCAGTCCTGTTCACTGTCGCGTGGCCAGCGCCACCACAGGATGTTGCCGCGGCTCACCGCGTAAAACGCTCCGCGATCTGCGGCCATTGCAGTCACTTCGATGGCATGGCCGATGCATCGCCACGGCGCGTCGGCCAGTACCGGGTGCCGGGACCACAAGTCGTTCGCCGTGTCTGAGACGTAGAGCTTGTTTTCCCAGGTCATCATGGCGGTGACGTTGTTGGCATGTCCCACCTCGTCCCATCCAAAGGGGAGTCTGGTGCGCAGCCTGTTCAACACGTTGCGGGTGATGGTGGCGATGGCGGGCTGGTTCAGGTGTTCGATCCAGTCGGTGGAGCTCGCCGAGAACACCGCACCGTGGCGGACCGTCAACGTCATCGTGGCCAGCCCGGGCTTGGCCCAGTCGTGCATTTCAGCCGATGCCAGAACCGTCGTGGAAAGCGGGTTGCCCTCGGTGGTGGTCACGCGCGGGTAGCCTTCTTCTTCCATCACGAAGGGCGCCGCATCGGTCTCATACGTCATGAAGGCTGGCATGGGACTGCTCAAGCCCGCGAAAACCCAGTGCCCCGGATAGTGCACTGCGTAAGCCTGGGCTCCGCCGCCCCAGGCGCCGTAGTTCCAGCCCACGCCAAGCATGGTGTTGGGCGGCCGATGCACCGGCGGTTGGGCAAAGGCCACCGTGGTCTCTGACAACTCGGTGTGCGGATCGGCTCGCGCATTCTTGTAGCAAATGAGGGTGCGGCTGCCAGCGAAGCGCACCTGGCGGTAGGCGGTATTGCCCGATAGCGAGATGAGGTTGCCGCCGCGCGCGATGAAGCCTTCTACGGCATCGCGCATCTGGCGGCTCCAGTATTCGACGTGCGGTCCGATCAGCAGGCATTCATAGGGCTCTAGCAAATGGGTTCCCGCGTGTAGATCGACGGTAGAGGCGTACTCCACCGCATATCCGTTGTCGCGCAGCCAGGGAATCAGCCGCGAGAATTTTGACGTGGTGCTGATGGGCGCCAGCGGTCGGTCGAACGACACCCGTGTCGCGCGCGGGTTGGCGTACATCCCGGCGCCGCCAACGGTGTCGTAGAGGTAGGTTTGCGGGGTGATGTGGTCGATGCACAGCAGCACCCTCGAAGTGCTGCCGGGCTCGCGTGCTCGAACCACGAAGTCGAATACGGCTTCACCATGGACCCGGACAAGATACAGGCCCGAGGCCCAGCTGCCGGGCACCCGAAAACCCGGCGAGAGCGCTACGGGTGGCCACGCATGGTTGCCTGAGAGATCGGCCGGAAGCGGATGGTTGCCCACCACCACGCCCGTGGCCGTGTAGAGCGCACGCTCTTCACCCACCCGCTCAATGGTCAGGGTGTGGGCGCCGGGCGAATCGCTGCTCAGGTGAAAGTCGACACGGGCGCCAGGCAGGGCCGATACGGTTGATGGATATCCTTGGATGGCCATGGCCGCAGATTACCGGTGCGCCGCGGCGCGTGCTTCCCCCAAAAGGGGGATCGAAATGCGCGCCCGTTTGACTTGCGCTGACTTCACGGGCCACAAGCTGGGCATGACAGGGGCATTCAATTCGATGGGCGCCTGCCCGCCAGGCACGAGGCCCCGTTGATTGACCTTGTACGGCAGGCGGCGTACGGTTGGCATGCGACGGTTCGTCGCCATGCAAACGCGAAAGGAAGAGACATGAACACCATGGAGATCGCCAGCAAGCTGGTTGAACTGTGTCGGCAGGGCAAGAATGCCGAGGCGCTGGATTCGCTGTATGCCGACGATGTGGTCAGCGTCGAGGCCGCCGTGCCCCCGGGCATGGACCGCGAGGCCAAAGGCCTGGACGCCGTGCGAGGCAAAGGCAAGTGGTGGGAAGACAACCACGAAGTTCATTCGGCATCGGTCACAGGCCCTTGGCCGCACGACGACCGGTTTGTGGTCGGGTTCCAGATCGACGTTACCCACAAGCCCAGCGGTCAGCGCATGAAAATGGACGAGGTGGGTCTCTACCAGGTGCGCGACGGCAAGATCGTTCGTGAGGAGTTTTTCTACGACATGGGCGCCTAGCGCACGCGGCCCCGGTGCGGGTTCACCGCTGGTGCATGGCGCCGTGGTCGGCATGCCCGGCTTTGGCGTCTTTGCCATGGTCGGACAGCTGCGCGTCAAACCACTGGTGCAGCGCCGACACGAGGTCGGCATCGGGCGTGACGTAGCGCAATTCGGCGCCGTCGTCGAGTGCCTTGTAGGCGATGGCAATCTGCCCTGGCCTGGCCGCCTTCAATGCGCTCAGTCCGGGCATGTCCTGACCGTGAATGCTTGTCGGCCCTGAAAAGTCGCCGGTCAGAAACTGGTCGCGAATCTCCTGCAGGTGCAGGCGGGTCAGATGGATTTGCTCGGCGGCATTGTCGGCGTCTTGCTTGACCACCACCTGCTGAACGCCGCCTTGCGCCGTTTTGGTGAAGATGTGGGTGGTCGCGGCCAGGTTGAAGGGCATGACATCTTTGCCACGCTGCGCAACGCCTGCCTGGCGCTGGTCTGGAGCGGACGGGTTCATGTGGGTGCCATGGTCCATCCGGGAATGGTCCATGGTCTGTGCATGGGCGGCGCCCATGCCCAACAGAAGAAGAGCAAGCGATGCAACGGTGAATCGGTTGTTGGTGATGGCGTTGAGCATGGGTTTCCCGGTTCAGGCGGGTATCGGCCTGCCATGAAGGCGCAAGGACAGGCCTATTCTGACCCGGCAAAGGGCGGGGGATCGCCTTGCCACTCGCCCACGATGCGCCATTGCTCATCGGCGTTCCGAACCAGATCCAGTGTTTTGGGCAACTGCTTTTCGCGGGTGCTGCCCGAGGTGTAGTCCTGCAGGAAGTGCGCGCGCGCCTGATCGTCGCCGAGCGCCTCTATCTGCAAGTCGCTGATTTGCACGTCGATGGATTTTCGCCCGCCCACATTGCGGTAGCGGCTGGCGGTCCAGTCCGCGCGAGACATGCCAGCCTGCGGTGTGAACGCTTCACTGTAGGCGCCCAGGTAGGTTTTCATGTCGCGCTTCGACCAGGCCTGTCGCCAGGTTTCCACCGCGGCTTCCACCTGGTCTTTCAACGGAAGCAGAGGCTTGGCGGGTTCGGCTGCGACAGCGGCAACGGCTGGTTCGCTGGTGTTCACGGCGGTTGCACTGACCGCTTCTGCGGGCGGGGCAGGCTCGACGGGCTGAGGAGATGAGGCCACCATCGCAACCTGCTGCTCGGGTGCGGCGCCTGCCTGTTTTGCCTCGGGGTTGGCACTCATGGCCCAGTAGGCAACCACCGCAGCCAGCCCCAAAAGCACCGGCAACACCGGCAACGCCCAGGCCCTGGGTTTGGGCCCGGATTGCCAGGAAGGATTTGCCGCAGAAGAGCTTGGCGACTCGCCACCCGTCGGGCTGGCCGATTGCTCCAGACGGCCTTGAGCGGCAGTATCTCTGGCTTTTGAAATCGCGAGTTTGAGTCGTTCCATATGCAGATGGCCTTTCACATGGGCGGGGCTGTAGTGCTTTGGGATGATACATGTAAAAGAATGTAGCCAACTCATTCCATGCCAGGAACAGGCAATGTGACGCCAAAACGGTGTTTTTCACGTAGGCCGGGGCAGCGCCGGGAGCCACCCGCGACGTGTCTGCTGCGGCCCGGTACCCGGCCATGGAACCCTGGAAACGGGCCCGTGTCTGGCCGGGGAACTCGCAAGCCTGCCGAGGCCAGCCTAAAGTCGGTAGCCGGGTTGACCGATCTGTATTTCTGACGGGGCGCGTTTCCCAAAACCGTACTGGGCCGTCTTCAACATGACCTTGGCAGCGATCACGCCAAGCACCAGCAGAAACCGCTTGCGTGCTGCAAATCCGCTGTAGCGCCGGGCATGCAACACCGCCGAGCGCACCGCGTCGCGCGGGAGGCTCAGGTACCAATAGTTGACGGCCAGGCTCGGACCGTTGCTGGAGAACACCTGGTGCCACATGCCCGCCGGTACATACAGCAACTGGCCAGGGCGTGTGATGCACTCGTATCCCCGGGCACGCCCTCTCTCGTTGGCAAAGCGGTCTGCTTGCGAAAAATGAAATCCGGGGGCAATGCTGTCCCGCCCTCGGGCTCCGTTGAGCAACACCTTGGCTTGGTCATGCGGAAACAGCAGCCACCGCTTGCTGCCCAATACGACCCCATTCAGGTTGTCGTATTCATCGTAGTGCAAGCCGCTGGACTGTCCGCCGGGACCCAACCAGAGGTTGCATTCCGTGAGACTCTCTTGTGGCCAGAAGGGCGGTTCAACGAGGTCACAGGCCAGCTCGGGCAGTGAGGCTGGCCAGCAGCTGCGCCCCAGCATAGAGCCAAGCCCGTCTCCGCGCATGATGAGCCCCTGAGTCAGGTACCAGGCGGGTGGCTGATCGGAAAACAGGCGCTCTACCAGCTCATCCAGGCGCACCTCTTGATACGCCTCGTGGTAGCTGGCCGAGTCGATATTGCCTGCGTCGAGATCGCGCACGAAAGCAGGTCGGTGCCCCGCCGCCGCCACCAGGTAGGCCGGGTCTTGCCAGCGTTTCAAAGCTGGCCAGGCCTTCGCCCCATCGTCAATGATCACCGGTCGCCGGGGGCGCCGGTAGTTGCTTTCGAAGGCTTCTTTCGTGATGCCCGACACCACATCCACCTGACCCAGTGGGGGATCAAACAGTGGCGCGAAATCGCAGGAAAACTCGGTTTGCGTCTCAGATTGCATGCTTGTCGCTTTATGAAGCGGTGGGTGCCGAGATCGGCATCACCGTCAACAGGTTATCTGCCTTCCAGTGCCTTTAGCAAGGTTCAGACGCATGACCGGATCGTCAATGTCCTGTCTGGTCCAAACCGGGAGGGCCGTTGGAGCTTGCCGGGTTGAAGCACCGGCCAAGGGGCACGGTGCTGGAAAACCGGACTGTGACCCCAATCTCCCACTGCCGGCTCCCCACCGCACCGGGCCAGGTTGCGCCGTTGTCGGTCTTGTCCTACAAACCATGGCGGCCGCGTCGTACGCCGCTGGTCGGGTACCCCACCGAGCATGGGGGTGTTGTCTTACCGTGCAGGGCTCTGCTGACTGTTCAGCCGCTTGCTCATTCGCGCCTGTGCATGGTCAAAGCAAACCAAACAGCGCGGCGCACGTTGCACGCCGCCCAAAAGGAGAACCTCACCATGAAACAAGCCGCCTCTTTATCTTTGCCAACCCTGGCACTGGCCCTCACCTTGTTCGGGCCGATGGGTCAGGCGCTTGCCGCTGGCGAACAAGCGGCCGTGGATGCGCAATACGAAAAGGACCGCCAGGCATGCGTGGCCAAACAAGGGAGCGTTGAATCGCGCGAAGCCTGCTTGCGCGAGGCTGGCGCTGTCCGCCAGGCCGCGCTGCGCGGCACTTTGTCAGGTGACGCGTCGGCCGCCGAGCTTCGGCGCAACGCGCTCTCGCGCTGTGAAGTGCATCAGGATGCCGTGGACCGCGCGGCCTGCCAGCGCATGGTTGAAGGGGAGGGCGCATCGCAAGGCAGTGTGGAGTCGGGTGGCATCGTTCGAGAAACCATCACCATCATGCAACCGGCCTCTGCGGTTGATCCAGGTGCGATGCCGCCAGCAAAATAGCCCGGGCCAGAGCGTTTCGTGTTGCAAGCTTGAAGGCTCGGTATTGCGCCATGCCGGGTTGCCTTGACGCCGAGAGAGCCCGTTCCTGCCTTTGGGCAGGAATCCGGTTCCGGCGCGTGGAGGGCGGGCGCCGTGGCCCCGGTTGAAAGGAGGCCGATCGCAGATGTCGGCCCGCCGGGTTCCCGTCTGTTGATCCCGGCTACCCGGGCCGCTTGACCACCAGCAGCCAATCGGTGTCGCCGGCGCCGTTCTTGCCGGGCGGGGCACTGGGCGTCTGATCGCGGGCCAGGTGTTTGGTGTTCTCCATCGGCGTGGTGTTTCCATTCGCTGGATCAAACCAGAACGCGTCAACCGGGTGGGCAAACGGTTTCCCGTCAACCGCAATGGGCCTTGTATCCAGAAAATAATAAAGAGCCAGTTCACCGTCTCTTGTGGCCGCTGCGGCCACCGGGTGCTGGTGCCTTGAAGGCAACAGATCGGACTTGAAGAACTTTTTCCAGAGCTGCGTCAGTTTGCTGATTGAAGGCAGCGCAATCGGCTCCAGCCGGTGCCAGGGCAAGGTGAGCAACAAAGCCTTCGCTCGGGCCAGATGGGCAGAGCCAGGCAGTTGCATGGCCTGGCGCCAAGGCGTGACCCCCCAGTTTCGGCCACTTGGCGAATTGCCAAAAGGGTCGTTCTCGCGGTTCACCTGCCACACGCCGTTGGCACCATAGGTATGGCCGGCGCAGCCGCTGTTGAGCAAGTGCGCCCAGAAGGCCTGCCGGGCATCCGTGGTGGTGACTTCAGGGGTGATTTCCAGTGCTTCGTACCGCGATTCGCCGCAGACGACCGGCATTTCCGGCTGGGCATGCCACCCTTCTGTTGCTCGCGCTGCGTGAGAAACGGTCGGCGATCCATGGCCGGTCTGTTGCATTTCAAAATCAAGCAAACCGGGATCGTCAACACAGCTGCGGCCACTTGTTTGTGGATGTGTGGTGATCAACCGATGGAAGCCGTTGATCTCGCGCATGTAGCGAACAACCTTTGACCATTCCTGCTTCAGCCAGGCGCTTTCAGCCGCCTTGTTTTCCGAGAGGTACCAGGGCATGACTTGTTCCCCTGCCGCCGCAAATACAACGGGAAGCGCGCCCCACCTGGCCATGATGTAGCGCCAGTGCAGTTTCATTTTTTCCGTGCCCAGCCAGTTCAGGTAGTAGCCCCATGTGCCCAGAATGCATGGGCAAAGACCCATGTCAACCAGATGCATGATCCGCGCATCGGCCTCATCAAAAAAGGCCGGGTTGATCGATGTGAAGTCGGCGTTCCATGAGAACCCCGCAAGGCTTGCGCCTCTGGGGTCAAACGCGGGCATGTCGGGGTAGAGGCCTGCAACGATTTGCACCACCGTGAAGCCCTTGTCGTGGCGGTCTTTTGCCAGCGCCTGAAAATCGCCGGGCCAGTTCAGGCGGCTGGTCAACCCCAGCCACCAGGTGTCGCCCAGCCAGAAGAACGGGGTTCCATCGCCGTAGCTGAAGTGGCGGTTGTCAGCCGCGACTTTGGGTGCACCGTGGCGCAGCAACAGGTTGTCACCCTCATAAGGCGTCACCGTGACCGAGCCCTGGATGTGGTGCAGGCCCGGGTTTTCAACGTCGTTGCACTGGGTGGTGTACGGGTGAACACCCATGGTCGCCGAGGCGTAGCGCACCAACCAGCGGGCACCGCCTGCCCAAAAAGCCGGAACCGTGAGCTGCCGGCCTCCAGGCTCGGTGAAGGTGACATCCAGAATGACGTCAACGAAGGGGTCCTGGTATGCCTTGCCAGAGCAAAACTCGATTTCAATCAGGTGATTGGCAGTCGCGGTATCGGGGTTCATAGGGCTTTTCTGGGGCAAAGGTCAGGCTTTGGCCGGTGGGAAACAGGCGGCATCCATTCATTGGACGACCCATGCAAACGGTTGTGAGAGCAGCGAAATGCAGGGCCTTGTCCCAGGGGCCCAAGAGTTGCGGGGTACGTTGAGCAACCGGCCGCCGAACCCGATTATGGCGATCCGATTTGAAAAGATGGCTCTGATGGTCTAAGGTGAAAACGTCTGGCGACAGATTTTCCCTCTCAACGCATCTACCCGCTTCGCGCTTGTGGGCCGTTGTCAGACTCACTTTTATTCTTCTGAAAGGAGAACATCATGGGACTGATGGACAAGATTTTTGGCAGCAAAGTGACGTATCCGCCGTTGCCGGCGGGCAACGAGGCCGTGGCCAGACTCGATGAAGTCAAAGCGCCGCTGGAGGAACTGGCCTACAAGGTGTCTGACCACATGGAAGTGGTGCCCGCAGAGCATGAAGCCTTTGTCTTCTTCGGCAAGCCTCCGAAGAACTTTGGCATTGCCTGGATTCACGATGGCAAGGTCACCGGCCTGAAGGAATTTGCCGCAGAACATGGGCTTTCGCCCATCGACGTCGGGCAATTGATTGTCCAGCTCGGCGAGGCCTATCAACATGCCAGCGAAGCGCCGCGCTACTCGGCTGAATTCGGCGGCAAGCAGATGGTGGTTATTCCTTCAACGGGTCTGGAACAGGAAGTGCACCAGATCATTGCGAATACGCTGCACTGAGCGCGGCGCAGGGTGAGATGGCAGGAAGATCCAGTTGCATCGACATCGACAACCCGGGCGGCGGTGCAATGTCTGACCCCCGCCCTGGGCGTGATCTGGTGCAGCAGATCCTGAATCCGGATAACCGGCGTCTGACCCCAAACAGCCTGATCCCGATCACCGCCAGTCTGACGCGCTCATGTGAAGCGTGAGGGCCTCTTCGCCCGAGCAGGCTGATCGGGTCAGCGCATGGTCATCGAAACCACTTCGCCGTTCTTGGCACGCTTGTAGTAAAGCGTTTCGCCGGCGGCATACAACTCCGCGCAGTTGTCGCCTGTCTTGCCCATGTTGGCGCACCATTTCTCGCCCTCGATGCGCCAAGGGCCGTTGTCGCGGTAGCCGCTGTCTGTATCGACAAATGCGTAACCCCGCTTGTCGAACTCCATGCGCCAGTCGCCACTGGTGGCCGACTTCACCGTGAAAACCTTGCCGGTCAACCGGTTGGAAATTTCGCTGCCCGCGACGGGCTTGGCCTCGGCGGGGTATTCGGTTGGGAACGTGTTTTGTGCGAAGGCACTGCCCATCGAAAAAACGGTTGCAGCGAGCACCATGGCGGCATTTTTCATGAAACTCTCCCGGCTGAAATGGATGAACGGAAGCGAATTCTAGGATGTCCGCGGGGCGGCGTCGAACAAATGTTTTCGGTCACCAAAGGGTTGCCCCGCCTGGCCATCTGCACAACATGAAGCCCAATGCAGGTACGCACACCCCTGGACCCGATCAGCCGTTTGGTGCCGCAACCGGCGCGGCTTGAACGCCGAACAATCGAGGGGCCGGGTGAGGCCCTGGATCGGGTTGCTCAGTATGAAATGGTGGTTCGCGTCACCACGGGCTGTCCCGGCGCCGCCAGCACAAAGAAGCCGGGCAAACCGGCTGTGCCGTAACGCGATGCCGGATTGCGCACAAACACCGAGTCGCTCAATGTCATGTGGCCCGTGCGGTTGTTGCTCACGTAAAACACGCCGCTGCCGCCCTCTATCGCTGTGTTGTCGCTCACCATGCTGCCGTAGATGGACAGGGTGTAGTCATTGCCGTCGTTGGCAATGGCCCCGCCGCTGCCGCCTCCCGGCGTGCCTGCCCGCAGCGCATCGGCATTGTTTCCGACCGCCGAGTTGTGGCTCAACAGGCTGTTGAAGATGCTGTAAGACACGCCGATGCTGCTCAGAGCGCCGCCGCTGGAAGCCGTGTTGCCCAAGCCGGGGCCGCCACCAAAGGTGCTTTGCACCACATACACCGGGCGGTTCTGGTACATCGCGAGCACGCGCACCGCACCCCCGCCGATGTCTTCCCCGGCAAGCTCGCAACGGTTGTTGGTGAACACGCTGTTGACGATCTTGAACTGGCCGCCGCGAACGAAGATGGCGCCGCCGCCGCCGCCATCGGTCAACTGACCGGTCGAGTTGCCGTTGACGAAGCGCATGTTCTGCACCGTGAGCCGAGGCGTTTCCTGGTCCTGGCAATGGCTGGTGGTCCAGACCAGGGCCTCATCGCAGGTGTTCTGGTAAAGGATGCGAACCTTGCCTCCGCCATTCAAAGTGATCAGGCCCTGGCCGTCCAGCGTCACATCGGGGCGGTTGTTGAACACCTTGGCCGTGCTGGTCATGTTGATCGTCACCGGGCTGGCGCCGCAGTTGAAGCGAATCTTGCCGCCCAGCGCCACAGCGTTCACCACGGCCTGCCCCGTGCAACTGGCGGGTGTGCCCGTGCCGACAACACGGTCAGGCTGGCTGGTGTCGATCGCGTTGCCGGCGGCAGGAACCGGCACCGTGTTGGTGTGGTTGCCGGGAGCCTCAGGGGCTCCAGCCTCAGCGGTCCCCAGCACGTAGTAGGCAATGCCCTCGTAGTTGTAGTTCGGCAGACCCGCGATCACATTGCCTGCTTCAGACCCGCTCACCGTATAAAAATGAAAGCCGGAGCTGCCCACAAAAAACCGGTAGAGCGGTCGAAACCCGTCCCCGGCCACCTTGCTGGCGTAATACGCCACGCCTTCGTAGGTGAGCTGCGGGACGGTGCTCAGGATATGGTCACGTTCGGTGGTGCTGATGGTGTAGAAATGCACGCCGGTCTGGTTGTTGAGGAAGCGAAACACCGGGCTCAGGTTGGAGTCGCTCTGGCTGCTGGCCTGAAAGGCCGGGCCTTCGTAGGTCATGAAAGGCAGGCTGGCCTGCACGGAATCGCGCTCGGTGGTGCTTGAGGTGTAGAAGTGCGCCAGGGTGTTCCGGTTGAAAAACCGGTACACCGTCACAGGCGCCAGCGCCTTGGTGGCGATCGGCAAAGGCGCAACCTTCAGTGGCTGGGCTGCCGAGCCATCTTGCACTTGCGCCTGCTCCACTTCGGCGGCGTTCATTTCGGCGCCAAGGGCCCACAGCGCATTGACACGGTCCTTCTCCTGGCTCGCCGTGCCGGCAACCACCGGGTTGTTGCTTGTGGCCATGGTGGCATCTGTGCCTGCATCGGGCTTTTCGCCTCCTCCGCAAGCGGTTATCAGCAACAACAGCGCCAGCACCAGGGTGGGGCGAAAAGCGGCTTGAACTCGGGAAACTTTTGAAGGCATGGTCGGGGTTCGCCTGTCTGCAGGCGTGCATGAGGTGGGTCGGTCCGGGTGTCACGAGCATACAAACGTGGGCTCGCCGCCCGCAACCAGATGGGCATAAAGCGCTGTCTGAACGCGCGCACACAGGCGCAACAAAAGCCCAAAAAGCCCAGCGGCAATTGGAACACCCGGTGACGCCTTGCCGCCTTGCGCAGCGCACAAAGGTGTGAGCACTGGTTACGGTGCCCGCCGCTGAAACCCGGCGGTTTGCGCCGGGATTGTTTGAATGCGGTGGGTGAAAGCATCGCTCGCCGCAGGGGACCTGTTCAGCGTGGCCCTGAGTCGAGCGCACATGGCCTCTCGGGCCAATTGCTTACGACTGTTGCATTGCAAGACCCGGGCTCGAGGCCACAGGCGAAGGCACAGACCCCGCCGCCTTGTTCGAGCGCGACCGGCCTTTGGCAGAGAATGCGCCCTCTGACCAGGCCGGCAACGCGGCGGCTTGTCGAGGCCGTCAGGTCATTTTGAGCATGTGGCCGACAGTGTGAACGCGTGCTCGGTGCCGCCGTCGATCGGCTCGGGCGAGGTGCCTGCGCCGTTGCCCTTGTCGAAACTGCGCAGGCCATAGAGCTTCCCGCTCACGCGGGTGTTGTCGCCGTCCCGAACCACTGCGTCTATCGACCTGGTTTGCCACAGCTCCATGAATTTGCGTCCCTGGTCGTCCGTGCCATTGAAGCGGTAGCCGACCTCGGTGCTCTTCTCAAGTGAGGCGCCGCTTCGCGCAGCCTCCAGCTCGATCACCCGCAGATCCACCTGGGTTTCGCCCTCGCGGCCTGCGACGGTCAATATGGTGCCGTGGCCTGCGCAGAAGGTGACGGGCAGGGCCAGCGTGGTGCCGGGTTCCAGGTGGAATTCGAGCGAGCCGCTGCCGAGCGCTCCCTTGTCCTCGCTCTCGCCAGCGGGCGCCACCGCCGAAGCGGGTTGTGAAGCGGTGGCGGCCGGGTCGGCCGGAGCGGGGTCGCAAGCGCTGACGAGCAGAACCGCCAGGGCCAGGGCCAGGGTTTGCGGCCGAACCGCGGTGGCAATGAAATGCATGGTGGTCTCCGTGGGGTGAGCGAAGGGATCAATTGGCTTCGAAGCACCACAGCGCGTCTTCGGGCAAGGCGTCCAGCGCCTCGACTTTCCCACAGGCGCAGCTCGAAGGCCAGACAAATCATCCGAATGCAATGCCGTGGGCACAGCTTCGGGCCTGCCAACCGCAGGCTGTTTCGACCGCTTGAGTCGCCGAATGAACAAATGAACGGGGGCCTGGCGCTGCGTGTTTTTCGTGACGGCCTGTGCATGGGCGGTCCGGGTGAGGGCGCCCGGATCGTTGGGCGAACCCGGGCGCGTCTCGAAACTTTCGGTGCGGGCAGCGCTGACACCAGCGGCGCCGGGTTTTGGTGGAACAATGCCGCCAGCCTCACGCCACAAAAAAACAGATAGAAAGCGCGGTAAACAGCATGGAAGCCACCACAACCCGGTTCAACGGCACGCTCAAACAATGGAACGATGAGCGGGGCATCGGTTTTCTGGTGGCCGAGCATGGCGGCCAGGAACTGTTCGTTCATGTGTCCGCCTTCCCGCGGGGTGGCCGGCCACCGCTGGCCGGGGAAGCGCTGTCGTTTGAAGTCGAGCTGGACCGCGACGGCCGCAAGCGGGCGGTTCGGGTGCGCAGGCCGGGCGATGCCGAGCCCGGGCAGGCGCGTCGCGGGTCACCGGCCCGGCCCCATGACCGCCGAGCTTCCTCGCGGCGCTCCGCTTCGGGTTCGTGGGTCCCGCGCCTGGTCGCTTTGCTGCTGCTGGCGGCAGGCCTGGGCTGGTATGCCTATGGGCGCTACAGCGAGCGGGTTGGGGCCGCGTCGGCTGCGCAGTTGCCGCAAAACGCCATGAACCCCGAGCCCTGGACCAAGCCCCGGCCTGCGCAGCCAGCGCTTTACCAATGCGATGGGCGGCAACACTGTTCGCAGATGACCTCATGCGAAGAGGCCACGTTCTTTGTTGGCCACTGTCCCGGGACCAAGATGGACGGTGATGGCGACGGCGTGCCTTGTGAGCAGCAGTTGTGTGGCGGGGCTTTTAGCGGGAGCTGAGGGCATTGCATCCAGCGCGACCAAGGCCTCGCGGCGCCTGTCGCTTCAGGGAAATGAGAGCGCGAAGACGACAGGGCGAGCCAATGCGCTGTTCATGGAGCTCTCTGGTTGTGAAATTGCGGCGTTCAGAGCTTGTGGGCAACAGACAAGCCCTGATCCGAAGGCAAGCCACGTCGAAAATTCCGAATACCAAACTGGGATTCAAACCCCTGTTTTTGGTACAAGGGAAAACCGGCGACCGAGGCCTGCAGCGTCACCGCTTCGCAATCGCGCAGAAATGCCGGTTGCAACAAGGCTTGCAGCAGCTGCGAGGCATAACCGTTGCCTTGCGCCTCGGGCAACACGCCGAACTGATGCAGCCCAAGCTCCTTGCCGGTGCGAAACAACAACGCGGTGGCCACGGCCCGTTCCCCGGCGCAGGCCAGCACCAGCTGCGCCGACGCGTGCCTTGCCAAGTTGTGAAAAATGCTGTTGTCGATTCCATAGCCAAAAGCAAGGGCCGCAACTTCCACCCAGGTGTTCACCTGGTCCTCCCCCTTGGGCGTGATCAGGGTCAAAGGGCGCTCGCTTTGAACCAAGGCGTTGACCGGCCAACAGTTGCGCCGCCACACCATGGCCGTTTGAGCAAAGACTTCCGACATGCCCAGCGCGTCAATCACAGGGGCCATGGCATGCCCATGGATGGTCTCGGGCAGCTGTGGGTAGAGGGTGTCCGGGTTGAGTGGCAACTCCGCAGCGCTCACCGGCAGCGCCGTCGCGCCCATCACCCAGCACCGGTGTGGCCAGCCGCGGGAGCGAAACAGTTCGGAACCGTCTGGACGCACCCGCGAATCGGCGCCCATCGCCTGCCACAACTGAAAGAGATTTTTGACGTTGGCATCGGCCCAATCCACCACCATGATCAGGCCCCCCGGTTGATCAAGCTCACCCCGGCCACCAAGGCCAGAACGCCCAGGCCGCTCATGGCGTCGATGGGGCGGTGAGGCGCATTGAACCAGGAAAAATGCCCCGCCAACATGGCCACCAGGAGCTGACCTGTCAGCGCCAATGCCATCAGTTGCCCCATGCCAATTTTGGGAATCAGGAAATAGAACATCGAAATGCCAAACGCGCTCAAAATGCCACCGCCAAACCACAGGTGTATCGGCACCGCCTCCAGGGCCTCGCGGCTGGGGGGGAATGGCTTGAGACCAGCACCGCCAGAACCGCAAACAACAAGGCGCTGCCGAACGCCACAGAGCTGGCCAACAAGGGACTGCCGAGCAGTTGCCCGAGCTGGGCATTCATGGCGGCCTGGGTTGCAATGGCTGCGCCAGAACAAACCGCAATCAGGTAAAAATGGTTCATGCGCGCAGCTTAGTCACGCGCGCCGCTGCTTGCATTTACCTAGGTTGATAATTTGAAATTCTTTCGCACCCGGCTGAGTTGGGTCGGGGTGATCCCCAAATGGGCGGCGATGTGGTACTGGGGCAATCGCTTGTGCAAATCAGGGTAGTCCTGCACAAACAGCCGGTACCGCGTGGCGGCGTCTGACTGCACAATTTCAACCTCGCGAGCGTCCTTGGCCAGCAGCCAATTGGACTCGAGGTAGTGAATGTGAAAAATCTTCAGGTCGTCCTGCGACCACAGCAACTCGCGGTACCTTTTGAAATCAATGAGCACCACCTGAGAAGGCTCCAAGGCCTCGATCGTGAAGCGTGAAGCCGTGCCCGTCAAAAGCGCGGTCATGGCACCAGGGAAACTGCCTTCGGCAAAAAAGTTCTTGTTGTACTCCCGCCCGTCGGCGTCTGTCACATAGACGCGAAGCAAGCCAGTTGCGACAAAAGCAAACGAAGTGGGAACGGCATCGGAGGCATACAAAACCGCAGCCTTGGGCACACCAACGACGCGGCAGTGCGCGGCCAGCATTTGCCAGCTAAGCGGTGATATGTCGCCATAAGAAGCCATGGCAGAGCGCATGGCTTCCAGGGCTGCTTGGGCGGGCAAAGTGGGCGCCACGTTGGATCCGAGGTGAGGTGCGTGAAGCGTGCATTTTGCCGCAGTGATTCTTCATACCTTATGTCGAGATTTTCTCAGCGCTCGCGCACACCTGTCCAGGCAGGCTGCACCACAAATTCAACCGGTGATTGCGGTTCGCTGCACAGCGGGGCCACAGGACTCTGCGAAGTCTTGGCGATGGGCAACCCTTGTGGTGCGGGCAGGTGTAAGACATTGCGTATGGCGTGGTTGCTGGTGCGCGCATTTGTGCCAAGCAGCGCATACTGGTACGAACAGTTCAGACTTCATAGGAGAAAATACAGATGACTCAAACCGCACGCATTGTGGGACCTCTCGAGTACCGCGAGGGCGACGGCCCTGCCATTGAAATTCGCGAAGGGCCAGTGGAAGTGGCGATCACCGACCTCGACGTCACCTTGAGCTGGGTGGAGGGCGATGCGCATGGCTCTGCAGCCATGCCCGCTGCAGACTTCCAGCGCTATGTGGACGAAGGAAAAATCGAGCTGAATGAACCCGAAGCGGCCGTATCCTGAAGTGATTGATGTGGCTTCAGCAGCGAAAGCATGGGTTGTCGCGTCTGCATATTAAAAGGGGAATGCTTGCCCTTGAAACACCCGATCGGGGGGCACCCAACCAAGCGCTTAAGCCTTGAGGCCAACACATCCAGCAAAACCCGTCGGTCCACATCGTCCACAAAGATCGGCTTCCGCCGATCCCCAGCGAAGTCACGTGGTAAACGGCGCCCTTGCTGTCTTTCCAGCGCAAGCGTCAAGAAAATCCGGCGAGAAGCACGCATGTTGAAAACCGGTAAAGAGCCAAACCTCGGGGTTGAAAAAGGGCGCACAACCACCGGCCATTGAACCGGCGAAGTCGACGATCACAGAGGTCTTCTTTCCCCAGTTCCACGCATGCTTGCCAGCCAGGGCCTACAACCCCCTCATCACCAACAGGCTCCCCGCAACGATCAAGGCTGGCCCAAGAACGAAGCGAATGAGCGCGACGCCAACCTTTTCAACCGTCTCTGACTTGGTTGGGCCCCAGCTACCCGCACCGTGCCTGTAAAACAGCTTTCGTGCAAATTCTTCGCTCAACAGATTTGCCATGCCGATCCCGATGATCGCAACGCCGCTCACGACGATAAAGGTTGGGCTTGCCATGTGTGACTCCTGAAATCTGACAGATTGGATTGTAGGAAGCGCCGCCCCAACCCTCAACCCGGGCCGCCGCTTGCGACTTTTCAGCGCTACCGGCCATCAGCTTTTGCCCGTTGCCCTTGAAACGACAGAGGTGCTATAGGCGAGATAGGACTCCGGAGGCATGTTGCATTGCAAGGCCTGCCCCTGAGTCACGCAGAGCCATACCCCTGTCTACCCTTGACTCAAAAAGCCCATCAGCGCGGCGGAAAAGGCCTCTGCCTGCTCCCAGTTGGACAAATGCGCCGCATCCAGCTCCACATAGCGCGAGCCGGAAACCCGTTGATGGATTTCAAGCCCCAGCGCTGGCGGCGTGGAGCCGTCGTGGCGCCCGGCAATGACCAGAGTGGGCACAGGGATGCGGTGGATGTCCGGGCGTTGGTCCATCGCGATGATGGCCCTCACATTGGCTTCATAGCCCGCCGGTGTGGTGCCCAGCAACATGCCGCGCACCCGCTCAACCGCCTGCGGCGCGCGCTGCTGAAAAGCCTGTGTCAACCAGCGGTCAAGAATGGATGGCGTCAGACCCGCCATGCCTTCCTTGTGAAGCACCTCCAGGCGCGCATTCCAGAGCTCGGCCGTGCCCAGTTGGGCTGCTGTGTTGCTAAACACCAAGCGCTGGATGCGATCAGGGTGGTGGGTGCCCAGCCACATGCCGGTCATGCCACCCATGGACAGGCCGCAGAAATCCACGCGGGTCAACCCCAGGTGGTTCAGCAGGCCAATGGCGTCCAGGCCCAGTTGTTCAATGCTGTAGGGCCCCGCTGGCACATCGGACTGGCCATGCCCGCGCACGTCGTAACGCAACACCTGAAACTGCGTCAGCAGGGTGGCCATCTGGGGCTCCCACATCTCAAGGGTGGTACCGAGCGAGTTGCACAGCATCAAGACCGGGGCGTCTTTGTCGCCTTCAAGCTGGTAACGAATCGAGATGTGGTTGATTTTGGCAAAGGTCATGTTCAATCCCGTCGAAGTGCTAACAAGGGCCGATGTTGAGATCTTCGTGTCCGAATGCCGCCGTTAGCGGGTGGAAGGCGGCGCTGTCTTCTCCGCCGGGGCCTTGGCGTTACCAGGGCCTGTTGGCCGTGTCGTACCGGTTGTCTTGCCAGGACGCGCTGATCATTTCAACCGGCGAACCTGGCTTGAGCGTTTCAACGAAGTCTTCTCTCGTTGACGCGCACAAGAGATAGTCGGCCTCGGGCGCGATGGTTTTCGGGTTGAAGTAGGCATCTGCGAACGACGCTTGCACGCCGTCAACAGGGTCGCGGTACCAATCGCCAAGCAGCTCTTGCACATCCCGCAGTGTCACTGCGCCGGTTTCAAACAGCAGGCCCAGGTTGCCCACTTGCGGTGTGAACGCATGCGGCGGGTCTTGGGTGATTTCTAAGTGAACGATCACGTTGTAAATCTTCTCGCCCTGAACACGAAAAGTGCCGCCTGAACTGTCGCCCTCTGTGCCTTCGCTGAGGTTCTTGAAGCCCGCGAAGGGCGCGGCAACGGCGTTGTAGTCTCGCGTTCTGGAGAGAATGACCAGCGCCTCCATGAAGGCCGAGAGCGCCTTTTTGTCCGAATCGTTGCCTGTGGTGGCGATGTTGCTTTGCGTGTGGTTCATTCATATTCCCCGAATTTGATGTGATGCTGCCCAACCCTTCCAATACGCCTTGCCCTGAACAATTGGCGTCTGACCCCAATTATTTCGGTGCCAAACCGATGGCACAGTGGCTGCTACGCAAGTACCGCCACCGGGGTGGCGGTTTGGTTCAACGCACCCTGCGTTGCAACGGATTCGGGTTTCAGAACCTTGGGGAATTACGGCGAGCCAACGTTTAAGGCCCAGTAGTTCACGTATTTTGTCCCCTTCTTGACAGCGTGCCCGCCACCCATCTCTTTGGCATAAGGCGACATCAAAACCACGCAGTGGCCAGGAGAGTTCACCCAGCCATTCACCACCTGAGAAACCGACGTTTGGCCCCCTCCAATCACTTCGCTGGTAAAGCTGGACTGGTAACCCGTTGCGCTAATTCTATCGAAGTAGGTTCGACCATCCAGGGATGTATGAGATGCATAATTGTTGCTGGCCATATCTTGAGCATGCCCAGTTGCCGATTGGGTTAATAGAGCGTTCCATGTCATGGCAGGAACCGCCGGCATTGCTTCTGCGCCACAATTTCGCGCCGTTGCTCGAACGGCATTGACCGCGCCCAACATTTGCTGCGCAAAAGTGCCTTGCGAGCTGACATCTACCGCACCGTTTTGACCCACGACAACAGAGCCCCCGGCACTGTCGCTCGAATCGCTGCTGCCGCCGCCGCAAGCCGTTAAAGCAATAACGACAACTGATAAAGACGCACAAGTTGTCAAACGGGTTCTTTTCATTTTGTTTTTCATTGATGCGGTACCTGGAAAAAAGGGTTTCTAATTGAATCGGCTACTGATCGCGGCAAATTTTACCGAAACCATGGGCAGGTTTCGGCGGTTCTGGTGTATTCCTGTGGATTTATTCCCTTGCGCTACATTTCCCTTCGAAAACAACCATTTGCCGGCACAAATGGCGCGTCCTTCTGAGGCGCTTTCTACCGAGGGCCAGGTCCAGTCTTTTGGATTGGGCGCAAGTTGAAGCCAAAAAGCAACACCTGACCCCGAGGGCTGCGGCAACGGACTGACCGGAATTAAAGCGGCAGGGGTATGACCGACGCCGAGAAGAACGGGCCAGTGAAGCGGTGGGGCGTGTTGGCAGATTGTGTTGGGTGGTTGATGGTTGATGGTGCCTATCGCATTTGCACAAGAGAAACGGGAGCCTCACCCATGCAATCTTGGGAAAGTGTCAGCTAATGCACAAGTGCCGCTGCGATTTTTTGGCATGATGCGCCATAAGTTCTCAATAAAGGGATAGGCAGGGATGGCCATATTGATACCAGCGCTGGGCAGCTGCGTTTCGCGCATGACGAGCGGCGAGAAGCGCCTGGCGGAGCGGCTTGAGCAGAAGCTGGATGCCGACTATTTGCTGTGGTACGACGTGCCCGTTGGCCCCAAGCAATCGCACCCCGATTTCGTCGTGATTCACCCGCGCCGTGGTTTGCTGATTCTGGAAACCAAAGACTGGAAGCTGGAGACGGTACAGCGGGCCACCCGGCAAATGTGGGAGATTGCGCCCGATGGGCAGGCCAAGGTGGTGATCAACCCCTTGGCGCAGGCGCGGCATTGCGCCATTCAGGTGGTCAACGCGCTGGAGCGCGACCCCCAGCTCGTGCACCCCAGCGGCAACCACCAAGGCAAGCTCGCCTTTCCCTGGGGCCATGGCGTGGTGTTCACGCGCATCACCCGCAAGCAGTTTGAAGCGGCTGGCCTGGGCGAAGCCATCGAGTCGCATTACGTGATCTGTTCCGACGAGATGCTGGAAGCCGCCGACCCCGAGCAGTTTCAGCAGCGCTTGTGGAACATGTTTCCGCATGCGTTTGGCAGCGTCATGTCGCTCCCGCAGCTGGACCGCGCCCGCTGGATCATGTTCCCCGAGGTGCGCGTGCCCACGCAAGAAAGCCTGTTTGACGACAGCGACGAAGCCTTGGAGATGCCGAGCATCATGCGGGTGATGGACCTGCAGCAAGAGCAACTGGCGCGCAGTCTGGGCGACGGGCACCGCGTGATCCATGGCGTGGCAGGCTCGGGCAAAACCATGGTGCTGGGCTACCGCGCCGAATACCTGGCCAAGGCACACACGGCGGCAAGCAAGCCCATCCTCATTCTTTGCTACAACGAGCCGCTGGCCGTGAAGCTGGCGAGCGTGATGGAAGCCAAAGGCTTGTCGGCCCAGGTGCACGCCCGGCATTTCCACAAATGGTGCCGCGATCAACTCGTGGCGTTTGGGCAAACCCTGCCGGCGAACAACCTGCCGAAGAATGTCTTCTTTGACGACATGGTGCAGCGGGTGATCGAAGGCGTTGACCGCAAGCAAATCCCCAGCGGGCAATACCAAGCCGTGCTCATTGACGAAGGACACGATTTCGCGCCCGCATGGCTCAAGCTCGTGACGCAAATGGTCGACCCCACGACCAACAGCCTGCTCGTGCTCTACGACGATGCGCAAAGCATTTACGAGCGAAGCCGCAGCAAGCAGTTCAGCTTCAAGAGCGTGGGCATACAGGCGCAAGGGCGCACCACCATCCTCAAGATCAACTACCGCAACACCCGGCAGATTTTGCAAACGGCGAACCTGATTGCCGCTGAACTCTTGACCGCCGAAGACCACGACGAAGACGGCATTCCGCTGCTCAAGCCGGTGAGCTGCGGGCGCGATGGCGAAGCGCCCATCATCATCCGCTTGCCCAGCCTGCGCGAAGAAGTGGCGCAGATGGTGGACCAGCTCAGCGCCGCCCACCAGGAAGGCCACGCCTGGGGCGACATGGCCATCATCTGCCGCCAAAAGTCAGAAATGCGGGCTTGCGGCGAATTGTTGAGCCGCAGAGGCCTTCCCTATCAAGTTCGCGAGAGGCCGGGACAGTTTTCTCCCTTGGAAGACACCATCAAGGTCTTGACCATGCACGTGAGCAAAGGGCTGGAGTTTCCGGTGGTGGCGCTGGTGGGCGTGGGCCACATGCCTGCGGCGAACCAGAGCGAGAAAGACGAAGCGCGCTTGTTTTATGTGGGGGCCACGCGGGCGACGCAGCGGTTGATCATTGGCTTGAGTGGGGATGGGCAGTTTGCTGCGCGCTTTGCCGCTTGAGATCCAACACCTTTGGCCTGAGCCCACACATCCGACTTCAAATAACAAGAAAACGCCGAATTGATGAACACCCCTGCCAACCGCTTCAACGGCACGCTTAAGAAATGGAACGATGAGCGGGGCTTTGGTTTTTTGGTGGCCGAGCATGGCGGGCAAGAGTTGTTCGTTCATGTGTCGGCCTTCCCGCGCGGTGGGCGGCCGCCGATGGTGGGCGAAGCTTTGTCGTTTGAAGTTGAGCCGGACAAGGATGGCCGCAAGCGGGCGGTTCGGGTGCGCAGGCCGGGCGATGCTGAGCCCAGGCAAGCGCGCCAGCATGATCAGGCTCGGCCTCGTGGTCGCAGCTCGCCGCCTCGGCGCGCCGAGTCGAACTCTTGGGTCAGCAGCGTGATCGGTTTGCTGCTGTTGGCTGGGGCGGGTTGGTATGCCTACGGGCAGTACAGCGAGCGGGTTGTGGCCCTGCCGGAGGCCACGCCTCAAGGCGTCATGAACCCGGAGCCATGGACCAAGCCTCGGGCTACCCAGCCAAACCGTTACCAATGCGATGGGCGGCAGCACTGTTCGCAGATGACCTCATGCGAAGAGGCCAAGTTCTTCATCCGGAATTGTCCTGACACCAAGATGGACGGCGATCGCGACGGGGTGCCTTGTGAGCAGCAGTTGTGTACCGGGATTTTTGGGGGGAGCGGGGTGCTTTGAATCCTGCTCCGGACTGCCCAAACATTGACTCAAGGCGCAGGAAATTAGAGTCTGACCCCAATTATCCTGAGCGGGCCTTCTGTCGGAGTCGAAATACGATGTTGAGGATCAAATCTTATCTTTCACCTTGCAGGTGAGTGAAGGCAAAAGGCAAGACCTGACCCCGATGGTTCAAAGATCGCCTCCCGCCGATCCCCCGCGAAGTCACGTGGTAAACCGCGCCGGGGAATTCAATGCGAAGAGGGCGAGCCATTTCGGAAGATTAAGCCAGGAGGGGGCAAAAGGCAAGACCTGACCCCGAGGGCGCTCGATGGTGGCGCTGAAATACAACCTGTTGATGAAAGTGTTCGCCGAACGCCTCAAAGCCGATGGCCTGGCCACCAAGGCAGTGATCGCGGCTTGCATGCACAAGCTGATCCGCCAGATCTATGGGGTGCTCAAGTCGTGCACTGCGTTTGATGCCACTTTTTCGTGGAATCGGCTTGACTTTCAAGACGGTATCTGACCCCTCTGGCCTGCGCGAGAATTGGGTGCTTTAGACGCCGAGCAGAAGAACTCAAATGTTGAGTTTCGTATTTGGAAAATTGAGGGTGACCCGTGGATATCATGATATTCAATTCTAAATACCCGAATTCTTAGATCTTTTTGATAGCATCCTCTACAGTAATCAGATCATCGCAGCATGCTCTAATTATTGAGTAGTATTTTACTATGAAGAAGCTGAGCAGATCAACTGCATGATCTAAATCGGAAGCTAGTTGGTTGGCATTGTTCCAAAATATGTAAACTTTGAAGTTAAATGTATCTATGCCTATCTCAGCGCCCCCATATGGAAGTTTGGTATTTAACGCATTTACCAATGGAAGTAGCTGATTCACCTTGCGTTCATCGATCGAGAGTTGAAGATCTGCGAGTTGAACAACTCCTCTCTCAAGTGAAATTATTGAGACTAGGGTTGAGGTGCCATTTATATCTGTCTTGTAGGACCAGTGACCATCGACTTGTTCAAAATGAATTTCATTATTTTTAAACCAGTTGGAAATCGAAAGGTGCTGTTCTTCTACTGATTTCATGAGGTTGCCATTTCAGGATAATTCACATCAATTTCAATGGTCTTGCGTTGAATGGTCTTAGATTTTAAATGCTTTTCATCCATTATGGTTTTTCTGTAATGACTCTCTTCTAGGCGAAAGAACTCCAAAATTTCATCCTCAGGGATCGGCATTATATCCGTTTCAAGGCAGTCAATTAGGCGTGATTTTTGAAAAACTAGATTGTTCTCAAGGTAGTGCATTACAGCAATATCGTTTGTGAGGTCCGAATAGCTTTCGAATTTTCGATATGAATTGTGCTCCTCGTGCTTATGCACCAATGATAGAATTTTTTGGTATTTTATTGCAGCTCTTGAGGTTTGTAAGTAATGAATTCCAATTGGAATAATCTGAAATGCCTTTCTAATCTTTCTGAGCCTGAGAAATACGCCATAGATTAGTAGCGCCGACGCAGTAGCGTAAAGTAGATTGGTGCCAATTGCGAGGTGTGAAAGTAGAATGGAACTCACTTAGTCAGTCCTCCATGCCTGTAGCAGCGAAAATTGCCGCTATTGTAATGATCACAAAACCCCAGCTAAAGTTGCTCATATCTGTAATGGTTGAGTCCGGTTGTCCTGCGTCAGGAAAAGAGTACGAGAGGTATTTTATTTTAATGGCGCCATAGATTATTCCCCCAATGGCAATCAAAGCTACGAGGAATACCCCAAGGTAAAATTCTTTCCCTCTATTCTCACTTTGATTTTTTGTAATTAGGCGAATGATTAGTGGAGAAATTAATGTAATTGAAATTGCAATTAGATCACCTGAGCCGAAGTATCGTTCGTATAAAAATTGTTGATTTGGTATTGCCCATGATGCAATTGGCCAGAATACAATTGAAATGAGTGCGATAGGCAGTAGTGCTTCAAGCATTAGCCATGTAATTTGCCGAGAAGATATAAACGCTTGCTGTGAGCCTTTGGTTGTCATTTTCTTGTCCGAAATAAATCTTGTCTTTTTGTATGCCGACTAGTAAGACGCCCTTACTCACAATTTTTTCATTGCGCGCTTGCCAGTACTTGCTCCCTAACTTCAAGCACTTGGTCGTCGGATGTTAAGTATGTATTTGCAAGCCATTTCCGTACACAAGTATTTTGTAAGGGATTTTTCTACCTTAGTGGGGCGCTAGTGAGTGTACGCATCTCTGTACCACCTTCCACCTCTTACTTACCCCAACTATCCTTCAACCCCGCAACCCGATTAAACACAGGCTTGCTCCCTGCCACATGGTCCACGCGGTCGGCCACAAAGTACCCAAACCGCTCAAACTGGAATTTCTGATCGGGCTGGGCCAGCGCCAGCGAAGGCTCCACAAACGCGGTGACGACCTTCAAACTGTCGGGGTTCAGCGCCTCGATGAAATCTTTGTCGCCCGCGTCGGGGTTGGCGTCTGAGAACAGGCGGTCGTACAGGCGCACTTCGGCTTGCACGCCGTCGCTCACGCCCACCCAGGTGATGGCGGCTTTGGCTTTCACGCTGTCGGCGCCGGGGGTGCCGCTCTTGGTGTTGGGGATCACTTTGGCGTGCACCTCGATCACCTTGCCCTCGGCGGTTTTGGCGCCCGCGCCGGTGCACTCGATCACGTAGCCGCCTTTGAGGCGCACCACGTTCCCAGGAAACAAACGTTTGTAGCCCTTGGGCGGCACTTCTTCAAAGTCTTCGCGCTCGATCCACACCTCTTTGCCTATCTTGAATTGGCGGGCCGGTGGCGGCTCGGAGCCTTCGGGAACGGCGCTGTGGGGCAGGGCGGGTTGTTCGCAGGTTTCGGTGTGGTCGTCAGAGCCAAAGACCTCTGCCCAGTTGGTGAGCACCAACTTCACCGGGTCGAGCACGGCCATGCCGCGGTGGGCTTTGTTTTCCAGGTCTTCGCGCAGGCAGCCTTCCAGCGTGGAGTAGTCGATCCATGAATCGCTCTTGGTGACGCCGATGCGCTCGGCAAAGAGCTTCAGGCTTTCGGGCGTGTAGCCGCGGCGGCGCAGGCCCACGATGGTGGGCAAACGCGGGTCGTCCCAGCCGTTGACCTTGTGGTCGTACACGAGCTGGGCGAGCTTGCGCTTGCTGGTGATCACATAGGTGAGGTTGAGGCGGGCGAATTCGTATTGGCGCGGGGGCGGGCTGGCGAAGAGGCCGCCTTCGCAGAGCTTTTCCAGCAGCCAGTCGTAAAACGGGCGCTGGTCTTCGAATTCCAGCGTGCACAGGCTGTGGGTGATTTGCTCGAGCGCGTCTTCAATCGGGTGGGCAAAGGTGTACATCGGGTAGATGCACCATTTGTCGCCGGTGTTGTGGTGGGTGGCGCGGCGCACGCGGTAGATGGCGGGGTCGCGCAGGTTGATGTTGGGCGAGGCCATGTCGATCTTGGCGCGCAAGACCATGGAGCCGTCTTCGTGTTGGCCGTCGCGCATTTCCTGAAAACGGGTCAGGTTCTCGGCGGGGGTGCGGCTGCGGAAGGGGCTGGCTTTGCCGGGGGTGTTGAAGTCGCCCCGGTTGATGCGCATTTCTTCGCTGGTTTGTTCGTCCACATAGGCCAGGCCGGCGCCGATCAAATACAGCGCGCACTCGTACATGAAGTCGAAGTAGTCGCTGGCCTGGTAGGGCAAGGCATCGGGGTTGGCTTTGCCCGGCTCGCCGTTCCAGCTGAAGCCCAGCCACTTCACGGCATCGATGATGCTGTTGACGTATTCGGTGTCTTCTTTTTCGGGGTTGGTGTCGTCAAAGCGCAGGTGGCACACGCCGCCGTATTCCTCGGCCAGGCCGAAGTTGATGCAGATGCTCTTGGCGTGGCCAATGTGCAGGTAGCCGTTGGGCTCGGGGGGGAAGCGGGTGCGGATCTTCGCCGGGTCGGGCTGGCCCTTGCCTTGCACATCGGCCCCACCGGGAACGCCGGCCCAGCGGCGCTCGGCGTAGGTGCCTTGTGCGATGTCTTTCTCGATGATCTGGCGCAGGAAGTTGCTGACCTTGGGCTCGCCTTCGGCGGAAGCGTTGGCGGCGTGGTTGTTTTTATGGGGGGTGGCGGGGGTGTTTGAGCTCATTGGATGATTCTAGAGCCGCAGGCGGTTTTTTCAGCGAGGGCGAATGCGCTGCGCCGCGCCCTGCCTTTGGCCCCCGGTGGCGGCGCGCCGGGGGGTCTCGCCTGGTGGCCCGGCTTGCCCGGGGCGGTTCGCTTCAGTGAGCGGGCGCGTGCACTTCCTGGCGCTGGGCCTGGGTGGACGCAACCTCCGGAAGCTGGGTCAAGGTCAGCTGATCGGCCCTGGCCATCTGGTCGACCGATGTCTGCGCATCGGTGTTGGCCGCCGCGCGGGCGTCGAGCGCGCCCTCTTTGAGGGTGAGGCCGTCGAACTGGGCGTAGCGAATCTGGCCGTTGCTCACGTTGAGGTGGGTGATGCCGGTGAGGCCTTCCTGGCGGGCCTGGCTGGCCACGGCATGGGCGGTGTTGTTGAGCCCGGCGTCCCAGGGCAGCTGGTGGCGCTCGGCGATCTGGCGAACCTGTTGCTCGCTGTCCTGAATCAAGGCCAGGCTGTGGGGCGAGAGCTGCAGCTCGGGTTTGAGTTGCAGGGCTTGCGGGTTGCGGGTTGCTTCTTCTGCTTCAACAGGCGTTACCGCTGCGGGGTGGCGCGCCAGGGCTTCTTGCAGGTAGCCGTTGTTGAAGGCGGTTTCCCAGGCGGTGGCATTGGCCTGCCGGTCGGCCAGGCCGTTGGGGATTTTGTCGGGCCCGCCGGTGTTGATGATGGAGCCGGCCTGGGTCACGTCGGTGCGGGCGGTTTGCACGGCTTGCACGTTTTCGTTCCAGTAGCTGATCGCCAGGCGTTCGGCATGGGCTTCGTTGGCTGCCAGACCGGGCTGGTTGATCAGGTCAAGCCCGGTGGCCTCACCAAAGTGTTCATAGTTGTTGCGGCCGGTCAGCTGCATGTAGCCGCGACCACGAAAGGCATAGCCGTCGCCCGCCTCGGTGTTGCCGAGCCTTCTGGCCCCCCAGTCACCCCCATAGACCTGCTCGGCCACGGCTTGCCGCCGTTCGCTGGCATCGGGCATGTCGGTGATGGCTTGCGCGCCTTCGCGGGTCAGACCGTTGCGGCCCGGGAACACGTCGTACAGGCGGCTGCCACTGTAGTTGAGGTTTTCTTCGAGGCGCGAGAAGTTCTGGCTTTCATGCTGAACCTGGCCCATGAAGTTGGCCAGTTCTTTGGGGTCGGTCATGCCGCTGCGGTAGGCGGCCACCAGCAGCGATTCGGCGCGCTGCATCTGTTGCGCGCCGCTCAGGTGGGGAATGTTGGGATCTGCCATTGTTCAATCTCCCGCCGTTCGTTCACTGGCCCGGCTGCTTGAGCTGGCCTTTTTCCCATTCCTTCTTGCCCGGCATTTGCGCCATGAAGGGGTCGAGTTGCGCGCGGTTGATGTGATCGTCGCAGAGTGACCGGATGGCCCGGGCCTTCAGCGGCCAGTTGGCGGGCAGGTTGTCAGCCTTGGCGGAAACGGGCTCTTTCTCGTCGAGGCTGAAATGAAGAAAGTCACCCTTTTCACCCGCAATGAACAGGTGGGGTGCGGCCGACATGGAGACCCAGGCATACATGTGTTGCTTGTAGTCGCCGGGCTCTTCGGGGTAGCTGAATTGCACCTTGCCTTGCGGCGACCCCACGGCCACATAGGCATAACCCGGGTTGTCTCTGGGCGCGCCCTTGAACTGCAGGAAGTCAGGCGAGGCGCAGAGCGACAGCAACCGCTGGTCACGCAGTTCGCAAGAGAAGCCCACGGTTTCCCGGGGTTGGCAGTTGTGGCTCACCGGGGCGGCGCCTTGAAGCGCTTTTGGCGCGACCGGCCCGTTGGCGCAGGCGGTCAGGCCCATCGCCAGGATGGCACTGGCAGGCCAGGCAAGTTTTGAGCGGGTTGGGGCGAAGCGGCGAAGGGTGGGCATGGCGCTGGCGGTGATTGGGTTGTAGGCTATTTTGCTTCATAAGTGGCGGCATGGGCCTGTGCAAAGGCCCGGCATGCCACGCCAAGTGGCTGCCGCTTCAGGCGCACCAGGGCCCACCCAGGTTCACACCGAGCTGTAGCCCCAGCCGGTGAGCTGCACCAGCCGCTCCAGCGCAAACGCGCCGAGCACCGAATTGCCTTTGGCATCGAGTTCGGGCGACCAGACGGCCACGGTGCCGACCTCGGGGATCACGGCCACGATGCCACCGCCCACGCCGGTTTTGACCGGCAGGCTGATGCGGTAGGCGAAGTCGCCGGCGGCGTCGTAGGCGCCGCAGGTGAGCAAGAGGGCGTTGACGCGGCGGGTCTGGTCGGCGGTGAGGAAGTGTTCGTCGGGCTGGCCTTGCAGCGTGAGGTCGCGGCCGTCGTTGGCGAGGAACATGCTGGCCTGGGCGAGCTGGGCGCAGGTCATTTCGGTGGCGCACTGGGCGCAGTAGTTGTCGAGCACCAGCGCCGGATCGTTGTGGAAGTTGCCGTGGCTTTTCATGAAATAGGCCATGGCCATGTTGCGGTCGGCGTGTTCGCGCTCGCTCCGGGCCACTTCGGGGTTCCAGTGCAGTTCGGGGTCGTCGGCCAGGCGGCGCAGCGCGCCGAGCAGGGCGTAGTCGAGCTGCACGTAGCGGCTGGTGAGGATGTCGGTGATGACCAGCGCGCCGGCGTTGATGAAGGGGTTGCGGGGAATGCCGTTTTCGGTTTCCAGCTGCACGATCGAATTGAACGCCGCGCCCGAGGGCTCGCGGCCCACGCGTTGCCACAGGGCATCGCCTTCGGCCCTGAGCGCCAACACGAAGGTGAACAGCTTGGTGATGCTTTGCAGCGAGAAGGGCACATGGGCGTCGCCCACGGTGTGGGTGCTGCCGTCGACACAGGCGATGGCCATGCCGAACTGGTTCGGCTTGACATTGGCCAGCGCGGGTATGTAGTTGGCGACCTTGCCCTCGCCGAAATGGGCTCGGGCCTCTTCGCTGATGCGTTGCAGAAGGTGGGGGATTTCAGACAAAGAGGGGTGGGCCATGGTGGCGAATTGTAGGAAGCCCCGGGGTGTGTGCGGCAGAAAGCATCGAAGCGAAGCCCGCGAAAACCGGGAATCGCATGGGGAAACCGGGAAGCCCCAGGACCCCCGGGGCAGGAGGCCGTACAGTGCGAGACAGGTATCTCGCCGTTGGCCGCCGGTGTTCTTGCTGTTGCGCAGGCTCCCTGGCCTTCGGGGCCACCCCGGGCGTCGCGCATGGCCTGTTGAGTCACAAAGCTTGAGTGACCTCGGTGAAATCGACCACAAACGGCCTGCATCAAACCGACAAGGGGTGAATTTCTCACTTTGAGCGGCAGAAGCTTTGGTTTAAGGTAACGCCCGAGGGAAGCGATTGTTGGACGCACTTCACACACGGCTTGTGAGGAGCCTGTGCGAATCGCCCGACCATCGGCAGGCAACCATCCATTAAAACCATGAAAAACGACAACCCAGACACCTTTCCCGAAGCCGAACAAACCCGTTGGCAGGAAACGGTGGCCGAAGATGTGTTCCTGCCCACGGTTCGCGTGCAGCTGAACTGGAGCGACGTGGAGGCGGCCGTGGCGCAGGGTGCCATCGTGCCCCAGCAGGCCCATGCGCTGTGGGCCGCCTGGGCGATGCCTGGCAGCGAAACGCGTTTGAGCGCGAGCAGCCCTGAGGCGTCACGATCGGGCGATTACGTGGCGCCGAGCACCCTGGAGAGCGATTGGGGCGCTCGCCGGCCGATGCCGGTGATCGAAAAACAAAGCCCTTTGCCGGTCGTGGTGGGGTTCGTGACCGGTGCCCTGGTGGTGTTGGCCGCCGTGGCGCTGTACAGCCTTTTTTGAGACCCGGCCCTGAACGCCAGGGCCTGATGGGCTGGCCGCGATCGCGGCCTTTGCGGGGTTTGGCTGCAGCGCCTTACTGACCGAAACGCGGCCCGGTTTTCAGGAATTCGTTTTCCTCGGGCGTGTTCTGGCGCCCCAGCACGGCGTTGCGGTAAGGGAAGCGGCCAAAGCGTTCGATGATGTCGCGGTGCTCCCGGGCGAAGCGCAGGTTGCCTTGCAGGGTATCGGTCAGCTCGGGCGGGCTGTCTTTGACCAGCGCCTCAAACCGGCTCACGCATTCATCCTGCAATGCCAGGCTCTCGGCATGCATCAGCGGCATGTAGAAAAACACCCGACCGACACGGGGCAACGCCTGGTCTTGCTCCAGCGCGAGTGACTGCAACACCAGTTGCTGCGCCCTCTGGTCTCCGGAAAAGGCCTTGGCCTGGCCCCGGAAGACGTTGCGGGTGAACTGGTCGAGCACGATCACCAGCGCCAGACGGGTGAGCGGCACGGGTTCCCAGTCGAGCAGATCGCCGTCCAGTGCCGCGGCCACCAGCGGGCCAAACGCGGCATCGATTTCGGCGTCTTGTTCGACGCCGCCGCCGAACCAGCGCTTGCCCAGTTCGGTGCTGGGCCAGTCGCGCTCAACGCCGTCTGCCAGCCAATAGTGGAGCACCTCGGCGGCAACGGGCGGCAGGGGAGTGGATGGTTGGGTCATGGTGGTTTGAACCTCCTTGTGGCGTTACGTTTGGCAACAGAATCCTTACCGGGCAAACACACAGTGTTTACACAGTTTGAATGTAATAGCGCCATGGTGACCGATTTGGAAGCCGATCACAGGAGACCTTACATGACGACACAGAATTCCAAATCCCTTTTGTCTGCCTGGCGCCGCTCGTCGGGCCTGGCGCGCGGCTTGGCGATAGCCGCTCTGGCCGCTGGCGGCTGGGCGCTGTCGACGGCCGCAACGCCGGCCCATGCCGGCGATGTGTATTGGTCGGTGGGAGTGGACTCTCCTGGCGTATCGGTTGGCGTGTCCAATGCACCGCCACCGCGCGTGGTGGTGCGCCCGCGCCCTGTGTATGTGGAACGGGCACCGGTGGTGGTGTATTCCGACCACCGCCGTCCGCGCCCGGTTTATGTCGAGCGGGCACCGGTGGTGTATGTGGAGGACTACGGGTATCGAAGCGACCGCCGCCACCATCGCCACAGCCGATGGGACCGCCATGACCGGCGCCACGACCGCCATGACCGCCATGGACACGGTGGCAAGCACCGCGGTCATCGCGGCAAGCATTGACCGTCAAAAGCTCGGGTTCGCCAGCGGCTGAGGGCCGCTACATGGCGCGAAAGCGGGCCGCGTAGACGCGGCTCACCGCTATCCGCTGCCCATCCCGCTCCCGCAGCATCAGGCTGGTGCGACCGGCTTCATCGCGTTGCACGCTGTCGATGGCGGCGGCGCGCACCACGGTGCCGCGGTGCACCTGCCAGAACTCGCTTGGGTCGAGCTGGGGCAGCAGGTCTTTGAGCGGTGTGCGGATCAGGTATTCGTGGACGGCGGTGAGCACCCTGACGTATTTGTCGGACGCTTCAAAAAGCACCACATCGTTCACAGGCACCATGTGAATGGCATGGCCCACGCTGGCCTGGATCACCTTGAGGCGTTCTGGCAAGGCCGAAGAAGTCGGCTCGGGCCCACCGAGCAGGGCGCGCAGCTGGGCCAGCGTGGCGTCCATGGCGGCTTCTGAAGTGGGGGTTGCCGGGGTGGCGCGCTGCGCCAGCACCGATTGCACGCGTTGCGCGGTTCGCGCGAGGCGGCTGGCTTGCACCGGTTTCAGCACGTAGTCCATCGCCTGTGCCTCAAAGGCTTGCAGGGCGTATTCGTCGTAGGCGGTGACAAAAACCAGCGCGGGGAATGGCGGCGGGTTGGGGCCGTCTTCGGCGGGCCATTCGTCGGCCAGTTCGGCGGCGGCTTCCAGGCCGGTCATGCCCGGCATGCGGATGTCTAGAAACACCACATCGGGCGTCAAGGCCAGCGCTTTTTCGACGGCGGCCTGGCCGTTGCCGACCACCGCGATCACGTCCAGCTCGGGCCAGACCTTTTTCAGTTCGGCTTGCAGCGCCGCGGCAAGCAAGGGTTCGTCTTCGGCGATCAGGGCGGTGGGGTGGCGGGGCATGTTCATGGCACGGCTCAGTGGGCGGCGGCTTTGACGGCTGCGGTTTCCAGGGGCAGGCGCAGGCTGATCCAGGTGCCCTGGTTGGGGGCGCTGCGCCACAGCAGGCGGTCGGCACCTTTGGGCGCGGGGCCAAAGGCGGTGGTCAGGCGCTCGCGCACCTGGGCCAGGCCAAACCCGGCGCCAGGCCGGTTGCTGTCCGGCTCACTGGTGCAACCCGCGCCGGTGTCGTTCACGGTCAAGAGCAGCGTGGCGCCGTCGGCGCTTGCGCTTACCTGGACTTCACCGCCGTCCACGTGGGGCTCCAGGCCATGGCGAATGGCGTTTTCCACCAGGGGTTGCAGCAGCAGCGGCGGCAGCGGGTGGTGGGCGAGTTCGGGCGGCAAGGTGAGCGTGTAGCGCAGGCGCGGACCCATGCGCACGGCCATGAGTTCGAGGTAGTCGCCGAGGCGGGCGAATTCGTCGTGCAGCGTATGAGGGTGCTGTGGCGTGTCGTCGCTGCGCGAGGCGCGCAGGGTGGCGCGCAGGTAGTCGTTGAGGCGGTCGAGCATCTGCACGGCCTTGTCTTGATCGACCGTGATCAGGGCGCGCAGGTTGGCCAGCGTGTTGAACAGCATGTGGGGCTCAAGCTGGGTTTCCAGCAAACGCAGGCGCGCTTCGGTGGCCTGGCGTTGCAGCGACATCGCCTTTTCCCGCTGGTAGAAAAAAACCAGAAATCCCACGCTGATGGCCAGCGAGCTGGCCAGAAAGCCCCAGAAACGCCTGGGCGATTCGCCAAGCATCGCGAAGGTGGAGACGTTGGCGTAGAGATCGCCAATCCAGGTGCCCAGCAGGTACCCGAACACCGAGCCAAAGAGCATCCACGCCATGGAGCGGCCGTTCAGGACCCAGTAGTTCGGGGCTTGCAGAAGCAGCCATTGGCGAGCGGCGATGCGCAACGGGTCGGCGAACAGCCAGATGGTGGTGCTGATGGCGAAGCTGTACACCAGCGACTGGCTCATGGCGTTGGCGCCCGACTTGTTGAACCAGTTCAACATCGCGATGCCCAGGGCCCCGATCAACACGATCAGGCCCCGGCGCAGCAGACCGCGGTGGGTTTCGGGCGGAAGCCAGCGGTTGAAGAGGTTGGGGGTGGACATGGCGGGTCGGGCTCGGGTGGCTTCATTCTAGGTTTGCCGCCGCGGCAACCGCCTGGAGCGCGCGCCGGTCAAGCGTGAGGCCCATGTGGTTGATGCCGTCCACGGTGGTCACGGGCACGGCATGGCCGGCTGCCTGAAACACGGCGGCAAAACGGGAGGCGTCAAACAGTTCGTCGTCTTGACCAGCCAGGATGCGAAGCGGTTGTCGGATCTGGCGGATGTCTTGGGCGAAGTCGCTGTGGGGGCGGAAGTTGGTGGCGAGCGCGTGGTCGTATTGTTCGGTGAGCTGGTCGCGCACATCGGCGTTCAGGCCGAAACGCAGGGTGCTGAGGTGGTTGAAGACGGTGATGCCGATGGGGTTCAGGACGCTCAGCGCGATGATGCGCGGCAGGCCGATCGACACCCAGTCGTCATTGCCGGGGCGCTTGGTGGGTGAAGACTGGTGCAGGAAAGGCGAGAGCAGCAGGTAGCGGTCAAAAAGGCTGGCGCGGTGGTCGGCCGCGAAGCGCAAGACGAAGCCGCCGCCTGAAGAAAACCCCAGCAGGGTGCTGGGGCCGGGCCAGGCCTGCGCTTTCATGAAGTCTTCGATGTCGTCTTCGAGCTGGCCGATATAGGCGATGTGGCCGCGAGGGCCGGAGTCACCGTGGCCGCGGATATCGAGCGCGGCCACGTCGAAGCCCGCAGCGGCGAGCGCCTGGGCCATGGGGTGCATGGAGCGGCCCCGCGCCGATGAGCCGTGAACCAGAACGATGCGGCGCGGCGCAAGGTCCGCCGTGTTGCCGGTGGCGGGGTAGTGCAGCCAGGCGAGCCGGGTGCCGTCTCGGGCGGTGTAGTGGCTGTTGGGTGGCACGGCCGAAAAATCGACCTTGGCAAAGGGCTCGTTGATGCTGGCCAGGGGCTGGATGGGTGCTGGGCCACCGAAGGCCAAGGCCGCAGCGATGGCGGCCACCGCGATGGTGAAGGGCAAGACGATGGGCAGCCATTTCATGGTGATTTCTCATGTGTTTGGTGGTCAGGCTGCGATGGCATCCGCTGGCGTCTGTTTTCTGGCCAGGCGCCAGAGGCGAAGCCCACGGCCGAGGAACACGCCGCTGAACAGGCCATAGAGTGCACCGGCTGTGGTGGTGAAGGAGGGCCACTGGGCGAATTCGGGGTGCATGCCGAGCGCGGCACCCACGGCGTATTTGGTGAAAAAGATGCCCATCATGAGCGCCAGCGGCACGGCGCTGCCGGGCAGCTTGACGCGCCGGGTGGTGGCATTGAAGCGGGTACCGGCGGGCAAGGGCAACGCCAGCAGGGTGGTGGTGGCGACCGCCAGACCTGCCGCCCAGGCGAGCAGGGGCCATGGTGCGGCGCCAAAGGCGCTCACGGTACCGGCGAGGGACAGCACCACCATGACCAGCGGCAAGATGCTGGCGCGCTGGAGCTTGATTTCGCGGCCACGCATCTGGGAGAGGCCCAGAACGATCAACGCGGCAAACAGGGCGAACACCCAGATGGGGGTGTGGGCAAGGATCTGGCTCAGCATGCTGGCTTACCGGTTGTGGTTGATCAGGCGCTGGCGCTCGCGCCGGACCAGGCGCTCGCCCAGACCGGCGCCGAGGTCGGCAAAGAAGACGCGTGCGCCGTGGATGGCCAGGCCAAGGCCCCAGCCCAGCGCAGGGCCTGCGGCCCAGAGGCGCCCTTGCCACCAGCTGAGCAGGGCCAGGCCGGTGATGACGGTGGCGTAAAGGGTGGCGTGGCCGTACCAGCCGAGGCGGGCTTTCGCGCGTTGGCGGGCAAGGCGCTCGAGGTCAGGAGAGAGGGGGCTTTGTTCGGGGGCGGTGGTGAAGTCGATGGTCATGAGAGGCTCCTGAAAAGTGTTTGACGTGTATTTAGACGAGGCCGAGCCATTGGTTCCAGACCAGTTGGCCGAGATAGCGGTTGGGCAGCAGGGTGAAGACGCCGGAGCCGATGCAGGCGAAAAAATACAGCGACTTCATCCAGTCACGGTGGCGATCCATATCGCGCCGGAACAGGGCACGAAATGCCATGAACAGGCTGCCGAACACCACGGGCACCAGCATGTGAATGGGTGTGTAGCCAGCGATGTTGGGCAGCGAGAAGTCGCGAATGAAGAGGGCCGAAACGGCCGTCATCAGCATCAGCGTGACCCAGGCGTAGCCGGCTGCGCGGTGCAGGCGGGGGCGCTGGGTGGCCGATTGGCCGGTCTTGTGGCCCCGGCGCGCCCACAGCGCCAAGGGGCCCAGGGCCAGGGCGCCGAGCGCGGCGCTGAGGTGGATGGCGATGACAGGTGACATTTGCATGGTGTGGCTCCGTTGGCTGGGCTGTTGGGCGCAACTGTGCCCGGCTGACCACGGCGCGACGAGCGGATTGAGACGAATGGCCGGGGTCTGGGCGCGAAACGGGCCATTTCGGGCGTGAACGGCGGCGGCCAACGCCGGTGGTGTGGGCGACACAGTTCCTACAATGCGACAACTGTTGATTCAAAGGAACCTCACCCATGCAGCTCAACCGACGCGATCTGATTCTGGTTTTGGCGGCGCCACTGGCGCTGGGCGCCTGCTCTTCGATGCGCAGCGGGCCGCGGCAGGTTGACGTGTCGGAGCGCCGTTTGCTCGATCTGATTTCCCGTCAGTTCCCGCTGAAAAAGCGCTATCTGGAGTTGTTCGAGGTGGAACTCAGCGACCCGAGCCTGCGTCTGATGCCCGAAGAAAACCGCATCGGTACACGCTTGAACTTCGCCGCCAACACCCTGCTCAACCGCTCGGAGCCCTGGACCGGCCAGATGGCCTTGAGCTATGGCTTGCGCTACGAGCCAAGCGATCAGACGGTTCGGCTCGATGCGGTTCGGCTGGATGGTTTTGATCTGGGAGGGGTGCCCGCGGCCTATGTCAAGCCGTTGCGCGGGGCCGGCACACACCTGGCCGAGAACCTGCTGCAAAACCTGGAAGTGCACAAGTTCAAATCCCAGGAGTTGCGCTCGGTCGAAGGCTTCGGTTACCAGCCGGGGCAACTCACCGTGGTTCCCGGCGGCCTGCGGTTGCAGCTCGACCCGCTGACCCGCTGACCCGCTGACCCGCTGACCCGCTGACCCGCTGATCAGGCGGCAAACCGTTGCATCGCGGGCCATGGGCCGGCTCAGGCGCGGGTGAATCCATGGTTTCAGCGTTTTACCGCCGTTTGCCCCGCTTCTTCCAGGGTTGCAGAGGGTAGGATAGAGCCCGATTCACAGGCCAGCGGTTGGCCTGTTCTTATTTCAGCCGCTTGAGGCGGTTTCAGTATGGATACAGCGTTGTTGATCAAGGCCGCCATCATGGGCGTGGTGGAGGGCTTGACCGAATTTCTTCCGATTTCCTCCACAGGACATCTGATTCTGGCGGGCAGCTTGCTCGACTTCACTGGCGACGGCGCCAAGGTGTTTGAGATCGCGATCCAGACCGGCGCGATATTTGCCGTGATCATTGTGTATTGGCAGCGCATCCGCGAGACCATTGCCGGTTTGCCTTCGCAAGCGCGGGCACAAAAGTTTTCGATCAATGTAGCGATCGCGTTTGTGCCGGCGGTGGTGCTGGGGCTGTTGTTTGGCAAGATGATCAAGACCCACATGTTCACGCCGGCGGTGGTGGCCACGACTTTCATCTTGGGGGGCTTCATCATTCTGTGGGCCGAGCGCCGCCAATCGGGTCCGGCGCGCATCAATGACGTGGACGAAATGTCACCGCTTGATGCGCTCAAGCTGGGCCTGGTGCAGTGTCTGGCGCTGGTGCCCGGCACCAGCCGCAGCGGCTCGACCATCATCGGCGGCATGCTGCTGGGCTTGTCGCGCAAAGCGGCCACCGATTTCAGTTTCTACCTGGCGATTCCCACGCTGATCGGCGCCGGGGTCTACAGCCTCTTCAAAGAGCGTGCCTTGCTGTCGGTGGCCGACATCCCGGTGTTTGCCGTGGGGTTGCTGTTTGCGTTTTTGAGCGCCTGGCTGTGCATCCGCTGGTTGCTGCGCTATGTGGCGAGCCACAGCTTTGAGCCGTTTGCCTGGTACCGCATTGCGTTTGGTTGCGTGATCCTTTTGACGGCCGGGATGGGCTGGGTGGATTGGGCCGTCTGATGCCGGGCAAGTCTCTTGTCGACAACGGCCCTTCGATGGGGCCGCTGCTGTGGCGCCTGTCGGCCTTGCTCAGCGGCGTGGGCTTGCTGATCGTCGGGGTCGGCTTGCTGTTCTCCGTGTTGGGTTTGCGCGCCGGGCTGGCCGACTTCTCCAGCATCACGCTGGGCCTGGTGACGGCGGCGTATTTTGTGGGTTTTGTGGCGGGTACCTATGCCTGTCCGGTGATCATTCGCAGGGTGGGCCATATCCGTGCCTTTGCGGCCATGGCTTCGCTGGCGTCCACCATGCCGATTCTTCATGCCTTGTGGGTGGACCCCTGGTTTTGGGGGGTGCTGCGATTTGTCACCGGCGTTTGCATGGTGGGCCTGTACATCGTGATCGAGAGCTGGCTCAACGCCTTGGCGCCCAACGCTTTGCGCGGTCGCCTGTTCGCGGTTTACATGGCAGTCAACTTCGTGGCGCTGGCACTGGGCCAATGGCTGATTCTGGTGGGTGACCGGCTGGGCTTTGTGCCGTTTGCCATGGTGTCGGTGATGTTTTCCTTCGCGCTGTTGCCCATCACCATGACCGAGGTGGACGAGCCGCCGCCGGTGGAAGCGCCCACGCTGAGTTTGCGCAACCTCTACGAAGCCTCACCCATCGGCATGGCAGCCGCCATGGCCTCGGGCCTGATCACGGGGGCTTTCTACGGCATGAGCTCGGTGTTCGGCAAGGCGGTGGGCTTTTCCGATGCCGAGGTGGCCAGTTTCATTGCGGCGGCGATTTTGGGCGGTGCGGTGTTTCAGTGGCCCGTGGGCCATTATTCCGACTCGCACGATCGGCGCATTGTGTTGATGTGGGTCTGCATCCTGGGCGCGGCGGTCACGGCTCTGGCCTTTGCCATGACCGAGCGCTCGGAGAATTCCCTGATTCCCCTGGCCGACTCCCTGATCCCGCTGGCGGTGGTGTTCGGCGGCCTGATTTTTGCCATTTACGGTTTGTGCGTGGCCCATGTGAACGACCAGATCGATTCGTCGCGGCTGGTGGAGTTCACTGGCGGCCTGTTGCTGATTCACGGCATTGGCGCGGCCATCGGGCCGGTGGTGGCCGGTGTGGCGATGGATGTCGCCGGGCCTTCGAGCCTGATGCTTTACTACACCGCGGTGATGGGGTCGCTGGCTCTGTATGCGATCAAGCGCTTCAGGGCAGCGCCGGCGGCGGTGGCGACGGCAGACAAAGCCGACTTTGTGCTCATGGGCGGCGGTTCGCAGGCGGTGTTGCAAATGGATCCACGGACGACCGCTGAAGGCGAGGCCGACGGAGCGCATTCGGCCGCGGGTGCGCCTGAAGTGCGTAACTGAGCTGTCGCGCTGACGCGGCAGTGGTCAGACCGCTGCCTTGCGCCCGGCAGGGCGCGGCCCTCGTTGGCTCCTTCAACCACCGCTTCCAGCTGGCGTTCCGACCGAGGGTTTTTCGGGCTCTGTGGCGGCGCCTGGCGTTAGTCGGGGGAAGACGGCGCGGGCAGGTTGAAGCAGAATTGCGCACCTTTGCCGCGCTCGCCCGATGCACGCAGCTCGCCGCCATGGCGTTTCACGATGCGCTGGGCGGTGGCCAGCCCTACGCCAAGGCCGGTGAACTCATGGGGCATGTGCAGGCGCTGGAATGGCTGGAACAGTTTTTCTGCATGGTGCATGTCGAAGCCAGCGCCGTTGTCCTTCACGCAAAAGAAGATCTGATCACCCTGTGCTTCCTGAAACACACGGATTTGCGCGGCCTCGGTATGGGCGGTGTATTTCCAGGCGTTGTGCAACAGGTTTTGCAGCAAGGCCTCGACAAGGGCTGGGTCGGCTTGCGCTGTGAGCATGGGTTCGACGGCCCAGTCCACCCGGCGCTCGGGTTCATCGTGGGCGAGTTCCTGGAGCAAACGGTGGGCGATGTCGCTGATGTTGACGGGCTTGCGGACCACTTCGCCGCGGGCGTACTGGGCCAGTTGTAGCAGACCATCGATCAACAATCCCATTTTCTGGCTGGAGGCCTTGATGCGCTGGATATGGGTCTGGCTGCTGTCGCTGAGGGTGGTGTTGTCCTCTTCCAGCGCCTGCGCGAAGCCGTTGATGATGCGCAGTGGCGATCGCAGATCGTGCGCTACCGCATAAGAATAGCTTTCCAGTTCACCGTAGGCGTCTTTGAGTTCTTTGGTGCGCTCCTGAATGCGTTGTTCGAGGGATGCGTTGAGGCGCTGGATTTCAAGCTCTGCGAGTTTGCGGGTGCTGATGTCTTGCGTGACCCCATAGGCGCGGTTGGTGTGGCCCTGTGCATCACGGTCAAAGCTGGCACTCACCTGAAACCAGCGAACGGGCAAGTCTGGATGCCCCCGGTAGGTGCCGTGGTAGCGGTTTTTTCCCTTGATGGCCGCGATCCACTCCGCTTCGATTCTCTGGTGTTCTTCAGGGTGCGTCGAGTTGAGAATCTGTTCGACACCAAACTCGGTTGAAGGCAACCCCAGTCCTTTGTGGGTATTGCCAAAGGTGCGAAACCGGCGCGTGGCGATGTCGGCTTCCCAGGTGATGAAGTTGGCCACACCCTGGGCTTGCCGCATCAACCTGTCACTGGTGCGAAGGGCTTCTTCGGTCGCTTTTGCGCCAGAAATGTCCTGCACCACCGAAATGAAATAGTCGGGCTCGCCACTGGGCTTGCGCATCAGGGCCACGGTGAGCTGGGCCCAGATCAGGTGGCCGTCTTTGTGGATGTAGCGTTTCTCGAGCGCGTAATGGCTGCGCCGACCCGCCAGGGCCTCTCCTATGTAGTTCACATCGGGGCCAACGTCATCCGGGTGGGTGATATCCTGGAAAGTCAGGTGCTCAAGCTCGTCTTCTGTGTAACCCACCAGATTGCAAAACGTCTGGTTGACGTCCAGCAGCTGGCCTTGGAGACCGACGTGTGTGATGCCGGCTGCGGCGTGTTCGAACGTGTTCCGGGCCATTCGCTGGCTGTCGCCCAACTGGCGTGTGAGTTCGTGGAGGCGCCGGTTGCGTTGTTGCATCGCCCAGATGGCGCCCAGGATCACCAGCTGGGTCAGCAGGTAGGTGACGTTGAGCCAGAACGCTTCCGAGGAGTCGCCTACGGCCATTTGGCCAAACGGGGTGATCAGGAAGAAGTTGGCCAGCGTCATGCCGAGCAGGGTGCTGAGCAAGCCCGCAGAGACCCCGCCAAAGAGCGCTGACAACACGGTGGCCAGTGTCAAGGTGGCAAAGCGTGCACCCGATTCGGGGGTTCCCATCTGCATGCGCAACCAGAGCGCCAGAACCGTCACGGCCACAGCCACCCCCCACCTCAGCCACAACGGGCGGTGTTGCGGTTCGCGGTCCAGCAAGCGCAGCCACAGGGCGGGCAGCGGCGAAGGACGGCTGGAAGGGGGCTGACTCATGCGCGTTTCAGGCATGGTTACTCAAGACCGCATCGATTGCAAGACCCGTTCGATCATTGCGGCGGTCTCGGTGGGTTTTTCCATGGGGAAAAGGTGGCTGCCCTCCACCATGGCAAGCCGCTCGGGGTGTTTGGATCCGACCACTTTGTGGGTCATCTGCATGCCCACCTGTTTCATCTCCAGCGAGGCGGTGCCGCCGATAAAAGCCACCGGGCATTGCAGCGGATGGCGGCGCAACAGACGGTCGAGGTTGTGGGGCAGGGTGTTGTAGATGCGGGTTTCAATCTCGCGGTCAAAACACAGGCAACGCTTGCCGTCGACATCGGCGGTGCCATGTTCGATGAAGTCGCGCAGCACCTGCGGCTCCCATTGTGCAAAGGCCTTCTTGCTGGCGAAGTGGTCGAAAGCGGCCATGGCATCCGGCCAGCTGTTGCGCCGCCGCTGGCTGATCTTGCCCGGCGAGATCGATCCCACCAGCTGGGTGCGTTTGGCCAGTTCCAGCGTGCGCGCCCGCCAGCCACCCAGAACAGGTGAGTCGAGCAACAGCACGCCGCGCAGGGCGTGGCCACCGAGCTTGGGATGGCGGGCGGCGCACATCAGGCTGAGGAAACCCCCCAGTGAGTGGCCCACCAGCCAGGCGGGTTCGCCTGCGCTCTCTATTTCGGCGGCCGCAAAGTCGGCGACTTCCTGCACCAGGTGGGGCCAGTTGCTGGTCACCGGGTAGTTGGGGTTGTGCGCGAGCATCGCTGGTGCGCGCACGCTGAAGCCCCTGGCACGCAGGGATTTGAACATCACGCCATAGGTGCTCGCGGGAAAGCTGTTGGCGTGGGAAAAGATGATGAGGGACATGGTTGGGGGACTATCCGGCCGTTGTGCAACCACGGTTCGGCAGCGCTGGTATGGCGCGCGAAGTGGTTGCAGGCATCAGATCAGCTTCTCGCTTGCGTTGGTGATCTTGCGCAGTGGTTGGTGGCGCGCTTCATCGCAGCGCAAAGGCACAGCAGTTGGGGCCCCGTCCCAGGTGGGGTCTTCAATGCTGTCGAACATCTCGCGCAGCTTGGCGCCCCAGCTGTTGCGCAGCATGTGGAAATACGGGTTGTTTTCGTCGATGCAGGTGATCTTGTCGCTCTGGAAGCGGTTGGCTTCATACACCGCCATGTCCAGAGGCAGACCCACCGACAGGTTGGATTTGAGCGTGGAGTCCATGGAGATCAGGACGCATTTGGCCGCTTCATCCAGTGGCGTGTGAGGGGTGATGACGCGGTCGAGAACGGGTTTCCCGTACTTGGATTCGCCGACCTGGAAAAAAGGCGTTTCGGCCGTGGCCTCGATGAAGTTGCCGGCTGAATACACCTGAAACAAGCGCATGGCTTCGCCCTGAATCTGTCCACCCAGGACCATGGAGACGTTGAAGTCCACGCCAGCGCGCTGCAAGGCGTCGCCATCGCGGCGGTACACATGGCGCACCGCCGAGCCCAGCACGCGGGCAACATCGAACATGCTTCTGGCATTCCAGATGGTGATGGGCTCACCGCCCTCGGGGTCGTCCAGCTTTTCAACCTGAAGAATCTCGCGCACCGCTTGCGAAATTGACAGGTTGCCGGCCGACAGCAGGCACATGAAACGATCGCCTGGCTTTTCATAGACGATCATTTTTCGGAAGGTGCTGATCTGATCGAGTCCTGCGTTGGTGCGGGAATCAGACAGGAACACCATTCCGGCGTTGATCTTGACGGCGACACAGTAGGTCATGACGGTTTTTCGGAGAGTTTTTTGAGCGCGTAGAGCTGTTCAAGCGCTTCGCGGGGCGAAAGGGCATCTGGATCGATCCCTTGCAAAGCGGCTTGCAGAGGGTGAGTTTCAGGGGTTTCTGCCACCGGCGGTGCGGCAAACAGGTCCACTTGATCGCGGCTGTTTGTGCTTTGGCTCTCGAGCGCGGCCAAGGTGTGGCGTGCGTGCTGCACCACCGAGGTGGGCACACCGGCCAGGCGGGCGACCTGAATGCCGTAGCTGCGGCTCGCCGGGCCGGGCTCGATCTGGTGCAGGAAAACAATGCCCGACTTGCCGCCGCCTTCTACCGCGCTCACGTGCACGTTCACCGCCGCATGGTGGTTGGCCGGGAACTCGGTGAGTTCGAAGTAGTGGGTGGCGAAGAGCGTGAAGGCCCTGGCTTTGTCGTGCAAATGGGCGGCAATGCCACCGGCCAGCGCAAGGCCATCGAAGGTGGAAGTGCCCCGGCCGACTTCGTCCATCAGCACCAGGGAATAGGCGCCCCCTGGGCCGGGCTGCGCTCCGCCCTCCCCCCGAGGGGGGCTGGTCAGCTTGGGGCGGCCCGGCGCTTCCCTATGCGCCGTGACGGCGTTGAGGATTTGCGCCGCTTCGGTCATCTCGACCATGAAGGTGGACTGGGCGTTGGCCAGGTCGTCGGCAGCGCCGATGCGGGTGTGGATGGCGTCGATGGGGCCGAGGCGGCAACTGGTGGCGGGCACATAGCTGCCCATGCAGGCCAGCAATACGATGACCGCCACCTGTCGCATGTAGGTGCTCTTGCCGCCCATGTTGGGGCCGGTGATGACCTGCATGCGCTGTTTGCCACCCATCACCGTGTCGTTGGCGATGAAGCTGCCGCCGGTGGTCTCGTTGAGGCGCGCTTCCACCACCGGGTGGCGCCCGCCGCGGATTTCGATGCAGGGTTCGGCCACGAACTGCGGCGCGGCCCATTGCAGTGTCAGCGAGCGTTCGGTCAGCGCGCAGACGGCGTCGAGCGCGGCAAAAGCGCGCGCCAGGCGGGTGAGGGCCGGAATGAAGTCTTGCAGCTGGTCGAGCAGTTGTTCGAACAGCCATTTCTCCCGGGCCAGCGCGCGGTCCTGGGCGGAGAGGGCTTTGTCTTCGAAGGCTTTCAATTCGGGCGTGATGAAGCGCTCGGCATTCTTCAGGGTCTGGCGGCGGCGGTAGTCGTCGGGCACCTTGCTGGCCTGGCCTTGCGTGACCTCGATATAGAAGCCGTGCACCTTGTTGAATTGCACGCGCAGGTTGGCGATGCCGGTGCGCTCGCGCTCGCGGGTTTCCAGGTCGATCAAAAAACTGTCGCAGTTGTTCTGAATGGCGCGCAGTTTATCGAGATCGGCGTCGAAGCCGTCGGCGATCACGCCGCCGTCGCGCACCAGCGCCGACGGCTCGGCTTGCAGCGCGCCGCGCAACAGCGCTTCACAGCCTTCAGGGGGCAACAGGTCGCGCTCCAGTCGTTGCAGCATGTCCGGAGCCTGGCCTTCGACCAAGCTGGCGTGCAGGCTTTGCGACAGCTCGGCGGCGCGCGCCAGCGTGAGGCCCAGGCCCACGAGTTCGCGCGGCTTGACCTGGCGCAGGGCCGTGCGCGCCGTGATGCGCTCCACATCGCTGGCACCTTTGAGGGCCTGGCGCAGGCGCTGGCCCAGGCCTTCGCGCAGCGTGGCGATGGCTTCCAGCCTTTCGCGCGCCTGGGTGCGGTCGCGCTGAGGTTCCAGCAACCAGTTGCGCAACTGGCGGCTGCCCATGCCGGTGTGGCAGGTGTCGAGCAGGGAGAACAGCGTGGGGCTGGTTTCGCCGCGCAGGGTCTGGGTGAGTTCGAGGTTGCGGCGCGTGGTGGTGGGCAGGTCGATGAGCTCGTCGCTGCGCGCCACGCGCAGGCTTTTCACATGGGTGAGCGCGCGGCCCTGGGTGTGTTCGGCGTATTCCAGCAGTGCAGCGGCGGCGGCATGGGCGTCGGTGAGGGCTTGCGCGTCCCAGGCGGCGAGGTTGGCGGCCTGCAGTTGTTCGAGCAGCTTGCGCTCACCCAGACCCCCGTCGAAGGCCCATGCGGGGCGCAGCACGGCCACGCAGCGCGAACCGCTGGTGGCAGGTGCAGCGGCCAGCGATTGCACGGTTTTCTCGAAGGCCGGGCTGACCTCCGCGCTGTAGAGCACTTCACCGGGCGACACGCGCGCGATCCAGTCGGCCAACTCGTCGCTGGCGCACTGTGCCAGGAACACGATGCCCTGTGTGACCGACATCCAGGCCAGGCCGCAACCGGTGCGCGCACCGGGGTGCACCGCCATCAACACAGCCTCTGACTTGTCCGACAGCAGTTCGGTATCGGTCAAGGTGCCCGGCGTGACCACCCGCACCACCTTGCGCTCCACCGGCCCTTTGGACGTGGCGACATCGCCCACCTGCTCGCAGATCGCGGCGGATTCACCGAGCTTGATCAGGCGTGCCAGGTAGTTGTCGAGAGCGTGAAACGGAATGCCCGCCATCACCACTGGCGAGCCGGCGGACTGGCCGCGCTGGGTCAAGGTGATGTCGAGCAGGCGGGCGGCCTTTTCGGCATCGCCGAAAAACACCTCGTAAAAATCCCCCATGCGGTAGAAGACGAGTGTGTGCGGGTACCCGGCTTTGATACCGAGGTACTGCTGCATCATGGGGGTGTGACCGGAGAGATCTACGCCGTCCGGTGGGGGTGTGCTGATTTCGCGATTCAACGCCAGTTCCTTCTACTCAATTGACCGCTCTTGATCGCGGTTGGCACCACGGGGCAGAACTCGGGAATGTGCCGGGCCATTTTGGGCGCGCTCTGGGCCGATGATTCGCTTGACCCAACCGATGGCTGCTGCCCGGCTGGCGGGGCAAACGCCCGGTTTGGCAGCGCCGACCACACAAATTATGCCGTGCCCCTCGGGCCGGGTCGCGTTGAGTGGCAAATGGCGCCTGTGTCTTTGTCAAACGCCGTAACGGGAAGGCTGCAGTTTCGAACATGCCAGGCTGACTCAGCCGGTTGCCCGTGTGACCGGAGGCGGTCTGCATGACCCCCTGCAAGGCAGCGCCCGTTCCATGGATCCATCGTTAGGGGAGAAGAAGCGTAGGCTTTGCCCCTCTATTGCTGGCGACTCCTGGAGGGTCATGCAACACAATTCAGGACTATGCTTGGAGAACTTTTTCTCTCAAACCCGAATTGCCCATGCTTGGATACGGATTGCCCGGTGCAAATGGCGCGCCACCGATCGAGGATCTGGCGGTGAGTGAGTTCGTGGGTTCCGGAAGCACGGACACCCTGTTGATGGGGCTGGCCTTCCAGGCCCTGCCGGTCCCTGCCTGTGTGGTTTGTGTCCATGAGTCTGCTGTCCTGACCATGAACCAGGCCTGGGCCGATGCCACTGGCGTTCGGGCGAGCGAAGCGTCGGCGAAGGGATTTGATGTCTTTGATGGGACTTTGAGGGCAGCAATCAGCGGCGCCTGGGACAGCCGGTCCGAGCCTTCTGCGATGGTCGAATGGTTTGGCTCGGGGTCGGGAGGCGTTGATCAGGACTGGCAGCTGCAATGCACTGCTTTGGCGGCACCACAGGCGCACCTGGCTTTGCTGGTGCTCCTGAAAAACGGCGTCTCTCGATCTGCTGTGGAGAACCATGCCAGCCAGTTGGTGGCGAGAGCACCTGAAATCAACCAGTTGCTTCAGCAGCAGGTGCAGCTGCACCTTGACATCGAGCGGCTGGCCCGGGTTGGTCACTGGACCAGCGTCGAAGGGACCGAGGATGTGATCTGGTCACCCGGCCTGTATGAGATCGCCGGCCTGCAGCCGAAAGGCATTATTGCCAAGCAGGAGGGCCGTTCCGGCATCCATCCGGATGACAGCGAGGCTTGGCTGGATGCCCGCCAGGCGTTGGACGGGCGGGAAGTGCTCTACCGGTGGACCCGGCCCAGTGGCGAATTGCGCTGGTTGCGCACGCGAATGGGTCGCACCAATGTGGATGGCCGGTTCGATGTGGGTTTTGGCGTGATACAGGACATCACGGAAGAGCGCGAAGCCAAGCTGGCCCTGGCCAATGAGCTGGAGTTTGTTCACAACATCGCAGCCCATGTTCCCGGGGCCATCTACCGGGCTCGGCGGGCCGCAGACGGCACCCCGTCTGTGTCGTATGTCAGCCCGTCTTCCCTGGAAGTTCTGGGGGTGAGAGCTTCGGATGTGTTGCAGGACCAACGCCTGTTTTTCTCCAACATCATCGCCGAGGATTTGCCCGTTCTCCTGAAACTGCTGGAGCGCTCCAGCAAAGACCTGACCACCATGCGAGCGGCTTTTCGGGCCGATGTCCCGAACCGGGGTCGCCGGTGGATTCAGGCGGAAGCGACCACGCAGCGCGAGCCGGATGGAGCGACTGTCTGGCATGGATTCATCACCGACGTAACCGACAACCTGGAAGCCAGCAAGGCGCTGGAACGCCAGCACCGCATGCTGCAGGCCATTCAGCAGTCCCAGGCCACTTTTATCGGGGTGGAAGACAAACGCAAAGCTTTTGAAGGCCTGCTGGCTTCGTTCCTGAGCGTGACCGACAGTGCGTTTGGATTTGTTGGCGAGGTGCTGTTTGATGCGCAAGGGCAACCCTTTCTGCGCATGCAGGCCTTGACCAACATCGCCTGGAACGAAGAAACGAGAAGCATGGTGGAAGCCAGTGCGGCCACCGGTGTCGAGTTTCGTGGCCTGAACTCGTTGTTTGGTTATGCCTTGCGCACCGGTGAGACGGTCATCAGCAACAACCCGGCAAAAGACCCTCGCTCAGGAGGCTTGCCACCGGGACACCCCGCGCTTGACAGCTTTATGGCGGTCCCGATCGAACTGAATGGCCAGTTGGTGGCCATGGTCGGGCTGGCCAACCGGGCCGATGGTTTTGATGCCAGTGATGTTGAATTCCTGAAGCCCTTGCTGGGAACTGTTCGCGAACTCGTGGTGGCATCACGTGCGAACGCAGAACGACAGCGCTCGCGATTGAAGTTTCAAGCCACCAGCACCTTGTTGGCAAAACAGAGCGCGGCACTGCAAGTGACGTTTGACAGCATCAGCCAGGGCCTGACCATGGTTGATGCAGAGGGTTGTGTGCGGTTTTACAACCAGCGGATGCTGGAGCTGCTGGATTTGCCGGAGTCCCTCCTGCGTGATCAACCGCTGCACGCCGACCTGGTCAGATACCAGGAAGACCGTGGTGATTTTGGCACCGAGCTCAAGCAGCTTCCAGCTGACCTGGTGCCGTATGTGCGCGGTGAGCATTGGCCGCCGCCAGAAAAATACGTTCGGCAGACCAGGGCCGGGAAAATGCTCGAAGTGATGACGCGCCTGTTGCCTACTGGCGGGTTTGTGCGCACCTACACCGATGTCACGTCGTATTTCGATACGCAGGAAGCTTTGCGCGAAGAGCGACAGCGGCTCCAGTGGGTGCTGGAAGCCACGCGCCCCGGTATCTGGGAAATCAACGTCGAGACCAAAGAAACCCAGTACAACGAGCGCTGGGCCGGCATGCTGGGGTATTCATTGAGTGAACTGGCTCCCAGCACGGTTCTCACATGGCAACACCTGGTGCACCCGAACGATCTTCCGAGCGCGCAGGAAAAGATTGCACAGCATCTCGCCGGGAACCTGCCCTACTACGAATGCGATTTGCGCATGCGGCACAAAAGCGGACAGTGGCTGTGGGTGAACGACCGGGGGCGCGTGCACCGCCGCGATGCCGATGGAAAAGCGCTCTACATGTCGGGGACCCTGCTCGATATCAACGAACGTGTCGCTGCACAGGAAGAGGTGCGATCCCTCAACAGCAGCCTGGAGCGGCGCGTGGAAGAGCGCACCGCCGAGCTGGAGCGCTCCATGAAAGACATGGAGGCCATTTCCTACTCTATCGCCCATGATTTGCGCGCACCATTGCGTTCGGTGAACGGATTTGCTTCGCTGATTGCTGAAGATGAAAGCGAGCGCCTGAGCCCTGAGGCGCTCAAGATGTTTCAGCGCATAGCGCGTTCGTCACGCAACATGGGCCAGATGATCACCGACATGCTGGAGCTGTTGCGAGTGGTGCGCGTGGACCTGGATGCGGTGTCAGTGAACATGAACCAGCTCGCCCATTCGGTGAGCGAATCGCTGGCGCCTGGAACGCCCCATGCGTTGATTGGCATCAAGCCCCTGCCTTCTGTGATGGGTGATGCGACGCTGTTGCGCCAGGTGTTGATGAACCTCATGGACAACGCCTTGAAGTACGCACGCCACCGACCCCAGCCGGAACTGGTGCTGGGGTTCGATGAGCGCCAACGGGCGTTCTATTTGCGCGACAACGGTATGGGCTTTGACATGGCGCGGGCAGGCAAACTTTTTGGTTTGTTCCAGCGCATGCATGCCGACAGCGAAGTGCCTGGCACTGGCGTTGGTCTGGCGATCGTGGCCCGCATCGTGGAGCGCCATGGCGGGCGCATCTGGGCGCAAGCAACACCCGGAGAAGGGGCTACGTTTTGGTGGACCTTGCCCAGGGTTTGAGGCTTCGATGTGGCTGAAGGTGCCGGTGCAGACCCCTTGGCTGCGCCAATTGAACGTGGCGGGTTTGCCATTGCCTCGGCAGCGGGGCGCAAACAGCCCAGGCGTCTGGCCTGACTGGCTGCTTGCTGCCTGGGCAGGCGCGCTTAAAAAGGCGCTGCCAGTTCCGTGGGCGGGAAGTCGTCGCTGTCGGGGGCCTTGATCTCTGGCAATGGCTGATCTTCATCGGCGACCGGCGCCAGTTTCTGGCGCACAGTGGCTTTGTCGCCCGCGCTGGCGAATTTGCTGTATTTCCCGATCACGTTCACCAGCTGGCCATAGATCTTCGGGTTGGCCGCCAGGCACTCTTTTTGTTCGAGAAAGTTGGACTCGCCGGTGAAATTGCCGACCAGGCCGCCAGCTTCGGTCACGAGCAACGCTCCCGCTGCCACGTCCCAGGGCGACAGGCCCATTTCAAAGAAGCCGTCGGTGTTGCCCGCGGCCACGTAGGCCAGGTCGAGCGCGGCCGAGCCCAGGCGGCGCACGCCTGCGCACTTGGGCATCACGTCGCCCAGCATCTGCATGTAGGTGGGCAGGGAGTCGCCCGGACGGAATGGGAAGCCGGTGGACAGCAGGGTGGGGCGCAACGTGTCGCGCTTGGCGACGCGGATGCGGCGGTCGTTCAAATAGGCCCCACGACCTCGCGTGGCGCAGAAAAGGTCGTTGCGGCTGGGATCGTAGACCACGGCTTGTTCCAGGCGGTTGCCCACCATGAGCGCAATGCTCACGCAGTAAACCGGCAGGCCGTGAATGAAGTTGGTGGTGCCGTCCAATGGGTCGATGATCCAGACGTGATCGGCGCCGCCGTGTTTGCCTTCGCGCCGTCCGGACTCTTCGGCCCAGATCGCGTGATCGGGGTAGGCCGTGAGCAAAATGTCGATGATGGCCGCTTCAGCGTTCTGGTCAACTTCGGTCACGAAGTCATTGGTCTGCTTGACGGAGACCCGTACCGACTCCACGTCCAGCGCGGCGCGGTTGATGATGGTACCGGCGGTACGAGCGGCCTTGATGGCCACGTTGAGCATGGGGTGGAGTGTGGACGACATGAATTGTGAACCTTTGCGAGCCCCGGGGCAGGGCACGCGACAGAGGAAGAGCAGACAACGGGCCCCGGCGATGGGGGCGGCGACAATAGGCGCTATTTTAACGACTTGACCCGCGCGCCGTGTCGAATTTCCAGCGCACACCGCCGAACCGGCTTTGCCGGGCGCCTGGTGTGGCCCCTCGGGGGTGACGCGGAGCGGCGCGGGGGTAGCTTATGTTGACCCGATTTATCCTGATCCAGACCAGTCATGCCGGCAATGTGGGCGGCACCGCGCGCGCCATGAAAACCATGGGGTTTGACGATTTGGTGCTGGTGGCGCCGCGCTGGGCCAACGTGTTGCGTCGGGAAGAAACCATCCAGCGCGCCAGCGGGGCCAACGATGTTCTGGCCAACGCGCGCATCGTTGAAACGCTGGACGAAGCGCTGGACGGTGTCGACCATTTGTGTGCCACGGCCATGACGCCGCGCGATTTTGGCCCTCCCACCCGAGCACCGCGTGAACACTTTGCCCAGCTGATGGGAGCCGCTTCCACTGAGGCCTCGCGCCCGGGGGCATCGCATTTCTTTTCGGTTCGGAGCGCTTCGGCATGCGCAATGAGGATGTGTACCGCTGCCATTCCTGCCTCTCCATACCCACCGACCCCAAGTTCGGTTCGCTGAACCTGGCGGCGGCGGTGCAGTTGATCGCATACGACTGGCGCGAGGCGCTGGGCGGCTTTGCTTTGCCTGCGACCACGCCCGAAAAGCCACCCGCCGATGCCAAGGCCCTGGCGGGCATGTTGGCTCATTTGGAACAGGCGCTTGTGGCGGTGGACTTTCTGGATCCCGATGCGCCCAAAAAGCTGATGCCGCGCCTGAACCAGCTTTTTAACCGCGCCGCACCGAGCGAAGAAGAAATCCACATCCTGCGTGGTGTTGCCAAGGCCATGTTGCGAGCCGCTGCGGCGGCCAAACGCTAGACTCTTCAACATGTTTGAACGAATCCGATCCGATATCCAGTGCGTTCTTGAACGCGATCCCGCCGCGCGCAGCATCTGGGAAGTGGTCACCTGCTACCCCGGTCTGCATGCCGTCTGGCTGCACCGCCCGGCGCATTGGTGCTGGGCGCACGGTTTCAAATGGTTGGGCCGCTTCATTTCCCACGTGGCCCGCTGGCTGACGGGCATTGAAATACACCCCGGTGCCAAGGTCGGGAATCGCGTGTTTTTTGACCACGCCATGGGGGTGGTGGTGGGCGAAACGGCTGAAATTGGCGATGGCTGCACGATTTACCAGGGCGTGACCCTGGGCGGTACCTCGCTCTACAAGGGCACCAAACGCCATCCCACCTTGGGCAAGGACGTGGTGGTGAGCGCGGGTGCAAAAGTGCTGGGCGGCTTTGAGGTGGGCGATGGCGCCAAGATCGGCAGCAATGCCGTGGTGATCAAGCCCGTGCCCGCAGGTGCCACCGCCGTGGGCATTCCCGCGCGCATCATCCAGAGCAAAAAAGATGAGAGCCCGGACGTCGCCGAAGAAATCAAACCCAAGTTCGAGGCTTATGGCATCACCCAGGACGACGATCCGCTGTCACAAGCCATGCGTGGCCTGATTGACAGTGCGTCGGGGCAGGACCACCAGATCGCCTTGCTCTGGCAAGCCATAGAAAAACTCAGCAACTGCGTGAAAGACGGCGATTGTTTGCCGATCGACGCGGCGCTCAAAGAGTGTTTTGAAGCCGAGAAGCTGAATCAGCTGGTGGGGAAATAGAGTCCCCTCTGGGCCGGCTTCGCGGCATCCTGGGTTAAGACACTTCGCGCTGGCGGCGTTCGCAACATGCCGTCGCATAGACCTGCACAGCACAAGCAGGGGTCGAGCGATCAGGTTCGCGCTTCTCTGCCCTTCAAAAACCAACCCATATCCGTACCGCGTGCCCTAACTCAGGGCACCGCGGAACCGGCTTTGCCGGGCCACCAGTGCCGCCCCCTGTGGGGTGACGGGAGGCTTGGTTCAATGGTGATGGCCATGCGCACCATGCGCGTGGCCATGCGACACCTCTTCGGCGCTGGCTGCTTGCACATCGATCACTTTGAGGGTGAATTTCAGCGTCTGACCGGCCATCGGGTGGTTGCCGTCGAGCAGCACGTTGGGGCCCTTGATTTTGGTGACGGTGAAGACCTGCTGGTTGCCTTGCTCGTCCTGCCCTTGCAACTGGCCGCCAACTTTCACGCCCGGTGGGAACTCGCTCTTGGGAATGCTGGTGACCAGGCTCTCGTCGCGCTCGCCAAAGGCGTCTGCAGGGGCGAGGGTCAAAGTGGTTTCAAAGCCTTTTTCCTGGCCTTCCAGCGCATTTTCGATGCCGACCAGGGTGTTGCCATAGCCGCCGTGCAGATAGGCGCGTGGCTCCTTGCCATCTTCCAGAACTTTGCCCTGGACATCGGTGGCGCGGAAGGAGAGGGTGACGACGGTGTCTTTGGTGATTTTCATTGGGATGGGTCTTTCGAGAAATGAAGGCTCAGCGCACAGGACGCACCGCCGATTTGGGCCGGAAGCCTTTGCAGACTTCGTCGTGCGTTTCCAGGTACGGGCCGCCGATCAGGTCAATGCAGTAGGGCACGGCAGCGAAGATGCCGTTGACCTTTTGGCTGCCGTCCGCGTTTTTCAGGCCTTCCAGCGTTTCGGCAATGGCCTTGGGCTGGCCGGGCAGGTTGACGATCAGGCTTTGGTCGCGGATCACGGCGACCTGGCGCGAAAGGATGGCGGTGGGCACGAAGGCGAGGCTGATCTGGCGCATCTGTTCGCCGAAGCCAGGCATCTCTTTGTGGGACACAGCCAAGGTGGCCTCGGGCGTCACATCGCGCAAGGCGGGGCCGGTGCCGCCGGTGGTGAGCACCAGCGAGCAGCCCGCGTTGACCAATTCGATCAGTGCGGCGCTGATGCCCGCTTGTTCGTCGGGAATCAGGCGTGCATCGAACGTGATCGGGTTTTTCAATGCGCGGGTCAGCCAGTCTTGCAGCGCGGGCAGGCCCTTGTCTTCGTAGGTGCCGGCGCTGGCGCGGTCGCTGATGGAGACGATGCCGATGCGCACCGGCTCGTGTGTGGGGGCCTCGGTTGTGCTCATGGGTTTATTCGTCAGCGCCTTCGTTTTCGCGCTCTTCAGCAGCGGCCTCGGGGCTCAAAGCCGTGCGCACGAGCTGGAAGACTTCGCGGAAGGCTTTGCCGTGGCGAAGGGCTTCGCCCGGGCGCTCCTTGACGCCCTCTGCGTCTTTGCGCGCCTGGCGAATGAGCGTGCGCAGGTGCTGCACGTCGGTTTGTGGCGCCAGTTCCATCCAGCCGGTCAGGGCGTCGTCATCGGCCACCAGCCTGTCGCGCCACTGCTCTGCCTGGTGCAGCGCCAGTGTGGCTTCGGCCGATGGCTTGCGTTGCTCTTCCAGCGCGGCTTCGATGGCCGCGATGCTCTCGTCACCCTGCTTGCGCATGAGCTTGCCGATGAACTGGATCTGGCGGCGACGCCCTTCAAAGTTGGTGATGCGCCGCGTGTCGTTCAGCGTGATGACCAGTTTTTCTGACAGGTGTTCGGCATCGACCAGTTTTTTGAACAGGCTGCTGTTGAGCGTGAGCAGTTGCTCGCCCAGATCTTGCAGGCGGTCGCTTTCGCGTTTCATGTCGGTCTTGCTCATGTCCACCGATCCTTTGAGCTCGCGTTTGAGCTCGAGATCGAGTTCGCTGCCGGCGGCAACAAATTGGCCACGAACAAAATAGCCTTTGGTGGGTTTGCGGGACATGGGTTCTTCGGAAAAGCGGGGTAGAGGATAGTGCCGGCGAATCGGGCGTTAAGCGTCATCAAGGGGGCATCGGCCTTCCTTTGAGCGGTTCGCGCGGGCGACAAGTATCATAGCTGCCGACATGAAAAAACCCCTCCATACCCCCTCTTTGCCCACAAGCGCACCCTCTTCGAAGCCGTTGCAGGGGTTTCAATACGCCCGCGACCAGTTTGAGGAATTGACCGATCTTGCTCTGAAGCACGCGAAAAAGCTGGGCGCGGCCGATGCGGGCGCCGAGGTGTCGGAGGGCGCAGGCCTGAGCGTTTCGGTGCGCAAAGGCGAATTGGAAAACGTGGAGCGCAACCGCGACAAATCGCTGGGTGTGACGGTTTATCTGGGCAACAAGCGGGGCAATGCCTCGACTTCCGACTTCTCGGTCGCCGCCGTGCGCCAGACGGTGCAGGCCGCATACGACATTGCCCGGTACACCGCCGAAGACCCGTTCGCGAGCCTTCCCGATGAGCAGGATGTTGCGGACACCTGGACCGATCTGGATTTGTTCCACCCCTGGGCCATCAACTCCGAAGAAGCCTTGCAGATTGCCCTGGCTTGCGAAGCGGCGGCATTCGCCACCAGCAAGAAAATCAACAACAGCGAGGGGGCAGGCGTTTCCGCCCAGCAATCACATTTTTTCGCCGCCCATATGCGCGGTGGCCAGACCGGCAAGCCAGGTATTTTCAGTGGCGGTTACGCCAGCTCGCGCCACAGCCTGTCGGTTGCGCCCATTGCGGGCAAGGGCGCGAACATGCAGCGCGATCACTGGTACAGCTCAACCCGTGCGCCCGAAGAGCTCGCCAGCCCCCAGGCCATTGGCCGCTATGCCGCCGAGCGCACGCTGGCGCGCCTGAACGGGCGCAAGATTGCGACCACCGAATGCCCGGTGCTGTTTGAGTCGCCTCTGGCTGCGGGCCTCCTGGGCGCATACGTGCAGGCCACCAGCGGTGGTGCGCTGTACCGCAAGACCACGTTCCTGGGCCAGAGCCTGGGCAAGCGTGTCATGGCCAGACATCTGGACATCATGGATGACCCCTTTATCGTCGGCGGCAAAGGCAGCTCGCCGTTTGACAACGAAGGCGTTCGCACCCAGCGCCGCAAAGTGCTCAGCGCGGGCAAGGTGCAGGGCTATTTCCTCTCCACCTATTCCGCACGCAAGCTGGGCATGCGCACGACGGGCAATGCTGGCGGCTCCCATAACCTCACGCTGACCAGCCGCCTGACCCAGCCGGGCGACGACCTGAAGGGCATGCTCAAAAAACTGGGCCGAGGCCTGTTTGTGACCGAACTGATGGGTCAGGGCGTGAACTACGTGACCGGCGACTATTCCCGCGGTGCCTCGGGGTACTGGGTGGAAAATGGCGAAATCGTCTACCCGGTTCAAGAGATCACCATCGCGGGCAACCTCAAGGACATGTTCCAGGGCATCGACGCCGTGGGCGCCGACGCCTATAACTACGGCGCTAAAACCGTCGGCTCGATTCTGGTCAACCGCATGAAGGTGGCGGGCAGCTAAGGCAACCCGGCAGACCTCCCGCAGCAGGGATGCGCTCGCCGCAAGGGACTTGTTCCGTATTGCCCCAAGCTCGCCAGACTGCTTTTGCTTCACCACAAACACACTGAGAAATCCACCATGAGCCTCAAAGAAAAAATCACCGAAGACATGAAAGCCGCCATGCGCGCCAAAGACAGCGAGCGCCTGGGCACCATCCGTTTGCTGACAGCGGCCATGAAGCAAAAAGAGGTGGACGACCGCGTGGAGCTGGACGATGTCATGGTGGTGGCCATCGTCGACAAGCTGATCAAGCAACGCAAGGACAGCATCGAAGCCTTCACCAAGGCCGATCGCATGGACCTGGCCGACAAAGAGAAGTCGGAAATGGTGGTTCTGCAGGCCTATTTGCCGGCGCGCATGTCTGCCGAAGAGGTGACGGCCGCGGTCAAGTCCATCGTGGCCGGGCTGGGCGCTTCGGGCCCTGGCGATATGGGCAAGGTCATGGGCGCGGTGAAAGCGCAACTGGCGGGCAAGGCCGATATGGGCCAGGTGTCTGCCGCTGTGAAGGCGGCTCTGGCCGGCTGAACCCGCTTCAGGAATGGCCCAGGATCAGGGCCGTTCCCGTGATCGCCAAGGTGGCGCCGACCCACGCGCCCAGCGCCGGGCGGCGGCGGTAGATGAGCCACAGCAGGGGCAAGATCACGATGGGCGACACAGAGGAGAAAATGGCCACGATACCGGCCTGTCCCTCGTGCAAAGCTTTCAATATCAGCGTCATGCCCAGCACCATGGCAACGGCGGCGCCCATGAAAACCAGACCCGCGTCGCGCAGCGTGATCGGGCCGCCCGACCTGGCGGGCTTCCAGCCTGAAAACCACAGCGCACCGTGCGCCGCCAAAGCCAGGGTGGTGCGCACAGCCGATGCGGCTATCGGGTCGATACCGGTGGTCATCAAGGGCTTGAGCATCAGCGTGGCCAGCGATTGGCACAGGGCGGCGAGCAGGCCAAAACCCACACCCACGGCCAGCTTTCCGCGCGTTTGCTCCCAGATATGGGACTCGTTGCTGCGTCTGCCCCACAGAATGGCGATCATCACGCCGCCCATCAGCATCGCGCTGCCCAACAAGGCCCAGCCCCACAACACCTCGCCGAGCCAGACCCAGGCCAGCAAGGCGGAAAACAGGGCGTGGCAGGCAAACAAGACGCCCGAGCGGCGGGGGCCCAGGCGGTTCATGCAGGCGAACAAAGCCGTGTCACCGACGAAGATGCCGATCAGGCCGGAGAGGGCGAGCAAGCCCATGGCGGAGGGGTGCAGGCTGTGCCATCCGCCGCTGGCGAGCGTCAGGGCCCACAGCAGCACCGTGGCGAAGGCCATGCGCAGGCGGCTGAAGCCGATGGCGCCCAGGCGTTGGGTCGGGCCGACGGAGAAGGTGCTCGCGGTCGCCCAGCAGGTAGCGGCCAGCAAGGCCATGAACTCTGGGCGCATGGGTGAGGGGCTAACCGAGGCGGTTCATGCGTTTTCCAGTGCCAGCAATTCTTCGATGGTCTGGCGGCGGCGAATCAATCGGTGTGTTTTGCCCGTTACCAGCACTTCGGCGGCGAGCGGGCGGCTGTTGTAGTTGCTCGACATCGAAGCCCCGTAGGCGCCTGCATCGTGCAGCACCAGCAGGTCGCCCACCCGGGCTTCGGGCAGTTCGCGTGTGAGGACCACGCCGCCTTCGGCTTGCGTAAAAACGTCGCCTGATTCGCACAGCGGACCGGCGACCACCGTGGCGCGGCTGGGGTGCACTTCGTCGTCAGCAGGGATCACGCTCATGCCGTGGAAAGCGCCGTACATGGAAGGGCGCATCAGGTCGGAAAAACCGGCATCTACCAGGGTGAAATGCTGGCCTCCCTGGAATTTGGTGGCGCGCACCTCGGCCAGCAACACACCCGCTTCCGCCACGAGGTAGCGGCCGGGCTCCAGTTCCAGGTGCACGGCGTGGCCCAGGTGGCTGGCGATTTCGCGGCGCGCGGCGTCCCACAGGCTGAAATAGTGATCGGTGTCGATATGGGGCTCGTCGGCCTGGTAGGGAATGGACAAGCCGCCGCCCGCCGAGATGGCCTCGAGATCGGCGCCGCAGTTTTTCACCAGTGTCACCATGGCGGCGCAGACCTCTTCAAGGTGCCCATAGTCGACGCCTGAGCCGATGTGCATGTGCAGACCCACCAGGTGCAAGCCGTGTTCTTTTACGGCCGCCAGTGCGGCGGGCAGTTCGGTGTGCCAGATGCCGTGCTTGCTGTGCTCGCCGCCGGTGTTGGTTTTGTTGCTGTGGCCATGGCCAAAACCCGGGTTGATGCGCAGCCAGACGCGGTGGCCTTTGGAGCGCTGGCCGAGCTGGCCGAGCATGTCGATGGAGCCTGCGTTGACCGGAACAGCGTGCTGCACCACCGTATCCAGCGTGGCATGGTCAAACAGGTCGGCGGTGAACACGATACCGCTGGCACCTTGTGCGTTGGGCGCGGCGGTGAACCCGGCCGCAAGGGCACGCTCGATTTCACCGCGCGAAACCGCGTCAACCACCACGCCCTGATCGCGCATCAGGCGCAGCAAATGCAGGTTGGAGTTGGCCTTCTGGGCAAAGCGCACCGTGTCGAAACGCTTCAGATCGTTGATGCGCTGGCGGATGGTGGCGGCATCGTAGACCCACAAAGGGGTGCCGTATTCGGTGGCGAGGTCGCGCAAAAGGGTGCTGGAAAAAGGGTTCATGACACGATGATCTCAGCTTGTGGCCATATTGAAAAATGCTTTAATGTTTTAAATCCATTCAAATTTGATATGCAATTGACCCACCGCCAGATTGAGGTGTTTCGCGCCGTGATGGTGGCGGGCCATGTGACCCGCGCCGCTGAGGCTTTGCACACCTCGCAACCCACCGTGAGCCGCGAACTGGCGCGACTGGAGCAGGTGCTGGGCATTGCCCTGTTCGAGCGCGTCAAGGGCCGCCTGAGGCCCACTGTGCGTGCGCTGGCGCTGCTGGAAGAGGTGGAGCTGTCATTCGTGGGGCTGGAGCGCATCGCGGCCACGGCGGCTTCGTTGCGCGATTTTTCCCAGGGGCGGTTGCAACTGGCCTGCCTGCCTGCCCTGGCCCATGCACTCTTGCCGGATGCGATAAGGCGCTTTGTGTTGGTTCAGCCGGAAGCGGGCGTGAGCATCACACCGCAGGAGTCGCCTGGCCTGGAAGTGGCGCTCACCGAGCAGCGGTTTGACCTGGGGCTCACGGAGCGGCGAGAAGCCCCGGCGGCCACCGAGCTGCACAGTCTGCTGGAGGTGGATGAGGTGTGTGTCTTGCGTGAAGACCACCCGCTGGCGGCAAGCAGCGTGCTGTTGCCGCATGATTTTTCCGGTCAGGCATTTGTGAGCCTGGCGCCGACCGACCCTTACCGCCAGCAGATCGACGCGGTGTTCGATGGCGCAGGCGTGCAGCGCCAGTTGCGCATCGAGTCGCCCAGCGCGGTGTCGGTCTGTGCGCTGGTGCGCGAGGGCCTGGGCGTGGCGATCGTGAACCCGCTCACGGCGCTGGCGCTGTGCGGCCAGGGTCTGGTGATGCGCCCGCTGTCGGTCAGCATTCCGTTTCATGTGGCCGTGGTTTTGCCTTCATGGCGCTCGGAACACCCGTTGCGTGGGGACTTGCTGGAAGGGTTGGCCGCAGCAGCCCGTGCGCTGAAGGCCAGGCTGCCCGCCCGCGTACAGGCGTAAAAAAACCCGCCTGGCGTCCCGAGCGGGTTTTTTCGAAGCAACCGACCGGATAGATCAGTACATCTTCTTGGGCAACTGCATGGCACGGATGCGCTTGTAGTTGCGCTTGACGGCGGCAGCCTTCTTGCGCTTGCGCTCGGATGTGGGCTTCTCGTAGAACTCGCGGGCACGCAAGTCGGTCAGCAGGCCGAGTTTTTCGATGGTGCGCTTGAAGCGGCGGAGAGCGACGTCAAAGGGCTCGTTGTCTTTTACACGGATGGTCGTCATTAAAGAAGAGATTCCAGATTGTGCGGAAAGAGGATGACCGGGAGATCGGGCCCAGCCGTCGTATTCGCAAAGTTTCCCCGTCTGTTAACTAGTATCGGCCGACGGGGATTTGCCAGCAAAGCCTTGGATTATAGCCCTCACAGTGCCGAAGGCAAGTTGCATGGGGCTGCGCCCCACATCCATAGGCGGGGCAGAGGCGTTTGCTGGCCAGTTGGCGAAGCCCTTTCGTCGCATCAAAACCACAGGTCGAAGCGGCGGCTGGCTGCGCGGCGCAGCTTCATTCGGTCGGACTTGTCAGAGGCGCTGGCGCCACTGGCAGCGCGGGCTGCGCGGGCTGCGCGAAAGTCGAGTCCACGGTTCGGGTGAATTGCCGTTCTTCGCGAAGGATGAAGCGTTGCGTCTGGGCCCATTCGAAATTGGCGCGCCCGTCGGCGTCGGCTCGCAAACGTTGGCGGTAGGTTTCATAGGCCGACAGGCTGTCAAAGGCGATCAGGCACCAGGCAACGAAATTGCTGCCTTCGTGGGGCAGGAAGTAGCCCACCAGATGGCCGCCGCAGCGCGGAATGATGCGGCTCCAGTTGTCGGCGTAGGCGCGGAAGTTGTCGAGCTGGAATGGATCGATTTCGTAGCGGATGAAGCAGGTGATTTGCATGGCGCGGTTCCTGGTGTGTGCGAAGCTTCCAACATGGCACGGGTTGACGGGCAAACACTTCGCTGCGCAGCGAAGCGTTGCCTGTCCGTGCTGCGGCACACTCGCTCCATGAACACCAACCAGATTGCCCGCACCGCCTCGCTCATGGGCGAGCCCGCGCGCACCGCGATGCTGTTGGCGCTGATGGATGGTCGGGCCTTGACAGCGCGGGAGTTGTCGCTGGTCGCCGGGGTGTCTCCCGCCACGGCCAGTCGCCACCTGGCCCTGTTGCTGGATGCGGGATTTTTGGTGGTGGCGAAACAGGGCCGCCACCGTTATTACCGCCTGGCCTCACCCGACGTTGCATCGCTGATCGAAACGCTGATGCAGGTGTCGATGCCGGCCATTTCGCCTGTGAAGACTGGGCCGCGCGATCAGGCCTTGCGCACGGCTCGGATCTGTTATGACCACCTGGCGGGGCGCTTGGGGCTGGCGGTGGCCGATCACCTGGTGGCGTCTTCTGCGTTGGTGCTCCAGGACAATGCACATGTGCTGCCAGGCGACCGGCTCAACAAGACCTTGCAGCGCCTGGGCGTGTCAGAGGGTGCACAAGCGCTGGCTGGGCGTTCCTCTCGCCCGGTTTGTCTGCCTTGTCTGGACTGGAGCGAGCGGCGAAGCCACGTGGCCGGGCGCTTGGGTGCCTTGATTTGCTCCCATTGCCTGACCCAGGGGTGGCTGCTGCGCCGTCCGGGCACTCGCGCGCTTCAGGTGTCGGAGCCTGGCGCTCGCTCGCTGAGAGACTGGATGGGCACCGCGCGCTGGCGCGAAGTCACTGATGCTTGATCAGGCGGGCAGGGCGCTGGCGCAGGCGTGGGCGCTGGCCCAGGCCCACTGGAAGTTGTAGCCACCCAGCCAGCCGGTCACGTCCACCACTTCGCCGATGAAATACAGGCCGGGTTGCTTGGATTCCATGGTTTGGGACGACAGGTCGCGGGTGTCCACACCACCCATGGTCACCTCGGCTTTGCGGTAGCCCTCGCTGCCGTTGGGTGTGATTTCCCAGCGGGCGAATCGCTCGGCCAGTCGGGCCAGGGCCTTGTCGCTGGCGTCGCTGATCGGCTTTTGCCAGTCGGCATCTTGTTGCGTCCAGGCATCGGCCAGTCGGCTCGGGACCAGAGAAGCGAGTTCGTTGGCGATGAGTTTGCGGGAGCGGGCTTTGGCCTGGGTCAAAGCTTCTGGCAGATCCACCTCGGGCGCCAGGTTGAGGCGGATTGGCGTGCCCTCCTGCCAGTAGCTGGAGATCTGCAAGACGGCCGGGCCTGAGAGGCCTCGGTGGGTGAACAGCAGGTCTTCCATGAAGGCCATGCGGGTCTTCTTGGCGCCGGTTTCGATCTGGACCGGTAATGACAAACCGGCCAGCGGGATGTAGGGCGCCCATGCGTCGGCGTCGAAGGTGAGCGGCACGAGGCCCGGGCGCTGCTCGACCAATCGCAGGCCAAATTGTTTGGCGATGCGGTACCCGAAGTCGGTGGCGCCGATTTTGGGAATGGACAGGCCGCCGGTGGCGATTACCACGCTGCGGCTTTTGACCATGCCGCGATCGGTGTCCAGTTCATAGGCGCCATCGGCGACCCCGCGAACAGCTTTTACGCCGCACGGTTGCCAGCGCTGAACGCCGCCGGCGTCGCACTCGGCCACGAGCATGTTGATCAGGTCTTCGGCGGAGCGGTCACAGAAGAGTTGGCCTTTGTGTTTTTCGTGGAACGGGATGCCGTGTTTCTGCACCAGCGCGATGAAGTCTTGCGGCGTGTAGCGCGAGAGCGCCGAGCGGCAGAAGTTGGGGTTCTCGCTGATGAAGTGCTTGTGGGGCTGGCGCACATCGATGTCGCGGTTGGTGAAATTGGCGCGGCCACCGCCGGAAATACGCACCTTTTCGGCCACCTTCTCGCTGTGGTCCAGCACCAGCACCTTGAGGCCGCGCTGGCCGGCCACGCCCGCGCAGAACAAACCGGCGGCGCCTGCGCCGATCACAACAACATCAAAGTCCATCAAGGCTTCCAGACAAACGGAAACTTTACCTGTTTCCAGAACCCGTTGGGCACGTAGTCGCCCAGCACGCCGTAGCGCTCGGGCCAGAGTCTGGTGCTTTTCACAGCGGTGCCAAACAGATAATCAATGAAGGCGAAATGGGCCGAGTAGTTCTTGTCCAGCGCTTCCTGGTCCTGGCTGTGGTGCCAGTGGTGGAAGTTGGGGGTGACGATGAGGTAACGCAGGGGACCCAGGCGGACGCTGACGTTGGCGTGGTTGAACACCGCCTGGAATCCCACCACGATGATGTAGGCGTCGATCACGTCTTTGGAGAAACCCAGCGTGAAGATGGGCGCCAGCACCAGGGTGCGTGTGATCAGGATCTCGAGGATGTGCTGGCGCGAACCGGCCATCCAGTCCATGTGTTTGGCGCTGTGGTGCACGGCATGCAGGCGCCACAACGCGGGCACTTCGTGGTACGCCCGGTGGGTCCAGTACTGCACCAGATCGGCCACCAGAATGATCAGCAGCAGGCCGGCCCAGAAGGGCAAGGCTCCAAACCAGCCTCGGATGCCATCGCTCGATGCCCAGCCGAAGAGCTTGTGCACCAGCAGGTTGGTGGCCAGCAGCATGAAGCCGATCACCATGTGGTTGACGATGAAGTGGTGCACATCGGTTTGCCACTCGGGGCGAAAAACCGGCTGGTCCTTGCGCAGCGCGAACAGCTTTTCAATGAAGATGAAGATCAGCGCCGAGCCCAGCAGATCGAGGATGAACCAGTCGAGGCCGATGTAGGGCGTGCCGTCGGCGAAGTCGTTCACGGGTACCTTGCTGCCGCCGAGCAAGGCGGTGAGCGCCACGAGCAGGAAGGCGCCGGTGGCCAGCCAGCGCGAGCGGTTGAACAGGATGTTGACCAGGCTCAGGCCGCCGGCGAGCACCATGGCCAGGAACATGACGAGCCGGATGGTGTCCACGTCATAACTCTTGCGCAGCTCGGGCGTGGTCAGGTACTGGGGGAAGTGAAAGGCGAGCACGCCCAGAAAGCAGAGCATGCCCAGGACCAGCGCGATCACACCGGTGACCATGCCTTTGCCTGGCTGCAGGGCGCCGTGGCTTTCGGTGAGTTCGTTGAGTTTGTCGAGCACAGGGTTCCTCCGCTGGCGGCTTCAGGCCGCCTTTTGTTGAATTGCGCGGAGTGTAGCGGGCGGGGCCGCTCGCCCCCATTCAGGCCGCGTTCGAGAACGCCTGCGGCTGGCTGGCGGCCGCAATACCGCGCACCACGTCGCCGATCACGATCACGGCCGGGCTGCCGAGTTGTTCGCCGGCGATGGTGTCTGTCAGTTCGCCCAGCGTGCTGACGGCGTGGCGCTGCTGGGGCAGGGTGGCATGCTGAATGATGGCCAGCGGGGTGTGGGCGGGAAGACCGGTGAGCAGTTCTCGCTGGATCTGGGCGGCACCGGAGACGCCCATATAGATCACCAGCGTGAGCTTGGCGTCACGCGCGGTGGCGGCCAGGGTAGGCCAGTCGGTGCCCGAGTCGCCAGGTTTGGCGTGGCCGGTAACGAAGACGACGCCGTGGGCGTGGTCACGGTGGGTGAGCGGCACGCCCAACGCGGTCATGCCGCCCAGGCCAGCGGTGATGCCGTTGACCACCTGAACCTGAATGCCTTCGCTTTGCAGGTGCTCCACCTCTTCGCCGCCGCGGCCAAAAATGAACGGGTCACCGCCCTTGAGCCGCACCACGACCTCGCCTTCGCGTGCGGCCATGACCATGAGCTTTTCGATGAAGGCCTGCGGCGTGCTTTTGCAGCCGCCGCGTTTGCCCACGGGCACGATGCGCGCTTTGGGCGAGGCATGCACCAGGATGGCTTCGTTGACCAGATCGTCCACCAGCAGCACGGTGGCTGATGCGATCGCGCGCACGGCTTTGAGCGTGAGCAGCTCGGGGTCACCAGGCCCTGCGCCCACGAGGGTGACGGTGCCCGGCCGGAAAGGCGCGGGGGTGGAGTCAGTGGGCATGGGCAGTGCGGTCATGGTGCTGAACCTCCCGCAAGATGTGTTCCACCTGGAGCGATATGGGGGCGGGTACAGGGTTTTTCCCTAGCAACACGGCCTGGATGTAGCTGGCCGTCACGTCGGCATGGGTGTCTTTTGGCAGGTCGGGCAGCGATGCCAGCGAGCCTTCCTGGGCCGCTTGCAACGGATGGCGTTGGCCATTGCGAAAGGCCTCGATGCGCGGGGAGCGGCGTGCATCGGCCACGGGCTCGCCTTCGGTGCCACGCAGCAACAGGGCGTGGGCGCCGGTGAGTGCGAAAGTGGCGGCCATGGAGTCGGCGTACTCGGGGTGGGTGTAGCTGCCCACGATCAGGCCATGACCGTCGCAGGGATTCATCAGTTTCACCATGCTGTGGGCAGGGTTGCGAAGACCGATGGTGCGGCGCACCTCAAGCAGTGTTTTCAGGCCGGGGAGCAGCACCTCGGTGGGCACATAGGCCAATTCGCCGGCCTGGAGCGAGGGCGTGCTGGTCGCCGCGGCCATACCCAGCGCCGAGAACACGGCCTCTGTGGTTACCCGTTTGTCTTCGGTGGCCGTGCCGTGTACCACCACCGCCACGCCTTCCCGCGCCAGCAACATCGCCAGCAAGGGCGTGAGCACCGGCAGCTTGCGCGCACCGTTGTAGCTGGGCAGCACCACGGTGGTGCAACCGTTGTCGGGCAGCTTGTTCAGGCGCTGGTGTGTGGCGTCGAGAAATCCGGCCATTTCCTGGTCGGTCTCGCCCTTGATGCGCATGGCGATGCAAAAGGCGCCCATTTCCAGATCGCTGACCGCGCCGTCGAGCACCTGGCCCATCAGGTCGGTGGCTTGCTCGCGGTTCAAGGCGCGGGCGCCGTCTTTGCCGCGCCCGATTTCTTTGATGTAGTGACTGATTCCCATAGCTGCTAATTGTCGGGCAATCCTGATGACTTGGCGTTATATGCAAATGCGATCAGGCGGGGATCAGCGGCACAGATTGTTTCACCAAGCGCCGCAGTTCGGGGATGCAGGAGCCACACTTGGTGCCGCATTTCAGGTCGCGTTGCAGCCGGGACATCCGTTGTTCATCGCTGCCATCGCTGGTTGTCAGCTGGGCTTGAATCGCTTCTTCGCTCACGTTGAAGCAGGTGCACACCTGTTTGCTTTTGGCCTTCACCGCGACCGGTGCTTTGGCGCCGGGCATGAGCAGCAGGCGGCCGTAGGCGTCGGCGGGCAATTCGTCTTGCAACAAGGCTTTGAGCCACACCTCGGCCGAGGTGTCGCCCGCGAGCAAGAACCCTTCCAGCTTGCGCCCCTCGCCAGTGCTGCTCAGGCGCACCGCGCGGTGTTGCTGCAGGCGGCGATCGGCGTAGCGCAGGGTCTCCGCAGAGTTCAGCAGCAGCAGCGCTTCGATCTCGGCGATCAACGCGGCGTTCGGGGCATCGTGCGCCGCTGCGCGAAACAGCAAACCGGTGCGTTCGCGGCCGAAGGGCACGCAGGCCGCGAAGGGAAAACGCTTCATCAACGCTTGCAGGCCTCGGCGCGCGCTCAGCGCCTGGCCCTCAGGCAACCAGGCCACGCCCAGCAGCGTCCACGGCAGTTCGGCCTTGAGCACCTTGATCGCGGCGTGTTTGAGCTCGGGTTGTTTGGAGGTGGGGCAGAAGGCTGAAGTGGTGAGGGCGTTGACACCGGCCAGGGGCTCCCCCGTGCTGCTGCAGCCGCTCAGGTATTCAGCGCCCCAGTGCATGGCCATGAACGCCTGGTTTTTGGCTACGCTGTCCGAGCTTTCAGTGGGCACGAGGATGGAGCCGCGTTTGCTGGTGAGGTGCACCAGATCGCCGTCTTGCCAGCCGCGCTCGGCCATGTCGGCCGGGTGCAGTTGCACGGTGGGCTCGGCCACGTGGCCAAACAGGCGGCCGAGGGTGCCGGTGCGGGTCATGCCGTGCCATTGGTCGCGCAGGCGGCCGGTGGTCAGGGAAAACGGGTAGCGGTTTTCGCGGGGGTCGGCGAGTGGAATGAACGGCAGGGCGGCGAAGCGGGCGCGGCCGTTGGGGGTGGGAAAGATGCCGTCTTCGTAGAGGCGCGTTTTGCCTTCGGTGGCGCCTTCTGGGTAGGGCCATTGTTGGGGACCTTGGGCTTCGAGCTTTGCGTAGCTGAGGCCGGTGATGTCCAGGTCGCGGCCTCGGGTGGATTCGCGGTGTTCTGTCCAGATGGATTCTGGGGAGGGGTAGGGGAAGAGGGTTGTTGTTGACGGAGCAGTCTCCGGCGACAGCGCAATCGGGGTCAGAGCCGAATTTCGATCTGCGTTGTTGTTGGTGGCTGCTGAGGTTGTCTTCCTGAATTCGGATCCGACCCCCATTGCTTCCAGTTTGTGCGCGAAATCGACCACGATTTTCCAGTCCTGGCGGGCTTCTCCAGCGGCGGGCACGGCCGCGCGCACGCGGCTGATGCGGCGTTCGCTGTTGGTGACCGTGCCTTCCTTTTCGCCCCAGGTGGTGGCGGGCAGGAGCAAGTCGGCGTACTGGCAGGTTTCGGCGGTGGCGAAGGCTTCTTGCACCACCACGAACTCGGCGCGCTGCAGCGCGCGGCGCACGGTGGCCTGATCGGGCATGGACTGGGCTGGGTTGGTGCAGGCGATCCAGAGGGCTTTGATTTCGCCGTCGGCCGCCGCCTGGAACATCTCGACAGCGGACTTGCCGGGCTTGGCGGGTACGTCCCCCACGCCCCAGAGTTTGGCCACTTCGGCGCGGTGCTGCGTGTTGGCCAGATCGCGGTGCGCGCTGAGCAGGTTCGAGAGGCCGCCCACCTCGCGCCCGCCCATGGCGTTGGGCTGGCCGGTGAGGCTGAAGGGCCCGGCGCCGGGTTTGCCGATTTGGCCGGTGGCCAGGTGCAGGTTGACGAGCGTGGCATTTTTGGCGGTGCCGCTGCTGCTTTGGTTCAGGCCCTGGCAGTAGAGGCTGAGCGTGGCTTCTGATTTGGCGAACCACTTGGCTGCGGTGAACAAATCGTCTTTGCTCAGGCCGCAAACTTCAGACACTTTTTCTGGCGTGCACTCGCGCACCATGGCTTTCAAAGCGTCAAAGCCGTCGGTGTGGGCATCGATGTAAGCGGCGTTGATCCAGCCTTCCCACATCATGATGTGCAGCAAGCCGTGGAACAGCATCACATCGCTGCCGGGCAACAGCGGCAGGTAGAGATCGGCAATGCTGGCGGTGTCGGTGCGGCGCGGGTCGGCGACGATGACCTTCATCGCCGGGTTGTTCTTGCGCGCATCCTCGATGCGGCGAAAAAGGATGGGGTGGGCAAAGGCGGCGTTGCTGCCGACGATGAACAGGCAATGGGCCTGGTCGATGTCGTCATAGCAGGCTGGTGGCGCGTCGGCACCCAGCGTGGCTTTGTAACCGGCCACTGCGCTGCTCATGCACAGGCGCGAATTGGTGTCGATGTTGTTGGTGCCGATCAGGCCTTTGGCCAGTTTGTTGAAGACGTAATAGTCTTCGGTCAGCAACTGGCCGCTGATGTAGAAACCCACGGCGTCGGGGCCGTGCTCTCGGATGATCTGCGAAAACTGATCAGCGGCCGTGTCCAGGGCACGTTCCCAGGTGACGGGTTTCGGCACTTCGCTGCGTTCAAAGCGGCGCAAGGGTTGCAGCAAACGTGTCTGCCGTGTGACGTTTTCCGATGCCGTGAGGTGCAGCGTGGCGCCTTTGGAGCAGAGCTTGCCCCAGTTGGCCGGGTGATCGGGGTCGCCTTTGACGCCCACGATCTGGTTGGCCTCGGTTTCGATGATGACGCCACAGCCCACACCGCAATACGGGCATGTGGAGCGGGTTTCTTCGGTCATGCGGCTGGCGTGATGGGTGTGATGGCCGCAGCGCCGGGCCGCCCCAAGCAAGGCCGCGCCTCCTCGGGAGGCTGCGACCCGCGCAGCGGTGGAGCGTGGGGGCCTGAAACTCTGCGGGCCGGTCCGGCAATCGGGCGGGTTTCTTCGGTGGCGTGGGTGGCCAGCTCGTTGGCATCCAGGAAGACTTTACCGTCCACCACTTGCACCGCGAAGCGCGGCGTGCAACCTTCGTCGGGCGCAGCGGCCTGGCCGTCGCACAGGCCAATCGTCCAGTTGTGCAGCGGGCAGGCCACGCTGGTGCCGAAGACGATGCCCTGGCTGAGCGGGCCGCCTTTGTGGGGGCAACGGTCGAGCAGGGCGAAGACATCGTTGTTGTCGTTGCGGAACACGGCGACTTCCAGGCCGCGATCCCGCTCGACGCGGCGGGAGCCGAGCACGGGAATGTCTTCCACTTTGCAGATCAAGGTCCAGTGGGCGGTGGTGCTCATGCTGCGCTCCCTGCGGTGGCAATTTCAGTTTCGATGGCTTTGATGGGAATGAACTGGCGCGTGTCCACAGACGCTTTCTGGGTCTCGAACCACGGATCGGGTTCGCCTTCGAGGGCCGCTTGCAGTTGTTCCCACAGCGCCTTGCGGCCTTCGGCGTCTTCCAGGATTTTTCGCTTCACGTAATCAAGGCCCACGCGGTTGATGTAGTGCACGGTCCGCTCCAGGTACCAGCCTTCCAGGCGGTATAGCTGCATGAAGGCGCCGGTGTACTCCATGACCTCTTCGGCGGTTTTCACCTTGACCAGAAACTGCGCCACCTCGGTCTTGATGCCGCCGTTGCCACCCACGTACATTTCCCAACCGCTGTCCACGCCGATCACGCCCACGTCTTTGATGCCCGATTCGGCGCAGTTGCGTGGGCAACCGGAGACGGCGAATTTCACCTTGTGCGGCGCGTACATGCGCCACATGGCTTTTTCAAGATCTTTGCCCATCTGGGTCGAATCTTGCGTGCCCATGCGGCACCATTCGCTGCCGACGCAGGTCTTCACCGTGCGCAACGCCTTGGCGTAGGCGTGGCCGCTGGGCATGCCGATGTCGTTCCACACCGATTGCAGGTCTTCCTTTTTCACGCCCAGCAGGTCGATGCGCTGGCCTCCCGTGACCTTGACGGTGGGGATCTGGTACTTGTCCACGGCGTCGGCGATGCGGCGCAATTCGTCGGCTGTGGTTTCACCGCCCCACATGCGCGGGATCACGGAGTAGGTGCCGTCTTTCTGGATGTTGGCATGACTGCGCTCGTTGATGTAGCGGCTTTGCGGATCGTCCTTGGCGTCCTTGGGCCAGGTGCTGATCAGGTAGTAGTTGACCGCCGGGCGGCAGGTGGGGCAGCCGTTGGGCGTTTTCCAGTTGAGCCTGGCGAAGGTGTCGCCGATGCTGAGCAGCTTCTCCTGGGCGATGGCATCGCGCACATCCTGATGGCTGTGTTCGGTGCAGGCGCAGATGGCCTTTTTCTTCGGCGTGGCCGAGTAGTCGCCGCCGGCTGTGAACATCAGGATCTGCTCGACCAGACCGGTGCAGGAGCCACACGAGGCGCTGGCCTTGGTGTGCTTCTTGACTTCGTCCAGGGTGAACAGACCCTTCTCTTTGATGGCCTTGCAGATGGTGCCTTTGGTCACGCCATTGCAGCCGCAGACCTCATCAGAGTCGGCCATGGCCGCGGCCTTGCTCACGCCCTGGTGACCGGCGTCGCCCAGGTGGCTTTCGCCGAACATCAGCTTGTCGCGGATGTCGTGCACCGTGCGGCCTTCGCGCAGCAGCTTGAAGTACCAGGAGCCGTCGACGGTGTCTCCATACAGGCAGGCGCCGATCAGCTTGTCGTCCTTGATCACCAGCTTCTTGTAGACACCACTTGAGGGGTCGCTCATCACGATGTCTTCGCTGCCTTCGTCGCCCATGAAGTTGCCGGCGGAGAACAGATCGATGCCGGTGACCTTGAGCTTGGTTGAGGTGAGTGATCCGCTGTAGCGGCCGATGCCGAACTCGGCCAGGTGGGTGGCCAGCACCTTGCCCTGTTCAAACAACGGGGCGACCAGACCGTAGGCGATGCCACGGTGGGCTGCGCACTCGCCAACCGCGTAGATGCGCGGATCGGTGGTGGTTTGCAGGGTGTCGTTGACGACGATGCCTTTGTTCACATGCAGTCGCATCGATTCCGCCAGCGCGGTGTTGGGGCGTATGCCCACGGCCATGACGACCAAGTCGGCCGACACTTCGCTGCCGTCTTTGAACTTCACCGAGGTCACCCGGCCGTCTTCACCGCCGATGAGTTCCTGCGTCTGGGCGCCCATGAGGAACCGCATGCCGCGCTGTTCCAGCGATTGCTGCAGCAACTTGCCCGACACGTCATCGAGCTGGCGCTCCATCAGCCAAGGCCCCACATGCACCACGCTGACGCTCATGCCGCGTTTCATCAAACCGTTGGCCGCCTCCAGGCCGAGCAGGCCACCACCAATGACCACCGCATGCTTGTAGGTGGTGGCCGCGTCGATCATGGCCTGGGTGTCGGCAATGTCGCGGTAGGCGAGCACGCCCTTCAGGTCTTTGCCGGGGATGGGCAGCATGAACGGGTTGGAGCCCGTGGCCATGATGAGCCGGTCGTAAGGCGCTGCTATGGTTTCACCGGCGGCGTTGCTGGCATGCACGATGCGCTTCACGCGATCGACCTGGGTCACCGTCCAGCCGGCGTGCAGGGTGACGGCGTTGTCGGTGTACCAGCCCCAGTCGTTGAGCACGATCTCTTCCAGCGTTTGCTCGCCGGCAAGCACGGGCGAGAGCAGGATGCGGTTGTAGTTGGGGTGGGGCTCGGCGCCGAACACCGTGATGTTGTAAAAATCCGGCGCGATTTTGATCAGTTCTTCGAGCGTGCGCACGCCGGCCATGCCGTTGCCGATCATCACGAGGTTCATCTTTTTCATGGCGGTTTTCCTGTAGGTGGATCTGTGGGGGGGCTGCTCAGTGCTGGCTGCCGCAGTCTTCGAGGAAGCCGATGAGTTCTTCGCGCAGTTCGTAGTAGCGCGGGTGCTGCAACAGCGCTTCGCGGGTGCGCGGGCGGGGCAGTGGAACGTCCATGATTTTTCCGATCCTGGCGCGGGGACCGTTGCTCATCATCACCACACGGTCGGCCAGCAAAATGGCCTCGTCCACGTCGTGTGTAACCATCATGGCGGTGACCTGGCTGCGCGACCACACCTCCATCAAAACGGCCTGCAGTTCCCAGCGCGTGAGTGAGTCCAGCATGCCGAAGGGCTCGTCGAGCAACAGCATCTTGGGGTTGAGTGCAAAGGCGCGCGCAATGCCCACGCGCTGCTTCATGCCGTTGGACAGCTCCGATGCCTTTTTCTGCATCGATGAGCCCAGGCCCACGCGGTTGAGGTAATAACCCACCGTGTCGCGGCGTTCCGCTTCGCTGGCGTGGGGAAACACGCGGGCCACGCCCAGCATCACGTTGTCAAAAGCGGTGAGCCAGGGCACCAGGCTCGGTGCCTGAAACACCAGGCCGCGGTCGGGACCGGCGTCGGCCACTTCTCGGCCGTCGAGCACGATCACGCCGTCGGTGATGTCGGTCAGGCCCGCCATCATCGAAAGCACGGTGGACTTGCCACAACCCGAGTGACCGATCACCGAGATGAATTCGCCTTTGCGGATCTTCAGATCGAAACCATCGACCACGGTTTGTGGCCCCTTGGGTGTGGGGTAGACCTTGATGACCTGTGAGAACTCAACGAAGCGGTCATCGGCGCTGCTCGGTGCGAGTGGGGCATCAATGGCAGGGGCTTCGGGCTGGCTGAAGGATGCTTCAATGCGCTCGGCCAAGGTGGCATGGCGCAGGGCGAACCGGCTGGCCAGCGTCGGGCTGGCAATCTTTTCCACTGCGCTGCGTGGCGTGAGCGTGGGCAGTTGTATGACGTTGCCACCATGGCTGGCTGCGTGCCTGTTTGAGAGCGCGATCAGGTACTGCGTGATCTCGGCGCGCAGTTGCTGGAAACGCGCGTCGTGGTTCATGGCGCGGCGATCGCGGGGACGGGGGATGTCGACCACGAACGAGGGCCCGAGCGTGGCACCCGGGCCGATGTCCAGCGGGATGATGCGGTCGGCCATCATCAGAGCCTCATCGACATCGTTGGTAATGAGCACCACGGTCTTGGTGTCTTCGCTCCAGATGCGCACGATTTCGTCTTGCAGGTTGGCGCGGGTGAGGGCGTCGAGCGCGGAAAGCGGCTCGTCGAGCAACAACACATCGGGGTCTGTGGCCAGCGCGCGCGCCACCGACACGCGCTGGCGCATGCCGCCCGAGAGCTGGGCGGGCTTCTTGTCGATCGCAGGCGTGAGCCCCACCATCGAGACATAGCGTTTGACCCGCTCAGCGCGTTCGGCCGCGCTTTCGCTGGCGAACACGCGGTCCACGGCGAGGGCCACGTTGTCGCGCACGCTGAGCCAGGGCATCAGCGAATAGCTCTGGAACACGATGCCGCGATCGGGGCCCGGGCCGGTGATGGCTTCGCCGTTCTTCAAGACCTCACCGCTGTCGGCGCTGATGAGACCCGCGAGCAAGCTGACCAGCGTGGTCTTGCCGCTGCCGGAGAACCCGACGATGGCCACGAACTCACCCGGTTCCACACGCAGGTTCAGGTTCTTCAGAATCTCCGAGCGGCCAGCGCCCGAGCCGTGGCCTTTGCAGACGTTTTTCAGCTCCAGCGCAGCGGCGTTGGGCACGGACACCAGCGTGGGTTTGTGCATGGCGCTGTCGTTGGCATCGGGGCTGGGTTTGAGAGCGAGGTTCATGGCAGCGTCCTGTTCGTTCGGGTGGTGCGCTTCAACGCGGCACCACGAGGTTTTGCAGCACCTGCATCAGGCGGTCGAGGGCGTAGCCGATCAGGCCAATGGTGAACACCGCCACCATGATCCGACTCAGCGAATCGGAGCTGCCGTTCTGGAATTCGTCCCAGACGAACTTGCCCAGGCCAGGGTTTTGCGCCAGCATTTCGGCGGCGATCAGCACCATCCAGCCCACACCGAGCGACAACCGCATGCCGGTGAAGATGAAGGGCAGGGCTGAGGGCAAGATGATCTTGCGAACGCGGGTGGCCAGCGGCAGCTGCAAGACCTTGCCCACGTTGACCAGATCCTTGTCGACCGAGGTCACGCCGATGGCGGTGTTGATCAGGGTGGTCCACAGCGAACACAAGGTAACCGTGATGGCGGAAATCAGAAACGACTTCTGGAACATCGGCTCGTCGGTGGTGACATAGACCGCGCTGACGATCAAGGTCACGATGGGCAGCCAGGCCAGCGGGGAGACCGGACGAAACAGCTGCACCATCGGGTTGATGGCCGCCTGCACAATCTTCGATGTGCCGGCCAGAATGCCCAGGGGCACGGCCACCACGGTGGCGAGCAAAAAGCCCACAAACACGGTGTAGAGGCTGGTGACGATCTGGTCGAGGTAGGTGCGTTTGCCGGTCCACTGGAAGTTGCGCGGCTCATAGCTCGGGTCTTCGGCGATGCGCTCCTTGTCGCGTTCTGCCTGGCGCTTGTAGAAGGCGGCTTCGCGTTCGCGCTCGGAGAAGTGCTCCTTCACCAGAACAACCGCCTGCTCCGCGACCTGAGCCGGACCGGGCACGGCGCCCAGGCTGGTCTGGATGCGCGAGGCAGCGACCGACCACAGCGCCAGAAAGATGGCGAAAGCGATCACCGGTACGCCGACCGACATCACAAAAGCGCGGCCCAGTTCGCGGGGATCGCGCAGGGCAGCGGCCCCGCTGCCAAAAAGTTTGTTCACGAGTTCCATGGTGTTCAGACCTTGTCAGCGGCTTTCAGGCCGATCTTGAATTTGGCGAGGTAGTCGTTGGGCTTGCGGCCGTCGTAGTCGACGCCGTCGATGAACCCGGTCTGAACACCCTTGAAGCCGTCGGTCTTGGGCAGGTCGCTTGCCTTGATCTTGCCTTCGGCGACCAGCGCGTTGGCGGCCTCCATGTAGATCGTGGGCTGGTAGACCTTCTTGGCGATGTCCATGTACCAGCTGTCGGGTTTGGCCTCGGTGATCTGGCCCCAGCGGCGCATCTGCGTGAGGTACCAGATGGCGTCGCTGTAGAAGGGGAACGTGGCGAAATTTCGGAAGAAAACGTTGAAGTCGGGTGCCGGGCGCTTGTCGCCCTTTTCGTACTCGAAGGTGCCGGTCATGCTGTTGGCAATCACCGCTTCGTCGGCCCCCACGTACTGCGATTTCGACAGCATCTTCACCGCCTCGACGCGGTTGGCCATGGAGGCATCGAGCCACTGGCCCGCACGGATCAGCGCCTTGACAACCGCGACATGGGTGATGGGGTTGGCCTTGGCCCAGGCGCCGGTGACGCCGAACACCTTTTCGGGGTTGTTCTTCCAGATCTCGTTGTCGGTGACCACGGGCACGCCAATGCCCTTGAAGACCGCCTGCTGGTTCCAGGGCTCACCCACGCAGTAGCCGTGGATGGTGCCCGACTCCATGGTGTTGGGCATTTGGGGTGGCGGTGTCACCGAGAGCAGCACGTCGGCTTTGGACGTGCCGGAAATGTCGCTCGATGTGTAGTAGCCCGGGTTCATTCCGCCGGCGGCCAGCCAGTAGCGCAGCTCGTAGTTGTGCGTGGAGACCGGGAACACCATGCCCATCTTGAAAGCCTTGCCTTCTTTTTTCCAGGCGTCGACCACCTTTTTCAGCGCATCGGCCTTGATCGGGTGCGCCACCTTGCCGTCTTTCATGGGCAGGTGCGGTTTCATCTCGGCCCACACCGCGTTGGACACGGTGATGGCGTTGCCGTTGAGGTCCATGCTGAAGGCGGTCACGATGTCGGCCTTGGTGCCGAAGCCGATGGTGGCACCCAGCGGTTGGCCCGCGAGCATGTGGGCGCCGTCCAGCTGACCGTCGATCACGCGGTCGAGCAGCACCTTCCAGTTGGCCTGGGCCTCGAGTTGCACATTGAGGCCTTCGTCTTCGAAGTAGCCTTTTTCGTACGCGACCACCAACGGGGCGCAGTCGGTGAGTTTGATGAAGCCGAACTTCAGCTGTTCTTTCTCTGGCCGGGCCTTGGCCGCCAGCGCAGGCAATCCAAAGGTGGTGGCACCGGCCAGGGCGATGGCCTGGGTGGCGAAGCGGCGGCGGTTCAGTGATGAGCGGCTGGGTGCGGACATGAAGAACTCCTTGAGGCAAAGTGAAAATCGGTGGTCCAGAACGAAAAACGGCGACCATCCCCTGGCGAACCGTCAAGTTCGCTTCGGGATGGACGCCGTTGTCCTGTGTCTGGGATGACTTCGGGATTTGTGCCGCCATTGGCGCAAATCTCATTGCCTTGCTCTATGCAGGGACCGTGCCAGCCTCAGGGTTTGCCCGTGGTGATTGGGTCGAGTGGCTTGATTTGTATGGAAATTTGTTTTTCCAACGCTGCTGGCGCCTTCATCAGGCGCTGAACGAAGCGAATCCGTGGCCCCCAAATAGGTGCACCAATCAAGTGCAAAAAACGGGAGTCGGCACGTTCTTTGTGCGGTGCAGCACTGCGGACCTTGTTGGCTCAGCGCTGCGGTTCTGGAAGCACTTCAGCCATGGAAAGCAGGGCTTCTGCGACATCGATCAGGCGCCGGTTTTGATTCATGGCCATCTGACGCATGTTTTTGTGGGCGTCTTCTTCGCTCAGGCGCCGGTGGGCCATCAACAGGCCTTTCGCCCGCTCGATCAGCTTGCGTTCGCTGAGGCTGGCGCGAACGGTGTCCAGCTCTTGCGCCATGCTTTGCAGCCTCCGCGCCTGGTCTTGCACCAACTCGAGGATCGAGCGGTCGAGTTGCAAACCGAAGCCCGGGGCTGTGGGGCTGAGAGCGGAAGCGGGCGTGCTCAGATCGGGCGAGGCCTGGTCGAAAAAGGAGAGGTCGTCGGCCGGGTCAAACCGGCTGGTGTTGCCCTGGCTGTTCAAGGCTTCAAAAGTGGCCAGTTCGGCTGTGGCCGCGGCCAGGCGGGTTTCACACAGCTCCAGCAGGTCCAGTGCGAGCCGGTCCTCGATGGCCTTCATGGCGTCAATGACCGCTGTGTTTGCATCGAACCAGACCTGGCTGAGTTGCCGGTCCAGCGGCGCGCCGTTTGAGGCGGTGCAAAGCACACGCCGCATGCGCTCCAGTGTGGCGAGCTGTTTGGCGTGCTGCGCGAGCTGCCAGGCCTGCCACTGCGGCGGGCTGGCGAACTCTTCAAAGACCTGCAGGCAGCGCTCCTGCGACTCGATCAGGTGCAGCAGGCGCTGCTGAGCAACAGCATTGGCCTGGCCAGCAGCGAACAGGGCCGAGCCTGTGGCGCGCTCCTGTCCGGTCAGTTCTTTGCCTTGCATGAAGTTGAACAAGGCCACCAGACTGCGAGAGATACCTGGGTCAGCGGCGGTATCGGCGGCTTCAAACACAACGGCCAACAGGCTGCTGATCAGACGCACATAGGCTGCCGTCGCCCGCTCGGCCGGCCAGGCCTCGGCGCGCAGTCGGCGGCGCAGCGCCGGCAGGGCGGCCATGCCCTGCAAGGCGTAGGCAATGCGGCTGAAAAGGCGGGCGCCCTGGCTGGGCCGGGCCGTGGCCACGTTCATGCCTTCAAAGCATGACGCGACTTGGGCCTGAAGTGTCTCGCTGTCCAGGATCTGCTGCCCGAGCGCCGCTTCCCATTGGGCGTTTTGGGACGCCAGGTGCAGGTTGGTCAAGCCTCGTTCACGCTGCAATCCGTGAACCAGTCGACCCACAGCGTTGACCAGCGCGCTGGTGTGGGCGAGTTGTTGCAGTTCGGTGATCTCACAGCGCTTGGCTGCGATCAGAAAGCGGAGTCCGGATGTCAATGGGCGAAGCGGGCTGTGGAGGGTGCTTCCTCCACAGCAACTTCTGTGCCGCCGGCGCTCAGGTCGTTGTGGCCAACCGTTGTTCGGCGTGCTGCGACGGCATCAATTCGGCACGCAGCGCCACGACAGCGCCCACCATGATCAAGGCAGGGGGTTTGACCCGGTGTTCTTTGGCCAGGTCCGGGAGGTTGGCCAGGGTGCCTGTGATGCAGCGTTCTTCAGGTTGGGTGGCGCGCTCGACCAGGGCCGCAGGCGTGTTCTCGGGCAAACCGTGGGCAATCAGCTGGGCGCAGATCTCGGGCAGGTTGTTCACGCCCATGTAGAGCACCACGGTCTGGCGCGGACGGGCGAGCATTTCCCAGTCCATGTCGAGCACGCGGTTTTCCCGCATGTGACCCGTGGACAGCACCAAAGAACAGGCGTGGTCGCGGTGCGTGAGCGGAATACCCACGGAAGCGGCGGCGCCTTGGGCGGCGGTCAGGCCGGGTACCACGGTGAATGGCACGCCAGCGGCCGCAAGCGCCTGGGCCTCTTCGCCGCCGCGGCCAAAGATGTAGCCGTCGCCACCCTTGAGGCGCAACACGGGACGACCCGACCGGGCGAGCCGAACCATGAGTTCGATGATGTCTGTTTGCGGCAGGGTGTGGCGGGAAGACTCTTTGCCGACGTACACACGGTCAGCGTCGGGAGGCAACATATCCAGGACACCCGGGCTCACGAGGTGGTCGTAAAGCACCAGTTTGGCCGCTTGCAGCGCTCGCATGGCCTTGATGGTCAGCAGTTCGGGATCGCCGGGGCCGGCGCCGACAAGGGTCACCGCTGCGGGCGGGCCGTCGAAACCGGGCTCGTTTTCCGACCAGCCAGGGGTCAGCCAATGGCTGGGTTCCATGACGCTCATCTTCTGCACTCCTCAGGTTTCTGTTGTTGGATTGATTGTTCTAGCGAGGTGTTGTGCTGTCCTTGACTCAGGTCAAGGACAGGACCTGAGCGGCAGTTGACGATGGTTATCGTTCGCTCACCGGCAATGGACAGCTGCCTGGCGAACTGGTCTGAAAACCCGGGAAGGGTGGGCAGACTGCTTACAACAGCTGATCCGTGACGGAGAGAGAACCCATGAAACCCACCAAGATTATTCTGGGCACGCTGGCCATGGCCGCCATGCTCGTTGCCGGCAGCCTTCACGCAGAAGACGTCAAGAAGACGCTGACCCAACCCGAGGCCAACTACCAGGCAGGCAGTTCACCGATTGGTGAGTCGCCCATGCATCAAAGCGTCAACCCCAAAGCGCCGCCCATGACGCAGGCCGAATTCGACCTGGGGCGCAAGATCTATTTCGAGCGTTGCGCAGGTTGCCACGGCGTGCTGCGAAAAGGCGCCACGGGCAAGCCATTGACACCTGACCTCACGGTGGGCAAGGGCACGGACTACCTCAAAGTGTTCATCAACTACGGCTCGCCGGCCGGCATGCCCAACTGGGGCACTTCGGGTGAACTCAACGACCAGGAAGTGGATCTCATGGCCCGCTACATCCAGCACGAGCCACCCATCCCGCCCGAGTACAGCCTGGCCGACATGAAGTCGACCTGGAAGGTCATTGTGCCGCCCGAGAAGCGGCCGACCAAAAAGATGAACAACTACAACATCAGCAACATTTTCTCGACCACGCTGCGCGATGCGGGTGAGATTGCGTTGATCGATGGTGACTCGAAGGAAATCATCAGCATCCTGAAAACCGGCTATGCGGTGCACATTTCTCGCATGTCGGCTTCGGGTCGCTACCTGTTTGTGATCGGCCGCGATGCCAAGGTCAACATGATCGACCTGTGGATGGAAAAGCCCGACACCGTGGCTGAAATCCGCACCGGTCTGGAAGCCCGTTCGGTCGAGAGCAGCAAGTTCAAAGGCTATGAAGACAAGTACGTGATTGCCGGCACCTACTGGCCGCCACAGTTCGTCATCATGGATGGCGACACGCTGGAGCCGCTGAAGATCGTCTCGACCCGGGGCAACGTGGTCGGTACGCAGGAATACCACCCCGAGCCGCGCGTGGCGTCCATCGTTGGCAGTCACTTCAAGCCCGAGTTTGTCGTCAACGTCAAAGAAACCGGCAAGACCCTGATGGTGGACTATTCCGACCTGAAGGCGCTGAAGATGACCGAAATCGGTTCGGCCCCTTTTCTGCATGACGGCGGTCTGGATTCGAGCAAGCGCTACTTCATGGTGGCGGCCAACAACAGCAACAAGATTTCGGTCATTGATCTGAAGACCGACAAGCTGGCTGCGCTGATCGATGTGGGCAAAATTCCCCACCCCGGTCGCGGTGCCAACTTCATCCATCCGAAGTTTGGTCCTGTGTGGTCTACCGGCCATCTCGGCGACGAGACCATTTCCCTGATCGGCACCGACCCCGTCAAGCACCCCAAGAACGCATGGAAAGTGGTGCAGACGCTGACTGGCCAAGGCGGCGGTGCGTTGTTCATCAAGAGCCATCCCAAGTCCAACCACCTGTATTCGGACACGCCGCTGAATCCCGATCCGAAGATTTCGCAATCGGTGGCGGTGTACGACATCAACAACCTGGCCAAGGGCTACACCGTGTTGCCCATAGCCGAGTGGGCCGATATCAAGGATGACGGTGCCAAACGCGTGGTGCAGCCCGAGTTCAACAAGGCGGGCGATGAGGTCTGGTTCTCGGTCTGGAGCGCCAAAGACAAGATCAGCGCCATGGTCGTGGTGGATGACAAGACGCTCAAGCTCAAGGCTGTGATCAAGGATCCGCGCCTGATCACGCCGACCGGCCACTTCAACGTCAACAACACGCAAAACGACGTGTATTGATGACCCACCCCCGCGCCGCGCCTGCGGCGCGCCACCCCCTCAAGGGGGCGGCACTGGCGGACCGGCGATGCCGGATCCGCTGTGCCCTGGGATGGGTTCACTTCACGCGTAGCGCTTCATCTTTTCGGAGTTTTTATGAAAACACTTTCTCTCATCGTGGCCGCTGTGGCCTTGGCCTTCTCGGCGGGTTCAGCCATGGCCGATGGCGAAGCCGCTTTGACCAAGGGCGGCTGCATGGCCTGCCATGCCAAAGACAAAAAGCTGGTCGGACCTTCGTTCAAGGACATTGCCACCAAGTACAAGGGCCAGGACGTGAGCGCACAGCTGATGGACAAGGTTCGCAAGGGAGGTTCTGGCGTGTGGGGGCCGATTCCCATGTCGCCCAACCCGGTGGCCAAGATTGACGACGACAGCCTCAAGGAAGCGGTGGCGTTCATTCTCAAGTCCTGATCGATCGGTTGACCGGCGTGCGCACAGCTCAGCTTCTGTTGGTGGGGATGTTGGGCCTGGCTGCCCACCCCACCTTTGCTGAATCGCCCGGGGCGCCCCAAGGCTCCCGGGTGCAGGCGCTGGTGCACATGGTTCGTCAAGACTGTGGCTCTTGCCACGGCATGCGGCTGACCGGTGGCCTGGGGCCTGCGCTGACCCGCGAAGCGCTGGCCGGGTTTCCTCTGGAAAGCCTGGCCGCCACGATTTACCACGGCCGCCCAGGCACGCCCATGCCGCCCTGGAGCGCCATGCTCAATGAAGCGGAAGCCCGCTGGATCGCGCAGCAGCTGCTGCAAGGCTTCCCCGAAGAAACAACCACACCCCACATTCAATGAAACGCCGCCATCTGCTGGCCTCAGCCGCCGTCACCCTGCCGTCCCTGGCCGCCCTGGGTTTGTTGCCCGGTTGCGCCGCATCCATGCTGCGAGGCACAGGCGACCTGGGCGTGGTGATCGGCCGCGCCAATGGCACGCTGTACCTCGTGGACACCACGGCACAGGCCTTGATCGGAGAAGTGTCCGGCCTGGGTGACCTGTCCCACGCCTCCGTGGTGTTCTCGCGCGACGGCCTGTTCGCCTACGTGTTCGGACGCGATGGCGGCCTCACGCAAGTCAACCTGCTGGAGCGTCGCATCACCCGGCGGGTGATGCAGGCGGGCAATTCCATTGGCGGTGCCATCAGCGCCGACGGCAGCCTGGTCGCCGCGCAAAACTACACGCCCGGTGGCGTCAAAATATTTGACGCCCACACCCTGGCGCTCGTGGCCGATGTGCCGGCCGAGTACGCGCCGGGAAAATTGTCCAAGGTGGTGGGTCTGGTGGATTTGCCTGGGCGTCGATTTGCGTACAGCCTCTTTGAGGGCAACGCAATATGGGTGATCGATTGCACCGACCCAGCCCGAGTGGGCATTCAAAAATTCGAAGGTGTCGGCCAGCAACCCTACGACGCCCTGGTCACGCCCGATGGCCGTCACTACATTGCAGGCCTGTTTGGCGAAGACGGTCTGGCCATGATCGACCTGTGGGCCGCTGAGCCCAAGGTGCAGCGCATCCTGAGCGGTTATGGCAAAGGCCAGGAGGCATTGCCGGTCTACAAAATGCCGCATCTGCGCGGTTGGGCTGTGGCCGGTCGGCGCGCCTACTTGCCCGCGATCGGGCGCCACGAGGTGCTGGTGGTTGATACCGACACCTGGAAAGAAGTGGGCCGCATCCCGGTGGCCGGTCAGCCGGTGTTCGTGATGGCTCGGCCCGATGGACGCCAGGTGTGGGTGAATTTCTCGGTGCCCGATTACCACCGTGTGCAGGTGATCGACACCCAGACCCAGACCATTGTGAAAACCCTGGAGCCGGGCAAAGCCGTTTTGCACATGGAGTTCACACCACGTGGCGAATCGGTGTGGATCAGCAGCCGCGATGACAACCGCGTGAGCATCATCGATACCCAGACGCTGGCCACCCGCGCCCGTCTCGATGTGCCTTCGCCCAGCGGCATCTTTTTCACCTCGCGCGCTGCGCGACTGGGCTTTTGACGCCATGAACGCGCGAGCCCCTTGGCCAACCGCCCCCAGCAACACCGACATGGCGTTGCTCAATGAATGGCAGCATGGGTTTCCGTTGGTGCGCGAGCCGTTTTTGCAGATCGCCCAGGCGTTGTCGTTGAACGAAGCGCAGGTGATCGGGTCTTTCCAGCAGATGCAGGAGCGTGGCGCCATCAGCCGGATCGGTGGCGTGTTTTCGCCCGGCGCAGGCGGCGCGGCATTGCTGGCCGCGATGGCCGTACCGGCCGATCGCCTGGACGCCATTGCGGCGCAGGTGTCGGCCCACCCGGGGGTGAACCACAACTACGAACGTGAGCACCGCTTCAACCTCTGGTTTGTGATGACCGGGACCGATGCCCACGCGGTGAATGCAGCGATGGATGGCCTGGAGCGCGAGACCGGCTTGCCTGCGTTGCGGCTGCGCATGGAGCGCGCGTACCGCATTGATCTGGGTTTTGACCTGCGGCACGCCACCGCCCAAGCGCCCATGCGGGTTCATCGGGGGGGAGATACGGCAGCGCTGGTCGGCAAAGACCACCTGCTGGCCGCTTGCGTGGAACAGGGACTGTCCATCACCGCTCGACCTTTTGACGCCTGGGCCAGCGCTTGCGAGTGCAGCCCTGAAGAGATCATCGACCGGTTGCAGCGGTGGGTTGACGCTGGCACGCTCAAGCGCTTTGGCGTGGTGGTTCGTCACCATGAGCTGGGCTTTTCGGCCAACGCCATGACGGTGTTCAATGTGCCGGAAGACCAGGTCGATGCCTGCGGCGAATTGCTCGCGGCGCAGCCTGGCGTGACGCTGGCTTACAAGCGTGAGCGTGCCCAAGGTTGGCCGTTCAATCTGTATTGCATGGTGCACGGTACACACCGAGAGGCGGTGCACGCAGTGATCGAACGCGTGATTCCCGCTGTGGGGTTGACCCACTACCCGCGCGAAATTTTGTTTTCCACCCGCCGTTTCAAACAAACCGGGGCGCGTCGATTCCGCTCCCTGCCCAATGCCCAGGAGCCCGCCCATGCTCTCGCCTGACGACGCCCGTTTGGTGGCCTTCTTGCATGGGGGCTTTCCACTGACCGACCGGCCGTTCGCCGACGTGGCAGAGCAACTGGGTTGCCCGGAAGATGTGGTGATCGAGCGTTTGCAGCGGTTGCTGTCCCACGGCGATTTGAGCCGTTTCGGCCCGCTTTTTCAAATCGAGCGTGCGGGTGGCCGTTTCGTATTGGCCGCCATGGCGGTGCCCGAACCTCGGTTCGATGCGGTGGCCGAGCTGCTCAATGGCATTTCCGAGGTGGCCCACAATTACCGGCGCGAATCGGCGCACCCCGATCAACCCAACGCCACACCGCTCAACATGTGGTTTGTCTTGGCGGTGGAGTCGGCCGATCTGATTGCACCGACCATCGCCCATATTGAAGCCGTTACCGGCTTGAGCGTGTTTGACTTTCCGAAAGACCGCGAGTTCTTCGTGGAGTTGAAGCTCCCCCTTCTGGAAGGTCTTGGCCATGCCACTTGACGAACTGGACCGCCGTTTGATTCGAGCGACACAAGGTGGTTTGCCCTTGCTTCCCCGACCCTACGAGGCCGTGGGCGCCATGCTGGGCATTGATGGTGAACAGGTGCGCCGTCGCATGCAGGCCATGCTCGACGCGGGGTTGATTCGCCGCATTGGCGCCGTGCCCAACCACTACCGTCTGGGCTTTACGGCCAATGGCATGAGCGTGTGGGATGTGGCCGATGACCTTGTCGACGAACTGGGGGAGCGCATCGGTCAACTGTCTGGCGTGAGCCACTGCTACCGCCGCCCCCGTCGTCTGCCCGTCTGGCGCTACAACCTGTTTGCCATGCTGCATGGCCGTTCGCGCGAAGAGGTCGAGCGACAAGCCGAAGATATCGCTGCCATGCTCGGCCCTGCCTGTGCCGCCCATGACATCCTGTATTCCACCGCCATCCTGAAAAAGACAGGATTGCGACTCAACGAAAGCTGACCATGTTCCGCATCAGTCAATACCTGCGTGAAATCGCACAAGCCGAAAAGACCGGCGTTTATCCGTCGCCTATAGGCCGGCATGTCTCTGGCCAGGGTGCCGCCGAATCGGCTTTGCCGGGCGGCCGGGGGCTGGCGGCGCAAGGCGCCGGCGCAGTGGGGATCCAAAAGCCAGGACCCGTCGTGATCTGGAACCTGATCCGCCGCTGCAACTTGACCTGCAAACACTGCTATGCACTGTCAGCCGATCACGAATATGAGGGCGAGTTGTCCCGTGAAGAGGTCTTCACCGTGATGGACGACCTCAAGGCCTACCGTGTTCCCGTGCTCATTCTCTCGGGTGGTGAGCCGCTGCTGCGCCCGGATATTTTTGAAATCGCCCAACGATCACGCGACATGGGCTTTTATACCGGGCTCTCCACCAACGGTACACTGATCGACGAACCCATGGCCGACCGGGTCGCCGCCATGGGCTTCAATTACGTGGGCATCAGCCTCGACGGTTTGCGTGAAACCCACGACAAGTTCCGCCGTCTCGAAGGTGCCTTCGACCGCAGCCTGGCTGCCGTGCACCTGTTGCACGAGCGGGGGGTGAAGGTGGGTCTCCGCTTCACCATGACGGCGATGAATGCCCATGATCTGCCCGCGCTGCTCGATCTGATGCGCACCGAGCAGGTCGACAAGTTTTACTTCTCTCACCTGAATTACGCGGGCCGTGGCAATATTCACCGCGGCAAAGATGCCCAGTTTCAGGCCACGCGCGACGCGCTGGACATGCTGATCGAGCGGGCCTGGGATGCCGCACAGCGAGGCCTCGATGAAGAGTATGTGACCGGTAACAACGATGCCGATGGCCCCTACCTCCTCAACTGGGTCGAGGCGCGCTTCCCACAGTGGGCGCCGATGCTGCGTGAGCGGCTGGTGGCCTGGGGCGGCAACAGCAGTGGCGTGAACGTGGCCAATATCGACAACCTCGGCCATGTGCATCCCGACACCATGTGGTGGCACCACAAACTGGGCGACGTGCGCGAGCGTCCTTTCTCGGCCATCTGGAGCGACACCAGCGAGCCGTTGATGGCCGGACTGAAGGCCAAGCCACGGGCGGTCAAGGGCCGTTGCGCTGTTTGCAAACACTTTGACATCTGCGGCGGCAACACCCGTGTGCGCGCCCAGCAACTCACCGGCGACGCATGGGCCGAAGACCCCGGCTGCTATTTCACCGACGAGGAAATTGGTGCCACGGCGGGAAGCGACGCCACGAGGCTCACCATGGAGCCGGTGTCAGGCAAGCGGCGCGTGGTGGCCATCCATCTGGAGGAGAACACCCATGTCTGAGAAGGGACTGGGCGCCACGGGCGAGTGGTTGGCCAATGCGGCGCGGGCAACGCTGGTGGCTGGCCTGTGCTGGATGGGTGTGGACATGGCTCGCGCGCAAAGCGCTGATCAGACCGTGGGCGCTGCATCCCTCTACACCGAACACTGCGCAGCCTGCCACGGCGCTCAACGCACCGGCGGCATGGGCCCGGCTCTGCTGCCCGAGAGCCTGACCCGCTTGCGCTCGGCCGAAGCGCTCAAGGTGATTGCCCAGGGGCGGGTTGCCACGCAGATGCCAGGCTTCGCCGACAAGCTTTCCAAAGAACAGATTGCCGCGCTGGCGGCTTTCGTGCGCACGCCCGTGTTGCCTGCGCCGGAATGGGCGGACGCCGACATTCGCGCTTCACGCGAGTTTCATCCCGCGCCGCCCAATGAGCCAGCCAAGCCGGTCTGGGATGCCGATCCCATGAACCTGTTTGTGGTGGTGGAAGGCGGCGATCACCATGTGAGCCTGGTTGATGGTGACAAGTTTGAAGTGATCACCCGTTTCGCCAGCCGTTATGCCCTGCACGGCGGTCCGAAGTTCACGCCCGATGGCCGTTATGTGTTTTTCGGCTCGCGCGATGGCTGGATCACCAAATACGACCTCTGGCGCTTGCGCGTGGTGGCAGAGGTGCGCGCTGGCTTCAACATGCGCAACGTGGCCGTGAGCGGCGACGGTAAATGGGTGATGGCTGCGAACTATTTTCCGCACACGCTGGCCTTGTTCGACGCCGATCTGAACCTGAAGCAGACCTACGCTGCGGCCACGCTGGACGGCAAGACCACTTCTCGCGTTTCTGCGGTGTATGACGCCGAGCCGCGCCAGAGCTTTGTGGTGGCACTGAAAGACATTCCGGAGCTCTGGGAGATTTCGTACAACCCCAAGGCCCAGCCGATCTTTGACGGCTATGTGCACGATTACAAGATGGGCGAAGGCATCGCCAAATCCGGGTTCCTCGGTGTGCGCCGCACGCCACTGGAGCAGCCGCTGGACGACTTTTTCTTTGACCAGAGCTACGCCAACGTGCTGGGCGCCACGCGTGGGGAAGAAGGGAGCAAGGCCGATGGCGCCAGCGCCCAGGTGGTCAACCTCGATGCGCGCAGCAAGATCGCTGAACTGCCAATCGCCGGTATGCCGCATTTGGGGTCGGGCATCACGTTCGCCTGGAATGGCAGCACCGTGCTGGCATCGCCGAATCTGAAAGACGGCGCCATTGACGTGATCGATATGAAGACCTGGAAGACGGTTGCAACCATTCCCACACCAGGCCCTGGCTTCTTCATGCGCAGCCACGAGAACACCCGCTTCGCATGGACCGACTCCATGATGAGTCCGACAGCGCGTGACACGCTCACCATCATCGACAAGAGCACACTGAAAACCGTTGCCGAAGTCAAAGAGCCCGGCAAGACCCTGGCCCATATCGAGTTCACCAAAGACGGCAAGTACGCGCTGGCCAGCGTGTGGGAAATGGACGGCGCATTGGTGATCTACGATGCCACCACATTCAAGGAAGTCAAGCGCCTGCCCATGAGCAAGCCGGTCGGGAAGTACAACGTGTGGAACAAGATCACGCGGTCGGAAGGCACTTCCCATTGAACCCCCTGCGACACTGCGCGTCTTTCCCCTCTCCTGCGGGAGGGGGACGCACCCAGTGGCCTGGCAAAGCCAGATCCATGGGTGGACCGGAGCACCTCCCCGCGCCGCTTCGCGTCACCCCCCCTCTCCTTCGGGAGGGAGGGCGCACCCTGTGGCCTGGCAAAGCCAGATCCATGGGTGCCTTGGGTGGGGCACGCGCTTCGGATAAGTCTGCAAGACTGCGAAGATCGAGTTCCGTCGACTTGGGTTTGTTGGAGGGTCGCCACCATGTCGGCGCGCGCTGAGCCCCGGCTGGTCGGGGACGGCGTGATCTGGCTACTGGTGCTGGTCGAGCTGCTGACCTTTGGCATCCTGTTTCTTTCGTTCGCGGTCGCCCGCTGGCGGGAACCCGGGGTATTTTTGCAAGGGCAGGGCGCCTTGAGCCTTTCCACGGGGGCGCTCAATACGCTGCTTCTGGTCGGTGCGAGCTGGTGTGCTGCGCGCGCCGTGATGGCCCTTCGTGCTGGCTTGTCTGCGGCAGGTGGGTGGTGGTTGCTGGGTGCGCTGGGGGGTGCTGTCGGCTTTCTGGTTGTCAAGAGCCATGAGTTCGCCGGAAAAATTGCATCGGGGTTTGACTGGGCTGACGACAGTTTCACCATGCTCTACACGCTGCTCACGGGGTTCCACTTCTTGCATGTGCTGGTGGGTGCAGTGGTGTTTGGTGTGCTCGGGTGGCACGCACGGCAGGGCGCTTATGGACCGCAGCACCTGAACGCGCCCGAATCGGGCGCGGTGTTCTGGCACATGGTCGACTTGTTGTGGATGGTGCTGTTTGCCCTGGTCTACGTCATCCGCTGACACCATGAAAAAAACCGGAACACCATGAGTTTTTTGCACCGCAACGATGGCATCGCACTGGCGCTCGCGGCGGCCACGGCTTGCACCTGGTGGCTGGGGGAAGGTGGTCATGAAGCGATCTCACCCGCCGTGGTGGGATCGGTGCTGGCGCTGGCCGGGCTCAAGGGTTACCTGATTGCCAACGAATTCATGGAGCTGCGCCATGCGCCTGCGGTATGGCGCCGCCTGGTGCTGGGCTGGCTGGTGCTGGTGATCGGCTCGATTGGCTTGGTGAGTTGGCTGGCCAGCAGGTAAATGCGACTCGGACGCATTCCTTGACACAGGTCAAGGACTATTCCCGACCAAAACAGGAGGATACCGCCATCAACTAGAGATGGAGGGCTTTCATGAGCCAATCGCAAAGCGGGTTTACCAAACAAATGGCCCGCAACATGTTTTATGGGGGCAGTATGTTTTTCATACTGCTGTTCGCAGCCATCATTTTTGACAGTGAGCGCCGCATTCCCGAGCGTTCCAATGCGCAGAACATCACGCCAGCCGTGATCGCGGGAAAGAAGGTCTGGGAGACCCGCAACTGCATCGGCTGCCACACGCTGCTTGGCGAGGGTGCTTATTTCGCCCCCGAACTGGGCAATGTCTACAAGCGCCGCGGCGGCGAGTTCATCAAGGCATGGATGAAAGCCATGCCCACGGGCGCGCCGCACCGCCGGCAAATGCCCCAGTTCAACCTGACCGATGAGCAGCTGGACAACGTGGTCGAGTTCCTGAAGTGGACGGGCGAGATCAACACCGAAAACTGGCCACCGAACATCGAAGGCTGATCGGAGAACAAACATGACCATCAAAACACTCAAATACCAGAGCCAATCGGTCGCCAAGAACTACTTCATCGCCGCGATGGTGTTGTTTGCCGCGCAGATCATATTTGGCATCACGCTCGGCCTGCAGTACGTGATCGGGGACCTTTTCTTCCCTTACATCCCTTTCAACGTGGCCCGCATGGTCCACACCAACCTGCTCATCGTCTGGCTGCTCTTTGGCTTCCAGGGCGCCGCCTATTACATGGTGCCGGAAGAGTCGGAAACCGAGCTCTTCTCCACCAAGCTGGCCAACCTGCTGTTCTGGGTCTTCCTGGTCGCCGGTGGACTGACCATCGTGGGCTACCTCACCGTGCCTTACGCCAAGCTGGCCGAACTCACGGGCAACGACATGCTGCAAACCATGGGGCGCGAGTTCCTGGAGCAGCCGTTGCCGACCAAGGTCGGTATCGTGATCGTGATGCTGGGCTTTCTGTTCAACATCAGCATGACCGTGCTCAAAGGGCGCAAGACGGCGATCTCCATGGTGCTGCTCATTGGCCTCTGGGGCCTGGCGCTGATGTTCCTGTTCAGCTTCGTCAACCCGCACAACCTGGTGCGCGACAAGATGTACTGGTGGTTCGTGGTTCACCTCTGGGTGGAGGGCACATGGGAGCTGATCCTGGGCGCCTTGCTGGCCTATGTGTTGATCAAGACCACCGGCGTGGACCGTGAAGTGATCGACAAATGGCTCTACGTGATCATTGCTTTTGCCCTGATGAGCGGCATCCTGGGCACAGGCCACCACTTCTTCTTCATTGGCTTGCCCGGCTACTGGCTGTGGATTGGCAGCATCTTCAGTGCGCTGGAGCCCCTGCCGTTCTTCATGATGACGGTCTTTGCCTTCAATATGGTGCAACGCCGCCGCCGCGAGCACCCCAATCAGGCCGCTGTCCTGTGGGCGGTGGGCTGTGCCGTGATGGGTTTCCTGGGCGCAGGCCTGTGGGGCTTCTTGCACACTCTGAGCGCGGTCAACTACTACACCCATGGTTCGCAACTGACCGCAGCCCACGGCCACCTCGCGTTCTACGGCGCGTATGTCTTGGTGGTGATCACGTTGATCAGCTACGCCATGCCCACGCTGCGCGGGCGCATCGCCAACAGCCCTCGGGCCCAGTCCTATGAAATGTGGAGCTTCTGGGTGATGACCATTGGCATGGCCGTCATGGTCCTGGCCTTGACCGGCGCCGGCATTTTGCAAGTCTGGTTGCAGCGCATGCCCACCGATGGCACGGCTATGGGCTTCATGGCCACACAGGACCAACTGGCGTACTTTTACTGGGTGCGTATCGTGGGTGGCGTGGTTTTCCTGATCGGCCAGTTCATGTACTTCGCCAGTTTCTTCATTGGCGGTGAGCATGTGCTGAAAGACAATGTGGCAACGCCTGTTCGCAGCGGTGGAGGCGGCATGTTGCGCGGCCAGCCTGCCCAGCGGGCCAGAAGCTGAAGCAGGAGATGAACGCCATGGATCAGAGCGAACAACGCCTTTTGGCCCAGGCGGACATCCCCTTCTACGCCGAGCAGGCCGGAGAAAGCACGCTCTTTGAGCATGCGTTTCGCCAGCGCCTGCCGGTGTTGATCAAAGGGCCAACCGGCTGTGGCAAGACGCGTTTTGTCGAACACATGGCCGCCAGGCTGGGTCGCCCGCTGATCACGGTGAGCTGCCACGACGATCTGAGCGCCGCCGATCTGGTTGGGCGCCACCTGATCGGAGACAACGGCACGGTCTGGGCCGACGGACCATTGGCCCGCGCGGTGCGCACTGGCGCCATTTGTTACCTCGATGAAGTCGTCGAGGCCCGCAAAGACACCACGGTGGTGTTGCATCCGCTGGCAGATGATCGGCGGGTGTTGCCCATCGAGCGCACCGGCGAGCAGTTGGTGGCGCCTCCCGGCTTCATGCTGGTCATCAGCTACAACCCGGGTTATCAGAATTTGCTGAAAAGCCTCAAGCCCAGCACACGTCAGCGCTTCATCGCTTTGACCTTTGGCTACCCCGATCCCGCCGTGGAGCAGGCCATCATCGAACGGGAAGCCGGCGTCGACGCAGCGCTGGCCTCGCGGCTCGTGCAACTCGCGACCGCATTGCGCCGCTTGACCGATCACGATCTGGAAGAAACCGCCAGCACGCGCTTGCTGGTGATGGCAGCACGTTTGGTGGCCAGCGGGCTGCCGCTGCCAGTGGCTTGCCGCGCGGCTATCGTGGACGCCTTGACCGATGACGCCGAAACGGCCGCCGCACTGGACGAAGTGGTTTCAGCGGTGGTGGGTTAACTCTTTCTTTTTGCAGCGGCGGCGCTGCCAACTCCTCAGTCACTTCACCATGCAACGCCGCCGCCTTTTCTTTCAACTGGGCTTTTTCGCCCTGTTCCTGTTGGCTCCAGCGCTGGATCTGCTGCGCTTCGATCTCAACGAAGCCCAGCTCTGGGTCTTCGGGCAGCGCTGGTCATTGGGCATCGACGCCTTCAAGGCTGGCGAGATCACGGCCAACCAGGCTGCCATACAGATCTTTTTGCGGGCTTTTCTGCCGGTGATTTTGCTGGTCGTGGCGTTTCTCGGCGTCGCCTACCGCTACGGCCGCCTGTATTGCGGCTGGCTGTGCCCGCATTTCACCTTGGTCGAAACGCTGAACAATGCCTTGCACCGCGCCAGTGGCAAATTGAGCTTTTGGGACAAACACCGCACCCACCGGGCCAATGTCGAGCCTACCGCGCGCTGGTGGCCGGTATTTGGTGCACTGTGTCTGGGTTTTGGTTTTCTCTGGGCGATCACCCTGCTCACCTACTTGCTGCCACCGGCCGCCATCTGGGGCAACCTGATTGGCGGCACGCTGACTCCGAACCAGGCCCGATTTCTGGTCATCGGTACCGCGGTGTTCACGCTGGAGTTCGCTTTTGCACGCCACCTGTTCTGTCGATTCGGCTGCGCCGTGGGCTTGTTTCAAAGCCTGGCCTGGATGGCCAATCCCAAGGGAATGGTGGTGTCGTTTGACCGTGACCACGCGCGCGATTGCCGCACTTGCAGCACAGCGGTCTACCCTGGCGGCAGCGCCTGCGACAACGGCTGCCCGATGCGGCTGCATCCGCGCAACATCAAACGTATGATGTTTTCGTGCGTGCAGTGCGGGCAATGTCTGGATTCCTGTGACGAGACGCAATCCGCCAAGACGCGCGAACCTTTGCTGGAGTGGAAGGTGGGCGCCGATGCCGTGCGCGAAACACTCAGGCAACGCAAAGCCGAGATGGCCGCTGAAGCCAGCGATACGGCGAAAGTGAGACTCTGATGGAAGAGTGGGTGGGGGCCCAGTGGCACCGTTTCATTCAGAAGGCGGCCAGCAAGCAACATGCCCATGCGGCGGTGCATCTGCCCGACGTGCAGCGCACCATCGGCATGCTGTTCCGGGCGGGCGGCGGGGCGCATGCCGTGCGCGTGGCGCCGGCCACCGATGTTCGGGCGGGCGGTCCGCGCGACTGGTTGCAGCGCATCGCCGGAAGCGGCACCCATGCGTCTACCGGGCGGATGGAGCCTGAGGCTTTGTCGCTGCCGTCGACCGTGGCCGTGTTCGATGACCACGCGTTGAACCGCGCGCTCTACCTGTGGCTGGCGGCCATGGCTGCCGTGATCGAGCCCACGGGTGACTGGGTGATGGACAACGTGCGGGCCACGGCCGCTGCGCAGCAACGTTTTCCCGGTCTCGGCCAACGGTATGCGGCATTGCGCGCAGCACAACAAGCGCTGCGCCCGGACGCCAGCCGCCTTAAAGGGCGAGCCGCGCAGGCGGAAGTGTTGGTGCAGCTGGCTTTGGCTGGCGAACCGGTCGCAGCCGGCTCAGGCCTTTTGCCCGGCGATGTGGCGCCCGTCTGGCTGTGGCTGGATGTGGGCGCGGGCCCTGCTGCGGCGCCGTCGCGCGGGGATCCTGAGAAGGCAGAAGGTGCAACGCGCAAACCGTCGGTCAGCGATGCACGCCGTCGCAAGGCCCAGGCCGTGAGCGACGACCGCGACAAAGCGCCGTTGATGATGTTTTTCCGCGCCGAGTCGGTTTTGTCGTGGGGCGAGTTCATCAAGGTCAACCGCGCCACCGACGACGACCCGGATGAAAACGCCAGCAACGTGGCCAACGACATGGATATGTTGGCGATTGCGCCCGATGGGCAATCGGCCGCTTCGCGCGTGAAGTTTGATCTGGACTTGCCCAGTGCCGCAGCCGACGACCGGCCGCTAGGCCCAGGGCAGCGCTTCCCTGAGTGGGATTTCCGCCGCAACGCCTTGTTGCCCGATCACTGCGCCTTGCAAACCTTCCTGGCCAGGCCCTCCGAGGCGTACCAGCCGCCTGCTGCGCTGAAAGCGACTGCCAAGCGGGTGCGCCGGCGTCTGGAGATTTTGCGCGCAGGCACTGGTCGCGCGCGCGGGCAGTCGGAAGGCGATGACATTGACCTGGATGCCTGGGTGCGCCACCGTGTGGATGCGCTCAGCAGCCCGACCAGCGAAGCGCCGCCGGTGTTCACGCGCCGGGTGCGCACGGAGCGCAGTCTGGCCACCCTGTTGCTGGCCGATTTGTCTCTCTCCACCGATGCCTACGCCACCCAGACTGCGCGCGTCATCGACGTGATCCGCGATGCGCTGTATGTGTTCGGCGAAGCACTGGCCGCCAGTGGCGATCCGTTCGAGATGCTGGGGTTTTCATCGGTTCGGCGCCACAACGTGCGGATTCAGCACTTGAAGGGTTTCAACGAACCATGGAACGTGGCCGCGCGTGACCGCGTGGGCGCCATCAAACCCGGTTACTACACCCGCATGGGTGCGGCCGTTCGCCTGGCGACAGAGCGCTTGATTGCACGCCCCGAGCGCCAGCGCCTGATGCTGATCTTGACAGATGGCAAGCCCAACGATCTTGACGTGTACGAAGGCCGCTATGGCCTCGAAGATACGCGCCATGCAGTACAGGCGGCGAGGGCAGCAGGACTGATTCCGTTTTGCATCACGATCGACGAATCGGCCCACGACTACCTGCCAATGCTGTTCGGGCAGCAAGGCTATGCGCTGGTGCATCGACCGCAGGATCTGGTAAGCCGGCTGGCGGCGGTCTACATGCGATTCATGCGCCAGTCGGGGGCTTAATCGGGTCTTCCTGGAGGTGGTGCGGGTACAGTCGAGGTCTGGCGCTTCCCGCTGTGCGGTGGACGGGCCGTCTCTCCCACCCAACCCTCTACACCCATGGACCTTGCACAGTTTGATCTGCCCCGCTACCTTTCCATGTTGCCCTTGTTCCATGACATGGACAAGGATGAATTGGCGCGCCTTGCCGAAGGCTCCAAGCTTCGAACCTTTGCAAGGGGTGAGGACGTGTTTCACATCGGAGACCCCTGCAATGAGTTCCATGTGACCGTCTCGGGGCAAATCAAGCTTTTTGCCGTTTCGCCTGCGGGCCAGGAAAAAATCATTGAAATCGTAGGACCAGGCAACAGTTTTGGCGAAGCGCTGATGTTCACCAACAAGCCCTACATCATCAACGCGCAGGCGTTGACGGAAACCCTGCTACTCAGCGTGTCCAAAGCCAGCTTGCTGCGGGAGATCGAGGGCGATACCCGTTTTTGCATGCGCATGCTTGCGGGTTTGTCACGCCGTTTGCATGGCTTGATCAACGACGTGCAAGCCTATTCGCTGCACAGCGGGGTGGAGCGGGTGGTGGGCTATCTGGTGCGGGACCTGCCCGAGGTCGGCGATCAGGCCGATACCGTTCAACGGGTGGTCTTGCCTGTGAGCAAGGCCGCCATTGCATCGCGCCTGTCGATGACGCCTGAGTATTTTTCCCGCGTTTTGCATGAACTCGAGGCCAAGGGCCTGATCGAGGTTGATAAGCGCGAGATCCGTATCCCTGATCCACAGCGCCTCAACCGCTTTCCCTTGAGTTGATCTCACTGCTTCGCAGTGGCCTGACCGTGCCTGTGGGTGGTGCCCGAGAGGCAGAGCAATCGGGCCTTTTGCACCTTCGATGCAAGGGTCCGCTTGAAGGGGGCGCTTTCGAGGCAGGGGTGCAAGGGGTGACCACTTAAACTCCACTCCATGTTGATTCTCGGATTTGAATCGTCGTGTGACGAAACCGGCGTGGCTCTTGTCGACGCCAGTGGCTCAGCCACGCCGCGCCTGCTGGGCCATGCACTGCACAGCCAGATTGAAATGCACCAGGCCTATGGCGGCGTGGTGCCGGAGCTCGCCAGCCGCGATCACATTCGGCGCGTCCTGCCTCTGACCGATTCGGTGATGCAACAGGCGGGCTTGCCTCTGAGCGCAGTCGACGCGATTGCCTATACGCGTGGTCCCGGCTTGGCCGGCGCCTTGTTGGTGGGTTCTGGTGTGGCCTGTGCCATGGCGATGGCGCTGGGCAAACCCGCCATGGGCGTGCACCATCTGGAAGGCCATTTGTTGTCGCCGTTTCTGAGTGCCGACCCGCCGGAATTTCCCTTTGTGGCATTGCTGGTGTCGGGCGGCCATACCCAGTTGATGCGCGTGGACGGGGTCGGGCGCTACCAAATGCTGGGTGAAACCATTGACGACGCGGCCGGTGAAGCTTTTGACAAGTCGGCCAAGTTGTTGGGGCTGGGGTATCCGGGCGGACCTGCGTTGTCCAGACTGGCTCAGCAGGGCAGCCCCACCGCGTTCAAATTTCCGCGGCCGTTGTTGCACAGCGGTGACCTGGATTTTTCTTTCGCCGGTCTTAAGACCGCTGTACTCACCCAGGTCAAACGCCTGGCCAACGAGAGACCTGAAGGACCTGCCACGCCCCAATTGGCCGCTGCATTGGGTTTGGCCCAGAAAGCCGATGTGGCGGCAAGCGCGCAGGCGGCCATCGTCGACGTGCTAGTCAAAAAATCCATGGCTGCGATTGCTTCAACCGGGCTCACACGCCTGGTGGTTGCCGGGGGTGTGGGGGCAAACGCCCTGCTGAGGGAGCAGCTCAACGCCGAGTGTGAGCGCAGAAGTTTGAGAGTGCATTATCCCGAGCTGCATTTGTGCACCGACAACGGCGCGATGATCGCACTGGCTGCGGGGTTGCGGTACCAGGCTGGGTTGATGCCAACCACGCTGTCAGAGCCGGGTTACCGGTTTGACGTATCACCACGCTGGCCGCTTGCGTCCGTGTGTATCGCTGCCTGAGCACATTGAGGAAACGCTGGTGCCGGGTAGAGGATCGCTATATAAGCCGTTTGCGATAATTATGAATTACAGTACCGTACTTTTGTCGCTTATGTGACGGTTCGACGCGGGTACGCCCGCGTCCTCTTCAGCCCCTAAAAGACACGTCCACCGCATGATTCAGTATTCCATCCGCCGCCGCCTTCTCTCTGGCCTGCTGTGCGCCACAGGCTTGATTCACATGGGGCAGGCCCAGGCGGCCAGCCCAGCCATCGAACCCGTTCGCATCGGCATGATCGAAGGGCTTTCTGGTCCGTTTGCCAACACCGGAGAAGCTGTTTACCGCAACCTGGTTTGGGCCGCCGAGCGCGTCAATGCCCGTGGGGGGGTGAAGCTGCCCGGGGGCAATCGGCCAATGGTGATTGAACGGTTTGACAGCAAGGGCCAAACCGAAGAGGCGCTGGCAGGCCTGCGTTCTGCGGTGGACCAAGGTATCCGTGTGATCACGCAGGGCAACTCTTCGTCTGCTGCTGCGGGTTTGATCGATGGCATTGAAAAACTCAACCAGCGCGACCCCACGCACAGCGTGGTGTTTCTGAACTACTCAGCGGTTGACCCTTCGCTGACCAATGAAAAGTGCAGCTTCTGGCACTTTCGCTTTGACGCCCATGCCGACATGCGAATGACGGCCCTCATGAGCGTGTTGAAGGAAGATGCCGCGCTCAAGCGCATCTACCTGATCGGGCAGGACTACAGCTTTGGTCAAGGCGTGTTGCGCGAGGCGAAGCGGCAACTGGGCACTACCCGACCCGATGTGACCATCGTGGGCGAGGAGCTTCACCCGGTGGCCCGGGTCAAAGATTTCGCTCCATACGCTGCCAAAATAGTGGCCAGTGGTGCGCAGGCCGTGCTCACTGGCAACTGGGGTAACGACCTCACCTTGCTGGTCAAGGCGGCGCGTGAAGCAGGGTTCGAGGGATCGTTCTACACCTTCTACGGCAATGCCCTGGGGGCCCCGTCTGCCATGGGCGACGCCGGTGTTGGCAAAGTCATTGCCGTGGCCGACTGGTTCCCCAATACGCCCACGGCCGCGTCGGAGGCCTTTTACCAGTCGTTCCGCCAGCGCTTTCCCAAGCCGGAAGATGACTATGTTCACATGCGTATGCAGCTCATGATTGAAGCGCTGGCACAGGCGATAGAGCGTGCAGGTTCGATGGATGCGGTACGCATCGCTACCGAGCTGGAAAAAGCCGAAGTGACGCTGGCGGGTCAAACCGCGCGCATGCGCGCTGGCGACCATCAATTCCAGCAGCCGCTGGCAGTGGCAACGATGGATCGCCAAGGGGCACCCGGTACCCGGTTTGATGTGGAAGGATCGGGTTATGGCTTCCGTGTCGTTCGCCAGCTAACCGCAAAGCAAGCAGAATTGCCGCACCGTTGCAGCATGACGCGCCCCTGAGCGGAGAAGCCTGAAGTTCGCTCCGGTACTTGCACACGAGAAAACAGGGAGAACCCGATGCGTCACGTTGTTGCCCACCTGGAAGAGTCACGTATCCGTGAAGTGGCCAACGAAGGCCTGGGCCGCGAGGGCGTGCTCAAGTTCTGGTTTGGTGAAAGCGATGAGGTCACGCCTGCGTTTGTCAGTGAAGCAGCCATTGCCTCCCTCAAGGCTGGCGAGACTTTCTATGCCCACAACCTGGGACTGATCGAGTTGCGTGAAGGCATTGCGGCTTATACGGATGGCCTTCATCCTGGGCGTGGTGCCGATCATTGGACTCCCCGCCTGGCGGTGACATCGGGTGGTGTGAATGGTCTGATGCTGGCCTCCCAGGCTTTGCTGGACGCAGGAGATGAAGTTGTCGCTGTGACGCCTGTTTGGCCGAATCTGTTGGCACAGCCGCGCATCATGGGCGCCAGCGTGGTGTGTGTGCCGCTCAAGGTGCTTTCAGAGGGGGAGAGGGCGGGTGCATGGGTTTTGGACATGGATGCCCTGCTGGCGGCGATCACGCCCGCCACCAAACTTCTGCTGCTCAACGCGCCCAACAACCCCACAGGGTGGACCTTGAACCGCGAGCAACAGGCCACCATACTGGCGCACTGCCGCCGCACGGGTACCTGGATCCTGGCCGATGAGGTCTACGAACGCCTGTACTACGCGAGCGACACGTCCAACGCTGCAGCGCCCAGCTTTCTGGATGTTGCAGAACCCGATGACCGCCTGATCGTGGCCCACAGCTTCTCCAAGAGCTTTCTCATGACGGGCTGGCGTCTGGGCTGGCTGGTGATGCCCGCGTCCCTGACCCGAGCCATGGGCAAGCTGGTGGAGTTCAATACCTCATGTGCACCGGTGTTCATTCAACGGGCAGCGCTCACGGCTCTTCAGCGCGGCGATGAGGTGACACCCGCGCTGGTGGCGCATCTCAAGGCGTGTCGTGACACGCTGGTTCCATTGCTGAAGGCCACACCTGGCGTGACCCTGGCGGAACCCATGGGTGGCATGTATGCTTTTTTCCGTCTGGTTGACCAAGACGACAGCTTGGCGACCGCCAAACGGCTCGTTCGCGAAGCCGGCTTGGGGTTGGCTCCCGGAAGCGCGTTTGGGCCAGAGGCTGCAGGGTGGTTGCGCTGGTGTTTTGCCAGTCGCGATTCTGGACGGCTGGTGCAGGGCGTGGAGCGCTTGCGGGGCTGGTTGCAGCCGCATGGTTGAGGTGGCTGGGCTATAATTTAAGGCTGTCGTCCTGAATGGATGGCAGTCCACGCCCGTTGCGGCGGCCAGAATCGGTGGTTTTTGTGACCGCTGAAGCGCTGGCAAGCTGCGGCGAGACGCTTGTTATTAAAGGAAATTTTCATGATCGCCAAAGACGTCAAGGCCGCAGTTGTTGCGGACAATGCCCGTGCCCCCAAAGACACCGGTAGCCCAGAAGTGCAGGTCGGTATCCTGACCGCACGCATCAACGAATTGACCCCCCACTTCAAGACCCACGCCAAAGACCACCATGGTCGCCGTGGTCTGTTGCGCATGGTGAGCCGCCGCCGCAAGCTGTTGGACTACCTGAAGTCCAAAGATGCCCAGCGTTACCTCGCCTTGATCCAGAAACTGGGTCTGCGCAAGTAATTTTGACCAAGGTCTGATACGAAATTCGCCTGAGTTGGTTCGCTGGCTCGGGCGTTTTTTGTTTGTAGATTCTGGTTTTTTGATTCCGGAGTAGCGACAACAGAGCGAAGCTGTGTCATTCCAACGGTGTTGGGCGTTGGTCAAAACGCCCAGCACCGTTGGAATGGCATCGTGTTCTGGGTTGTGAACTCCGGGTTTTGTGCAGATCGTCTGCACGCCATGTCACCCCATTTGTGTGGGTGGCGCCAAGGAGCAAACCATGAGCATGTTCAATAAAGTCACCAAAACCTTCCAATGGGGCCCGCACACGGTCACGATGGAAACCGGCGAAATCGCCCGTCAAGCCTCCGGCGCTGTGCTGGTGAACATCGATGACACCGTGGTGCTGGCCACCGTGGTCGCCAAGACCGAAGCCAAGGCCGGTCAAGACTTTTTCCCCCTGACCGTGGACTACACGGAAAAGACCTACGCCGCCGGCAAAATCCCCGGCAGCTTCTTCAAGCGCGAAGGCCGCCCCAGCGAACTCGAAACGCTGACCTGCCGCCTGATCGACCGCCCGATCCGCCCGCTGTTTCCTGAAGGCTTCTACAACGAAGTTCAGGTGATCGTGCACGTGGTGAGCTTGAACCCTGAAGTGCAGGCCGACATTGCCGCCCTGATCGCCACCTCCGCAGCCCTGTCCATCAGCGGCATCCCGTTCAACGGCCCCATCGGCGCTGCGCGCGTGGGCTATGTGAATGGCGAATACGTGTTGAACCCTGGCCAGACCCAGCTCAAAGACAGCCAGCTCGACCTGGTGGTGGCCGGTACCGAAGCCGCCGTGTTGATGGTGGAATCCGAAGCCCAGCAGTTGAGCGAAGAAATCATGCTCGGCGCCGTGGTGTTCGGTCACGAGCAAGGCAACATCGCCATCGCTGCGATCAACGAACTCGTGCGCGACGCGGGCAAACCCGCCTGGGACTGGCAGCCTCCTGCCAAGGACGAGCCGCTGATCGCCAAGCTCGACGGCCTGGCCAAAGCCAAGCTGGAAGCCGCTTACCAGATCCGCAACAAACAAGCGCGCACGCAAGCTTGCCGTTCGGCTTACGCCGAAGTCATGGCCGCCTTGAAAGCCGAAGGCGACGCGTTCGACAGCGTGGCCGTTGAAGCCCTGTTGTTTGAAATCGAAGCCAAGATTGTTCGCGGGCAGATTCTGGCCGGTGAGCCCCGCATCGACGGCCGCGACACGCGCACCGTGCGCGCCATTGAAATTCGCAACAGCGTCTTGCCGCGCACCCACGGCTCCAGCCTGTTCACCCGCGGTGAAACCCAGGCGCTGGTGGTGGCCACGCTCGGTACCGACCGCGATGCACAGCGCATCGACGCGCTGGCCGGCGAGTTCGAAGACCGCTTCATGCTGCACTACAACATGCCTCCCTTCGCCACCGGCGAAGCTGGCCGCTTTGGTACGCCCAAGCGCCGCGAAATCGGTCACGGCCGTCTGGCCAAGCGTGCACTGATCGCAGCACTGCCCAGCAAGGAAGATTTCCCTTACACCATGCGCGTGGTGTCGGAAATCACCGAATCCAACGGTTCGTCTTCGATGGCTTCCGTTTGCGGTGGCTGCCTGGCTTTGATGGACGCCGGTGTGCCGATGAAAGCCCACGTGGCCGGTATCGCCATGGGCCTGATCAAGGATGGCAACCGATTTGCCGTGTTGACCGACATCCTGGGTGACGAAGATCACCTCGGCGATATGGACTTCAAAGTCGCCGGTACCACCAACGGTATCTCCGCACTGCAGATGGACATCAAGATCCAGGGCATCACCAAAGAGATCATGCAGGTTGCACTGGCCCAGGCCAAAGAAGCCCGCATGCACATTCTGGGCAAGATGCAGGAAGCCATGGGCGAAGCCAAGACCGAAGTGTCGAACTTCGCGCCCAAGCTGTTCACGATGAAGATCAACCCCGAGAAGATCCGTGATGTGATCGGCAAGGGCGGTTCCGTGATCCGTGCGCTGACCGAAGAGACTGGCTGCCAGATCAACATCGACGAAGACGGCACGATCACCATCGCCGCGACCGAAGCCAGCAAGGCCGAAGAAGCCAAGCGCCGCATCGAGCAGATCACCGCCGAAGTCGAAATCGGCAAGGTCTACGAAGGCCCGATCACCAAGATCCTGGACTTCGGCGCATTGGTCAACCTCTTGCCTGGCAAAGACGGTCTGCTGCACATCAGCCAGATCGCCCACGAGCGCGTCGAGAAGGTTACCGACTACCTGACCGAAGGCCAGATCATCAAGGTCAAGGTCTTGGAGACGGATGAAAAAGGCCGCGTCAAGCTGTCCATGAAGGCTTTGATCGACCGCAACAGCGCCGAGCAAGCGCCTCAGCAGCCCCAAGACTGACCCCAGGTTGCCCGAGATGCAAACGACCATGCAAGCGATTGAGATCAGTGCCTTTGGCGCGCCGGATGTGTTGAAGCTGTGTGAGCGGCCGAAACCCGTCGCAGCTGCGGGTGAGGTGCTGATTCGCGTGGCGGCCTCGGGCGTCAACCGGCCCGATGTGCTGCAACGCAGCGGCGCTTACCCGCCGCCGCCGGGGGCCTCCGACCTGCCGGGTCTGGAGGTGGCCGGTGTCATCGAGGCGGGTGACGCCGATGCCATGGCTCAGGCCGGCTTGCAACTGGGCGACCGCGTTTGTGCGCTGGTCGCTGGTGGCGGTTACGCTCAGTATTGCACTGTGCCCGTTGGCCAATGCCTGCCGGTGCCCGATGGCTTGGACGATGTGGCTGCGGCCTCGTTGCCCGAAACCTTTTTCACCGTCTGGAGCAATGTGTTTGACCGCGCCCGCTTGCAGGCCGGTGAAACGCTGTTGATCCAGGGCGGTACGAGCGGCATCGGTGTGACGGCGATCCAGTTGGCGAAAGCCCTGGGCGCGACGGTCATAACAACCGCGGGTAGCGATGAGAAGTGCGCCGCCTGCTTGCAGCTCGGTGCCGATCATGCGATCAATTACAAGACACAGGACTTCGTGGCCGAGGCCATGAAGCTCACCGAAGGGCGCGGCGTCGATGTCGTGCTGGACATGGTGGCGGGCGGCTATGTGGCCCGCGAAGTCGAATGCATGGCCGAAGATGGCCGCATCGTGATCATTGCGGTTCAGGGTGGCATCAAGTCGGAGTTCAATGCGGGTCTGGTGTTGCGCCGCCGCCTCGTGATCACCGGTTCGACCTTGCGTCCCCGGCCGCTGGCTTTCAAATCCGCGATCGCGCACAGCTTGCGTGAGCGCGTCTGGCCCTTGCTGGCTGAAGGCAAGGTGAAGCCGGTCATTCACAGCGTATTCGAAGCAGCGCGCGCGGCAGAGGCCCATGTGCTGATGGAGTCCAACCAGCACATCGGCAAGATCGTGCTCACTTGGGCCTGAGCGTCCAGGAGATATCCATGAAAAAACTGATTGCAGGCAACTGGAAGATGAATGGTTCGCTGGCTGCCAACCAGACACTGGTGCAGGCCATGCTGGACGGTTTGCAAGGCGTTGAGCCCATGGCCGAGATGGTCTTGTGTGCACCTTCGCCCTATTTGGCGCAGTTGCAGGCCTTGCTGGCAGGCAGCCCCATCGCCTGGGGCTCGCAGGATGTGTCGGCCCAGGAGTCGGGTGCTTTCACGGGCGAAATCAGCGCGATGATGTTGAAAGACTTTGCCTGCCGTTACGCCATCGTGGGCCACTCCGAGCGCCGCCAGTACCACGCGGAAACCGACGCCACCGTGGCCGCCAAAGCGCAGCGCGCCCTGGCCGCTGGTGTCACGCCCATCGTGTGCGTGGGCGAAACGCTGACCGAGCGGGAGTCCGGTCAAACCGAGGCCGTGGTCAAGCGCCAGCTCGCAGCCGTGATCCATGCGGTCACCCATTGCACCAGCGAAATCGTGGTGGCGTACGAGCCCGTGTGGGCGATCGGTACCGGCAAAACCGCGACCCCAGAGATGGCTCAGGCCGTGCATGCCGTGTTGCGCAAGCAAATCGCGGCGGCCACCCAGCACCCTGAGCGGGTCAAAATTCTGTATGGCGGCAGCATGAATGCTGCCAATGCTGCCAGTCTGCTGGCACAACCCGATATTGATGGTGGCTTGATTGGCGGCGCGTCGCTCAAGGCTGCCGACTTTCTTCAGATCGTCGCATCGGCTCAACCCTGAGTCCTGCACCCCCCGTTTCCCGGAGTTTTATATGCAAGTTTTGTTGAACATTCTTCAAGCGGTCCAGATCCTTTCCGCGATCTTTATGGTCGGGCTCATCCTGATGCAGCACGGCAAGGGCGCTGATGCCGGTGCAGCTTTTGGCGGTGGCGGTGGTGGTTCAGCCAGTCTTTTTGGTGCCTCGGGCAGTGCCAATTTTCTGTCTCGCACCACCGCGGTCCTGGCCGCCGTGTTTCTGGCATCGACCCTGGGACTGGCCTATTTTGGCAACCTCCGGACCGTGCCCTCAACCGGCAGCGTGCTGGAAAACACCAGTGTGCCGACGGCGTCTGAGCAGCCTTCGACGCAGCAGATTCCCATGGGTACCGACGCCGCAGCCCCATCTGCCGCTGAAGTACCTGCGCCGTTGCCTGCAACGGGAGAAGCCCAGATTCCTGCAAAGTAATCTGCGCCTTCAGCCGAAGGCCGCATGGCCTTCAGTTGACCGCTTGGTTGAAGTGAATTAGGGTCGTATTTCAGCGCTTTTTCGGTACGAAAAAGCAGGGTTGTCCCTAAAAGTGACATGGATTCAGGGTAGACTCTAATGGTTGTCGAGAAGGCGCACACCATCCCTCGTGAGCCCGACAAATCAGACCCAGCCGACGTGGTGAAATTGGTAGACACGCTATCTTGAGGGGGTAGTGGCGAAAGCTGTGCGAGTTCGAGTCTCGCCGTCGGCACCAAACTTTGGCAATCATGGCACCTTGGCCATGCCAACGGAAGCACCAAAAATGAGTCTCGAGCAATACCTTCCCGTACTTCTGTTTATTGTGGTTGGTCTTGCTGTCGGGGTCATTCCTCAGGTGTTGGGCTATGTGCTTGGCCCCAATCGTCCGGATCCGGAAAAGAACTCACCCTATGAATGCGGCTTCGAGGCTTTCGAAGACGCTCGGATGAAGTTTGACGTGCGCTACTACCTGGTGGCCATTCTCTTCATCCTTTTTGACCTGGAAATTGCGTTCCTGATCCCTTGGGCTGTGGCGTTGACCGACGTCGGCTCTGCCGGGTTCATTACAGGTGTTGTCTTTCTGGTTGATCTGCTGGTGGGTTTCATCTACGCGTGGAAAATTGGCGCCCTTGATTGGGAATGAAGCGCCCCCTGGCGCGTTGGAGCACACATGATTGAAGGCGTTTTCAAAGAAGGTTTCATGACCACGAGCTACGACTCGGTGGTCAATTGGGCCAAGACCGGTTCACTCTGGCCGATGACCTTTGGGTTGGCTTGTTGTGCCGTCGAAATGATGCATGCGGCAGCCGCAAGGTACGACATCGGCCGCTTTGGTGCTGAAGTGTTTCGCGCCAGTCCGCGCCAGTCCGATCTGATGATCGTTGCTGGAACCTTGTGCAACAAGATGGCGCCTGCCCTGCGCAAGGTTTATGACCAGATGGCCGAGCCTCGCTGGGTGCTTTCCATGGGCTCATGTGCCAATGGCGGCGGCTACTACCATTACAGCTACTCTGTGGTGCGGGGTTGCGATCGCATTGTTCCTGTGGATGTTTACGTGCCGGGTTGTCCGCCCACTGCTGAAGCGCTGATCTACGGGATCATTCAGCTGCAGCAAAAGATTCGCCGCACCAACACCATCGCCCGAGCCTGAAGGCGGGTATTGCCAGTTCCAGGAAAGATGACGGCCCATGACCGATAACGCCACTTCATACACGCCAGATTTGCAGACGCTTCAGGCGGCCCTTCGCGGGCTGCTGGGTGAAAAAGTGCGTTCGCTGGACATCGTGCGAGATGAGCTCACGCTGGTGGTCGCGGCTCCCGACTACCTTGCGGTCATGCAAGCGTTGCGCGATGCGCCCGAAGCTCAGTTTGAGCAGATGATTGATTTGTGCGGTATTGACTACCTGGAATACGGAGATGGTCGCTGGGAGGGTGCCCGATTTGCGGCAGTGGTGCACCTGCTTTCCGTGAGTCTGAACCACCGCCTGCGGGTGCGTGTGTTTTGTCCGGAAGACGACTTTCCTGTGCTTGACTCCATTTCATCGCTGTGGAGTTCCGCCAACTGGTATGAGCGCGAAGCTTTTGATCTGTACGGCATTGTGTTCGAGGGTCACAACGATTTGCGGCGCATTCTTACCGACTACGGATTCATTGGCCACCCTTTCCGGAAAGACTTTCCGCTGTCTGGTCATGTGGAAATGAGATACGACGCCGAGCGCAAGCGCGTCATTTATGAGCCGGTGACGATCGAGCCCCGCGAGGTCACGCCACGCATCATTCGTGAAGACAACTATGGGGGCCTGCACTGAAGGCGCGTGCCTGAGGCTCAATCACATGGCAGAAATCAAAAACTACACCCTGAACCTGGGCCCGCAACACCCGGCGGCGCACGGCGTTTTGCGCTTGGTGCTGGAGCTCGATGGCGAGGTGGTGCAGCGCGCCGACCCCCACATAGGTTTGCTGCACCGTGCCACCGAAAAGCTGGCCGAACACAAGACTTTCATTCAGTCGCTGCCTTACATGGACCGTTTGGACTACGTGTCCATGATGTGCAACGAGCACGCCTATTGCCTGGCCATCGAAAAACTGTTGGGCATCGAGGTGCCCATCCGTGCGCAGTACATCCGTGTGATGTTCAGCGAAATCACGCGTCTGTTGAACCACCTGATGTGGCTGGGTTCGCATGGCAATGATTGCGGCAGTTCCACCATTCTTATTTACGCGTTTCGAGAGCGCGAAGACCTGTTCGACATGTACGAAGCGGTGTCGGGGGCACGGATGCATGCGGCCTACTTCCGTCCCGGAGGCGTGTATCGCGACCTGCCGGACAGCATGCCGCAGTACCAGCCCAACAAGATCCGCAACGCCAAGGCGATGGAGGTGATGAACACCAATCGCCAGGGGTCATTGCTCGATTTCATCGACGATTTCACGCAGCGCTTCCCAACCTATCTGGGTGAATACCACACGCTGCTGACCGAGAACCGCATCTGGAAGCAACGTACAGTTGGTGTCGGAGTGGTCACGGCCGAACGAGCCCTCAACATGGGTATGACGGGGCCCATGTTGCGTGGCTCTGGCATCGCCTGGGATTTGCGCAAGAAGCAACCTTACGAGGTCTACGACCGGCTCGATTTCGACATACCTGTGGGCAAGACCGGCGACACCTACGACCGCTACCTGGTGCGCATGGAGGAAATGAAGCAGTCCAATCGCATCATCAAACAATGTGTCGACTGGCTGCGCGTGAATCCGGGTCCTGTGATCACCGACAACCACAAGGTGGCGCCGCCTTCTCGCGAATCCATGAAGTCGAGCATGGAAGAGTTGATCCACCATTTCAAGCTCTTCACCGAAGGCTTCCACGTGCCCGAAGGTGAGGCCTATGCCGCCGTGGAGCACCCCAAAGGTGAATTCGGCATCTATTTGGTAAGCGACGGTGCCAACAAGCCCTATCGTTTGAAAATTCGCGCACCCGGATTTGCACATTTGTCCACCATGGACGAGATGGCCAAGGGGCACATGCTGGCCGATGCGGTCGCCATCATCGGCACCATGGACATCGTTTTTGGAGAGATTGACCGATGAACGCCGTCAGCTCAAACGCCAACGGGCCCGTTTTGGCCGCAGTATTGTCTGAAGCCACGTACGCGCGATTTGCCCGCGAGGTAGCCAAGTACCCAGCTGACCAGGCGCAATCCGCCGTGATGGCCTGCTTGTCTATCGTCCAGCAAGAGCAGGGTTTTGTGAGTCACGCCAGTGAGAAGGCCATTGCCGACTACCTGGGCATGCCGGTGATGGCTGTGCATGAGGTGACCACCTTCTACAACATGTACAACCAGAAGCCGGTAGGCAAGTTCAAGCTCAACGTCTGCACCAATTTGCCGTGTCTGTTGCGCGATGGTGGTCATGCCCTGGAGCACCTTGAGCGCAAGCTGGGTGTTCCCATGGGGGGTACCACAGCCGACGGGCTGTTCACGCTTCAGCAAAGTGAATGCTTGGGTGCTTGCGCTGATTCACCTGTGATGCTGGTCAATGACCGCCACATGTGCAGCTTCATGAGCAACGAGAAACTTGATCAGTTGATCGACGGACTCAAAGCGTCGGAAGGCAAAGCATGAACGCAGATCAAGTGCTCGCACAGTTTCGCGCCACCGGCGTGCAAACCTGCTTCCATGACCGCCATATCGACCCGCAAATCTATGCCGGTCTGAGTGGTGGTAACTGGTCGTTGAAAGACTACGAAGCCCGTGGTGGCTACCAGGCCTTGCGCAAGATTCTGGGCAAAGACGGTTCCAGCCCCGACCCGGAAACGGGCGTGGCCGGCATGACCCAAGATCAGGTGATTGCCACCGTGAAGGAGTCGTCGTTGCGGGGTCGCGGCGGTGCGGGTTTCCCCAGCGGTTTGAAATGGAGCTTCATGCCGCGACAGTTTCCCGGTCAAAAATACCTCGTGTGCAATTCCGATGAGGGCGAGCCGGGCACCTGCAAAGACCGTGACATCCTGATGTACAACCCCCATGCCGTCATTGAAGGCATGGCGATCGCGGCATATGCCATGGGCATCAGCGTGGGCTACAACTACATCCATGGTGAGATTTTTCGGGAGTACGAGCGCTTTGAAGAAGCGCTGGAAGAAGCCCGCGCCGCTGGCTTGTTGGGCGACAACATCCTGGGCAGCGATTTCACCTTCCAGTTGCATGCCCATCACGGCTTCGGTGCCTACATCTGTGGCGAAGAAACCGCGTTGCTGGAATCGCTGGAAGGCAAAAAAGGCCAGCCGCGTTTCAAGCCTCCGTTCCCCGCCAGTTTCGGCCTGTACGGTAAACCCACCACCATCAACAACACCGAGACTTTCGCTGCCGTACCCTGGATCATCCGCAACGGCGGTCAGGCCTATCTCGAATGCGGCAAGCCCAACAACGGTGGCACCAAGATTTTCTCGGTCAGTGGCGACGTGAATTTGCCTGGCAACTATGAAGTGCCGATGGGCACACCGTTTGCCAAACTGCTTGAACTGGCTGGCGGTGTTCGGACGGGTCGCACGCTTAAAGCGGTGATTCCTGGTGGGTCGTCTTCGCCGGTTTTGCCAACCTCGATCATCATGGAATGCACCATGGACTACGACTCCATTGCCAAGGCTGGCTCCATGCTTGGCTCGGGGGCGGTGATCGTACTGGACGATTCGCGCTGTATGGTCGAGTCGCTCAAGCGCTTGTCGTATTTCTATATGCACGAGTCCTGCGGTCAGTGCACGCCGTGCCGCGAAGGCACTGGCTGGCTCTGGCGCCTGGTCGACAAAATCCACAGTGGCAACGGTAAGCCTGCCGACATGGCATTGCTCGACAATGTCGCGGAAAACATCATGGGACGCACGATCTGCGCGCTGGGCGATGCAGCGGCCATGCCGGTGCGGGCCATGCTCAAACATTTCCGGCCCGAATTTGAGGCCATGATCAAAGCGGACGCCTCGGCCTCAGCCTGATGACGGAACAGAATATGGTTGAAATCGAACTCGACGGCCAGAAGGTCGAAATTGCGCCGGGCAGCATGATCATGCATGCCGCCGAGAAGGCGGGAACCTATATTCCGCATTTCTGCTATCACAAGAAGCTCTCCATCGCGGCGAACTGCCGCATGTGTCTGGTGGATGTGGAAAAGGCGCCCAAACCCATGCCCGCCTGTGCCACGCCGGTGACCATGGGCATGATCGTGCGCACCAAATCCGACAAAGCCATCAAGGCACAACAGTCGGTGATGGAGTTTCTGCTGATCAACCACCCGCTGGACTGTCCGATCTGTGACCAGGGCGGTGAATGCCAGTTGCAGGATCTGGCCGTGGGTTACGGCGGTGGCGCATCGCGCTATGAAGAAGAAAAGCGCGTCGTTTTCCACAAAGACGTCGGCCCGCTGATCTCAATGGAAGAGATGAGCCGCTGCATTCATTGCACCCGCTGTGTGCGATTTGGTCAAGAGGTTGCCGGCGACATGGAGCTTGGCATGTCCCATCGCGGTGAACATGCGGAGATTGAAACCTTCATCGGTGAAACGGTGGACTCCGAATTGTCGGGCAACATGATCGACATCTGCCCTGTTGGCGCCTTGACGAGCAAGCCTTTCCGCTACAGCGCCCGCACCTGGGAGCTCTCGCGTCGCAAGTCGGTCAGCCCACACGACTCCACTGGTGCCAACCTGATCGTTCAGGTGAAAAACCACAAAGTGATGCGCGTGGTTCCTCTGGAAAACGAAGCCGTCAATGAGTGCTGGATCGCCGACCGCGACCGCTTTTCTTACGAGGCGCTCGATAGCGCTGATCGCCTGACAACGCCCATGCTCAAACAGGGCGGTGAGTGGAAGACCGTGGACTGGCAGACCGCACTGGAATATGTGGCCAATGGGTTGAAGCAGGTGAAAAATGACCATGGCGCTGCCGCGATTGGCTTGCTTGCCAGTCCGCACAGCACGCTGGAAGAATTGACCTTGGCCGGCAGACTCGTGCGCGGCTTGGGCTCCGAGAATATCGACAGCCGTTTGCGTCACGCCGATTTCACAAACGCAGCACCTGCAGGTGCTGCCCGTTGGCTGGGCCTGCCCATCGCTGAGTTGAGCACTTTGCAGCGTGTTCTGGTTGTGGGCTCCAACCTGCGCAAAGACCATCCCCTGTTCGCCCAGCGAATTCGCCAGGCTGTGCGTCACGGTGGCCAAGTGAATGCCTTGATCGGCAGCGATCAAGACTGGGCTATGCAGCGAAAAAACACGCTGGTCGCTGACAGCAGCGTCTGGGTGAGCGCTTTGGCTGGCATCGCGGTGGCGGTGGCAACTGAAAAGGGCATCCAGGCGCCCGTGGCCGCCGACGTTGGCAACGAGGCCAAAGCCATCGCCAAATCCCTTATCGGTGGCGAACGCAAAGCCATTCTGTTGGGCAACGCCGCCGCACACCATGAAAAAGCAACCAGTCTATTGGCTTTGGCCAACTGGATTGGCCAGCAAACCGGGGCTTCCGTCGGCTACTTGACAGAAGCCGCCAATACCGTGGGGGCGCAACTGGTCGGCGCTGTCCCGGGGGCGGGCGGGTTGAGTGCCAGCGAGATGCTGGGTCAATCGCTCAAAGCGCTGGTCCTTCTCAATACCGAGCCAGGGGAAGACAGCGCGGCCGGGGTTGGAAATTTGAATACCGCTGGCATGGTCGTTACGCTCAGTCCTTTCAAATCCAATCTGGACATCAGCGATGTGCTGTTGCCAATCGCGCCGTTCAGTGAAACTTCGGGTTCGTTTGTGAACGCTGAAGGCCGCCTGCAAAGCTTCCACGCCGTTGTACGCCCTCTGGGTGAAACCCGTCCGGGCTGGAAGGTACTTCGTGTTCTGGGCAGCCTGTTGGGCATCACAGGCTTTGACGCCGACTCGTCGCAAGCGGTGTTGTCTGCCGCTTTGCCTGGCGTGAATGCTGGCTCCTTGGTGGATGCCGCGCGCCTGTCGAACGCCGATACCGGAGCGGGAGCCGCCGCTGCCGATCAGCGTCCGGCCAGTGCCCCACCGTGTGTCGCATCGATTTACCAGCTTGATTCGCTGGTGCGTCGTTCGACGTCGCTGCAACTCACCAGCGACGCCCGCGCCGCTGCCCAGCCAGGAGTGCCCGCATGATCGACGCGCTGTTCAATGCAGGCCAGGGCCTGATCGCTGCGGACTGGTGGACCACCGCTGCATGGCCCATCATCTGGGCCATGGTCAAGATCGTTGTCGTGTTGGCTCCCTTGATGGGCGCAGTGGCTTACCTGACCCTGTGGGAGCGCAAGCTTCTGGGTTTCATGCAGGTGCGCATGGGTCCCAACCGCGTGGGGCCCTTTGGCCTGTTGCAGCCGATCGCCGATGCGGTGAAATTGCTCACAAAAGAGATTATCAGCCCCAGTGCGGCTTCCGGCGGGTTGTTCCGCCTGGGCCCAATGATGGCCATCATGCCAGCGCTGGCTGCATGGGTGGCTGTGCCATTTGGCCCTGAAGCAGCCATCGCCAACGTCAATGCTGGCCTGTTGTTGATTTTGGCCATCACGTCGATCGAGGTCTATGGCGTGATCATTGCCGGCTGGGCATCGAACTCGAAGTATGCGTTTCTGGGTGCCATGCGTGCATCTGCCCAGATGGTGAGCTACGAAATTGCCATCGGGTTCTGCTTCCTTGTGGTCATCATGACCGCGGGCAGCTTGAGCTTGGGCGACATTGTCTCGTCGCAGGCGCGCGGCATGGGCGCCAACATGGGCATGGATTTCCTGTCATGGAACTGGCTTCCTCTGTTCCCCATCTTCATCGTCTACCTGATCTCAGGCGTGGCAGAGACCAACCGGCATCCGTTTGACGTGGTGGAGGGGGAGGCTGAAATTGTTGCCGGCCACATGGTCGAGTATTCGGGCATGGGCTTTGCCATCTTTTTCCTGGCCGAATACGCCAGCATGTGGTTGATTTCCATCTTGGCCGTATTGATGTTCCTGGGCGGGTGGTTGCCCCCTGTGGACTTCCTTTCGTTTATTCCCGGCTGGATCTGGCTGGGTGCAAAGACCTTCCTGGTCGTGTCCATGTTCATATGGATTCGTGCCACTTTTCCGCGCTTCCGTTACGACCAGATCATGCGACTGGGCTGGAAGATTTTCATTCCTGTGACTTTGATCTGGCTGCTCTTGGTGGGTGGCCTGATGCAAACGTCCTGGAATATCTGGAAATAAACAGGGCGCACGCACATGTCTACCTCTCTCGTTGCCCCCAAGTCGGTGGTTGCTCCTTTTTCACTGGGTGATTTTTTCAAAAGCTTTTTGCTGTTTGAACTCGTCAAGGGCATGGCCTTGACCGGGCGGTACACGTTCCGTCGAAAAATCACGGTGCAGTTTCCAGAAGAAAAAACCCCGCTGTCTCCACGCTTTCGTGGCCTGCACGCCCAACGACGCTACGAAAATGGCGAAGAACGCTGCATTGCCTGCAAGCTGTGTGAGGCCGTGTGCCCTGCATTGGCCATCACCATTGAAGCTGGACAGCGCCAGGACGACGGTTCACGTCGCACCACGCGTTACGACATCGACCTGACCAAGTGCATCTTCTGCGGTTTTTGCGAAGAAGCCTGCCCGGTGGATGCCATAGTTGAAACACACATTCTCGAGTACCACGGAGAGAAGCGTGGCGACCTGTATTTCACCAAAGAAATGCTGCTGGCCGTTGGCGATCGCTACGAGCCCGAGATCGCCAAGGCGAAGGCCGCTGACGCGCCTTACCGTTGATCACGGACTGGCGCTGGAACGAAACAAGACCGAAGACAATATCCATGGATTACCAGACCGGCTTTTTTTACCTGTTCGCGGCCATCTTGCTGTTCGCGGCTTACCGTGTGGTGACCGCCAGCAATCCCGTGCATGCGGTGCTTTACCTGATGCTCTCTTTTTCGCAAGCGTCCGCGTTGTGGTTGCTGTTGAAGGCCGAGTTCCTCGGTCTCACACTCGTGTTGGTTTACCTCGGCGCGGTGATGGTGTTGTTCCTGTTTGTCGTGATGATGCTGGATGTCCGGCTCGACGATGACCGTTGGGGCTTCTGGCAGAACTTTCCCCTGGCCGCTGTGCTCGGTGCCCTGGTTGCCGTCGAAATTATTGCGGTTTTCTGGGTTGGGTTCCCCAAGGTGATGGCCCCCATCGCGGCCGTTTTGCCAGCCGACTATGCCAACACCAAAGAGCTGGGCCGATTGCTGTACACCGAGTACCTTTATCCCATTGAAGTGGCCGCCGTGATTCTGCTGGTGGCCATGGTGGCTGCTATTGCGCTCACGCTGCGCCAGCGCAAAGACAGCAAAGCCATCGACCCCGGCAAACAGGTTCGTGTGCGTGCGACCGACCGCTTGGTTGTGCTGCCCATGAAAGCGACCCAAAAGGCCGCGCCCGCAGCGCCTGCCGAAGAGGAGAAACCAGCATGAGCAGTGGATTGACGCTCCAGCACTTTTTGTCCGTTGGCGCCTTGTTGTTTGCGCTGTCGGTGGTGGGCATCTTTTTGAACCGCAAGAACCTCATTGTTTTGCTGATGGCTATCGAGCTCATGCTCTTGGCTGTCAACATGAACTTTGTGGCGTTCTCCTATTTCCTCGGCGATATGCACGGTCAGGTCTTCGTGTTTTTCATCCTGACTGTGGCAGCGGCCGAGTCGGCAATTGGCCTGGCAATCTTGGTGCAGTTGTTCCGCAACCGCGCCTCGATCAGCGTGGAAGAACTCAACACCCTCAAGGGATGATCGTGCGGTAACGCACGAAGCGATCACAGGCAAGAACAAAACCATGAGTACAACCCTATCCGCAAGCACCCTACTGGCCGTGCCGATGGCCCCGCTGGTGGGTTCGTTGCTGGCTGGCATCCTAGGCACCACATTTGGTGGCAATGTCATCGGTCGCCGGACCGCCCACACCCTGACTATTCTTGGTGTGCTGATCGCCTTTGTCTTGTCGGCCATGACGCTGGTTGACGTGATCGGTGGAGCCCGCTTCAACCAGACCATCTACGAATGGATGACTGTGGGCGATCTCAAGATGGAGATTGGTTTCATGGTGGACGGTCTTACGGCCATGATGATGTGCGTGGTGACTTTTGTGTCGCTGATGGTGCACCTCTACACCGTGGGCTACATGGAAGAGGATGCCGGATACAACCGCTTCTTCGCCTATATCTCCCTGTTCACCTTCTCCATGCTGATGCTGGTCATGAGCAACAACCTGCTGCAGCTGTTCTTTGGCTGGGAAGCGGTGGGCCTGGTGTCTTACCTGCTGATCGGCTTCTGGTTCAACAAGCCCACGGCCATCTTCGCCAACATGAAGGCGTTCCTAGTGAACCGCGTGGGGGACTTCGGTTTCATTCTTGGTATTGGCCTGATCGTGGCCTTTGCCGGCACGCTGAATTACACCGAGGTATTCGCACAAGCCGACAAGCTAGGTGCCATGACCTTCACGAACCCATTGGGTGGAGAGCAGTGGTTGCTGGTCACGGTGATTTGCATCTGCCTCTTTATTGGTGCGATGGGCAAGTCGGCCCAGTTTCCGCTGCACGTGTGGTTGCCTGACTCGATGGAAGGCCCGACGCCCATTTCCGCCTTGATCCATGCCGCCACCATGGTGACGGCCGGCATCTTTATGGTGGCCAGGATGTCGCCTTTGTTTGAGCTGTCGGACACCGCCCTCAACTTCATCATGATCATCGGGTCCATCACGGCCCTCTTCATGGGATTTCTGGGCATTATCCAGAACGACATCAAGCGCGTCGTCGCGTACTCCACCCTTTCGCAACTGGGCTACATGACTGTGGCGCTGGGCGCCTCGGCATACTCCGTGGCCGTGTTCCACCTGATGACGCACGCTTTCTTCAAGGCGTTGTTGTTCCTCGCTGCGGGCTCTGTGATCATGGGGTTGCACCACAATCAGGACATCCGCTGGATGGGAGCCGTACGCAAGTACATGCCCGTCACCTGGATCACCTCACTGATCGGCACGCTGGCCTTGATCGGAACACCGTTTTTCTCAGGCTTCTATTCGAAAGACAGCATCATTGAAGCTGTGCACTTCAGCAACCTGCCTGCGGCGCACTGGGCTTACTTTGCGGTGATGGCGGGCGTGTTCGTCACGTCGTTCTATTCGTTCCGGCTTTACTTCCTGGTCTTTCATGGCAAGGAGCGCTATGACCAGAACCCGGACGCCCACCATGGCCACGATGATCACCATCACGCTGGCGGCAAGCCGCACGAGACGCCCTGGGTTGTGACCGTTCCCCTGGTCTTGCTGGCTATCCCCTCTGTCGTGATTGGTTTCCTGACCATTGATTCGATGCTGTTTGGTTCTTTCCTGAAAGATGCGATCACGATCAATGGCGAGATCCACCCGGCCATGGAAACCTTCCGTGAGGAGTTCCATGGCGCCGCTGCGATGGCACTTCATGGATTCACGACCTTGCCTTTCTGGCTGGCGTTGGCCGGTGCGGTATCGGCTTGGTACATGTATCTGATCAATCCGGCTGTACCCGCTGCGTTGGAGCGTTTTTTCAGGTCATCGGGTGCGCTCAACATCCTCGAGAACAAGTACTACCTCGACTGGTTTAACGAAAACGTCCTGGCCCGTGGTGCACGGTTACTGGGCACGGGCCTTTGGAAAGGTGGCGATCAGGGCGTGATTGAGGGCGGCGTGGTCAATGCAAGCTGGAAGATGGTCGGGATGTTCTCGGCTGCGGTGCGCACCATGCAAAGCGGATACCTGTACCACTACGCATTGATGATGATCGTGGGTGTCTTGTTGTTCATGACGTACTTCGTCTGGCTCGCCTGATCTAGGAGAATAAAAAAATGGGTTTGTTGAGCCTTGCAATTTGGACGCCGGTTTTCTTTGGCGCCGCACTGCTGGCCTTTGGCCGGGATACGCACGCCAAAACCGTGCGATGGGTGGCCCTGGTGGGCGCACTGGTGAGTTTTGCCGTCACGATTCCTCTGTACAGTGGCTTCGAGTTGGGTACGGCGGCGATGCAGTTCAGCGAAATCGCACCGTGGATCGAGCAGTTCCACATCAACTACCACCTGGGCGTGGATGGCATCTCTCTTTGGTTGATCTTGCTCACGGCGTTCATCACGGTGATCGTGATCATTGCGGGCTGGGAGGTGATTACAGAGCGGGTCAACCAGTACATGGGCGCATTCCTGATTTTGTCGGGCCTGATGATTGGCGTGTTCAGCGCATTGGATGCGATGCTGTTCTACGTGTTCTTCGAGGCCACCTTGATTCCGATGTACCTGATCATCGGTATCTGGGGCGGGGCAAACAAGATCTACGCAGCGTTCAAGTTCTTCTTGTACACGCTCATGGGCTCCCTTCTGATGTTGGTGGCTTTGATTTACCTGTACACCCAGTCGGGTGGCAGCTTTGATTTGGCCACTTGGCACAAGCTCCCACTGGGTGGATCGGCTCAGACCTACCTGTTTTTTGCTTTCTTTGCAGCTTTTGCCGTCAAGGTGCCCATGTGGCCGGTACACACCTGGCTACCCGATGTGCACGTAGAGGCGCCTACGGGTGGCTCGGCCGTGCTGGCGGCCATCATGTTGAAACTGGGCGCCTACGGTTTCCTGCGGTTCTCTCTGCCGATCCTGCCCGATGCATCCCATGAACTGGCATGGCTGATGATTGCCTTGTCGCTGGTGGCCGTGATCTATGTGGGTCTCGTCGCGATGGTGCAGACCGACATGAAGAAGCTGGTTGCCTATTCTTCGGTGGCACACATGGGCTTTGTGACCTTGGGGTTTTTCGTGTTCAGTGATCTGGGCATGGCCGGCGGTATCGTGCAGATGATTTCTCACGGCTTTGTGTCTGCCGCGATGTTCCTGGCCATCGGCGTGCTCTATGACCGCATGCATTCCCGCAATATCGCTGACTACGGCGGTGTCGTGAATGTCATGCCCAAGTTCGCGGCATTTGCTTTGCTGTTCACAATGGCCAACGCAGGCTTGCCGGGCACCGCGGGATTTGTCGGGGAGTGGATGGTGATTCTGGCCTCGGTCAAGTCCAATTTCTGGGTCGGCGCTGCTGCAGCTTCGGCGCTGATCTTTGGTGCGGCCTACTCGCTCTGGATGTTCAAGCGCGTGTATCTGGGTGCGCCCGGAAATGACAACGTAAAAGGGCTCACCGACATCGGTGGCCGCGAATTCCTGATCATGGCGGTGCTTGCCATTGCCGTGCTCTACATGGGTGTGTACCCCAAGCCATTCACCGACGTGATGGATGCATCGGTGGCCGAGTTGCTGCGGCACGTCGCCATCTCCAAGCTGAACTGAGTGCAGCCCAAGAAATCAAGAGAACGTTCATATGACTGACAACTTCGGCTTGGTCGCGGCCTACCCTGAAATCGCTTTGCTGGTGGCCTCATCCGTGATCGCGCTGGTGGGCGTGGCCTCAAAAACACCTGCTCGCGGCCTGATCCATTTCCTCACGCTCATCACGCTCGCTGGTTTGGCATTGATGTTGGGTATGCGCGCCTATGCTGGGGAAACCATTGTGGGGTTTGGTGGCCTGGTGGTGAGTGACCCGATGGGCAACTGGCTCAAGTGCTTTGCTTCCATCGCCATGTTTGTGACCATTGTTTATGGTCGCGATTACGCCGGCCAACGCGACATGATGCGCGGCAGTGAGTTGTACACGCTCGCTCTTTATGCTTTGCTGGGCATGTTCGTCATGATCTCGGGTCACAACTTCCTGGTGATCTACCTGGGCCTGGAGTTGCTTACGCTTTCAAGCTACGCCCTGGTGGCATTGCGTCGTGATGACCTCAATGCGACCGAAGCTGCCATGAAGTACTTCGTGCTTGGTGCCTTGGCCAGTGGTTTCCTCCTTTATGGCTTGTCACTGGTCTATGGTGCAACGGGCTCGCTCGCACTGACGGGCGTGATGCAGGCCATTTCGGGTGGCGAAGCCACCCTGATGGGATCCAAGCAGGTCCTGGTCCTGGGGCTTGTGTTTGTTGTGGCCGGGCTGGCGTTCAAGCTCGGCGCGGTGCCTTTCCATATGTGGGTGCCCGACGTCTACCACGGCGCGCCCACGGTGGTGACGCTGATGATTGGTGGCGCTCCCAAGCTGGCTGCGTTTGCCATTGTGATTCGTTTGCTGGGCGAAGGCTTGGCCCCCCTTGCGATCGATTGGCAGCAGATGTTGGCCGTCCTGTCGGTCCTGTCGCTGCTGGTGGGCAACCTGGCGGCCATTGCGCAGACCAATCTCAAGCGCATGTTGGCTTTTTCCACCATTTCGCAAATGGGCTTCCTGTTGCTGGGGCTGCTGGCCGGTGTGGTAGCGGGTGCCGACGGCCTCGACGCCACCAACGTGGCCAATGCCTACAGCTCCTCCATGTTTTACGTGGTGACCTATGTGCTGACCACGTTGGCCACGTTCGGTGTGATCCTGCTGCTGTCTCGCGACGGTTTCGAGTCCGACGAGATCACCGATCTGGCCGGTCTGAACCAAAGAAGCCCGCTGTACGCGGCGGTGATGGCTGTTTGCATGTTTTCGTTGGCTGGTGTGCCACCCATGGTGGGTTTCTACGCCAAGCTGTCGGTGCTGCAGGCGCTGCTGGCTTCTTCGCAACCCGTCTACATTGGTCTGGCGGTGTTTGCCGTGGTGATGTCGTTGGTGGGTGCCTTCTATTACCTGCGTCTGGTGAAGGTCATGTATTTTGACAAACCTACCCAAACCGGGCCGATTGAGGCCAGCTTCGATGTGCGCTCGGTGCTGTCGGTCAATGGAGCACTTGTCGTGGTGCTCGGCATCCTGCCCGGCGGCCTGATGGCCGTGTGTGCACAAGCCATCGCAAGTTTGCTTGGCTGACGTCCTAGGTGATTTCAATCGGCGGGTGAACTCACCTGGCGGTTTTGGGTCACACCGCTCAATATGAATCACTCATTCTCAGTAGGGCTCGTGCTTTTAGCGGCCTTTGTCGGCGCCAATTTGCCGTTTATCAACAACCGCTGGATAGCCGTTATTCCCCGCAGTGCGCCCAAGTCATTGTGGATGCGCGCAGGGGAGCTTGTGGTTTGTTATTTCCTGGTTGGGGGCCTGGGCCTCGCCCTGGAGCAATCCGCTGGCCAAATCTACCCACAAGGCTGGGAGTTTTACGCTACAACCGGCGCGCTTTTCCTGACCCTGGCCTTTCCCGGTTTTGTGTTCCGCTATTTGATGAAACACAAGCGCTGAGCGCCCCACATGGCCGACGACGCTCATCTTCGTGAGACGCCCCTGGCACGCAGTGAACTGTTGCGCGGCCATTTTCTGCACGTGGTGCGTGACACGGTTCGGTTGCCTTCAGGAAAAGAAGCCACGCGTGAATTCGTCTTGCATCCAGGCGCGGTGATGGTGATTGGGCTGCTGGATGACGGACGCGTGGTCCTCGAGCGCCAATACCGCCACCCGATGCAGGCTGTGATGATTGAGTTTCCTGCGGGGAAACTCGATCCAGGTGAAGCCAGCTTGGTGTGCGCGCAGCGGGAGTTGCTCGAGGAAACGGGCTACAGTGCCCGCGAGTGGGCCTACGCGGGCCAACTCGCACCCACCATTGCCTACTCTGACGAACGGTTGGATATATGGTTTGCACGCGGGTTGACCCTGGGTGAGCGGCAACTCGATGAAGGTGAGTTCCTCGATGTGTTTGCAGCCTTGCCCGGCGAATTGCAGGACTGGTGTTGGCACGGACAGGTGATTGACGCCAAGACCCTGGTGGGTGCGTTATGGCTTCAGAATGTATTGAGTGGTGCATGGTCGCTTGTATGGGAAAGCGCACCGGATCCATCCATGCAGGTGTCCACATGAAGGTTTTCGACCTGCAGTGTGCTCAGCAGCATGCCTTTGAAGGCTGGTTTGGATCCGATGCAGATTACAGCGCACAGCAGGCGCGTGGCCTGGTGACCTGTCCTTTGTGTGGAGATGCAACCATTCAAAAAATGCTGTCGGCGCCGCGATTGAATTTGAAGTCCTCCCGTGGCACTCAGCAGGCATCCAGCGCCGAGGCCGAGACGCACCCGGTCATCGAGGGCGGGGCACCTGCCGAGACTGCTGCTCAGGGAGGCGGCCAGACAGTGCCCTCCAACATGATGCAAGCACGGCTGATGAGGGCCATGCGCGAGGTATTGGCGAAAACAGAAGATGTGGGTGAGCGATTTGCCGACCAGGCACGGGCCATGCATCACGGAGATATCGAGCAGCGCAGCATTCGTGGTCAAACGACACCTGATGTGGCCATGGAGTTGCTGGAAGAGGGAATCGACGTGATGCCTTTGCCCCAGCTGCATGGGCTCAAGGAAACCCTTCAATAGACAGGAGTTTGCGGGTCAAACCGCTTTCTGAGCGGTCCTTGGTCGCATTGGTTGCCGTCTTGAGCGGCGGTAGCTTCGCGTGGGAGAAGGACCGTTTTGGGTCTGCCCGACTTATGCATTTGGCGCATAAAGTCATGGAATGACCCCATGCATAAAAGTATGGGGGCGGTTATTCGGGATGCGGCAATCCTAAAATCGCGCTACGCTGAGGCGTCAACACACTTCCAAATATGACCAAAACACCCATGATTGCATCCTTCCAGGATTTCTACTTCGCCGATGCCGATCCAGATGAACTGAATTTGCGTGAGCCGACTGAGCTGAAAGGCATGGCCGAGGCCCATTGGGCTTTGCTGCAGGATTCGAAGGCCGGAGAGGTGCGGGTCAAGGTTTTCAAAAGCGCTGAAACACAGGCTGAAGGCACCACGGTGGTGCAGATCGTGCATCCCGATATGGCCTTTCTGGTGGACTCGGTGAGCATCGCTGTTAACCAGAGCGGTCGAACGGTTCATTGGATTCTGCACCCCTTGTTGCGGGTAACCCGCGATGCCGGAGGCCTCGTCGCAAACATTGATAGCGCGGCGCGCACCGTGCAATCGGGCGCGAATGGCTCGGTGGTGTCGTGCATGTTGGTGGAGTGCAACCGGTTGGCCAGTGACCCTGAAGGGGAGGCGTTGTGCCGGGCAATAGAAAGCACTTTGCAAGATGTGCGCAGCGCGGTACAGGACTGGCGCGGAATGCTCTCGAGGTTGCAGTTGCTCAGCGCCAGTTTCACCGCACTCGATAGTCCAGAAGCCGCCGAAACCAAAGCCTTTCTGAGTTGGCTCGAACAGGGCCATTTCACTTTCCTGGGTGCGCAAGATTTTGTCGCACAAGGGGATCACTTGTCGGCCGTGCCAGGCACGGCTTTGGGTATCCTCAAGAACCCTGGTTTCCAGGACATGCCCGAGCAGGTGGTGGCCCCTTTCATGAACGACCCCCGGTGGTTGCTCTGTGCCAAAGCCACACGCCGGGCCAGTGTTCACCGCCCGACATGGCTGGACACCATCAGCGTCAAGCGCCTCGACGCGGCTGGCAACGTGGTGGGTGAATCACGATTTCTGGGTCTGTATACCTCGGCCGCGCATGCCGCCTCCGTGGAAAACATTCCCGTCGTTCGGCAGCACGTGGCGCATGTCACCGCTCAGGCGGGTGTGGTGAAGGGCAGCCATGCCCACAAGGCCTTGCAGTCCATTCTGGAAACCTACCCTCGCGACGAGATCCTGCAGATTGACGCCATCACGCTGGCTCAGCACGCTATCGGGATTCTGAGGTTGCAGGAGCGCCAACGGGTGCGCCTGTTTCTTCGCCGTGGTCCGTTTGGCCGGGTGGCATCGATACTGGTCTATGTGCCGCGGGACCTGTACACAACCGAAATGCGGGTGAAGCTGGGGCACATGTTCACGCAGGCATTTGCCGCAGAGACGGTCGAGTTCACGCCCATGCTGACCGACAGTGCGCTGGCGCGCATCCACTACATCGTTCGTTCGCAGGATCGCCTGAACGACTCGGTGGATATGGTCGAGCTGGAAGCTCAGGTGGCGCAGGCCTGCAAACGCTGGGAAGACGGGGTTCAAGCCGCGCTGATGGGTCAAGGGGTTGAACGGGCAAGCCAGCTCGGCGCCATTGCGTCTGGCTTTCCGTCGGCCTATCGCGAAGCCTTTGGTGCCGATGTAGCGGCTGATGATGCCGCTGTGATTCAGTCGCTGAACGATGAAAATCCGTTGGCATTGCAGCTCTATGTACGAGGTGAACAACCTCATTTCAAAACTTACGCCACACAAAAGGTGATTCTGTCAGACGCGCTGCCGGTGCTTGAATCCATGGGTGCTCGCGTGCTGGATGAGCACCCTTACCTGATCACCATGCCCGCCGGGCAAGGTGGTCCGCGCTGGATGCACGACTGGGGCCTGCAACTGGGCGAGACGAAAGGCCTGACCGAACTCAAGCCCCGTTTTGAAGCCCTCTTCCAAGCGGTTTGGAGGCAAGAGGTGGAGTGCGACGCGCTGAACCGCCTCGTGTTGTCGACCACCATGAGTGCTCGTGACATTGCCGTTCTGCGCGCCTATTCACGCTATTTCAAGCAGCTCGGTTTTGCGTTCAGCCAAAGCTACATTGAGGACACACTCAACGGCAACCCCGCCATTGCGCAGGCGCTGGCCATTTTGTTTGCGGTGAAATTTGATCCGGCTCTGGAAAACGGTCGGGCTGATGCCGTGGCTGCCCAGGTTCAAGCCATCGAAGCCCAATTGGCCGATGTTGCAAGCCTTGAGCAGGACCGTGTGCTGCGTCAGTTCGTTGCCACCATGGGCGCAACCGTGCGAACCAATGCCTATCAGACGGGCAAAGACTACATGAGCTTCAAACTGAAGCCACGCGAGATTCCCAACGTGCCCGAGCCTCGGCCCATGTTTGAGATCTGGGTGTATTCACCGCGCGTGGAGGGGGTTCACCTGCGGGGTGGCAAAGTCGCCCGAGGCGGTCTGCGTTGGTCCGACAGGCGTGATGATTTCCGCACGGAAATTCTCGGTCTGGTCAAAGCCCAGCAAGTGAAAAACACCGTGATCGTGCCTGTGGGTTCCAAGGGCGGATTCGTGTTGAAGAAAGCGCCGTCCGCCAACGACCGGGAAGCTTTCATGGCCGAAGGTGTGGCTTGCTACAAAACCTTCCTGAGCGGCCTGCTGGATGTGACCGATAACCTGGTCAAAGGCACTGTGGTGCCGCCACTCAATGTGGTCCGGCACGACGAGGACGACCCGTATTTGGTGGTGGCAGCCGACAAGGGGACGGCCACTTTCAGCGACATCGCCAACGGTGTGAGTGAGGCCTATGGCTTCTGGCTGGGTGATGCTTTTGCGTCGGGTGGTTCAGTGGGTTACGACCACAAGAAAATGGGCATCACCGCGCGCGGCGCGTGGGAATCGGTCAAACGCCATTTCCGCGGTCTGGGTGTCGATACGCAAACGCAGCCGTTCACTGTCGCCGGCATTGGTGACATGTCGGGCGACGTGTTCGGCAACGGCATGTTGTTGTCCACTCAGATCAAGCTTGTCCTGGCGTTTGACCATAGGCATGTCTTCATCGACCCGACGCCCGATGTGGTCACCAGCTATGCCGAGCGACAACGCCTGTTCAAACTGCCGCGTTCAAGTTGGGACGACTACGACAAGGGCCTGATCAGTGAAGGCGGCGGGGTGTTTTCGCGCAGTGCCAAGTCCATTCCACTGAGTGCGCAAGCGCAAGCGGTGCTGGGTACCGATGCCAAGGCCATGGCGCCCAACGATCTGCTCAATGCGATCTTGAAGGCTCCAGTGGACTTGCTCTACAACGGTGGCATTGGCACCTACGTCAAGGCGAATTTCGAAACCCATGCGCAGGTGGGCGACAAAGCCGGCGATGCTTTCCGTGTCAATGGCAACGAATTGCGCTGCAAGGTTTTTGGCGAAGGCGGCAATCTGGGCGCCACGCAAAATGGGCGCATCGAATTTGCCCAGGCCGGCGGTCTGATCTACACCGACGCTATTGACAACTCGGCCGGCGTGGATTGCTCTGACCACGAGGTGAACATCAAAATTCTGGTCGGTGCGGTACAGGAGAGTGGTGCGCTCACGCAAGAAGAACGCAACGAGCTGCTGGCCAGCATGACCGAGGAAGTGGGCCTGCTGGTTTTGCGAGACAACTACTACCAGAGCCAGCAAATTGAGCTTGCTGCGGCCCGGCCACTGTATTTGCTCGAGGGACAGCAGAACCTCATGCGCTGGCTGGAAAGCATTGGATTGCTCAAGCGTGACATCGAGTATTTGCCCACCGACGAGGAGTTGGCGAAACGCAAGCGCGATGGCAAGGGACTTACCCGTCCCGAAAACGCGGTGCTGATGGCCTATTCCAAGCTCAATCTGTTTGACGAGCTGTGCGCCGGTGCGTTGCCAGACGATCCGTTTTATGCCGAGGTTTTGCAGACCTATTTTCCACAGGCCCTCAACAAGGCCTATCCCGATTTTGTCGCCAACCATGCGTTGAAACGTGAGATCGTCGCCACCACCGTGACCAATGCCGTGGTCAACCGCATGGGCGCCACCTTTGTGAACTATCTGGCCACGGAAGCCTCGTGCAACGCATCTGAAGTGGTGAGCGCCTACACGCTGGCCCGGGAAGTGTTTGGTCTGGAAAACATCTGGGACCGTATCGATGAGCTCGATGGCAAGGTGCCCACCCGGTTGCAGCTGAGCCTGCTTGCCCAACTCAGTGCGGTGACGCAGCGTGCCAGCCGCTGGATGTTGCGACACCGGGGCGAGGGCGACCTGCCCAGCATGATCGCACGCTACCAACCGGCTGCTGCGCAGTTGCGTGCCCACATCGATCAATGGTTGCCGGTGGAGGCCCGCGAACAATGGCAGTCGGCAAGCAACAAATTGGTAGAGGCTGGGGTGGACGCGCAACTGGCCGAAGACCTGACCGTATTGGATCATCTTTACCCGGTTCTGGACCTGGTGGATGTGGCTGCCAAGTGCAACAGTTCGCTGGAGAAAGCTGCCCGAATCTACTTCGGCGTTGACCATGTGCTCGACCTGGGATTGTGGCGCACCATGATCGCCAAGCTGCCCACCGACACATTGTGGCAAACGCAGGCACGAGGCAGTGCCCGTGATGATGCTTACTCCATTGCCAGCCAGATCGTGCAGTATTTGCTGGGCGAAAAGAAATCGGTGGAGCAATGGGAAGAGACCCACAGCAAAACCATTGCACGCGTGAGCGCGATGCGCGAAAGCGTGGCCGGCGCTGTACCCGATCTGGCGCCCGTGTCTGTTGCGCTAAGGGAGTTGCGTCAGCTGGTTTGAGCGACAGGGCAAAGGTTTAGCCACCCCACACATGGCGCGCAACCCGCGCCATGTTGCCGCCCATCACGCCGCGGATGTCTGTGTCACGCATGCCGGCCGCCTGCAATGCCTGAGGCAGGTCGGACCATGTGTCGAGCGGGGTATAGGTGATGCCTCTGATGCCCTGTCCGTAGCCCGCCGCTGCGGGCCACCAACGGCCCGGGTCGAAAGGTGGTGGCGGGTCGTCGGTCAATCCACTTTGCGAGAAGCCGATGTCCAGGCCCAGGCCCACGTGCTCGGCGCCCACCAGGTCTGCCACGTAGGCCGCATGGCGGGCGACATCGATGGCGCCCGGCTGGTCAATACCCAGAAACGGAGAGACTCCCGAGAGGCAGACCACGCCTCCCGTGGCTGCGCAAGCGCGGATCTGCTCGTCGCTGACGTTGCGCCCATGTTCCGCGAGCGCGAGCGGGTTCGCGTGGCTGAACACCACCGGGTGGCGTGAACGGGCCATGATGTCAAGGGAACTGCGGCGCTCGGTGTGGGCGCAGTCCATCAGCACGCCGGCATCGTTGACCGCGTCCACCATGCGTCGTCCTAGGGCCGTGAGCCCTTGCGGCGTGTCATGGCAACCACCGGCCACAGCGTTGTTGCGGTTGTAGGCGAAGTGGATCTGGCGTACCCCCAGATCGCGAAAGAGCGCGACCATGGCGGGCTGTTCCAGCAAAGGCAAGGCGCCTTCGAGGTCGAAACCCACGGCCAGTTGCCCGTTGACCCGTGCGCTCTCGATTTCCGACACCTTTTTCGGCAGCACATAGCGCTCCGGCTCAGCCGCCAGGCGGGCGCGAAACGCTGCGATCACCGGCAGGATCTGTGACAGTGGATTCATGTCCATGCCCACGTTGATGCTGACGTAGTGAACGCCCAGCGCCCGGTAGCGATCGAGTGGTTCGAAGCTGGCTTCAGGGTGCAGTGGCAGGCAGGTGTGGGCTTCCCAATGGATCATCTTGTGCGAGGGGCGAAATTATTTGGTGTAGTGGCCGAACGTGTCTTGCGCTTTGGACAGCTGTTTCAAATGCAGCGTCACGGTATCGCCGAGCTCGTCGATCACGTCTTGTACCAGCAGGTTGAGGCTGAAGTGCAGCGCGGTGCTGGGCCACAGGAACAGGTCGGGCTCCATGGGCAGCGCGACCACGTACGGCGTGATGTCACTGGCCCAGTCGCACAGGTCGTCGCAGAAAACCACGACCTCGGCGCCTTGCGCCTGCGCGGCGCGCGCCAGCAAAGGGCCGTTGCGCCCGTAGCGAAAGGTGTCGATCACGATCAGCACCTTGCTGCCGATGGGGTTGGTCAGAAGCTGGGCGTAGGTGCCGTCAACGCCGTCGAGCTCGTAGGCGTTGGGGCGGATGTAGTTGAGGCGCTGCACCAGGCCGTTGGCCAGGTAGCGCATGGTCTGGAAGCCGGCGGCGTAAACGCTGTCGGCCCGGGCCACCGCCTTGACGATGTGTTGCCACATGGGCTGGGTGCGCATCTCCGAGGCCTGGCGCATGGATTCCATCGCGTGGACGAACTGGGTGTGCTGGTCTTGTCGGCCCGGCGTGCGGCGAAATGACTCGAAGCGGGCCCCCACGGCTTCGGGGCTGCCATCATAAAACCGGCGTTTGGCCAGGTCTCTGGCGTCGGCAGCGCTGTCGAAACCGATCTTCTTGAAGAACCGTGTCACGGTCATGGGGCTGACGTGGGCCCGTTTGGCGATGACCGCGCTGTTGTCCACCGCTAGGGCATTCGGATTGGCGCTCAGGTAGGCGGCAATGCGACGCTCCAGCTTGGTCAGATTGATCGGGTAGTCCGTGCTGTCGAGGCGCCGCTTCACCTCGTCGATGAATGACGGGTCGCGGGTTGGTTCTTTCATATCATTTTTCGAGATTGGTATGAATATTGCATTATGTGTGACGGTGGGGCGCATAGAGCCGGGGCACTGCTTTTGGGGCGGCTCTGATCTGGATCAATGGATCGTTTCATTGGGAATACTGGTCGTGCCGGGAGGGAATTCCCTATGGGAAACAGGCTTAGACTTGTGCAATGATTTGACCATATCAATATCAAAAAATGATAGTGATAAATCAAAACGATGTGCACGTGGGTGTCTGTGGCCTGCCAGAACAGGGGCCGCTAGAGTGCTCCTCAAGTTGGCGCCTGGGTGACACCTTCGCGCCGTCAACATCAGCAAGCGGGAAATAGACTTCCCTTTTTATTTTTACGAGGACATTGCATGTTCAAGCTTAATAAAGTGATTCTGGCCCTGGGCCTTTCCGCCGCAGCGATGGTTTCGCACGCGGCAGGTACCCTTGTGTACTGTTCCGAAGGCAGCCCGGAAGGCTTTGACAACGCGCAATACACCTCAGGCACCACCTTCGATGCCTCGGGCCATGCGATGTTCAACCGGCTCGTGGGCTTCAAGAAGGGCACCACCGAGATCGAGCCCAGCCTGGCCACCGCCTGGAACGTGTCGGCCGATGGCATGACCTACACCTTCACGCTGCGCAAGGGCGTGAAGTTCCACAGCAACGACAGCTTCAAGCCCGGCCGCGATTTCAATGCCGATGACGTGATCTTCACGTTCAGCCGCATGATCAACAAGGACCTGCCGTTCAACAAGGGCTACCCCGCTGAATTTCCGTACGCATCCGACACGGGTATCGCCGACAACATCGAGTCGATCACCAAGACCGATCCGCTGACCGTGGTCTTCAAGCTGAAGAAGCCCGATGCCGACATGCTGGCCAAGGTGGCCATGCCGTTCGCCTCCATCCTGTCTGGCGAATTCGCCGCCAAGTTGCTGGCCGAAGGCAAAGCCTCCGAGATCAACCAGCAGCCCATCGGTACCGGCCCCTTCCAGCTGCGCCGCTACCAGAAGGACTCTCAGATCCGCTACGTGAAGCACAAGGACTATTGGGACGCCAAGAACGTTCTGGTCGACAACCTGGTGTTCGCCATCACCACGGACGCTTCGGTGCGCTACCAGAAGATGAAGGCCGACGAGTGCCAGATCATGTCCTACCCCAAGCCGCAGGACATTGCCGCCATGCGTGCCGAGTCCAACCTCAAAGTCGAGTCTGCGCCCGGTTTCAACATCGGCTACCTGTCGTACAACATGGAAAAGCCGTTGACCTCCAAGCCGGAAGTGCGTCAGGCACTCGACATGGCGATCAACCGCAAAGCCATTCTGGAAGCGGTGTACCAGGGCCAGGGCCAGGAAGCATCGAACCCGTTCCCGGCTTCCTTGTGGTCCTACAACACAGCCTTGAAAAACGCGCCTTTCAATCCTGAAAAAGCCAAAGAGTTGCTGAAAAAAGCGGGCGTGGCCGAAGGCACGGAACTCACCATCTGGGCCATGCCGGTGCAGCGCCCCTACAACCCCAACGCCAAGTTGATGGCCGAGATGATCCAGGCCGACTGGGCCAAGATCGGCATCAAAGCGAAGTTCACGACCTACGAATGGGGCGAGTACCTCAAGCGCATGAAGGCCGGCGAGCACGACACCGGCTTGATCGGCTGGACCGGCGACTACGCTTCGCCCGACAACTTCCTGGGCGTGTTGCTGACCTGTGAAGCCGTTGGCGGCTCCAACTACGCGCGCTATTGCAGCAAAGACTTTGACGCCCTGGTGCTCAAGGCCCGCAGCAGCACCGACCAGAACGAGCGCGTTGAGCTGTACAAAAAGGCGCAGGAGATTTTCAAGAAAGACATGCCTTGGTCCACCATCGCCCACTCGACGGTGAACCAGCCGATGAGCAAGCGACTCAACGGCTTCAAGATCAGCCCATTCGGCGATTACAACTTCGAAGGCGTGAGCGTCAAGTAAAGTCGGGCCCTTCAGGCACTTGACCTGAACCCCCAGGACAGGCGTCAATCATTTGACGCCTGTCCCTTTTTGCGCTTCTCAAAATCCATTCGAGGAACCTCCTCATGCTGAGTTTCATCCTCCGCAGGTTGCTGGTGCTGATTCCCACCATCCTGGGCGTCACGCTGCTGACCTTTTCCCTCATCCGTCTCATACCCGGCGATCCCGTGGAAGTGATGATGGGTGAACGCACGCTGGACCCGGAAATGCACGCCGCCGCTTTGGCGCGCCTGGGCCTGGACCAACCGCTGTATGTGCAATACGGCAGTTACCTGAATGCGCTGTTGCACGGCGATCTGGGGCAGTCGCTGAATACACAGGTCAAGGTCTGGGACGAATTCAAGAGCCTGTTTCCGGCCACGATGGAGCTGGCCATCATGGCGCTGCTGATCGCGCTGGTGCTGGGGATGATCGCCGGCGTGATGGCCGCCGTGAAGCGGGGCACCTGGCTCGACCACACGGTGATGACCGCGGCCCTTACCGGCTATTCGATGCCCATCTTCTGGTGGGGCTTGTTGCTGATTCTGATTTTTTCCGTGGGCCTGGGCTGGACGCCGGTGTCCGGGCGCATTGATTTGCTGTTCGACATCCCGCCGCAAACCGGCTTCATGATCTGGGACGCCTGGCTGGCCCAGAAGGCCGATCCCGAATACAACGCCGGCGCGGTGTGGGACGCGCTGCACCATCTGATCCTGCCCTCCATCGTGCTGGCCACGATTCCGCTGGCGGTGATTGCGCGCATGACGCGCTCATCGATGCTGGAAGTGTTGCGGGAAGACTATGTGCGCACCGCCAGGGCCAAAGGCCTCTCGCCTGCCCGCGTGGTGTTTGTGCACACGCTGCGCAACGCCTTGATTCCGGTGCTCACCGTGGTCGGTTTGCAGGTGGGCACGCTGCTGGGCGGCGCGGTGCTCACCGAGACCATCTTTTCCTGGCCTGGCATCGGCAAGTGGCTGATCGATGCGATCAGCCGGCGTGACTACCCGGTGGTGCAAAACGGCATCTTGCTGGTCGCCACGCTGGTGATCCTGACCAACTTCGTGGTGGACATTCTTTACGGCGTGGCGAATCCGCGCATTCGGGTGCAGTGATGAATTTCAAAGAATTCTGGCGCGCCTTCGCGCACAACAAAGGGGCTGTGGCCGGCCTGTTCTTCATGATCATCGTGGGCTTGCTCGCGATCTTCGCGCCCTGGGTGGCGCCGCACAGCCCGATCGAACAATACCGATCGAACTTTCTTCAGGCGCCGGTCTGGTCTGAGGGCGGTTCGTGGCAGTTTCTGTTTGGCACCGATGAGCTGGGCCGCGATCTGCTCTCGCGCTTGATCCATGGCGCGCGCCTGTCGCTGCTGGTGGGTCTGGTGTCGGTGGTGATGGCGTTGATCCCCGGTGTGATCCTGGGGCTCACCGCGGCGTTTGCCGGCAAATGGATGGACGCCGCCATCATGCGCGCCATGGACATCATGATGGCCTTGCCCTCGCTGCTGCTGGCGGTTGCCATCATGGCCATTCTGGGCCCTGGTCTGCTCAATGCCATGATCGCAATTTCGCTGGTGTCGCTGCCGGCTTATGTGCGCCTGGTGCGCGCTTCGGCTTTGAGCGAACTGCAGCGCGATTATGTGACGGCGGCGCGCCTCTCGGGCGCGCGCACACTGCGCCTGATGTTTGTGACCGTGCTGCCCAACTGCACCGCGCCTTTGATCGTGCACGCCACCATGAGCTTCTCGGCCGCGATTCTGGAAATTGCCGCGCTGGGTTTTCTGGGCCTGGGTGTGCAACCGCCCCTGCCCGAGTGGGGCACCATGCTGGCTTCGGCGCGCGATTACATCGAGAGCGCCTGGTGGGTCGTGACCTTGCCTGGGCTGACGATTCTGTTTTCGGTGCTGGCCATCAATCTGGTAGGCGACGGCTTGCGCGATGCGCTGGATCCCAAACTCAAGACGGCAAGTTGATATGGAACACCCCCGCCGTGTTTCCCGCGCCCCCCTCAAGGGGGCGACACCAGCCGCCTGGCCAAGCCGGTTCGGTGGTGTCCCTGGTTTGGCATTTCTTCTGCCCCGGCGCCTTGGCGCTTCGGTGGCATCTGTGGGACAAATGACATGAGTCTTTTAGACATTCAAAACCTGAGCGTCGAATTCGGCGCCAAGGGCCATGGCTTTCGGGCTGTGGACACGCTCGATGTGCAACTCGATCAGGGCCAGGTGCTCGGCATCGTGGGCGAATCGGGCTCGGGTAAGTCGGTCAGCATGATGGCCATGATGGGCCTGCTCGCGGGCCAGGGCCGTGTCAATGCCGACAAGCTGGTGTTCGACGGCAAAGACCTGTTGACCATTTCGGACCGCGATCGCCGCAAGATCCTGGGCAAGGACATGGCCATGATCTTTCAGGACCCCATGACCTCGCTCAACCCCAGTTTCACGGTCGGCTTTCAGCTGATCGAGGTGCTGAAGCAGCACATGGGCCTGCGCGGCGCGGCCGCCAAAGCGCGCGCGATCGAGCTGCTTGAGATGGTGGAAATTCCCGGTGCAGCGAACCGGCTGGAAAGCTATCCCCATCAGTTCTCTGGCGGCATGGCACAGCGCGTGATGATTGCCATCGCCATTGCCTGCAACCCCAAGCTGTTGATCGCCGATGAGCCCACGACCGCGCTGGATGTGACCATCCAGGCGCAGATCATGGAGTTGCTGGTGCAACTGCAAAAGGCGCACAACATGGCGCTGATTCTGATCACCCACGATCTCGCGGTGGTGGCCGAGGTGGCCCAGCGTGTGGCGGTGATGTACGCGGGTCAGGTGGTGGAGCAGGGCGATGTTTCGCGCATGTTCAGCGCGCCCACGCACCCCTACACGCGGGCGTTGCTGCAAAGCGTGCCCGAGCACAGCCGCGGTGCCAGCCGTTTGCACACGCTGCCCGGCATCGTGCCCGGTCAACACGACCGGCCTGCGGGATGCCTGCTGTCACCGCGTTGCCCCAAGGTGCAAGACCGTTGCCGCACCGAGCGGCCCGGCCTCTACGCCCAGGACGGGGTGCAGACGCGCTGTTTCTTTCCCATGACACCGCAGGAGTCGCTATGAGCCATCCGGTGATGACCGCCGAGTCGTTGACCCGGCATTACCACGTGTCGCAAGGCTTCATGAAGCCTGCGGTGACCGTCAAGGCCCTGGCCGATGTGTCTTTCAAGCTGGAGCAGGGCCGCACATTGGCGGTGGTTGGCGAATCGGGCTGCGGCAAGAGCACGCTGGCCCGCCAGCTCACGCTGATCGAGCCACCGACAGAGGGCCGCTTGCAACTGGGCGACGAGTGGGTGAAGCCGGGTGACAAAGCGCAATACAAGCGCTTGCGCAGCCAGGTGCAGATGGTGTTTCAGAACCCTTATGCCTCGCTCAATCCACGCCAGAAAATTGGCCATCAGATTGGGGAGCCGCTGCTGCTCAACACCGAACTGAGCGCTTCTGAGCGCAAAACAAAGGTGCTCGAGAGCCTGGAGCGCGTGGGCCTGCGCCCCGAGCACCACGACCGCTACGCCCACATGTTTTCGGGCGGACAGCGCCAGCGCATTGCGATCGCGCGCGCCATGGTCTTGCAGCCCAAGATTCTGGTGGCCGACGAGCCCACCTCGGCCTTGGATGTGTCGATTCAGGCCCAGGTCTTGAACCTGTTCATGGACTTGCAGGACCAGCTCAAGACCGCCTATGTGTTCGTCTCGCACAACCTCGCCGTGGTGGAGCACATTGCCAACGATGTGATGGTGATGTATCTCGGGCGGGTGGTGGAGTCGGGCCCCAAGCCCACGATTTTTGCCAACGCTCTGCACCCCTACACGCAGGCGCTGCTGTCGGCCACGCCGTCGATCGACCCGGCCCATCGGCAGAAGAAGATCAAGATCCACGGCGAGCTGCCCAGCCCGTTGAACCCGCCTTCGGGCTGTGCCTTTCACAAGCGATGTCCGCTGGCAGACGCTCGCTGTGAGACCGAGTTGCCGATGTTGCGCGAGTTGCAGGGCCGACAGGTGGCCTGCCACCATGCGGGCTGATCAGGCTTCCAGCGACGACCGGGCCTTGGACAGGGCGCGGGACAGCGCCGAGGCGTTGGTGTAGCCGGTGCGGCGCGCGGCGGTTTTCAGGCCGTCGCCGGAGGCCACGGCGCGTTGCGCGATGGCCAGCCTCAGCTGGGAAAGGTATTTGCCTGGCGTGGTGTTGAGTGCTTCGCGAAAACGGTTGGCAAACGCCGTGCGCGACATGCCCGCGGTGTCGGCCATGGTTTCCAGGCGCCAGTCGGCCTGGGGTTCGGCATGCAGCGCCACGAGGGTGCTGGCGATGCGCGGGTCGGACAGGCCATGCAGCAGGCCACTGCCGTGGCGTGGATGGGCCACCAAATGGCGCAGCAAGCCGATGAACAAAATGTCGCCCGCGCGGTCGAGCAAAAGGGGCTGGCCGCACCGCGGCTGGTTCAGCTCGGCGCGCACCAGGGTGATGACCTGCTGCAACGAGGCGTCGGCATCGGCCAGCGGCACCACCATCGGCTGGGCAAATTCGGCCAGCAACAAGGGGCCGACTGGTCCGTCGAAATGGGCGCGGGCGCAGAGCAGGCCGTCGGGTGTTGAAGCCCCTTCATTTGAGCGAATCAACTCGTGCGCCCCATCACCTCGGCAAATCACTATGGCCGGCGCCTTGGCCATCAGGCTGTTTCGGTGGTCGCTTTGCAGCTCGATCTCGCCAACCAACACCAGGTGCAGCCACAGGCCTGCCGTGGGCTCGGCGGGGAAGCGAAGCCGCGCCTGATCGGGTGACGATCGCATCACTTGCACCCGCGGCGCGAGCCCACCGAGCAAAGCGGAGAGTCGATCGAGGCGTGGGTTGGGGTTCATTTGTACGAATTGCAATTCAATGTGGATGAATGATTGTAAATCGTACCGGAGAATGGTTGTTCTTTCACCCTTCAAGGAATTTCACATGCGCGCTCAAGCCCTGTTGCCCCGTTACCCCGTACCCGCCCTCAACCTGCCGCTGACCAACGGCGAGCGTTATGTGCTTGGTGCCAATCCGGGCGAGAAATTCGACCTGCTGGTGTTCTACCGTGGCCTGCATTGCCCGATCTGCGCCAAGTACCTGCTGGAGCTCGAGCGTCTGGCCCCTGAATTTGCCAGCCGTGGCGTGCAGTTGGTGGCGATCAGCAGCGACACGGAAGAGCGCGGCAAGGCCATGGCCGAAAAAGTGAGCGCCAGCGGCGTCAAGGTCGCCTATGGTTTGAGCCTGCGCAGCGCCCGCGAATGGGGCCTGTACATCAGCGGCTCCACGGGAACCACTTCCATTGGCATTGAAGAACCTGAGCGCTTCAGCGAGCCAGGCGTGTTTATCGTGCGCCCAGACGGCACACTGCATTACGGCGCAGTGCAGACGATGCCTTTCGCCCGCCCGCAGTTTCAGGACCTGCTTGCTGCGATCGAATTCTCGATCAACAAGAACTACCCTTCGCGCGGCGAATATACCGGCGAGGTGTGAAGCAAACGCGCTGCGCGACCGCAGCGCAGGGCCGTCCCAAGCTGAATCAGCCCCCTCGGGGGGCAGCGACCCGCGCTGCGGCGGAGCGTGGGGGTCAGCGATTCAGCGCAGGGCCGCCCCAAGCTGAATCAGCCCCCTCGGGGGGCAGCGACCCGCGCTGCGGCGGAGCGTGGGGGCCATCGATTCAGCGCAGGGCCGCCCCAAGTGGAATCAGCCCCCTTGGGGGGCAGCGACCCGCGCTGCGGCGGAGCGTGGGGGTCAGCGATTCAGCGCAGGGCCGCCCCAAGTGGAATCAGCCCCCTTGGGGGGGCAGCGACCCCCGCTGCGGCGGAGCGTGGGGGTCAGCGATTCAGCGCAGGGCCGCCCCAAGCTGAATCAGCCCCCTCGGGGGGCAGCGACCCGCACAGCGGCGGAGCGTGGGGGCCATCGATTCAGCGCAGGGCCGCCCCAAGCTGAATCAGCCCCCTCGGGGGGCAGCGACCCGCGCTGCGGCGGAGCGTGGGGGCTATATATCCTTCAGGCTGTGAACTGCAGCGCCGCCAACCCTTCGTAAACACCGCCGCGCGCCACCAGCTCGGTGTGCGTGCCTTGTTCCACGATGCGGCCGTGGTCCAGCACCACGATGTGATCGGCACGCTGCACGGTTGCCAGGCGGTGGGCGATCACGAGGGTGGTGCGGTCGCGCATGGCGGATTCCAGTGCGGCTTGCACCACGCGCTCGCTCTGTGCATCAAGTGCGCTGGTGGCTTCGTCGAGCAAGAGCAGCGGCGGGTTTTTGAGCATGGCGCGGGCAATCGCGATGCGCTGGCGCTGGCCACCTGAGAGGCGCACGCCGCGCTCGCCCAAATAGGTGTTGTATTGCTCGGGCAGTTCCTTGATGAACTCGTCGGCAAAGGCGGCCACGGCGGCGGCTTTGACCTCTTCGTCGGTCGCATCCGGTTTGCCGTAGCGGATGTTTTCCATCGCGCTGCTGGAAAAAATCACCGGGTCTTGGGGCACGATGCCGACCCGGTCGCGCAAGCCTTCGAGGCTCAACTGGTTGATCGGCACGCCGTCAAGCTCGATGCCGCCCATCTGTGGGTCGTAGTAACGCAGCAGCAGGCCGAATACGGTGGTTTTGCCCGCGCCGCTCGCGCCCACCAGCGCCACGGTCTGGCCAGGGTGCACAAACAGGCTGAAGTCTACGAGCGATGGCTGGTTGGGGCGTGAGGGGTAGTGGAAGCCGAGCTTGTGGAAGGTGACCGCGCTGCCGCCTTCGGGGCGGGGCAGGGCCACCGGGTTGGCGGGAGACTGCACCGGCGACTCGCTGGCCAACAACTCCATCAGCCGTTCGCTGGCGCCTGCGGCGCGCAGCAAGTCGCCATAGACTTCGCCGAGGATGCCCACGGACCCCGCCAGGATGATGATGTAGACCACGGTCTGGCCGAGGTGGCCGGCGGTGATGTCGCCGTTGATCACGGCCTGTGTGCCCTGGTACAGGCCCCACAGCAGCAGGGCCGAGGTGGTGATGATGATGAAGGCCACCAGCACCGAGCGTGCGCTGGTGCGCTTGATGGCGGTTTTGAAAGCGCTTTCGGTGGCTTTTGAAAAACGTTGCGCCTCGCGCTCTTCGGCGGTGTAGCTCTGCACCACGGGAATGGCGTTCAACACCTCGGCTGCGATGGCGCTGGCGTCGGCCACGCGGTCCTGGCTGGCGCGCGAGAGCTTGCGCACGCGGCGACCAAACCACATGCTGGGCAACACCACCAGCAACAAGATGAGCAAGACCTGCGTCATCACATAGGGGTTGGTCCACACCAGCATGATCAGCGCACCAATGCCCATGACGGCGTTGCGCAAACCCATGGAGAGCGAGGAGCCGACCACGGTTTGCACCAGCGTGGTGTCGGTGGTCAGGCGGCTCAGGACTTCGCCGGTCTGGGTGGATTCAAAGAACTCGGGGCTCTGGCGCAAAACATGGCCATAGACCGCGTTGCGCAAATCGGTGGTCACCCGCTCGCCCAGCCAGCTCACCAGGTAAAAGCGCACGGCAGAGAAAATGCCCAGCGCGAAGGCCACGCCGAACAACTCCAGAAAGTGGCCGCGAAGTCCCATGGCCTGGGCGCTGCGGTCGCCGGCCACCAGGCCGCCGTCGATCAGTTGGCGCAAGGCCACCGGGAACACCAGCGTGGCCCCTGCGGCCAGCACCAGAAACAGCACCGCCGCCGCGATCTGCCAGCGGTAGGGCTTGATGAACGGTAGCAGGCCGCTCAGGGACTTGGGGTTGCTTGCCTTGGGGCGCTCGGACTCGATTTTTTGGCTCATAACCCGCTAGTGTGCCGGGTTTTCCCTTAAGCCTGAATGCAGGGTCCTTTTATCCCAGCGCTTCACGCACGAAATCGAGCCGGTCCTGGCCAAAAAACATCTCGTCGCCGACGAAGAAGCTGGGCGCGCCAAACACGCCACGGCGCACCGCTTCTTCGGTGGTGGCCACGAGTTGGGCTTTCACTTCGGGGTCGCTGACCAAAGCCATGAACTCGGTGGCATCAAACCCTGCAGCGGTCAACACCGTGGCCATCACCTCGGGATCACCCATGTTCACCGGCTGCGCCCACATGGCTTTGAACACCGCGCGCAGGTAATCGTTCAAACGCTCGGGCTGGCGCATTTGAATGCCGGTGGCGCCGCGCATCAAGGTCAGCGTGTTGATCGGGAAAAAGGGGTTGGGCTGGTAGGGGGCAAGGTAGCGCTGTGCCCAGCGCGGCAAATCGGTGCCCATCCACTGGCCTTTGGCCTGGACCGAGCCAGGACTCTGGTTGCCCGTGGCTTTGAACACGCCGCCGAGCAACATGGGGCGCCAGACGATGTTGGCTTTGGCTTCTTTGGCAATCGACGGCAACTGCGTGAAGGCGAGGTAGGCCGTGGGGCTGCCCACATCGAAGAAAAATTCAACAGCTTTGTGGCTCATGGGTAGGGTCTTTCAGGGGTTACCAGTTTTCTGACCAGGGGCGCAGATCGAGTTCGTGGGTCCAGGCGTTGCGGGGTTGCTGGTGCAAAGACCAGTAGGCGGCAGCGATGGCTTCAGGGGCCAATATGCCATCTTGCGCCTTTGTGGCGTAGCGTTCGGGAAAGTTGACGGCGATGAAGGCGGTGTCGATGGCGCCATCGATCACGAGATGGGCCACATGAATGCCCTGCGGCCCCAGCTCCCGCGCCATGCTTTGCGCCACGGCGCGCAGCGCAAACTTGGCGCTGGCAAAGGCGCTGAACCCGTTGCCGCCGCGCAGGCTGGCGGTGGCGCCGGTGAAGAATATGCTGCCTTGGCCGCGTGGGCGCATCACCCGAGCGGCCTCTCGACCGACCAGAAAACCTGAGAACGCGGCCATCTCCCAGACCTTGCGGAACACGCGCTCGGTGGTGTCGGTGATGCCAAAGTGCACGTTCGCGCCGATGTTGAACACCACCACCTCCAGGGGGCCGATCTCGCGCTCAATGCGCTCGAACAAGGCGATCACCTGGTCTTCCTTGCGCGCATCGCATGCCCAGCCTTCGGCCAGACCGCCGGCGGCGCGAATCTCGTTCACCAGGGGCTCCAGTGCTTCGGCGGTGCGCCGCACCCCGATCACGTGGTAGCCCTCGGCGGCAAAGCGGCGCGCGATGGCGCCGCCGGTGGCGTCACCGGCGCCGACGATGAGGGCGGTGCTGGGTTGGGTCGAGGTTGAGCGGTGTGTGGTCATGGGGGTGGTGAATTTTCAGGGGGGCAAAAAATCAAACGGGGTTGCCAGCGCCGTCGTTGGGCGCGAGCAAGGCCATTGAGTCCTGGATCAGCGCGTGCAAAGCAACCACCCGTTCTTCGCCCAGCGTGGCATTGAGACGCAATTGCGCCGCCTTCCAGTGTTGTTTGGCTTCGGCGCGTTTGGCCACGCCTTCGGGGGTGAGCATCACACTGCGGCTGCGACCGTCTCTGCCGGCAGCCATGCGCATCCACCCGGCCGCGATCAAGGGCTTGAGGTTGCGGGTGAGCGTTGAGGCGTCCATCTTGATGGCTGCAGCGAGGTCGGCTGGCCGCGATGGTCCCAATTTCAAGGCGAAACTCAGCAGCGAGTACTGGGTGGTTTTGAGACCGGCGTGCGCCAGTTCGGCGTCGTATTGCTGGGTAACGCGCCGCATCAATTGGCGCAACTGGAGGTTGGTACAACCTTGGGGCTTGGGTGTTGTGGTGGCGTTCATGTTGCTCGGTCAACAGATGTAATTGCAATGATTGTAGATGCAATGAAATGAAGGAGGCGCTCCTGGGGGTACTTTCGGGGCTTGTTCGTGATTCATCCACTACCCGCATGATGTGGGTCTTGGACGGGGCATGTAAGAAAACCGAATCCAGTGCGACCCAGGTGCATGGCGGCCTTGCCGACCCTTACCAAGGAGAAATTAGATGGAACGCAGAACGATGCTTAAAACCCTTTCGGCCTGGATGGCGGGCGCCGCCGTACCCGTCGTTGCGACGGCCGCACCACCCATGCCACTGAAAAAAACAGCGGTTGAATGGAAATCCCTGGTTTCGCCGGCGGCCTACCAGGTCTTGTTTGAAGAAGGCACCGAGCGCGCAGGGAGCAGCGCGCTCAACGGTGAGAAACGGCCGGGCACCTTTGTTTGCGCGGCGTGTAGCCTGCCGCTGTTTGACGCAGCCCACAAATACGAAAGCGGAACAGGCTGGCCCAGTTTCTGGCAGCCCCGGCCCGATGCCATCGGGACCTCCACCGATTTCAAAATGATTCTCCCGCGCACCGAATACCACTGTGCCCGCTGCGGTGGTCACCAGGGCCATGTGTTCAACGACGGCCCAAAACCCACAGGCAAGCGCTACTGCAACAATGGTGTGGCATTGGCCTTCGTACCGCAAGGCGAGGCATTGCCCGCCTTGCGCAGCTGAACCATTCAACAGGAGAAACCGATGTCCATTTCATGGTTCAAACCCCTGGCCGCTGGCGCGGTTGCAGCGGCTGGCCTTGCAGCGAACGCGGCGCATGCTGCGACGGCCACCGCCGTTTTTGCCGGCGGCTGTTTTTGGTGCACCGAGTCCGATTTTGAGAAACTGCCTGGCGTGGTGAAAGCCGAGTCGGGCTATACCGCAGGCAAATTGGCGAACCCCACCTACGAGCAGGTCAGCAGAGGCGGTACCGGCCACACCGAGGCTGTGCGGGTCACCTACGACCCGGACAAGGTGAGTTACGCCAAGTTGGTCGAGTATTTTTGGCCCACGATCGATCCGACCGAAAAGAACCGGCAGTTTTGCGATATCGGCGACCAATACCGCTCCGGTATCTATTGGGGCAACGATGCCGAACGCAAAATCGCTGAGGCCAGTCGCGACGCATTGCTCAAGTCTGGGCGTTTCAAAACCATTTACACAGAGCTGGCACCGGCCTCGACCTTTTATCTGGCAGAGGACTATCACCAGGACTATTACAAGAAAAATCCTGTGAGGTACAACTACTACCGCCTCAGCTGCGGCCGTGAAGCCCAGCTTGATCGTGTCTGGAAGTGAGGGGCTCGAAAGGGTTTGTGGCGCTTGCGTCGAGCTGTACAACCATGGTGTTAGCATTCCCGCCAAATTCAGATTGACAGGCGGGAGAACAACAGACCATGGCAAGCAACGGGCCCGATGACTTTGCGCAGACCGAGATTTTCAAACCCGAAGGGGCCCCTGCGCAGGCTGCCCAAAACAGCTCACCGGGAAATGTAGAGACGCTGAACATCCATTTCACGGGCTCTGGCAGCGAGTATTTCCGGATCTGGATCGTCAACCTGTTGTTGACTCTCGTCACACTCACGCTGTATTTGCCTTTCGCCCGCGCCCGGCGCATGGCCTACTTCCAGAACAACACCTTTGTGGGGCAAGACCCGCTGGGGTTTCATGCCGATTCCTGGAAGATGTTTCGTGGCTACCTGGTGGTGGCGGCGTTTGGTATCGCCTATTGGGCTGTGACCAACTTCTTGCCATCGTTTGGCTGGATCGCTTTGCTGGTGTTCATGGCTCTGTGGCCATTGCTGTGGCGCGCATCATTGCAGTTTCGCTTGCGCAACACGAGTTGGCGAGGGGTGCGGCTGGCTTTTCTGGGCGATACCAAAGGGGCTTATTCGGCCATGCTGCCGTTCTTTCTGCCGGCCCTAGCCTTTGTCGGGCTTTTGCCTATCGATCCCAACGATCCCAATGTTGCCTCGGTTGACGAGAACCAGCTCAAGATCATGTTTGCCGCGGCTGGCGTGATCGTGGTGGGTTTTGTGTTGTTGATGCCGTGGTTTTGGAAGCGCTTGAAGACTTACCAGCATGGTGGCTACGCGTTCACCCAGGAGCGGGCTGATTTCACCGCCACTGCTGGGCAGTTTTACAAGCTGTATTTCAAAGTTGGGGGTGTGGGTTTGCTGGTCCTGGCCGGCATGGGAACCTTGATTTCTGCAGGCCTGGTGGCTTTCGCTGGCGCTTCGATGAGCAACCTGGACGCAGCTGCGTTGAGCTCGGGCTCTTGGTCGGTGATGATGATCATTGGTGGGGTGGTGATGGCGCTGTACATCGTTGTGCCTTTGGTCGTCGGCGCGTATGCCGGCTCGCGCATGCAAAACCTCTTGTGGTCCAACACCCAGAGCCAGCGTCTGCGTTTGCACAGTGATTTGCGCATGTGGCCCTTGCTGCGCATGAGCCTGGTGAACTGGTTGCTGATCGTGATCACTCTGGGCCTCTTCTGGCCCTTCGCCAAGGTTCGGCTGTCCCGTCTCAAGCTGGAATCCATGTTGGTTGAGATCGAGGGGAATGTTGACGACTGGGTTGCCCAAGCGAGCCAGGACCCTCAAGGCGCCCTGGGCGATGCGGCTGGCGATTTCTTCGGCATCGACATGGGTCTGTGATGTTGCCTTCAAACCCTGAACTTGCCTCGGCCTGGTTTGATGGACGCAGCCCGCGACCGCATCGCGTGTGGCTGCGCTGCCAGGGCAATGAACTGTTTGTTCGTTTTCAGGAAGCGTCTGGCTCATCCACCCAACGCCATCCCTTGAAAGATGTGCGCTGGCCCGAACGCCGCTCACACGGTGCTCGTCAGGCCGAGTTGCCCGATGGCAGTTTGATTCAACATGCCGATGCAGGCGAGTGGGACGCATGGGCGCATCCCAATGGTCTGGGTGAAAGCACGGTCGTGGGGTGGATGCAAAGCTGGCGTGGCGCGCTGGGCGCCATGGCCGGAACGGCCGCTTTCCTGGTCGTGGCTTGGGTGTGGGGCGTGCCATTGCTCTCGACAGCGATTGCCCACAGCATTCCGCATTCGGTTGAGGCACGCATCGGCGAGGTGAGCCTGAAACAAATCGGCGGACTGTTCTTGGAACCCAGTGAGTTGCCTGTCGCGCAGCAGGACGTTCTGCGCAAGGCGTTTGAGCAACTGGTTCAAAACGCCTACACGGAAGGCGGTGCGCCGGCCTGGCAGTTGTCCTTTCACGCAAGCAAGGCGCTGGGGCCCAACGCCTTCGCCTTGCCGGGGGGCTACATCGTGATCACGGACGACCTGGTGAAGATGCTGGATGATGTGCCCGACGCCACCTTGGGCATCCTGGCACACGAACTGGGCCACGTGCAGCACCGCCATGGTCTCGATCTGATGGTGCGCGCTAGTCTGGTGAGTGCGATGGTGGGATTGGTGGTCGGTGATGCCAGCGGCTTTTTGGCGACCGTACCTGCCACCTTGGCCACACAGGCCTATTCACGAGACGCTGAACGCCAGTCTGACGCCCAGGCGGCAGCCATGCTGCACGCCAGTGGACTGTCGCCTGCTGTCATGGCGACTTTCTTCGAGCGGCTTCAGGCGAAGGCAGAGCGGGGTGAGTCTGCGGAGTCAGGTGTGCGTGGTGACAGCGCCGAACCAGAAAGCGATCAAGGCGGTCAGGACGAAGGCCGTGCATCGCTGCCCATTTCAATTTCCAGTCACCCCGATCACGCCGAACGCATCGGTTTTTTCAGAAACTGGACGCCATCGGGGCAAGGCTTTCAATAGTGAGGGCCTTTAATCAGCCTTGAGTCGACCAGATCTCCGGGGCAACCACCAGTGCCGGAGGCGTCGGCCTGCGCCGAACCCCGACCCGCGCTTCGTCAGCGAATGTGATCGGACTGCCGGAGGAGGGGCTGGCACAGTCGGCTACAGGTGGGCACCAAAAGGAAAGGCCCGTGCTGCATTCTTTTGCAGCTACGGGCCGTTCATTTCTGGAGGAAGAGGTGGGATTCGAACCCACGGTACCTTGCGGTACTCCTGATTTCGAGTCAGGTACATTCGGCCACTCTGCCACTCTTCCGTGTCTCTTGCTTTGGTCAACGGGCATTGTATGGGAACAGCGCTCCAGATGACTTCGCAAATCCTTGCAAGACCGGACTTCGTTGGGCTGTCGATATTCACGGCCAACTTCAGTCTGTTGCGCGCCCGGCTGTCAGGAGGCTGCATCCATGGGTTTTGGTGCATCCGACCATGATTGCCTTGTTGCCTCTACGCGTCGAAGCCGAGATTCTAGCAGGCCTTTGCGCCAGACGTCCCTTGAAATGGGGGGCGATCGAGATCCTCACTTTTTCGCCCGGAGGCGGTCTCGATGCGACAATGAAGCACGTACGTCTCAAGCAACCATGTTAGTAGACACCCAACCCGCGACCCACCAACACCAGCCCGCTTCAGCCGAGGTGAGAGACCTGTGGGTGAACACGCGGCTGATCGGGGTGTTGATGGACAATCTGGGCTCCGCCGTGTTTGCATCGGTAATGGCTTTGCCTGTCATTGTCTTTCTTCTGGCAAGCGAGGTGGCAACAGTGTCCTTGGTGGTGTGGGCCGTGATTGCATTCTCGCTTGCGGTTTACCGGTATTGGCTGATTTCGGTTTACCGCTTGCAATACGACAGCTATGAAGGCCCTCAAAGGCAGCTGTTCGCCGATCGCTACGGTTGGACCTGGGGTGCATCTGGTCTCATCTGGGGTGGTGTGACTTTGCTTGTCTACCTGCAAGCCAGTGCCTCCTCGCAGTTTGTCTGCGGACTCCTGATCTTGGGCCAGGGCATTGTCTCGTTGGGGTCCTTCAGCTCCTATTTGCCAGCTCTCAAGTCCTACCTTTCTTCGTTGACCGCATCAACGGCCTTGGGCATAGTCGTGAATCTGGGGTTGAACGATTGGGCCTATGTGTATTGGCACCAGACCGTGGCACTGTTGATTTTGCTGGGCATTTTCTGGCATTTGACCTACAAGATGGGGGTGCGCCTCAACGCGGTTCACCGTTCGAGTTTTGAGTTGCAGTTTTCCAATGAAGAGCTGATCGAGTCGTTGACCCAGCAAACCCGGGCTTCGTTGAGGGCAGTGGCCGCAAAAAACCGGTTCCTGGCTTCTGCAGCGCACGATTTGCGGCAGCCCGTTCATGCATTGAGTCTGTATGCCGACTGGCTGGTGACTGAGCCAGAGATGGCCCAGGATATTGCCCCACGGATGTTGCAGTCCACAAGGGCCATCAATGAGCTGTTTGACTCTTTGTTTGACTTGACCCGCATCGATGCGGGCAACTACAAGGTGCACCTGCAGTCGGTGGATGTGCCAAAGCTGTTTGAAGAACTCGTCACGCAGTTTGCCCCGGTGGCAGCAAACAAGTCGTTGCGCCTGCGAACGCACTCCAGGTCACGCTCCATTTGGGCCGACCCTGTTGTCTTGCGGCGCATTCTGGGCAATCTGGTGTCCAACGCGCTCAAGCACACCAGCAAAGGTGGTGTGCTGGTGGGCTTGCGCCAACGCGAGGCATCGCTTGTTTTCGAGGTGTGGGACACGGGTGTGGGCATTGCCCATGAGCACCAGATGGCGATTTTTCAGGAGTTCTTTCGCGTCTCACAACACCAGGGCACGGAGGACAGCCTGGGTCTGGGTTTGACCATTGTGTCCAAGCTGACCACGCTCATGGGCTACCAGTTGGCGGTGTCGTCGCAGGAAGGTCGTGGGAGCGTGTTTCGTGTGATGCTGCCCGCTTACACACAGTCGGTGGCGGCACCGGATCCGGTGATGCCCGAGGTGGTCTTGAGTTCAGAGTTCGGCGTGCTGGAATGAAAAAAGCCCGGCAAGTTGTTGCCGGGCTTTTCTGACGGGTTGACGGGCGTCTGAATCAGAGCTCCAGCAATCCGGCGGTCCGGGCCAAATGGCTTGCCTGTGAGCGGCTCTTGACGTTCAAGCGGCGGAACAGGCGCCACAGGTGAACCTTCACGGTGTGCTCGCTGATTTGCAATTGCTCGGCGATATCCCGGTTAGACAGCCCGCGATCAAGCATGACCAGCAATTGCTTCTGGCGTTTGGACAGCTTGTCTGGAATCGTGGGTGCGTTTTCATCTTCAACCTCTTCGGCCAAAAATTCACGCAATACCTTGCCAATCTGTGCGGCACCCGCCGATTTTTCTACGTAAGCATCAGCACCCGCCTCGCGAGCGAGTTCTTCGTAGTCGGAGGCCGGTGAGGCCGACAAGACGATCAAAGAGGTGTCTGGCAGCATCTGGCGCACTTCTCGCACGCCGGATACGCCGTTGGTGTCGGGTAGCTTGAGGTCGAGGCAAACCAACTCAGGCTCTCCGTGTTCAGCAATGGCCTTGCTGACTGTCGCCAACCGCTCCAGCTCAATCACTTGAGTCGAGGCGCGTAAGCGGCGAAGAAGCATAACGACGGCTTCGCGCATCAGCGGATGGTCGTCAATTACAAAAATACTCATGGTCGGGCTCGATAAATTGCGTGTTGATAAGTAAGCCTATCGGCAGATCAATGCTTTGACCTTAGCGATAAACGTTCGAATTCAACCCTTATTTCTAGTTTTAGAGAGACTTGTCGATCAGGGTAGACCTTTTTTAGTCGGGAGTAAATGCCAACAGGGCCTGATACGGTACGACTCAGGCGGTTAGCCAGTCGTTGCTTGTGCAGATCACGCCCGTGAAAAAAGTGACAGGCGTGTACAGACATGCATGGTAGTACTTTGAAATGCCTTTATTCGGCGGCGGCCTGCAGTTCCTTCAACGCGGCGACGAGCGGTGCTTCATCGGCTTGATATGCAAGATGGGATTGCAGAGGCGTTAACCCGGCCGGGCCATCTTTGCGCAAGCGGCCAATGGCCAGGCCCGCCTCTTTCGGAGACTCGAACCCATGGCTCTGCAGCAGCAGTTGCCCTTGTGCATCGAGCATTTTGAAGTGGAAGCGGCCGTCTTCTTCCCGGTACTGCTTGAAGCTCGGCAGCGTTGTTTTGCTGTTGGCAGGCTTAGCGCTGGTGGCAGTCGCGACTTGGCTGAGTGAGCGCAAACCCACGGCATTGCGCAGGCGCGCGGTAAAGGGTGTTGCCACGGCGCGCGCCTTCTCTGCCCCCATCTTTAGTGAGCGCTCGATACTGGCAGGGTTCTGAATGAGCTCGTCGTAGACGGTTCGCATGGGCGCGATTTCCCGGTCCAAACGCTCAAACAGCTGTTCTTTTGCATCACCCCAGGCAATACCTTCCCGGTATTGCTGTGCGAATGCGGTGGTTTCCTCGGCCGAGGCAAACGCCTGGTACAGCTGGAACAGCGCGGAACCCTCGGTGTCTTTGGGTTGTCCAGGCGTGCGCGAGTCGGTCACGATGCCCATGATGAGCTTGCGCAACTGGTTGCGCGGAGTGAACAACGGAATCGTATTGTCGTAGCTTTTGCTCATTTTGCGGCCATCGAGCCCGGGCAGGGTGGCCACGTTGGCTTCGATGGCGGCTTCCGGCAGCGTGAAATGTTCGCCGTATACGTGGTTGAAGCTGGCGGCGATGTCGCGGGCCATTTCAATGTGTTGAATCTGGTCGCGTCCCACGGGTACTTGATGGGCGTTGAACATCAGGATGTCGGCGGCCATTAGCACTGGGTACATGAACAGGCCGGCGGTCACCCCGTGGTCAGGGTCCATACCGGCAGCCGCGTTTTTGTCGACAGACGCTTTGTAAGCGTGGGCGCGGTTGAGCAAGCCCTTGCCGGTCACGCAGGTGAGCAGCCAGGTGAGTTCGGGAATCTCTGGAATGTCGGACTGACGGTAGAAGGTGACCTTTTCCGGATCAAGGCCGCAGGCCAGCCAGGTGGCGGCAATTTCCAGCGTGGAGCGCTGAACGCGTGCGGGTTCGCCCGTTTTGATCAGGGCATGGTAGTCGGCGAGAAAATAAAAACTCTCGACGTTGGCGAGGCGGCTGGCGCGCACTGTCGGGCGCACCGCGCCCGCGTAGTTGCCCAGATGGGGTGTGCCGGAGGTGGTGATGCCGGTAAGGACGCGTTGGATGCTCATGGAGGGATTGGCGTGTTCAGGTCAAGAGCAGTACGAAGGGTGTGAGCAAAAGCTTGATTGCGCCGTAGGTGACGTTTATCAGCGGGAGCAGCCAATAGGTGGACACCAAGCCGGTGATCACCAAGGCCATCACAATGAAAAATCCATAGGGTTCAAGGCGAGAAACAGCAGCGGCCTGTTTCCATGGCAGCAAGCCCACAAGGATGCGGCCTCCGTCCAGCGGCGGCAGGGGAAACAGGTTGAAGGCATACATCACCAGGTTCCACAACACGCCGGCGCGGCAGACCAGATGAAAGTACTGCTCCTCTACAGCCATTGCGCTCAACAGCAATGCCGCTATGGCCCAGGCAAAAGCCTGCACCAGATTGGCAGCCGGCCCGGCCAGCGCCACCCAGATCATGTCGCGTTTGGGGTTGCGCAGGCGGCCGAAGTTCACGGGTACCGGTTTGGCATAGCCGAACATGAAGGCCCCAGAAGTGGCGAAGTACAGCATCAGAGGCATGGCAATGGTGCCTATCGGATCGATGTGTTTCAGGGGGTTGAGTGTGATGCGGCCCAGCATATGGGCCGTGTTGTCACCAAAATGCCGGGCTGCGTAGCCGTGCGCCGCTTCATGCAGCGTGATGGCAAACAACAGCGGAATCGCGTTGACTGTGATGGCTTGAATGATCTGTGCGAAATCCATGGGCAGAAAGGGGCCGCGTTGCGCCAACAGGGCGTTGACGGGGCTGTATTGTCCCAGATGATGCTTTTGCCTATCGCAATCGGCGAAACACGGGTTCGAATAGCGGGAGCCGAGAGTGCACTAGAGCCCCAGGGGCTCCAATGCCCCATGGCCCAAGCGCACCACTTCGGGGTCGCCGCCGCTGCCCATTGGGGTCAGATCGATCACAGTGGTTGGCGCCAGCGCACAGGCCCCTGCGTCGATGACGCCGGCCAGCTCGTGCTCGAAGCGTTCGCGGATGGCATCGGGTTCGTTCCAGGGTTCGGTCTCGCCGGGGGGAATGAGCGTTGTGGCGAGCAGCGGCGAGTCGTGCATTGCCAGCAGCGCTTGCAGCGTGGGATGTGCAGGCACGCGCAGGCCGATGGTTTTGCGTGACGGATGGCTGAGTCGGCGTGGCACTTCTTTGCTGGCTTCCAGAATAAAGGTGTAAGGCCCAGGTGTGGCGAGCTTGAGCAAGCGGTATTGGCGGTTATCCACCTTCGCGTAGCTGGCAAGTTCGCTCAGGTCGCGGCACAGCAGCGTGAGGTGGTGTTTGTCGTCAACCTGGCGGATGCGCCGCAACCGGTCGGCGGCAGCCTTGTCGTCAAGGTGGCAGACGAGGGCGTAGCTGGAATCGGTGGGAACGGCCAGCACGCCACCTTTCTCCAGCAGTTGCACCGCCTGTTTGAGCAGGCGCGGCTGTGGGTTTTCGGGGTGGACTTCAAAGAACTGTGACATAGGGTGCTATTGTGCCGCGCCAGTGGATGACCTGACCTTCGACGCCTCCATGCCTCGCCCGATCAGGGTTCCGGTGGCGTGAGGGGCAGCCGTGCTTCACGAGCGGTGAGCCACCCTGCGCCGGCACCGCAAGAAGCGATCAATGCAATGCCGCAGAGCTCCATCACACTGGGTACGTGGTCAAAAACCCACCAGCCGCACAACATGGCGAACCCGATCTGGGCATACAGGTAGGGCGACAGCGTGGAGGCGGGTGCGCGTGCGAAAGCCAGGATGAGAAGAAAATGGCCGACCGTGCCCATGAGCCCGATCAAACACAGCAGCGCCAGAATCTGGATGTCTGGCATGGATTGCCACACCCATGGCAGGACTGCGCTGGTGAGCAAGGCCCCCACCCATCCTGTGTAGAAGTGCATGGTCATGGGATCTTCTGTGCCAGCCATTTTTCGGGTCAATATCTGAAACCATGCATAGACGAACACCATCAGCAGAGGCACCAGACTGGCCCAACCCACCACGTCTTCGCCTGGTTGAACGACCAGCAGCGCGCCCAAAAATCCGCCAGCGACCAGTGCCCAGCGCAGCATTGAGATTTTTTCCTTGAGAAAAAGGGCCGCCAGCAGGGTGACGACCAGGGGCGTGGTCATGACAAAGGCGGTGAACGCACCAACAGGCATGAATTGCACGCCAAGGAATGACAATCCGCTGACGGTGAGAAGCAGGCCGCCGCGCAAAAGCTGAAAACGTGGGTGCTCCGTTTGCCACAGGCTGCGCCCCCGCTGGGGCAGCATCACCACCGAGACGGCCAGAGCCTGAAAGAGGTAGCGGAACCAGACTGCGACCAAAATGGGGACAAAGGGCCCGACATACTTCACGCTCGTATCGAGCACCGCGAAGCAGGCCACGGCCATGATCAAGAAAACGATGCCTTGCGCGCTCGCCTGCGCTATCGGCGCGTTGTCCGCCGTGCCGGGGCCAAGCGACATCAGTGCACGCGGGATTCGAGCAACGACCAGACCGGGGTGAGCGAGCCGGGCAAGTCGGGCAGCTTGCCCAGATCGATGCGGCTCTCTGTCGGGCTGTGGAAATCGCTGCCTCGCGAAGCCACGAGTTCGAATTCGTTGCAGTAGTCGGCGTACTTGACGAAGTCGGCTGGGCCATGTGAGCCGGTGATCACTTCAACACCCTGGCCGCCATGGTTTTTGAACTCGGTGAACAAGGCAAATTCTTCGTTGGCCGTGAGTGCGTACCGGCCGGGGTGGGCGATGACGGCCACGCCGCCGGCGCCTGTAATCCAGCCCACGGCTTCACTCAGTTTGGCCCATTGGTGGGTCACATAGCCTGGCTTGCCATCGGCCAGGTACTTGCGAAACACCGCGTTGGTGTCGGGGCAGAAACCCGCTTCCACAATGTAGCGGGCGAAATGGGAGCGCGAGATCAGATCGGGGTTGCCCACAAACTTCATTGCGCCTTCGAATGCGCCTGGGATGCCGGCTTTGGCCAGTTCATCGCTCATCTGGTGGGCGCGTTCTGTTCGCCCGGCCCGGGTGGTGTTCAGGCCTTTGAGCAAGGTGGCGTCGGTGTGGTCGAACCCCAGGCCGATGATGTGCACCGTGGTGCCCACAAAGCTGACGGATATTTCGGTGCCAGTGAGAAACGGCAACGCTTGCTGGCGGGCAGCAGCAAGGGCGCGGTCCAGTCCACCGGCTTCATCGTGGTCGGTCAATGCCCATAGCTCGACGCCATTGGCTTTGGCTCGCTGGGCCAGCATTTCAGGCTCCAGCGTGCCATCGGACACCACGGAGTGGCAATGGAGATCGGCGTTGGTTAGTGCGTTGTTCACGAAGCGATTTTAGGAGGCAGGAAGGCACCGATACGGGTGTGGGGTCAACCTGTGTTGCGCAAGCCTGCCGCAATACCGTTGATCGAGATGTGAATGCCCCTGCGCACCTTGTCGTCGCTGTGGGCCTGGTGTTCATCGGCGCGGTAGCGGCGAACCAGCTCGACTTGCAGGTGGTGCAGAGGGTCGATGTACGGGAAACGGTGGCGTATCGAGCGCTGCAAGGCTTCGTTGTTGACCAGTCGCTGTTTCGCTCCCGTGATGAGGGTGAGGGCCTCGGCGGTTCGGTGCCATTCGGCTTCAATGGCGGAAAACACCTTGGTGCGAAGGCGTTTGTCTTCCACCAGGTCGGCGTAGCGGGAGGCCAGCGCCAGATCGCTCTTGGCGATCACCATGTCCATGTTGGACAACAAGGCATTGAAGAAAGGCCACTCGCTGACCATTTTTTGCAGCAAGGCCTTTTGTTTGCTTACGCCCTTGGGGCCGTTGCGCTGCAAAAACGTTTGTATGGCCGAGCCGAACCCGTACCAGCCGGGCAAGGTGAGGCGGCACTGGCCCCAGCTGAAACCCCATGGAATGGCGCGCAGATCTTCGATTTTCTGACTGGCCTTGCGCGACGCTGGGCGAGAGCCGATGTTGAGTTCGGCAATCTCCCGTATCGGCGTGGATGAGAAGAAGTAGTCGGTGAAACCCGGGGTTTCATAAACCAGCGCCCGGTAGGCAGCCATGCTGGCCAATGACAACTCATTGGCGGCTTCGAGGAACGCCTCGGGGGCATCCTGGGTGGTCTGCAGCAACGTCGCTTCGAGTGTGGCTGCGACCAGGGTTTCCAGGTTGCGCCGGCCAATTTCGGGGTTGGCGTATTTGGAACCGATCACTTCACCCTGTTCGGTCAGACGGATCTGACCGCGCACCGTGCCAGGCGGTTGCGCCAGGATGGCCTGGTAGGCTGGACCGCCGCCGCGACCCACGGTGCCGCCCCGTCCGTGGAACATTCGAAGCTGAATCGGTTTTTTTGCCTTGTGGCTGAGTGCGTCGAACAACTCCACCAGAGCCGTTTCCGCACGGTACAACTCCCAATTGCTGGTGAAGATGCCACCGTCCTTGTTGCTGTCAGAGTAGCCGAGCATGATGTCCTGCTCGCAGTAGCCATCGCTGGCACCGCGTTGCACCATGGCTTTCACGCCGGGCAGTGCGTAGTAGTCGCGCATGATGGGCGCGGCGTTGCGCAGGTCTTCGATGGTTTCAAACAAGGGCACCACGATCAGGTCGCACACGGCGCTTTCTGACAAGAGGCCATGCATCAACCCGCTCTCTTTTTGCAGCAGCATCACTTCCAGCAAATCGCTCACCGTTTCGGTGTGGCTGATGATGGCGTGGCGAATGGTATTGGCCCCGAAACGTTCGCGCCCGCTGCGGGCTGTGTCAAAAATGGCCAGCTCGCTCACCGTGTGGGGTGAGTAGGCCGCGCCAGGCAGGCGCAGCGGACGGGCATCGTTGAGCTGACGCAGCAGCACGGTGCGCTTGGCCTCCTCGTCCAGCGCGCTGTAGTCGGCCTCAATGCGCGCGGTGGCGAGCAGTTCGGCGACCACTTCTTCGTGCTTGTCTGAGCTTTGGCGCAGATCGATGGTGGCCAGATGGAAACCAAACACCTCCACGGCGCGCATCAAGGGGCGGAGGCGGGCTCGGGCCAGGGCGGCGCCGTGGTTGACCACGAGCGAGGCTTCGATGGTCTGCAGATCTGTCAGGAATTCGCTGGCGTGGAGGTAAGGTGCTTGGGGTGCCACAGCGTGGCGCGCGGCCTCACCCCCGGTGAGCGTCTGCAGGGTGCCTGCCAGGCGGGCATACATGCCCGTCAGCGCGCGGCGATAGGGTTCGTCCTGGCGGTGGGCATTGGTGTCGGGTGAGCGCTCGGCCAATGCTTGCATCTCGGGCGTCACAGTGGCGAGCATGGCTGAAACAGACAGTTCGGCGCCCAGGAGGTGAACCTGGGTGAGGTGGTGGCGCAAAACCATGTCGGCCTGGCTGTGCAATGCCAGTTCCAGCGTGGGGGCTGTGACATTGGGGTTGCCATCCCGGTCGCCGCCGATCCATTGACCCATGCGCAAAAAGGGTTCGACCCGCTCGCCCAGGCTGTCTTCCAGGTCGCGGTACAGGCGCGGAATCTGGGTGAGAAAGGTCGTTTGGTAGTAGCTCAGTGCATTTTCGATTTCGTCGGCGACGGTGAGCTTGGTGAAACGCAGCAAGCGGGTTTGCCACAGTTGCGTGACGCGGGCGCGCAATTGCAGTTCGAAATCTGCTTCGTCGCGTGGCAGCACTTGATCCCGCCCTGCCAGCAATGCGGCGATGGCCCGCTCGGCGTCCAAAATGCTCTTGCGCTGAACTTCGGTGGGGTGCGCTGTGAGTACCGGCGACACATGGCTTTGCGCCAGGGTTTGCACAATCTTCTTGCGCGGTATGCCAGCATCTTTCAGGCGCTGCATGGTCATCGCAAGGCTGCCTTGCTGAAGGCCTCCGGCGCGTTCGTGGATGGCGCGTCGCCGGATGTGGTGGCGGTCTTCGGCCAGGTTGGCCAAATGGCTGAAATAGGTGAAAGCGCGGATCACGCTGACGGTCTGGTCAGCGGTGAGCTTCTTCAGCAGCTTCTTCAGATCACGGTCTGCCTGTTTGTCGTCGTGGCGCCGGAAAGCGACCGAGAGTTGCCGAATCTGTTCGATCAGTTCGAAAGCTTTTTTGCCTTCCTGCTCCCGAATAACGTCGCCAAGAATGCGGCCAAGCAGCCGAATGTCTTCCACAAGGGGAAGGTCTTTTTCGGGAACGGCTGCGGCGCGGTTTCTGCTGGGGCGCGAGGCGGCTGCGATCGGGGTATCGGTTCGGATCATAGGAAGGATTTGCACAGGGTGAATTGCTGCATTTTTGGGCAGCGGTCATGCTAGCATCCCTCGGAGCCCGTGGTTACCACGGTGGTACCAATTGGCGTTCTTTTGACCTCCGAGCGCTGCAATTTTTGAGATCTCCTGTGTCCGATTCAAAGCCTGCTGATTCACTCCCCATCGTCATCGCCACCCGCGAGAGTCGCCTAGCCTTGTGGCAGGCAGAACATGTCAAAGCTTTGCTTGAAGGCATGGGGCACCGCGTGAGCCTGCTGGGCATGACCACCAAAGGCGATCAGATTCTGGATAGAAGCTTGTCCAAAGTGGGCGGCAAGGGTTTGTTCGTGAAAGAGCTGGAAGTGGCGCTGGAAGACGGGCGGGCCGATATCGCGGTGCATTCGCTCAAGGATGTTCCCATGGATTTGCCTGACGGCTTTGCCCTGGCCTGCGTCATGGAGCGTGAAGATCCGCGCGACGCCTGGGTTTCCCCGGCGTGCGCCTCCCTGGAGGCGTTGCCTCCTGACGCCATCGTGGGTACATCCAGTTTGCGTCGGCAGGTCTTGTTGCGCGACGCGCTGGATGCGATGGGCCGTCAGGATGTGCGCATTGAGCCACTGCGCGGCAATCTGGATACCCGGCTGCGCAAGCTCGACGAGGGTGGGTACCACGCCATTGTTCTGGCCGCAGCCGGATTGAAACGCTTGAAGCTTGACGACCGTATTCGTGCCGTTTTTGAGCCTGACCGATCTCTCCCAGCCGCTGGACAAGGGGCATTGGGCATCGAGGTGCGGGCTGATCGCACCGAGCTTGTTGAGGCGTTAAAACCTTTGATCCACTGGCCGTCCTGGTACCGTGTGGCTGCAGAACGAACAGTTTCGCGCGCCATGGGCGGCAGTTGTTCCATGCCCTTGGCCGCCTATTCCGACTGGGATATGGCCGAGGCTGGCCAGTTGCGGCTTGACGCGGCTTGGGGTGATCCAGAAGGCCGGGCCCCTCTGGTTCGCGTGGGCGCCCAAGCCGCGGTGGCTTCTTTGGAGCAAGCCGAAGCCCTCGGCCTTCGCGTGACCCAAGCGTTGCAGGCGGCGGGTGCGCCCGCTCCTGTGCGGCCTTGATCGGGCGGGGCATGAGTGCAGCCGCGGAAGGGCGCCGTTCGCGGCTGGAGCGCTTGGTGGTGACCCGACCGGCGGGGGAGGCCGAGAGGTGGGCCCGCGTCCTCACCGAACAAGGCTGGCCAGCCCAGGCGTTGCCCTTGATCGACATCGGAGAGCCACAGGCTTTGGACGCGAAGCGGGCGCTGACTCAAGCCCGGTCTGCCTGGTCCCAGTGGGACGCACTGATGTTTGTGAGCAGCGCAGCTGTCAACCATTTTTTCTCAGCAGACGGTCCGTTTGCCCAGGACAGCGCGACCACCCGGTTCTGGGCGCCCGGGCCGGGCACCGGTGCGGCGCTCGTCCAGGCCCTGCAGAGGATTGGAGTTTCGCGAGATCGCATTGACGCGCCGCCCCAGGATGCACCGCAGTTTGACTCCGAGACCCTGTGGCCGGTGGTGCGCGCTCAGATGGGTTCGGGCAAGCGGGTGCTCGTGGTTCGCGGTGACACACAGGGGGCAATCGCCGTGAAAACCCCGTCGACTGCACACGTTGGGCAAGGGCGTGATTGGCTCATCAAACAGTGCGAGTTGCTTGGCGCCTCGGTTCAGACCTGCGTGGCCTATGAGCGCCAGCCCCCCCTTTGGAGCAGCAGCTTGCGTGCGCAGGCATTGGCTGCTGCCCAGCCGGGCAGCCTGTGGTTGTTGAGCAGTTCTGAAGCCGTATTCAACCTTCGAGCAGGTTTGCCTGAGGTGAGCTGGGCTCAGGCGGCCGCGCTGACCACCCATGACCGAATCGCCACCGCCGCCCGAGAAGTGGGGTTTGGCGAGGTTGTTGCTTCGCGGCCAGCATTGCCCGATGTGCTGCGGGCCCTAAAATCACATTGGACCACCTATGAGCACCAATAAACCCAATACCCCCGACGACAAGGCTGCGGCCTTGCCTGCTGTTATTACCGATAGCGGGCCTGCTTCGCCGCCAGTCCCACCTTCGCCTCCTCCGGCTGCGCGTCCGCCGGTGTCTTCTTCAAGCGCGTCAAACCCACCGCCTTCTCCTCCGAGGGCTACTCGTTCTGGTGGTCTTTGGCTGGGCAGTCTGGCACTGCTGTTGGCGGTTGGCGCTTTGGTGGTTGGGGGGATGTTGTGGCAGAAGGTTGGTTTTACCCAGCAAGAAATGGCGCGGCGTAGCCAGGACAGCGCGGCCCAGTCGGTAGAGGCCCGCACGCTGGCTTCTCAAGCGGAGGCATTGACCCACGCGCTGCAGGCGCGCTTGGCTGTTGCCGAGGTGAAGCTCTCGGAAGTGACTTTGCAGCGCAGTCAATTGGAAGAACTGATGCTGAGCGTGTCGCGGTCACGCGATGACAACCTGGTTCAAGACATCGATTCGGCCTTGCGCCTGGCGATGCAGCAAACGCAGTTGACAGGCGCGTCTCAACCACTGGTGTCGGCGCTGCAGGCTGCAGACCAGCGCATTTCTCGGGCTGCCCAGCCTCGGTTGAATCCGGTTCAGCGGGCCATTGCGCGTGATGTGGAGCGAATTCAAAGCGCTGCCCTGACCGACGTGCCCTCCCTGGTGCGCCAGTTGGATGAGCTGGCACAGCAGGTGGATGCATGGCCCGTGCACAACGAATGGCGTGGCAAGGCGCCTGCGGACGCTGCGGTCGAATCGAAAGCTGTTTCCGCATCCCAGGAGACGTCTCCTGACAAGCCTGCGTCAACAACGGGCTCGAAAGGTTGGGCCCGTATCACTCAAGCGTGGAATGCCTTTTGGGCCCGTGCATGGGTCGATGTCACGATGAACGGTCGCGAATTGGTGAGGGTCAGCCGCATTGATCGACCTGAAGCAGCCTTGCTGGCGCCAGAGCAGGTCTTTTTCCTGCGCGAGAACATCAAGCTTCGCTTGCTCAATGCCCGCTTGGGTTTGCTGGCACGTCACATGGAGCAATCGCAGGCTGATTTGCTGTCCACCGAGCAAGCCTTGGAGCGCTACTTTGATCGCAACGATCCGCTGGTAGAGAGCGCGTTGAAGTCCCTGGCCCAACTGAGGGTCGAGGTTTCGAAGTCGGAGTTGCCGCGCCCAGACGAGAGTTTGGCCGCTTTGGCCACTGCCGCGGGAGGTCGCTGATGACTCGCCGTAAAGAAGGCGGCGCTATGCGCAGCGTGTTCTGGTTGCTGGGTTTGGCCGCGATTGCCGTGTCGTTGGCGTTGTTGGTGGGCGGAAATCAGGCGCTGTTCACCTTGTTCTGGCCGCCGTACCGGTTCGACATGTCGTTCAACTTCGTGTTGTTTTGCCTGGTGGCGGGCTTCATTCTGGGTTACCTGGCTTTGCGTGCTGTGGCGATGCTGCGCGAGTTGCCAAGGCAAGCCAAGCGATGGCGTGAGCAGCAGGTGGAGCGCGCGGCAGTAGCGGGCGTTCTCGATGCGCTTTCGCTGCAATTGGCTGGGCGCTTTGTTCGCGCGCAAACAGCGGCGCTGGGAGCGTTGGAGCAATTGGAGGCCATGCCTTCCGTGTCGCTTCCTCGGCGCGAGCAGATGCAGGCTTTGGCCCATTTGCTGGTGGCCGAGAGTGCACAGGCGCTGCAAAAAACCGAGGAACGCGATTCCCATCTGCAAAAAGCGATGGATCCTGTTTGGCGAAAGCAATACCCAGACGTTTTTGAAGGTGCCGTGTTGCGCGCCACCCGATGGGCCATTGAAGACCGCGATGCTGATGCTGCACGCAATTGGTTGTCTGAACTGCCTCAAGGGGCTGTGCGCCGGATTCAGGCGCTGCGTCTGAAGCTGCGCGTTGCCCGTTTGGCCGGCTCGACCGATGAGGCGCTCGAAACGGCCCGCTTGTTGGCCAAACACAGGGCGTTCTCCGACGATGTTGCTGTGAGCATCGTGCGTGGTTTGGCCGCTGATGCGTTGGGGCGAGCACACGATCTGACACAGTTGCGGGGTGTATGGGCACAGTTGGATACCCAGGAACGGGCCATGCCTGACTTGGCCTTGGCGGCTGCACGCCGTGCCAACAGTCTCAGGCATGCTCAGCCAGAAGGTGCGGTCGAAGAGCGGGCCGCTTCGGCCGCGTTGGTACAGCGGTGGCTCGAGCCTGCCTGGAGCCGCTTTGTCGATCTTGATGCAACTCAGCAGCGAGACCTTGTGACCATGGTCGAGCAAGGCTTGGCTGAGCTCGACGCGACCGGTTTTGCCCGGCTTGAGCAAATGCAGCGGCAATGGCCCACCAATGGTTTTCTGCAATACCTCGCGGGACAGGCCTGCATGCGCCGCCAGCTTTGGGGCAAGGCCACTCAACTCCTGGGACAAGCCAGCCACAGCCTGAAAGATGCGGTCTTGCTGCGGCGGGCTTGGTGTTCTTTGGCCGTTCTGGCCGAGGAGCGAAACGACTCATCGTCGGCCTTGGCTGCCTGGAAGAAAGCCGCTTCTCTGGAGTAGTGCCGGGTCACACAACTGGGCGGCAGCAACCTTGAGCCGCGGCTCCCTGTTTTTCGGTGCTTGCTGGGTGCTTGGTGGGCGCTGACTGTCGCTCCGAGTCATTGGCAACTGGCGGGTTTCCGACCCTTGTGTCGAGCGCCTTTTTCGCCTGGATCCTGACGTTGGAAATGATGGACCCGGCGGGAGAAGTACTTCAGCACCTCTGGTTCGACCGTTCAATTGGGTGCAATCGGCTGAGATGAGAAGCGTCGGAACGAAAAAGGCCGCTGCAATGCCTTGCAGCGGCCTTCTTCGTATTGCACCACTTATGTGGCTGATGTGCCTTCGAAAGGCAAGGTGACTTTGTTCAGATCTTTGCGGGTCTCGACCAGAACCAGTGGGCCTTCGTCGACCAGTTCCACAGGTTTGATTTCCCGTGGCACGTGTATCGGCTTGGGTTCGGCAGCGATAGCCGCTTGAGCCAGTGCGACGCGTTCAACATCCGAGTTCACCCATTCCAGTCCGCTGGCCCGAGCCACTTCGCTCATTGCGTCCATCGGCAGCACGTATGCGGCGACCTTGGGCAAACCCTTGGTGGTTTCCTCCACAGCCGAAGCAGCCATTGACGGCTGTGGCCGCGGTTTGGGTGCTTCAGCCGGCGCTGCAACCACATCAGCTTGTGGCGCACGCACGGGTTCGACCACTTCAGCCACTTGTTCCGGGGCAACATCTACAGCCGCGATCGCTGCGACAGCGGTAGGTGCTGTTTCCACCGGCAGGGAGAAGTAGCTGCTGCGAACTGGCGCTTCTTCTTGCGGTGTTTCACCAACGTTGGCTGGTGTTGCTTCCGCTGTCGGCACGGTCGAGTCGGCTATGGTGTCGTCGCCGGCTTGAGCCTGCGCATCGCGTGGGCCTCGCTCGCGGCGGTCACGACCATAGCGGTCACGGCTGCGGCGCTCGCGTGGGGCGCGTTGCTCGCCTGTCTCGCTGTTGCTGGTGTCACCTTCTGGGCCGGGAGCCGTTTGAACGGAATCATCGCTCACCAGTTGTTGCGCCGGAGCATTGCCGGCCTCGTCAGTGGCTTGCGGGCGGCGGCGATTGTCGTTGCGTGGACGGCGCTCACGGCGTTGGTTCTCACCATTGTCCGCAGCGTCATTGCCAGCCTCGTTGCCGATGACCTGAGCAGACGCGTTGTTGTTCGCCTCGTCAGCCTGTGGCATTTCGCGGCGGTTGTCGCGGCGACCGCCGTTGCGGCCTTCACCTCGACCACCCGAGCGGCGGTCGCCTTGAGCGCTTTCACCCCGGCCTTCGACTGGACGCGGTTCGCCGCGGTTTTCGGCATTGCGACCATCAACCCGGGCACCATTTCGATCACTGTTGCGCTCACTGCGACCTTCACCGCCGCGTGCGTTGCGGCCGCCGTCGCGTGACCCGCGACCTTCGCTGTTCCGGCCACCACGACCACCTCGGCCATCGCGGCGTTGTTCGCCACGCGCCTCCTTGGGTTCCTCTTTTACCGTGTCCTTGGTCGGTTGCACCGGTGCGGGAGCGGTCAGCTCGGCAACGCCAAACAGCGTTTTGAGCCACCCAAAGAAACCTTTTTCTGCCAGCACGGCAGGCGCTTTGGCGATAGGCGCCACGGCAGCCGCTGCCACTTTGGCCACCGCGTCCACTTTGTCCGCTTTGGGAAGTGCCACGGGCGCAGGGCCATCAGGCAAGACACCCTTGATCAAGGGCTCCTGCTTGTTGGTGCGCTCCTGACTGCGGCGTGTGAAGCTTGTGGCGTCCTCAGGCTCGTCGGCCAGCTTGTAACTGGAGTCCAGGTTGTCCAGGCGGGGGTCGTCGTGTTTGAGACGTTCGAGCTTGTAGTTGGGCGTGTCCAGCGATTTGTTGGGTACGAGCAGCACGTTGATGCGCTGTTTGAGTTCGATCTTGGTGATCTCGGTGCGCTTCTCGTTGAGCAGGAAGCTGGCCACTTCGACCGGCACCTGCACGAGCACCGCTGCCGTGCTGTCTTTGAGCGACTCCTCCTGGATCACGCGCAAGATCTGCAGCGCCGAAGATTCGGTGTCGCGGATGTGGCCAGAGCCACCGCATCGCGGGCAGGGAATCGACGAACCTTCGCTGAGCGTGGGCTTCAGGCGCTGGCGGCTCATTTCGAGCAGGCCAAACTTGCTGATGGAGCCAAACTGGACGCGGGCGCGGTCCTGGCGCAACGCGTCGCGCAGGCGGTTTTCCACTTCGCGGCGGTTTTTCGACTCATCCATGTCGATGAAGTCGATCACGATCAGGCCACCCAAGTCGCGCAAACGGGCCTGGCGGGCCACTTCGTCGGCGGCTTCCAGGTTGGTGCGGGTAGCGGTCTCTTCGATGTCGCCGCCCTTGATGGCGCGCGCAGAGTTCACGTCCACGGCCACCAGTGCTTCGGTCTGGTCGATCACGATGGCGCCGCCCGAGGGCAGGTTGACCGTGCGGCTGAACGCGGTTTCGATCTGGTGTTCGATCTGGAAGCGGCTGAACAGCGGCGCGTCATCGCGGTAGCGCTTCACACGGTGTTCGTGCTCGGGCATGACGTGCGCCATGAACTGGTGCGCTTGTTCGAAGATGTCGTCGGTGTCGATCAGAATCTCGCCGATGTCGCTGTTGAAGTAATCGCGGATGGCGCGAATCACCAGACTCGACTCCTGGTAGATCAGGAAAGCGCCTTTGCCGCCTAGGGCGGCACCATCAATAGCGGTCCAGAGCTTCAGCAGGTAGTTCAAGTCCCACTGCAGTTCGGCGGCGTCGCGGCCAATGCCGGCGGTGCGCGCGATGATGCTCATGCCGTTGGGGTATTCGAGCTGGTCGAGAGCGGCCTTCAGTTCCTGGCGGTCTTCGCCTTCGATCCGGCGCGAAACGCCACCACCACGTGGGTTGTTGGGCATCAGAACCACATAGCGGCCAGCCAGGCTGACGAAGGTAGTCAGGGCAGCGCCTTTGTTGCCGCGCTCTTCTTTCTCAACTTGGACCAGCAGTTCCTGGCCTTCCTTGATCACATCGTTGATGCGGGCTTGGGACGGTGCAACGCTGCCCTGGAAATACTGACGCGAGATTTCCTTGAACGGCAAAAAGCCGTGGCGGTCTTCGCCGTAATCCACGAAGCAGGCTTCCAGCGAAGGCTCGACGCGGGTGACCACGGCCTTGTAGATATTGCCTTTGCGCTGTTCGCGTCCTTCGATTTCGATTTCGTAGTCGAGCAGTTTTTGCCCGTCGACGATGGCCAGGCGGCGTTCTTCAGCCTGCGTGGCATTGATCAACATCCGTTTCATGATGCGGTTTCCTAGTTTTCTGACACTGACAAGGCGCTGGGAACAAGCCCAAGGCGCCGACCAGCCATGAATCAGCGGAAAATGCGAACGGGGGAGGAATTGCCGGAGAGCCACCAACCCGCAACAACCCAGCCTTGGGCAGGGTGTTGGCTACTAGTCACGGAGCACTCATGTCGTCAAGACTGGAGGGCTCCCTTGCCGGGTCAGGGCGTAGGCGCGTGGAGTCGGGTGAGCAGGAATGGCGCGAAGCGTGTCATGGACAGGGATCTTGCCGTGGGTTTCACTGGGTTCACTTTGGTCCTCGACCAGCTTGGGGCTTGCGCGCATTTCGCATCTGAGCCCTGAGCTGACCGATTGGGGTATTCCGTATTCGGGTTCGCAGTTTTCTGTCGGATTCGCCCTCAGTGTGCGGCGTTGGGCTGGCGGCTCCGGTCTCATCAATGAGGGTTGTGGAACGGCTGCTGCGGGCACGCACTGAGGGTGGCAACGCTTGACCGGTTGGGGTCGCAACCTTCGTGGTTGCGGCTTCATGCCTGCAGTGAAAGCCTTAAACTCAAGGAAATCAATCACTTACGGCGCACAACCGATTGAACGCATTATAGTGCGCTCCCTGCGCTTTGTGGGTCGGGTATATGCCCCTCTTTCTCTGCTCTGTTGAGCGCCTTGACCGTTGAGCTACCTTTGACCTCCGAATTTGTTCCCCAAGCCTCTGCCTCTGTGCAATACGTCGCCGTCGATGAAGAGTCGGAGGGGCAGCGCCTGGACAACTTTCTGATCCGGGTGTTGAAAGGGGTTCCAAAAACCCATGTGTACCGAATCATTCGCTCGGGCGAGGTGCGGCGAAACAAAGGCCGAGTAAGTGCCGACGACCGGGTGGTGGCTGGTGATGTGCTGCGCATTCCACCACTTCGGGTGTCTGAGCGCGCCCAGGCGAAGGCTTTGCATCCGGTGGCGCCAGCGCGCGATTTTCCAGTGGTGTTTGAAGATGACGCCTTGATGGCCATCGCAAAACCGGCAGGCGTCGCCGTGCATGGGGGAAGTGGGGTCAGTTATGGGGTGATTGAACAAATGCGCCAGGCCCGGCCACTTGCCCGGTTTCTTGAATTGGTGCATCGGCTGGACCGGGAAACCAGCGGGTTGTTGTTGATTGCCAAGAAAAAGCAGGCTTTGAGGGCCATGCAGGATCAGTTTCGCGAGCGGGAGACCGGTAAAACCTATTTGGCCATGGTCAAAGGATCATGGCCCGAGCGACTCAAGGTATTGGATCAGCCGTTGCACAAATACCTGTTGCCAGACGGTGAGCGGCGTGTGAAGGTGGTTTCGCCGGATCACCCGGATGGCATGCGATCGGTGACCTTGGTCAAGGTTATTCAAAGGCTGAGACTGCCGACGGGTGAGCAAAACTCCTTCGACGCATTTACGTTGCTCGAAGTGACGATCAAAACAGGTCGAACGCACCAGATCCGCGTGCACCTGGCGAACGCAGGGCATGTGATTCTGGGCGATGACAAATACGGCGACTTTGAATTGAATCGGCAATTGGCCCGCGCAGGGCTTCGCCGGATGTTTTTGCATGCATGGCGACTGCGGTTGCGGCATCCGGTGTCGGGTGAAAACATGGAGTTGCATGCCCAATTGCCTCAGGAATTGCAGGAATGGGTGGTGTCGATGGATAGGTTGCCGAATTAGGTTTACAATGCGACCAGCATCGTTGGGATGCTGCAGATATTCGAACGAAATAACCGAAATTTCTTAATTCAAGGACATTCAATGGCAAATTACTCAGAACTCATGGCACAGGCGCAGGCGTTGATGGCTCAGGCGGAGCAGGCGCGCAAGAGTGAGCTCGCTTCCGTGGTCGCTGAAATCAAAGCCAAAATGAAGCAATTCGGCATCACGGTCGCCGATTTGGGGGGGGCTGGCACAAAAGGGGCTGCTAAATCAAAGTCCAAGGCGCCCGCGAAATACAAGGGTCCGAACGGGGAGTTGTGGGCTGGCGGTCCAGGTCGCAAGCCTGAGTGGGTGCGCGCGGTGTTGGCTTCGGGCAAGAATATTGAAGATTTTCGTATCTGATTGATCGTTGGCCTACCGGCTATGTAAGGGCGTCTTCGGGCGCCCTTTGTTTTTTCGGTGTGTTGGATGCATACGATAATCCAAACGCCCCATTCGTCGTCTAATTGTTCACTATATGAAACCGCGCCAATTTGATCTTATTGCCTTTGACTGGGATGGCACCCTTTTCGATTCGACCGCCATCATCACGCGCAGTATCCAGGCTGCGGTGAGGGATGTCGGGGGGACGGTGCCTACTGATGGTCAAGCGAGTTATGTCATTGGCATGGGTTTGATGGAGGCCTTGGCGCATGCGGCGCCGGATGTGCCTCAAGATCGCCACCCCATGTTGGGTGTCCGGTACCGCCACCACTACGAACAGAGTCAAGATGACATCAGCCTGTTTGATGGTGTGTTGCCCCTGCTGGCAGAGCTCAAACAACGCCAACACTGGTTGACTGTGGCCACAGGCAAGAGCCGACGGGGTTTGAACGAGGCCTTGCAGGCAGTCGAGCTCAAGGGCATATTTCATGGTTCCCGCACAGCCGATGAAACTGCGGGCAAACCCAGCCCGGTGATGTTGCTGGAGTTGATGAAAGAATTTGGCGTGGAACCCGAGCGGACTTTGATGATTGGAGACACCACCCATGACTTGCAAATGGCGATAAATGCCGGGTGTGCAAGCGTAGGGGTCAGTTATGGCGCCCATGAACCGGGTGCATTCGAAGCTTTGAATCCGCTGTTTGTGGCGCATTCTGTGGCTGAGTTGCGGCGCTGGTTGGCCGACCATGCCTGACTTGCCCGCGGCAGCAGTCAATGCAGTGGACCCGCTTCTGGCGCTCTGCCAGAGCGTTGATGTGCTGGAACGGGGTCATGCAGTGCCGTTCGACGTCGTCTATGCAGGACAGACTTGCAGGGCATTCGCGGTGCGGTTCAATGGCCAGGTGGTGGCCTATTTGAATCGTTGTTCCCATGTGGCCATGGAAATGGACTGGAAGCCAAATCGTTTCTTTGATGACACTGGGCGCTGGCTGTTGTGTGCCACGCATGGGGCGACCTATGAGCCGGGGAGTGGGGCGTGTGCGGGAGGTCCTTGCAGGGGAGGCTTGACTGCGGTCCCCGTGCTGGAGCGCGATGGGGTGGTGTACTGGCAGGCACAATACCCGTTTAGTCAGTTGATTTTTTAAGGCATTGCATTGATGAACGATGATTCCGGTGGCTTGTCCACACGTGGCGATTCTGGGGGGGCCTGGGAGCGCGCCACGCTGGAAAAGCTGGTTTTTGCGACCCTGAAGGAGCAGCGATCGGTGCGCCGCTGGCGCATGTTCAGTCGCTTGCTGTGGCTGGTTCTTTTGGGCGCGATCACCTGGTATTTCTTTCAGCAGCAAACCATGGGTGTGGTTCAAAGCACGCCACATACCGCGGTTATCGAGATTCGGGGGGAGATTTCGTCAGCTGCCCCAGCCAGTGCGGAGGGTATTGTGGGTGCATTGAGATTGGCATTTGCAGACAAGGGCGCCCGTGCGGTGGTCTTGCTGATTGATTCTCCGGGCGGTAGCCCAGTACAGGCAGGCATCATCAATGATGAGATCACGAGATTGAAAGCATTGCACAAGAAAAAAGTTTATGCAGTCGTGGAGGAAACCTGTGCCTCTGCGGCCTATTACATTGCCGCCGCCGCCGATGAGATCTACGTAGACAAGGCCAGCTTGGTGGGCAGTATTGGGGTCTTGATGGATGGTTTTGGATTCACTGGCCTGATGGAGAAGCTGGGCATCGAGCGACGCCTGATGACGGCGGGCGAGAACAAGGCATTGCTCGACCCGTTCAGTCCACAAAATGCCGAGCAAACGGCCTATATCCAATCCATGCTGGGTGAAATCCATGCGCAATTCATCGCCGTGGTCAAGCGTGGACGGGGCGCACGCCTCAAAGAGACGCCTGATATGTTCAGCGGAATGGTCTGGAGTGGCCCTCGGGCGGTTGAGCTCGGCCTCGCAGATGGCTTGGGCAGCCTGGACTTCGTGGCCAGAGACGTGGTGAAGGCGGAAGATGTCGTGGACTACACCCAGCGTGAAAATCTGGGATCGCGTCTGGCACGCCAGTTTGGAGCGAGCGTTGGCGAAGGCTTTTACCTTGCGGCCCGGGCCAGCGGTGTGACGTTGAAGTGACTGTGTACGGCGATCAGGGTTGCGCATTCTTGCGATAACCTAGCAGGTAGCCAATAGAACTATTTCTGGGAGGAAGTTTCAGTATGTTGATTCGCAAAGCAGTGTTTCCTGTCGGGGGCCTAGGTACCCGATTTCTGCCAGCAACCAAGGCTATTCCGAAAGAGATGCTGCCCGTGGTGGACAAGCCGTTGATTCAGTATGCGGTGGAAGAGGCTTACGCCGCAGGCATTCGCGAAATGATCTTTGTCACGGGTCGCAACAAGCGCGCCATTGAGGACCATTTCGACACCGCCTACGAACTGGAAGCCGAGTTGTTGGCCGCAGGCAAGTCAGCCATGCTCGATTTGGTGAATTCCATCAAGCCGGATGACATGGATTGCGTGTACGTGCGACAACCCAAAGCGCTTGGCTTGGGGCATGCGGTGTTGTGTGCCGAGCGGTTGGTAGGCGATGAGCCGTTTGCCGTTTTGCTGGCCGACGATTTGATGTTGGGGCGGGCTCAGTCAGAGGGTGGCCCTACGGTGTTGCGCCAGATGGTCGAGGCATATGAACGCCATCCAGGCACGGTATTGGCGGTGCAGGATGTTCCACGTGCTGACACTCGGCGGTATGGCGTGGTGGATGTCCACGGTGCCGATGGCGTCATGGCCGAGGTGTTCGCCATGGTTGAAAAACCCAAGCCAGAGACGGCTCCCTCCACGCTCGCCGTAGCCGGTCGGTACATTCTGACGCCAGCGGTATTCGAGAGCATCCGTCGCCAGCCCAAAGGCTCAGGTGGAGAGATTCAGTTGACTGATGGTATTGCCGCCTTGATTGGCACCGAAAAGGTGTACGCACTCCGCTATGACGGGCGCCGTTACGACTGCGGCAGCAAAGAGGGCTTTTTGGAGGCCACTATTGATCTTGCTTTGGCCAATGCCGAGTTGAGCGGAGCGGTGCGAGCGCACATCCAAAAAGCCCTGGCTTGATCGGCGGGCTTAGCGCCCGATCAGAAAAACCGAAGGCAGGGCCAGTGGCAGGGCCTGGCTCAGATTCTGTTGTTTCCAAGTGACCACTTGAGCGCTTCGGGCGATGTGTTGCGGCAGATGAATGCCGCAGCTTACCGCCAATCGGGTAACGGGTTGCAGGGTCTGCAACATGGATTGGAGGAGCGCCGCATTGCGGTAAGGCGTTTCAATCAGAATTTGAGTCTGGCCGGTTTTGTGGGTCAAAGCCTCCAACTCGCGCAACCGCTTGACGCGTTCCTCGGCGTTTTGCGGCACGTAGCCGACAAAGGCGAAGCTCTGGCCGTTCATGCCACTGGCTGCCAGCGCCAGCGTCAAAGACATGGGGCCGGAGAGGGCCACCACAGGCAGCCCCAAAGCGTGGGCTGCGCGCACGATCGAGCTACCAGGGTCGGCAATGGCGGGCATGCCGGCTTCGCTCACCAATCCCATGTCCAGTCCCTTCAACGCGGGTCCCAGCAGGGCCCGCGCTGCTTCGTCCGTGGAGGCCGTTTTGGTGTGGTCCCCCTTTTTGTGGGCTTCGCGCGGCAGCTCCGCGATTTGCATGTCCGAAATGACTGCCGCGATGCCCTGGGCGTTGTCCACCCTTTTTAGAAAAGCCCGTGTGCTCTTGGCGTTTTCGGTGATCCAGTGGGTCAGGCGCGCCGCGATGCTCAGTGTTTCTCCTGGCAACCATTGGGATAAAGGCTCCGCAATGGCGCCTGCGGGTAGGCAACCGAAATCCAGCGGAGTGGGTACCAGGTAAAGCGTTCCGAGCCCTTTGGGCGTTGCCGACGCTGCGCTCACAGAACGTCCACGCCGGCGGCGCGCAGGAGGTGGCAGGTGCGGATCAGCGGCAAACCGATGAGTGCGGTGGGATCGTCATTGGTGATGCGTGTCAGCAGTGCGATGCCAAGACCTTCGCTCTTGGCGCTGCCCGCGCAGTCATAAGGTTTCTCCGTCTGCAAATAATGCTCGATCTGCTGGTCGCTGAGTTGGCGGAAGACCACCTGAACGGCGGCCAGATCGGCTTGCTCAAACCCCGTGTTGTGACACACCACCGCGACCGCTGTCTGAAACACCACCGTTTCGCCTCGCATGCGCCGCAACTGTGCGACCGCTCGTTCGTGGGTACCCGGTTTGCCCAGTGGCTCGCCATGCAAATCCGCCACCTGATCACTGCCAATCACAACAGCGTCCGGAAATCTGGCCGCAACCTCATGGGCTTTGGCCAAAGCCAGACGCACGGCCAACTTGGCTGGGGGTTCGCCAGCCTCAGGCGATTCATCGACGGCGGGTGCTTCGGTTTGAAACGGCAGGCCGAGCCGGGAAAGCAGTTCTTTTCTGTAGGGAGAGGTCGAAGCCAGGACAAGTGGACGAAGTGCGGTGGTGTTGGAGGCGTTTTCGGGCATGTCGGTATTGTGTCTGCATTCTTTTACACTGCGGGCATGAATGCACCGTCCCCATCTCCCAAATCGATCTGGAACCCGGCGCGCCTGGATGTGCGCGCCTTTGCCAAAGCCGGGCAGGTGCTTGAGGGCCCGGCAGAAATGGGGGCGTTCGAGCGCTTGCAGGCCGAGCTGATGCCTGGGGACGCTACGCCTTTGTTTATTGATTGGCAGTTGAGCGGAGAGCTTCGAGAGGATTCGAGCGGCGAAGCGGTGCCATGGTTGCACCTGGAGGCCAGGGCGGAGGTGCCGTTGCCGTGCCAACGCTGCTTGGGCCCCGTTGCCACAGAGTTGGAAGTGGATCGGTGGTTTCGGTTTGTGGCCGATGAGGCGACAGCCGAACTTGAAGATGAAGACTGCGAGGAGGATGTGCTGGCGTTGGAGCCAAGGCCCGATGTGCTCGCTCTGCTGGAGGACGAGTTATTGATGTCCATGCCGTTGGTGCCCATGCATCTGGAGTGCCCTATTGCGGTTCCGATGCATGCGGGAGAACTGGCGGTCGATGAAGACGGGAAGCCAGAGCGCGACAATCCGTTTGCCCAATTGGCGCGCCTCAAACGGTGATCGTTTCACAGATGATGGTCAACCGGTTCTGAACAGGCTATAATCTCAGGCTTTGCGCTGGCCGATAGATGCCCTTCCGTTGGGCGACATGCATTTGGCATGTGCCGTTGTGGTGAACACTGCGGGTTGGAGTTAAGCGCACTCTTTTCGACACCTACTGATTTCAGGAGCCCAACATGGCTGTCCAGCAAAACAAAAAGTCCCCATCCAAGCGCGGTATGCACCGTTCGCACAATGCACTGAACGTGCCTGGCATCGCTGTGGAGCCCACCACGGGCGAGGTGCACCTGCGTCACCACATCAGCCCCAACGGTTTCTACCGTGGTCGTCAGGTGCTCAAGAACAAGTCTGAAGCCTGATCTGGCTGGCGGTTCTTGCGTCCTTCGCCCTTGCACGACGGGGCATCAGCCGTGACTTGTAAACAGGCCCGCATGAGCCATGCGGGCTTTTTTCGTTTCAGTGGCGCACTGCTGTGGCGCGCCATCACAGGGAAGTTGTCATGATCACCGTCGCAGTGGATTGCATGGGCGGAGACGTCGGCCCTGCTGCCACGCTGCCAGCCTGCGCAGCATTTTTGAATAGCCATCCTCAAGCCAAGTTGCTGTTGGTGGGCCGGCCCGATGTATTGGGTGCTTACTCTGAAGTGGTGAACAATGTTCGCTGTCGGGTGGTGCCCGCGACCGAAGTTGTCGCAATGGATGATCCGGTTGAGGTCGCCATGCGCAAGAAGAAAGACTCTTCCATGCGGGTTGCCATCCAGCAGGTCAAAGACGGTGCGGCGCAGGCTGTGGTTTCTGCTGGCAACACCGGGGCGCTGATGGCAATCGGTCGCTACCTGCTTAAAACACTGGATGGCATTGATCGCCCGGCCATCGCCAGCCAGATGCCCAATGCCTTGGGTGGTTCAACCACGGTGCTTGATTTGGGTGCCAACGTGGATTGTTCGGCGGAGCACCTGTTTCAGTTTGCGGTCATGGGGTCCGCTCTGGTGGCTGCACTCACCGGTCGCGAGGAGCCCACTGTAGGGTTGCTCAATGTCGGTGAGGAGGTCATCAAGGGAAGTGAAGTTATCAAAAAAGCTGGTATTTTGCTGCGAAATGCTGCCAACACCGGCGATTTGAATTTCTTCGGCAATGTTGAAGGCAATGACATTTTTAAAGGCACGGTGGAAATTGTTGTCTGCGATGGTTTTGTCGGCAATGTGGCGCTCAAAGCCAGCGAAGGCTTGGCTACGATGATAGGAAATTTCATCAAGGTCGAATTTTCTCGAACCATCTTTACGAAAATTGGCGCCATCTTTGCCTATCCGGTCTTATCTGCGTTTAAAAGACGAATGGATTACCGCCGTTACAACGGGGCTGCATTGTTGGGGCTGCGTGGCTTGGTTTTCAAGAGCCATGGCTCGGCTGACGCCTTTGCGTTTGAGCAGGCTTTGTGTCGGGCTTATGATGCTGCCCACAATGGTTTGCTTGATAAGGTTCGCCAGCGCATAGCCCACGCGGCGCCGTTGCTGGCAGGCGAAGGGCTTTCCAGCGAACTTAAAAGCATTCCTACCCTGTAACTTATTTCCATTCATCGCATGACACGTCACGCCCGTATCACTGGGACTGGAAGCAGCCTGCCTCCCTTGCGTCTGACCAACGAGGACATGGTTGTGCGTTTGGCGGCGCGAGGTATTGAGACCAGCGACGAGTGGATTGTCGAAAGAACCGGTATTCGAGCCCGGCATTTTGTGGCCGATGGCGTGTTTGCCAGTGACCTCGCCGAGCAGGCTTGCCGCAGCGCTATGCAGGCTGCGGGCGTCGGTCCGAACGAGATCGATCTGATCATCGTCGCCACATCGACGCCGGACATGGTGTTTCCTTCTACCGCAGCCATTCTTCAGCACAAACTGGGCATCTCGGGTTGTCCCGTTTTTGATGTGCAGGCAGTTTGCAGCGGGTTCATCTATGCCTTGACAGTGGCCGATGCCCTGATCAAAACAGGCAGCGCAACCCGGGCTCTGGTGGTTGGCTCAGAGGTTTTCTCCCGCTTGCTGAATTTTGATGACCGAACCACTTGCGTGCTGTTTGGCGATGGCGCCGGCGCTGTGGTGATTGAGGCCAGTGACCGCCCCGGCATTCTGGCGACCGATATCCATGCGGATGGGAAGTACTCTGGAATCCTGTGTGTTCCCGGGCATGTGTCTGGCGGGGAAATTCTGGGCGACCCAAGGTTGAAGATGGATGGCCAGGCGGTGTTCAAGCTGGCCGTCGGTGTGCTGGAGGACACGGCCCGCGCCACTTTGGCAAAGGCTGGCAAGACGGCGGCCGATATCGACTGGTTGATTCCCCATCAGGCGAATATCCGCATCATGCAGAGCACGGCGCGCAAGTTGAAGCTGTCGATGGACAAGGTGGTGGTGACGGTGGACCAGCATGGCAATACATCGGCTGCCTCCATTCCACTGGCGCTTGACCATGCGGTGCGTGCTGGCCAGGTCAAACCCGGTCAAACGCTCATGCTTGAAGGTGTGGGTGGTGGATTCACCTGGGGTTCGGTTCTGCTGGATTTCTGATTGACATCCTTTTTGAGACTGGCGGACGGGCTGGAACGCCATTCGCTTTTCCTTCAACTTTGTGCCCTCAATGAACAAGAATTTTGCATTTGTATTCCCTGGTCAGGGCTCTCAGTCGGTAGGCATGCTGGACGGCTGGAGTGGTCACCCAGCCGTGGTCGAGACGTTGAAAGAGGCGTCAGATGCCTTGAGCGAAGACTTGGCAACCCTGATTCAGCATGGCCCCAAAGAGACCCTGGCACTCACAACGAACACCCAGCCCGTCATGTTGGTGGCCGGGGTCGCAGCTTGGCGCGTCTGGCTGGCTGAAGGTGGGGCGGAGCCAGCTGCAGTGGCTGGGCACTCGCTGGGCGAGTATTCCGCTCTGGTTGCGTCAGGGGTATTGACCTTGGCTCAGGCGGCACCTTTGGTGCGTTTCCGTGCGGCTGCGATGCAAGAGGCGGTGCCGGTTGGCACCGGTGCCATGGCGGCGATTCTGGGTATGGGCGCTGCGCAGGTGATCGCTGGTTGTGCCGAAGCGCAGGCCACGTTTGGCGCGGACAGTCTTGAGGTAGTGGAGGCGGTGAATTTCAACGACCCCGCTCAAACCGTGATCGCCGGAAGCAAGGCGGCGGTCGAGAAAGCGTGCGAGATGCTCAAGGCAGCTGGCGCGAAGCGCGCGCTTCCGTTACCGGTTTCCGCGCCCTTTCATTCCAGTTTGATGAAACCTGCCGCCGACAAACTCAGGGCAAGGTTGGCTGACACGGTCTTGGCCCCGCCTCGCATTCCCGTAATCAACAACATCGATGTAGCGGTGCAAACCGATGCCGAAGCCATTCGAGATGCCTTGGTACGCCAGGCCTTTGGGCCTGTTCGTTGGGTGGAGTGCGTGGCCGCAATCAAGGCCCGGGGCCTGACCACAGTGGTCGAGTGTGGCCCGGGCAAGGTGCTCACGGGCATGATCAAACGTATCGATGCTGATCTGACGGGAGCAACCCTGTACGATCCCGCTTCAATGGGTGAAGTGAGAGCATTGCTGGCTTGACCTGAAAAGAATAGCTTAGAGGAGCAAAAACAGTGTCAGAAGTGAAATTTGCCGGGCAGGTGGCCCTGGTCACCGGAGCCTCCCGCGGAATTGGTGCAGCCATTGCAACCGAGTTGGTGGGGCGTGGTTTGATTGTTGTTGGCACGGCCACAACGGATGAAGGGGCGGCCAGAATATCGACAATGCTCGCCGCATTGCCCGGTGCAGCTGCTGGCTGTCAGGGAGCAAGGCTTGACGTGAATGATGGCGCAGCGTGCGAGGCGCTGATTGACGAAGTTTGCAAAACCCACGGAGGCTTGCAAGTGTTGGTCAACAACGCCGGCATCACGCGCGATATGTTGGCCATGCGCCTCAAAGACGATGACTGGGATGCTGTGCTGGACACCAACCTCAAAGCGGTCTTCCGCATGAGTCGGGCGGTTATTCGGCCCATGATGAAGCAACGCTACGGTCGCATCATCAGCATCACCAGTGTGGTGGGCGCATCGGGCAATGCGGGTCAGGCCAATTACGCCGCGGCAAAAGCAGGTGTTGCAGGTATGACGCGCGCCTTGGCGCGGGAGCTGGGCAGCCGCCAGATCACGGTCAATTGTGTGGCGCCTGGTTTTATCGAAACCGACATGACCTCTGCATTGCCAGAGGCGCAGCAGCAAGCCTTGTTGTCACAGATTCCCCTGGGTCACTTGGGCAAGCCGGCAGATATTGCCCATGCCGTGGCATATTTGAGCAGTCCACAAGCGGCCTATGTCACGGGTCAGGAGCTGCATGTCAACGGCGGCATGTACATGACGTAAGGGCTAAGCCCTGCATATTTTCCTCGCCGAAAAAGCCGTCCGGCGGGCTTACTGAGAACAGTTTCTCAGGACAGCTAAAATGACGGCCTGTCATCCAACCACCCTCAGAGGGACTTATGAGCGATATCGAAGCACGTGTTAAGAAAATCATTGCCGAACAACTCGGCGTGGAAGAGGGCCAAGTCACCCACGAAAAGGCATTTGTGGCCGATCTGGGCGCTGATTCCCTGGACACGGTGGAGTTGGTAATGGCCTTGGAAGATGAGTTTGGCATTGAAATTCCCGACGAAGACGCCGAGAAGATCACGACGGTGCAAAACGCCATCGACTACGCCACGACGCACAAAAAGGCCTGACCTTTCATGATCTGCTGCTTTCTCTTGCCGGGTGACTTAAGTCAGCTCGGCGGAATGCGGCTTAACCACGCGCCACCATCGCTTGCCATGCCCAAAAACCTGGCTTCGTATGGCTCGCATTGAGCCGCTGGCGCAAGAGGATATTCAATGAGCCGTCGTCGCGTCGTCGTGACCGGTCTGGGATGTATCAGCCCCGTGGGCAACACGGTGGCCGAGTCCTGGACCAACATTTTGGCCGGTCAGTCCGGCATTGACCGCATCACCAGGTTCGATGCGTCGAACTTCAGTTGCCAGATCGCGGGTGAAGTTAAAGGGTTTGAGGTGGAGTCGTACATGTCTTCGAAAGAAGCGCGTTCGATGGATACCTTCATTCACTATGGCATCGCCGCCGCAGCCCAGGCTGTGGCAGATTCCGGGTTGCCCACGGGTGACGCACTCGACGAAGAGTTGGCCACGCGCATTGGCTGCAATATTGGTTCGGGAATTGGCGGCTTGCCGATGATCGAGGCCACCCATGCCGAGTTGACCAATCGTGGCCCACGTCGCGTTTCGCCGTTCTTCGTTCCTGCATCGATCATCAACATGATTTCCGGTCATGTTTCGATCCGATTCGGGTTCAAAGGGCCCAATTTGTCGATCGTCACCGCCTGTACGACGGGCTTGCATGCCATTGGTATGTCGGCGCGCATGATCGAGTATGGTGATGCCGACGTGATGGTGGCCGGTGGCTCTGAGGCCACAGTCTCTCCGCTTGGTGTGGGTGGGTTTGCTGCCGCTCGTGCCGTATCGACCCGAAATGATGATCCCAAGACGGCCTCGCGCCCCTGGGACAAAGACCGCGACGGCTTCGTGTTGGGCGAGGGGGCGGGTGTGGTTGTGCTTGAAGAGTATGAGCACGCCAAAGCGCGAGGCGCCAAAATCTATGCCGAGGTGATTGGTTTTGGCATGACTGCCGACGCGTACCACATGACTTCTCCCAGTGTGGATGGGCCCAAACGTTCCATGCAAATGGCGTTGAAAAACGCAGGGATCAATGCAGATGAGGTGCATTACCTCAATGCACATGGCACATCGACCCCGCTGGGGGATCTCAATGAAACCAATGCGATCAAACTGGCTTTGGGCGACCACGCAAAAAAGACCGTTGTGAACTCGACAAAGTCCATGACGGGTCACCTTTTGGGTGGTGCGGGCGGTATTGAAAGTGTGTTCACCATTTTGGCAATGAAAGACCAAAAGAGCCCACCCACGATCAATATCTTTAACCAGGATCCGGAGTGCGATCTGGACTACTGTGCCAACACTGCACGCGACATGAAGATCGATATCGCAATGAAGAACAATTTCGGTTTTGGCGGAACCAACGGAACACTTGTGTTCAAGCGGGTCTGAGTTCGCCGGATAGCAGACTTTTTCAGGGACTGACCCCGTGCAAAATGCCCCTTCGGTGGTCTACCCGTTGGGGCATTCTGCGTTTTACCGCTCTGCACTGGTGTTGCTTGGTGCCACCGCCGCAGCGTTGATTTGGCTCGGGTGGTGGACCTCTTGGCTTGCATCTCCCTGGAATACGTTTCACGGCTTGTGGGCTTTCGGCCTCGTCGTGTGGGCGGCCTGGGCTGTCGCGACCTGGCGGAGCCTGTCTAGGGAGCGCTCGGGATCACTTCATTGGAGTGCGCAGGCGCCGCCTGCCAATTTCGACGACCAGCCAGGTGCCTGGTTGTGGCGATGGAGTGATCCATTTCGCACCCCGGTGTCGGTGCGGGTTGTTCCGGTTCTGGACGGCCAAAGGCGCTTGCTGTTGCGGGTACATGGGGTGCCAGAGGTGGGGCACTGGTTGTGGTTCGAAAGAGAGACCAATCCGCTGCGTTGGGACGATTTTCGCCGAGCGTTGACCGCCCACGCTGTCCGCCATTGAGGGTGTTCAGAGTCATGTGCCGGGCGCAATGCTTGGCATGGGGTATATTTCTGCGGCCTGCTCCTCACCCCGCATGACCCCTTCAGAAGACCATACCTCCCCCCAAGCCCCCGATAGCGACATCATGTTGGTGCAGCGCACGCTGGCGGGTGAAAAGCGGGCGTTTGAATTGCTGGTCATCAAATACCAGCGCCGGGTTGAGCGATTGATCGGGCGAATGGTCCGCGATGTAGACCTGGTGCCTGATATCGCACAGGAGACCTTCATACGCGCATACAAGGCCCTTGCACAGTTTCGGGGTGACGCACAGTTCTATACATGGCTGTACCGAATCGCGGTCAACACAGCCAAAAAACAGTTGCTTGAACTCAAGCGCGATCCGCTGATCTACCAGTCTCAGATGAAGTCGGGTGACGATGATGAAACTTCTGCGCCTGAATACGAACAAAACGTCAGTGCTTCCGACAGCGAGACACCTGAGGCCGTTTTGGCCAGCAAGGAAATTGCACAGGCGGTGAACTCGGCGTTGGAAGCATTGCCAGAGGAATTGCGCATGGCTATCACCTTGCGTGAGATGGATGGTTTGAGCTATGAAGAGATCGCGCAAGCGCTTGAATGCCCGATTGGTACGGTCCGCTCGCGGATTTTTCGTGCTCGAGAAGCGATCTCTTTGCGAATCAAACCGATGTTGGACAGGCAAACCGGCAAGCGCTGGTGAACTGGAATGAATCAGAGTTTCGAAGGGCTTTCTTTCGATTCAAACGTATGGGATGCAGCCATGAACGCCGCGCAGCTAAACAAGCAAGTTGATCCAGAGAGCGGGGACGCCGCATGGCTGTCTGCGCTCGCGGATGGCGAGGCCACCATGGCCGAGCTCGATGAGTTTCTCGGGCTTGATCAAAACTCCGAGAGCTTGCACCGTCGCTGGTACAGCTACCAGGTGACGGGTGAGGTGCTGCATGGCTCATTGCCGCATGCGACCTCCCGTTCGCCTGAGGTTTTTCTGGCTGGCGTGATGGCCGGCTTGCCTGAGGTGGGCGGCGCTCCTTTGAGGCTGGAGACCGTTTCTGCGGTGGCCCATGTACGCGCTGCGCCGGCCAACGATGCCGTCGTGCGCTGGAAGTGGTTGGCTGGAGCTGCGTCGGTTGCTGCCGTGATGGCGGTGAGTTGGAGTGTTTTGCGAACCTCTCCTGGCGCTTTGGATGGAGGACCGGCGGCTGGGGTTCAACTGGCCACGGCTGAGCAGGATTCCCGGAGCCCGGTGGCGCTGAGCGAGCCAGTGGCCGTCAAGACCGAGCAAGGGACCTTGATCCGCGATGCCCGTCTAGAGCAATTGCTGGCTGAGCACCGGCAATATGGCGGGGCCTCAGCTTTGCAGATGCCTGCAGGGTTTTTGCGTAACGCAACCTACGAAGCAGCGCCCCAGCGTTGAAGTGACATGATGCTGTTTGTGTTCCCGTTCGCCCGTTCGTCATTTGAGATGCCTTCGTTCGCTTTGTCACCAAGCCATTTTTCAGCGCTGGTGAGGCAGAGGGTCATTGTGGCTGCGGTATCTTTGTTTTCGTTGGCCGGGGTGCCTGCATTGGCTCAAACGGGACCAGGCTCGGAATCAGGGCGCTCGGTCAATCAATGGCTAACCCGCATGCATGAGGCATCTCGCCAGCGGGCGTATACCGGTACTTTGGTGGTTTCAACTGGATCAGCGATGTCTGCCTCGCGGGTTTGGCATGTGTGTGATGGCACGCAGCAAATGGAACGAATCGAGACTCTGACGGGCGCCCCGCGAACCACCATTCGACACAACAGCGATGTGATCACCTTTGTGCCAGAGGACAAGACCGCCTGGGTGGAAAAACGCGATTCTCTGGGCCTGTTTCCTGAGTTGCTGCGCACGCCCGCCAATCAGATTCCTGAGTTTTATGGTGTGCGCGAACGTGGGGTTGAGCGTGTCGCAGGCTACTTGTCGGATGTGGTCGAAATTGTTCCCAAGGACAGTTTGAGGTTTGGGTACCGTGTTTGGTCCGAGAAGCACAGCGGGCTGGTCATGAAGTTGCAAACGGTGGACGCCCGCGGTCAGGTCCTGGAGCAACTGGCGTTCACCGAGCTTCAGATGAATGCCCCAGTTCGCATGAAGAAGCTGGCCCGACTGATGAAAGACACACGCGGCTACGAAGTACATCATGCTGTCTTGAACAAGACGACGCTTGAGGCGGAAGGGTGGCGAATGAAGGATGTGGCCCCGGGGTTCTTGTTGGTGAAATGTCACACGCGCGAGCCTGGCCCAGTGGCGCCCCAGGGCCCACATGCGATGCAGTGCGTGTATTCCGACGGGCTGGCGACGGTTTCTCTATTTGTAGAGCCGCAGGACGGTACCTCAGGACAGGCCGATGCGGGATTGGGTGTGGTCGGAGCGACGCATTCTATGACCCGGTATGTGGGGCCGTTTCGAATCACCGCATTGGGTGAGGTACCGCCACTTGCCTTGGGTCAATTTGCACAGGCCATCGAGCGGCTGCCTTGACTTCACCCTTGGTCGGCCACACCGAGTGGCGAGCCCCTTTGCTCGTTCACTGATTCTTGTCCCATCTGAAAGCAAAACCATGAAGCTGATCTCTTCGACTTCTATTCGCGTTCTCGAAACCTTGTGCGTACCCGTCGTTTTTGCGATGTTTGGTGCCTTGGCTGTGCCAGCCCCGGCGGCTGCTCAATCAGGGCCACCAGCCGTGGCACCCAGCGTGAGGGGATTGCCCGATTTCACGGACCTGGTGGAGTTGGCGGCCCCGTCTGTTGTCAACATTCGAACGCTGGAGCGTGTCAGCAACAACGGGGAGGGCAGTGCATCCGGAATGGATGAGCAAATGCGCGAATTCTTCCGGCGTTTTGGTATTCCCATGCCACCGGGGTTCACCCCTAAAGGCCCTCAGCAAGACCCGCGGGTGCCCGAAGAGGCTCAGCCACGCGGGGTAGGTTCAGGGTTCATTTTGAGCTCCGATGGCCTGATCATGACCAACGCCCACGTGGTGGAAGGTGCTGACGAACTGATTGTGACGTTGTCCGACAAGCGGGAGTTCAAGGCCAAGGTCGTGGGCAGCGACAAGCGCACGGATGTGGCTGTTGTCAAGATTGAAGCTGCGGGCTTGAGTGCAGTCAGGATTGGCGATGTGAACCGGTTGCGGGTGGGTGAGTGGGTCATGGCGATTGGCTCTCCGTTTGGGTTGGACAACACGGTAACCGCAGGCATCGTGAGCGCCAAGAAACGCGACACTGGAGACTTCCTGCCCTTCATTCAAACCGATGTGGCCATCAATCCGGGTAACTCGGGCGGTCCATTGATCAATATGCGCGGTGAAGTGGTCGGTATCAACAGCCAGATTTATTCCCGCTCGGGGGGTTCCAGGGGATCTCGTTTGCAATTCCGATTGATGAGGCTGTGCGGGTTTCAGATCAGCTTCGCGCGTCCGGGCGCGTGACGCGCGGTCGCATCGGGGTGCAGATTGATCAAGTCAGCAAGGAGGTTGCTGAATCCATTGGTTTGGGGCGACCCCGGGGTGCTTTGGTTCGAGGTGTAGAGGATGGGTCTCCCGCATCCAAGGCTGGCGTGGAGCCAGGGGACATCATTCTGAAGTTTGATGATAAGGACGTTGACAACTCCGTTGACCTTCCCCGGCTTGTTGGTAACACCCGTCCAGGTAACAAGAGCCGGATGACTGTTTTCCGCCGCGGTGCGCAACGCGAGATCAGCATAACGGTGGGTGAACTGGAACCTGATGTGGTTGCACAAAAGGCTCCGACACCAGATTCGTCGAAACCCAAAGCCTCAAGTGCGCTTCAGCGCCTGGGCTTGGTGCTCTCAGAACTGAGTGTCGCCCAAAAGAAACAGCTGAATATGCCGAAAGGTGGTGTGCGTGTTGAACAAGTTGACGGCCCGGCTGCACGCGCTGGCTTGCGTGAGGGCGATGTGATCGCGGCGATCAACAACGAAGAGACTGGAACTTTGTCGGCGGTCGAGAGCGCGCTGGCCAAGCTGGATTCGACCAAGCCAGTCAACGTGTTGTTTCGCCGTGGCGATTGGTCACAGTACACGCTCATACGGTTTGCCCGTTGAGGTGTGGTGGTTTGAGTCCTCCCGCATTGGTGGGAAAATACCCCCAACAAATCGGGGGTTTTGATCTGTTTTGTGTGCGGTGGCGAAGATGAGACAGGTCCGTTTGGCGACGCCAGACGGCACTTTCCAATATAAATGTGAGTGTTAACTAACAAGGTTGGGGTTTTCGATGACCAAATTCGATAAAATCGAAGGGTTTGGCCATCGATTGATCCGGAGTTGCTGGCCAAAACTTCACGATATGGAATCGAACCCCCGGCACGCATGGGTGGTCCACAGGTTGATGGGATCGCCAGATCCCGACTGTGTACGAATTGTGAATAACTGTGCTGTTGCTGCGCTGCAACAAGCATGTGCAGGCGTTGATCGGGTGTGCATTTTGGGCTTTTTGCCTACAATGAAATCCCAACTATCGCAGTTGCCATTGATTGTTGGTTCCGGGCGCGTCATCAACTGACGCGCCCTTTTTTATGTTTGCCTCCCCGATTCGGTGGGCATGTGTTTTTGACTTTGGTTGAGCTGTCTTTCTTGATGAACCACATCCGCAATTTTTCGATCATCGCGCACATCGACCATGGCAAGTCCACACTGGCCGACCGCATCATTTCTCTGTGTGGTGGCTTGGCCGACCGTGAGATGAGCGAGCAGGTTCTTGATTCAATGGATATTGAGAAAGAACGCGGCATCACGATCAAGGCCCAAACCGCCGCCTTGACGTACAAGGCTCTGGACGGGCAGGTCTACAACCTCAACCTCATCGATACACCGGGCCACGTTGATTTTTCATATGAGGTCAGTCGCTCGTTGTCGGCCTGTGAAGGCGCTTTGTTGGTGGTGGATGCCAGTCAGGGTGTTGAGGCACAAACGGTGGCCAATTGCTACACGGCGCTCGAACTGGGTGTCGAAGTGTTGCCTGTCTTGAACAAGATGGATCTGCCCAACGCCGATCCGGAAAACGCCAAGCTCGAGATTGAAGACGTGATCGGGATTGACGCCACCGATGCCATTCCGTGCTCGGCCAAGTCTGGCATGGGCGTGATTGACATTCTTGAAGCTGTGGTTGCGCGCATTCCCCCGCCCAAAGGCAATCCAGATGCACCTTTGCGAGCGATGATCGTGGACAGCTGGTACGACGCCTATGTGGGTGTGGTGATGCTGGTACGCGTGGTGGATGGCCGCCTCTTGAAGGGCGAGCGCTTCAAGATGATGGCCACCAACACGGTTTACAACGCGGACAACCTGGGTGTGTTCACGCCAGGTACTGAGCCGCGGCCGTCGCTCGAAGCCGGAGAAGTGGGCTATATCATCGCCGGCATCAAGGAGTTGCAAGCGGCCAAGGTGGGCGACACCATCACGCTGGAGAAAAAGCTGCCCAACAATTTGGGCCCTGCCAGCCAGGCGTTACCAGGCTTCAAGGAAGTTCAGCCTCAGGTGTTCGCCGGTCTGTATCCGACAGAGGCCAATCAGTACGATGCCTTGCGCGACGCGCTGGAAAAGCTCAAGCTCAACGATGCGGCGTTGCAGTACGAACCTGAGGTTTCGCAGGCTCTGGGTTTTGGATTCCGTTGTGGCTTTCTGGGTCTGCTGCACATGGAAATCGTGCAGGAGCGCCTGGAGCGTGAATACGACCAGGACCTGATCACCACCGCGCCCAGCGTGGTGTACGAGGTGGTGACACCGAGCGGCGAGGTGTTGAAAGTTGAGAACCCTTCCAAGATGCCTGATCAAGGCCGTATGGAAGAGATTCGTGAGCCCATCGTCACCGTGCACTTGTATATGCCTCAAGCCTACGTGGGTGCGGTGATGACGCTGGCCAACCAGAAGCGGGGCATGCAGCTCAACATGGCATACCACGGCAAGCAGGTCATGCTGACCTACGACATGCCATTGGGCGAGATCGTGCTCGATTTCTTTGACAAACTGAAGTCGGTCAGTCGCGGCTATGCCTCGATGGACTACGAGTTCAAGGAGTTCAGAACATCCGACGTTGTCAAGGTTGATATTTTGCTCAACGGTGAGAAGGTGGACGCTTTGTCCATCATTGTGCACCGCACCCAGGCGCAGTACCGCGGGCGCGCCGTCGTGGCCAAAATGCGCGAGATCATCAGCCGCCAGATGTTTGATGTGGCCATTCAGGCTGCGATTGGCGGCAATGTGATTGCTCGGGAATCGATCAAGGCCTTGCGCAAAAACGTGCTGGCAAAATGCTACGGTGGCGATATCAGCCGCAAGCGAAAACTCCTTGAGAAACAAAAAGCAGGTAAGAAGCGCATGAAGCAAATCGGTTCGGTTGAAGTGCCCCAAGAGGCGTTCTTGGCTATCTTGCAGGTAGAAGATTGATGCAAGCAGCAATGAGTACGTTTACTGCGTTGGTTCTGGGTGCTTTCGCCACCTATGTGGCCGCATTTGTCACTGGGCGCGTGGAGGGCAACTTCGCCTTGATGCTGATGGTGGCCACGGTGATCACTGGCCTGTATTGGCTCGCCGAAAAGCTGGTGTTCCTGCCGCAGCGCCGGCGAGATGCCGAGCGACTGGCCGCAGCAGGTCAGGACCGCGAATTGGCGTTGCGTCAGCAGGGCTTCCAAGCGGATGCTTCGGCGCTTGTGCCGGCTCAAGAGAAGCTGCTGCGACAGCCTTGGTGGCTGGACTGGACGGCAGGGCTTTTCCCGGTGATTCTTGTGGTGTTTGTTTTGCGCTCTTTCATGTTTGAGCCCTTCAAGATTCCATCAGGCTCCATGATTCCAACGCTTCGCGTAGGCGACCTGATATTGGTGAACAAGTTTCACTACGGCCTACGCATGCCAGTCTTTAACAACAAGCTTGTGGCCAACAACGACCCCCAGCGTGGTGACGTCATGGTTTTCAGGTTTCCGCCCCAGCCGAGCCTGGACTACATCAAGCGGGTAGTGGGCGTGCCAGGTGACGAAGTCGCTTACCTCAACAAACAATTGACAGTCAATGGCAAGCCGGTGCCAAAGAAGGCGATGCCCGACTTCTTCGAGAAGCAGGGCATGACGTATGTGAAACAGTTTGCAGAGGTCCAAAACGAGCACCACTACAACACCTTGAATGATGATGACCGTCCGGCCTTCATTCAGAACCCATCGGCGTTTGAATACAAGCAAAACTGCAGTTATACCGTCGAGGGTGTGGTGTGCAAGGTGCCTGAAGGCCACTACTTCATGATGGGTGACAATCGGGACGATTCCCTGGATTCCCGCTACTGGGGATTTGTTCCGGAAGCCAACATCGTAGGCAAAGCGTTTTTTGTCTGGATGAATTTCGGTGATCTGGGCCGTATCGGCTCGTTCGAGTGAGTTGATCCAAATCGAGAGGAAGCAAGTTATGCAGTTGAGAAAACAACAACGTGGAATGACCTTTGTCGGCCTGGTGCTTACAGCCATCTTGATCGTATTTGCCGGCATGGTTGTGATCCAGGCGGCCCCAACATACCTCGAGTTTCTGACGGTCAAAAAGGCGGTGGACAAAGCGGCGACCGGGACCACCGTTGCGGAGGTGCGCAATATTTTCGACAAAGCCGCCACCATTGACACCATCACAGCGATTTCATCCAAAGACCTTGACATTGGCAAGGTGGCCGGGCGTGTGGTGGTGTCTTTCGCCTACGAAAAGGACATCCACCTGTTTGGGCCGGCCTATCTTGTCATGCGTTACTCAGGTGAGTCCAAATGATGTGCGCGGTTGCCTGCACGTGAGGGCGGAGTTGCTGGCGCTGCAACAGCGTTTGGGTCATGTGTTTTCAAATCCGCGTTTGCTGGAACGCGCGGTCACCCATCGCAGCTTCAGCGCCGATCACAATGAACGTCTGGAGTTCTTGGGTGACTCGGTATTGAACTTGGCGGTCTCGAGCTTGTTGTTTGAAAAGCTGAACGAGCTACCCGAGGGCGATTTGTCCCGTGTGCGCGCCAACTTGGTCAAACAAGATACCTTGTTCCAAATTGCACAAAACCTCGGCGTGGCGGTCTGTTTGCGTTTGGGCGATGGCGAAAAGCGTTCTGGTGGACAAAAGCGACCGTCGATTCTGGCTGATGCGCTCGAGGCGTTGATCGGCGCCGTGTACCTCGATGCGGGGTTTGATGTGGCGGCTGCTTTGGTGCGCCGCTTGTACGGTGGCATGGAGCTCAATGCGCAGATGAGCGCCATGGAAAAAGACGCCAAGACCGAATTGCAAGAGTTGTTGCAGGGGCGCAAAATGAAGTTGCCCGTCTACCGAGTCGTGGCAACCTTGGGTGAGGCTCACAAGCAAACATTTGACGTGGAGTGCGCGTTGACAGAGTCCGGCCACCGAGAACGTGGCATAGGTGCTTCGCGGCGTGCCGGTGAGCAAGCCGCCGCAGCAGCCATGTTGCAGCACCTTTCAACCCAGGGTTGAACGGGGTCGCGCCATTCTTCAGCGGGAACGTCTCCCGCCTTTTCAGTAACCTATTTCGACTTCATGACTGAACCCAAAGATAAATTGCCAGCTTCCGATGCGGCCCCCGATGTCAAACTCGACGCCATGCTGGCCAGAGCCCTGGGCAAAGAGGTGCCAAACGAAGAGGTGGTCGCGGTTTCCAGTGTGGAACCCGTGCCCCCTGAGCAGCAGCGTTGCGGGTTCGTCGCGATCGTGGGTAAACCCAATGTGGGTAAGTCAACTTTGCTCAATGCCCTTGTGGGACAGAAAATCAGCATCACGTCCCGCAAAGCCCAGACCACACGCCACAGGATCACCGGCTACCGCACGGTCGGACCAAGTCAATACGTTTTTGTGGACACGCCTGGCTTTCAAACGCGTCATTCCAATGCGTTGAACCGCTCGTTGAATAAAACGGTTTTGGGCGCTGTGGCCGATGTCGACCTGATCTTGTTTGTCGTCGAAGCGGGGCACTTTAATTTGGCTGACGCCAAGGTATTGGATTTGTTGCCAGCCACTATTCCAGTGGTGCTGCTTGCCAATAAATTTGACCTTGTACACCGCCGCGGAGAACTTGCGCCCTGGCTCCGATCCATGCAGGAGCGCCATGCTTTCGCCGAGTTCGTGCCCATGTCGGCCAAGAACGGCCGGGATGTCGAACGCTTGTTCGGTATTTGTGAGCAATACCTGCCGAAGCAGCCCTGGATGCACGATCCAGAAGAGCTCACCGACCGCAGTGAGCGGTTCATGGCCAGCGAAATGGTTAGGGAGAAACTGTTTCGACTGACTGGAGACGAGTTGCCTTACACCTCCACGGTGATCATTGACAAGTTTGAGCAAGAGGGCAACCTCAAGCGTATTGCGGCGACCATCGTGGTCGAACGTGATGGGCACAAGGGCATGGTGATCGGCGACAAGGGCGAGAAACTCAAGCGCATCGGTACCGAGGCGCGCCAGGAACTTGAAAAGATCTGGGATTGCAAGGTATTCCTTGAGCTGTGGGTCAAGGTGCGTTCGGGCTGGGCCGACAACGATGCGCGGGTGCGCTCTTTTGGTTACGAATAGGATGCGCGCCAGCCTCTGCACCTGCGAGACGTTGGCCATTCGATCGGTGTGCGCTTGTAGCGCCTTGCAGCCACGTCCTGCCAGCTTTCTTTAGCCATGGCCACGCGCCGCAGCGCCGAAGAGCCGGCCTTTGTTCTTCACAGATACGATTGGAGCGAGTCCAGTCTGGTTTTGGAGGTTTTCACCCGCAACCATGGGCGTATAGCCTTGGTGGCCAAGGGCGTGAAGCGGCCCACTTCCCAGTTTCGTCCGGTTCTGCTGCCATTGCAGCCCTTGTTGTTGAGCTGGGGAGGTGATGCCGAGGTGCGTACCTTGAAATCGGCCCAATGGCAGGGAGGGCATGTGATGCCCACAGGTGATGCGCTTATTTCGGGCAGCTATTTGAATGAGTTGTTGATGCGTTTGCTGGCGCGCGATGATGCGCATCCCACCCTGTTTGATCGCTATGCACTCGCGGTGCAGTTGCTCGCCGAACGAAGTGACGCACAAGCGGTGATTGTGCGTGCCCTCGAGCTGTTGTTGTTGAGGTCCATGGGCTTGTTGCCTGACCTGATGCAAGAAGGCAGTTCCTTGTCTCGCCTGCAGGGTGGGGCTCACTATGTGATTGAGGCTGAAAATGGCTTGAGGCTTGCGCATGGCGATGACAGCCACTCGCTGAGCGCCGAGCAGTGGCAGACGCTGCAACTTGCGCTGGATGCGCCCGATCCGTTGATCGCCACACTCAGGGCTTGCGCGCCGTTCGAAAGCGCGTTGAGGCCACAGGTTCGGCGGTTGCTGCACTACCATTGCGGTGTGCGCGTGTTCAAGACCCGCCAATTGATGATTGACGTTCAGGCCATGAGCCGTTCTGCGGTGGCCTTGCCTCAAACCCTGTGACCTCGGCATCTTCCAACCCACCACCTCCATGAGCCATTCGCCTCTCTCGGAAACCACTGCGCTGTCGGTCAACCTCAACAAGGTGGCGACGCTGCGCAATACGCGCCATCTCGGTATTCCTTCCATCATTCGGGCAGCCGAACTCTGTTTGAAAGCCGGCGCTCAAGGCATCACCGTGCATCCCAGACCCGACGAACGTCACATCCGAGGGCAGGACGTTTTTGAACTTGGACGGCTGCTGAAAGACTGGCCCGATCGGGAGTTCAACATCGAGGGCAACCCGTTTCACAATCTGATGGAATTGGCAATAGCGGTCAAAGAGGCTGGCTTGCCCCTGCATCAACTCACTTTCGTGCCCGACAGCGAAGGTCAGTTCACCAGTGACCATGGCTGGCTGTTCCCCGCCGATGCGTCGCGACTGGGGGCAGTCGTTGCAAAGGCGCGCGGGACAGGGGCTCGCGTGAGCCTGTTCATGGATCCCGATGCGGGCGCGATGCCTGCAGCCAAAGCTGTGGGCGCTGATCGGGTTGAGCTTTATACCGAGCCGTTTGCTGCCTCGTGGGGATCCTCCGAACAAGCGGCCCAACTGGCGCGTTACCGGGCGGCTGCCGATGCCGCCCATGCTGTTGGCTTGGGTGTCAATGCGGGTCACGATCTGAATCGGGACAACCTCACCGGATTTTTGCGCGAAGTGCCTGGCGTGAATGAGGTTTCCATCGGCCATGCGCTGATCGCCGACGCCCTGGAACTGGGCTACGCGGCCGCTGTTGTCGACTATTTGCGTTGCATTCAACGGGTGCGACAGCCGTGATCCAGGGCATCGGTACCGATATTTGTGATATTCGCCGGATTCAGGCCACATTTGAGCGCCAGGGTGAACGCTTTGCACGCAAAGTGTTGAGCGACGCTGAGTTCGCGGTGTGGCAGCAGCGTGGCGCACGTTGGCCACAGAGGGGTATCCGTTACCTCGCCACGCGGTTCTCCGCCAAGGAAGCGTTTTCCAAAGCCATTGGCATGGGCATGCGCATGCCTATGACCTGGCGGAGCTGTGAGATCGCCAACTTGCCCAGTGGTCAGCCGGTGATCGTGTTGCACGGTGAGCTCAAGGACTGGTTCGAGGCGAAAGGTCTGGTTGCCCATGTGACCGTGACCGATGAAAGCGAATACGCGGCCAGTTTCGTTGTCGTGGAAACGCGTGAATAAGACCTTCATAAGCCAGCGCCACCAGATGCGGTTTTCCCGCCGAGCGCTTTGACCTGATCTCACGAGGACACTAACTCGACCTAACGTTTGGACCAACGCCCTATGCACGCTCCTTTGATCATCGATGTGGCTGGAGTCAGCCTGACCACAGCAGACCGCCAACGCCTGGCCCATCCATTGGTCGGCGGTGTGATTCTTTTCGGTCGCAATTGGCAAGGGCGGGAACAGCTCACCCGTTTGTGCCGCCAGATCAAGGCGGTGCGACCCGATCTGCTGATTGCCGTCGACCATGAAGGCGGTCGGGTACAGCGTTTTCGCTCCGACGGCTTCACCCACTTGCCGCCCATGGCAGCGCTGGGTGCGATGTGGACCGAGCCCGAGAAGAAAAAGGAACTGGTCGGCGCTTCTGCCATGCGGGCCTCTCGTTCGGCCACCGCGACGGGGTTCGTCCTGGGGGCCGAATTGCGGGCGTGCGGTGTGGATTTGAGCTTCACCCCGGTGCTGGATCTCGATCATGGCGACAGTTCCGTCATCGGCGACCGCTCGTTTCACCGCGATCCCCGTGTCGTGTCGATGCTGGCGCAGGCGCTGATGCTGGGCTTGCAGCAAAGCGGCATGGGCAATTGTGGCAAACACTTCCCGGGGCACGGCTTTGTCAAGGCCGATTCGCACGTGGACATTCCAGTTGACAAGCGCAGCCTGAAAACGATCTTGTGTGAAGATGCGGCGCCCTTTGGTTGGCTGTCGGCCAGTCTCACAGCGGTGATGCCAGCGCATGTGATCTACCCCAAGGTGGACGCGCGCCCTGCGGGTTTCTCAACCCGGTGGCTGCAGGATATCTTGCGTCGCGAACTTGGCTTTTCCGGCGCCATTTTCAGCGACGACCTGAGCATGGAAGCCGCACGCTTCATCGATGGGAATCAGGTGAGTTTCACCGAGGCCTCGCTCGCGGCTTTGAGTGCGGGCGCCGACATGGTGTTGCTGTGCAACCAGTCGGTGGTGGAGGGCGGTGCGCCCATCGATGCAGCCATCGATGCCTTGTCCCAAGCCGTGATCGAAGGCCGGTGGAGCTTGAATCCTGCCAGCGAAGAGCGGCGTTTGGCTTTGTTGCCACAGGGGCGGGCGATGGACTGGGACAGCTTGATGGTCAGCGAGCGTTATATGCAGGCGCTGTCCTGGTTGCCCTGATGTCGCGATCGCATTGTTTGCGGGAGCAACGAACGGTTCCGCAGCAAGACGCGAGTCCTATCGCTCCACGCCCATTCGGTCCAACATGTCGGACACGAGTTCCAGGCGCAGCATGGGGCTGTCCAGGGACATCAACCGTTGCTTGAGCTCGGTCTGAACCGGCAACAGTTCCAACCAACGGTTGGCTACCCAGCCGCTGTCATTCCAGTGGTAGGGCGCCTGAAGTGGCAACTCGTTGCGAGATTCGGGTTCCCTGTCGAGCAGGTTGGCAAGCACTCTTTCCAGTGCATCGCGCGTACTTTGAAGGTCTTCGGGTACGTCGACCTTGGTTTCGGGTGGATGCAGGGTCACGTCAGCCGTCCACAGGCCGTGGGGTAGTTTCTGGCTGGATTGGATGCTGAAGCGCTGGGCGCCACGGCAATGAATCACCATCAGCCCGGGTTGGGGTCGTTCGAGTTGTTCAATGTGGGCCAGTGTGCCGACAGAGTAGAACGCTTCGTGGGCAAAGCCGTCGCCTGATGGCTGGGCATGGGGATCGATGCGCCGCACTTCGCTTCCTTCACTCAAGGCGACAACCCCAAATGGCGCACCTGCTTTGTGGCAGCGGCTGATCATGTCGAGGTAGCGCACCTCAAATATGCGCAGTGGCATCCAGCCACCAGGAAACAGGACTGTTTGCAGTGGAAACAGCGGCAGTTGGGAAAGGGTGAGCGCTTCTGGCGCCCCAGAATTGGTCGGGTTCAATCGGCTACAACGGCATCGGCGCTTTGGCGCTGCAGCATGGCCAGGCAATTGGCCACGGTGTTGCGCAGTTCGCGGCGGTCGCAAATGAAGTCCACCGCCCCCTTGGTCTGCAAGAATTCGGCCCGTTGAAAGCCCTCTGGCAGTTTCACTCGCACCGTGTTTTCAATCACACGTGGTCCGGCGAAACCGATCAAGGCCTTGGGCTCGGCGATCACCACATCGCCCAGGAAGGCGAAACCAGCGGACACACCGCCCATGGTCGGGTCGGTCAGCACGCTGATGTAGGGAAGGCCTTTCTTCGCCAGGCGGGTCAGGGAGGCGTTGGTCTTGGCCATCTGCATGAGCGAAAGCAGGCCTTCTTGCATGCGCGCGCCACCGGTGGCAGTGAAGCAAATGAAGGGCACCTTTTGAGCAATGGCTTCTTCTACGGCGCGCACGAAACGCTCGCCGACCACGGACCCCATGGATCCGCCCATGAAATCGAACTCAAAACAGGCCACAACCACGCTCACACCTTGCACCGCACCGCCCAGAACGATCAGCGCGTCGGTTTCGCCAGTGGTTTCCAGCGCCTCCTTCAGTCGCTCGGGGTACTTGCGGCTGTCTTTGAACTTGAGCGGGTCGACCGGCAGCACCTCCTGTGCAAGCTCGTAGCGGCCTTCGGCATCGAGAAAGGCGTTCAAACGCGCACGCGCACCGATGCGGTGGTGATGACTGCAATGAGGGCAGACGTTCTGGTTTTTCTCCAGATCGGTCTTGTACAGCACTGCCTCGCAACTGGGACATTTGATCCACAGACCTTCGGGCACGCTGCGGCGCTCGGTGGGGTTGGTGGGGGTAATTTTGGGTGGAAGCAGTTTTTCGAGCCAGGACATGTCCAGATTCCTCAAAGGGGCGCATCGCTGGTAAGCGGCGCTATTGATCGCGGTGCCAAAGGTCCTTCGCTGCCTGGCAGCCAAGGACCCCTTTTGACGGGATTATGCGTCCAGCGCTTTTCGTATGGTGCGCAGGAAGCTGGTTGCTACCGCAATGACTTTTTCGTGGGGTTCATTTTCAATCAATTGAATGATCTTGCTGCCGATCACCACCGCGTCGGCGGTCTTGCTGATGGCCTTGGCGGTTTCCGCATCGCGAATGCCGAAACCCACCCCCACAGGCACGCTCACATGGGTCCGAATTCGGGGCAGCATGGCCTCGACCTGTCCCACGTCCAGCGTGCCGGCGCCTGTGACGCCCTTGAGCGACACATAGTAAACATAGCCACTGGCCACCTGTGCCACTTGTTGCATGCGCTCATCGGTCGATGTGGGGGCAAGCAAGAAGATCAGGTCCATGTTGTGGGCACGGAGCTCAGTGGCGAAGGCTTCGCATTCTTCTGGTGGGTAGTCGACGACCAGCACGCCGTCCACGCCCGCTGCTGAGGCATCGCTTACGAATCGGCCTTCCCCGTGTTTCTGGTCGTAGCGCTCGATTGGATTCGCATAGCCCATCAAAACCACTGGCGTGGTGTTGTTCCCCTCGCGAAACTTTTTCACCATGGCGATGATTTGCACCAGGCCAATGCCCAGCGCCAGTGCGCGGTCGCCGGCCTTCTGGATGACCGGGCCATCAGCCGATGGATCAGAAAATGGTACACCGAGCTCGATGACGTCAGCGCCGCCTTCCACCATGCCGTGCATGAGATCGGGCGTGATGTTGGCAAAAGGGAAGCCGGCCGTGACGAATGGGATCAGGGCTTTGCGGTTTTGCGCTTTCAGGGCGCTGAAGGTGGTTTCGATGCGGCTCATTTGGATACTTTCACAACCACGTTCTCAGCGCCACCTTTGACCGATTGGCCTTTGCAACTGGGTCGGCAATAAAAATCGGCTTTGGACAGGTCGGCAACGGTGCCAATGTCTTTGTCGCCTCGGCCGGAGAGGTTGACGAGGATGGATTGGTCGGGGCGCATGTTCCTTGCCAGCTTCATCGCATAGGCCACGGCGTGGCTGGATTCGAGGGCCGGGATGATGCCTTCGGTGCGGCAAAGGTAATGGAAGGCTTCCAGTGCTTCGCTGTCGGTAATGCCCACGTATTCCGCGCGGCCGATGTCTTTGAGGAATGCGTGTTCAGGACCAACGCCGGGATAATCCAGGCCAGCACTCACGCTGTGTGTTTCGGTGACCTGGCCGTTGTCGTCTTGCAGCACGTAGGTCCGGTTGCCATGGAGCACGCCGGGGCTGCCTTTTTGCAGCGAGGCCGAATGTTTCCCGCTCTCCAACCCTTCGCCAGCGGCTTCCACGCCGATCAGGCGGGTGGTGGTGTGGTCAATATAGGGGTAGAAAATGCCCATGGCGTTGGACCCACCTCCCACGCAGGCCACCACCGCGTCCGGTTGCTCGGTGGCGCAACCGGCAGCTTTGAGCATCTCGGGCATTTGCACCAGGCATTCGTCACCGATCACGCGCTGGAAATCGCGCACCATCATGGGGTAGGGATGCGGCCCAGCCACGGTGCCGATGATGTAGAAAGTGTTGTCCACGTTGGCGACCCAGTCGCGCATGGCTTCGTTGAGTGCGTCTTTCAGCGTCTTGCTGCCGCTCTCGACCGGTACCACGGTAGCGCCCAGCAGTTTCATGCGGTAGACGTTGGGACTCTGGCGTTTGACGTCTTCGCTGCCCATGTAGACCACGCATTCCAGCCCATAGCGGGCGCAGATGGTGGCGGTGGCCACGCCGTGCTGTCCGGCGCCGGTTTCAGCAATGATGCGCGGCTTGCCCATGCGCTTGGCGAGCATGGCTTGGCCAATGGTGTTGTTGACTTTGTGGGCGCCGGTGTGGTTCAGGTCTTCGCGCTTCAAGAATATCTGCGCGCCGCCCTGTTCACGGCTCATGCGGGCGGCGTGGTAAACCGGGCTGGGGCGACCCACGAAATGGGCGAGTTCACTTCTGAATTCGGCGATGAACTCAGGGTCGTTTTGGTACTTGGCGTAGGCGTCTTTGAGCTCATTGATGGCGTGCGTGAGCGTTTCGCTCACGAAGCTGCCACCATAAATGCCGAAATGGCCGCGGGCGTCGGGTTGTTGGTATTGAGACATGGGGTGGTGGATTCCAGTGGGTCCGCCTGTGCCCCAAAGGGGCCATCAGGCTGGACAGGAGGGGGAGGCGTCGGCCGCTCGAACAGCGGCGACAAATCGATGGATCTTCTCGTGGTCTTTGATGCCTTTTGACACCTCAACCCCGGAACTCACATCAACGGCCCAGGGCCGCACACGCGAGATGCCATCGATCGCGTTGGCTGCGTCGAGTCCACCAGACAAGACGAGGCGATAGCCTGCGTTTAGAAGAGGGTGTGACCAAGGGAATGCTGTCCAGTCAAATGATTGGCCTCCACCACCGTACCCATCCACATGGGCATCCAGAAGGATGGCTTGGGCGGCGGCGAAGTCTTGGGCGTATTTTAGAAGATCAAAGGCCGCCCCGGCGTCGCCTGTGGGAATTCGTGCTGCTCGGATGAACGGGCGTCCGCTCGCCACGCAGTCGGCCGGTGTTTCGTCACCATGGAACTGCAACAAGGCGTGGGGCACCGCCTGGATGCCTTGGGCGATGAATTCGGGGCTGGCATTGACGAAAAGCAGGACGGGCGTGACAAAGGCGGGCAACCGGGCTGCGAGCGCCGCGGCGCGTTCGGGCGATACAAAACGCGGACTCTTGGGGTAGAGCACGAAACCGATCGCGTCAGCCCCGGCTTGAACGGCAGCGTCAATATCGGCTTCGCGAGTCAGTCCACAGATCTTGATCCGGGTGCGGTGGGGTGTTTTGAAATCCATGAGAGCGGCGTGTTGGGCGAGGCGACGATGGTTCGCTGCCTCGGTTGCTCATGGTAACCAGTCAAAGCCGGGGGTGCGGTCGGGCAGGCCGAGTGCCGGATCGTAGGTAGGGCCAAGAAAATACAGGCCATCGGGCGAAAATGTGGGCGCTGCTGCATCCCGGCTGCGGGCCTCGATGACCTCGGCCATCCAGGAGGGCGGCCGTTGAGCGGTGCCGATGGCGATCAGGCAGCCCATGATGTTGCGGATCATGTGATGGAGGAAGGCACTGGCTTCAAATTCGAACCGCCAGTAGGCCCCTCGGCGGGCGATGTCTGCCCGCATCAGGTTTTTCACAGGGGAATGGGCCTGGCATTGCGCGGCGCGGAATGACGTGAAATCGTGTTCGCCCAGCAAGGCTTGGGCCGCCAGCAGCATGGGCTCCAGTTGCATGGGGCGAAATACCCAGCCGACTTTGCCTGCGTCCACACTGGGGCGCACCGGTGATTCCAGCAGCACGTAGGCGTATCGGCGCGACAGCGCACTGCCTCGAGCGTGGAAGCCCGGGCTCACGTCGCGGGCCCACTGCACGGCAATGTCGTCCGGCAAATAGCGGTTGGTACCACGCATCCAGGCCATTTCATCGCGTTGCACTGGGCAATCAAAGTGCACCACCTGCATCAGTCCGTGAACGCCCGAGTCGGTGCGTCCGGCGCACAGCGTCGTGATTTTGGGCAGCGCGGTGAACTGGGCCAGTGCGCGCTCGAGCTTGTCCTGAATGGTCAAGCCGCTGGCCTGGCTTTGCCAGCCCTGATAGTGGTTGCCGTTGTAGCTGACGCCCAGCGCACAACGGAAAACGCCCGCTTGGGGCACTTCCAGGCGGGCGTTCGGGGTGGCCAGCGGTGCAGGCGTTGGTTTGGTCAATGGAGCGCCATCAAGCGAGGTCTGCCAGGAACGCGGAGACCTTGGATTTCAGCGCCCCTTTGGCTTCCACCATCACCTCTTCGGCGAGTGAGCGTGCGCCTTCCAAATCACCGATGGCCCGGAATTCTTCAGCCAGCGACAGCTTGGTCTCGAGGGGATTTTCGTCGCTCAGGGCACCGGCTTCGGTGGTGGACGTTTCCTCAGCATTCAAATCAAGCTTGATATCGTTCAAATCAAAGGACATCAGGTCTTCCGAGTCGGCTTTCCCGGACAGCTCTGCTGCAACGCTGGGTGGTGCATCCGCTTTGGAGATGAGGTCGAAATCAGGAATGACCTCAGCTTCGTCAAACGTGGATGGGGTTGAACCGGCCTCATCTGCGTCCAAAGATGCTTGGTCAGATGCTGGAGAGGACAGAGGCATCGGCTCTGATGGAAAGTCCAGGTCAAACGCCATTGGCTCTGAATTGGCGGCCGTAGCACCGAGTACTTCTGGTGCGGGTGTGCTGGTCAGCGCGTCGGTTTGATCCAGGTCGTCGAGGCCAGAAAGGGGAGAGCCGCCAATGGAAATGTCAGCCGGCTGAGATGGTTGATCCAGATCCAGATCCAGATCAAAGTCCAAATCTGCCGGAACACTGGGGTTGTAGCCAGGCTTGGTGTTCTGGGTGAGCGTGCTGACGCCGAAAGCGGCGGCTCCAGCGCTGCCAGCGGGCACTCCCGGTTTCTCTGGAGGGCGCCCACCCGGCTGGTACAGCGGGTTGGTGGGATCAAGCTCCTTGCCCAACTCACAGGCATGCTCCCACTCGCTGCCTTCGCCCTGGGTCAGTCCGAAAGCTTCTGTGGCAACCACCTCGAAAGCCTTGGCATCGCGGCGTTTGGCGTAGATTTCCAGCAGCTTGTTGTGAATGGCGACGCGCGTTGGGGTGCTGCGCATGGCTTCTTTGAGAATCTCTTCCGCTTGAAGGTCGCGTCCATAGGCGAGGTACACATCGGCTTCTGCCACTGGATCCACATCGCCTGCTGCATCGAGCTGGCTGGGCGAATACACCATGGACGAGCCAGAAGCCGCAGCCTCGCTGGTGTCGATGCGTTGACCACCACTTGAGCCAAAGAACGAGTCAGGTTGCAGGCGGCTTTCCAGGAAAGAGCTGTCCACGCCAGCGGCTTTCTTGCGGCGGCTCAAGCCATAGATACCCAAACCGGCGAGCAGCGCCAACAGGCCACCCGCGACGGGCATGACCATGGGGTTCTCAAGCAATCGATTCAGGAAAGACGCTTCTTCCTGAGGGGCCGCCACGACAGGGGCTGGCGGTGGCACAGGTGCCACTTCAGCCGCCGGAGCGGGTTGCACCACAGGGGCCTCGACGGCCGTGGTTTCGTCTGGTTTTTGCTCCGCCGGCACCGCTGTGGTATCGGCTGTAACGCTTGCCACGGTCGCTTGAGGCTCTTCGGTGGGGACCGTTGCAGTTGCCGTTGGGGCCACGCTGCCTGCAGCAACCGTTTCCTTGCCGACCTTTGATAGTTCCTCTATGTTTCGCGTCAGCTCAGCGGTGCGATCGGCGGCTTCTTTGGCGGCACGTTCTTTGGCGATCTTGTCTTCTGCCGCGGATTGACCGGCTGCAGCAGCGCCTTTGGAAATGGTTAGCTTGTCTTGGGCTTCAACTGCAGGTTTCTGTTCTTTGACTTCCGCCTGGATCTGGCCTGTGGCTTCTCGTTCGGCCGTTGCCGCGGGCGCCTGAGGCACTTGGTTTGCGAGACGGCGACGGAACTCATTGAAGTCGCGGCTCTGTGCCGAGATGATCTGGCGGGCCTCTCCAGCGGACACTGACGATGCGGTATTTTCGTCAGGAAGTGTCAGCACGGCACCCGCTTTGACGCGGTTGACGTTGCCTTTGATGAATGCGCGTGGGTTGGTTCGCAACATGGCCACAAGCATCTGGTCCAGCGAGACGTTTGCAGGCAGGTTCTCTAGCGCGATGCCCCCTGCGGTGTCGCCACGTTGAACGCGCAAGCGGTCGTTGCGCGCTGCGGTGGGCACAGCGGCGGGTGCTGGTTTCGAAGCAGGCGCGGCAGGGGGTTTGGCGACCGGCGCTTGCACGGTTGCAGGTGCAGCCGGCACCACAGTGGCGGGGGCCGGTGATTTTTCGGCGCTGGCGCCAGGCGCTGGTGCTGAAGCGGGCTGGGCTTCGACGGCCGCGGCCAAAGGCGCGGGTGATGGCTGGCGCAATTTGGGGGGGTCGAACAGCAGCGTGTAATCGCGAGCTACCCGTCCCGACTTCCAGCTCGCTTCAAGCACCATGTCCATGAAGGGCTCATTGACGGGACGGTTGCCCGTCAGTCGCAAGAAGGCACCGCCATTTGCGCGGCGCTCCAGGGAAACCCGCAAGTCCACCAAGGCAGCGTTGAACTCCATACCTGCGGCTTTGAACGCTGCCAATGGGCCGAGACCCACCTTCAGGTTGTCAGCCTCTTCGCTGGTGATCTCTAGCACCTCCACCTCTGCTCGAAGTGGTTCGCCAAGGGGCGATTGAACGATCATGCGACCCAGTGCCAATGCATGCGCATCTGAGATTTGCAACATGCCAGTGCACAGGAGCGCTGCGGCGGCCACGGCATGTAACCGCGCAAGCCCTTTTGTACCCGTGTCTCCATGTTCAGAGCGGACTGTGTGGTGTGGGAGAAGGCGGGTGGAAATTGGCACGTAGACCTCGACGTAAAAAACCGAGAATTGACCTTAACATCAACGCATTACAGTGACAAGCTAAGAACTCGGATGAGTTTCATCTGGCCCAACGCTGTTGCGTTAAGTGGACCATGTTGTTGGCAAATGACAACGTGGAATAGCCGGCATTGTGGGGGGTAAATCCCACAATGTTGCTATTTTTATGCCCCGAGCAGGATCCGGAGCATGCGGCGAAGTGGTTCTGCAGCGCCCCAAAGCAACTGATCGCCGATGGTGAATGCCCCCACATAGTCCGGACCCATGGCCAGTTTTCGGATACGCCCCACTGGGATCGTCATGGTGCCGGTGACCGCCACAGGCGTCAGGTTTTTGACCGTTGCTTCGCGGGTGTTGGGCACCACTTTGGCCCATGGGTTGTCAGCGGCAATCATGGCTTCAATATCGGCCAGGGGTACGTCTTTCTTGAGTTTGAAGGTCAGCGCCTGGCTGTGGCAGCGCATGGCGCCGACGCGCACGCAGAAGCCGTCGACCGGAATCGCTGCCGAGCCAGATGCTTCGCCCATGCCAAGAATCTTGTTGGTTTCGGCCATGCCTTTCCACTCTTCTTTCGACATGCCATCGCCCAGGTCTTTGTCAATCCAGGGGATCAATGAACCGCCAAGTGGCACGCCGAAGTTGGCCGTTTCAGCCGCCGAGAGACTGCGCTGTTTGGCGATCACCTTGCGATCAATTTCCAGGATGGCGCTCTTGGGGTCGTCCAGCAGCGATTTCACTTCGGCGTTCAGCGTGCCATATTGGGTGAGCAGTTCGCGCATGTGCTGTGCGCCGCCGCCGGAAGCAGCCTGGTAGGTCTGGGTGGACATCCACTCGACCAAACCCGCTTTGTACAACGCGCCCACGCCCATCAGCATGCAGCTGACCGTGCAGTTGCCGCCCACCCAGTTTTTGCCGCCGTTGGCCAGCGCATCTTTGATCACCGGCATGTTGACCGGGTCCAGAACGATGACCGCGTCTTTTTCCATGCGCAAGGTCGAGGCTGCATCGATCCAGTGGCCGTTCCAGCCAGCCGCGCGCAGCTTGGGGAACACTTCGCTGGTGTAGTCGCCGCCCTGGGCGGTGATGATGATCTCGCAGCGCTTGAGTGCGTCGATGTTGTGTGCGTCTTGCAGCGTGGTTTCGTTTTTCGCCATGGCCGGGGCTTTGCCGCCGGCGTTGGAAGTGGAGAAAAACAGAGGCTCAATCAGGTCGAAGTCTTTCTCTTCGATCATGCGATCCATCAACACCGAGCCAACCATACCGCGCCAGCCGACCAAACCTACCAACTTGCTCATTTCAATGCCCTTTCAGATGAAGAAAACGGTCCAGACCAGACTGTCTTGCCCCGGCTCGTCTGGCCAGGGAGGGCGCACGACGAACCGGAGCTGGATCAGCCCTTAATGGTCGTGGTTTTAATGGTGTTGATTGCGCGCGCAGCCACACATGCCTGGGCGGCAGGTGTCGTGTTCAGCGGGAACGGGCGGGCGGCAAACATGGGCACAATTATAGGGCTTGGCCTTGAGGCTGGCTTACGGACTGCGGTGGATGAAAAAAGGGCCGCTGATTCAGCGGCCCTTTTTGTGGATTCGAAATCTTCAGCAGATCAGGCCTTGAGCGCTGCGACCACGGCGTCGCCCATTTCCCGGGTGCTGACCTTGGTGGTGCCTTCGCTGTAGATATCCACCGTGCGAAGCCCCTGCGCCAAGACTTTTTGCACCGCAGCTTCGATGCGTTGCGCCGATGCTTCCTGATTCAGGCTGAAGCGCAACATCATGGCCGCGCTCAGGATGGTGGCCAGTGGGTTGGCGATGCCTTTGCCGGCGATGTCGGGTGCACTGCCGTGGCTGGGCTCGTACAGGCCTTGGCCCTTGCTGTTGAGGCTGGCCGAGGGCAGCATGCCGATGGAGCCTGTGAGCATGGAGGCCTCATCGCTCAGGATGTCGCCGAACATGTTGCCGGTGACGACCACGTCAAACGCCTTGGGCGCTTTCACCAGTTGCATGGCGGCGTTGTCCACATACATGTGCTGCAGCTCCACATCGGGGTACTCGGTGTGCACTTCGGTCACCACGTCTTTCCAGAACTGAAAGGTTTCCAGCACGTTGGCTTTGTCCACGCTGGTGACCTTCTTGTTGCGCTTGCGCGCAGCCTGGAAAGCCACGTGGGCAATGCGCTCGATCTCGGGCCTGGCGTAGCGCATGGTGTCAAACGCCTCTTCGGCACCGGGGAAATGCCCATCGGTGGCGATGCGGCGGCCGCGTGGCTGGCCGAAGTAGATGTCACCGGTCAGCTCACGGATGATGAGAATGTCGAGGCCTGCGATCAGCTCAGGCTTGAGGCTGGACGCACCTACCAGCTGTTCGTAGCAAATGGCCGGGCGGAAGTTGGCGAACAGGCCCAGCTCCTTGCGCAGACCCAGAATGGCCTGCTCGGGGCGCAGGGGGCGATCGAGCTTGTCGTATTTCCAGTCGCCGACAGCGCCAAAAAGAATAGCGTCGGAGTCTTTGGCGAGTTTGAGCGTGGCGGGCGGCAGCGGGTGGCCATGGGCGTCGTAAGCTGCGCCGCCGACGAGTGCGGATTCCATTTTGAAGGGGAGGTTGAGCGCGTCAAGCACCTTGACCGCTTCGGCGACGATTTCGGTGCCAATGCCATCACCGGGGAGTACTGCGATTTTCATGGGATTCACTTAGAGAGGATTAACGATCGATAGTGACCAGGGAGCCGTGGTTGCCAGGAGTAACAGCATACGGAAGGTCTGCGGTCTCGGTATACACCTGACAGGCCTTGATCGACTCAACTTGGCCACACAAATTTGGATTGATCACGCCGTCGATGACAAGCAGCGCCTCATCGAATGCGTGGGTTTGCTCAGATCGTGCGTTGACATTCTCATGAAAAATCTTGATCTGGACACACCCACGTGGGCGGCGATCATGGATCGCCAAGCGGTTGGCAGAAGCTGCGAAGCGGTGGTCAGATCAAGCCTGTTCACGGCGATTTCAGTACTGAAGTTGCATGACTCAGGGATTGCCTTGTTGTTGCTGGCCGTACGCCCGTTCCACCTTGGCAATGCGGATTTCGAAGTGCTCGTACCAGCGTTCTTTCCCCTTTTCCTGGGCAATTCGGTGTTCGGCTTGTTGCTTCCAGGCTCGGATGCTTGATTCGTTTGTCCAGTATGAAGTGGTGATGCCGAAACCGCCCTCTGAGCGGGCGCTTTCGATGCCGAGAAAGCCGGGTTGGCTTTGGGCCAGTTCGACCATTCTGTCGGCAGTCGTGTCATAGCCGTTTTCGCCTGAAGTCCGTTGAGAAGTGAAAACGACCACATAGTAGGGCGGAGCAGGAAGATTTGCGAACGCTGAATTGTTTGACATCGAGCCTCCAGGTTGATGGGGAGGAGGCGCTTACATCGTGTGCGCAAGCCAGGGTTTCCTGGCCAGGCGTTCCGTTTCAAACGCCGCGATCTTGTCTTTGTGGCGCAGCGTCAGTCCGATGTCGTCAAGGCCATTGATCAGACAGAATTTGCGGAAGGCCTGCACATCGAACGGAAGTTCGTCGCCCTGGGCTTTCACGATCAACTGGCGCTCCAGATCGATGGTGAGTTCGTAGCCGGGGAAGGCCGCTACTTCGTCGAACAGTTGCGCGACTTGAGCATCGGGCAAGACGATGGGCAAGATGCCGTTTTTGAAGCAGTTGTTAAAAAAGATGTCGGCGTAGCTGGGAGCGATCAGTGCTCGGAACCCGTATTGTTCGATGGCCCAGGGCGCGTGTTCGCGGCTGGATCCGCAGCCGAAGTTCTTGCGAGCCAGCAGGATGGATGCGCCGGCATAGCGGGGCTGGTTCAGCACGAAGTCGGGGTTGGGTTTGCGCTTGCTGACGTCTTCGCCGGGTTCGCCTTTGTCGAGGTAGCGCCATTCGTCAAACAGGTTGGGTCCAAAGCCGGTTTTGCGGATGGACTTCAGAAATTGTTTGGGGATGATGGCGTCGGTGTCGACGTTCTCGCGGTCCATGGGGGCGACCACGCCCTTGAGGATGGTGAACTTGTTCATGTCGGGGATTCCTTCCTTCAGGCGAACTGGCGCACGTCAACAAAATGACCGTGCACGGCGGCGGCGGCGGCCATGGCGGGCGAAACGAGGTGGGTGCGCCCACCAGCGCCTTGGCGGCCTTCGAAGTTGCGGTTGCTGGTTGAGGCGCAACGTTCGCCGGGCTCCAAGCGGTCCGCATTCATGGCCAGGCACATGGAGCAGCCGGGTTCGCGCCACTCGAAGCCGGCTGCTTTGAAAATCTCGTGCAAGCCTTCGCGCTCGGCCTGCTCTTTCACCAGGCCCGAGCCGGGCACCACCATGGCCAGCTTGACGTTCTTGGCCACTTTCTGGCCCAGCTTTTTCACGATGGCCGCGGCTTCGCGCATGTCTTCGATGCGGCTGTTGGTGCAGGAACCGATGAACACCTTGTCGACAAAGATGTCGTTGAGGGCTTTGCCGGGTTCGAGCGCCATGTAGGTCAGCGCGCGTTCGATGGCTCCGCGCTTGTTGCTGTCCTTTTCCTTTTCAGGGTCGGGCACGCGTGCGTCCACGCCGAGCACCATCTCGGGCGAGGTGCCCCAGGTGACTTGGGGCACGATCTGGGTCGCGTCGAGTTCGACCACGGCGTCGAACTCCGCATCGACGTCGGATTGCAGGCCTTTCCAGTAGGCCACGGCCTGGTCCCACTCCACGCCGGTGGGGGACAACGGGCGGCCCTTGACGTATTCGATGGTCTTTTCGTCGACCGCCACCAAACCTGCGCGCGCGCCGCCTTCGATGGCCATGTTGCAGACCGTCATGCGGCCTTCCATGCTCAGGGCCCTGATGGCGCTGCCGCCGAATTCAATGGTGTAGCCGGTGCCGCCGGCGGTGCCGATCTTGCCAATGATGGCCAGCACGATGTCTTTGGCGGTGACGCCGTTGCCCAACTTGCCTTCGACCTTCACCAGCATGTTCTTGGCCTTCTTGGCCAGCAGGGTTTGCGTGGCCATCACGTGTTCGACTTCGCTGGTGCCGATGCCGTGGGCGAGCGCACCGAACGCGCCATGCGTCGAGGTGTGGCTGTCGCCGCAGACGACGGTCATGCCCGGCAGGGTGGCGCCGTTTTCGGGGCCGATGACGTGCACGATGCCCTGGCGCTTGGACATGAAGGGAAAGAACGCTGCAGCGCCGAACTCACCGATGTTTTTGTCCAGGGTGACGATCTGCTCTTTGCTGATGGGGTCGGTGATGCCGTCGTAGCCCAGTTCCCAGCCCGTGGTCGGGGTGTTGTGGTCGGCGGTGGCCACGATGGAGCTCACGCGCCAGACCTTGCGACCCGCTTCGCGCAGTCCTTCAAAGGCTTGGGGGCTGGTGACTTCGTGCACCAGATGGCGGTCGATGTAGAGCACCGAGGTGCCGTCTTCTTCGGTGTGGACGACGTGTTCGTCCCAGATCTTGTCGTAGAGGGTGCGTCCCATGGTCGTGGTTTCCTTTGCGGTTGCGGAGATTTTAGGGGGATGTGGGTTCGGTGCGTTGGCCGGCTTGCTCGCTCAGGTGGCTCACCAGCAGTCGGGCCGTGACGGGCAGGGAGGAAAAATCTCGGGCGATGAGGTCGATCTGGCGGTGTGCCCAGGTGTCGCTCAAGGGCACGCAGGCGAGGTCGCCGACGCCGTGCATCAGCTCGAAAGCGCGGCGCGGCATCAGGCCCACACCCAGGCCGTTGTGGATCATGCGGCACATAGCGTCCAGCCCCGTGACTCGGATGCGCAAGCGGATTCCGCGCCCGGCTTCGGCGGCCGCGGCGTGCATCGCGAGGTAGATGGAGCTGTTGGCATGCAGGCCGACGTGGTCCCAGTCCAGGCTGTCGGCAAAGGCCAATTGCTTGCGGTCAGCCAGCGGGTGGTTGCTGGGCATCACCAGGGCGAGGTGATCCTGGCGGTATGGGCGGGTTTGCAGGCCAGTGATCTGGCTGGAAGCGCCAGCGTGGCAGATGCCCAAATCGGCAGCACCCTCGTGCACCGCTCGGATAACTTCGTTGGACAGGTGTTCTTCCAGATCGATCTTGATCTGCCCATGCTGGCGAACGAAGGTACCGAGGTCTTCGGGCAGGAATTGAACAATGGCCGAAATGTTGGCGTGCATCCGCACATGGCCGCGCACGCCATCGGCGTATTCTGAGAGTTCGCCCTGCATTTTGTCGAGGCTGAACAGCACCGATCGCGCATGGTGCAGCAGGCTTTGGCCAGCGGGCGTTGGCGTGGCGCCACGAGCGGTGCGGTAGAGCAGGCTGCTGCCGACCGTGGCTTCGAGATCGGAGAGCCGCTTGCTCACGGCCGATGTCGCCAGAAACTCTTGTTCCGCCGCTTTGCCAATGCTGCCGCGCTCGCACACCGCCACGAAGAGCTGTAGCGAGGTGAGGTCGATGCGACGGGTGAAGGCGCGGTCAGGGGTGTTCATGGTTTACTCATCGTGCTTGGCGATGAGCTGCTCATTTTCCACCCTTGTGATGCTTTTGTCCTTCGTATTTGGAGAAGGCTGTGCCCGCCAAATGAAAACCCGCCGGGCATTCGGCCGGGCGGGTTCAGGCTGTCTGGTCTTGCGGTGGTTGCCGCAGTCCGATCAGCGTGGCTTTACATCGCGGCGCTCGGAGCCGGTGAAGAGCTGGCGTGGGCGGCCGATCTTGTACTCAGGGTCTCCAATCATTTCGTTGAGCTGGGCGATCCAGCCCACGGTACGGGCCAAAGCGAACACGCCGGTGAACAGGTTCACGGGAATACCGATGGCGCGCTGCACGATGCCGGAGTAGAAATCGACGTTGGGGTACAGCTTGCGGGAGACGAAGTAGTCATCTTCCAGGGCGATTTTTTCCAGCGCCTTGGCGAGCTTGAACAATGGATCGTTTTCCAGGCCCAGTTCTTTCAGCACTTCGTCGCAGGTTTCCTGCATCAGCTTGGCGCGGGGATCGTAGTTCTTGTAGACGCGGTGACCGAAGCCCATCAGCTTGACGCCGGAGCTTTTGTCTTTGACCTGTTCCATGAACTCACCGACCTTGGCCACGCCGCCCTGGGCCTGGATGGTTTCCAGCATGTTCAGGCAGGCTTCGTTGGCACCGCCATGGGCAGGGCCCCACAGGCAGGCCACGCCGGCGGAAATCGCGGCAAACGGGTTGGTGCCCGAGGAGGCGCACAGGCGCACGGTCGAAGTGGACGCGTTTTGCTCGTGGTCGGCATGCAGGATGAAGATGCGGTCCAGCGCACGCTCGATCACCGGGTTGACCACGTATTCTTCGCAAGGCGTGCCGAACATCATGCGCATGAAATTGCCGGCGTAGCTCAGGTTGTTCTGTGGGTACATGTAGGGCTGGCCCACTTTGTACTTGTAGGCCATGGCGACAAGCGTAGGCATCTTGGCGATCAGGCGGATCGCGGCGATTTCACGGTGCTCAGGATTGTTGATGTCGGTGCTGTCGTGGTAGAAGGCCGACATGCCGCCGACCAATCCGGTCAGGATGGCCATGGGATGGGCATCACGGCGGAAACCGCGCAGGAAGAACTGCATCTGCTCGTTGACCATGGTGTGCTGGGCCACGAGCTTGTGAAAGTCAGCACTTTCAGTGGCGCTGGGCAGGTCGCCTTTGAGCAACAGGAAACAGGTATCGAGGTAGTCACAGTTCGTGGCGAGCTGCTCGATGGGGTAGCCGCGGTACAGCAGTTCACCTTTGTCGCCATCGATGTAAGTGATGGCCGACTGGCAGGCCGACGTGGACAGAAAACCAGGGTCATAGGTGAACATGCCCGTCTGTGCGTACAGCTTGCGAATGTCGACCACATCGGGGCCAATGCTGCCCGAGTACACAGGCATTTCTACGCTGGGGCTGCCGTTGGAGAACGACAGGGTGGCTTTGTTGTCTGCGAGTTTCATACGGGTTCCTTCAAAGGATGTCTTGTAGGGGAAGTCGGGCTGCGCGCAGCATACCCAACACGTGCGTGACGTCTTTTTGGGCCAGTTCGCCCTGGGGCTCTTTTCTTCCGAGCAACAGATCCAGCAGATCGTTGTCAGAAAGGTCCATTAAAACGGCCAGACCTTCGGCCTGTCTGACAGTCAAGCCAGAAGCGTGCCGGGCAAAGAACTTCTCGATGAACAAATCGTTTTCGAGCAATCCACGGCGGCAGCGCCAGCGCAGTTTGCTCAAAGCGCGTTCGTCGAGCAGGGTATCCGTGACAGTGGCGTTCATGGGAGATCGTGTGAAACGCTCAAATAGCGCGCATCACCATCATTTCCTTGATCTTGCCGATTGCCTTGGTGGGATTCAGCCCCTTGGGGCATACATCAACGCAGTTCATGATGGTATGGCAGCGAAACAGGCGGTAGGGATCTTCCAGGTTGTCCAGGCGTTCGCTGGTGGCCTGGTCACGGCTGTCGGCGATGAAGCGGTAGGCCTGCAGCAAACCGGCAGGACCCACGAACTTGTCGGGGTTCCACCAGAAGCTGGGGCAACTGGTGGAGCAGCTGGCGCACAGAATGCACTCGTACAGGCCATTCAGTTCGTCTCGCTCTTCCGGGCTTTGCAGGCGCTCGGTCATCGGCGCAGGGTCGTTGTTGATCAGGTAAGGCTTGATGCTGTTGTACTGCTTGAAAAACAGCGTCATGTCTACGATCAGATCGCGCACCACCGGCAGGCCAGGCAGGGGCTTCAATGTGATGACGCCGGGCAAGGTGTTCATATTGGTCAGGCAGGCCAGACCATTCTTGCCGTTGATGTTCATTGCATCAGAGCCGCAAACGCCTTCGCGGCAGGAGCGGCGAAAAGAGATGGTGGGGTCGACCTTTTTCAGTTTGCCCAGAGCGTCCAGCAGCATGCGTTCGTGGCCGTCGAGTTCAACCTCGATGGTCTGCATATAGGGTTTGGCGTCCTTTTCGGGGTCGTAGCGGTAGATCTTGAATGTGCGAAGTGCCATGGTGTTTTTCTCCGTGCGTCGTGGTGCGGAATAGGGGGCTGTTAGAAGGTGCGAACCTTCGGCGGCACCGACTCCACGGTCAGGGGCTTCAAATTGACGGGTTTGTATGACAGGCTGTTGGTTGCGCTGTCCCAAAGGGTGTGCTTCATCCACTCTTTGTCGTTGCGACCCAGCGGGAACTCGGCGTCATCGGCTGGGCGCTCGTAGTCGTTCACGGTGTGCGCGCCGCGGCATTCTTTGCGGGCAGCGGCCGAGGTCATGGTGGCCTGGGCGGCTTCCATCAGGTTGTCAACTTCAAGCGCTTCGATGCGTGCGGTGTTGAATATCTTGGACTTGTCTTTCAGCGTGATGTTGGCCACGCGCTCACGCAGGGCGTTTATTTTTGTCACGCCCTCGTCAAGGATGGCCTGGGTGCGGAACACGCCAGCGTGTTGCTGCATCACCGCACGCATGTCATTGGCCACATCTTGTGCGTATTCGCCATCGGTCGAGTTGTCCAGTCGTGCCAGGCGGGCCAAGGTTTTGTCAGCTGCGTCCGCAGGCAGTGGCTTGTGGTTGACGGCTTTGTCGTTTGTTTCAACGATGTGGTTGCCGGCCGCGCGGCCAAACACCAGCAAGTCAAGCAGCGAGTTGGTGCCCAGACGGTTGGCGCCGTGCACGCTCACGCAAGCGCATTCGCCCACAGCGTACAAGCCGCTGACCACTTTTTGAGCGCCATTGCCGTCGGGTATGACGACCTGGCCGTTGATGTTGGTGGGGATGCCACCCATCTGGTAGTGAATGGTGGGCACGACCGGAATGGGCTCGCGCGTGATGTCCACGTTGGCGAAGTTAACCCCGATTTCGTACACCGAGGGCAGGCGCTTGTGGATGGTTTCAGCGCCGAGGTGATCGAGCTTCATGAAGATGAAGTCTTTGTTCGGGCCACAGCCGCGGCCTTCCTTGATTTCCTGGTCCATGCAACGCGACACGAAGTCGCGAGGAGCCAAATCTTTCAAGGTGGGCGCATAGCGCTCCATGAAACGTTCGCCTTCGCTGTTCAGCAGAATGGCGCCTTCGCCTCGGCAGCCTTCAGTCAGCAACACGCCCGCGCCGGCCACGCCGGTGGGGTGGAATTGCCAGAATTCCATGTCTTGCAGCGGGATACCCGCACGGGCTGCCATGCCCAGGCCATCACCGGTGTTGATGAAGGCATTGGTGGATGCACCAAAGATGCGGCCTGCGCCACCTGTTGCCAGCAAAGTCTGCTTGGCTTCCAGAATGTAGGTTTCGCCGGTTTCCATTTCCAGCGCCGTCACGCCGAGCACGTTGCCATCGGCGTCGCCGATCAAATCGAGGGCCATCCATTCCACGAAGAACGTGGTTTTGGCTTCAACGTTTTGCTGGTAGAGCGTATGCAACATGGCGTGGCCAGTGCGGTCGGCTGCGGCGCAGGCGCGTTGCACGGGCTTTTCGCCGTAGTTGGCGGTGTGGCCGCCGAAGGGGCGCTGGTAAATCGTGCCATCCGGGTTGCGGTCAAAAGGCATGCCGAAGTGTTCGAGTTCGTACACGACTTTCGGCGCCTCGCGGCACATGAACTCGATGGCGTCCTGGTCGCCCAGCCAATCGGAACCTTTGATGGTGTCGTAGAAATGGTAGTGCCAATTGTCTTCGCTCATGTTGCCCAGCGAAGCGGACACGCCGCCTTGCGCTGCAACGGTGTGCGAGCGGGTGGGGAACACTTTCGACAGCACGGCCACTTTCAGGCCAGCGCGCGCCAGTTGAAGCGAGGCGCGCATGCCGGAGCCGCCGGCGCCGACGATGACGACGTCAAATTGACGTTTGGGGAGATTTGCGGTTGCGGTCATGACTTCAGAGTCTCCAGAGAACTTGAACAGCCCAGCCCAGGCAGGCAACGAGCCAGACGATGGTGAATACGTGCAGCGCAAGGCGGATGCCTGCAGGCTTGACGTAGTCCATCCAGATATCGCGCATGCCGATCCACACGTGGTAGGCCAGCGCCACAAAAATCGCGAAGGTCAGTGCCTTCATCCATTGGGCGGCGAAGATGCCGGCCCAGGTCTCGTAGCCGATGGGGCCACTGCTGAAGATGACTTGCGCCAGCACGATCAGCGTGAACAACGCCATAAGAGCGGCAGTGACGCGCTGGGCGAGCCAGTCGCGCACGCCGTAGTGGGCGCCAGTGACGACGCGCTTGGATCCGTAGTTGACAGACATGGTTTGCGTTCCTCTTGTTGGGCTTATTAATAGAGACCGAAGAGCTTGGCGCCGAGAATCAGCGTGAGGCCGATGCTCAAGACCAGCGTGACGATGGCGGAAGACTTGCCAAATTCTTTGGTGACGGCGTGGCGGGCGTCCATATAGAGGTGGCGAACACCTGCAATCAGGTGGTGCAAATAGGCCCAGATGATGGCAAGCACCACCAGCTTGAACAGCCAGCCGGGCACAAAACCAATGCCGGCTGAAAAGGCTGCACTGAAGCGGTCAAACGAGATTTCGGAAGATACCGAAGTGTCGAACAACCAGACGATCAGCGGCAGCAGCAGGAACATCAGCAGCCCGCTGACGCGGTGCAGGATCGACACCCAGCCCGCCAGCGGCAAGCGGTAGGTGGTCAGGTCTTTGAAGGCGTTGATGTTGCGGAACTCTGGCCGCTTTTTGGTCAACTCGGTCATGGTGGTGCTTTCTTCCAATGAGAGGAGGCTGGGGAGGAAGGGAGTAACGCGCTGGTAACCCGATGCGCGGAACGTTAAATTCTATTGCAACGCAGCATACCGGAGCCTGACACCCTGGGCACACGCTTTCGAAAATGCTGAGCAGGCAGTCGCGAACGTTCCAAGCATGGGTTTAGCTCAACTCGTTGTGGTAATGCCGGGATTCGGTGAGGTAAAGGCCGCGACGCAACTCCATGGGTACGTCGTTGTAGGTGTAGGCCAACCGTTCCACGCTTAAAAGGGGGTGGCCTGGCTGGATCGCTAGCAGCGCGGCCATTTCGGCGTCAGCGCTGACCGCTTTGAGTGTTTCCACTGCGCGAACCATGCGCACGCCGAATTGGGCCTCGAACAGGGCATACATCGGCCCTTTGTCGTGGGCCAGTGTTTCCAGTGTGAGTCCTTTGAAGGTGGCACCTGGCAACCAGATGTCCTCCAGGATGGCCGGCGTTGAAGAGAAAGAAAGTACCCGGCGCACCTGCAAGACGCTGTCGCCAGAGCGCAGCCCCAGTTGCCTGGCCACGTCGGCGGGCGCTCTGAGTCGCCGGCATTCGATGATGCGGCGCTCGGCGGGACCTTGGGTTTTCAGTGAGCCGCTGTCGGGCAACAGGCGCAAGAAGCGGTATTGGATGTGCTGTTCGGCATGGGTGGCCACAAAGGTACCCTTGCCTTGGCGGCGCACCACGAGGTTGTCGTTGGCCAGCTCATCTATGGCTTTGCGCACCGTGCCTTGGCTGACTTTGAACCGTGCTGCCAGCTCCAGCTCGCTGGGAATGGTGTCTCCCGGTTTCCATTCGCCGGCCTGCAGGCTGCGCAGAATCAGGCTTTTGATTTGCTGGTACAGCGGGCTGAAGGCGGGAGCCAGGCTGCTCGGCGGGGACCCGTCGGCACCCGCGTCAGCGCCACTCCGCCCTTCGGAGGGCGGGTGGTCGGCAGGGGGTGTGGAGGGGGTGGCCATGGGAATTCGGAGCACTCGGATGCTGACGCAAAACTGTCTGGTCGACAGCCGTTGCAAGGGTGCAATCATATCTTATATAAGACATAAGACAAATTGACGAGTTCGGGTTTACGAGGGTACACTTGAAGGCTGAGCTGGAACCTGTTTTTGCGGGTATGCCCTGGGGTTTCTGGTCCGTTCTAGGGGTCTTTCGCCCCGTCTTTATTTCCGTCTTTTTCTGGAGTTTTCACCATGAGCAAGAAGCCTGTTCGCGTTGCCGTCACCGGCGCCGCCGGTCAAATCGGTTACGCCCTGTTGTTCCGCATCGCCTCGGGCGAAATGTTGGGCAAAGACCAGCCCGTGATCCTGCAATTGCTGGAAGTGCCGGTTGATGGCCCCCAAAAAGCGCTCAAGGGCGTGATGATGGAACTGGAAGACTGCGCATTCCCGTTGCTGGTCGGCATGGAGGCCCACAGCGATCCGATGACCGCCTTCAAAGACACCGATTACGCCCTGCTGGTTGGTTCCATGCCCCGCAAAGCCGGCATGGAGCGCGCCGAGCTGCTGGCCATCAACGGCCAGATTTTCACCGCACAGGGCAAGGCCCTGAACGCTGTGGCCAGTCGCGACGTCAAGGTGCTGGTCGTGGGCAACCCCGCCAACACCAACGCTTACATTGCCATGAAGAGCGCGCCTGATCTGAAGCCAGGCAACTTCACCGCCATGCTGCGTCTGGACCACAACCGCGCCGCCAGCCAGATTGCCGCCAAGACCGGCAAGGCTGTGTCCGCGATCAAGAAGCTGGCCGTGTGGGGCAACCACTCGCCCACCATGTACGCCGACTACCGCTTCGCCACCATCGATGGCGCCTCGGTGAAAGACATGATCAACGACCAGGAATGGAACGCCAACACCTTCTTGCCCACCGTTGGCAAGCGTGGCGCTGCCATCATTGAAGCGCGTGGCCTGTCCTCGGCCGCATCGGCCGCCAACGCTGCCATCGACCACATGCGCGATTGGGCCTTGGGCACCAACGGCGAGTGGGTCACCATGGGCATTCCTTCGCAAGGCTGGTATGGCATTCCGAAAGACACCATGTTCGGCTTCCCTGTGACTTGCGCCAATGGCGAGTACACGGTCGTTGAAGGTCTGGAGATCGATGCATTCTCGCAAGAGTGCATCAACAAGACCCTGGCCGAGCTCGAAGGCGAAAAAGACGGCGTGAAACACCTGCTGTAAATCGCCGATTTGCATCTCGTGAAACCGCACCCCGCCCAGATACTGCTTGGAGCCCAGGCCGGCGCTTTCGCGCTGCCGGTGTGTGACCACTACAGCGGTGTTGAGGCGCGGATGCGCAAAAGCCTGCAACTGCAGGCTGACATGGGCGCCGAATTCGGCGCCTGTGTTTTTGATGTCACCCTCGATTGCGAAGACGGTGCCCCGGTGGGCGGTGAAGCGGAACACGCTGCGCTGGTGACCGGGTTGGCGTTGGACGCTGCGCCCGAAGCCCGCGTGGCGGTGCGGGTGCATCCCGTTGACCATGCTTCGTTTGAAGCGGATGTGGCCACCATCGCCGGCCAGGCAGGTCGGCGCCTTTGCCATTTGATGGTTCCCAAGGTGGAGTCCGTCGAAGACGTTTGCCGAGCCGTTGCCGCCATGGACGCGGCAGGGGCCACCGATCTGCCTTTGCATGTGCTGATCGAGTCGCCCGCAGCGGTACACCGCGCCTTTGACATTGCGGCCCATCCCCGGGTGCAAAGCCTGAGCTTTGGCCTGATGGATTTTGTGTCGGCTCACGGTGGTGCGATTCCGGCCGAAGGCATGGGTTTGGCGGGACAGTTTGCCCACCCTCTGGTGCTGCGCGCCAAGATGGAAATTGCTTCTGCCTGTCATGCGTTTGGCAAAGTGCCCTCGCACAATGTGGTCACCGAGTTCAAAGATTCGGCCGCGCTGCTGACCGCCGCGCGCAAGGCCGCCAACGAGCTGGGCTACACCCGCATGTGGAGCATCCACCCCGATCAGATTCGTCCGATTTTGAGTGCGTTTGCACCCAGCGAGACAGCCGTGCACACCGCTGCCGAGATCGTGGAGCGCGCTGCTGCCGCCGATTGGGCGCCGGTGTCGTTTGAAGGGCGTTTGCACGACCGCGCGAGTTACCGTTTTTATTGGCAAGTGCTGGAGCGCGCGCACCAGACAGGCCGAACCTTGCCCGCTGCGGTGGCGCACTGGTTTGTCCCGGCCGCGCCCGCCGCGCATTGATTTCTAGTTTCCGTTCCCTCCCATTTTTCTGGAGAAAACCATGTCCGACTTCCTCACCGACTACCGTGCCCATGTGGCCGAACGCGCCGCTCTGGGCATTCCACCTCTGGCGCTCGACGCCAAGCAGGTCGCCGCCCTGATTGAACTGATCAAGAACCCGCCTGCAGGTGAAGACGCCTTCCTGATGGATTTGCTGACCCACCGCGTGCCGCCTGGCGTGGACGACGCCGCCAAGGTCAAGGCCAGTTTCCTGGCCGCCGTGGCCCATGAGGACGAAAAGGTCGCCCTGATTTCCAAAGCCAAAGCCACCGAATTGCTCGGCACCATGGTCGGCGGCTTCAACGTGCACCCGCTGATCGAATTGCTCGACGATGCCGATGTGGCCACTGTGGCCGCTGAAGGTCTGAAGAAGACCTTGTTGATGTTCGACTTCTTCAACGATGTGGCCGAGAAAGCCAAGGCCGGCAACGCCAAGGCCAAGGAAGTGATGCAGAGCTGGGCCGATGCCGAGTGGTTCACCAGCCGCCCTGAAGTGGAAAAGAAAATCACCGTCACCGTCTTCAAGGTGCCCGGCGAAACCAACACCGACGACCTCTCCCCCGCGCCCGATGCGACCACGCGTCCGGACATCCCGATGCACTACCTCGCGATGTTGAAGAACACGCGTCCGGACGCGGCCTTCAAGCCCGAGGAAGACGGCAAGCGCGGCCCGATGCAGTTCATCGAAGACCTGAAAGCCAAGGGCAATCTGGTGGCCTACGTGGGCGATGTGGTCGGTACCGGCTCCAGCCGCAAGTCGGCCACCAACTCGGTTGTCTGGGCCACCGGCCAGGACATCCCGTTTGTGCCCAACAAGCGTTTCGGCGGCGTGACCCTCGGCGGCAAGATCGCGCCCATCTTCTTCAACACGCAGGAAGACTCCGGCTCTTTGCCGATCGAAGTCGATGTGAGCAAGCTGGAAATGGGCGATGTCGTTGACGTCATGCCCTACGACGGCAAGATCCTGAAAAACGGCGAAACCATGGCCGAGTTCAAGTTGAAGAGCGATGTGCTGTTCGACGAAGTGCGCGCTGGTGGTCGCATCAACCTGATCATCGGCCGTGGCCTGACCGCCAAGGCACGTGAGTTCCTCGGCCTGCCCGCATCGACGATGTTCCGCCTGCCCACGCCGCCGAAAGAAACCAAAGCCGGTTTCACGCTGGCGCAAAAAATGGTTGGCCGCGCGGTTGGATTGCCAGAAGGCCAGGGCGTGCGCCCCGGTACCTACTGCGAACCCAAGATGACCACCGTGGGTTCACAAGACACCACCGGCCCCATGACCCGCGACGAGCTGAAAGACCTGGCCTGCCTGGGCTTCTCGGCCGATCTGGTGATGCAATCGTTCTGCCACACCGCCGCTTACCCCAAGCCAGTTGACGTGAAGACCCACCGCGAACTGCCTGCCTTCATCAGCAGCCGTGGCGGCGTGTCGCTGCGCCCAGGCGACGGCGTGATCCACAGCTGGCTCAACCGCCTGCTGTTGCCCGATACCGTCGGTACCGGCGGCGACAGCCACACCCGCTTCCCCATCGGCATCAGCTTCCCGGCCGGCTCCGGTCTCGTCGCTTTCGGCGCCGCCACCGGCGTGATGCCTCTGGACATGCCCGAGTCGGTGTTGGTGCGTTTCAAAGGCAAGATGCAGCCCGGCGTGACCCTGCGCGATCTGGTGCACGCGATTCCTTTGTACGGCATCAAGCAAGGTTTGTTGACCGTGGCCAAGTCCGGCAAGATCAATGAATTCTCCGGCCGCATCCTGGAAATCGAAGGCCTGCCAGACCTCAAGGTCGAGCAAGCGTTTGAACTCTCCGACGCTTCAGCCGAGCGCTCCGCCGCCGGTTGCACCATCAAGCTCAACCCTGAGCCGATCAAGGAGTACCTCACCAGCAACATCGTGCTGATGAAGAACATGATCGCCAACGGCTATGAAGACAAGCGCACCCTGCAGCGCCGCATCGAAAAAGTCGAAGCCTGGCTGGCCAGCCCCAACCTGCTCGAAGCCGACAAGGACGCCGAATACGCACACGTCATCGAGATCGATCTGGCCGACATCAAGGAGCCCATCCTGTGCTGCCCCAACGATCCGGACGATGCCAAGACGCTGTCTGAAGTCGCTGGCACCAAGATCGACGAAGCTTTCATCGGCTCTTGCATGACCAACATCGGCCACTTCCGCGCAGCGGCCAAGTTGCTCGGCACCCAGCGCGACATCCCTGTCAAGCTGTGGGTCGCTCCGCCCACGAAGATGGACGAGAGCGAGCTGATCAAGGAAGGTCACTACGCTTCGTTCGCCAATGCGGGTGCCCGCACCGAAATGCCCGGCTGCTCGCTGTGCATGGGCAACCAGGCGCAGGTGCGCGAAGGCGCGACCGTCGTGTCCACCTCGACCCGCAACTTCCCCAACCGTCTGGGCAAGAACACGTTTGTGTACCTGGCCTCTGCCGAGCTGGCAGCGATTGCCTCCAAACTGGGGCACATACCCACCGTTTCCGAGTACCACGAAGCCATGGGCATCGTGAACGCCGACGGCGACGCGATCTACAAGTACCTCAACTTTGACCAGATCGAGGAATACGCGGAGACTGCAAAAGGCGTCGCCGCCTGAGCGGTCATTCTCGAAGCGCATGAACAAGCGGCCCTCCGGGGCCGCTTTGTTTTTGGGGGCCAGATGCTGGCCTGGTGCTGGAGCGCATCAGAGTCGCAATGCAGCGACCAGCCGTCGCAGGAGGTGGGCGATTCCTCGATGCCGGGGGCGAAAGGTTTGCGCGCCAGCACCCGCAGCGCGATGTCGACGGGCAAGGGGAAAACGGTGTTGGTGCTGAACCATTGTCACTGACGTGCCTGTTTACAGACCAAGCCGGTCCCGCTGAACACCGGCTGTCGCAACGCGATGATGCTTTGTTTTGGCGTGGTGAACGTATCGACGCCTTGCGTGGAAAAAGGCGGCCTGCAGTGCGGATTTTGTGCGTTCACTGGCATGCCGAACGGTCTCTGTCGAAGGATTGGAAACGTCCGGCGAAACAGGGGCAGTGTTGCATTTTTTTCCACCGCACAGAGACGCTGAGTTCAAACCAGGCACATGCTTCAAATATGTTGCGACAGGTACCACTTGCGCCCTGCGGCCGTTGGAGGAATGTGCTGGATGAATCCTTGGTTCATGTGCGTTGGCACGCACGGCAACCCACTGCTCCAACAGCGTCGTGCACGTGAACCCGGACGGCCAAATAGGTTGGAGGCGGATCGCCTCAAGCATTCAGTGCAGCAGTTGCTGGTGGCGTTCTACCAATCCGGGTTGATGTTCATCTTCGGTTCCCTCCGTTTCTGCACAGCACAGGTGCGCGCACGAAAAGCGTGTGTTTGCATGGCTCAGTGGTGATCCCGGACCTCGCTTCAAGAGCCGGCTTGCACGGGTCCGAGGGATCTTCGGGTGCGGTTTGCAGACGAATGAGCCGTTCGCCAAACATCCTGAAATGCTCGTCAAAAAGGATGTGGAATCATCTGGAGGGGGCGATTCGCAAGCACAGATTGACTGGAGACGGCCTTGGAGTTCATCGCCGCTGGAATCGCTATGAGGGACAAACGCAAACGGCATTTTTCATGTTGGCCTGATCGGCTTCGCGGGTATGCCGACAACGGTAATTCCTGCAGGGACATCGTGGACCACCACCGAATTGGCTCCAATGGTGGCTCCATCGCCAACATGGATCCTGCCCAGAATGACGGCCCCCGCTCCGATGTTGACCCGTTTGCCTATGATCGGAACCCCATCAAGATCGTCGAGATTCTTGATGCCGATCGTCACCCCTTGTCGAATGATGGTGCCATCCCCTATGGCAGACAGCCCATGGACAACAATACTGTGCTGGTGCTCAATGATCACGTCATTGCCCAATGTTGCCGTATACGGTATTTCAATCCCATACAGGTTCCGGACCAAACGATAGAGAACCCGGTAGATGAAAGAGACAGGCTTCCTGATCCACGGGTTGTCTATGGTCATGCGCCAGACCCCGATCCGGTAAATGGCAAGGGCCCTGAATCCCGGCTTTGTCCAGTCCCGGCCATGATTGATCCAGTCGCTCTTGATTGAGCTTCGCAGTGCTTTCATTTTTTAAACGTGAGTCCCCTCACCAGGGCAGAGTTTCGGAAAAAATCCCTGAAATAATGTGGCGGCATCATTTTTAAGGCACCTGATTGTCCGCCAGGTTGGATTTTTCCCCTCAGAAACCACGTTGAGTGGCCAATCATGAAAAGGAGGTCGGCAGCCAGAAGCGACAAAGGGCCCCGATTCTTTAAAAAAAAGCGCCTCCTGGAGTCAAACCAGTATTGAGGAATACCGGGTCTTTTGGTTCTGCTGTCAGAAATCTTTGTGGAGGCTCCAACTGCATGGTAAACCCGGCTGGTGGGCACGTACCAGCACTGAATACGTTTTCGCTTTGCCTGAAGGCAATAGTCAACTTCTTCAAAATACAAAAAATAGTTTTCGTCCATGAATCCAACGGTTCTTATGGTTTCGGTGGACATTAGAATGGAGGCGCCTGCAAGCCAGTCGCAGGGTTCAGCCATTTCGCTGACAGGTTTGGGTACGATGAATCTCCGGAATAAGCGGTCCATGAGGCCAAGGTTAAAACCCCTGCACATCTCGCTGATAACACCCGGGAAGTTGAAGGCTGACACTTGAGGCGTGCCATCGGCATCTTCCAGTCGAGATCCTGCGATGACTGTGCTGTTCTCTTTCTTTATGAATCCGAGCAATTCGTTTCCTGCTTCCGGTAGCAGCCGGGTATCAGGATTCAGCAGCCACACAAAGTCGGTCGTTGCACACCCAATAACCCTTTTCAGCGCTAGATTGTTTCCAGCTGAAAATCCACCATTCACAGGTGATGCGATCAATGTGACCCAATGATGGCACTTGTCTTTCAAGTGGTTTTTGATGGTTTCAATTGAATGATCTCCCGAAGCGTTGTCCACGATATACATATCGATACCCGGAATGGTAATTCTCTGGCTTGCGACACTTTCTATCAGATCAACAACCAGCTCAGGCGTTCGGAAGTTGACAGTGATGACTGTAATTCTTTCTGTATGCCTGGTGTGATTTTTTTGCATTCTTGTCCTGCGATCCTGGCGAAGGTAGGGCTGGTGAGTAAAAGAGTGTCTGTTGAGCTAATTGGAAGGCGCAGGCCGACCTTTCCTGAATTTCATGCTACCGGTGGTTCAGGAGGGGGTTGAATGCGAATCCTATTTCTATTTGATCCTTTGATGCCATTGTGTGTATTCGTTAGTCGACAAGGCGATGCACAGAGGTTTTCAACATACGGATGACCACGCTGTTGTGGGAAGGAGATTCAACCGCACAATTGAAGTATGGCATGGGCTTTGAACGCCACACCGTTGTGGTTTTCCGTTGCCGCAACAGGTGCACCAGGGCAATGGATGGACCGGTGGCCGAAGCATCTCGACAGTCGGGCGTGCAGCTTTTGCTAGCGGAGAAACAGAATCACCGCCTTGCGCTCACGCCTCGACGCCGGTCGATCGCGTCGGCCGTAGAGCGTTCGCCGCCACAGCCCATGTCGGATCGGCGTGTGGCGCCCGGGGGGGGTGGCCTGGGCAATCACTGCACATGAGATTGCATCCTCGAACGCCTGGCTAATGCATGGAAAGCCCCCGTTGCATTGTGCGCACCTACCTGAGAAGTTACCGGAACAAGGTACTGACCGGTGGGTGACAGGTGTCGATACAAGGCGGTCTGATGGTTTTGTATGGGGCCTGACAGACCAATTTTTCGTCGCAAGACCTCTTATCTGAACTAAATACTTTTGTATGATTCGACTCTTGTAGAGCAACACAAAAGTTCAACTATGAAAATCCATGAAGCTCCTGCCCGATTCGGGCGGCGCCAGTTTGCATGTTGGCTTGCTGCCACCACAACGCTGCCTTTGCTCGGGTGTGGCGGGGGAGGCCTGGACCCTTTGGGTGTTCTCGATAACGGCGGCGTGTCGGATGACAAATATGAACCAGCCGACTGCAATCTGGATGGCAAGATCGATTTGAAAGACGATTGCAACCGGGATGGCGTGCTTGACGAAATGGACGGCAAGTGCTGTCCGAGAGGAGGCGGGAGCACGCCTGCGAGCAATGCGGGCACTCTGTACGACGCGTATCTGGCTTTGCAGTCAGGCATGACCAAGGCGCAGGTGATTGCGCTGGTTCCCGTGAGCCCTTCACAGGGGGCAGACACCGATCAGGTGCTGTGGGTCAAGGGTGAGGAAGCGCTGGGTGTCGAGTTCAAAGGTTCGGGCAATACCAGTGCGGTTGTGTTTGCCCAATGGGGCCTGTCGATTGCGGCGGGTGGGCGGACGGAGAGTCGCCGCTTCTGACGTGATTTGATCGCCCACGCAGCACTGGGCGCAGTGCTGGTGGAGCCCGGGTGCGACGGTTTTTCGCAAGCCTAGAAACCGCGCTGCGAGCACAGGCTTCGCCGAGACGCACAATGGGGCTGTGTTTGAAACTGTAAGTAGGAGTTTTGTATGGCCCCCAAGTCGTTCGCCCACCCTTTTGCCAAAACCGTCAAGCCGTTCAAAACAGCGTCCGGCAAAAGTGGGCGCCTGTATTCGCTGCCGGCGCTGGCCAAGCAGTTCCCCAACGTCAAGCGCCTGCCCCATTCCTTGCGCATCGTTCTGGAGAGCGTGGTGCGGCATTGCGATGGCGAGAAGGTGACTGAGGCGCATGTGGCGCAATTGGCCAACTGGAAACCCAAGGCCAAGCGCAGCGCGGAGGTGCCTTTCACGGTGGCCCGCGTGGTCTTGCAGGATTTCACCGGCGTGCCGCTGCTGGCCGATCTGGCCGCCATGCGCAGCACGGCGGAGCGCCTGGGGCAAGACGCCAAGAAGATTGAGCCGCTGGTGCCGGTGGACCTGGTGGTGGACCATTCCATCATGATCGATTACTTCGGCCAGAAGAACGCGATCGACCTGAACATGAAACTGGAATTTCAGCGCAACCAGGAGCGCTACGAGTTCCTCAAATGGGGCATGCAGGCCTTTGACACCTTTGGCGTGGTGCCGCCGGGCTTTGGCATCGTGCACCAGGTCAACCTCGAGTACCTGGCGCGTGGCGTGCACATGAAGGGCGGACTCTATTACCCCGATACGCTGGTGGGAACCGACAGCCACACCACCATGATCAACGGCATTGGTGTGGTCGCCTGGGGCGTGGGTGGCATCGAGGCGGAAGCGGCCATGCTGGGACAGCCGGTCTACATTCTGACGCCGGATGTGGTCGGTTTCGAGATGACCGGACAATTGCGCGAGGGCGTGACAGCGACCGATCTGGTGTTGACCGTGACCGAAATCTTGCGGCAGCACAAGGTGGTTGGCAAGTTTGTGGAATTTTTTGGTGAAGGCACTGCCTCGCTGGCGCTGCCCGACCGCGCGACGATAGCCAACATGGCGCCCGAGTACGGCGCGACCATGGGCTTCTTCCCGGTGGATGAGCGCACGCTCGATTACTTCCGCGGTACCGGGCGCAGCAAGGCCGAGATCGAGGCCTTTGAGGCTTACTTTCGCGCGCAGGGCATGTTTGGCGTGCCCAAGGCTGGCGAGATCGACTATTCGCAGGTGGTGAAGCTCGATCTGGGCAAGGTGACGCCCAGTCTCGCCGGACCCAAGCGCCCGCAGGACCGCATCGAGCTGGGGCAGGTGGCCGACCAGTTCCGCTCGCTGTTCAGCAAGCCCAATGCCGAGAATGGGTTCAATCAGGATGCAGAACACCTGTCACTGAGGGTGCCGGTGTCTCCGGGTGGTGGACACTCGGCGGTGGGCAAGCCGGCCGATACCCCGGCTGGTGCATCGCGATCGGTGGCGGAAATGGTGAGCAATCGGCCCGTGCTGGCGGCCAAGTCGAAGCACGCAGGCCGTTCACTCACGGTGGGCCACGGTGATGTGCTGATCGCAGCCATCACCAGTTGCACCAACACCAGCAATCCCAGTGTCTTGCTCGCTGCGGGACTGCTGGCCAAGAAGGCGGTGGAGGCCGGCCTGAAGGTCGAGCCGCACATCAAAACCTCCCTGGCACCTGGCTCGCGCATCGTGACCGAGTACCTGACGGAGACGGGTTTGTTGCCTTACCTGGAGAAACTGGGCTTTGCACTGGCGGGCTACGGCTGTACCACCTGCATTGGCAATGCGGGCGACCTGACGCCAGAGCTCAACCAGGCAATCAACGACAACCAGCTGGTGTGTTCTGCGGTGCTGTCGGGCAACCGCAACTTCGAAGCCCGCATCCATCCGAACATCAAAGCCAACTTTCTCGCAAGCCCGCCACTTGTCGTGGCTTACGCGATTGCGGGCACGGTACTGACCGATCTGATGACCGACCCCGTGGGTGTGGGCAAAGGTGGCAAGCCGGTGTACCTGGGCGATATCTGGCCCAGCAGCGATGAAATTCACGCGTTGTTGAAATATGCAATGAAGGGCAAAGCCTACCGCAGCAATTACGAACTGGTGAAGTCCGAGCCGGGCAAGCTGTGGGGGAAAATCAAGGGCGTGAGCGGCAACGCCTACACCTGGCCCGACAGCACCTACATCGCCGAGCCGCCGTTTTTCGATGGGTTCGCAGTTGCCGAGCCTGCTGCCGAAAAGCCAGCGGTGCTGGGCGCAGGCGTGATGGCCTTGTTTGGGGACTCCATCACCACCGACCACATTTCGCCTGCAGGTTCAATCAAGGAGAGCTCACCTGCGGGCGAGTGGCTGAAATCACGCGGCGTCATGAAGGCCGACTTCAACAGCTACGGCGCACGCCGCGGGAATCACGACGTGATGATGCGCGGCACGTTTGCCAATGTGCGCATCAAAAACCTGATGCTGCCTGCGGGACCGGATGGTTCGCGCGAGGAGGGTGGTTTCACCTTGTTCGAGGGCAAGGGTGCGAAGGTTGCGATCTTCGACGCGGCCCAACGCTACATGGCCGCAGGTCGCCCCACGGTGGTTTTTGCGGGCGAAGAATACGGCACCGGTTCCAGCCGTGACTGGGCAGCCAAAGGCACGCAGTTGCTCGGTATTCGTGCCGTGATTGCGCGCAGTTTCGAGCGCATTCACCGCAGCAACCTGGTGGGCATGGGCGTGTTGCCACTGCAGTTCAAGGCGGGTGAGTCGTGGGAAACGCTCGGGTTGAAGGGTGATGAATCGGTGGATGTGTTCCCGCACCCCAAGCTCTTGCCGCAAAGCAAGGCCAAGCTGGTGATCACGCGCGCCAACGGCGAAACCGTGGAAACCACGGTCACCCTGCGCATCGATACGCCAGTAGAGGTGAGCTATTACCAGGCGGGCGGCATTTTGCCTTACGTATTGAGGCAGTTGCTGAGCGCTTGAGGGCGGCGGCGCAACGCGGCATGATGTAGGACATTGCCGCCGGCGAGTCACGGAGCCACCATGCGAAAGCCAGCTCTCTACAGTTCATCCAGGCGCCTCGGCGCCCTGGCTCAGCCGCTGGTGTCTGAGGCGGAAGCGGCGTCTGCTCGGGAGGAGCAGATCATTCGCCCCGCATCAACGCTCGGGCGGGTCGGGCGCAGCCCGTTGGCCATGTGGTCGGCGCTGGCGATGTTGGCGGGCTTGTTGGTGGTGAGCTTGTTCTGGCGTCCGATGCCAACCACAGGCGCACTGACTCAAAAGGACATCGACGCTGCCGTGCTTCGCACTCTCACCACGCAAACTTTGCCATCGGCTGCCGCACGCGCGGCTGAAAAAATTCGCCCTTCCGTGGTGCGTGTTGCTGGGCTGGCAAAGAACAAAAAGGGCGAAGAGATCGAAACCAGCGTGGGCACGGGCGTGGTGATTGTTGACAAGGGCGTGATCCTGACCAACCTGCATGTGGTGCAAGGGGCACGGATCGTTCGCCTGACCTTTGATGATGGCACCGAGTCGGACGCAACGGTCAAGGCCGTTCAGGCCGATCGTGACCTGGCCGTTTTGCAGGCCGATGTGGTTCCAGATGATTTGCACGCAGCCACGCTGCGCTCTTCATCGGATTTGTTGCCAGGCGAGACCGTGGTTGCTGTTGGCTTTCCATTTGGCATTGGCCCGTCGGTGTCGGCCGGCGTGGTTTCCGGTCTGAACCGGGATTTCAGATCGCAGGAGGGCGCACAAGAAATTGGCAACCTGATCCAGTTTGATGCGGCGGCCAACCCGGGCAACTCGGGCGGGCCATTGGTGACCTTGAATGGCGAGGTGGTGGGTATCGTGACGGGTATTCTGAATCCCACCAATCACCGGACGTTTGTGGGCATTGGATTTGCGGTGCCCATTGAAGGAGCGGCGGCGGCGGCGGGGATGCCGCCGTTTTGACCCATCCCTGCCACGCTTCGCGCGCCCCCTCAAGGAGGCGGTGCTGGCGGCCTGGCAAATCCAGTTCCGCGGCACCCTGGGTTTTGGGCCTCGCACTTCGGATAGTTTCTTTTTTTGGAGATGCTTGTGAGAGAAGACACCAGTGGAGCGGCAGAATTGATGGAGCAGATCCTTTACGAGGTGAAGCGGGTTGTTGTGGGGCAGGACCGCTTTCTGGAGCGGGTGATGGTCGCCATGCTGGCGCAGGGGCATTTGCTGGTAGAGGGTGTGCCGGGTTTGGCGAAAACACTCACGGTCAAGACCTTGGCCGAGGTGGTGCAGGGTCGTTTCAAGCGCATACAGTTCACGCCCGATCTGGTGCCGGCCGATTTGGTGGGCACACGCATCTACAACCAGAAAACCGGCGATTTCAGCACCTCGCTGGGGCCGGTTTTTGCCAACCTGTTGCTGGCCGATGAGATCAACCGGGCTCCGGCCAAGGTGCAGAGCGCGCTGCTCGAAGTGATGCAGGAGCGGCAGGTCACGATCGCCGGTGAAACCCACTTCGTGCCCAGCCCTTTTCTGGTGATGGCTACGCAGAATCCGATTGAAACCGAAGGTACGTATCCGCTTCCTGAGGCACAGGTGGACCGCTTTCTGATGAAGGTGCAACTGGACTACCCGACCGATGAAGAAGAGTTTGTGATCGTGGAGCGTGTCACGGGCCCGAAGGTGCTGGTAAACGCAGTCGCCACCACCGAACAACTGGGCGAATTGCAAGCCCAATGCCGCTCGGTGTATGTGGACCCGGCACTGGTTCAGTACGCCGTGAAGCTGGTGTCGGCCACCCGTGCTCCAGAGCGGCACGGCTTGAAAGAACTCGCTGGGCTGATCACCTATGGCGCCAGCCCCCGGGCAACGATTGGCCTGGTGGAGGGCGCCAGAGCCTTGGCCCTTTTGCGTGGCCGCACCTATGCCTTGCCTGCCGACATGGTTGATCTCGTGCCCGATGTCTTGCGCCACCGCGTGGTTTTGTCGTATGAGGGTCTGTCCGAGGGCCTGACCAGCGAAGCATTGATTGACCGCATCATGGCGGCCGTGAAGCCGCCTGCCAAACTGTTGGCGCCAGAGCAGCGCGCTGCATAGGGGGTTGAGCGTGTTTGGTTTGTTCAGGTCTTCATCGAGTGCCACGCCACAGGAGGTACCGTCTGAGCGTGCCGACGCGTTGTTGCAGCGGCTTGAATGGACCGTCTTGCGGCGGCTCGACGGATTGCTGCAAGGAGACCACCGCACCTTGATGCGTGGCAACGGCTTGGATCTGGCTGACCTGCGCGAATACCAGCACCACGATGATGTGCGGCACATGGACTGGAACGTGACCGCCAGGCTCCAGCAACCGCATGTGCGGGTGTTCACGGAAGACCGTGAAATGGCGGCCTGGTTTTTGCTCGACCTGAGCCCGTCAGTGGACTTCGGATCGGGTTCGCAACGCAAGAGCGATATGTTGTTGGGCTTTGTGGGCGTATTGGCACGGTTGCTCGGGCGCCATGGCAACCGTGTGGGCGCGATGCTGTGGGGCGCGGGTGGCAACGCGGTGTTGCCGGCCCGGGGTGGGCGGGCGCAGGTGTTGCAGCTGCTGGATCGCATTCGCAAGGCCGAGCGCAACAGCGGGGTTGACGAAGGCGTGACCCGGCTGGCCGATTTGCTGCGCGCTGCGAGCCACACCGTTCACCAACGCAGCACCTTGTTTGTGGTCTCCGATTTCATCAGTGAGCCTGGCTGGGAGAAGCCGCTTGGCGAGCTGGCGATGCGCCACGATGTGGTGGCCGTTCGGCTGCTCGATCCATTGGAGCTGGCTTTGCCCGACCTGGGCATGCTTACCGTGCGTGATGCCGAAACCGGTGAGCAGTTGCTGGTGGACACCCACGACACGGGTTTTCGCCAGCGCTATGCCCGCATCGCTGCCCAGCGCGAGGCGCAGTTGCGTGAGAGCCTGGGCCGCGCGGGGGTGGACACGCTGGAGCTCGCCACGGATGACGACCTGTTCACCGCCGTGCTTCGCTTTGTTGAATTGCGCGGCCATCGGGCCCGCGCCCGGGTGGGTGGCAAGCGGCTCCTGCCTGGGCACATTGCGCCAACGGTGGGGGGCATGGTGTGAACGAGTGGTTTTCAACAGTGGTGTTGCCGGCGCTTCGCGCGATACGGCGTGACATACCCGTGGATTTCATCTGGCCCGATTTTTTGTGGGGCCTGGCAGCCTTGCCGGTGTTGCTGCTGCTGTATTGGTGGTTGATGGGTCGGCGCCGGCGCGCCACGGTGCGGCTGGCCAGTGTGGCGGTGGTACGCGAGGCGCTGATCGGCAAGGGCCCGGGTTGGCGGCGCCATGTGCCGCCGATGCTGTTGTTCATGGCCGTGGCGTCTTTGTTGCTTGCGTCGGCTCGACCGGTGGCCCAGTTGCCATTGCCAACCACCGAGCAGACGATTATTTTGGCCATGGATGTGTCGGGCAGCATGCGCGCCACCGATGTTGAACCCAACCGTTTGGTGGCCTCTCAGGTGGCAGCCAAGGCCTTTCTGGCTGAGCTGCCTCGTCAGGTGAAGGTGGGCATCGTGGCGTTCGCGGGCACCGCGCAAGTGGTGCAACCCGTTACCCTAAGCCGCGAAGACCTGAATGCGGCCATCGACAAATTTCAGTTGCAGCGCGCCACGGCCATTGGCAGCGCCATCGTGGTGGCCTTGTCGGAGCTGTTTCCCGATCAGGGTATCGACCTGGGTCGCATGACCTTTGCGGCGCGGGGCGATCCGTTGGCGCCGCAAGGGCGCGCCATTGGGCAAACCGTGATCGAGAAGCCTTTTGAACCGGTAGAGCCGGGCTCCTTTCGGTCGGCGGCGGTGATTTTGCTCACCGATGGTCAGCGCACCACGGGGGTGGACACGACCGAGGCTGCGGAGATGGCCGCTGAGCGGGGCGTGCGCATCTACACGGTGGGTGTGGGCACGGTGGAGGGCGAAGTGATTGGTTTTGAGGGCTGGTCGATGCGGGTTCGGCTGGACGAGGACACCCTGAAGGACGTGGCCCGCATCACGCAAGGCAGTTACTTCTATGCCGGCACCGCCGAAAGCTTGAAGAAAGTCTACGAATCACTGGGCTCTCGTTTGTCGGTGCAAACCAAGGAGGTTGAACTATCCGGGTTGCTGGCCCTGCTGGGAGCGTTGCTGGTGGTGTTGTCCGCCGGCCTGTCACTCTGGTGGTTCCACCGTGTGGCGTGAGGTTTGCGCTGAGTCAAGGGCAGTGCACGCGCTCGCGGCACAATGCCTGACATGACTGAACAAGTGGTTGTTGCGGGCGGCGGCATCGGTGGGCTGGGTGCAGCTCTGGCCCTGTCGCGCGAGGGCGTGGCCGTGGACTTGCTGGAGCAGGCCTCTGCTTTTGGCGAGGTCGGGGCTGGTTTGCAGCTGGGCCCGAACGCGGTGCGCGTGCTCGATGCCTGGGGCTTGCTGGGTGCTTTGAAGGGCGTGGCGGCATTTCCGGAGGCCTTGCGTGTTCGCGATGTGAGCAAGGGCACGGCCTTGGGTGCGTTGACGCTGGGGTTTGAGGCCAGGCAACGCTACGGTCAGGTCTATGCCACGGTTCACAGAGCCGATTTGCATGGTTTGTTGCTGGAAGCTGTCGAGCGCCAAAGTGGGGTTCGACTGCGTTTGAATCAGCGCGTGGCCTCTTATGTCGAGGGTGGCAGCGGCATCAGGGTGACGGACGAAGACGGATCACTTTTCGAAGGGCAAGCCCTCCTGGGATGTGATGGCTTGTGGAGCCGCGTGCGAAGCCAGATGCTGGGAGCGCAGCCGGTCCGCTCCAGTGGGCATTTGGCCTATCGGGGCTTGGTGCGCACGGGTGACCTGCCTCCCTCACTGCGGGCTTGCGTCGTGACCGCTTGGCTGGGGCCCAGGTTGCATGCCGTGCATTACCCGGTGCGCAGGGGTGACTGGTTCAACGTGGTGGTGGTTGTGCAAGGTGTGATCGGGCAAGGCCATGGCGGTGAAGTGGGCAGCGATCCACAGAGCTGGACCCATGAAGCCCACGCCGCGGACCTGCGCCGAACGCTGGGCCCGGTCAGCAGCGATTTGCTGGCGGTGGTTGATGCGGTGGGTGACTGGAAGCTGTGGCCTTTGAACGACCGCGCTCCCATGGCGGGCGCACGGGAGCACGCACAGGGACGGGTCGCGCTGCTGGGCGATGCAGCCCACCCGCTGCGCCCCTACCTGGCGCAGGGGGCCGCGATGGCGCTGGAAGATGCCTGGACCATGGGGCAACTGGTCGGCGAGGCAAACAGCCAGCCAGTGAATTGGCCCGAGCTGTTGCAGCGCTTCGCCCGTACGCGCTGGCAGCGCAACGCCCGCGTGCAATCAAGGTCGGCACGCAATGGAACCATCTTCCACGCGGAGGGGCCTCTGCGTTGGTCGCGCAACGCAGCGATGTGGGCTTTGGGCGAAACCTTGCTGGACAACCCCTGGCTGTACGAAGGCCCTCCCGCGCCCGTGGCTTGAGGGTGGGTTGGCCGGTGGATTCTCAGGCCGGCGCTGATTTCAAACGACGCTGAATTTTGCCAACAAACCTTCGGAGGTTTGCGGTTTGTAGCCCGATGGCAGCGACATGCCACCTGCGGCTCGGCCGGTGTGGGCTTGTTCACCCAATCCGGCATGGATCTCGGTGGTGCGGTATTTTTCGCGCAACGCTTGTGCGTGAATCAACAAAGGACCGCGTTCGGTGATCTTCTCTTCGTAGCGTTGCAACACCAGATGGGCTGACTCGATGATCTTGGCGTTCAGGGTTTTTTCGCCTTGTTCGAGCAACGCTTGCACCGCGCTCTGGGGTTCGCCTTTGAGACTGAGTGTCATGGCTTGCTCGGTGAGCTTGAGCACTTCGACGTGCGCAGCGCGCACGCGGTTGACGAAGCCCTGGCGCCCGGTGCATGCGCAAGCCAGCAACTCGGTGAGGGCCCGGCTGGTGCAAAAACGCAAGCCCATGACGTCCACCGCCGCATCCACCTCATAGAGCTGAATGGAGCGGGCAGCCAGGCGCGTCATCAAGGCCAGCAGGTTGCTGGCTGACTCGAAATCAAAATTGGGCAGGAGTATCGATTTGGCCATGCGCCGCACTTCATCGAGTGCGCGAGCCGTTTGGTAACTCTGGATCGCTACCAGTGCCTCGACCACATCGAGCAATCGCTGCAGGCGTGGACTGTCGGGTTGGCGTTCACGCAGGTGCATGAGCTGGTCAACGCAGCGCGCAAGGCCACGGTTGTCGTTGTCGTCCAGTCGGGAAAAGGCCAGAAGTACCAGCGCCTGTGCGTCGTAGAGTTTGGAGTCCAGTCCCAGCCGGGTGGCGCGTTCGAGAAGCTCTGTTCCTTCCTCTCTGTCGCCGGCGTAGTAGGCCATCATGCCGTGTTTCAGCAATCGGTTCACAGACCCGGGCGTGAGCTTGGTCGACATGCGGAAGGTGTTCAGGGCATCCTTGAAGTTGCCCTGTTCGAATTGGGCGCGGCCCATCACGTCGTAGGCGTCGCTGTAGCCTGGTTCGGTTTCGATCAGCCCTTTCAGCGTGGTCTCTGCGCGCTGCGGGAATCCGGCTTCAAGTTGAGAGCGGGCAACCCCGAGCTTGGCCCAGGGCAGGGTTTTGGCTTCAACCACTGCTTCGTACATGGCTTGGGCATCGGCCAGGTTGCCTGAGCGCAGCATGAGTTCAGCGCCGATGCGCGCGGCGTAGAGCCAGTAGGGTTCGCGTGCCTGGAATCGCCCTTTGCAAATGGCCGCAGCCTCATCAAATTTTTCAGCCTCAATGGCGGAGAAGATGTCGCGCAGTGAGAGCTTGCGGTCGCGGGCCATGGTGATGCGTTCGGCCAGGCCGGCTGAGGTGTGGGGCTTGAGCAAATAGGCGTCGAGTGCCGACTCTGCCGCCTCGGCGACTTTGCTGTAGGAGGCCTCTGATGTGACCATCACGAACACCGTGTAGAAGGGCAGCAGCTGGTTGCGCCGCAGATCATCCAGAAGGTCCTGACCGGTGAGGTTTTCGCGCTCGAAGTACTGTTCACAGACCACCAGATCAAAGGCCGCAAACTCAAGCTTGGACCGGGCATCGACCAGGCGTGAACACTGTGTGATGGTGCCAACACCCAACTCGCGCAACTGGGAAACGAGGATCGAACGCGACTGGGGATTGCCGTCGATGACGAGCGCAGAGGCGTCGTGAATGTCGGTGGACGGTCCAGGCATGTGGGTGATGTGGGCGAAAAAAGTTGGGGTGAACAGGGTTGCTTCCCATTTTGCAGGGGGCTTGCGAAGCCCAAAAACCGGAACAGGCGGGTGAAGACCCGACTGTTTCTTGCTGAGCCGCCGCCATGAAAGGGGGTTTTCAACAGAAACTGGCCCAAAAGGGCCAGTTGAGAAGGCACACCTTCATTTCCGTAGGGAGGCCTTGTTCCTGCCGTACCCCAGGCGCAGTGTGAGCGAACTGCCGAAGGTGATTGGCAGTGGCTCAGCGGGGTTGAATGCGCTCAGTCCAGTTCCTGCGGCAGCACCAGGTTCAGGACGATGGAAATCACGGCGGCAGGCAGCAGGCCGCTGGTCATCAGCACCTGGGCCATCTTTGGCAGGTGTTGCAAGGCATCGGGCGCCAGTTGCAGACCCAGGCCGATCGACAGGGAGATGGCGAAGATCACCATGTTCCGGCGATTCCATGTCACATCTGCGAGCATGCTCACGCCGGCGGCAGTGACCATGCCGAACATGATGATCACGCCGCCACCGAGCACCGTGATGGGCATGGAGGCGATGACGGCGCCGAACTTCGGAATCAGGCCACAGATGATCAGAAACAGCGCACCGAGCGTGACCACATGGCGGCTCATGACGCCGGTCATGGAAATCAGGCCCACGTTCTGGCTGAAGCTGGTGTTTGGCAGTCCACCAAAGAGGCCGGCGAGAGCGGTGCCCAGGCCATCGGCGAAGGTGGCACCAGAGATTTCCTTGTCGGTGGATTCACGCCCGGCGCCGCCCTTGGTGATACCCGAGACATCACCCACGGTTTCCACCGCGGACACCACGGCCATGAAGCACATGCCGACGATGATGGCCCAGTTGATTTCCCAGCCGAACTTAAACGGTTCGGGCGCCGTGAACCAGGACGCCGAGGCGATCGGTGCAAAGTTGACCTTGCCGAGCAGCATGGCGTAGAAGTAGCCCACGATCAGGCCCACCAGCACAGCGGCAACGGAAAGCATGCCCCGGGTGAAGAACTTCAGCAGCAGCGTCACCACGATCACCACCAGCGCCACAGACCAGTTGACCAGGCTGCCGAACTCGGGCTTGCCCTTGAGTGGAATGCCTCCGGCGGCGTATTCGATACCCACTTTGACCAGCGCCAGCCCGATCATCAATACGATCAAGCCAGTGACAAGTGGCGGTAGCGCGTGGCGGATGCGGCCAATGAAAAAGCCGAGGAAGAAGTGGAATATGCCGCCGATGATGACACCTGTCATAAGACCGGCCATGCCGGCCACCCCTGCGCCAGCCACCGCCGGAATCATGATTGGAATAAAGGCAAAACTCGTGCCCTGCACGATAGGCAGTCGGGCGCCGACAGGGCCAAATCCGATGGTCTGCAACAGAGTGGCAACACCTGCGAGGAACATCGACATCTGAATCATGTAGATCATGTTCGGGAAGTCGGGCGAATTCGATCCGAACCCGAAGCCGGCTGCTCCAGCCACGATGATTGCCGGCGTCACGTTGCTCACGAACATGGCCAGCACATGCTGAATGCCCAGGGGAATCGCCTTGCCCAACGGGGGGGTGTAGTTCGGGTCCTTCAGCTGTTCGCGGGTACCCAGGCTGTTGAGGTTCATCGATGGCTCCAGTGGCAGGGGTGATTCGGTGAGGGCTTCAAAAGTGTATACACATTATGTGTACCGATTGGCCGTGGTGGCCTCGGTATTTTCCCGGGTGCAGGTGTTCCCTTGGGTGCATTTTTTGTGGCTTCCTGGCGCACTCTGGCGGATCATCGCCAGGGCAGCCAAAAGAAAAAGGACGCCGAAGCGTCCTTTTGTTGGTGGCCACAGACCCTGATGCCTAGCTGGCGGAGTGCACAGCCGCAGCGGCCAGAGCGGTCATGTTCAATACGCGGCGAACGGTGGCGGCAGGGGTCAGGATGTAGGCGGTTCCCGCCCCGCCCATGAGCACCGGTCCGACCGTGACGCCGCCACTGGTGGTTGTTTTGAGCACGTTGTAGAGAATGTTGGCCGCATCCAGGTTGGGGCAGATCAACAGATTGGCCGAGCCACTGAGCGTGGAGTCGCCGTTGTAGCTGGTGCGGATCTCCGGTTGAAGCGCCGCGTCGCCGTGCAGTTCGCCATCGCATTCGATTTCGGGATGCTGCGCCACAAACAGGTCGCGGGCCAGGCGCATCTTCCTGGCGCCCGGGCGCTTGGAAGAGCCGAAGCTGGAGTGCGAGAGAAACGCGACTTTGGGCGGTAAACCAAAGCGCTGCACTTCTTGCGCCGCCATCCAGGCGATTTCGGCCAACTGTTCGGCGCTGGGGTCTTCGTTGACGTAGGTGTCGGCCACGAAGAGGGGGCCCTTGTCGGTCATGAGTGCGTTGACGGCCGCATAGTTGGTGGCGCCAGGCTTCTTGCCGATGATGCTGTCGATGCGCTCGAGGTGGGTCATGTAGCTGCCAACCAAACCACAAATCAGCGCGTCCGCGTCACCGAGGCTGACCATCAGAGAGCCGATGATGGTGTTGGAGCGGCGCACGGCGGCTTTGGCCACTTCGGGTGTGGCGCCGTTGCGCGCCATGAGCTTGTGGTACTGCTCCCAATACTGGCGAAAGCGTGGATCGTCTTCAGGGTTGCAGTTCTCAACATCAACACCCAGGCGCATGCGCAGACCGGCCTTCTCGATGCGCGCCGCGATCACGGCGGGGCGGCCGATCAGGATGGGCGTGGCCAGGTTGTCGTCGATTGCCATCTGGGCGGCACGCAGCGCGCGCTCGTCTTCACCGTCGGCGTAGGCCACACGTTTTTTGTCTTTGGGCAGCAACTTGGCGGCGTTGAAGATGGGCCGCATCAGGATGCCCGTCTGGTACACGTAGCTGGCCAGGCTTTCACGGTAGGCGTCCATGTCTTCGATGGGCCGGGTGGCCACGCCGGAATCGGCAGCGGCTTGCGCCACCGCAGGTGCGATTTTCAGGATGAGGCGCGAATCAAAGGGCTTGGGAATCAGGTAGTCGGGGCCGAACGTCAGTTCCTGGCCGGCGTAGGCGTTGGCCACCTCCTCGCTGGTTTCGCTTTTGACCAGATCGGCAATCTGGCGCACGCAGGCGAGTTTCATTTCTTCCGTGATGCGGGTGGCGCCGCAATCGAGCGCGCCGCGGAAGATGTAGGGGAAGCACAGGACGTTGTTGACCTGGTTGGGGTAGTCCGAACGGCCGGTGGCGATGATGCAGTCGGGGCGCGCAGCCTTGGCCAGCTCAGGCCGGATTTCAGGCTCGGGGTTGGCCAGCGCCAGGATGATGGGTTTGTCGGCCATGGTCTTGACCATGTCGACCGTCATCACGCCGGGGGCAGAGCAGCCCAGGAACACATCGGAGCCTTTGACGGCATCCGCCAGCGTGCGGTCGCTGGTGGTGCTGCAATAGCGCTGTTTGGATGCATCGAGTTTGCCGGATTTGGCGTCTTCGCGCTCGGTCTGGATCACGCCCTTTGAGTCGCAGACCAGGATGTTTTCAATCTTGACGCCCAAGCCCACCATCACGTCCAGGCAAGCGATGGCCGCTGCGCCTGCGCCTGATACCGCGACCTTGACCTTGTTGATGTCCTTGCCTACCAGTTCCAGGCCGTTGAGCAGCGCGGCGCTGGAGATGATGGCCGTGCCGTGCTGGTCATCGTGGAAGACCGGGATGTTCATGCGCTCGCGCAGCTTCTTCTCGATGTAGAAGCATTCAGGGGCTTTGATGTCTTCCAGGTTGATGCCGCCCAGGGTGGGTTCCAGTGCGGCGATGATGTCGACCAGTTTGTCGGGGTCTCGCTCGGCCAGTTCGATATCGAACACATCGATGCCGGCAAATTTTTTGAACAGACAGCCCTTGCCCTCCATCACCGGCTTGGAAGCCAGCGGGCCGATGTCGCCCAGACCAAGCACGGCGGTGCCGTTGGTGATCACGCCGACCAGGTTGCCGCGTGAGGTGTATTCAGCGGCCAGCGAGGGGTCTGCCTCAATGGCCAGGCAGGGGTAGGCCACGCCGGGCGAATAGGCCAGCGACAGATCACGCTGGTTGGACAGGGGTTTGGTCGGATTGACCGAAATCTTTCCTTTGCCAGGCGAGCGGTGGTATTCAAATGCGGCGTCGCGCAATGCTTCTTCTGCTGGTGTCATGTGGTGTCTCCTGAATCTGGGGAATCATTGTGTCATGGCCGGGAAGGCAAAAACCCGCAAGGGCGTTGCGGGTTTCCACTATCGACCGGGTTGGCTCAATTGGGTTGCAGCAAATCAAACAACGAGCGCGCAATCACCTTGGTGGCCGCGCGCAGATCTTTCAGGTCGAGGCGCTCATCGGCCCGTTTGGCATGCGATTCCAGCACGGTGCGTGGCCCGGCCCCATAGATCACACCGGGAATGCCTCGCTCCACATACAAGCGCACGTCGGTGTAAAGCGGCGTACCAAGCGCCGGTATGGCTTCGCCCATCACCGCCTGTGCGTTTTTCTGAATGGCCTGCACCAGCGGCTGGTTGCCAGGCAGGGGCTTCATGGCGCGCGACAGCAGCAGGCGCTTGACATCAACGGTCACTTCCTTGCCGCCGCGCGGCGGGTTGTAGCTGGCTGCGGCCTCGGCGATGGTGCGCCGGATCGATGCCTCGACCTCGGTCGGGTCTTCTTCGGGAATCATGCGGCGGTCAATGTTGAGCACCACTTTGCCGGGGATGACGTTGGTGTTGGTGCCACCGGCGATCTGGCCCACATTGAGGTAAGGGTGGGTGATGCCCTCGACTTTGGAGGTGACCTTGAGGTAATCGGCATTCAGGGCGTAGAGAGCGCTCAGGATGTGGGTCGCGGCTTGCAGCGCGTCCGTGCCGGAGTCGGGAATCGCGGCATGGGCCATGTCGCCATGCACCGTGGCCTGCAATTGCAGGCAGCCGTTGTGCGCCACCACGACCTGGTAACTGAACCCGGCGGCGATCATCAGGTCGGGTTTGGTGAGGCCTTTGTCCAGCAGCCACTCAGGACCCACCACGCCACCGAACTCCTCGTCGTAGGTGACATGCAGTTCCACGCCGCCTGCGAGCTTTGCACCCAGCGATTCGAGGGCCCGGATCGCAAAGGTGAAGCTGGCGATGTCGCACTTGCTCACCGCTGTGGCGCGGCCATAGATTTTCCCGTCGACGATCTCGCCGCCATAGGGGTCGTGGGTCCAGCCTTCGCCGGGCGGCACCACGTCGCCGTGGGCGTTGAGTGCAATGGTTTTGCCGCCTTCGCCATACCGGCGGCGCAGAATCAGGTTGGTGATGGACTCAAGCCCTGCGGCTTTGACTTGCGCTTCGGGCACCGCATGCTTTTCCGCTTCCAGACCCATGGCCGCCAACAGTTCGGCGGTGCGCTCGGCGTGGGGTGCGTTGTTGCCCGGTGGCGTGTCTGTGGGCACGCGCACGAGCTCTTGCAGGAAACGCACCTCGTCGTCGAAATGGGCGTCGATCCAGGTGTCGATCTGGTCTTGGGGGGTGGTCATGGCTTGGCCTCTCTGGTGGAGTGTGGGGTCGGGTTCAGCTGTTGGGGTTTGCCAGCTGCTGCAAAAGTTGGGAGAAGGCCCGCACGCTCAACTCGATGTCGTCGCTGGTGCTGGACTCCAGCGGGTTGTGGCTGATGCCGCTGTTGAGCCCGCGCACGAACAGCATGGCTTGCGGCATGACTTCATGCAGCTTCATCGCGTCATGGCCCGCACCGCTGGGCAGTTGGTGGACGGGCACGCCGAGCGAATTGACGGCCGATGCCCAGCGCGCTTGCCATTCGGGGGCGCTGGGTGCCGCCGAGGCACGCATGGTCTCGTCCAGCGTATGGCGAACACCCCGGCGTTCACACAGCGCAGTGAGTTCGGCCAACACATCGCTGTTCAGCGCATCGCGTTGCGCATCGCTGGGCGCGCGCAGGTCGAGGGAAAACCGGCAATGGCCCGGCACCACATTGATGGATCCATTGGGCACTTGCAGCATGCCGATGGTGGCCACCGAGTTGCCATCCTGTTGCGCCCGTTTCTCCGCGTACAGGGCGAGCTCGGCCACCGCGCAGGCCGCATCGCGGCGCCGGTCCATGGGCGTGGTGCCGGCGTGGCAAGCCATGCCGACCATTTCACCCAGATAACGCACGCTGGCGTTGATGGATGTGACGATGCCCAGGGGAATGTCAAGTTCGTTCAGCACGGGCCCTTGTTCGATGTGGACCTCTACGAAGCCCAGGTATTTCGCCGGGTCGCGTTTGAGGGCGTTGATGGCCTCCAGTGAGGCCGGTAGCCCTGCGTGTTGCATGGCATCGCGCATGGTGATGCCATCGGCGTCCTGCTGATCAAGCCAGGCAGGATTGAAGTGGCCGGTGAGTGCGCCCGAGCCAAGAAATGTGGCCTTGTAGCGCTGACCTTCCTCTTCCGCAAAGCCCACCACCTCGATGGCAAATGGCAGGCGCTGTCCGGCTCTGTGCAGCTCCTGCACGCAGGCCATGGGCACGTAGATGCCGAGGCGACCGTCGTACTTGCCACCGTTGCGAACGGTGTCGTAGTGGCTGCCGGTCAGCAAAGTCTTTTCGCCTGCGCGACGCCGCTGCTCCCCAGCGAGCGTTTCGCCTTGGGGTTGTCCGGCGGGGAAACCGCCTTCATCGGACCCGTGGTAAATGCCCACCACGTTGCCCACCGCATCGATATGCACCTCGTCAAAGCCACAGTCCAGCATCTGCTGTTGCAACTGCGCGGCGCAGGCGCGATGTGCTTCGGTGAGGTAGGTGACGGTGAGCTGACCCAGTTCTGCGTAACCCGGATCGGTGTGTTGCGCGAGCGATTCGTGCCAGTCCCAGACGGCGTTGCCCAGCGTGGGTTCGAACCCGAACTTGTCATTCAGGCGAATCTCGGCAATGCGGTGGATGTTGCGCAGGCACTCGGCACGTTCGAAGTCGACCGGATTGTTCAGTCGCCGTTCGAAGGTGGCGATGATGTCGGCCTTGGGCAATCCCTGCCCACGGGGTCCGCGCACCGCAAGGATGAACGGGAAATCAAATTTCGCGTTGTATTCGGCGTTGAGCTGCTGGATGTGTGCGAACTCCTGCGGCGTGCAATCGGTCAGCCCGGCTTTGTTTTGTTCGTTGCTGGATTCGGCAGTCAGCGATTTGCTCACCATGGCTTTGCCGGCGAGTTCCGGATGGGCGCGAATGAGCGCCAGTTGAGGCGCCGTTCCCGCTTCGTTCAACACGGTGACCATGGCGTGTTTGAGTGCCGCGAGCGACGCGAACGGGCGTTTCAGCAGGGCCTTTTCGGCGATCCAGGGGGAATGCTCGTACAGGCCGTCCAGCAGTTGCACCGCTTCGGGCAGGCTGGCGGTGTTGAGTTGATCTAGCGTGATGGGCATGGGTTTGATCTCAGACGGGAGCAGGGTGGGTGGCTTTCCAGTGGCGCGCAATGTCGAGCCTGCTCGCGACCCATACCTTGTCGTGCGACTGAACATGGTCGAGAAAACGCTGCAGTGCGGTGATCCGGCCCGGGCGGCCGAGCAAACGGCAGTGCATGCCGACGCTCAACATCTTGGGCCGGTCAAGTCCGTCGGGGTCGCCCTCTGCGTAGAGCGCGTCGAAGCTGTCTTTCAGGTACTGGAAAAACGGATCGGCGTGAGAGTAGCCCTGAGGCAGGGCAAATCGCATGTCGTTGCAGTCGAGCGTGTAGGGAACGATCAATTGGTGGGCATGGTTGCCATCGGTCTTGCGAACCTTCATCCAGAAGGGCAGGTCGTCACCGTAGTAATCGCTGTCGTACTCGAAGCCACCGAAATCGGCCACCAGGCGGCGGGTGTTCGGGCTGTCGCGCCCTGTGTACCAGCCCAGTGCCCGTTCACCGGTGAGTTCTTGCATGATCAGCATCGCCTCGGCCATGTGGGCGCGCTCGGTGGCTTCGTCGATGTTTTGGTAGTGAATCCACTTCAGACCATGACAGGCGATTTCATGCCCCAGCGCCTTGAACGCCGCCACAACATCGGGCGAACGCTGCAACGCGGTCGCGACACCAAACACGGTCAGCCCAAGACCCCGCTGCTCGAATTCGCGCAGCAAGCGCCACACGCCTGCACGCGAGCCGTATTCATAAATGCCCTCCATGCTGATGTGGCGCTCTGGAAAGGCCGGTGGGTTGAACATCTCGGAGAGAAACTGCTCCGAACCTGCGTCGCCATGCAACACGCAGTTCTCGCCACCTTCTTCATAGTTCAAGACGAACTGCACAGCAATGCGAGCGCCTCCTGGCCAACGCGCATGCGGCACATCGCGACCATAGCCAGCGAGGTCACGGGGGTAGGAGGCGGTGGAGTCGTAAACAGGGGTCATGCTAGGAAGGTCTGTGGCTGTGTAGCGGGCGAGGGGCGATCAAACCGGGGATGTCGCGGAGCCGTTCTTCGACATGCTCGGGACAGGCCGCCAGCGTCGATTCATGGGCGGTGCCGCAAAGCGGCATCAAGCCAGCGCCAGGGAAATGTCGCTCACTGGCAGTTTGCGATCGAAGGTCAGGTGTTCCTCAACATGGGTCAAATGCTCGTGCATCAGGCGAACGGCCTGCACCTCGTCTTTGGCCGCCAGGGCTTTGACGATGTCAACATGCTCGTCATTGGAATGCTCTGCCGCGTGGGTGCTCTGGTACATCAGTGTGATCAGCGAACAGCGAGAGATCAGTTCGCGCAGCATTTCGGCCAACACTTCGTTGCCCATCAACTCGGCCATGCGCACATGAAAGTCGCCCAGCAATTCGGTGCGGCCCGGTACATCCTGGTTGGCCACGGCCCGTTTTTCCTGGGCTACGTGCTCGCGCAATGCCTTGATCTTGCCCGGTGTCACCTGGCGCACAAAGGCCCGGGTCATTTCGGTTTCAAGCATGCGCCTCACGGCAAATACCTGCTTGGCTTCATCGACTGAAGGGGCTGCAACGAAAGCGCCTCTGGCGGGTTCGAGCCGGATCAGCCGGTTTTGCGAGAGCTGAAAGAAGGCCTGCCTCACCAGTGTTCGCGAAACGCCAAAATGGTCGGCGAGTTTTTGCTCGGCCAGCTTGGCGCCAGGATGCAATCGGTGTTCGACGATGGCCTTGGTCAGCGATTCGACGATATGGTGGGTACTCGAGGTTTCCATGCATTCATCATATCCAGAAAACCAAAAATTGTATACACTTTCAGTCGACTGAAACAACGGAAAAGGAAATGCCATGGGCTTGAGCACGCACGTACTGGACACCATGCATGGCTGCCCAGCCGCAGGCATGGGGGTCGAGCTCTACACCACCGAAGGCGAACAAGCCACGTTGGTCAAACGGTTCAACCTCAACAGCGACGGGCGCAATCCAGATGGCCCTCTGTACGACAACGCGAGCCTGAAGGTCGGCACCTATCGGTTGGTGTTTGATGTGAAAGGCTACTTTGCAGCCAAGGGTGTGGCGTTGCCCGAGCCGAACTTTTTGAACCGGGTGGCCCTGGACTTTGGTGTGGCCGATGTGGCCCAGCACTACCACGTGCCCCTGCTTGTGAGCCCGTGGAGCTACTCCACGTATAGGGGAAGCTAGACCCCCGCGCCGGTGAAATTGGCTCCCCCCGCGCCGCCTGCGGCGTCACCCCCCAGGGGGCGGCACTGGCAGCCCGGCAAAGCCGGTTCTGCGGTGCCCTGGTATAACGCCCCCTCAGGCGCAGCGTGCCTTCACCGAGGATGCGGTGGAACCGGCTTTGCCGGGCCACTTGCATCGCCCCCTGGGGGGTGACGCGAAGCGGCGCGGGGGGAGCCAATTTCAGCGGCGCGGGGAGATTACTTCCCGCGCTGGCCTTCGGTCAGCGTATCGAGCTGGAAGTTGCCGCTCTTGTCCCACAGCCATATGTCGGTGTAGGTTACGCCTCCCATGCGCACAGGGGCGGGGAAGGGGGCGGCGGCATACACGGTGCGTTCAATTTCGACAATAACTTCAGGCGCGTGGTTGGGCGCCCGTGCCCAGTGGAGGCCCACCACTTGGCCCATGTTGTCCAGTTGAACCTGAAGCACACCGACGGCGAACATCAAGGGCGGTAGTTGGCCGCGAAAAATACGGCCACGGTTTTTGCCGTAGAGGTGCCGGGCGCCATCTCGCCGATAGGCGCGTGGGCTGTCTGCTTCAGAAACCAGTTCTGGCATGGGTGCCACTATGGCCGGAGCGGGTGCCACGACAACGGATGGAGGGGCTTCTTCTTGTTGTTGTGGCGGTTTGGGCGCGGCGCAGGAGGCCAGCAGGGCGGCAACCAAAACGCCAGCCAGAGACAACCCCGGCCTGGACCAGCGTGTGGCGGTCGAGGGGCGGGCTTCTGGGGTGGGGGTGTGTGCAGTGGAGGTCATGTAGGGGCTTTTCCGAAGGCGTTACGGGTTGCACACTCAGGCAACCCTCCAGGCAAATCGCGCAGGGCGACATACAGTAAAGAACATGCAGTGTATGAGCAGTTGCAGGATTTGTTTGCCTCAAAAACTGGAGATACTGCCGTTTGATCGTCGCCTCGCCCCATTGTTGCCCTGTTTGTTGGCGTGAACACCACACCTTTTTTTCGAAAGCCGCCGTGTCTGATCTGGAACCCTTGTATCGCCAATTGGCGTTGTCCCCTTGCGTCCTGGTGACGGTGTTGAACACCGAGGGATCTGCGCCCCGCGAACGAGGAGCCTGGATGGCGGTTTGGCCGGACCTGCAACTGGGCACCATCGGTGGCGGCCATCTGGAGTGGGATGCCTTGCGGCACAGCCGTGCCCGTTTGTCTGAAGGAGGTGACGCTGGCACGGTTGCATGGACTCAGACAGTCAAGCTGGGTCCAACGCTGGGCCAGTGCTGCGGTGGCGTGATGCAGCTGGGGTTTGAATGGCTGGTGGCCGCTGACATCCCCGCGCTGCGCCTGCGGTTGACCGAGCGCCATATGCCTCTGGCGATCTTTGGTGGCGGGCACGTGGGGCGCGCGATTGTGCAGGCGCTTGCGCCGTTGCCTTTTGACGTGCGCTGGATCGATAGCCGCGACGAGGTGTTTCCACCCGGGTTGGCGCAAGGCGTATCGACGGAACACTCCGATCCAGTGCATGCGGCCGTGGCCGATCTGGTGCCTGGCACGGCGGTTCTGATCATGAGTTTCTCCCACGCCGAGGATCTGGACATCGTCGCTGCGTGTTTGCAGCGGTTGCGTCGGTCAGGCGATCTTCGTTTTGTGGGCCTGATCGGCAGCCGAACCAAGTGGGCCACTTTTCGCCGCCGGCTGGTTGAGCGCGGCTTTGCGCAGGAGGAGCTTGGCCGCATCACTTGCCCAATTGGGCTGCCCGGCCTGGAGGGCAAAGAGCCTGCGGTGATTGCTGCATCGGTGGTGGCGCAGCTCTTGCTTACAAGATTTGGAAGCCGGGAGCCGGCTGAAGACACGGCATAGGGCGCAGGTTTGCGGGTTTTTACCGTGGGCGACCAGGCGAAACTGTATACACTTTGCCTTCATTGGTCGCAGCGGAGCGGGTGGTTGAGAGACAAGCCTCAATCATTCAATCGCGGCCCTCAGCCGACTCAGAGCGCCCGCGGTGGTGAGTCGAAACGTCCAACGGTGTGTCCGTTTTGTTGAGGTGCCATGGAAACCTATTTGTTTGACTGGGCCAACCTGCTGGTTCGCTGGTTGCATGTGATCGTCGCCATCGCCTGGATCGGCTCGTCGTTCTACTTCGTCTTTCTCGACAGCAGCCTCACGCCGCCGCAAGACGCACAATTGAAAAAAGACGGTGTCAGCGGTGAGCTCTGGGCGGTGCACGGAGGGGGCTTCTACCATCCGGTGAAGTTCGCGGTCTCACCGCCCAGGCTGCCCGAGCACCTGCACTGGTTTTACTGGGAAAGCTACTCGACCTGGCTGTCGGGTTTTGCGCTGTTCCTGATCTCTTATCTCTGGAGTCCCAGTGTTTACCTGATTGACCCCAAAGTCATGGCCTGGAGCCCTGCCGGCGCCATTGCCGCAGCGCTGGCTTTCCTGGTGGTGTTCTGGCTCTTCTATGACGCCATCTGCCGATCCCTGGGGCAGAGCAAAAACGGCGATGCCAAAGTGGGCGCACTGGTGTTGGTTCTGGTCTGTGTGGCGGCCTACGCGGCCACCCACATGTTTGCCGGCCGCGCGGCTTTCCTGCTGGTGGGCGCCATGATCGCAACGGCGATGAGTGCCAACGTATTTTTCTGGATCATTCCTGGCCAGCGCACCGTGGTCGCCGATCTGAAAGCTGGCAAGCCGGTGGACCCGATTCACGGCCAGCGCGGCAAACAGCGCAGCGTGCACAACACCTACTTTACATTGCCGGTGCTGTTTGCGATGCTGAGCAACCACTACAGCTTCACCTATGCACATCCCCAGAATTGGCTGGTTCTGATCGGCATGATGTTTGCCGGCGCCGCCATCCGCCAGTTTTTTGTGCTGCGCCACGGCTTCAAGCTGGGTCGCAATGCCCACCCCTGGCCCTACGCTGCCGTGGGGGTTGTGGCTTTGCTGGCGCTGATCGTCTGGCTGAGACCGGCGCCGACTGAGGCGGTTGTGGTGCCCGAGACAGTGGGCTATGCGCAGCTCCAACCGGTTGTTGAGCAACGCTGCGTGATGTGCCACGGGGAGGCTTTGCAATCCAAGGGTATTCGGCTCGATTCGGAAGACGGCCTGGCGCTACATGCCCAGGCGGTTTACCAGCAGGTTGTGCTCACCAAGATCATGCCGCTGAACAACGCGACCGGCATCACCGATGCCGAGCGCGCGCTGTTTGCCAAGTGGTTTCTGGGAAGGTAGCCCCCCCCGCAGCGCTCCGCGCTACCCCCCAGGGGGCAACGCTGGCGGCCCGGCGGAGCCGGTTCCACGGCGTTCTGGGTTTCGGACATTTCGCGCCGGAGGTTTTTACTCCCTCCGCAGCGCTTCGCACTACCTCCAAGGGCAACGCTGGCGACCTGGCGGAGCCGGTTCCACGGCGTTCTGGGTTTCGGACATTTCGCGCCGGAGGTTTTTACTCCCTCCGCAGCGCTTCGCACTACCTCCATGGGCAACGCTGGCGACCTGGCGGAGCCGGTTCCACGGCGTTCTGGGTTTGGGTTTGGGTTTGGGTTTGGGTATTTCACCCCGGGTAGGGGTGTGTTTCGGCGCTTGCGTTAGTCTTGGGTGGTTGTTTAACCATTCGGAACGCTGACATGAAAACCAAAGCCGCCGTAGCCTGGCAAGCGGGCCAGCCCCTGACCATCGAAGCCGTCGACCTGCAAGGGCCCAAGCTGGGCGAGGTGCTGGTCGAGATCAAGGCCACGGGCATCTGCCACACCGACTACTACACGCTCTCGGGAGCCGATCCCGAAGGCATCTTTCCTGCGATTCTTGGCCACGAGGGCGCGGGCGTCGTGGTTGACGTGGGGCCGGGTGTCACCACGCTCAAGAAGGGCGACCACGTGATTCCGCTCTACACGCCTGAATGCCGCCAGTGCAAGTTCTGCCTGAGCCGCAAGACCAACCTGTGCCAGCTCATCCGCGGCACCCAGGGCAAGGGCCTGATGCCCGACGCCACCAGCCGCTTCAGCCTCGACGGCAAGCCCATCTTCCATTACATGGGCACCTCGACCTTCTCCAACTACACGGTCGCACCTGAAATCTCGCTGGCCAAGATCCGTGAGGACGCGCCTTTTGACAAGGTGTGTTACATCGGCTGCGGCGTGACCACCGGCATTGGCGCCGTGATCTTCACCGCCAAGGTGGAGGCGGGCGCCAACGTGGTTGTCTTCGGCCTGGGCGGCATTGGCCTGAACGTGATCCAGGGCGCCAGGATGGTGGGCGCCGACAAGATCATTGGGGTTGACATCAACCCCGCCCGCCAGGAAATGGCGCGCAAGTTCGGCATGACCCACTTCATCAACCCCAAGGAGGTGGACAACGTGGTCGACGCCATTGTCCAGCTCACGGATGGCGGTGCAGACTATTCGTTCGAGTGCATCGGCAACACCAAGGTCATGCGCGATGCGCTGGAATGCACCCACAAGGGCTGGGGTCGCAGCATCATCATCGGTGTGGCAGAAGCTGGCGCCGAGATTTCTACGCGCCCGTTTCAGCTGGTGACCGGTCGCAAATGGGAGGGCTCGGCCTTTGGCGGCGCACGGGGCCGCACCGATGTACCGAAGATTGTGGACTGGTACATGGAGGGCAAGATCAACATCGACGATCTGATCACCCACACCATGCCGCTGGAGGACATCAACAAGGGCTTTGACCTGATGAAGCGTGGGGAGTCGATTCGCGGTGTGGTCCTTTTTTGAACCCCTGAGAGCGGCCCATCCCCGTCGCTGTGTTCCGCCCCTCAAGGGGCAATGCTGGCCGACCGGCAAAGCCGGATCGGCGGCGTTCTGGAATGACTCCCCCCTCTTTGATTAGCATTTTTGGAATCCCTGTCAATGAACCCCTCTTTCGAACGCCTTGAGCTCTTGAGTGAACACGCCTGTTTTGGTGGCGTGCAACGCTTTTACAAACACATGTCCAGCGAGGTTGGATTGCCGATGCGGTTCGGTTTGTTTTTGCCGGCAAAGGCGGTGGCTGGTGAGGCTGTGCCTTTGCTGACCTTTCTGGCGGGACTGACCTGCACCGAAGAAACCTTTGCCTTCAAGGCGGGTGCCCAGCGCCTGGCCGCGGAACTGGGTCTTGCATTGCTCACACCCGATACCAGTCCGCGCAACACAGGCGTTGACAGCGAAGACCACCATTGGGACTTCGGGGTGGGCGCAGGCTTTTACCTGGACGCGACGCAAGCACCCTGGTCGGGCCATTGGTGCATGGAGAGCTATTTGCTCAAAGAGTTGCTGCCTGAAGTGATCGATGCTTTTGGGCTGGATGGTAAACGGCTGGGCCTGTTTGGTCATTCCATGGGCGGTCACGGGGCTTTGACCCTGGCGCTGCGGCATCCGGGCCACTTCCAGAGCGTGTCTGCTTTTGCGCCGATATGTGCGCCTACTCAGTGCCCCTGGGGTCACAAGGCGTTCACTGGCTACCTGGGGCAGGATGAAACGACCTGGGCAGAACACGATGCGAGTGCGCTGATGGGGCAGCAAACCTCGGCGCCGTATCCAGGCGGCATCCTCATCGACCAGGGGCTGGCCGACAAATTCCTGGCCGAACAGTTGCACCCGGAAGTGTTTGAAGCGGCCTGTGCGAAAGCGGGACAGCCGCTGACGCTGCGCCGTCACGACGGCTACGACCATGGCTACTATTTCATCAGCACGTTTGTGGATGACCACCTGCGCCACCATGCGCAGGCGTTGAGCCGCAACGCCTGAGTCTCGGTTTTCCTCAGCGCTTCATTCCTTGAAATGGGCGGTGAGCTCGAAGCCGGGAAGCGTGAACCGGGCGGTCCATTTTTGCCCCGGGGCAATCGGCCAGGCGTCGGTCCAGGTGCCGGTGGTGACCACATCACCCGCCTGCAAATCGGGTGCACCGGGGCAGCAGCGCAGGGTTTGCACGAAGTCGAGCAGGGCGCGCAGCGGGCTGTCCAACACGTTGGCTCCCACGCCCGAGTCCACCGTTTCGCCATCGCGCGACAGCGTGGTGCTGGCTTGGGCGAGCAAGGCGTCGAGCGCGATTGCGTCTATGGCGAGTTCACGTGCAGGTATGCGCGATCCGACCAGCAGGCGGGCATGCAGTGCACCATCGGCCACCGTGTCGGCCGGCAGAAACTTCCAGTCGGGCAGGTGCGATTGCACCACCTCGAACCCTGGCGCGACCCAGTCGATGGCGTTGAACAGGTCTTGCAACGAGGCATCTGGCGCAGGCGTGGCCTTCAGGCCAAACACAACTTCAGGTTCCAGGCGCGGCTGGCAGGTGGCGCTCAAACCCATTTCGCCAGTCCCGTCACAGAAACTCAGCGTCGAGTTCCAGACCGTGCCCCAGATGGGCGCGAACACGTTGTAGCGAGGCCAAATAGTGCGGTTGGTAAAACCCACCTTGTAACCCCGTGGCACTTCGCCTCGCGCCATGCGCAGCCCGCGCACCTGCAAGGCGAGGGCATAGCCGGCAGGCAGGTCAAAATCGGCGTTGGCGGTGATGGGCGCCGGCCAGAGGCGTCCTTGATCGAGGTGAATGAGAATGTCTTGTGGCGTCATGGCGCATCATAGGCATACGCATGACGAAAAGAGAAAGCCCATGAATCCATCTTCATCCATCGAACTTCGCGAATTCATCACGGGCAAAGACCCGGCGGCCACCCCTGTGGCCAGCATTGTGGTTTTGCACGGCCTGGGCGCAGACGGCAGCGACTTCGTGCCCATTGCGCAGGAGCTCGACCTCAATGCCATCGGCCCTGTCCGTTTTGTATTTCCCAGTGCCCCGGTGCGCCCGGTGACCATCAACGCAGGCTATGAAATGCGCGCCTGGTACGACATCTATCCCCCCAGCACCCTTCCGTCGGTCCCCCGGCGGGAAGATGAGGCCGGATTGCGGGCATCGCATTCGCTGGTGCAGCAACTGCTGGACCGTGAAGTGGAACGGGGCGTGGCGCCGGAGCGCACCGTGCTCATGGGCTTTTCACAGGGTTGTGCCATGACCTTGCTCGCTGGCCTGCGTGCGACCAAACGCCTGGCCGGTCTGGTGGCCATGTCAGGGTACCTGCCGTTGTCGGACCTGACCGCCGCCGAGGCCAGCGAAGCCAATCGCGCGGTGCCCATTTTCATGGCCCATGGAGAGCAAGACGGCGTGGTGGACATCGAGCGAGGTGAGTCGGCGCGGGATGTGTTGACGGCGTTGGGTTATGCCGTGCAGTGGCACACCTACCCGATGGCGCACGAGGTCTGCTTGCCGGAAATTCGCGATCTCAACCAATGGTTGGTGCGTACTCTGGCGGGTTGACCCCGGCGACCACCGCGCAGCAACCCGCCGCTGCAGCGGGAGGGCACATCAGGCCACGATCGGCTGAAGCAGGGGACGAAGCGTATCGGCCAGTTGCAGTTCGGTGAACGGTTTGTCCAGGCGCGCGGTCACGCCCAGCGCACGGAACTCCTTGCCAACACTCTCGTCGACCCGTCCACTGGCCAGAATGATGGGGATGTCGGGCAAGGTTCGGCGCACGGCTTGCACAAAAGCCAGGCCGTCCATGTTGGGCATGTGGATGTCGGTGATGATGGCCTTCAATATGGCGCGGTTTTCGGTGGCTTTGATCAGCCCGTCAACCCCGTCTCTGGCCACGATGGGGTTGAAGTTGAGGCGTTCCAGCACCGTTTGGCCCACTTCGCGAAGCGCCTGCTCGTCGTCAACGAACAAAATGCATTCGCCCTGGCCCTTGAACATCTGGGCAGCCAGCGGGACCTCTTCGGTCACCAGTTGCGATGGAGAAACCGGCAGGTAAACCGCGAAGGTGGTGCCTTTGCCCGGTGTCGAATGCACCTGTACAAAGCCACCGTGGCCTTTCACGATGCCCAGCACGGTGGACAGGCCCAGGCCCGTGCCCTTGTCCTGCGCCTTGGTCGTGAAGAAGGGATCAAAAATGTGGTCGAGAATGTGCGCGGGGATGCCCTCGCCATTGTCGGACACGCGAAGGCACACATACTTCCCCGGCTTGGAGTCGATCACCGAGCGGGCGTAAATTTCATCGATCTCAACCGTCTTGGCCACCATGGTGAGCACGCCGCCATTGGTCATGGCATCGCGGGCATTCACGCTCAGGTTGAGCAAAATCTGGTGCAGCTGGGTGGCGTCGCCGACGATTGAGGGCAACCCGGGTTCGATGTTGACCTCGATGCTGATGTTTTTCGGGAAGCTGCCGGTCATCAGGTTTTCCAGCTCGTGCATCAGAAGTGCCGGCTGCAGGACCACGCGTTGACCGTCGGCTCCCTTGGCAAAGGTGAGCAACTGGCGCACCATGTCAGCGCCGCGTTTGGCGCTGCTGTGGATCATGTTGATGAGCTTGTCTTCTTCGGGGTACTGGTCTTTCAGAATCCCCATGCCCATCAGAATAGGCGCCAGCGCGTTGTTCAGATCGTGCGCCACGCCCCCGGCCAGCGTACCCAGGCTTTCCAGGCGTTGCGAACGCATTTGCTGGCGCTCGATCAGTTTCATCTGTGTGATGTCTTCGTGTGACACCACCACGCGAACCGAGCCATCGCCCGGAAACGGTTCTACCCGGCAAAGGAACCACCGCTGCTCGTTGGGCAGGTGGCTCTCGTACTTGTGAATGAACGACTGTTTCTCGCCCGCGATCACCTCGCGGATACCTTGGGCAATCACCGTCCCGGCCGCGGTTTTCGTCTCGCACATGCTGTCGCAAAACGAGAGGTAGTTGAGCCCCTCGATTTGGGTCCCCTCATCGGATTCGTTCTGGCGAAATGACCGCCATGCCTGGTTGGCCGCCAGAATGACGCCGTTCTCTTCCAGAATCACCACCCGCGCGCTCATGGCATCCAGCGTGGCCCTGGAAATTCGCTCGCTCTCGATCACCGATTGGGTTTGCTCGGCCACGCGCTGTTCAAGTTCGAGGTTGAAGGCAAAGAGCTCTTGCTCGATGCGTTTGCGTTCGGAGATATCGATGGAGTAGCCAATCGCCTCCAAGGGCTGACCCGCTGCGTCTTTGACCAGAATCATCTCGGTCAGGATGAACTTGTACCCGCCATCCAGCGCCTTCGCACGGTACTCGTGGCGAAGAACCCCCAGATGAATCACTTTCGCGAATTCTTCGAAAACAAGGGCCTTGTCTTCGGGGTGCACCAGACTGGCCCAGAACTTGGGGTGTTCCAGAAAGGCTTCAGGCGGGTGTCCGAGCAGCTGGGTGACGTTGGGACTGATGTAGGTGACGGCGAAAGGGGGCTTGGTTTCGTAGGTGAAGATCGTCACCGGGCTTGACGACACCAGAAAGTCGAGCCGGGATTGGCTGGTTTGCAGAGCCTGATCGGCCTGGCGCCGGGCGATGGCGCTGCCCACCACCTCGGTCAACACCTTGAGCAACCCCAGGTGAGAGGGCGTCCACTCTGGGTTGGGGAAAGAGGCGCCATAGCTGAGGAAGCCGGCCAGCCGCCCGTTGACATGCAGCGGTATCACCAGCAAAGAAAACACATGGTGGCTTTCCAGCATGACCCGGTCGGCCTCGGCCTCTGGTGGCAGGGCGCCGGTATCGGCGATCACGACCATGTCGTGAGCCAGAAATTGCTCGCGCATCCAGGGGGTGTCCCCGATCAGCGTGGTTTGCAGCCGATTGCCACCGGTTTTGCAGTCTGGAGACACCCAGGAATAGAGGTTGCTCATGAACTCTCCGCCTTCGGAGAACCCAAACAGATCAGAGCGCTCCGCGCCGAGCAGTTTCCCGCTGCTTTGCAACACCGTCTCGATGGCTTCCCGGGTGCCGCTGGCCGGTGCGGCCATCAGGCGCGCTGCGGCCATGCTTGTCATGCGCTGCATGTCATGCTGGCGTCGCAGTGCAGATTCAGCGGCTTTGATGTGGCTGATGTCGGTCTGGATGACCACATATTGGTAGAGCTTGCCGGCTTCGTCCAGAAATGGCGTGACGGTGGTTTCCGCCCAGAAGGTACCGCCATCCTTGCGGCTGCTGCACACCTCGCCATGCCATACTTGGTTGTTGGCGGTTTCTTCCCCGATCTTGCGGAGCAAGCCTTTGGGGTACTGGTCGGGCTTCGCCACGCTGTGGTGGAGGCCGATCAGTTCTTCCCGGCTGTAGCCTGTGACCTGGCAGAACATCTCATTGACGTAAGAGATGTTGCCATCCCGGTTGACGATGCTGACGATGGCGTGGTGGTCATAAGCCAGCTGTTCCCGCTGGCGCTCGTACAAGGTGGTTTCCAGGCGCTTTTGAACGATCGAGTTTTTGCGCGCGCGCCTGGCCCTCGCCGTGACCGCGGCCACCAGATGGCGTGGCTGCACGGGTTTGATCAAAAAGTCGTCGCCGCCAAGATCGAGGGCGGCCAACTGTTGGGTCATGTCGGTCTCGGCCGAAAGGAACACGATGGACAGGTGAGGCCTGATGTTGCTCTCGCGCAAAGCGGATGCGATTTCCGGGCCATTGACCTCAGGCATGTAGACGTCGATCACCAGCACATCGGGTTCGAAGTTTTCCACTTCGACCAGTGTCTGCATCGGGTTGGACAGGGTGCGCACCTCCATTCCCGCCTGCCGGAGGTACACCTCGTGAACCTTCAGCATGGTGGGCTCATCGTCCACCAGCAAGACCCGCCAAGGGCGTTCCAGGGTCCCGCCGGTCAGGTTGTTGAGCGCATCGATCAACTGCTCCGGAGGCAGGGGCTGCGGCAAGCTTTGCCGGGCGCCGGCCCGGGTTGCAGCAACACGGGTGGGCAGGTCGAGCTGGCTGAGACCGACGATCAGGGGGATGGTGGGGTGGTCTGCCAGACCCAGTTGGTGAATCATGGTCGGTACCGAGGGGCCCGGATCGCCGCCACTCATGTTCAAAACCACCACCGATGGCTGCTCCGCTTCATGCCGCGAGACAGCCGCCTGGAATTTCAATGGGCTGGTGGACAACTCAACCCGAAATCCTTTGAAGCGCAATGCCGTGCACAGTTGCTTGGACTGTTCGCCGCAATCGCAGACCAGGTGGATCAGAGGCGCGGACAAAGTCTGGGCGGCCTTTGGGATTTCAGGGGGCAACGGATCGACTGGCGGCGCACCCAATCCCGCGGCCTTGAGCTGGGCCATGTCGAGCTCCAGAGCCGCCCACTGGGATGCGATTGGCTGCGTGGGCGCCTCGAGCAACGAATGGAGGTGTTGCTCCAACTGGCGGGCCGCCATGGAAACCTCTTTCAGGCCGAAGGTGCCTGCGGTTCCGGTGAGGCTGTGCACCATACGGTGCAGGGTTTCTACCGCGACCTTTTCCCAGCGGCCGTCGGAGAGTCCCTGGAACGACTCTGCAATGGCATTGAGCTGGGCAGGCAGCCGCAAAACGAAACGGCGCCTCAGTTCGATCAGCTCGTGAGGAACTTCAATGCCGGAACTGCGGGTGACATCAAACATGGCGCGTGTTCCAGATGCACCGAATCTGGTCCGCAAGCTTCATGGGGTCAAAAGGTTTGGGAACCACATCCAGTGCGCCCATGGCTTTGTATTGCTCGACCTCGCTGGGTTGCACCTTGGCGGTCATGAAGGCAACGGGAATCTGGTCGAAATCTGGTGAAGCGCGCAGCGCTGCCAATGTGCCCGGACCGTCCATTCCGGGCATCATCACATCGAGCAGAATGAGGTCGGGCGCGAAAGCCTTGATTTCGCGCAGGGCCTCTTCGCCCGATGAGCAGATCTTCACCGTGAAACCGCCAACGATTTCCAGGGCCACGCGGGCAACCGCCTGAATATCGGGTTCATCTTCAACATACAAGACCCGGGACAGGGTATTCATGTCAACTCCTTTTCGGCGCTTGCGGGGAGGCTGGCAAGAGCAGCAGGTCGGGATTCGGCTCTGGACATGGCCTCAACCAGCATACGGGGAGAAAGCTCCGCTTTGTTCAATACCGCATCCACTCTGGCGCACTCCTCTGAACTGGTTTGTGACGCACTCAACACAACGACCCTGGCGTCGGGCTGTTGGGCTCGAATCGCAGGCAACAGATCCCAGCCCGATTCATTGGACATGGTCAGGTCCAGCAACACCACATCGAAGCGCTCCAACGCCACGCGGGCCCGCGCCTCGCGCATGGTGGTTGCCAGTTCGAGGTCGTATTGTTCGCCGACCATGGCGCGCACGGCCTCGTGCATCTCGCTGTCGTCTTCGACGTGAAGAACCCTTTTGTGACCAGCGAAGCTTCGCATGCAAACGCTGTGCAACACGCTGATCAGTTGCGCCTGATCGATGGGCTTGGACAACCAGTGCACACCCTTGAGGCCGTTTGGAGCGGCGCGTCGGCCTTCTTCCATTTCTGCGGCCACGACAACGATGGGCAACGAGGCTGTGCCGGCATGCTTGCGCAGCCGCTGAATCACGTCCAGTCCTGAGATATCGGGCAAGACCAGGTCGAGCGTGACGGCGGCATAGTCGCCCCGATGACAACGCACCAAGGCCTCTGAGCCACTGGCCACCACGTCGACTTCATAGCCTGCGCGGCTGAGCATGATGGACAGCACGCGTGACACCTCGCTGTCGTCTTCCACCACCAGGATACGGGGTGTCGAAGGCACTTGGGGCTCCAGCGGCTCCAGTCGCATGAAAGAAGACTCGGAGTTCCAGATGGGCAGTTCAAAGAAAAAGCGCGAACCTTCACCTTCCACCGACTCGAAGCCCACCTGTCCACCCATGTGTTCGACCAGTTCGCGGGTAATGGCCAGGCCCAGACCGGTGCCGCCTTTTTGTCGCGTATCTGAAGCGTCGGCTTGGAAAAACTTCTGAAAAACCCGGTCATGCAACTCGGCCGGAATGCCTGTTCCGTGGTCAATCACGTCAACGCGCACCGTGCGTTCATCGCCCTGGGCCTGTATCTCGACCTGACCCCCTTCATGAGAAAACTTGGCGGCGTTGGACAGCAGGTTGGCCAGAACCTGTTGCAGCCGCTGTCCATCGACATTGACCAAAACCCCCTCCAGGGTCTTGTTGATCACATACCGAACCCCGAAGCGCTCGGCATAGGAGAGGTTCTCTTCGATGGCCTGTTCCAGGATCGGCATCAGCGGCTGCACTTTCAAGGCAAAGTGCAGCTTGCCGGCCATCAGCTTCTCCATGTCCAGCAAATCGTTGATCAGGAAGGTCAGGCGCTGGCTGTTTTTGTCGGCAATTTGCAGCATCTCGCTGATCCCGGCGGGCAGGTTCCCGAGCGCTCCACCAGCGACCAGCCCGATCGATCCGGCAATGGCGGTGAGCGGTGTGCGCAATTCGTGGCTCACGGTGGACAGGAACTCCGACTTCACCTTGTTGGCCCGTTTGGCTTCTTCCATGGCCTCAGTGAGATCGGCGGTGCGGCGCTTGACCCGTTCGCCCAGCGAAGCCCGTTCCCGGCGCAAGGCCTCGTCTCGCGTTTCAATTTCCGCGAGCATGCGGTTGAAGTCGTCGACCAAGGTGCCGATTTCGTCATTCCCCAGCTTCTCGGCCCGAATGGAGTAGTCCTGTTCGCGCGAAACGCGGTGCGACACCGCTGCCAGACCCAGGATGGGCTGGGTCACAAAGCGGTGCAGCCGGGTGCCGAAATAGACCGCCAGGGCTGACAGGATGATGGCAATGAAGGCCATCCATTGCAGCCCCCGAATCAACTCGGCCCACATGGCCGACATTCGAACGGTCAACTCGATGTGTCCAATGGCCTGGTCGCCCTCCTGGATGGGTTGGGAGACCGTGAACGACTCTCTTGATACGAGCTTGAGCAGAAACTGCAGGGTTTGATGCTCCCCGTCTTCTGCCAAGGGAAAGGTGGCGGAGGCAAAAAGCACACCTTGGGCATCGGTCAGTTTTGCGCCGGCCACTTCCTCTTTGTTGTGCAGTGCGAGCAGCGTTCGGCGCGCGCTCTCAGGATCGTTGAAGGCCAGGGCGGCCCGTGTGTTTTCGCCGACCATGCCCGCCAGCGATGCCACCTGTTCTTCCAGCTCGGTGTAGCGACCGAAGGCGGTACCGATGGTGAACACCGAAGCGATCACCAGCACGGCGATCATGGTGTTGAAAGCCAGCAAGAGCCCGAGCTTTCGGGCAATGGGGAGGTTCTTGAAACTCATTTCAGCACCTCACCCGCCAACTTGAGCATCTGGCTGTTGAGTTGCAGGTTCGCGCGTTGGGCGCTGGTCAGGTTGACATCAAATTTCACCCGGTTGTCTTGCATGCGAAGGCCGATCATGCCGCCTGCCTTGGTGAACCCCGCAAAATCGCCAACGGTCAAGACCGGTGCATTGCCCAGGCTTCGCAAGTAGCTGTCCAGGCGGTCAGCCTCGCTTTGCGCCACGAACAGCACGTCGCAGCCTGACCAGTCGCCGGTGCCAACGTTGTTTCGCACTTCGATCGCACGCGAACCCACCGTGCGACCGCTCAGTCTGCCGAGCTGGCCACTCAAGGGTTTGTCGGAGGTGGCGCAGATCAACAGGCGCTTGTTTTCGCTGTCGGGCACGCCCACCCACTGGGTGAACCTGATGAAGTTGTAGATGAATCCGGCCTTGACCGATTGTTCATCGGCTTGCTGGGCCATTGCACGCTCTGTGCCAACAGCCCAGCAGGACAGGGCAAGCAGCCCTGTTGCGAGCCGATGCCACACGCGAGAACGGAACATGTCAGTACTTCCAGCGAATCTGGGCCAGCACACTCCGTGGAATCTGGGTGGCGAGGATGTCTTGTGCTTCGTATTCCTGATTGCTTTGTTTTAACAGGTTGCGACCCGTCAAGCTGAGCTCCAGGTCAGGCGTGGGGCGCCAGCCCAGTCGCAAATCCAGCTTGGTGCTGCTTTCGATACGGGTCAGGGGGGTGTTGTCCTTGTAGTAAAGGCTGTCGGTGAAATACAGGTTGGCGTCCAGTTCCAGGTTGTAGGCCAAGTTGTGCAGCGAATGCAGTTGCACCATGTTCTGAGGTGAAGCGCCCTCGGAGCCAAAGCCGACAATACCGCTGCTGCCCGGACGGGCGCGCAAATCCATCTTGAGCCAGCTGTAACTGCCATGCAGCCGCCAGGTCGGTGTGACCTGCCAGTTGCCGGCGAACTCGGCTCCATAGGTCTTGCCATACATCAGGTTGGAGAAGTTGCTGGGGAGCACGGCGTATTGTCCGAACTCGGGCCGGCCGAACTCACGCGAAACAATGTTGTCGTAGGTGTTGTAAAACGCGGTGGCATCGAGGTTGACGTTGGGGCCAAATTGCCCGCGGTAGCCAATCTCTCTGGACAGCATCGTTTCTGATTCGATACCCGGGTTGCCCCGCACATTGATCAGCAGCGGACCCATGGGGGTTTGTTGTGTCCCCACGTTGGCGTGCGCTGAGGTGGTGGCCACCGTGGGGGTTTGCACGGCGCGCGAAACGGCGGCCCAGACGTTGTCGGTTGGCGTGGCCCGCCATTGCAGGCGGATACTGGGTTGCACCTCGATACCGGTGTTGTCGTTGTGCTCCAGCTTGGTGCCCAGGGTCAGGAGCACGTCACTTTTGAGTTTGATTTCGTCCTGAACAAAGCCGCTGTAAAGCATGCTGGTGTTCTGCTCGGGGCTCAAGGAAATCGTAAAACCTCCCTTGAGTGATTCGTCAATTCTTCGTACACCCATGCCCCAGGTGAGGTCTTGTTCAGCGGTGAGTTTCAGGCGCTGTTGCCACTCCAGGTCGAGCGTGTTGATCTGTTGTTTGTCGATCGTGTCGCTGAGGGTGGCATGGTCCACATAGGCTTGCAGCTGCCAGCTTTCTTCGTTGCCTTTCTCGCGTTTCCAGCGCAGCAACAGGTTGCCGCCCAGGAGTTTGGCGGTGTCGGGCACCATGGCGGCTTCCAGTGTTTGCTCGGACACCTTCAGGACGCGTTGATCGGCCTGGCTGTCGTAGACATCGCCTTGCACCGTGATGGTGTCCTGGCCGGAAGGCGCGAACTCGGCCTGGAATCCAGCCCGTTTTTGCGCCCATTCATCGTGTGCGGTAGCGCCGTTGGCGTATTCCGTCGGTTCGTGGCTGTCGAGCTTGGCGTAGGCGCGGAATTGGCCGTCTTCGCCCAGGTTGCCGCCGTGCCGTATCGCCACACCCTTTTCGAGGCTGCCGGCTTTGGTCTCCAGGTAGGTGCCCTGGGTGTCTTTGGCATGGCGCGTGATGATGTTGATCACGCCGTTGACCGCGTTCGCGCCCCACAGCGTGCCGCCCGAGCCCCGGATGACTTCAATGCGCTCAACGTCTTCCAGCAAAACGTCTTGTGCTTCCCAGTAGGTACCGCTGAACAGCGGGTTGTAGAGGCTGCGGCCATCTTGCAACACCAGCAGCTTGCCGCTGTACCGGTTGCTGAAGCCCCGAATGCTCACGGCATAGCGGCTTGCGTCGATGCGCGAGACCTGCACGCCCGGCACGGTCCGCAACAACTCCGGCAGGCTGGTGGCGCCCGAGCGGCGGATTTCTTCACGGCCGATGGCGTAGATGGCGGTGGATGCATCGGCCAGTCGCTGGGGCCGCTTGGCCGCCGAGCTGACCTCAATCGTCATCAGCTCTTCCAGCGACAACCAGGTGGGGTCTTGCTGGGAAGCGGCCCAGACGTTGCCAGCCAGCGCCAGTGAGACCATGACAGCCAGGGGCACGCGCTTGAGATTCAGCGAACTCGACCAGCCGGCTCCTGTGGGCTGGAGGGCGAAAGGGGTTCGGCAGGAGTTGGTCATGGACTTCTTCAGCAGGCGGTTGGGGCGCAGTCGGTGTAACAGAGCGGAACGGTAGTTTGGCTAGGCTTCTCTTTTATCGGCTTCATTCTTGCAAACCTGAGTGCAACTTAAGGCCTTCTATTTGTGGGTAATTTCACGGTAATTCGGCCTTTAGTCGCCCGCCCATGCCAATCCGCCCAACGTTTTCTGGTTCGGCCACCCTGGGTGGTGCTCACCTGCACCACACGCCAACGTCGGGGTGTTGTTACAAATGCGCCTTCAAAAGGACCAGATCCGGGGCTGCGACGCCTTCTCCGGTGTGCGATGCCTGAAGCCCGTTTTCTCGCCAGGCCAGCGGCATGCATTGACATGCATCAGCCCTCAGCGCAACAAATGGGTTGATCATGAAAAACAGGGACTTTGGGTGCGCTGAAGCAAGTCGAAGTCGGGTCCCCATGGGTGCGCTCATGCGGTTGTATTTTTCAATATACATGGAGTTGTCATGCGACTGAAAGACAAAAATGTGCTCATCACCGGCGGTGCCAGCGGCATTGGGTTGGCCACGGCAGAGCGTTGCCTGGAAGAAGGCGCCAACGTGGCCTTGGCCGATCTGGCTGGATCGCAGGGGGCGGCGCGCGCGACCGAACTGGATGCCAGGTACCCGGGGCGTTGCCTGTTTGTGGCGGTGGATGTGACTTCGACGAAACAGGTCGATCAGATGATCGCCACCACGGTCAAGGAACTGGGTTCCCTCGATGGTGTGTTCAACAACGCGGGCATTGGCGGCCTGAGCCCCGCCGACACCTATCCGGACGAAGAGTTTCTGCATATTGTCGATATCAACCTGATGGGTGTGTTTCGCGTGGCGCGGGCTTCGCTGCACCAGATGTACAGCCAGGGCAGCGGCAGCCTGGTGAACTGCGCGTCTATCCTGGGCGTGTTCGGTCAAAGCATGACGGCGGCCTATTCGGCGGCCAAGGGTGGCGTGGTCAACCTCACACGCACGTTGGCCCTGGAGTCGGCCAGCAAGGGTGTTCGCGTCAACGCAGTCGCGCCGGGTTACATCGACACGCCATTGCTCTCGCTGCTCGACGATGCAACCCGTCAGGCCTTGATTCAGATGCACCCCATCGGACGGCTCGGGCGATCGGAAGAGGTGGCCAACGCGGCTTTGTTTTTGCTCTGCGATGAATCGAGTTTCGTAACCGGTTCCAACCTCTTGGTGGATGGCGGTTTTACCGCTGGCAAGTCCTGACGCTTTGGGGATGCTTCAGGCGGCGTGAGCGGCGCTGGCCAGCGCTACGGCCAAGGCGTTGTGGCGCTCCAGCAGGGGCCCCAGATCGACCGTGGTGAGCTGGCCGCCACGCACCACAACGCGACCGTTCACCACGGTGTACGCGGCTGACGGGCTGGCGCAAAACAGCAGGCTGGCCACGGGGTCGTGCACCGCGCCGCCTGCAAAGCCCAGCGTACGCAAATCGAACAAGGCGAAGTCGGCGCACATGCCCGGGGCAAGGTGGCCAATATCCTGCCGCCCCAATACCTGTGCACCGCCGCGTGTGGCCATGTGCAGCGTGTCTCGGGCTGTCATCTCGGCGGGGCCCAGGTCGCAGCCAAAGAAGGTTTTGCCATCACGTGTTTCTGGCGCCTGAAGAGCCCGCCCCACGCGGGCCAGCAACAGGGCCTGGCGTGCTTCGTTGACCATGTGTGCCGCATCGTTGCTGGCGCTGCCGTCCACGCCCAAACCCACGGGCACGCCCGCATTCAACATGCGGCGAACCGGCGCAATGCCCGAGGCCAGGCGCATGTTGCTGCAAGGGCAGTGGGCCACGCCGGTGCGGCTGGCGGCAAAGAGGCTGATGCCTTCGTCGTCGAGCTTGACGCAGTGGGCATGCCACACGTCGTCGCCCAGCCAGCCCAGTTCCTGCGCGTACTGCGCGGGGGTCTGGTTGAACTTTTCCCGGCTGTAGGCGATGTCGTGGTCGTTTTCAGCGAGGTGGGTGTGCAACCTCACTCCCTGGCCTTTGAAGCTGCGCGCCAGTGCCGCACTCTGCTTCATCAGATCGGGGCTGACCGAAAACGGGGAGCAGGGCGCCAGCGCCACATTCAGCATGCTGCCATGAGTGGCGTCGTGCCAGGTTTCAATCAGGCGCTGGCTGTCTCTCAGAACCGCGTCTTCTTTTTCCACCACACTGTCGGGCGGCAATCCACCTGAGCTCTGGCCCACGCTCATGCTGCCTCGGGTCGCCATGAAGCGCATGCCGATGGTTTGCGCGGCCTCGATGCTGTCTTCAAGGCGCACGCCGTTGGGGTAGATGTAGAGGTGGTCGCTGCTGGTGGTGCAGCCGCTCAGGAGCAGCTCGGCCATAGCCACCTGGGTCGACACCTGCACCATCTCTGGCGTGAGCCCCGCCCAGATCGGGTAGAGGCCACGCAGCCATGAAAACAGCTCGGCATCCTGCACGCCAGGGATGGCCCGCGTGAGGGACTGGTACATGTGGTGGTGGGTATTCACCAGGCCGGGCGTCACGAGGTGGCCGCGTGCGTCAATCACTTCATGCGCCTCTTCCCGCAGGGCCGGTGGCAGCTCGGCGGCAGGCCCCAGCCAGGCGATGCGCCGGTCCTTGACAAACAGGCTGGCGCCTTTCAACGCCTGGCCTGAGGCCGGGTCGCGGTGGTTGAAGGTGGCGATGCAGTCGGCGTTGTCGATGAGCAGGGTGTTGGGCATGTAGCGATTTTGCTCGTTTTGAGCAAAAAAATTTGACATGATCAGCTCTGTGGTGTGTAGTTATTTCGGTTTCGAACGCCACAGCCGCCGAGCACCTCTGCTGGCGTGGCGATCGATCTCGCTACAAGCCGCCCATTTCAGGTTCGTCACCATGTCATTTCCTATCCCTGCGCTTGATGATCCCCGCGCATTGCTGTGTCTGCTGTTTGACGCAGCGGTGCAGCGCGCATTGCCGCTTCACAACACAGAAGCCCACCTGCCTTCGCCGCCCAAAGGGCGCACCCTGGTGCTCGGCGCAGGCAAGGCTGGCGGGGCCATGGCTCAGGCGGTCGAGGCTTTCTGGCCAGCCGAGGCCCCCCTTTCTGGCCTGGTCGTTACGCGTTACCACCACACGCCGCCGCGCCCGGCGGGCCTGCCTCAACGCATCGAGGTGGTCGAGGCCGCGCACCCGGTGCCCGACGCCGCAGGTTTACAAGCCGCGCAGCGGGTCCTGCAACTCGCGCAGGGGCTGACCGCAGACGATCTCGTGCTTTGCCTGATCTCGGGCGGAGGATCGTCATTGCTCACCATGCCCTGTGAAGGCCTGGCGCTGGAAGACAAGCAGCGCATCAACCGCCAGTTGCTGGAAAGTGGCGCCAGCATCCTGGAGATAAACACGGTGCGCAAGCACCTCTCGGCCATCAAGGGCGGTCGGCTGGCCGCAGCTTGCGCGCCAGCCCGCGTGGTCACGCTGACCATCAGCGATGTGCCGGGCGACGATGTGAGTGTGATCGCCAGTGGCCCCACTGTGGGCGATGCGTCCACCTGCGCCGAGGCGCTGGAGGTCCTGCAGCGTTATGGCATCGAGGTGCCGTCGGTGGTTCAGATGAAGCTGGAAAGCGGTGTCCTGGAAACGCCCAAGCCAGGGGAGTCCTGTTTCAGAGGCCATCAAACCCGCCTGATCGCGACGCCGCAGCAAAGCCTGGATGCCGCTGCCCAGTTGGCGCGTGCGATGGGTTTGTATGCCTACGTGCTGAGTGACCAGATCGAAGGCGAGTCGCGCGATGTGGGCAAGGTACACGGGGCCATGGCCCGTTCGACTGCCTTGGGTCGCAGCAGTTTTCAAACGCCTTGCGTGATCCTGAGTGGCGGCGAAACCACGGTCACCGTGCGCCCCGGAGCCGAAGGTCGGTCCAGAGGGCGCGGGGGACGGGCCGGGGAATTTTGCATGGGCCTGGCGCAGGCCCTGAGCGGGCAAGCCAGCGTTTGGGCGCTGGCGGCCGACACCGATGGGGTCGACGGCGTGGAAGACAATGCGGGCGCCGTGGTGCTGCCCGATACCCTTGCCCGTGCCGGTGCGCTGGGCCTGAAGGTCAGTGACTACCTGGCTCGCAACGACGCTTACAGCTTTTTCGATTCACTGGGTGACCTGGTGCTCACAGGTCCCACCCACACCAATGTGAACGATTTCCGGGCCTTGCTGGTGACCCATGCCTCTCCATAAGTGATCTGGTTTGCGGCGAGGGAACGCGCCAACTTGAAAGCTGGTTTGACTGGAAGGGCTCTCAGTCTTTGGCGCTCATGCGGTTCCACTCCACTCCAAAGCGGTCGCAGAGCGCCCTGACTTGTTCGGTCGTCAGTGGGGCAGTGCTGCCTGCGCTCATGAGCCACAGGCGCGCGGTTTCTTCGAACTCTTCCAGCACGTTGCTGGCGCCCTGAGGCGTGGCGCTCCACACCATGGGCCCGAGGCGTTCGATCAACACACCGCGAATGCCGGTCTGGGTCTGCATCTTCTGCTGGATGAGTCTGGCCACGGCGGGTGCGCCCGGCAGGTGGTAGGGGATCAACGGGATCTCGCCAACCTTCATCACCATGTAGGGCGTGAGCGGGGGCAGCACGCAGTCGGGATGCCAGACACCGCGCAGCGTCAGTGCCACCAGATGGGTGCTGTGTGTGTGCAGCACACAGCGTGCCGCCTCGTTGGATTCGTAAATGGCACGGTGCAGTTGCAGCGTTTTGCTTGCCGGCAGTCCGCTGGATTGCTGGCCATGGGCGCCGACGTGGGCCAGCCCGGCTGGGTCGAGCTGGCCCAGGCAGGCGTCGGTGGGTGTGATGAGAAAACCATCGTCCAGGCGGGCGCTGATGTTGCCCGCGCTGGAATGCACATAACCCCGCGCGTGCAGGCTGCGCCCGGTTTCGCAAATGGCTTCTCGCAGCCGCGTTTCGTCGCTCATGGGATGTCGAATGCCTTGTGGAAAAAATCGGTGGAGCCGAAGTTGCCCGATTTGAGCGCGATTTTCAGGCCAGCAGGTTCGGCATGGCACCACGGCACGCCGGGGTCGATTTGTGGGCCGATGCGCAGCGTCTCTGTTCCCAGCGCCTTGACGCAGGCGCCAGACGTTTCACCACCCGCGACAACCAGGCGGCGCACACCCAGCCCGACCAGCCCGACCGCGATCTGGCTGAGAGCCTGCTCCACCCGTTCGCCCGCAGCCATTTCACCCATGGCCTGTTGAACGGTTCGAACCGTCTCGGGAGAGGCGGTGGCGTAAACCAGGACCGGTTGGTGGCCGAGGCGCGGGGCGGCCCAGGTCAGGGCTTCCTCAACCAGTGAATGCCCATCGCCCAGGCGCAAGGCATCGATCGGAAAAGCCTCGCCGCCCGCAGCGATGAACGCGGCCACCTGGGCGTTGGTCATCGCCGAGCAACTGCCCGACACGATGGCGGCAGCGCCATGCACTTCGGGCAGGCTCTGCGCATGGGCATGGACTTCGCAGCCCAGTGCGGCAGGCAATGACAGGGCAAGGCCCGATCCGGCCACCATGAGGGGCCAGTTCTGGGCGGCGATGGTCGACGCGAGTACCGCCAGCGAAGCCTGGTCTACCGTGTCCACGATGCCCATGGTCTGCCCTTGGGTTACCAGATGGGCTGCACGCTGCTGGAGCGCTGCCGGGCCCCGGCTGACGTCGTGGTGGGCGATCAGCCCCGCCTGGCGGTTTTGAAGCTGGTCTTGCAACACCGTGACCAGATTCGATTCGGTCATGGGCGTCAGGGGGTGGTGGCGCATGGAGCTGTCGCTCAGCAATTGCTGGCCGACAAACAGGTGGCCCTGAAACACGGTGCGGCCATTGGCCGGGAAAGCCGGGGTGACCGGTACAAAAGGGGCCTCGAGAAAATCGGCCAGCGCCTCGGCCACCGGGCCGATGTTGCCCTGCGGAGTGGAGTCGAAGGTCGAACACACCTTGAAGTAGATGCGCTGCGCGCCGTGCTCTTTCAGCCAGCGCGCGGCCTGAAGAGAGGCTTCTACCGCTTCCCCCACCGGCGCGGTGCGCGATTTGAGCGCGATCACCACGGCGTCGGCATCGGGCACGGCTTTGGCCGGAATGCCTATGGTTTGCACCACGCGCATGCCAGCCAGCACCAGGTTGCTGGCCAGGTCGGTGGCGCCGGTGAAATCGTCGGCGATGCAACCCAGGATCATGGCGCGATCCGTTCCCGGCGCCACACGGTCTTGGCGCTGACCCAATCCTCTGTCGCGGCATTCATCTGCAGGAAATGCGGCGATTGCAGATGCGCTTGAACCGCGGCTTCGTCGTCGTACAGCTCGTACAGAAAGAACACAGAGGGGTCGCTCGGGTCGCGGCACACATCAAACTGCCTGCAGCCGGGTTCGCCTTCACGCGATGCGCGGGCGTTCTCGACAATCGCTTTCGCGAAGGCATCGATGTGGGGTGCATAGATTCGGAATTCAACAACCAAGGCTTGCATTGTGGGCATTCATGTCAAAAATGGAGGGCTGCGTGCCCCCTCGGGTCAGTTGGACAGCGACAGGATGAAACGCGGCAACCAGGTGGACAACGCGGGGATGTAGGTGATCAGCAGAACCACGGACACGGTCGCAGCCATCAGCGGCCACAGGTGCCGGGTGATTTCCCCGATGCCGGCTTTGGCCAGTTTGGCTGCCACGAACAGCGTGCCCCCCACCGGCGGTGTGTACAGCGCAATGGCGAGGTTGGCGGTCATCACCACGCCGATGTGCACCATGTCCATTTCAAAGTGCTTGGCCAGGGGCAGGAACAGCGGTGCCGATAACAGCATGGCAGGCAGCGGCTCGATGAAGATGCCGAGCAGCAGCAGGCAGATGTTGAACAGCATCAGGAACATCCAGGGTTCGGTGGCCACCACCTGAATCCACGCGGCCATTTGCACCGCCACCTGTTCCACCGTGATGAGCCAGGCCATGGCGCCGGTGGCGCCGATCACGAGCATGACGGTGGCACTGGTGATGAACGCATTGAGCAGCAGCTGGGGGATGCGGCGCCAGGACAGGTCTTTGTAATAGAACAGCGACACGATCAGACCGTAGAACACCGCGATGGCAGCGGATTCGCTCGGGGTGAACACACCGGTCCAGATGCCGCCGATGATGATGATGGGCATCAGCAGCGCGGGGCCGGCGTCGCGGGTGGCGGTCCAGATTTCCTTCGGCGTTGAGCGGTCTTCACCGGTGTCACAACCCGATTTTTTGCCGTGCCACATGCACACCACAATCAGTGCAATGGCCGAGGCAATGGCGGGCAACAGGCCGGCCATCGAAAGGGTTCGCATGGACACGCCCGAGATGAAGGCGTAGATCAGGAAGGGAATCGACAGCGGCATCAGCAGGGCGATCGTGCCCGCCACGGCCAGCAGGGCCGCCGCAAAGCCGCGTGAATACCCCCGCGCAATCATGGAGGGGATCACCAGCGAACCGATGGCGGCCGTGTCGGCAATGGCCGAACCCGAGACACCGCCGAACATGGTGCAACTGATCACCGTGACCACGCCGAGACCGCCAGGCAACCAGCCGAACAGCACACGGGCGAATTCGACGATGCGTTTGCCCACGCCGCCTTGAGCCAGCAATTCGCCGGCGAAGACAAACAGCGGCACCGCCAGCAAGATGAAGGGCTCCACGCCGGCAATGAAGGACAGGAAAATGGTCTCCATCGGGTGACCGAGGTTCTGGGCCCAGATGATGCCCACGGTGGTCACGAGGATGGAGAAGAGCAGGGGAACCCCTGCCAGCGCGATCAGGAAGAAGACGCCAAAGAGTGTGAGAGCCAGCATGGGGTTACTCCGAAGCGGGGTAGCGTTGGTCGCGGGGCACGCCCGCCAGGATTTGCCAGAGGTCCCAGCACATGAAGACCAGCATCAGGCTGCTGCCCACGGCCATGCCCATGTACTGGATGGCCACGGGCCATCCGAGCACGGTGAGCTGGTTGCCCCAGTTGGCTTCGACCAGGTTCCAGCCGTAATAGGTGAGCACCACCAGCATGCCCAGGCAAATGCCTTGCACCACCGCATCGGCCCACCGGCGTTGCGCCGGATTGAGCTTGTCGATGAACTCGGTGATGCTCATGTGAGAGCCCCTCTGCACGGCACACGCGCCCCCCAGGAAAGTGACCCAGACCAGCAGCAGTTCACCGAACTCCGTGACCCAGGCCAGATCCTTGTTGATGATGTGCAGGCTGACGTTGAAAAACACCATCGTGGCCATCGTTGCGCCGATGACGATCACCGTCCAGTCGACCAGGCGGCCGAGCAGGCGAAGAGGCAAAGGTGCTGGGGCCTGTGGGCCGAGCAGGGGGGCGTGTGTCATGGCGGTTTACTTGGTGCTGGCGCGCACCATTTCGGCGTCTTTGAGGAAGGCGTCAACATCGGCACCAAATTTTTCGCGTGCCTGGCCATACACCGGCTGCACCGCCTTGCGGAAGGCTTCCACATCGGGCTTGGCGTTGACTTTGGCGCCCTTCTTGGTCATTTCAGCCAGCTGTTTGGCGTCATTGCCCGAGATCAGCTCGCGGCTGAAGGTGGCGGCGATCTGCGCCGCTTCGGTCACGGCCTTGCGGTCGGCCTCCGAGAATTTCTGCCAGGTCTTTTCGCTGACCGCCAGGGGGATCGGGCTGTAGACGTGGTTGGTCAGGGTGACGTTGGGCGCCACCTCATAGAACTTGTTCGAGTAGATGGTGTCGACCGGGTTTTCCTGGCCTGACACTGCACCTTGCTGGATCGCGAGGTAGACCTCGGGCAGGGGCATGATCTGGATGTTGAAGCCCATGGCCTCCAGCGTCCAGCGCATCATTTCATTCGGGAAGGTGCGCAGCTTTTTGCCCTTGGCGTCGGCCGGGGAGTTCAGCGGCTCTTTGGTGGTCATGCTGCGGAATCCGGCTTCCCAGGTGGACAGGAAACGAAAGCCTTTTTCGGGCGCCTTGTCGAACTGGGCCTTGAGCCATTTGCTCTCGTCATACAGCTTCCAGCCTTGCTGGTAGTTGTCCACCAGGAAGGGCAACATGGTCAGGTTGAGGGTGGGAAGATGGGTCGCATAGGAGCCGGTGGCGGAGACCGTGAAATCGATGCCGCCGAGGGCGAGCTGCTCGATGTTCTTGGGGTCGTTGCCCAACTGGCTGCAGCAGAACGTGCGCACCACGTAACGGCCCTGGGTGAGCTCCTCCACCTTCTTGGCAAAGACCTCGGCGGCGGCCTGGCGCGCGCCGGATTGCTGGTCGGTGTGGCTGAACTTCAGCACGGTTTGAGCCTGGGCTGCAGTGATGGTCAGTGTTGCCGCGGCCGCCATCAATGTGTAGCGAATCGTTTTCATGTTGTCTCCTTCAGTTTGCGGGGTCTTGGGGTTGGAAGTCCGCCAGCAAGACCCTGCGTCCACTGGCGTGTGAGTGATAGATGGCTTCCTGGATGCGCAAGATCTCCAGGTAGTCCCGGGCGCTGTTTTCCAGCGGGGAGCCGCTGTTCAAATGGGCCAGTACATGGGCCTGCAATGCGGTGCACGCGCCGCCAAACGGCCCTTCGGTGGTGCCTTCGTAGGCGTGCCGGGTTTCGGCCCCTTGGTGGGGCTTCCACCAGAGCAGGGCGTTGCCGTCCAGCCGCATCACGCCGCGTTCCCCTTCGAGCCACATTTCGCCCATGGTGGTGCGCGGGTTGTCGGCGGGGTGGTCGTTGAGGCGGTTGCCGTCAAACAGGCCCTGGCGTTGTTCGGCGAATTCGAAGATCACCAGCGCAGCGTCTTCTCCCTTGATGTGGGGGTTGAGCTGGCGCAAGTGGGCTGTCACCGCCAGCACGTCGCCCATGAGGAAGCGGAAGGTGTCCACGTAGTGCACGCCGGTTTCCCGAACGAGCAAGCGCGGCATCTGCTGGAAATAGGGCTGGCGGTCGAGGTAGGCATTCGGGCCTTGGCCATCGCCGGTGCGCAGCCGAAACGTGATGCCATGCACGCGGCCAAAATGACCCGCGTCAATCAAACGCTTGCATTCCCGAAACCAGGGGCTGAAGCGGAAGTTTTCGTGGATCACGAAAGGCGTGTTCCTGTGCTCTGCTTCGGCCGTCAAGGCCTCTGCCTCGGCCAGATCAATGCCGAAGGGCTTCTGGCAAACGGTGGCAATGCCCTTGGCCAGTGCGGCGCGCACCACCGGGGCTTGTGCACTGGGCGGCAGCACGACATCGACCACGTCGGGGCTCAGTGCTTCGATCATGGCGGTGGCGTCGCTGAACACCTCGGCAATCCCAAACCGCTCGGCCATCGCCCGGGCTTTGTCGATGTCGGTGTCGCACAGTGCCACCACCGTGGCACCCGCCGCTTGCCAGCCCTGCAGATGGAATTGTGCAAAGTAGCCTGCGCCAACGACGGCGATGCGCCGGTTCACAGCCGCTCCAGCACCGCGCGGGTGATGTCGGCCGTGCCGCTGTTGCCGCCGAATTCCCGTGGCCGGACGGCCTGGCTGACGAAGGCGGATTGCACCGCGGTCTCGATGACGCGTGCGCCCACGGCGAGCGCGGCGTCCTGTTGCCGAATCGCCAGCCAGTCGAGCATCATGGCGGCCGACAGGATCATCGCGGTCGGGTTGGCGATGCCCTGGCCGGCAATGTCGGGGGCGGTGCCGTGGGCGGGTTGGAACAGGCCGTGGTGATCGCCGATGTCGCCCGATGGCGCCATGCCCATGCCACCGACGAGCGAGGCGATGAGGTCGGACAGAATGTCGCCGAACATGTTCTCGGTGACCAGCACGTCGTACTGCCAGGGCTTGAGCACCAGGTTGAGCGCCATGGCATCCACATAGGCGTTTTCGGTTTTGACGCCGGGGTGCAGCCTGGCGCGCTCCTCGAAGATCTGGCGCCAGAAGGCCATCGAAGCAAAGACGTTGGCTTTGTCCACGTTGGTGACCTTGCCGGGCTTGCCGAGTCTGGCCCGGTCTTCGGCGAGTTTCAATGCGAAATCGACGATGCGCGTGGTGCCTGCGCGGCTGATTTTTTGCGTGTCGAACACGGCATCGGCTTCTACAACGCCGCGACCGCGGGCATAGAAGAGACCTTCGGTGTTTTCGCGCACCAACACCAGGTCGATGGCCGTGGCGCGCGGGTCTGACAAGGGCACAGGCAAGCCCGGCCAGGTGCGCACCGGACGCACACCGGCATAGAGGTCGAGCGCGAAGCGGATGTCGAGTTGGGGAATGACCTCCGTGCCGTCGGCGCCGCGCACATGGGGCAAGCCCATGGCGCCAAACAGAATGGCATCGGCGGCGCGGCAGGCCGCCAGCGTGGATTCGGGCAGCGCCTCACCCGTGTCCACATAGTTTTGCGCGCCAGCGGGGTGGTGCTGTGTCACGAACTGCCGATCGATGCGCTGGCCAACCGCCTCAAGGATTTGCAAGGCGCTTTCCATGACTTCGGGACCGATGCCATCGCCGGGCAATACCGCAATAGAGAGTTGTTTCATGGTGCTTGGGGTTACATCTGGGCGAGCTTGAATTGCTCAAAAATCACCAGCAGCTCGCGGCTGGCGCGTTCGCGGTGTTCGCGGTTGACCTGGGCTGCGCCGGCGGCGTCGCCATCGCGCAGGCGGTCTACCAGTGCCGTGTGCTCCTGGGTCGAATTCACAGGCTTGGGCCGCAGGCGCAAACTGAACATGCGGGCGCGGTGGGCACGGTCCCAGTAGTTCCAGACCGTGGCGGCGAGCTGGCGGTTGCCTGAGAGCTCGATCAGTGCTGCGTGAAAGCGTTCGTCCGCGGCGGCCCAGGCATTGAGGTTGTCTTCCGCGAGGGCCTGATCCATGTCGGCCGTGGCCTGGATCAAAGGCTGCAGTTCGGCGTCGCTGGGTTTGCGGCGGGCGACTATTTCAGCGGCCATGCATTCCAGGGCGGTCAAAATTTCGTAAATCTCGCGCATGTCGGTGGGCGAAACCGGCAAGACGCGCACGCCATGGCGCGGCACCACCTCCACCAAACCATCGTTTTCCAGGCGCACCAGCGCCTCGCGAACCGGTGTGCGGCTCATGCCCAGCGCGAGCGCCACTTCTTGCTCCAGCGCACGGTGGCCTGGAGGCCACACGTTGTCGAGAATGCGGCGCCGGATCATCTCGTAGGCGGTGTCCACCATGGAGGCGGATGGGTTGGGTTGGGTCATGAAAAATTCCAGTGGAAAGGCGCCACGCCCGCAGCGGGCATGGTCAAGGTTTCAAGGCGGTTGCCGAGCAAACAGCCCAGGACGCCGGTGCGGCGGTCGGGGCCGGCAAAGGCGATGCTGGAGATGTTGCGCAGGCGTTGGCTGCGGATGCCGTCGAGATGAGGGCGCCCCATGGTGGCGCTTTGGAATGCCTCTTCCACCCACGCCAGGTGCTCGGGCTCGTTGTCTTCGAGGAAGCGTTGTTGAGCGCCATCGGGTGCCACGCGGATGAGCCGGTTGCTGACGATGCTCACGATCCAGGCGAAACCGTCTTCGTCAAACGCCAGGCCATCGGGGAAGGTGCCCGCGCCAAATTCGGTCACGGTTTCGCGCTCGCCCAGCGCGCCATTGGCCGCTACCGGAAAGCGCGACAGCCGTCGCCCGAAGGTTTCGTTCACGTACAGCCATTGCCCGCCAGGATGCAGGGCCACTTCGTTGGTGTAGCCCAGGCCATCGGCCACGATGGATGCGCTGCCGTCGGCTTGCACGCAAACGATGAAGCCATCGGCCACATCGCCCCGGTAAGCGGCGGCGCGGGGGGTCAGGCGGGTGCTGACCGTGATCCAGGTGCGGCCAGCGGCGTCTTGCACCACGTAGTTGCTCGGGGGCAGGTCCATGCCGTCCGCCTGCATCAACCAGGGCGCAATTTGACCCTCGCGGGTCAGGCGGTACACGCCGCCATCGTTGTCGCCCAGTTGCGCCATCAGAAAGCTGCCGTCGGCCAGGAGGGCGATGCCGTTGGGTCGCGCGGTGAGGCCGTCGGGCATGGTGCCGGTGAACAGGGTTTCGGTACCGTCGGGCGCGATCTGGCAAACACCGCCACGCCAGTCGGCTGTGTACAGCGCACCCGATCGGGTGGCCAGCACGCACTCGGGGCGGGTCAGCGCAACGCCCACGGCGGTGAGCTCGGTGCCGAGCCCGGATGGCTGGATGGATGTGATCTGTGGATTCATTAATGTATACGTTAACAAATGTTTTGATCGCGAGCATGGGTGATTTCCCTAGGATGCGTGGGCAATCGCCAATGGGGGATGCGCGCAGAGTGCTTGGGAAGGGTGTGCGCCTTCGATCCGGTTTGAATGCATCAAGCCGCGGATCCATGCAAGGGCGGGGAGGGGCGGTGTTCAACACCCCGTGCGGGCACGCACAAGCGCACCATGGGTCGCGTGTGGGCCGGGCGTCCGGCTCAAGGGACAGTCCAGGTGGTTCCAAACGGGCCGATGGGCGGGGCTGGAGTCCGGCCACAGCACTGCGTCAATACCGCCTAAGAGAGCCAATTTGACGGGGAACCGCCGCTTGACTGCCGGGTTCGCGTCAAACTCAATTACGGTAAGCGCAAAACGCTCGAAGACCCGGCCGCCAAGCACCTTCTGGCTGTGGTGTTGAAAGCCGAAATCTGGGCTGCTGCCGATCCAATGGCAGTGATTTCCATGGACAGTCAAAGACCGTTTCTGCGAACCATGGGCAGTGCACGGGACGTCGGAAGTTGTTTAGGCGGGCGGTGAAGTCCAGGAATAGAGACAGGATGCCTGCCCGACCAGGGGAGACGCCGGGAGCGGTGAAGGAGTCGGGAAGGGGGAGTCGCTACAAGTCCAGCACCAGCTCGGCGTCCGCTTTCAGCGGCCGCGAGCAGCACAGGATGACTTTGTGTTGACGGTCTTTTTTGCTCAATACAAAGTCCCGGTGTTCAACCTCGCCCGACAGGGTTGCGTCGTAGCCGGTGGCGCAGACGCCGCACAGGCCGTCACTGCATTTCACATCGATGGCAAACCCGGCAGCTGCCAACACTTCGGTGGCTTTTTTGTCGGCGGGCACGTCGAATGTGCGGCCTGAGCGCTTGAGCTTGAGCTTGAAGGGAAGGTCTACCCAGGCTTCGGCTTCGGGCACATTGAAGTATTCGCGGTGCATGCCGTCTTCAGGCCAGCCCGCGGCGGTGGCCGCAGCGAACACCCCGTCCATGTAGCGTGGCGCGCCGCAGGTGTAAACATGCATGTCGGCGCGGTAGGCGGGGATCAGCGAGGCCAGGTCGGCCCGGCCGCCTTCGTCCTTGATGTGGAACGCCACCCGGTCGGCCCAGGGAAATGAGGCCAGGTCGTTCAGGAAGCCGGCGGTCTTGCGGCTGGCGGCGCTGTAATGGAAGTCAAACGGTTTGCCCAATGCGTGCAGCCGGTGCGCCATGGCGATCATGGGCGTGACACCGATGCCGCCTGCGAACAAGAAGCTGTGGCTGGCGTCTTCAAACAGAGGGAAGTGGTTCGATGGCTTGGTGATGAAGACCTTGCGACCTTCGCGAAAGGCCCGGTGCATGAGCGCTGAGCCGCCCCGCCCAGTGCCGCCCTGGGCAGCGCCGGGTTCGTTGAGCACGCCCAGCACGTATTTGCTGGCGTCCGCCGGATCGCCGGCCAGGCTGTATTGCCGCTGGTATTCCGGCGCAATCACCACGTCGATGTGGGCGCCGGCTTCGAAGGCCGGCAGTGGCTGGCCATCAAGCGAAGCGAACTCGTATTTCGCCACGCCCAGGGCCATCTCTTCGCGGCGCACCAGCTTCACCGGGAAGACCGGCGGCTCGCCGGTCAGCGGCGCGGGGCCGGGGGCAAGGCCTTCGGTTTGCCCAGCGGCCAGCCGCTGCTTGTACTGCTCGGGGGTGAGCATCGAGCGGTAGCGTTCAATGCCTTCTTCCCGGTTGGCAGGGAAAGGCACGGGGAAAGGCGGCGGCATTTTGTCGGCCGGGTAGACGGCCAGGCTCTGGTCTTCGTATTTCAGCTTCAGGTCTTTTTGCAAGGTGCGCCGGTTGGTCTGGGCCGCCTGCACATAGCCGCCGGTGGCGCGGTCGAGCTCGATGTTCCACCACCAGGTTTTGACCGGGTTGATGCTGCCGCGATCGAGCTGGTCATCGAGCCTGGCGAGCAAGGGGGCCGCAGCGGGCAGCTTCATCGCCACCTGGCGCCACAGGCTGTCGGCCAGCAGGCCTTCGAGATTCCAGGGGCAGGTCTTCATGCACCGGCCACACATGGCGCCGGCGGCATTGGTGATGCGGTAGCGCGAGCATTTTTCGGCGTCGCTCTTCCAGATTTCGTAGCCGTTGTACATCAGCTTGGGGCCTGCGCTGATGGCGCCCGATGGGCACTCCCGGGCGCATTTGTTGCAACCTTCGCAAAAGCGCTGCAAGCCAAAGTCGATCGGCAGATCGGCCGTCATGGGCAGGTCGGTGGTGACGCTGCCGCTCTTCAGGCGCGGGCCCAGGAAGGGGTTGAGGATGACCTCGCCGATGCGGCTGACTTCGCCCAGGCCAGAGAGCAGCAGCAGCGGCGGCTGCAGCACATCGCCATCCAGCACGGTGTGTACGCGAGCGCTGTAGCCCAGGCGGCGCACCTGCTCGCCAATGACGCCGCCCAACAGCGAAAACCGCAGGTAAGCGCGCATGCTCTGCGCCACGCCGATCCAGTCGTCGCCGCTGGCGCCGTCCATGGTTTCATGGCCTTGATCGAGCAGCAGGTTGACGGCGTTGGCGTGGTAGGCCGGCAGCGGGTTGCCGCCAGAGTCGTGCGAGTAGTAGGCCCATTCGGGCACCGCACACAACCCCACGGCATCCACGCCCAGGTAGTACGACGCGGCCTTGAGGTTGTTGGCGTTGCGCTCGGGGTCGGCCGTGTTTTTTGAAATGGGCCCGCGCGCTTCGCCAAACTGCAGCAGCAGCAAGGCGCCGAGAGCGCGACGCGCGCAGGCGCCGATCGGGCTCTTCATCACGTAGTAGGCGTTCTTCGCGTTGTCCTGCACGCTCTTGCCGAGATCGCCGAACAGGGCGCGGGCGAAGAAGTCGGCGCGCTTGGGAAAGCGCGGCACCCGATCGTGGTCGATGAAGGTGGTGGGTTGCGGCTGGCGTTTGGTGGTCTCAAAAGGGTAGGCGCCGTCTTTGAATTCGCGCTGGGCGTAGGCCACATGGTTGCCGCTGTTTTTCAAGGTGCCTTTGCCCAGCCACCAGGCGGGGCCGTGGCTGCGCTTGCGGTCTTGTTGAGGGGCGAGCGCCTGATCCGGCGCCATGGCGAAATCGGTGGTCACAGCCGCCAGCCCGTAGCGCTTGCCCAGGTAAGGGTTGGTGCCATCCGGCAAGGTCAGGCCCGCCGCCACCGCGAGGCGAGGCAGGTCGACATCGCTGCAACTGGCGCTGTGCGCGCGCGCTTCGAAGCCCAGCAGGCGCAAGTAGGTCGACAACAACACCGCCGTTTGCGAAGACAGCAAGGCCGCACGGTGGGCCTGCGTATCCCCGATCCAGTCGGTGCCGGGTTCATCGGGGCGCGGGTCGCGCGGGTACTCCACCAGGATCAGCAGGGCATGGCTGTGGTGCGACACGGGGCCGTGCACGGTGCGCGCGGACTCCAGCACGTCGGCCAGAATCATGTCCATGCCGGCCGCGAAACTGGTGGGCTGGTTGCGCTCCAGTTCCTCGCCCAGCGCCTGCACCTTGGGGTTGCGGATCGGGGTGGCCAGCAGCGCTTCTTGGGGCAGGGCACAGGTGGCCACCATGGATGCGTCGAAGTAATAGCCAGCGGCCTTCAGGTGGTGGGCGCGCTCTTCCATCCCCTCGGGCACTTCGCCCGGTTCCGCATTGCGTGGTCCGTCGCGCACCAGGTCAAACATCGCCGCGTAGCGCGACATGGCGTGTACCAGCGACTCGGGATCTGCATGCTCATAGTGCAGCGCCTGCATGACGGGCAGGGCACTCAGGTCGGGCGCCGTTGCGGAGCGGGTCAGCCGCTCCAGCGGGTAGGGGCCCAGGTGAACAGGTCGGTCGCGGTAGGAGAAAAGGCGCATGGCAGGTGGGGACTCAGGATGGGCTACACGGTGGCCCCAACATTAGGGGTTTGAGGCGTTCATTGGAAGTGAACAATTGCTTATAGTGATCGCTTTAACCGATCAAAAAGATTCCGATGACGCTCCAGCAATTGCGCGCCTTCCTGGCGGTGGTCGAAGAAGGCAGTTTTCGAGGCGCTGCCCGCCGCCTGGCCATATCGCAGGCGGGCCTGACCACCGCCATTCAAGCGCTTGAGCGTTCGCTGGGCCAAACCTTGCTTCAACGCTCTTTGCGTGGGGCAACGCTGACGGCGGCCGGGCAACGGCTGTTGCCGCGTGCGCAGCTGATCGAGCGCGAAACGCACCGCGCGATGGAAGAGGCGACCAGCGCGGACGACGCGGCGGGGGAATTGCACGTGGGGGTCGGTCCCACGGCAACCGCGCTGTTGTTGGCCCGCGTGGTGCCCGACTTTCGCGCGCGCTTCCCCAACGTGAGCCTGCATCTGACCTCGGGCTTGCACGAGCGCATCCGCCCTGCGCTGCAACAAGGATTGCTCGACATGGCGTTGGTGGCGCTGCCCGATGGGGCCGAATGGCCTGGACAGGTTCGCACCCGGCTCTTTCGAAGCCTGCTCACGGTGGTGGGGCGCGAGGGCCACCCCTTGGCGGGAGCCAGGCAATTGGCCGAGCTGCAAAATGCCGACTGGGTGTTGATGGGCAGTCCCGGCGGGCCAGGCGGCACCGTGACCCGGTTTTTCGACGAGCAAGGCCTGCCGCCGCCGCGCGTGGCGGCCACCTGCGAAACCTTCACCGAGGTGGCCGCTTTGCTCAGCGGGACCGACTGGTTGGCACTCATCCCGCAGAGCATCGTGCAGAGGAGCTTGATCGGGCGGCCTGTGGCGTCGTTGGCGCTGGTCGAACGCGCGCCGGGCTACGAAACGTTTCTTATGCGCCCCAGACAGCTTGCGCCCACGGCCGCCGCAGAGGCTTTTGCCACCATGTGTGTGTCATGGTCGCGTTTGATCGCCAAGGGCGCTCCGGGTTTGATGGACTGAGCCGGGACCGCTGCCCGTTGGTTTTGGGCAGTCCAGAGGAGGTTCAAACGAAGCGAGTGAAGTTCAGACCACTCGACCGAGGCCAAATAGACCAGTCCTTGAAAAATGTTGAGGGTGCGAGAGCACCTGTTCGCAGTCGAGAGTCATGGTCGCCAGAATACATATCCGCAGGGGCATGGCCCCAATGCCGGCGGAACCCTTTAACCCGATCATTGCGCCTGCAATGCCCCATGTCCCCCGTGGCCGCTTACAGGTGCAGAGCAAGAGTTCACGTCGCGTTCGACACCGACCTCAACCGCGGCACAGCCGAACTTGAAATGATCGAAGTTCGCATGAAGGCTGTATGCAGCCGCTAAGAGTCGGCAGCTGAACGGCAGCCCGAACCGAAACCCGTCGCAAGACCTTCAACAAGGCGGATGACCGCTGCACAACGGCGGATTCAACCGGTCACTCGCGCAGCGCAGCCTACCTATCGGCCCTCGGATGACTTCTGCTGCTCCTGTCCACCGGCGGAACCCCACCCATAGCTGAAGTTGACCTGCGGCCAACAGAAGGAAGGCTGATGGAGCCCTTCATAATCATGGCCCACCCCCGCTTGTTCGAGATACCGATCTTTCATCATGGATAAATTCTTGCTGCAGCAGCAGGTGCTGGAACGGCTCGCCGAAGACCTGCTGCAAGCCGAACAGGCAATGCGGGCGGCCCATGAAACGGCGACTCACGAAGAAAACATCGCTGAAAACAAATACGACACTTTGGGACTCGAAGCCGCCTACCTGGCCACCGGCCAAGCTCGTCGCGCCGCAGCCATAAGCCAGGCGATGGCCCATTGGCGCCAATTCCGCCCGAGCCCCTACGACGCCAGCATAGGTATACAGCTCGGCGCGCTGGTCTGCCTGGTCGATTCCGACGACAAGCAGCAACAGCTCTTCCTCGGCCCGGAGGGGGGTAGCATGAAGTTGGTCAGCGGCGCTCAGCTCGTTCAGGTCATCAGCAGCGAATCCCCTTTGGGCAGGGCAATGCTGGGTAAATGCGAGGGTGATGAGGTCTCGATACGAGTCGCTCCAGTCCGACAGCGGTTTGAGGTGCTGAGGGTTCATTGAGCCGCAAGGATGCAGCTGTGAAGCCCAAACCGTGAACTCACGGGGCAGCATCAATGGTTGCAACCGCTGCACAGCCGAACTTAAAAAAATCGAAGGTCGCATGAAGGCTGACAGCAGTCGGCCAGGTTTTGCAGCTCAATGACAGCCGCCGCCGGAACCTGCCATTCGTCATCCTGCGAGGCGACCGACCGCAGCACCTTCAGCAGTGGCCACTCGACAGCGAGGTGCCGCACGAGGTGCCGAGCGACTCCTTCCCGCCGAGGCGCCCGGCTCTTCGCGACATTAAGCCGCTATTCGATCTGCTCTCGCATCCGCTTGCTCATGCCCCTTTGCCCTCGCACTATTCAAACCGCCCGCGGAGATGCTTGCCCGTGCCACCATTCAAGTCGCCACGGTCGATAAGTTTGCTGCGGAACTGGAAATCCCGATCAATGCGGACGATAAGCAACTGCTCAAACTTGCCCTGGCTCTTGACCAATACGAAGTCGTTGGTTTTTTCGGGCGAGATCGTCTTCACCTCAACAAGCTTGCCGTCAATCGTACCGTCTGACCCGGGCGTGTGTGTCGCATGCCGGCGAAGCCCAAACTTGATTTCCGCGTAAATTTCTCCGAGTTCGCCCCAGACCTGCAGGTATCGGCCAGTGTTTTCGAAATGACGTGCCGCACAGTCAACCAGATCTCGGAAAATTTCTGTCTGCTCAAGGATGCTGAACGGAAAACCCTCTCTGCTGCCGGCAGCTGCGATTGAGTTGGCATCCTCCTTTGGCTCGCCGTCAAGCTGCGCTTTAGCCCATTCTCTATCGATTTGCGCCCACTCCCAGGGCGCTGCGCCAGAGCCCGCAGCATCAGCAATGTCCGCAGCGCTATAACCACGGTCGTGCATCTCATACAGAAATTCCCAATCGCTCACATTCCCCTCCTCAGGTTTTACCTCGCGATTGTTAACCATCTGATGCTGCCCAGCAGCAACTACCTGGGAACCTAAACACTAGTCTGACCGCCTGCCTTCGCTGCTAAGCAGCACTTGAAACGTCGAACGACGCTTCAAGTCTGATCTGAGGCAATCGCGGCTGGCAACTTGAGCAGCTGCTGATGTCATGCCCGGACATTCAACGGCTGGCTACGGCGCAGGGCACTCGGCGTGCGGAAATGATTTCACGGTTGATCGCGCTAGCATCAAGGTAGCTGAATCGCGGGCAATCAACGCCACATCCTTTCCGTAAATACGAAGTAGGATACGACTGCTGTAAAGGGAGAGAAGATGAATAAGCTGAAACTTCAGCTCGAGCATTGCTATGGCATTCGAAAGCTCGACGTGGTATTGGAATTCGCAGGCACTTCCGCGGTTGCCATCTACGCGCCCAACGGTGCGATGAAAAGTTCGTTGGCCAACACCTTTCAAGACATCGCGGACGGCAAGCAATCGCGTGATCGGATCTTCCCGCACCGAGCCACAACGCGCGTAGTCCAGAACGAAAACAACGTCGACCTTCCTGCCGGCGATGTGATCGTCCTAAGGCCTTACGAGGAGTTCGCAAGCAAAGGTGACGGTACCGCGACCCTACTGGTAAATGCAGCGCTCCGGCAGGAGTACGAAGCCCTGCACGCGGGAGTCACGTCTGCGCGCTCTGCTTTGGTGAGCGCGCTCAAGACGACAGCTAAAACCAAGCGCCCGGTGGACCGCGAGGTTTTGTCAACTTTTATGCCCTCCGGAGGGGAGTTCGACGCAGCGCTGGCGAGCCTGAAGGACGAGCTGGATAAGGACTGGGAGCCAGTCCTTAAGGATGTGCCATACGACGTCATGAACGACGAACGGGTCGTAGCGTTCCTAGCCAATGCCGACTTCCGGGCGTCAATCGACGACTACACAAAAAAGTACAACGAGCTGCTCGCTGCGTCTAAATACTTCAGGAAAGGCGGCTTCAACTATTACGAGGCCACCAACGTGGCAAAAGAGCTGAAGAGCAGCGGCTTTTTCAAAGCCAAGCATTCTGTGAGCCTCAATGGGGACGAGAAGCAGGAAATTACCTCTGAGGCTGAACTCCAAGCGCTTATTGACGCGGAGCGAGCCAAAATATCTGAAGATGCGGCACTTCGCACAAAGTACGAAGCGCTTGAGAAGCAGATACAGAAGAACGCTCAGCTCCGTGAATTCGAGGCCTACCTGCAGAGTCACGAAGAGCTGCTGCCGGAGCTCGCTGACCCGGCTGCGCTCAAGAAGAAGCTTTGGATGGCATACCTCAAAGTGAATCACGCTATGTGTGCCGACCTCCTTAGCAAGGTAGATCAAGCAGCCGTGCGATCAGCAGAGATTGAGGCGCAGGCCGCTCAAGAGCACACTCAATGGCAGGCGGTCATCGACATCTTCAACACCCGATTCATTGTCCCGTTCCATCTCGAGGTGGCAAACAAGGTTCAGGTCGTACTTGGCAAAGACACTGCACCGCGCCTGGGCTTCGTGTTCAAAGATGGAAACGACCATGCCCCGGTTGAGCGCGATGCCTTGTTGCAGACGCTCAGCACCGGCGAGAAGAAGGCGTTTCACGTCTTAAACATGCTCTTTGACATTGAGATGCGTCGCTCCGCCGGCCAGGAGACCCTACTCATCGTTGACGACATTGCCGACTCGTTCGACTACAAAAACAAGTACGCCATCATCCAATACCTCTCCGACCTAGCGGAGGATCAGCACTTCAAGTTGCTCATCCTCACCCACAACTTCGACTTCTATCGAACCATCGAGAGCCGAAACCTTGTTTCACGGAAGAACTGCTTCATGGTTTCGAAGACATCCGCTGGAGTCACACTCGAAGCGGCCCAAGGTGTGCGCAACGTCTTCAGCAATGTCTGGAAGCCGGGCTTCTTCAAGGAAGACCGGAAGAAGATTTGCTGCATCCCCTTCATGCGCAATCTCATTGAATACACGAAAGGTGTGAACGACACCGACTACCTATGCTTGACGTCGCTGCTTCACTGGAAAGCGGACACGGCGCAAATAACTGTTGCAGAGCTCGATGCGATTTACATCAACCTTTTTGGGATCACCGGACAGTCAACCAACGGTGCGACAACTATCGTTGACGTCCTCGCCACCGAGGCGGCGGCCTGCCTGCAGGCCGCCGACGGAATCAATTTCGAAAACAAGGTGGTCTTGGCTATTGCTACACGTTTGCGGGCGGAGAGCTTCATGGCGGCCAAGATCAACGATGCAGTCTGGCTTGCAAGCATCACTGCCAACCAGACCCCAGCGCTGTTGAAGCGCTATCAGAATCAGTTCCCCGCCGACACCGAAAACCTTTGTGTCATTCAACGCGTTCTCCTTATGACGCCTGAGAACATCCACCTGAATTCGTTCATGTACGAGCCAATCCTGGACATGTCGGACCACCATCTGCGGCATCTGTACTCGGAGGTTGTGGCGATGGCCTAGAGGTGATCTGTGCGATATGGCCCTACGGTCGAGATGCTTCAAGTGTTGTTAGATACCGTCTGAACATTCGAAAACATGAGGAGAAGAGATGGGCGGGATAACGTTTGGTGCGAGAGTTCTTCCAGACACATTGACCGAGCTTGCAGGCTACAAGCCTTGTTTCGAGTGCGCTGCGGAAGCTCTCTTAGAATGGACAGGGACTCCCTCAACTCCATTCGGGCGACTGCGCTCCACGAGCTAAGCCATGACACAGTCTGCCGAAACCGACGCCGCGCAGCTCCGCGAGGAAATCCACAACGCCTTGGTCGAGCGCCTGGAATGGTTCAAAGCGCGCTACGACATTGTCAAATTTTTCGCCTTCCGGCCGGACAGTGAACGCGTCTACCTTGGCGACAAGGGCAAGCAATTCTGCCGCTACTGCGGGCGGACCTCGCCTGAGGTCAAGTTCAAAAAGCTCGCCCACGCCATCCCGGACCAAGTAGGCAATGACTGGCTCTTCGACTACGGGGAGTGCGATACCTGCAACGCCGACTTTGCCAAGCGGATCGAAGACGACTTCGGCAAGTGGACGCTGCCGTGGCGTAGCTTGGGCCGCATCAAAGGAAAGGAAGGCGTCCCCTCCATCAAGTCCAACGACAAGAAGTTTCGCATCGACGCCACCGTGGCCTCTACGCCAGCCGAGACAGGAGCGGGCGCGGTGCGCCACGGCCTCAAGATCCTCATGGGGGTCAACGATGTCCGCCACGAGCTCGACGAGGCGACCCGGACCATCAAGATCACGCTCGACCGGCCGGCCTACGTGCCCATGGGCGTCTTCAAATGCCTGGTGAAGATGGCGATTGCGGTGATGCCGCCGGAGGAGGAGCAGCGGTGTGCCCACTTGAAGAAGTGGATTCTTCAGCCAACCCACACGTTCGAGAGCTATCCCTACCGGCCGCTGAATATCCTCTACCAATTCGCGCCTGGTCCGCTGCCCAACGACCGGGTGGCTTGCTGGCTGCTGCGGCGGAAGCCCGAGAGCTCCGACGACTGCCTCTACATGCAGTTCGTCTTGCAGCTCAGCAACCACGTTTTCCAAATCGCACTGCCCATGCACATTGAAGACCGCAAGCAGCTCGAGGCGGGGAAGTTCACCACCGCCCGGTGGTCAAACACCTGGTCTGATGTCGATCACCAACTGCGATACGGCAGGACTGGATTCAAGTTCTTCGACATGAGCGGCGTCGATCTGGTTCGCGGCGAGAGCACGTTCATGAACTTCTCATACGACCAGCTCATCGACCTGCCCGACACCGTGGCCGAGCCGGACGACGAACACAAGGCCGGCTGAGCCCTAGGAGTCCCATGGCATTCGACTGGGCTGAGATGCGCGAAATGATGATCGCGGTCCACGGCATCCGCCGGGCCGACGACGAGTTAGCCTTCTTCTACGACGAGACCAACAACATCCGCAAGCTCACGCTGACCGACGCGGGGACTAACGTCGAAGTTCACAAGAACTTCGTCCTCGGCGGTATCGTCTTGCAAAAGGGGCAAGCCTTGCCGGACATCGCGCCGCTGCGCGAGGCACTGGGCATGCAGGACAACGCGTCCGAGATCAAGTTCAAGCACGTCGCCAGCGGCGATTTCGAGGCGGCCCTGGCGTCGCGCAAGATGTCGCGCTTCTTGGGTTGGCTGACCGAGCAGCGGCTGGCAATCCACTACTCGAGCATCAACATCGTCTATTGGTCCATTGTGGACATCGTCGATTCGATCATCGCCAGCAAACATTTCGAAGCGTTCAGTGATGCGCGGCGCGAGATGAAAAACGAGCTCTACCTCATCGCCTGCTTGGACAAGCCGGCCTTCTTGGGCCTGATGCGTCGCCACGACTACCCTAGCATCCAGAGTGGCAAGGCCGGGGCATTCATCGCGGACGTGGAGGCTTTCCTCAACGTGCACAGACCTACGGCGACAAACTTGCCCACCGGGATGCTCAAGGAGATGGTTCGCAAGGCAAAGGTGCTGACCGAGCTACCCTTCCTTAAGGGGGGCAACCCCGACGTACTCATCGGCAGTTTCAGCTCGTTCTTTACGATGCCGATCCTGTTGTTTGAGAACGCCACGCACGTCTTCGATCGCGAAATCCAAGTCGAGAAGAGCCTCAACGCCGATGGCTTCAAGCAGCGCGCGCAGGGCATCGACTATCGGTTCTCAGACTCCAAGGCCGATCCCGGCATCCAACTCGCCGACGTAGTCGTGGGCCTGATTGGCAAGTATCAGGACTTCGTCGAGGAGCATCGACTGCCAGAGCTGTTAGAGCGCAAGAATGGCTGGAGCGCCACGCAGACGGAAACCTTCAACTTGCTGCGCGGGCTCATCGACTACTCAGACGACATAAGCAACGCGTTTATCCACCGCATCACCGCCATGGATAGCGAATGGAAGAGCAACAGCTTCATGCACGATACTCCACCCAAGCCTCACCTGCTCTGACCCACCATTTCTGTTACCAGCGAACACGCGATATGTAAACAGTCTTCAGCGACTGTCAGATATTGTTAAGGGTTGCAGGACGCTCACCCTCTCAATGACTGACCGCCGCACCCTTCGTACCGAGCATTGATCTGCCTAGGGGGCGAGCTAGTCAATGACCGGTAGGTGGCAGTCTGCGTGAGTTCAGTCGCGGAGACCGAAGGGCAGGAGTCGCTGCATACCCGTCGTTGAATCGTGAACTCTTCAAATGGAAACACCGCTGGCTGGCGTTCTCTACTCCCGCCTGGTACCGGTGTTCAGGGTGGCTTCAATCTCAATTCCAACGCTATGGTCACCTATAGAAATGTAGGATGAAGGGCACCTGTGCAAGGCGCACAGGCAAGTGCCCGTCAATGGGGTTCATGGTGCATTGGAAATGCTGGTTACGGCGGTGGCTTCAGCTTTCATTGCCCCCGACAGCCGGCACCCGTCCGGTCACCGGGTATTGCGGGTCGGTGTAACCGGGGGTCGATGCATGGCCTGCCGGCACCAGCGAATCGAAGAAGGCTTCGTCTTCGGCGCTGAATGGCTGGCCGATCGCGCTCAGGTAGTCTTGCCACTGCGCCAGCGTGCGCGGCCCGCCGATCAGACTGTTGATCAATCGGTTGTTGAACACCCAGCCCAGCGCCAGCTGGCTCAGCGGCACACCACGCTGCTGCGCGTAAGCGGCAGCCTGCTCTGCGAGCAACATCGATTCGCGGCGGAACTCGGTTTGCATCAGGCGCCGATCGTTGTTTGCCGCACGCGATCCGGGGGGCGGCGGTGCATCGGTCTGGTACTTGGCGCTGAGCACGCCGCGTGCCAATGGGCTATAGCCCACCACGCCCAGACCGTACTGCGCGCAGCATGGCAACACCTCGACTTCGATGCCGCGCGACATGGCGTGGTAGGGACTCTGACAGGCGATGGGGGGCGGTACACCCATCGCGCGGCAGGTTTCGACCAGGCGTGCGATGCGCCAGCCACGAAAGTTCGACACGCCCCAGTAGCGGATCTTGCCGTCGGCAATCAACCGTCCCATTGCGCTGGCGGTTTCGGCCATCGGGGTGCTTTGATCATCGCGGTGCAGGTACAGCAAGTCGATCCAGTCGGTGCCCAGACGTTGCAGGCTGGCGTTGACAGCCTGCAACACGTGGCGCCGCGAAGTGCCACTGTCGTTCGGCCCTTTGCCCGTGGGATTGGCCAGTTTCGTGGCCAGCACCCAATGGTCGCGGCGTTGTGCGATCAACCGACCAGTGATGCGCTCGGACTCGCCTTGTACATAGGAGTCGGCGGTATCGATGGCGTTGATACCCGCATCCATGGCGGCGTCAACGATGCTGGCGGCTTCGGGCTCGTCCGTGCGATCACCGAAGGTCATGGTGCCTAGCCACAGGCGCGACACCTTCAGGCCGCTGTCGCCCAGCGGTGTGCAGGTTGTTGATTTCATGGGGTTCCTCGGGCGGTTGCATTGCAAAAAGCCAGGGAATCGATGTGAGCGCGCGATCGGGTGGCCAGCACGCACTCGGTGCGGGTCTGCGCAACACCTGCGGCGGTCAACTCGGTGTCGATCCCGGAAGGCTGGAAGGATGTGATCTGTCGATCTATCAATGCATACGTTAACGGATTTATTAGTGAAAGGCGTGAGGGATTTCCCTTGGCTGTGTGGAGAGTCGCCAATGAGGGGCTCGTGCAGAGCGCTTCGGACGGGTGTGCGCGTTTGGTCTGGTACGAAGGCATCAGGCCGCTGGCCCGTGCTAGGGCTGGGGGGTCCACAACACACCCTGCGGCTGCACGACCTCCGTTCTTGGGCCGGAGGAAGGGGCCGTCTGGTCAAGGGATAATCAAAGGTGTTCCAAACTGGCCGACGGGCGCGACGGGAACCCGGCCACAGTACCGCGTCAATACCGCCTGAAATGGGGGCTTTGGCGTGAAACTGCCGGACACAAGCTGAAAACCCGACCCCAACGCCATTGGCTTGCCACAGCGTTTCGCCTTTGTCGGGTGGCTGGCCGATGGCCTGGCTGTCGTTTTTGGGGCATTCCGCTGGGAATTCCCTGCGGGTTTTCATTCTTTTACACATCACATTTGCGCTCCCCAGCGGGGCGCCGGGAACGTTTTTGCGCGGAAGTCTCAATCGATCGGCCACACGGTCCACTCTGGTGCGCCAGCTCAGCGAGGGCTCGGGTGTGGGCGCGGCTGCGCCTTCCGGGCAGGACTTCGCCGAACGCTTGGGCGCCTGGTTGAGCGTGGCCGACTCGATCACGCTGCGCACCGCGTTGCAGGCCATTCCTTCCGCTCAAAAGACCAGGCCCGCGCCGTCCGCGTCCATTGACCCGCAGTCGCTGGCCGAAGAGCTTTCGCGCGTGCGCGCCACGCTCACCCAATCGATCACCACGGTGGAGCCGGCTTTGCCCGGGCGGGGCAGGGCCGACCATTCTTCCCATGGGGCGGTGCCCGCGCCCGTGATGCCGCTCGACCCTGCCGCTGAATTCGCCATGCTGCACCAGCGCTATGGTGAGCAACAGCGGCGCATGGAAATGAGCGTGGATGCCTTGCGCTCCCACGCCCGTGAGGTGCTTTCCCAAGCGTCGCCCGAGCTGGCCCAACTGGCCGCGCTCGATGGCGTGATGGACAAGATGCTGGGCGGGCGCGAGCAACACCTGTTGTCCACCGTGCCTGCTTTTCTCAAAAAGCGTTTTGAGCATTTGCGCCGCCAGGCCACCGCCGAGGCCGCTGCAGACGCCGAAACCTTGTTCGGCGAAGTGCCGAACCCTTCACAACAACCCACCTGGCTGGTCCAGCTGGCCGCCGAGTTTGAACAGGCTTTGTTGGCCGAGCTTGATCTGCGGCTGCAACCCATTGCCGGCATGGCCGAGGCCCTGCAAAGCAGCGGCCACTGATTACCTATTGAGTCACTCCACAACATGAACAGCACCAGCAACTCAACACTTCACAAGGTCGCCCTTCTGGTCGCGTTCGCGCTGGGCCTGGCCGCCATCCTCTGGGTGGGCGCCGGGTTCGTGGGCACGAGCCACATTGCCCTGGCCATGACCTTCGCCATCGCGGTCGCCTACCTCGCGGGGGCGCTGGAGGTACGCCGCTACCGAAGCCTCACGAACGGTCTGGCCACCGCATTGGCCCAGGTGCCCGAACCCCTGCACCAACTCGGCGACTGGCTGCCTTCCGTGCCCCAGGCGCTGCAACATGCCGTGCGCCAGCGCATCGAGGGTGAGCGCGCGGCCTTGCCCGGTCTGTCGATCACGCCATACCTGATCGGCCTGCTGGTCATGCTCGGCATGCTGGGCACTTTCCTGGGCATGGTCGTGACCTTCAAGGGCGCGGTGTTCGCGCTCGAAGGGTCGGCCGATCTGGCTGCCATTCGCTCTGCGCTGGCCGCACCCATCAAGGGTCTGGGTTTTGCGTTCGGTACTTCGGTGGCCGGTGTGGCCACTTCGGCGATGCTGGGTCTCATGTCGGCGCTGAGCCGCCGCGAACGGCTGGAAGTGGTTCGCGTTCTCGACGCGCGCATCGCCACCGTGTTCCACCCGTTCACACTGGCGTTCCAGCGCAACGCGTCGTTTGCTGCCATGCAGGCCCAGGCCAGCGCCTTGCCCGCCGTGGTGGACCAGTTGCAGGCCCTGATGACCCAGATGGAGCAACGCGGCCAGCAGCTCGACACCCAGCTGGTGAGCCGCCAGGACCAGTTCCACAAAGAGACCGCGGCGGCCTACACCGGCCTGGGTCAGACCGTGGCCTTGTCGCTGCAGGAAAGCCTCACCGCGAGTGCGCGCATCGCGGGCGAAACCATCCAGCCCGTTGTGGAGTCGGCCATGAAAGCGATTGCCGAGGAATCGACGCGTCTGCATGGGCAGGTGAGCGAGTCGGTGCAGGCGCAGTTGAAAGGCCTGTCCAGCGAATTCAGCGCCACCACCGGTGCGGTCGCCGACACCTGGAAGCAGGCGCTCGACACCCAGGCCCATACCAACACCGAGCTGGTGAGCGGTCTGGGTCTGGCCCTGGTCGGGTTCAATGAAACGCTGGAGCAACGCAGCCAGGCGCTGCTGGGCAACGTGAGCGAAGCGATGGGCCGCCAGCAAAGCGAACAAGCCCTCGCCGAGCAAAACAAGCAGGCCGCCTGGGCGTTGACGCTGCAATCGCAAGCGGCGGCCAGCGAGGCCATGGTCGGCCAGCTGAGTGAAACCCTCGCGGGTTTCAGCAACACTTTCGAGCAGCGCACGAGCGCCTTGCTTTCCAGCATGGGCGACGCCATGGAGCGCGTGCGCCGCGAACAGGCCGAAGCCGAGCAGGGCAAACAGGCAGCCTGGCTGCAGACCCTGCAATCCCAGGCCATGGGCAGCGAGCAGATGGTGGCCCGCTTGGGCGAGGCCCTTACCGGATTCAGCGATAGCTTCGAGCAGCGCGCCAGCGCCTTGCTGGCCAACGTGGGCCAGGCCATGAACCAGTCGCAGGCCGATCATGCCCAGGCGGAGCAGCAAAAGCAGGCCACATGGACACAAGCCCTGCAGACCATGGCCGCCGGGCTGCAAAGCGAATGGCAGACGGTGGGCAGCCAGAACCTGGCACAACAACAGGCCGTGGGCCAGGCGCTGGCGCAGGCGGCCGCCGCCATCCAGCAAAGCGCCACCGAGCAGGCGCGGCAGACGCAAGAAGAGATGTCGCGCCTGCTGGCCACATCCGAAGCACTGGTGCAAGCGCGCAGCGAGGCCGAAGCCCAGTGGGCTGCCGAGCAAGGCGAGCGCATGGACCAGCTCGCCGGGCTGTGGCGCAGTGAGTTGGCCGCTTTGCGCACGGAGGAAAGCGCGCGCGGCGAATCGGCCGTGTCGCGCCTGGCCGACTGGCAAGACGGATTGACCACCCAGTTGCAGACCCTGCGCCGCGAAGAAGACCAGCGCGGCGAAGCGGCGGTCAACCGCCTAGGCGAATTGCAAACCGCCATGGCCAGCCACCTGGCCACGCTGGGCGAGGCGCTGGAGGCGCCGATGACGCGCTTGCTGGAAACGGCCTCCGAGGCGCCCAAGGCCGCGGCCGAAGTGATCGCGCAGCTGCGCCAGGAAATGAGCCACCTCACCGAGCGCGACAACCTCGCGCTGCAAGAGCGCACAGCCCTGGTGGGCAACCTGGGCACACTGCTGCAAAGCGTGGAACACGCCACGGGCGAACAGCGCGCTGCCATCGAATCGCTGGTGACCTCGGCCACCAGCGTGCTCGACCAGGTGAGCCAGCAATTCAGTGCCACGCTGGAAACCCAGGCCAGCAACACCAACGAAGTGGCCGCGCAGGTGGCCGGCAGCGCCGCCGAGCTGGCCAGCCTGGGCGAAGCCTTTCACCATGGTGTTCAACTGTTCAGCGAGTCCAACCAGAAGCTGGTCGACAAGCTGCAAAACATCGAAGGCGCGATCTCGCAGAACATGGCGCGCAGCGACGAGCAGTTGGCCTACTACGTGGCTCAAGCGCGCGAAGTGATCGACCTGAGCATCAGCTCGCAACAGGGCATTGTGGAAGACCTGCGTCGCCTGCGAGGTAGCAGCGCCAAAGCCGCCGCCGGTGGGAGTGCCGCATGATCGGTGCGGAGTTCGAAGCCAATGCCAACAGCAGCGAAGACGATGGCGTGGAGCAGGCCGCGCCCGTGTGGGCGGTGTTCGGTGACCTGATGGCCGGTGTGGTGGGCGCGTTTGTGCTCATCCTGATTTCGGTGCTCGCCATGCAGATGGATCTGGTGACCAGCCTGCAAACGGAAATTGAAAAGCGCCACCAGGAAGAAGCCCGGCGCATGGCGCTGGAAAAGGCGCTGGCCATCCCGCTGCAATCGGGCCGCGTCACGCTCAACAATGGCCGCATCGGCATCAGTGGCAGCGTGCTGTTTGATCTCAATTCTGACGAATTGCGCGAAGAAGGCCGGTTGTTGCTCAAGAGCCTTGTGCCGCCTTTGCAGGTGTATTTGAGCGAGACCGGGCAGATGCTCATGGTCAGCGGCTTCACCGACGATCGCCCGATCCAGGAAGGCAACCTGCATTTCAAGGACAACCTGGAGCTCTCCGCCCAGCGCGCACTCAATGTGACCCGCTCGCTCATCGCCGAAGGCATGCCGCGCGCTCAGGTGTTCAGCGCTGCCTTCGGCGCCGAACAGCCCGTGGCCTCCAACGAGGATGCGCAGGGCAGGGCACAAAACCGGCGGGTGGAGATGGCGCCGGTGCCGCGCACGGCGACTGTTCAATCGGGTGCGGACGCTGCCGGCAAACCTGCCGGGAAAGCCATCGGCCGATGAGCGAAGTGGTACAGGGTTCCGCGGCCTTGGATCTGGACGGTTTGCTCGCCCAGGTCGAAGCGTTGCGCTGCGCTGTCGAGGCGCGGCCAGACCCTGTGCGCCTGCATTACATGGAAGCCTTGGTCCGGCGTCTTCAGGCTGCGCCGCCTGCGGTTCAAAAGGTGTTGCAAGGCAAGTTGGCCGAGGCGTTGAAATCGTTGGGTGGCGTTGTGGACAGTGAAGTCATCGCTGAAGCCGTCGCGGACGAGGCAAACGATGTGGCAGCCGAGCGCGCCGGGAGCGTCGCTGCGCTTCCTTTTGCCCCGGCGCTGCGCAAGCCAAGGTCCACAGTTCAGGCAGAAACCACCTCCCGCGCAGCGCCGCTGTCCTTGCTCGGCCAACTCAACCAACACATTCAAACGGTGTCGTCCTTGCCCGAAATTGCTGGCAGCCGCGCACCGGGTGGTTTGATGGCTCAGACCCGCCCGCAAGACCTCAAGAGCGCCGTGCGCTTTCGTGAAACCTGGGCCCGAATCAGCGCCGAAACCGAAGTGGATCAGGCCGCGATTCGTGCGCCGGAAAATGCCGGCCCGCTCAACGCCCACAACCTCGTGTTGCGAACACTTGCCCTCATGCGCGAGCTGTCGCCCGACTACCTGCGCCGGTTCATGGGCCACACCGAATCGCTGTTGTGGCTGGATCAGGCATATGGGCAGTTGAAGCAGCCTGCGGGTAAAGGCCGGTCGTTGAAAAACGGCAAGCCAAGGAAGTGACAACTTTTCATAGATGCCCCCGGGTGGCCGTAGCCAGGTTGTTCCGGGCGTTTCGTCAGACCGCCAATGGACACCACATTTTCGTTGCGCCCATCCGCTGCAATCGATGCCCCATTTGTCTTTTCAACAATTGAAGAAACGATGCGTGAGCACGTGATCGCAACCTGGGGTCGGTGGGATGGTTCACGCGTTCGACATGAGGCGGCCAAGTTGTCCTGCTCGAATGCAGCACAGATCACTGAGGTGGCTGAGCAACCTGCTGGCTTGGTGGTGGTGGAACGTCTGCAGACCCATATCCAGCTCGAGCAGCTTCTCATCTTGCCTGCATACCAGCGCAAAGGCATCGGACGGGTGTTGATCGTCGACTTGGCGCAGGAAGCCCAAGCCCGTTCGATTCCGGTCTGCCTTCGCCTGCTTGCCGTGAATCCTGCCAGATCTTTCTATGAAAAGTTGGGCTTTCGGGTCACGGCGAGCACCCCGGAGCGCTTCTTTATGGCGCTTCCAGGTTCGTAAGAGGGCGCCATTCTGGCGCAGCCCGGCCTGAATCGTCGTTGCTGCGAACCCAAGCGAGGAACGACGCTTGGGCGCTTCGGCTGCAGCGGCGACTCCAACGGTGAACGCCAACGGCATGCCTTGGCTCGGGCACTTCCGCGAAGGGCCGCGTATGCAGACCAGGCTTGACCGCCGGTGATTCAGTGGTGGCATGCCGTCCCGGCATGTGCCGGTGCACCTGACGAACAGCACGTCCAGCCCTTTCGCCGGTTACGTCGCTTGAGCCAGCGCATTTGCTGTTCTTTTGCGGCAGCGCAACCCGTTGTGTACAAGCGTTCATGCGCTCCAGAAGCCCGCCTTATGCCCTGCGTTACCGCCTGTTCTGATGCGCGCGTGGCGGGGTTGCCTGTACATTGTGGATGCGCATCCCTGCAGGCCAGTTCGGCAACGGAGGGGCAAACCACATGGGGAAAACCGGCATGAACATACTTATCCTGGGCAGCGGCGTGATCGGCACCACCACAGCGTATTACCTGGCAAAAGCCGGCCATCAGGTCACGGTGGTTGAACGCCAGCCGGGCCCGGCGCTGGAGACCAGCCACGCCAATGCGGGAGAAGTATCGCCTGGCTATTCGGCTCCGTGGGCTGGGCCGGGTGTGCCGATGAAGGCCGTCAAGTGGATGCTGATGCACCACAGCCCCCTGGTGGTCTGGCCGATGCTGGACATGGCCATGTGGCGCTGGGGTGCCCAGATGTTGCGCAACTGCACCGAGGCGCGCTACCGCACCAACAAGGGGCGCATGGTGCGTCTGGCCGAATACAGCCGCGACTGTCTGGCCGAACTGCGCACCGAAACCGGCATTCAGTACGACCAGCGAACCCAGGGCACGCTGCAATTGTTTCGTACCCAGAAGCAGGTCGATGGCACGGGCAAAGACATTGAAATTTTGCAGCAGTACGGTGTGCCTTTCGAGGTGCTCGACCGCGAGGGTTACTGCCGCTATGAGCCCGCACTGGCTCTGGTGAAGGAAAAGTTCGTCGGCGCGCTGCGCCTGCCTGGTGACGAGACCGGCGATTGTTTCAAGTTCACCCAGGGCATCGCAGAGCGGGCGGCCGAGCTTGGGGTTCAGTTTCGCTTCGACACCAGCATCGACGGCATCGAAACCAGTGGAGGCAAGTTCACGGGCGTGCGCACCAGCGCTGGCACCTTGACCGCCGATGCCTGTCTGGTGGCACTGGGCAGCTATTCACCAATGATGCTCAAGCCCCTCGGCATCGACATACCGGTGTACCCGGTCAAAGGCTATTCGATCACCGTGCCGATCACCGACGCGGCGGGTGCGCCAGAGTCGACCATCATGGACGAGACGCACAAGGTGGCTGTGACGCGCCTGGGTGACCGCATCCGCGTGGGCGGCACGGCGGAGCTGGCGGGCTTCAGCACGAAGTTGCGCGAGGCGCGGCGCGACACTCTCAACCACGTGGTGAGCGACCTGTTTCCCACCGGGGGCGATGTGTCCAAGGCCGAGTTCTGGTGTGGCCTGCGCCCGATGACGCCCGACGGTACGCCGGTGCTTGGCGGTACCCATGTCAATGGCCTGTACCTGGCAACCGGCCACGGTACCCTGGGCTGGACCATGGCAGCGGGTACCGGTCGCGTAATGGCCGACCTGATCTCGGGCCGCCCCACCGATATCGATATGAGCGGACTGACGGTCGAGCGTTACCAGCCAGGCCGCTTCGACGCCTGATTGCAGGGGCAGGGCGGGTCGGTGGCAAGCGACCCGACAGCCATACAAGGGGCGTCACCTGTCGGCATCGCATTGCTGGGGTTTGACAGCGCCGATCCCCGCGAATAGCATGGTTTTTCCTTTGTTCCCCCGGGGAGTTCCCATGCAAATGCCCCAGTTGATTCGCCACTGCCTTGCAGGGCTTCTGTTGATGGCTGCCGGTCTGAGCGCGGCCTTTGCGCACCACGGCTGGCGCTGGACCGACGATGGCCGGTTTGAGCTGACGGCAAGGGTCGAGAAGGCTTCGCTGGGCAATCCGCACGGCGTGCTGACGATGGATGCGGACGGCTCGAAATGGGTGGTCGAGGTGGGTCAACCCTGGCGCAATGAGCAGGCTGGTCTGACCGATTCGATGCTGGCCAAAGGTGCCACACTGACGGTTGTCGGCAAGCGCTCGGCCAATGCAAAAGAACAGCGCATGAAGGCCGAGCGCATCATCATCGATGGCAAAAACTTCGACCTGTACCCGGAACGCCTGCCGGATGGAAAGAAGTAGCCGCCATTCCCCTGGACTTGCGTGAGTTCGGTGCTGCTGTTCTTCCAGGGGCTGGAGCATAGCCCGCTGTCGGTCGGTCTGCGCGCCTCTGAATGGATGTACCCGCTGGTCAATACCCTGCACATTCTGGGCATCGCGTTGCTGGTGGGGCCGATCCTGATTCTGGACTGGCGCGTGCTGCACCGGCGCGCGACACCGCCGGTTGCGGCGCTGGCAACGGTGTTGCTGCCGGTCGCGCGCGGAGGGTTTGGGCTGGCGGTGGTGGCGGGGTCTTTGCTGTTCATCACCCGTCCGCTGGACTACGCCTTCAACACACTGTTCCAGATCAAGCTGGTGTGCATTGGTCTGGCGCTGTTGAACATCGCATTGTTGCACTGGAGCAAGGCCTGGGGGCTGGCAATCAAGGACAACCAGTTCAGCCAATCCGTGCGGCTGGCCTGCGGGCTTTCGCTGGTTTTCTGGTTGCTGGTGCTCGCGCTGGGCCGGCTGGTGGGTTACCGTTGACAGCGGTTGGCTATTGCTTGCAGGCATTCAACCCCCTGTTCGTCAGGGACGCGGCTTAGAACCACATTCAGCCTGTGTTTGGAACAACTGGTTTAAATCTGCTAGCATCGTTTTTGTTTCAACAGAACAAGGCGAAGCCATGCCCTGGGAAAAGTCGTTTGATGAAGACGAGATCGTCGGCAAGGCGATGAACGTTTTTTGGGAGAAGGGCTATGAGCCCGCCTCCATGGCCGATCTGATCGCCGGCACCGGCATCACCCGCGGCAGCCTCTACAACGCCTTTGGCGGCAAGGAAGCGCTGTTCATCAAGGCGCTGGAAAAGTACGACAAAGACAACCGCCGCGCGCTGCTGGCCGAGCTGGAGGCGGTGGACGATCCCGTGCGCGCCATCGCGGTGCTGTTCGACGGTCTCGTGGCGGAAACCGTGGCCGACGCTGAGAAAAAGGGCTGTTTCCTGGTCAACACCGCGTCTGATCTGGCCACCCATGGTGAGGAAGTCAACCGCCTGGTGCGCGATGGTTTGCGCGATTTTCAAGCCTTCTTCCGGCGCTGCATCGAGGTAGGTCAGGCGCGCCAGAAAATCCCGCTGGGCATCGAGCCCGAAGCCGCGGCCAAGGGTCTGATGGCCATGGTGGTGGCCATTCGCGTGCTGGGGCGCGGCGTGTTTGACGAGGCCTCGCTCAAGACCATCGCCGAGCAGGCGCAACGCCTGCTGCGCTGAGCGGTCTTTACCCTCAAATGCCACAAGGGCATTGAAGACCGGGTGCCAACCGGTTGGTCTAAAACCACTACATTTAAACCACTCGATCTAAACAATCGATCCGTTCAGCAATACCGCCTACCCGATGGCGGTACCTGGATGCTTCTCTCCACGCCATCCCCTTTTCATCCTTTAACGAAACGAGCCCACGATGACCACATTTCAACTGCACGACGAAAACACCGCACCCGAGGGCAGCCAGGAGAGCCTCGCCAATTCGCGGAAAGCTTTCGGCATGGTGCCTGGCCTGCACGCGGTGATGGCCGAAGCCCCAGGCCTGCTGGAGGCCTACAAGGTGGTGGGTGACCTGTTCCAGAAATCGAGCCTGAACAAAGACGAGCTCACCGTGGTCTGGCAAACGGTCAATGTGGAACACGCCTGCCATTACTGCGTGCCCGCGCACACGGCCATTGCCAAAGGCATGAAAGTGGACGACGCCATCACCGAAGCGCTGCGCAACGAAACCGTGCTGCCCAATGCCCGCCTCGAAGCCTTGCGCACCTTCACGCTGAGCGTGGTGCGCGATCGAGGCCAGGTCAGCGACAGCGGAGTGCAAGCCTTTCTGGACGCGGGTTTCACCCGGGCCCAGATTCTGGAAGTGGTGCTGGGTGTGTCGATGAAGGTGATGTCCAATTACACCAACCACCTGGCAAAAACGCCGGTGGATGCGCCATTCCAGCCGTTCGCCTGGAACAAGGCTGTCGAAACCACCTGACCACCTGTTGAAAAGGGCGGCCCAGCGGTTTCGCAGGGCTGTCTTTCCCAACCAGGATGCATTGAAAGATCAACCATGGCCAACGCATGCGCACCCCAACCGTCGATATGGGCGGCCGTCTGGCGTTCCTTTGGCGCTCTGCCTGCCTGGGTCAAGATCTGGATGGTGGTGATTCTGGCGCCGGTGAATCTGGCGAGTCTGGCCTTTCTGGATCGGCCTTCGGGCGCCTGGATCGCCGCGCTGGCCATCGGCGGCATGGCCCTGAGCTGGATCGCACTGTTCTACAGCCGGGGATTTTCCAAGCTGGTGTCGGCGGGCCATGTGTTCCCCTGGACGCCGCTGGTGTTGCTGCTGATCTTCGCCCGCCCCGAGGCGGCAGGCGCCTATGGTGTCTACCTGACCGTGTTGCTGGTGATCGATCTGATTTCGCTGGCTTTTGACTACAACGATGCGCGGCTCTGGCTGCGCGGTGACCGCACCGCCGTCATCTGAACCACAAGGAACCCACAATGACTTCAACCCCACCCAAGCTGCAAATCGATATCGTCTCGGATGTGATGTGCCCTTGGTGTGTCATCGGCTACCAGCAGCTCGCCGCTGCACTGGAGGCCACCGGCACTCCCCACGACATCCGCTGGCATCCGTTTGAGCTGAACCCCAACATGCCCCCCGAAGGGCAGAACATCCGCGAGCATGTGGCCGAAAAATACGGCTCCACCAAGGAACAGTCGGAAGCCAGCCGTGTGCACATGACGCAGGCAGGCGCCGAGGTGGGCTTCGAGTTCCGTTATTCGGACGACAAGCGCATGCACAACACCTTCAATACGCACCAACTCCTGCACTGGGCAGAAACGCAAGGCCGCATGCACGAGCTGAAGATGGCGCTCTTTTCGGCCCACTTCACGCACGGCCGCAACCTGTCTGACAACGCAGTGTTGGCCGACGTGGCCGCCAAAACCGGGCTGGACCGAGCCGAAGCGCTCGCGGTGCTGGCCGACCAGCGCTTTGCCAACGAGGTGCGTGCCGCTGAGCATCACTGGATCAACCAGGGCATTCAAGGCGTGCCTGCGGTGGTCTTCAACCGGCGCCACCTGGTGAGCGGCGCGCAGGGGGTGGAGAACTTCACCAGCGTGCTGAATCAACTGGCCGCCATGCCAAAAGACGCGGTACCCGCGTCCTGACTTTTTCACCCCAGGGCACCCACCAACCTCCCACACCATATGAACCCCTCCATGACCGCCAACAGCCGAGCAACCAGCCCCGCCATTGCCACGCGCGGAAAGCCCGTGGACCCCATCCGTTGGCTGTTCGTGGCGGCTGTGCTCGGTTTCGTGGTGGGCGTTTTGTTCATTCTGGTGCAGCCCTTCTTTGGCATGGACACGCTGACCAGCCGCCACGCCGCCGCCTACCAGCAGCTGGGTGGCTGGAGCGCCACGCCGGCCATGCTCATGGCCTGGTTTGCCCATCTGGCGGTGTCGGTGGTGTACGGCCTGATGGGCGGCCTGGTGGTGTGGGCTGTGTCACGGCTTTCCATCGTGGCGTTGTGGACACTGGTCTTCACCTGGGTCACCACCGTGATCGCGCCGCCCGCGAATGCGCTCATCGTGCAGCTGGTGTCTTTTCAACAGATCGACCCCGGCAAGTTGCCTGCGTTGAACTTCAATTTTGATGAAAAGCTGGCGCTGCACCTGGTGGTGTTTGCGGCCATCATCGGTCCGTTGTATGCCTACCGGAAGATGAAGCCAGTCGATCGCAGCGACGCCCTGTGACAACGCCCAAGGAAGGACGCTGATGACCAGGTCGCGGTGCGGGCAGCAAGCCCGCGGCGGCCTGATTGATCAGGTCACCAGCACCTCGACCTCCATGCCCTCGAACGCGTTTGCCGCACCCACATAGCTGCCCGACACTGGCATCAACAGCGTGATATCGCGGGCAACGGCGACAGGAACCAGATTGAATCCGCCAATGCTGCGGTTGGTCGGGTCGAAGTTGATCCAGCCAGCGCCGGGCACATAGACCTCTGCCCACGCGTGGGTAGAGCCGGAGCCCGAAGAACCCGTGGCCGTGCTTTGCGGGTCGTACAGGTAGCCCGAGACGATGCGCGCGCCGATGTCCAGGCTGCGCACCGCCTCGGCGAACAGGATGGCGAAGTCTCGGCACGAACCTTTCCCCCGGTCGAGGGATTCGATGGGCGTCTGGGTGCCTTCGCTTTCGCGTACCTCGTATTGCAGAGATTCGGCCACACCGAGGCTGATGGCCTTCAGCAATTCCAGTGTGTCGGGCGCGGCGCCCTGCACGAAAGATCTGGCCCATTTCTGGAGGCGCCCCATCGGGTCAAGGTACTGCTGGATCGCAAGAGCGCCCAGATCGGCGCGGTCATCGTTCGAATAGAAGAAGGGGTAGTTGAGGGCCGAGGTCGAGATATTGAAGATGGGCCATGGGTTGGCGGTGAGGTTCAGTTCAAGGTTGCTTTCGATCCGCAAGACCTCGGTTTTGCCGGTGAACGACGCTGTCGCGACGGCATTGCCCGAGACGTCGTGCGCCCACGCGATCGTCGCCTCGGGAGACACCTTCAAGGTGTGCGACATGAGCTGCAGTTCACGGCTTTCTCTTGGGCGCAGCATCAGCCGATGTGCACTCAGGCTGACCGCACTGCGGTAGTGATAGACCGTTGTATGACAGATTCGGATTTGGGTCACGGTGGATAGGGGCCTCAAAATGACATTCAGGTTAGCACCGACTGTGCAAGCGAACGAGATGGTCCTGTGACCACGGAGCTGCGGGCAATGGCATTGGTGGCAAGACGCGTTCCGTGTGATGTCCAGATGGTGTTCACTTCAACAGCTCTGGCGCCCACGCAGCCCCTGCACACAGCCCCCTTTTTTTACAAGAAAAATGGCCACTTTTGAACGATCAAGTCTTCGTATCATGCGCTTTCTCGGTTGTGAAGAGGTCGCGGGCATACGTGCCGTCTTGTACACAGGCTGCGCAGCCGTCAAAGCGGTTGTTCGGCTTCAACAAAGCGCTGCGGTACATCACCCCGCTTTGGTCGGGTTTTGAAGGCGTCCTTGGTGGTTTCGTTGTGTTCCGAATGAGCTGTACCCCGTTCACATCCCGCTACCCACCATGGCTTACCGTGCTCCGCAACATGGTTGGTAGTACGCTCGCCAGCATTTCCACGTGGTTTTCTGAAAGGCCATTCATCCATGTACGACCACATTGTTGCCAAGCTGGCTCGCGGTGAAATCATCATTCTGGATGGTGGTACCGGTACCGATATCCAGCGCCGCGGTGCCACCATGAGCGGTGACACCTGGTGTGCGCAAGCCAACATGACCCATCCTGACATCGTCTGTGACGTGCACCGCGACTACGTGAATGCAGGGGCCGACATGGTGATCGCCAACACCTTTGCCACCAGCCCCTTGCTGTTCAACGCGCTGGGCCGTGACGACGAGCTGCTGGCCATCGACCGTGCAGCGGTGGCGCTGGCGCAGCAAGCCGTCGAGGGCCGGCCCGTGGCGGTCGCGGGATCGATTTCCACCATGCGTCCGGTGGTGGTGGGCTCCGACCGCACCGACATGCAGCAGGAATGGCCAGAGGCCGAGGCGCGTGCCTTGTTTGCGCGCAAGGCCGGCAACCTCGCGGCGGCCGGGGTGGACCTGATCATCATGGAAATGATGCGCGACGTGCGCTACTCCCTGTGGGCCACCGAAGCGGCGCTGGCCACGAGGCTGCCGGTGTGGGTGGGCATTGCCACCGAGCGCCGGGCCGATGGTGAGCTGGTGGGGTTCAGCCATCCAGACGAGTTGCTGGACGACGTGGTGCGCGTGCTCGCCGCCACCGGGCCTGTGCACATCAGCATCATGCATTCTTCACCCAACGACACGGGCGACGCCATCGACATCGTCAAACGGCACTGGACGGGGCCGATGGGCGCTTACCCGGAGAGCGGTTACTTCACCATGCCCGAGTGGAAGTTCGTGGACATCATCGACCCCGAAATCCTGGTCGAACATGCCCGGCGCTGGCGCAGCCAGGGGGTGACGGCGTTCGGAGGGTGTTGCGGTCTCGGGCCTCACCACATTGCTGCCTTGGCCCGCCAGTTCAATCCGGAATGATGCCCGGTTGAAGGCTGTGGCCACCGCTTGTGGCGGATGGGCGGCTTTGTGAGGGCGCTTAAGCGGTCGGCGTCTGGAGGGTCGCTCTCTGGCCGATTGACCAACGGGGCACCTGGGGTACAAATGCTTCGGCTGCGATCGTGGGCTGGTGGGCTTCTGAGGTTCCCGGCTTGTGGCCTGGAGTCGATTGCGGCGGGTTGGTGAATGGATTACAGGCGATCGGCGATCATCTGTCCAACACATAATCAATGTACTTGCATCTTGAATCCAGATGGATAAACTAAGATGACGGGTACCAGATCAACGCCGCCACCCCATGGAACTCCGACAACTGCGCTACTTTGTGGCCATCGCTGAAAGCGGCTCCTTCTCCAGGGCCGCGGAAAAGGTGTTTGTGGCCCAGTCGGCCTTGAGCCATCAAATTGCCCAGCTGGAGAGCGAGCTGGGCACCCCCCTGTTTCACCGCTCCCGGCGCGGTATCGAGCTGACCGAAGCGGGGCAGCGGTTTGCGCCCCATGCGGTGTCCATCCTTCGGCAAACCGAAGAAGCCGTGGCCAGCGCCCGCCAGACCACCAACGAACCCAGTGGCAAGGTGGTGTTTGGCATTCCGCACAGTGCCTCCAATGCCCTGGCGCTGCCCTTGCTGCGGGCCGTGCGTCAGCGCCTGCCCCGTGTGCAGATGGAACTGACCGAGGAGCTCACCGGGAACCTCAGCCAGCAGCTCACCACAGGGCAGCTCAACCTCGCGGTGTTGTTCGATGATGGCAACCTGCCCGAGTTCGAACACACGCCGATGCTGAGCGAGCGCATGTACCTGATCGAACCCGCCTTGCCTGGCAAGAAACCCCCGCGGCGGATCACGCTGAAGCAGGCGCTGAGCCGCCCGCTGGTGTTACCGGCGAGCCCCCATGGGGTGCGGCCCATCATCGAGGCGGCCGCGCTGCAGGCAGGCCTGGCGTCACCCCAGGTGGAGGCCGACATCAGCTCCATCAGCATCTTGCGCACCTCGCTGCTGGCCGGCATGGGGCGCACCTTGCTGCCTGTGATGCCGCTCAGGCAAGAGGTGGAAGCGGGCTTGCTGTGGGCCACCGAGATCGTGGACCCGCCGCTGGAGCGGATGTTGGCCATTTGCTGGTCGAAGCACATCCCCGTGTCGTCAGCATCGCAGGCAGTGATGCGGCTGACGCAGGAACTGGTGGCCCGGCTGTGTGCTGAGGGGCAATGGCTGGGTTCACGCCTTGTGAACGCCTGAGCAGGCGTTCTGCGGGGCTTTACGCACCGCTGCGCGCAATGGCCCGCTGGTAGGCGGGGCGCGCTTCGATGGCGTTCACAAAGCGGGCCAGATGAGGGAACGCCTCGGCACCGCCGTTGCGCACCGCGACCTGGGCCACAAACGACAACTGCACATCGGCGCCGGTGAGCGCGTTGCCGACGAAGAAGTCACGGCCTTCGAGTTCGCCGTTGAGATAGCCAAGGTGGTTTTGCATCTCGCTGGCGATGCGGGGGTGCAGCGGCGCGCCGGCGTCACCCAGACGGCTCACATACAGCTTCAGCAACATGGGCAACATGGCCGAGCCTTCGGCGTAGTGCATGAACTGCACATAACGGTTGTAGTCGGGCGCTTCGATGGCCGGGGCGAACTGGCCCTTGCCGTAGGTGCGGATCAGGTAGTCGACAATGGCACCCGATTCGATCAACACCTCGCTGCCGTCGCGCAAAACCGGGGCCTTGCCCAACGGGTGAATGGCTTGCAGTTCGGGCGGCGCCAGGCGTGTTTCGGGATCGCGGTGGTAGGTGATGACCTCGTAAGGAAGCCCGAGTTCTTCGAGCATCCAGGTGATGCGGCGTGAGCGGGATTCGGTGAGATGGTGGATTTCGATCATGGGGTATTCGACAGATGATTTGGACAGGTGGGTGGAGCATCTTGCGTGAGCTTGGCCCGGTGTGTCGCCGTTGGGTGCCATTGCCCTTTCAAAGAGGGTTGAAATAGGAGAAGGGTGTGCAGGAAATGCCGTTTACCATCGATTGTTATGACCGATGAACTCAAAGAACCCGTAAACGAAGCCCGCCTGTGGAGCGATGGGCAGTGGACCGCCCGCGTGATCAACAACGACGATGACGATGGCTGGGCTGTGGCCATGTACCTGGACGGCCAATCCGAGCCGGCGCTGGTGGGGCCATGGACCATGGGGCGCGACAAAAAGAACCCCAAGCCACTGGATGTGAACGCCTTCAACACTTTGGTGAAAACCGCCAAAGAGGTGATTCGGCGCTCGGAACAGCAGTTGCATGCGCAACTGAACAAAAATGTGTCGATTACGGTCAAGGGTGAGCGCATTCGGGTGGCGTTGGCCATCGTGCCCGACGAAGAAGGGGCCACCGCCACCTTGAGCGCGTTTGATGCCCTGGACGCAGAGCTGGCGCGCGTGCGCGTGGAGCCCACGTTCAAGCTGAACGTCGATACCGCAGTGGCCTGGGCCGCTGGTGGTTTCGGGCGACTCCGTTGACGCCTCTGTCACCACCCACTGGAAAACCTGCACATGATTGATGGACTGATCGCTGGACGCTTGATGGGCGATGCTTCTCGCCGCGTGGACAAGGCCGGGCGCACCTATGTGGTCGCCCGCGTGTTGGCGCGCAACAAGATGGACGAAGAGTTCATCGTCAACGTGATCGCGTTTGACGAGATGCCGAGCGCCTCCCTGCTGGCGCTTGCCGATGGCGAAGCGCTCACGCTCTCTGGTGCGTTGACTCCCAAGGTCTGGACCGACAAGCAAGGCAACCACCGTCCCAGCCTTGACCTGATTGCCGTGCAGGTGATGACCGCGTACCACGTGGGCAGCAAGCAGGTGGCTATGGACGGGGGCTCGCCTGAGTGAGGTGCCAGGTGGTTACTGCAGCGCTTGTGTCGCCCACTGACGGGGTGAGTGGCCGGCTTCAGGCGGTGCGCGCGTCGGGCGTGCCGTTTATCGATGCGGTCGGGGGGCGGCTTGGCCGCTGGACGGGATTGTCGCGCGAGGTTTTTTACGAACCCCAGCGTGTGGCAGCTCTTCCCATGGGTTTGGGTTACCCCGGAACAGGCAGGTCTGGTGACTTGCCCCCCGTCCCGAGTGCGCGCCGGCCTGGCGTGCGCCGCGGTTGGCTGAAATGCAGCATCTCCAACTGACCTTGGCGATCGGGCTGATGCCAAAAAAAGGGGCGATGGTTGCCCATCGCCCCTTGCTGAGCCGTTGATTCGAAGCGGTTTGCGGCTTCCGCTGAAAACAAGTTCACCTGTCCGAATCAGCCCTTGTCGACCGGAGTTGGTGCCTCAGATCGGGTTGGCCAGCAGCTTGGACAATGCGGCGATATTGGCCGCGCTCGGTACCTGGGGTTTCATCTCGTCTTCTGCGGCGGTTGCATTTTCATGCGCCTGGATGGCCGCGACCATTTGGTACTGGTTGTCCCAGCTGATGGTTTTGTCAGGCGGGCACAGGTCGCGCAACGTGCCGTACCAGTAGTAGCCGTCTTTGCCACCAAAGAGCTGGTCAATGCCGCCGGCATCGCCTGTGGTCAACCCTTGGGCTGCGAGGATGAGTTTGAGCTTTTGATGAGAAGCGGAGTAGTGCATGAATGGATTCCTGATGAAAAACTGGGCCTGCTTGCCCTCTCGGTGAAAGGCAGGCAGGCAGAGCTGAGATGGTCAATTTTACTGAAGCCGCCCAGGCATAGCCGGGCCTTCCGGTTCACGCCGCGGCCCGGTTTGCGATTTTTTCAGCCGTTTGCAGGCCCACTTCGAACGAGGTGCAGGCAAGCGGTGTCACATCCATTGCCAGCAAACGCTTGACCTTTCAATGAGCATCCGGGGCATTTTGCGCATGCTCCGGCAACCTGCTTCTCCGTAGACGACGCGCCTGGCCATTTGCCGAAAGGCAAAAGGGGCGCTGATGCGCCCCTTTTGCAGGAAATGAATGACTTCGCCTTTGGGCGAAAGCCCAGGTGCATTCTTTGAATGCCCCTGTGACCTTCTTCTCAGGAGAAGAAGCTCTTGGCCTTTTCAAACCAGCCTTTGTCGTTCGGGCTGTGCTTGTGGCCACCCTTTTTGAAAGACTCGTCGAGCTCCTTGAGCAGCTTGCGCTGGTGCTCGGTGAGCTTGACCGGGGTTTCCACTGCCACGTGGCAATACAGATCGCCTGGGTAGCTGCTGCGTACGCCCTTGATGCCTTTGCCGCGCAACCGGAAGGTTTTGCCGCTTTGGGTGCCTTCGGGCAGGTCAATGGTGGCCTTGCCCTGCAACGTGGGCACGTCGATTTCACCGCCGAGGGCCGATGTGGTCATGGAAACGGGCACCTGGCAGTGCAGGTCGTCGCCTTCGCGTTCAAAAATATCGTGCTTGCGCAGACGAATCTCAATGAACAGGTCGCCTGATGGCCCACCGTTCTGGCCCGGTTCACCGTTGCCGGTGGAGCGGATGCGCTGGCCGTCGTCGATGCCCGCCGGAATCTTGATTTCCAGCGTCTTCTGTTTCTTGATCTTGCCTTGACCGTGGCAGGTGACGCAGGGCTCGGGAATGATCTTGCCGGTGCCGTGGCAATGTGGGCAGTTTTGCTGCACGCTGAAAAAACCCTGGCGCATCTGCACCACGCCCTGACCATGACAGGTGGAGCAGGTTTTGGCGCTGGTACCGGGTTTGGCGCCATTGCCTTTGCAGGTTTCGCAGTTGTCCCAGGACGGAATGCGAATCTGACTTTCCTTGCCCGCAGCGGCCTCTTCCAGGTCGATTTCCATGGCGTAAGACAGATCGGCCCCACGGTACACCTGGCGTCCGTTGCGCTGGCCACGTTGGCCACCAAAGATGTCACCGAAGATGTCGCCGAAGGCGCCCGAGAAACCTTCAAAACCGTCGGCTCCACCCGCACCACCGCGCATGTTGGGATCAACGCCGGCGTGGCCATATTGGTCGTAAGCAGCCTTCTTCTGGGGGTCGGAAAGCATTTCATAGGCCTCTTTGGCCTCTTTGAACCGCTCTTCGGCGGCTTTGGCCGCATCGCCCTGGTTGCGGTCAGGGTGGTGCTTCATCGCCAGTTTGCGATACGCCTTCTTGATTTCGTCGTCTGAAGCATTCTTGGGGACGCCCAGCACTTCGTAAAAGTCGCGTTTTGCCATGGTGTGATCGGGAACAGTTAAAAACAGGTGCGCCGCGAACGGTCACGGGAGGGTGACCGAGCGCGGCGGCAGAGGATCAAGGCCACAGGCCTTGAGCTGGGTCGATCAACCCTTTTTCACTTCCTTGACTTCGGCATCCACGATGTCGTCGTCAGCGGCGGCGGAGCCACCTTTGTCGGCCGAAGCACCCGCTTCGGCGGAAGCGCCTTCTGCTGCAGCTTCGGCTTGCGATGCGGCGTAAACCTTCTCGCCCAGTTTCTGGCTGGCGCTCATCAGGGTTTCGGTCTTGCTGTCGATTTCGGCCTTGTCGTCGCCTTTGAGGGCTTCTTCGGCGTCTTTCAAAGCGGTTTCGATGGCTTCTTTTTCGCCAGCGTCGAGCTTGTCGCCATGCTCAACAAGGCTCTTCTTCACGCTGTGCACCATGGCTTCGCCCTGGTTGCGTGCCTGTGCCAGCTCGACCTTTTTCTTGTCGTCAGCGGCATTCAGCTCGGCGTCTTTCACCATTTGCTGGATCTCTTCTTCCGACAGGCCCGAGTTCGCCTTGATGGTGATCTTGTTTTCCTTGCCGGTGCCTTTGTCTTTGGCGCCCACGTGCAAGATGCCGTTGGCGTCGATGTCAAAGGACACTTCGATCTGGGGCATGCCGCGCGGTGCGTTCGGGATGCCTTCCAGGTTGAACTCACCCAGCGCCTTGTTGCCGGCAGCGATTTCACGCTCGCCCTGGAAGACCTTGATGGTCACAGCGGGCTGGTTGTCTTCGGCGGTCGAGAAGGTTTGCGAGAACTTGGTCGGAATGGTCGTGTTCTTGGCGATCATCTTGGTCATGACGCCGCCCATGGTTTCGATACCGAGCGACAGGGGGGTCACGTCAAGCAGCAACACGTCTTTGCGGTCACCGGAGAGCACCTGGCCCTGAATCGCAGCGCCAACAGCCACAGCTTCGTCGGGGTTCACGTCTTTGCGCGGCTCTTTGCCGAACAGTTCCTTGACCTTTTCCTGCACCTTGGGCATGCGGCTCATGCCGCCGACCAGAATCACGTCGTTGATGTCGCTCACGCTGATGCCGGCGTCTTTGATGGCGGTGCGGCAAGGGGCGATGGTGCGCTCGATCAGCTCTTCCACCAGGGCTTCCAGCTTGGCGCGGGTCAACTTGATGTTCAGGTGTTTCGGGCCCGATGCATCGGCGGTGATGTAAGGCAGGTTGACGTCGGTGGCGGCCGAGCTGGACAGCTCGATCTTGGCCTTCTCAGCGGCTTCTTTCAGGCGCTGCAGGGCCAACACGTCTTTGGTCAGGTCGACGCCTTGTTCTTTCTTGAACTCGGTGACGATGTGGTCGATGATGCGCTGGTCGAAATCTTCACCACCCAGGAAGGTGTCGCCGTTGGTGGACAACACTTCGAATTGCTTCTCACCATCGACATCGGCGATTTCGATGATGGACACGTCAAAGGTGCCACCGCCCAGGTCGTACACGGCGATCTTGCGGTCGCCCTTGTCTTGCTTGTCCAGGCCGAAGGCCAGGGCTGCAGCGGTGGGTTCATTGATGATGCGCTTGACATCGAGACCGGCAATGCGGCCGGCGTCTTTGGTGGCCTGGCGCTGGGCGTCGTTGAAGTAGGCCGGCACGGTAATGACGGCTTCGGTCACGGGCTCGCCGAGGTAGTCTTCGGCGGTTTTCTTCATCTTGCGCAGGATGTCGGCCGAGACTTGTTGGGCCGAGAGCTGCTTGCCATTCACTTCCACCCATGCGTCGCCGTTGTCGGCAGCCACGATGGCGTAAGGCATCAGCTTGATGTCTTTCTGAACTTCTTTTTCGGTGAACTTGCGGCCGATCAAACGCTTGATCGCGTACAGCGTGTTCTTGGGGTTGGTCACAGCCTGGCGCTTGGCGCTGGCACCCACCAGCACTTCGCCGTCAGCCTGGTAGGCCACGATAGACGGCGTGGTGCGCGCGCCTTCGGCGTTTTCGATCACCTTGGTGGTGTTGCCTTCCATGATGGACACACAAGAGTTGGTGGTGCCCAAGTCAATGCCGATGATTTTTCCCATGATGTTTGCTCCGAGAGAATGTAAATTGAAACTGATGAAAAGATGTGGATAACTTTGTGGATTTCAAGTGGGTGGCGTGTGGATTTGCTGTGGTCCGGTCGGGATAACCAGCGGATTCACGCCATCAAGCTCACTTGGCAGCCGCTACCGTGACCAGAGCCGGGCGCAACACGCGCTCAGCGATCAAATAGCCCTTTTGCAAAACCGAAACCACGGTGTTGGCTTCCTGGTCTGCGGGCACCATGCTGATGGCCTGGTGCTGGTGGGGATCAAATTTGCTGCCCACGGCAGGGTCAATCTGAATCACTTTGTGGCGTTCCAGCGCGCTTTTGAGCTGCTTGAGCGTGGCCTCCGAGCCTTCGCGCAGTTGCTCGCGGGTGGCTTCCTGGATGGCCAGGCCGGCCTCCAGGCTGTCGGTCACCGGCAGCAGGCTTTCGGCAAAGCTTTCGACCGCAAATTTGCGCGCCTTGCTCATGTCTTCTTCAGCGCGGCGGCGGGTGTTTTCGGCTTCGGCCTTGGCGCGCAGAAACTGCTCGGCCAGATCGGTGTTCTGCGCCTTGAGAAGGGTCACTTCGTTGGTCAACGTGGCCAGCGCATCGGTTTCGTTCGCGGCCGAAGCGGCCAGCGCCTCTTCGGGGCTGGTGGCAGCAGTGGAATCGACGGGTGTGGCGGTCTGGGCTTGGGGATCGGTGGGGGGCGTTTGGCTCATAGAGTGGGTGGCGGTTCGTTTCGTTAGGCGAGGCCGTCAAAGGCCATACGCACCATGTGGGTACACGGAAAGGGTTTTCAAGGGCAGATTTGGGCTCGAAGCGCATTCAGGGGCGAAGATGCTTCATTTTCAGCAAAAAATGCCCTGAAACGGGTTCGCTTCGGTCCATTGGAGCGGAATCCCCGGTGGGATAGGCGCCACCAACGGGCAATCCGATTGGCCGGGAACGGTGGCCGACTCCAGTCAGCTTGGCCTGTGATTCTATGACCAAGCAGCCTGGGTCCAGCTCTTTTGGTGCCCCAGGGAAGCCGACGGGAGTCTCGTTGGGGGAGTCTTTCAAAGGGAATGCACCTTGTTTTTGGCGTGGTGCTGTGCGCTCGGCAGACGCCGGGTTTGTGAAGCGCGCCGGTCCACCGCGTTCGATCCCTTCACGCACGCGATCTGGCCGGTGGCGTTTTTTGCCCGTTCAACGAGGGGCCTGAACGGGTCGTTCGGATGGCAGTTGAAATGCAGTGGCTGGCGCATGCCAGCCCTGAGGCCCGAAGTTGCGTCGGTAGTTGCTGGGACTGACCCCTGTGACCCGGTGGAACTGCGCTCTGAAGTTCGCTGCCGACCCCAGGCCCACCTTCGACACGATGTCTTCAATGGTCAGCGGGGTGGTCTCCAGCAGTGTTTGAGCGCGCTGAATGCGTGCTTGCGACAGCCATTGGGCCGGGGACATGCCCAGTTGCTCCTGAAAGCGGCGGTTGAGGGTGCGTTGGCTGCTGCAAGCCTTTTTTGCCAGCGCATCCAGAGAAAGTGGCCTGTGAAGCTGTCCCAGTGCCCATGTCATGAGCGGCTCGAGGTATTTGTTGTGGGGCAAGTCCTGCGGCTGAATGAACTGGGCCTGCCCGCCTTCACGCTGGAGCGGAATGACCGAGAGGCGGGCCACCTGGGCTGCGACGGCCGCGCCAAAATCGCGACGCACCATGTGCAGGCAGAGATCGAGGCCCGCCGCCGCACCCGCCGAGGTCAGAACCTGTCCTTCGTCGATGAACAGGACCTTTGCATTGACTTCCACCTGTGGGTACAAGCGCGCGAGGGAGTCGGCCTCTTTCCAGTGTGTGGTTACACGCAGGCCGTCGAGCAGCCCGGCCTCGGCCAAGGCAAATGCGCCAGAGCAGATGGACGCCAGGCGCACGCCGTGCCGATGCGCCTTGCGCAAGGCCTGCATGACCACGGGCGTCACACCCGCCGTCGCTGGTTCGGTGCCGGGAACAATGATGGTTTGAGCCTCCGAGAGGGCTTCCAGGCCGTGTTTGACCCGGATGCCGAACAGCCCGGTGTCCAGTTCGTCCATTTCTCCGCAGACGCTCACCTGGTAACAGGGCATACCCACATCGCGCATGGCCCTGCCGAACACCTCGAGGGCAATGGTGAGGTCAAAAGCGATCAGACCGGGCAAGGCCAGGACGACGACCCTGTGGGGTTTCAAAGGCGAAGGCGCAACGGCTTTGGGTGTCGACGGCATGGGCGCAAGAATGGATTGGAGTCCCCATTTTGGCGGAAAACAGGCGTTCATTGTCAATCTGGCCACTTTCGTTTTTCACCGGGGAAAGAAAGAATGAGGTTGTCGCTTTCGATTTTTTCGGGAACCCTGCATGCCTTCCACCCCCCGCCGCCACTTTCGCCTGAGCTCCTTGTGCCTGTTGGAGGCGTCTACTTTGCTGCTCTTGTTGCTGGTGGCTGTTCCGCTCAAACACCTGGCCGGTTTTGGACTGGGTGTGGCCGTCATGGGGCCTGCCCATGGGTTGGTGTTTCTGGGCTTTTGCTGGACCCTGGTCAACCGGGTGGCCGCACAGGAACTCACCGGACATGTGGCCTGGAAACTGTTGGCGGCGGCCTGCCTTCCCCTGGGCGGTTTTTACAGCTGCCGGATGCTGCGCAACGCTGCTGTGGCGACTGAAATCCCGCTTGCATTGGGCGAGGCCCAGTCGTGACCTACCTCTGGATCAAGGGCCTTCACCTGGCCGCTGCCTTTGCATGGGTCGGTGGGCTGCTGATGCTCGGGGTGGCATTGCGCGTCTGGCAGCCCGCCGGAGTCGAGCTCTCGCCACAGGAGCGGTGTTGGGGGCAAGCGGTTCAGCGCTGGGATCGCCGGGTCACAGTGCCAGCCATGTTGGCTGTATGGGCGTTTGGCATCAGTTTGGCGATGCTCGGGTCCTGGTTCGGTGCCGTCTGGCTGACGCTGAAATTCGCGATTGTGCTTGTGTTGTCGGGTTTGCACGGCATTTTGTCTGGAACCTTGCGCCGCCGTCTGGAGCCGTATCAAGGCGCTGATGGTCACCCATGGCTGAGGCTCAGCCCGGCCTTCACGGTGACGGTGGCCGGGCTGATTGCGTTCCTGGTGATTCTCAAGCCGTCGTTTTAAACCGGGAACCTCGATCGGCGGGTGGTGATTGTCATGCCCCAAGAATGCCGGTGTGCTTTGGGTTCACGGCCCTGGTGGAACGGATGCCGTGCAAGCCACCTTGCCGCCCAGCCGAGGGCATTCGTCGGAGAGGCATGGTTTGACAGCCCCGGAGCTAAGGCGCGATTCTGTGCCCATGCCCATACTCGACACCGCCTCCACACCATGACGCCCTTGACGGGACGCCATGGCATTGCCACTGCTGTGCTGGCGGGCTTGATCGCATGCGTGTCCTTTGGCGCTGTGCCCGCCCCGAACCCTCGGGAAAAGCTGGCGAAGGTCCACCAAGTCTCGGCGCTGGTTGTGCCCTCGGGCAAGCCCGCGAAAAAACCAGCTGTCAGACAAGACAAGAACCTGGTGACCTTTGATTTATCGTTGGATGTGCTGCAGCATCAGGTGTTTGGATCACCGCGGGGCGATCGCGATAGCGGCCCCTGAAAAGATTGGCGACGCGCTGGCTGGCCAACCATCCGCAGGGTCGGATGATCCGTGAACGCAGTTGCACGGAAGGGATGACAGCGCGTGACGGGCTCTTGCTGGCCGGTGAATCAACGCTGCGGCCTTGCAATGTTTGCAGGATTCGATTTCGGTGCCTGTGCAGGCGCCAACAAGGGGTTGAAATGAAATGGTTTGCTTGGGTGCTGGGCCTGATCGGTGTGGTGGCCATTGCCGTGGGCATCGGGTTTTTTATGCATACCCAGCGGTTCCTGGATCGAGCCCAGATGGCCCCTGGCGTGGTGACCGAACTGGTGGTGTCGACGAAAAAGGTGTCGTCAACCACCTATAAGCCCCTCGTGCGGTTTGAAACACCCTCTGGGGCGGTGATCGATTTCACCTCCAGCGTGGCCAGCGCCCCAGCCGCCTACCGGGTCGGCGAACCGGTGACGGTGTTCTTTGACCCGGCGAACCCGAGCGAGGCGCGGGTGAATGGGTTTTTTGAGCTGTGGGGCATCGCCAGCATCGCGGGCGTGGTGGGAACGGTGTTCTTTCTGGTGGGGGTGGGCTTTGGCACCGCCAAGTGGTTCTACGGGCGGAAACTGGCGAGGTTGAGCGAGACAGGCGACCTGGTGCTGGCCACGTTCGATAAGGTTGAACCAGATGCCGGCACCACATTGAACAACCGCCATCCATGGCGCGTGCACGCCCATTGGATCGATCCCCTATCCGGGAAGCGGCATCTGTTCACGAGCGAAATGCTTTGGGAAGACCCTACCGAACGCGCGGGGCAATCATTGGTTCGGGTGTATGTCGAACGCGGCAACCCCAAGCGCTACGCGATGGACCTTTCTTAGGGGGCGAGGGTGGTCTCCGCAGCGACCAACCAAAGCCCGACTGGCTTGTTTCAGAGGCTGGGCTGGGCAGGCGTGTGCATCGACAACACGGTTGAACGCGCCTGATGCTGCGCCCATTTGGCCGCAAAGCTTTGCACTTCGCCCAGGCGGCGGGCCAGATCATGCCCTTGGTGGGTCAGGCGGTAACCGTCGCCAGAGTGTTCCACCAGCAACGCCGCGCGCAAGGCTTTGAGTCGGGTGTTGAGTGTGTTGGGTGTGACGCCGCCTACGCTGTCTTGCAGCAGGCGAAAGGTTTGCGGGTGGCCGTCAGACAGCGCTCGCAAGACCCGGATCGCATAGCGCGATTCCAGCAATGAAAAAAGCTGGGTGGCAGCGGGGTTGTCTTGGGCACTCATGGTGGGCGTCTCCTGCGGCAGCCCTGTTTGGGGCAGTGTCTTCTTTTTCGGGCTGACGTCGGGCTGCAACGCCATTTTGGCTCCCGCCCCCATGGTGCCCCCTTCTGCCCGTTTCATGCCTTGGGGCATACCCCGATTGCATCTGCCAATGCAAGTGCTGGCGTCAGTTTTGGTAGACCTTGCGCAGCAAAGCTTTGAGCTTGTCGAGCTCGCCGGGTGTCAAGGCATGTGCGGCATCGTGCTCCAGCGCAGTGGCCGTCAGCTGTGCCTCATGCTGCAGGCGCCGACCATGAGCGGACAGGTGGAGCCCCTGGGCCCGACCGTCGGTCGGGTGGGCCTTTCGAACGATCAGGCCGCGCTGGTCAAGGCTTTTGATGATGCCCACCAGATTGGGCGGCAGGATGTCGAGTGCCGAACAGGTCTGGCGCGAAGTGATACCGGGGTTGTGGGCAATCAGCGTGAGCACCGAAAACTCCACCGGTTTCAGCCCGAATGGCGCCATGCGTTTAAGAAAAACCGAGATCACTGCCAGGGCTGCCCGCCGTGCGTTGTAGCCCAGAAGCGACTCCAGGTAGCTGGTGTTCAGCGGGGGCTCAGCCGTGGCCACTGGTGCAGGGGTCGCCACAGCGCCTGATCTGGGGGCTTTGGGCTTGCTTGGAGCGCGTGTTGACTTGGGTGCGGACATGGAGACGGAGCATAGCGCGGCCTGCGCATTTGGCGATCATGCTGGCGACAGCGAAGCCTGCATCATGGCCATACGCATTTCGAATTCCGGCCACACCCACCGCCAGAAGCCGTTTTGTGCGGCCCGCCACCTGACCACATCGGCCCCGGGCGTATGGGCTATGCGCTCCCATGCCCATGCCATCAACAACAGGGCCAGTGCGCGCAGGAAATCATCGGCGAGCCAGTAAGGCAGTTCGGGTGAGGCTCCGGCTGCCTGGGTTTGCACCAGCAACTGCTCGCGGGTGAAGTTGGTGAACTGCTGCAGGGCTGCGGCAGCCACGGCACTGCCTGCGGGCAGGTCGGCCGCGAGTTCATTCAGCAAAGTGAGCAAGCTCTTGGCGCCATCGGGCAGCACCTTGCGCACCAGCAGGTCAATGGCCTGAATTTCGTTGGTGCCTTCATAAATCATGGCCACCCGCGCGTCGCGCACATGCTGCTCGATGCCCCATTCGCGCACATAACCGTGGCCACCAAAGACCTGAAGGCAAGCGCTGGCGCCGGTGAAGGCCTGGTCGGTCCAGGCGGCTTTGAGAACGGGCGTGACCAGGGTGCACCAGCGGTTGGCGGTTTCGCGTTTGGCCGGATCTGGGTGGTGTTTGATGACATCCAGCTCCAGCGCGGTGCGGTAGGCGAGCACACGGCCGGCGTCTATCCAGGCGCGCTGTGCATCCAGAATGCGGCGCATGGCGGGGTGTTTCTGAATCGGGTCGGCCTGACCTGCCTTGCTGGGGCTGCCGGGGGCGCGCATCTGCTGGCGTTCCTGCGCATAGGCGTCGGCCTTTTGCCAGGCAGCCTCCAGCAGGCCGATGCCCTGCAGGCCCACATGCAGGCGGGCCGCATTCATCATCACGAACATGGCGTTGAGCCCCTTGCCCGGTTCGCCCACCATCCAGCCGGCGGCCTCGTCGAAGCGCATCACGCAGGTGGGACTGCCGTGCAGGCCCATTTTTTCTTCAATGCGTTCGCAAGCCACGGCGCTTCTGGTTCCATCTTCATAGAACTTGGGGACGAGGAACAGCGACAAACCTTTGGGCCCGGGAGGCGCTTCGGGCAGGCGCGCCAGCACCAGGTGGACGATGTTGTCGGTCAGGTCGTGTTCGCCTCCGGAGATGAAAATTTTGGTGCCGCTCAAGAGGTAGCGGCCATCGGCTTGTGGAACGGCCTTCGTGCGCACCAGACCCAAGTCGGAACCCGCATGGGGCTCGGTCAGGCACATGGTGGCCAACCACTCGCCAGTGGCCACTTTTTCCAGGTAGCGTGCCTTCAGCGTGTCGCTGCCGTGGTGTTTGATGCATTCGTAAGCGCCGTGCAGCAAGCCGGGTGCCATGGTCCAGCCATGGTTGGCGGCGCTCAGGTTTTCGTAGAGCATGGCTTCGAGCACGGCAGGCAAACCTTGACCGCCATCCTCTCCGGCCGCCGACAGGGCGGGCCACCCCGCTTGCCAGAAAGCCTGGTAAGCCTCCCGGAAGCCAGGCGGCGTAGTGACGGTGCCGTTGTTGAACTGAGCCCCGATCTCGTCGCCCTCGCGGTTCAGCGGCGCGATGACCTCGCCCACGAACTTGCCTGCTTCTTCCAGTACTTGCTGCATCAGGTCCGCGTCGAACTCGCCGTAAGCAGGCAGGCCGCGCAGCTGCTCAGGCGCCTGGAGCACCTGTTGCAGGATGAAGAACATGTCGTCGGTGGGGGGTTGAAAGTGATTCACGTGCGATGGCGTCGAGAAAATGTTGAAAGAAGAGACCGGCCTTCAGGGGCTGGAGATGTTGACCGGGGTTGGGTGGTTCAACGCTCAGGGGTTGCTTGCGCAGCCTTGTCTGGCGAGCCTTCCAGACCAGCCAGCAAAGCCTTGCTGTTGCCAGGGATCACCATCCGGAACTGGTTGTCGACGTAGGTGTAGTCGTAGTAGCCCATGCGGGCCAGCGGCTGGATCTTGAGCACGTCGACCAGACCTTGGTCGTTGATCACTTCATCGTCGATGTGAATGGCCACCACGCGACCGAACACCACATCGACCGTGCCCATGGGTGGCGTGCCCGGGAAGCGCAGGGTGTTGAGGTATTCGCACTCAAATTGAATCGGTGAGCCCTTGACGCGCTTGGGTTTGACCAGGCGACTGGGCAGCTTCTCCAGCCCGGCGCGCTCGAACTCGTCGATCCCGTGGGGCAGCTCTTCGGCGCTGATATTGACCGCATCGCGCAAAGCATAGGTGGCCATGTTCCAGACGAACTGCCCGGTTTGCTCGGCATTGCGCACCGAGTCTTTTCGCTCACCCTGGGTGGTCTGGTTGGCGCTGAACATGACGATGGGCGGATCGAAGGTCACGTTCTGGAACTGGCTGTACGGTGCCAGGTTGTCTTGCCCCTGGGTATCGACCGTGGAGATCCAGCCAATCGGGCGGGGGATCACGCAGGACTTGAACGGATCGTGTGGCAGTCCGTGGGGTGTTTTGCCGGGTTCGTAGTACATGTGTTCCCTCGTGCGATCGGGTTTTGCGGCGCGACTCAGCGACAGGTGAAACTGGAGGCGCTTTCGATGGAGCCCTGACCGTTGTAGGTCGCCACCGTGGGGTAGGCGCAAAGTGGGCGGGTGCGGTTGGCCGACCAGTTGGCGGGCAGCGCTTCGTTCGCGCCACCTGCATTGGCAGCGCCACGGGCAGTGGCCAAAACGGCTTGTGGGGCCACGCCTTCCTCCACCCACTTCACCAACGGGCCGAGCAAGTCGAACTGGTCGGTGGCCGGGCCGCCCGAGCAATGGTTCATGCCGGGCACCGGGAAGTAGCGGATGGCACCACTGGCGCCAGGAATCTGGCCTGCGCGTTCCACCCAGGCGCGGGTGTCTTCGGCCGAGAAGATGGGGTCGCTCACGCCATGGAAGGCAATGAGTTTGCCGCCTCGTTGGGCCAGTGCGCCCATGTACGCCGGGTTTTCATGACCGGGGGGCGTCATCAGTGCCAGGGCCGATTCTTTGTAGACATCGGTGGTGGCGCTGAACAGGGCCAGGCGGGCATCGGTATCGTCTTTCACGGGGTCAACGCGGCCTGGAGGCGCGCTGAACACGGCACCAGCGGCCAGCGGGTCGAGTGCCAGCGCATTGACGAATTTCCAGGTGGCCCAGTTGTCACCGGACACGCCGGCATCCAGGGGGAAGGGCGAGTAGATCCGCTTGCCTGCGGGGGTGTGCACACCGCCAAAAATCTGGCCAATGGCCAACTTCTGGTCTGCCGTCAGGCATTGGCCATTGCGCGCGCCTTCGCAGGTGGCCACGTCGGTGTCGAGCTTGAAGCTTCTCTGGCAAGCCTGCACGTCATGGATCAGGCCGTCTTTGGCGCCATCGAGCGCATCGCACCTGGTCAGCAGGGCCTGAGACAACGTGGTGCGTTCGGCGCTGGTAAAGGCCGAGCCCAGATCGGGCAGTTTGACGTTGGGCACCATCGGGTGGGGCACGGTGGCGCCCGGCATGGCCAGTGGCGCCCAGATCTGGGCGCTGCGGATTTGCGCCAGCGCGGCCAGTGGCAGTTGGTAGCCCGGCGCACCGACCAGGTAGCCGTCGTAGGCATCGGTCAAACGCGAGGCGGCGACCATGGCGTGGCGCCCGCCGTTGGAGCAGCCGCCAATGTAGGAGCGGTCGGGGGCCTTGCCGTAGGCCGATGCGATCAGCGCTTTGGCCATGGGTGTGAGTTTGGCCACAGCCTGGTAGCCGTAGTCCAGGCGCGCTTGAGGCTCGGCACCGAAGGGCACGGTTTGTTTGCCGGTGTGGCCTGCGTCAGAGCTGATGACGGCAAAACCCTGTTTCAATGCACCCGTCAGCTGGCCACCAGGGAGCGCGCCGTCTGCGGTTTTGACGCTGCCGTCCAGGCCCCCGTTGGCCTGGTAGTAAAAGCGGCCCGCCCAGTCTTTGGGCAAGCGCATTTCAAAGCCGATGGCATAGGTCTGGCCGTCGGTGCCTTGTCGGGCATGCATTTGCCCCATCACCAGGCAGTGGGCGGCGATGGGCTGCCCGGCCTGTTTCAGCTCGCCGGCCCCGACCGAAACGGCGGATTCGATCACCGTGTTGGCAGCGCTGAACCGGCTGGCCAATATTTCACATTGCTGCAGTGTGGCGCCCCTGGCGGCCGCAAGGGCGGGGGCATCGTTTGCCGGGCCATGTGCGCAGGCGCTCAGGAGCACCATGGAAGCGGCGCCGAAGGTCAGTTTGCCTGGGATGTTCGTCATGGTGTCTCCAGTTGGCGACCGAGAAGGAGCGGGGCAGATTTACGAGCACTTTGCCCGGATGTCTTCGGGAATGGGTATGGCCTTGATGCGGTCCGGGTTGGCGGGGTCGCGCATGCAGAAGGCGCGGGTTTCGGTGCCTTCACACAACACGGTGTCGCCCCGTTGAACCACGTGCTTGTGGATCAGCACCTTTTCACGCCACTCGGTGACGCTGGTGTATATCTGCAGCCGCTCGCCGTAGGTGGCGGGTTTCATGAACTTGGTGTTGATCTCCAGCAGCGGTGTGCCGATGATGCCGGTGGTCTTCACAAGTTCGCGCCATGGCGGCACACCACACTTGACAAAGAAGTTCAGCGAGGACGCATCCATCCACTTCGAAAAATTGGGAAAGAAGACGATGCCGGCGGGATCGCAATCGCCAAACATCACCTCGACTTCGTAAATCACTGTTTTGGTCATCGACAAGGTCTTTCGAGCGTGGGTTTTCAGATGGGGTTGGCCATGGGGATCAACGGGGGGCCATGCGCAGTGCGCCGTCCAGACGGATCACCTCGCCGTTCAGATGGCCGTTGCTCACGATATGGGCGGCCAGTTGGGCAAACTCTTCGGGCTTGCCAAGGCGCTGAGGAAATGGAATGCTCTTGGCGAGCGATTCCTGCACGGGCTCGGGCAGTTCCTTGAGCAGCGGGGTGGCGAACAGACCGGGCGCGACCGTGCAGACCCGGATGCCGTGTTGCGCAAGGTCGCGCGCCATGGGCAGCGTCATCCCGGCCACGCCGGCTTTCGATGCACTGTAGGCTTGCTGACCCACCTGGCCGTCAAAAGCGGCGACGCTGGCGGTGAACACCATCGCGCCGCGTTCCCCGTCTTCCATGGGGTCGAGCTTGGCGCAGGCGGCAGCGAAGAGGCGCGCCGCGTTGTAGGTGCCGATGAGGTTGACGTTGATGACGCGGGCAAAGTCCTCCAGCGGCGCCGGGTTGCCGTCTTTGCCGACCACACGCTTGGCGCTGCCGATGCCGGCAATGTGCATCAGGATCCGGGCCGGGCCATGGGCCTGGGCTGCGGCCTCGACCGCCGCCTGCATGCTGTCCGGATCGGTGACATCGCATTGGCAGGCCAGACCACCGATGTCGGCAGCGACGCGTTGCGCATTGGCGAGGTTGAGGTCGAGCACGGCAACTTTGGCGCCCAGTCGGGCCAGTTCGCGTGCCGTGGCTTCGCCGAGACCGGAGCCTCCGCCGGTAACGAGTGCTGCTTGTCCTTGGATGTTCATGGTGATTCCTTAAAAGTGAAGGGTCAGGCGGTCGCGCCGGGGTTTTCGATGAGAAGGGCAATGCCCTGGCCGCCGCCAACGCAGGCACTGGAGATGCCATAGCGCAGGCCCGAGCGCTGCAGTTCGCGCGCCAGCGTGAGCGTGAGGCGAACGCCTGTGGTGGCCAGGGGGTGTCCCAGCGCGATGGCGCCACCGTTGACATTGAGCTTGTCGAGGTCCAGCCCCAGTTCGCGGCCCACGGCCAGCGTTTGAGCACCCTGGGCTTCGTTGATTTCGAAGCGGCCGATGTCGCTGAGCTTCAAGCCCGTGCGCTCCAGCAGCAAGCGAATGGCGGGCGCTGGGCCGATGCCCATGATCTCGGGGGGCACGCCCACCGCGGCCGCTGCGACCACGCGAGCCAGCGGCTGCTTGCCCCGGGCTTTGGCGAAGGCCCCCGAACTCACCACACAAGCCGCTGCAGCGTCCACCAGCGCGGCGCTGTTGCCACCGGTTTGCACGCCGCCTTCGTAGACGGGGCGCAGTTTGGCCAGCACCTCGACGGGGGACGTGCGTGGGTGGGTGTCGCTGGCGACTTCGGTGAGCTTGCCTTGCAGCTTGATGCCACGTGGCTTGTAGCCGTCGAGCTCAAATTTTTCGGTGATCACCGAAACAATTTCGCCAGCCAGGAAACCACTGGCTTGCGCCGCCACCGCTTTGGCGAATGAAGACGATGCAAAGGCATCCACTTCTTCGCGGCTGATGCTGTATTTTTTGGCCAGATTCTCGGCGGTCTGGATCATGTTGATGCCCGCCGCAGGGTCCTTCAAGGCTTCCCACATGTAGTCCTTGAAACCCACCGGAGCGCCCAGTTTGAAGCCGGTGCGGTGGTCGAAGGCGGCGATGGGGTTGCGCGTCATGCTCTCGGTCCCCACCACGAGCGCCGTATCGCACACACCGGCTTCGATCTGCTCGCCGGCCTGGCGGAACAGTTCGAAGCCGGTGCCGCAGATGCGTTGGGTCATGATGGCCGGCACCTCTACCGGAACACCGGCGTAGAGGCCGATGTGGCGGGGCAGGAAAAACTGGTCAAAGTCGCCGGGCGCCATGTTCCCGGTGATCACGGAGCCGATGTCGGTGCCTGAGACACCCGAGCGCAGCAGCGCTTCACGGGCTGCCTTGATGCCGAGATCGGTGGGCGAGATGTGGCCCAGGGCGCCGCAGTAGTCCACCATCGGGGTACGTACACCGTCGAGGATGACCACGTCGGTGAACGAATTGAAGAAACCTCTGGCTGTCATGTTGCTTTCCTTTAAATGCGAGCCTGGCATTGACATGCCTTGACTTCGGGATACCGTGGAACCGGCTTTGCCGGGCCACCCGCATCGCCCTTTGGAGGTGACGTCGCAGGCAGCGCGGGGGCTATTGCGGTTTCAGGATGAAATGCAGCTCGTCGGCGTGCAGCTTGGCGACCGTGTCGGCGCGGTGGGTCAGCACGGCGCGCTGGTTGATCGAGCCTTTGTCGGTGATTTCGCCGCGGTCGATGGTGGGCGGGTCGGCCAACAGGCACAGACGGGCAATGCGGTTGGCGCTGCCCGTGGCGGTTTTTGCGAGTTCGTTCACCACGGTCTGGAAATGCGCGATCACGGCTGGGTGGTCGAGCACTTCGTGCATGGAGGTCTCGGCGGGCAGGTTGGTGAGCGTGCGCACGGCTGGAGTCGGGAACACCATCGCACCGACTTCCTTCAGGTTGATGCCCGTGAGCACCGCGTCTTGAACGAAGGGCGCACCTGCTGCAATGATCTTGCCGCGCAGTGGGCCGACGCTGACAAAGGTGCCTGTGGCGAGCTTGAAATCTTCTGCGATGCGTCCGTCGAATTTCAGACCGAGGTGGATGTCGGTTTCGTCGATCCATTTCACGGCGTCGCCCGTTTTGAAGAAGCCTTCCTCGTCGAAAGCGCCAGCGGTCTCTTCAGGCATGCGCCAGTAACCCTGCGTGATGTTGGGGCCCTTGTAGCGCACCTCGGTTTTGCCGTCCATATCGACCAGCTTGAGCTCCAGGCCAGGTGTTGGCAATCCCAGATCACCAGCCTTGACGTTGGGGCTGGTCACAAAAATACCAAAGGGCCCGGACTCGGTCATGCCCAGGCCGGTGGACATCACGATGCGCTCACCCACCTCGCGCTCCTGGCTTTCAAACAGACTGTCCCACACGGGTTGCGCCAAAGCTGCACCCGCATAAAAGAACATGTTGACCTTGGCGAGCAGGGTCTTGCGCAACTGGTCGTCTGCCTTCATGGCGTTGGCGATCGCCTCAAAACCTGTGGGCACGTTGAAGTACACCGTGGGCGAGATTTCGCGCAGGTTGCGCAAGGTCTCGGCCATGAGGGCGGGCGTGGGCTTGCCATCGTCGATGTACAGCGTGCCGCCGTGGTAGACCACCATGCCGAAGTTGTGGTTTCCGCCGAAAGTGTGGTTCCAGGGCAGCCAGTCGACCAGGACCAGTGGGCCGTCGGTCAGAACCGGCATGGAGGAGGCCATCTGCTGCTGGTTGGCGCACCACATGCGCTGTGTGTTGATCACCGCCTTGGGCATCTTGGTCGAGCCGGAAGTGAACAGGAACTTGACGATGGTGTCCGGGCCGGTGGCGGCCATGGCGGCGTCCACGTCGGGCGTGGGCTCTGTGGCGAGCAGTGCTTCGAAAGAGGTGGTCGAGCGCCCAGGCACTGTGCCATGGGTGGTCACAAGTTCCACCGACTCGTCCAGTGTCGCCAACATGGCGCGGCTGTAGCGGTTGGCATCGCTGGCAAACACCAGGCCCGGGGTCAGCGTTTTGACCACATGGTGCAGTTTGTCAAAATCCTGGCTGATCAAGGAGTAGGGCGGAGAAGTGGGGCAGTAGGCCACGCCCGCGTAAATACAGCCCAGCGCCAACAAGGCATGTTCCAGATCGTTCTCGCTCAAAACCAACACGGGCCGCTCTGCGCTAAGGCCCCGGTTGAGCAGGCCCTGGCCGATGCGCCGTGCCGCATCCAGCGCCTGGGCGAAGCTGATGTGTTTCCAGTCGCCACTGCTGCCATCGGCCTGCTTGGTTCGCCGAGCGAACAGCGTTTGCTCGGGACGCTCTTTGGCCCAATGCACGAGGCGATCGGTCAGACGCTCAGGGAATGGCGGCAGGTCCTGTTCCGCACGCAGATAGTGAACACCAGTGGCACCGTCGCGCAGCGAGGCGCGGGTGACTCCGAATTTCAGGGGGCGGTATTTGGCAGCGGTCATTGGGTCTCCAAAGGCTTTTTGTTTCGATGTCTGCGGATTCGGCAGGCAAGCGTGTCTGTTTTCAGGATGCAGCGGAACCGGCTCCGCCGGGTCGCCAGCATCGCCCCCTGGGGGGGACGCCGCAGGCGGGGTCAGTCCTTCTTGACTTTCGCGGCCTTGCCCTCCAGGAAGGCTCTCACCCGGGCCTTGGCTTCTGGCGCACTTTGTGCAACCGACGCCATCAGGGCTTCGGTGAACAGGCCGTGGTCGGCGGGCTGTTCGGCGATGCGTGGCAGCGCATGCATCAGGGCAAAATTGGTCATGGGGGCGTTGTCTGCGATTCGCTTGGCGAGTTCGACCGCCTTGTCGAGGGCGGTACCTGTGGGCACCAGGTATTGCGCCAGCCCAATGCGTTCGCCATCGGCTGCGTTGTACACGCGGCCGGTGAGCATCATGTCGGTCATGCGGGCCGCGCCAATCAGTTTGGGGACACGGACCGAACCACCACCGCCGACAAAAATGCCGCGCGTGCCTTCAGGCAATGCGTAAAAGGTTGATTCGTCGGCCACGCGAATGTGGCATGCGGTGGCCAGCTCCAGGCCGCCACCAACCACGGCGCCGTGCAGTGCCGCAATGACCGGCACGGTGCCCTTTTCCACGCACTCCAGCGCGGCATGCCACATGCGCGAATGCATCACGCCTTCCGAGGCATCGCGTTCGCTGAGCTCGGACAAATCCAGCCCGGCGCAAAAATGGTCACCCTTGCCATCGATGACGGCAGCGCGTACGGTCTTGGGCAGATTCTGAAAAACATCGCGAATCGCCAGGATCAGGGCATCGTTCAACGCGTTGCGTTTGGGCGCGCGGTTCAGCGTGACCACAGCGACTTCAGATTGCTCGCCGGCAAAACTCAGGCTCAGGTCGGGATTGTTGGTTGTCATGGTGTTCGGGTTTTCCTGCTTGTTCGGTGTCGCAATTATTGTTATAAATGATAACCAAATCAAGTTGAGAAACACCTTTCTCTGCCCGTGTTTACCCTTAGCCTGCCGCTGCCATGGACCACAAAAACCTCATTGCGATCGATATCCACACCCATGCCGAAGTGAGTTGTCGCAACCCCTTCGACAACTATGGCGAAGAGTACGACCGGGCGGCCGACAAGTTTTTTGGCAGCAACCGCCGACCCACCATCGCTGAAACCATAGCCTACTACCGGGAGCAAAAAATTGGTCTGGTGATGTTCACTGTGGACAGTGAAAGCCAGCTGGGCCGCCGCCGGATCCCCAATGAAGAGATTGCCGATGCCGCGCGCGAGAACAGCGACATGATGGTGGCCTTCGCCAGCATCGATCCCCATAAAGGCAAGATGGGCGCTCGGGAGGCGGAGCGTCTGATCAAAGAGGCCGGGATCAAGGGATTCAAGTTCCACCCGACAGTGCAGGGATACCACCCTTACGACAAGATGGCCTGGCCCATTTACGAGGTGATCAACGAATACAAGCTGCCGGCCATTTTCCATACCGGTCACAGCGGTATCGGGTCTGGCATGCGCTGTGGCGGTGGTCTGCGACTGGAATACAGCAACCCCATGCATCTCGATGACGTGGCGATCAGTTTCCCTGACATGCAGATCGTGATGGCGCATCCCAGCTTTCCATGGCAGGACGAAGCGCTGTCGGTTGCAACACACAAGCCCAATGTGTGGATCGATCTTTCGGGCTGGAGCCCGAAGTACTTCCCCAAGCAGTTGGTTCAATACGCCAACACCCTTCTCAAAGACCGCATTCTGTTTGGCAGTGACTTCCCGTTGATCACCCCCGAGCGCTGGATGAGGGATTTTGAGGTGGCCGGTTTCAAACCGGAGGTCATGCCAGGGATTCTGAAGGGCAACGCGGTGCGCTTGCTCGGGCTGGAGAACACCTGAATGCTGCCCGAGAATGCCCCGTGCTCCATAGCGTTATGGCATAGCTGAAAGATGCCAGAAGGTTGCGTTTCTCAGGGTAAATGCGCCGTCTGGTACGGCATGTGGTCTGTTTCAATGACAGGGTAATTGAGGCGAGAAGCGTCTTTAGTCAACCCGAGTTCTTTTCAACATCTGGAGATACCTATGAAATACATGAATCGCAGAGGCACATTGGCCACTTTGGCTGTCGCCGCAAGCACGCTGCTGGCCGGTCACGCCATGGCTCAGGACACCATCACGCTGCGCATGCACCAGATGCTGCCCGCGCAGGCCACCATTCCCTCCAAGGCATTGCTTCCTTGGGCGCAGAAGGTTGAAAAGGAATCGGGCGGCAAGATCAAGGTCCAGATGTACAACACCATGCAACTCGGGGGTACACCGCCACAGCTGTTTGACCAGGCCCGGGATGGTGTGGTCGATCTGACCTGGACGGTGCTGGGTTACACCCCTGGCCGCTTCCCCAAGACAGAGGTGTTTGAGCTGCCCTTCATCACCACAACCGCTGAAGCCTCTTCGCGAGCGATTCAGGAATATGCGGAGACCTATGCTGCCGACGAATTCAAGAGCGTCAAGCTGATTGCGGTACACACCCACGGCCCCGGACTGTTCCACACCAAGAACCCGATCAACCGGCTTGAAGACCTCAAAGGCATGAAGATTCGCGGCGGCTCGCGCATCATCAACAACATGCTGACCGAGCTGGGTGCAACCCCGGTGGGAATGCCTGTGCCTGCAGTGACCGAGGCTTTGTCCAAGGGCGTGCTCGATGGCACGACCATTCCCTGGGAAGTGGTTCCTGCGGTGAAAGTGCAGGAAATCGTGCACAACCACACCACCTTCGCTGGCGCCAATGGCTTGTACAACTCCACGTTTGCGTTCTCCATGAACCGCGCGGCCTACGACAAGCTGCCCGCCGACCTGAAGAAAGTCATCGACAACAATTCGGGTATCGAGACCGCAGCCATGTTTGGTCGCGCCATGGATGAAGGCGACAAAGTGGGTCGTGGTCTGGCAGAAAAGGCCGGGAACAAGATTGTGGCGCTGGATGAAGCCGAGACGGCTCGCTGGCGCAAGACCGCCGCTGACGTGGAAACCACCTGGGTTGAGGAAGTCAAGGCCAAAGGTATTGACGGCGCCAAGCTTGCCGCCGTTGCCCGCGCGTTGATTGCCAAGAATTCGAAGTGATCGATGGTGATTGAACGGCTGCCCCGTCGCATGGGGTGGTCGTTTTTTTTCGAAAGATGACAGGGAAATAGAACTTCACAGTTTCGGTGGATAAAATGAATTTCTCTAAACGTAACGATCTGCAGCCCGATTCCGGTGCATTCCTTCCTCTGGATGGGTGCCGTGTATCCTCTGCGGGCAATTCTGTGCGGGCAACCCGCCACCAAAGGACTTGAGGATGATTGACTGGATTTACCGCATGGCGCGCTGGACCGCATTGGTCGGCGGGATGGTGCTGGTCGGCTTGATGCTGATGGTGGTTGTGAGCGTTGCCGGGCGCGCGATGATCGGCCTGGGGCTGGGCCCTGTGCCCGGTGACTTCGAGCTGGTTGAAGTGGGTGTTGGCATTGCCGTCTTTTTCTTCATGCCCTGGTGCTACCTGAAGGGAGGCCACGCCACGGTGGACCTCTTGCACATGCACATGCCACGCTGGTTTCAGAAAACGGTAGACACCGCCAGCGATGTGTTGATGCTGCTGGTCTGGCTGGTGATGACCTGGATGCTGTGGGAGGGTATGTTGGAGAAAAAGGAATACACGGAAACCACCTTTATTCTGCAAATGCCCATCTGGTGGGCCTACGCGATGTGTCTGGTGGGCGCCGTGGCCGGCTGCATCACCTACGTAGCGAAGACAGCGACCCAGTTGGGTTTGGCGTCTGAGCCCAAGGGCTGGACCGTTGATGGAAATGCGGGACACTGATCATGAGCAATATTGAACTCGCACTGTGGTCTTTTCCGCTGCTTCTCCTGTTGATCTTCATTCGTGTGCCTATCGGCCTGTCCATGCTGCTGTGTGGTCTCGGCGGCGCGTGGGCCGTATATGGTGGTTATTCACCTATCCTGAGCCAACTCAAGCAGGTCACCTACAGCACCTTCTCCAACTACTCCCTGTCGGTGATCCCCCTGTTCCTGTTGATGGGGCAGTTCGCTGCCCTGGGAGGGCTTTCCCAGGCGCTGTTTAAGGCAGCGGAGGCCTGGATAGGGCATCGCAAGGGTGGCGTGGCGATGGCGGCTGTGGGTGCTTGCGCAGGATTCGGAGCCATTTGTGGCTCTTCGCTGGCCACGGCGGCCACCATGGGACAGGTCGCGTTGCCAGAGCTCAAACGCGCTGGTTACGCTGGCGGTATATCAACGGCCTGTCTGGCCGCTGGCGGCACACTGGGCATCCTGATTCCACCGTCGGTCGTGCTGGTGATCTACGCGATCCTGACCGAGCAAAACATCGCCAAGCTGTTTCTGGCGGCATTTGTGCCAGGCTTGCTGGCGGCTGTGGGTTACATCATCGTTCTGGCCATCTATGCTCGGGTGAAACCTCAGGATGTGGGATCCATGCCTCCGATGCCGATGAAAGACCGGTGGGTTGCCACGGTCAAGGTCTGGCCCGTGATGGTGATCTTCATCGCAGTGGTGGGCGGTATTTACACCGGTTTGTTCACGCCCACAGAAGGCGCAGCCATCGGGGCCTTTGGAACCGGCTTGTCGGCCTGGTTCAGCGGCGGTCTCAACAAAAAGACCCTGCTGGCCGCCATTTTGGGTACAGCCATGGCCACGGGCATGATTTTCATGATCGTGCTGGGCGCGGGCGTATACAACACTTTCCTGGCGTTGTCACAACTGCCGCAAGAAGCAGCCACGGCCGTAGCGAGCTGGGGCGTGAGCCCAACCGTGGTCCTGCTTGCGATTCTGGTGCTGTACGTGGTGTTGGGGTGCTTCATGGATTCGCTGTCCATGATTCTGTTGACCATCCCGGTATTTTTCCCCATTGTGACGGCGCTGGATTTTGGTTTGCCACCCGAAGAGTTTGCGATCTGGTTCGGCATCCTGGTGCTTATCGTGGTTGAGGTGGGGCTCATAACGCCTCCGGTGGGTATGAACCTGTTCGTGATCAATTCGTTGGCAAAAGAAACACCCATCACGCAAACCTACCGTGCGGTGATGCCCTTCGTGGCCAGCGACTTCATTCGTACCGCGATTCTGGTGGCGTTTCCTTCCATCACCTTGTTTGTATTGCGGCTCTGAGGTCTGGAGGCCCGGGGGAACCGATGGGGGGCCAGCGTGCGCGCTTGGCCCCTTTTTCTTGAAGCAATTGCAGCGGAGAACAGCACATGAATACCATTCGCGTGGGGCTTGTCGGATACGGGGAGGTCGGGAGGCTGTTTGGCGCAGGGCTCAAACCGAACGTGGACTGGGTCGGTGCCTGGGACCAGAAATTCGCCGGGCCAACTGCCTGCGAAGAACCGGTGGCCCATGCGGCGCAACATGGCGTGGTGGCATGTGCCAGCATGGCGGCGCTGTGTGCCGAAGCCACCTTGATCATCTCCGCCGTGACGGCATCTCAAGCCTTGGTGGTGGCGCAAGAGGCCGCAAGTGATCTGAAACCGGGCGCCATTTTTCTAGACCTGAACTCAGCCTCGCCAGCCACCAAACAAGCAGCGGCCTCGCTTATTGAGGCGGCTGGCGGCCGCTACCTTGAAGCAGGGGTCATGACATCCGTACCGCCGTATGGCATCCGGGTTCCAATGCTGCTCGGCGGACCGCATGCCCAGACTTTGTCGCCCTGGCTGAAAGCGCTGGGCATGGATGCGAAGGTCGCGAGTGAGCGGATCGGGGTGGCTTCGGCAACCAAGATGTGCCGCAGCGTCATGATCAAGGGCATGGAGGCGCTGGTGTTGGAGAGCTATGCCACAGCCCGCCACTATGGGGTTGAAGACGCCATGATCGCCACCTTGCAGGAAACCTTTCCCGGCATCGACTGGCAGCAGCAGGGCAGCTATTTTTTCAGCCGCGTCGCCCAGCATGGCAAGCGCCGTGCCGAAGAGATGCGCGAGGCGGCTCGCACCGTACAGGAGGCCGGCTTCGAGCCCTTCATGGCCTCTGCCATCGCACAAAAACACGACTGGATGGCGGCACAGGCTGGCGCTGGACACTTTCAGGCCCTGGGCGCACAGCCCAGTTGGCCAACCTATGCCGATCGCCTTTTGGCCGCGCGTGGGCCCGCCGCCAACGACCACTGACACGCAAGCCTCCCCCATGCTCGACATTCTCTCCATCACCGGTCCCATCTATTTGTGCATTGCCGCTGGTTATGCCAGCGTGCGCTGGAATTTGTTCAGCAAAGGCGACATGCGGGTGTTCGGTAAATTCGTGATCGATATCGCGTTGCCGGCACTGTTGTTCAGCGCGCTGGCCTCGCGCCCCTTGGCCGAGGTGTTCCAGCCCGCCTATTTGCTGGCCTACACGGCGGGGTCCTTGACGGTGTTGTTGGGTGCCTTGTTGTGGTCACGGCTGGCCAAGGGCAAGGGTCTGACCGAAAGCGCCTATGTCGCCATGGGCATGACATGCGCCAACAGCGGCTATGTGGGCTACCCGGTGATGCTGCTGATTTTTGGACCGTTGGCGGGCGTGATCCTTGCGCTCAACTTCATGGTCGAAAACCTGATCAAATTGCCGCTGTTGTTCACGCTGGCCGATGCGGGGGCTCTTGAGGGCGAGCGGCCCTCATTGCCAAAGGTGCTGTGGAGCACCGCGCAACGCCTGGCCCGAAATCCGATGATTGTCGCGATTGCACTGGGGTTTGGTGTGTCGATGCTGGGCTGGGAACTGCCGTCGGTGATCAGCCGCACCGTGACCCTGTTCGCCTCGGCCAGTGGCGGGTTGGCCTTGTTCATCATTGGTGGCAACCTGGTTGGGTTGCAGATCAAAGGCCTGCGCGGCCAGGTTGCCGGCATCGCGCTGGGCAAACTGGTGTTGCACCCGCTGGCGCTGTGGGGAGCTGTCTCACTGTTGCCCATGCTGGGTTTGCCTGCCTTGCAGGGGGATCTGCGTGCGGCCGCCATCCTGTCGGCGGCGATGCCGATGCTGGGCATCTATTCATTGTTGGCGGGGCGCCATGGGTACGAGGGTTTCAGCGCCGCAGCTTTGCTGGCCACAACAGCCGCTTCGTTTTTCAGCCTCAGTGCCATTCTCTGGTTGATGCGCCACAGCGCGGGTTGGCTGGGCTGAGCGAGGCGCAGGGAGGCGTGGCCTCCCTTGCCATTCGGCTAGACCGCTTCCATTACCGCCCGCAAGAACTGCTGTGTGCGTTCGTTTTGCGGGTTTTCAAACAAAGCCTGCGCCGGGCCTTGTTCTTCGATGGAACCGGCGTGAAAGAAGCACACCCGGTCGGCAAATTCGCGTGCAAAGCCCATCTGGTGGGTGACCATGAGCATGGTCAGATCGTGTTCGGCGGCGAGGTCGCGAATCACGGCCAGCACTTCTCCGCACAGCTCGGGATCCAGCGCCGAAGTGACCTCGTCGAACAACATCACCTTGGGCCGCATGGCCAGCGCGCGGGCAATGGCCACCCGTTGCTGCTGGCCGCCAGAGAGTTGTGACGGGAAGTGATCGAGCTTGTCGGCCAGGCCCACCTGGGCCAGCAGGTCGCTGGCGCGAGCGCGCGCCTCGTCCTGACTCAACCCCAGCACGGTCATCGGGGCTTCCATGCAGTTCTTCACCGCGCTCATGTGGGGAAACAGGTTGAAATGCTGGAACACCATGCCGATGTGGCCCCGCATGCGCCGCAGGTGGGCCGCGTCGGCTCGCACCAGGGATTCGCCCCGTGGCATGTGGGTCAGTGGTTCGCCGTTGACAGAGATCAGCCCGCTGTCGATGGTTTCCAGTGTCATCAACATGCGCAGCACAGTGGTCTTGCCCGAGCCGGACGGCCCGATGATGGCCACCTTTTCATTGGCTGCTACCGACAGGTCGAGCTTGTCCAGTACGGTGAGTGGCCCATAGGCTTTGCTGACCTGGTCAAACTGGATCATGGGTTGTTCGCTGGCTGGTGTCTGGTCGGTGGTCATATGCGTCGCCCCATGCGTTTGTTCAGCCAACGCTCCACGCGGCGAATCATGGCCGCCGAGATAAGGCTGAAAATCAGAAAAAAGACACCAACCAGGGTGATCGGTTCCACATAGCGGAAGGTCTCCGAGCCAAGAATCTTGGCCGTCTGCATCAGTTCCAGCACCGCGATCACGGAGAGCAGCGGTGTTTCCTTGAACAGCGCGACCAAGTAGTTGCCAAGGGCGGGCACGACGGGAGGGATCGCCTGCGGCAGGATCACGTTCTTGAAGGTGGTCCAGGCGGACAGGTTGAGTGCGATGCAGGCCTCCCATTGCCCTTTGGGCACATTGGCGAGCCCGGCCCGGTACACCTCGGAGCAATACGCACCGTAATGCAGTCCCAGGGCCAGCACGCCAGTGGGCATGGCATCCAGTGTGAGGCCAAATTCGGGCATCACGTAATAGAGAAAGAAAATCTGGATCAACAGGGGCGTGGAGCGAATGAACTCCACCACACCGCCCACCGCCATCCGCAGGGCCATGGGGCCGGCCATGCGGCCGATGGCGAACAACAGGCCCACGACCAGGGCCACAAGAAACCCAAGCAGTGTGGCCTGAAGCGTGATGACGGAGGCTTCGGCGAGAAGGGGCAGCGCTTCGGCCGCGTGATTCCAGTCCCAGATTTGAACAGCCATCAGGTCACCCGTCCCCGTCGCAGGCCACGGGCCGCGCGCGCTTCGAGCGCCCGCATGGCCAAGGTGATCAGCACCGACAAGCCCAGGTACATCAACAGCACAGTGCTGAAGACTTCGGCGGTGCGCAGGGTGTTCTGATTGATCTGCTGGGCTTTGAACGCCAGATCGGAGAGGGTGATCAACGACACCAGCGAGGTGGCTTTGAGCAGTTCGATGAACAGGTTGCCCCAGGGTGGCAGCATGGCCACGAAAGCCTGCGGCAGAACGATGCGGCGCAAAGCCTGCATGCGGGTGAGGTTCAAGGCAGTGGCCGCTTCCCATTGGCCTTTGCCCACACTGCCAATGGCGCCGCGAACCACTTCTGCACCGTAAGCACCCACGTTGAGCCCTAGGGCTGCAATGCCGACCACCATGGGTTCGAGGGTGAGGCCGAAGTGGGGCAGCACAAAGAAGAGCCAGAAGAGCTGGACCAAGGCCGAGGTACCACGAAACAGCTCCACGTAGACCGTGGCCAGCCAGCGCCAAGGCGCCGATGCGTAGAGGCGGGCCAGCGCAGCGACCAGTGCCGCAATGACCGCGACCACCGCGCCGCCGGCCGTGACCTGCAAAGTGATCACAAGGCCGCGCAGCAGCTCAGGCAAAAAATCGCGCACATCGGTGAATGTGGCCACCACCAGCCCTGCGGCAAAACACAGGATGGCGGCGGCCACGGTGGTCGCGTGACTGGCTTTCAAGGGCGGGCTTTCTTACTCGCCAGCGCAGTGTTGGGCCGCGGTCTTCTCGGGCATGTTCGATGCGTCAAAACCGAATTCGCTCACCATCTTCAGGTGCTCAGGGGTGCCCAGGAATTTCGCGAGCTCGGCGTTGACGGCATCGCGCAGCGAGGTGTCTTCCTGGCGGAAGCCGAACGAGCCTTCGCCCTTGTACTTCTTGCCTTTGTGCTCGAAGGTGAACGGTTCTGCGCGTTCGATGCCATCGTCCTTGCCGGCGAGGTCCTTGGCGGTGAGCGAGGTGAAGGCGGCGGCTGCGGCGCGACCCGATTTCACCGAAGCCACTGCGGCGGCGAAATTGGGCACGGTCACTTCCTGGTCGCGCTTCAGGCCCGCGAGGCGGCCGTGTTCGATTTCAGCGGTGCCGGCCACGAACGCGATTTTGAGGCCCTTTTTCACCACGTCGCCGTAGGTGTTGACGCCGTCGGGGTTGCCCTTCTTGACCACCAGCGCTTCGCCAATGCCGTAGGTTGGGTTGGCGAAGATGATTTGCTCGCAGCGCTTGGGCGTGATGTACATCGATGCCACGATGGCGTCAAAACGGCCAGCCTTCAGGCCAGGAATCAGCGCACCCCATTCGGTCAGCACGCCGTCAACTTCCTTCACGCCCAGATTGGCCATGACATGGCGAAACACGCTGGGCGACTCGCCGTTGAGCTTGCCGTCGGGGGTGGCGAAGGCGTAAGGCGCTTCGTTGGCAAAGCCGACACGGATGTAACCCTGCTTCTGCACACGCTCCAGGGTGGTCTCGGCGGCGGCCAGGCTGCTGGTGGCCAGGGTGGCTGCGCCTGCCAGTGCGATCAGTGCACGACGGGTAAATGAGTTTCTTTTCATGGGGCTCTCCTTGGGGTTGGTGGATAGGACAAACGACTTCACGCTTCGCCGGGAAGGCAGACGGGTGTGAAGTCTTCGCGCTCGGCAATGAAATGGGGCCGTGGCGCAAGACCGCAGAACGGGGCCACCGGGGTGTTTTCGACGCTGTTGTAGACCACGAAGACGTTGCTGCGTGGCATTGGCGTGATGTTCGAGTTCGAGCCATGCATGGTGTTGCAGTCAAAAAAAGTGACCGAACCTGCCATGCCCTTGGGTGAAGTGATGCCGCACTCGTGGGCCAGTTGCGTGAGGCTGGCGTCGTCTGGAATGCCCAGTTCTTGCCGCTTGAGCGAGGCCTGGTAGTGGTTCTCCGGGGTCTTGCCTACGCAGGAGACGAAGCGGTGATGCGAACCCGGCATGAGCATCAGGGGGCCGTTGTGCTCGGTGTTGGGTGTGAGACTGATAGAGCAGCTCACCATCCGCATGTTGGGTACGCCATCTTCCACATGCCAGGTTTCAAAATCGGAGTGCCAGAAAAACTCTTTGCCCCGGAAGCCGCTTTTGTAGTTGATGCGCGACTGGTGGATGTAAACATCGCTGCCCAGCAGCTGGCGGGCCATTGAAACCAGCCGCGGGTGATGGCAAAGCTCACGCAGCACATCGCTGGTTCGATGTACGGCGAAAAGGGAACGCAGCTCGCGGCTTTCCGGTTCAATCACGGCCTCGGGTGCATCTTTGATGGCATCGTCTGCGCGCAGGCGTTGCAGTTCCATCATGTAGCTGCCCAGCTCGACCTCACTGAGAATCTGGTCCAGGCTCAAGTACCCGTTGTCCTCAAAGAAGTGCAACTGGCTTTCGGTCAACGGCCCCTTGCTTGGGCCGCCATGGACCACTGGGTCCTGCCGCAGAGAGATGCTGGGCTCAGCCATTTCACGCGAAGGATACCGGTCGGCGGTTGTTGCATGGTTTGCCTGGGGCGGGGTGCTGGTGGTGTTCATGGCGTGCGTAGCCTCCTTCAGTCGCACAGCGCATAGGCGCCGGTCTCGTCGTGTACTTCGTTGCCTGTGATGGGCGGGTTGAAGACGCAAACCATGCGCATGTGCGCGCCCTTGTTGGCTTTGAGCAGGTGATGGTCATGGTTGTTCAGGGCGTAGATTGAGCCCACGCTCAATTGGTGGGTCTCGCCTGTGGCCAGGTCCACAATCTCGCCCGCGCCTTCGGTCAGGTAAACGGTTTCGAGGTGGTTCTTGTAGTGCATGTCGAGTTCGGCACCAGCTTTGATGATGGTGTCGTGCACCGAGTAGCCCATGCCGCCGTCTTTCAAGATCAGGCGACGGCTGGTCCAGCCTTCGGTGTCCACATCGGCATCGGTGCCGACAACTTGGTCCAGGTGTTTGACGATCATGTTGTGTTCCTTCTGGCCTGGTGACTCAGGCGCTTTTGCGTTCGGTGGATTTCAGGACGGCAGCGAGGTTTTTCTCGATGGTGTCCAGGCCGGTGATCAGGTCTTCGTCGCTGATGGTCAGGCTGGGCAGGAGCTTGAGCACCTGGTCGTCGATGCCGGCGGTCTCCACGATCAGGCGGTCCTTGAAACAGGCCTGCGAGACTTTGGAGGCGATGCTGATGTCGTCGAAGGCGATGCCGTAGATCAAGCCGCGGCCCCGCACTTCGGCGTCGGCGCCAAGGCGTTTGACCATGCCGTTCAGGCGCTCGTCAACGATCTTGCTTTTGTGGGCGACCGCTTTTTCCAGCCAGTCGTTTTCCCAGTAGTCGAGCGCCTTGGTGGCGGTGACAAAACCGGGGTTGTGGCCGCGGAAGGTGCCGTTGTGTTCGCCGGGCGCCCATTGATCAAGCTCGGGCTTGATCAGGACCAGAGCCATGGGGATGCCGTAGCCCGAGAGGGACTTGGAGAGCGTGACCATGTCGGGCACGATGCCGGCTTCTTCAAAACTGAAGAACTTGCCGGTGCGGCCGCAACCGACCTGGATGTCGTCGACGATCAGCACGATGCCGTGGTCTTCGGTGATCTGGCGCAGGCGCTGCAGCCAATCGGCGGCCGCGATGTTCACGCCGCCTTCGGCTTGAACGGTCTCCAGAATCACTGCCGCGGGCGTTTCCATGCCGCTGCCTTCGTCGTTCAGCATGGCTTCGAAGAAGCCGAGCGTATCGGGGTCGTCGCCCATGAAGCCGCAGAAGGGCAGGGAGGTGGTGTTTTGCAGCGAGACGCCGGCACCGGCCCGCTTGAAGCCGTTGCCGGTCACGGCCAGGGCGCCCAGCGTCATGCCGTGAAAGGCGTTGGTGAAGCTCACCACGCGATCACGACCGGTGACCTTGCGTGCGAGCTTCAGGGCGGCTTCAACCGCATTGGTGCCGGTTGGGCCAGGGAACTGCATCTTGTAGGTCAGGCCGCGCGGCTGCAGGATGACTCGCTGGAAGCGGTCGATGAAGTCGCGCTTGGCTTCGCTGTACATGTCCAGCGTGTGGGTGATGCCATCGCGAGAGATGTAGTCGATCAACGCGTCCTTGAGCTTGTCCGGGTTGTGACCGTAGTTCATCACGCCCGCGCCGGCGAAGAAGTCGAGATAGCGCTCGCCTTTGTCGTCCGTCATCCAGGCGCCCTTGGCCGAAGAGAACATGGCGGGAAAGTTGCGGCAGTAGCCGCGAACTTCGGACTCGTGCTGTTCAAAGATGTTGTTCATGGAAAGACTCCTTCAGATTGAAAATGGGTATGTGACAGCGCTGGGGTTACCCGGCTGTGGTGAGTTGGGGTGCCTGGCTGCTTGGCGCCGGATCGGCGGCCTTGAGCGACAACGGGCCGATGCGGTAGAGCGGCTCAGCGGGGTGCCCGGCTGGAAACAGGTCGGCGGTGAAATGGGGTGTTACCTGGCATTCGGCAGCGTGCTGAACAGCGAAGCGCTTGAACAGGGCCTGCGAGGCGGCGTTGTCGTCGTCGACGGTGGCGGTGACCCACTGGCAGCCTCGGTTGGCAGGGAGTGCGATCCATTGCTCAAGCAAGGCCAAACCCAGGCCGCGACCACGAAGCCGGGGAAGCAAACCCACTTGCCAGACAAAGGCTGTGCTCTCTTGTTCGGGGGGGTGGTAGCCAATGACCGCGCCGACCACCTCACCGGCCTCTTCAGCGATCAGACAGGTGCGGCCGAAGTCGGTTGCAAAGAGCAGGTAAAAGTAGGCCGAATTGAGTTCCAGCGTGCCGGTTGCTTGAATCAGGCGCCAAAGTGCGGCGCCATCGGTGGGCAACGCACTTCGAAATTGCAATGAAGGGGCGTGGCTGGATTCGTTCCTGCTGCGAATGGACATGCGTGGGGTGGTTCCTGAAGCTGGCCGTGGTCCAACCTTGGAACAAGGCGCAACCCCGACGGGTGACCTGCCACACAGAGCGCCAGGCGGCTCGGGGCAGATCGGGCGGCGTCCCATGGCGGGAAGCCTACAAATGGATACTCAAGTGACCCGCTGGGTCCTTGACCGAAGCGGCGCCGATTAAAAAAAGTTTTAGGCGCCAGGTTCGAAGAAACGCTGTCCAGTCGCGAAAAAGATAGCGACCTGAAATAAAAGACGATGACAGCAAAAGACAACCAATATTATTGTGTTCTTGTGTTTTGCTGTCAACCCGATGGGTGGTAATGAGCCGCAGCCCGCATGCACCGGGGCTTTCAGGCCGATGCGAGCACTTGCAAGGCGGTGCTTCGAAGCAAGCCCAGGCAGGTTTTTTGCGTCAATGTGCTCGGGCGCTGCGCGCTGGAGGCCAGGCTCAAACGGGTGCGAAGCGGGGGGTCGGCCACAGGTCGCGTTTGAAAAGCCGATGGTCGCGAAGAGCTGGCGACAGCGTTGCGCGACAGCAGGGCGGCACCGGCGCCATCGGCCACCAAATCAAGTATTGCCGCGACGCCGTCGATTTCAAGTGCCACCATCGGCCGAAGGCCCATGTTGGCCATCTCGGCTTCAACCAGCATCCGCAAGGCGTTGGGTCGGCTGGGAATCACCAGCGGCATCTGTGCAATGACACCCAGCGCCACGGGGCCGGGCGGCGGGTCTGGAGACAAGCCCGGCGGGCGTGGTTGCACCAGCACCAGTTCTTCTTCCAGCAGCGGAGAGAGTTCGATTTCAGGCGTTGGTTGAGCGTTGTACAGCACTGCGATGTCAAGGCGACCACTGATGAGCCACTCTTGCATGTTGATCGACAAACCCTCACAGATCGAGACGCTGGCCTGTGGGAGTTGCTGGCGCACTGCGCGGGTGAGTGGCACCGCCAACACCCTGGACAAGCTGGGCGGCAGTCCAATGGCCACACGGCCAGCCAGTGCGCCACCCACGCGCCCAAGCTCCTCTTTGGCTCGCTCCACCTGATGAAGAATGCCGCGTGCGTGCTCCAGCAGGAGCCGACCGGCTTCGGTGGGCATGGCCCCTCGTCCGTTGCGCAGCAACAGGTTTTGCCGCAGTTCCACCTCGAGCAGACGCACCTGACGCGACAGCGCAGGTTGAGCGACGTCCAAAGCTTGTGCGGCGCGGGTGAAACTGCCCAGTTCGGCCACACGCACGAAGTATTCGAGTTGCTTGAGGTCCATACCAGCCCTTGTTGAATACCCCAATCATAGTTATCAGGGAATGTTCTAGCTGCTAGCGGGCCATGGGGCTGGATGATCGCCCAGTCCATGGCCACAATGGACGGGTACGTCTTTCACTCCACACCCATGGTCAATCAACACTTCGCCCTGCACGGAATCTCTTCCATGGCCACCCGCCAGCTGTTGGGGGAGTTGGCGTTGGCCTTTGAACAGAAGAGCGGAAGCACCGCTGCGTTCGAGTCGGTTGGTGGCGTGGATGCCGCCCAGCGCGTGGCGAAGGGTGAGGTCTTTGATGTGGTGGTCTTGGCGGCAGACGCCATCGACAAACTGATCTGCGCCGGCCACCTGCAAGCTGGAAGCCGTGTCGATCTGGTGCATTCCGGCGTGTCGGTGGCTGTTCGCCAAGGCACACCCGCACCTGATATGAGCACGTCAGACGCGGTCAGACAAGCCGTGCTTCAAGCCGCCACTGTGGGCTATTCCACGGGCCCCAGCGGCGTGGCGTTGCTCAGACAGTTCCAGCTCTGGGGCATAGCCGAGCAGCTGAATGGTCGGCTGCTGCAGGCGAGGCCAGGTGTGCCGGTGGCGTCCATGGTGGCCAGCGGCGAAGTGGCCTTGGGGTTTCAGCAACTCAGTGAACTGTTGAATGTGCAGGGCATTGATATCGTGGGACCGCTCCCCGAAGCCATTCAGATCACGACCACTTTTTCAGCGGGCTTGCCCGCGTCGTTGTTGGACGACCCACCCCGGCGTGAGGTGGTTCAGGCGTTTCTGGATTTCATGTGCTCGCCAGAGGCGGACGCTGTGAAGCGCCGCCACGGCATGTCACCTGTTTGATATTTTTCTTCAAAGGAATTTCATGAGCCTCATCATCGATTGCCATGGCCACTACACCACGGCGCCCAAAGCACTGGAGAACTGGCGCAACGCCCAGATCGCCGGTATCAAGGACCCCGCAAGCATGCCCAGAGTGGCCGATCTGAAAATCAGCGACGACGAGCTGCGCGAGTCCATCGAACTCAACCAGCTGCGCCTGATGAAGGAGCGCGGCTCCGACATCACCATTTTTTCGCCTCGCGCCAGCTTCATGGCCCACCACATTGGTGATTTCAATGTGTCCAGCACCTGGGCGGCGATCTGCAACGAGCTTTGCTACCGCGTGGCTCAGCTCTTCCCTGACAACTTCGTTCCCGCTGCCATGCTGCCGCAAAGCCCGGGCGTGGACCCCGCGACCTGCATTCCCGAGCTGGAAAAGTGCATCAAGGAATACGGCAACGTGGGCATCAACCTCAACCCCGATCCGTCAGGCGGCCACTGGAACAGCCCGCCCTTGACCGACAAGGCCTGGTACCCGATTTACGAAAAAATGGTGGAGTACGACATCCCCGCCATGATTCACGTGAGCACCAGTTGCAACGCCTGTTTCCACACCACCGGCGCCCACTACATCAACGCCGATACGACTGCGGTCATGCAGCTGATTCAGGGCGACCTGTTCGCCGACTTCCCTGAGTTGCGCTTCATCATCCCGCACGGCGGCGGCGCTGTGCCTTACCACTGGGGCCGTTACCGCGGCCTGGCGCAGGAGATGAAGAAGCCCTTGCTGAAAGACCACCTGTTGAAGAACGTGTTCTTCGACACCTGCGTCTACCACCAGCCTGGCATTGATCTGCTGAGCAAGGTGATCCCGGTGGACAACATCTTGTTCGCCTCGGAAATGATCGGCGCCGTGCGCGGCATCGACCCCGAGACCGGCAATTACTACGACGACACCAAACGCTACATCGAATCCTCGACCATCGTCGTGGGCGATGACCGCCACAAGATTTACGAGGCCAACGCGCGCCGCGTGTTCCCGCGCATGGACGCGCAACTCAAAGCCAAAGGACGCTGATCATGTACGAACTCGGAATCGTCAAACGCAACATCGTGCGGGCCGACAAAGCCGCCGTGGACAAGCTGTCGTTATTCGGCGTGGCCACCATCCACGAAGCCATGGGCCGCGTGGGCCTGATGAAGCCCTACATGCGCCCCATCTACAAGGGCGCCAAGATGTGCGGTACGGCCATCACCATCTTGCTGCAGCCCGGCGACAACTGGATGATGCATGTCGGCGCGGAGCAGTTGCAGCCGGGCGATGTGGCCGTGGCCGCCTGCACCACCGACAACGCCGATGGTTTTTTTGGCGATTTGCTGGCGACCTCATTCAAGGCGCGCGGCGCCAAGGGCTTGATCATCGACGGCGGCGTGCGCGATGTGGACGAGCTGGAAAAGATGGGATTTCCGGTGTTCAGCAAAGAGATCCACTCCAAAGGCACCATCAAGGCCACGTTGGGCTCAGTGAACATTCCGGTGGTTTGCGCCGGCGCGCTGGTGAACCCGGGCGATGTGGTCGTGGCCGATGTCGATGGCATCGTCGTGGTCCCCGCAGCGATGGCGCAGAAGGTGGCCGACGCGGCCGAGAAGCGCGAGAGCTTCGAAGGCGAGAAGCGCGCCAAGTTTGAAGCCGGCGTGCTGGGGCTGGACCTCTACAAGATGCGCGAGCCCTTGGCGGCGCTTGGCTTGAAGTATGTGGATTGACCCACCCCTGCCGCGCTGCGCGCGACCCCCTCAAGGGGCGGCGCTGGTGGCCCGGCAAAGCCGGTTCCACGGCGCCCTTGGTTAAGACATGACGTCATTGACTTTCGAGAGGATTCAAATGAGCAAACCCGCTTCCGGTGATTTCACCAAAACCGACGACTGGATGGACTGGTACACCGGCCCAGCCAAGCCCCAATTCAAACTGCCCGCAGGCGCGGTGGATGCGCATTGCCATGTCTTCGGTCCCGGCGCGGAGTTCCCCTTTGCGCCCGAGCGAAAGTACACGCCCTGCGATGCCAGCAAACAAGAGCTGTACGCGCTGCGCGACCACCTGGGCTTCGCCCGCAACGTGATCGTGCAGGCCACCTGCCACGGCGCCGACAACCGCGCCATGGTCGATGCCTGCCTGTCCAGCGGCGGCAAGGCGCGTGGCGTGGCCACGGTCAAGCGCAGCATCAGCGATGAAGAGCTGCAACAGTTGCACGACGCAGGCGTGCGCGGCGTGCGCTTCAACTTTGTCAAGCGACTGGTGGACTTCACGCCCAAAGACGAGCTGATGGAGATCGCCGGGCGCATTGCCAAACTCGGTTGGCACGTGGTGATCTATTTCGAGGCGGTCGATCTGCCGGAGCTGTGGGACTTTTTCACCGCGCTGCCGACCACGGTGGTCGTCGATCACATGGGCCGCCCCGATGTCTCGCTGCCGGTGGATGGCCCGCAGTTCGCGTTGTTTGAAAAATTCATGCGCGAGCACCCGAACGTGTGGAGCAAGGTGAGCTGTCCCGAGCGCCTGTCGGTCACTGGCCCCAAGGCCCTGAACGGCGAGCAAAACGCTTATGCGGACGTGATTCCGTTTGCAAAGCGCATCGTTGAACAATTCCCCGACCGTGTGCTCTGGGGCACCGACTGGCCGCACCCGAATCTGAAAGACCACATGCCGGATGACGGCCTGCTGGTCGACTTCATTCCGCACATTGCCACCACCCCTGAGCTTCAGCAGAAGCTGCTGGTGGACAACCCGATGCGCTTGTATTGGCCTGAGGAGAAAGCCTGATGTCTCTCGAAAAACCCTACCTCGATGTGCCCGGCACCATCATCTTTGATGCCGAGCAAAGCCGCAAAGGCTACTGGCTCAACCAGTTTTGCATGTCGCTCATGAAGGCCGACAACCGCGAGCGTTTCAAGTCGGACGAGCGCGCGTATCTGGACGAATGGGCGATGACGGAAGAGCAGAAGCAGGCCGTGCTGGCGCGCGATCTCAACTGGTGCATGCGCACCGGCGGCAACATCTATTTCCTCGCCAAGATCGGTGCCACCGATGGCAAGAGCTTCCAGCAGATGGCCGGCTCCATGACCGGCATGACCGAAACCGAATACCGCGACATGATGATCAAAGGCGGTCGGTCGGTTGAAGGCAACCGGTACGTTGGCGAAGACGGTACCGCTCAGGCCCAGAATCAGCCCCAAGGTGCCGCAGGCAAGAAAGCAAACTGAACATGGCCAAAATCACCGCATCCGTTTTCACTTCCCACGTGCCCGCCATTGGCGCGGCCATGGACCTGGGCAAAACGCAAGAAGACTACTGGAAGCCGCTTTTCGCCGGCTACGACTTCTCCAAGCAATGGATGAAGGACAACAAGCCCGACGTGGTTTTTCTGGTCTTCAACGACCATGCCACAGCCTTCAGCCTGGACATGATCCCGACCTTTGCCATCGGCACCGCCGCCGAGTTTCAGCCCGCCGATGAAGGCTGGGGGCCGCGCCCCGTGCCCAAGGTGGTGGGCCACCCGACCCTGGCTTCGCACATCGCGCAAAGCGTGATCCAGCAAGACTTCGACCTCACCATCGTCAACAAGATGGATGTGGACCACGGCTTGACCGTGCCGCTGTCTTTGATGTGCGGCGAGCTCGATCCGAAGAAGGATGCCTGGCCCTGCCCGGTGATCCCGTTCGCGGTCAACGTGGTGCAGTACCCGGTGCCCTCGGGCAGGCGCTGCTTCATGCTCGGCCAGGCGATCCGCAAGGCGGTGGAGAGCTTTGACGAAGACCTCAATGTGCAGATCTGGGGCACCGGCGGCATGAGCCACCAGCTCCAGGGCGCGCGCGCCGGCCTGATCAACCGCGAGTGGGACAACGCCTTTCTTGATCAGATGATCAGCGACCCGGTGGGCTGCGCCGACCGGCCGCACATGGACTATGTGCGCGAAGCCGGCAGCGAGGGCATTGAGCTCGTCATGTGGCTGATCGCCCGCGGCGCCATGTCCGATATCGTGGACGGCAAAGTGCAAGGCCCTGCGCCCACCCTGAAGCACCGCTTCTACCATGTGCCCGCCAGCAACACCGCTGTGGGCCACCTCATTCTGGAGAACAACTGACATGACCATCAAAGTAGCCCTTGCCGGTGCCGGCGCCTTCGGCATCAAACACCTGGACGGCATCCAGAACATCGACGGCGTGGAAGTGGTTTCGCTGGTCAGCCGCGATCTGGAAAAGACCCAGGCCGTTGCGGACAAATATGGCATTGGCCATGTGACCACCGATCTGGCCGACAGCCTGGCGATGAAAGAGGTCGACGCCGTCATCCTCTGCACGCCCACGCAGATGCACGCCGGGCAATCGCTGGCCTGTCTGAAAGCGGGCAAGCACGTACAGGTGGAAATTCCTCTGGCCGACAGCCTCAAGGGTGCGGAAGAAGTGGTGGCGCTGCAGAAGCAGACCGGTCTGGTCGCGATGTGTGGCCACACCCGCCGCTTCAACCCCAGCCACCAGTACGTCAACAACAAGATCAAAGCCGGCGAATTCAACATCCAGCAAATGGACGTGCAGACCTACTTCTTTCGCCGCACCAATACCAACGCGCTCGGCCAGGCCCGCAGCTGGACCGATCACCTGCTCTGGCACCACGCTGCCCACACGGTTGACCTGTTCGCCTACCAGGCTGGCTCGCCCATCGTGCAGGCCAACGCCATCCAGGGTCCGGTCCACCCCACGCTGGGCATCGCCATGGACATGAGCATCCAGCTCAAAGCCGCCAACGGCGCCATCTGCACGCTCAGCCTGAGTTTCAACAACGACGGCCCGCTCGGCACCTACTTCCGCTACATCGGCGACACCGCGACCTACCTCGCGCGCTACGACGACCTGTTCACCGGCAAGGAAGAGCAGATCGATGTGTCGAAGGTGGCCGTGTCCATGAACGGCATCGAGCTGCAGGACCGTGAGTTCTTTGCTGCGATCAAGGAAGGCCGTGAGCCCAACAGCAGTGTGGCTCAGGTATTCAACTGCTATCAGGTGCTGCACAACCTGGAGCAGCAGCTGAACGCCAATCCCTGATCCGGGAGACCGCCTTCATCGCGCGAAGCCGCGACACCCAACCGGGCGTCGCGGCTTTTTGCTGCGCGAAGGGCGCGCCCTTTACCTATCTTTACCGGGGTCTTTGCCCGGGGCGCGCAAGAGGCGCGGTGTTCGTCCTTACTATTCGCGCGAGCGGAATTTTTCGCGTCAGCGCTCCGGGATTTTGTGCCCTTGTCAGGGCGGCGGAACAAAGCAGCGCGTTTGCGCCAAAATCCGTCAGCTTCGCGCGCCAGCGAACCCTCACCGGCCAGCGCTTTTTGGACCCGAATCGACAACACCATGACCACAACCGTCCGCATTTTGTCCACCGTTCTGGCCTGCTGTACGCTGGCGCTCAGCGCTTGCGGGGGCCCTTCGGATGCGCCTTCGGCGTCGGCCGCGCCGGAGGCGTCCAAGACCGGCGCCAAACCGGCGGGTGGGGGCAGCGGGCCCGGCGCGGCTGCCCCTGTGACCATCACCAGCGCTCTGGCGGTGGCGCGCGACATGCCGGTGGTGCTCAAAGCCACCGGCACAGTGGTGCCCTCCAGCAGCGTGGACGTGAAGGCACAGGTCACCAGCGTGGTGACGCGGGTGCATGTGCGCGAGGGTCAGTTCGTCAAAGCCGGTGAGTTGCTGTTCACGCTGGATGCCCGCGCCGAGGAGGCCAATGCCGCCAAAGCGCGCGCCCAACTGGCCAAAAACCAGGTCGCGCTGGCCGACGCGCAGCGGCAGCTCGCCCGGGCCAGTCAACTGCTAGACCAGAAGTTTGTGTCCCAGGGTGCGGTGGACTCGGCACAGGCGTTGGTCGATGGTTTGCAGGCCGCGTTGGCCGTCGATGGCGCGGCCATCGATGCGGTCAGGGTGGCGCTGTCGAATGCGCGCATCGTGGCGCCGCTGACTGGCCGCGTGGGTCAGGTGCCGGTGGCGGTGGGCAATGCGGTGCAGGCGAATGTGACGACGCTGGTCACCGTGACCCAGCTCGATCCCATCGATGTGGCCTTCAGTCTCCCGCAGCGCAACCTCTCCGACGGATTGGCGGCCCTGAACAACGGCGGCGGCGCGGTCTCGGCCACGCTGGCCGACGGCGGCGGCCGCTTCACCGGTCGGTTGCGGTTTGTCGACAGCCTGGTGGACGCGGGCTCGGGCACCGTCAAGGCCAAGGCGGTTTTCGACAACAAGGACAGCCAGTTGTGGCCGGGGGCCTTTGTGGAGGTGGCGCAAGTCGTGCGTGTGATCCAGGGCGCGGTGGTGGTGCCGCAGGCAGCGATCATCCAGTCCGCGCGCGGCGCGATGGTCTATGTGGTTGAAGACGGGAAAGCCAGCGCGCGCGCTGTGCAGACGCTGTATGCCCAAGACGGTGAGGCGGCGGTGAGTGGTGTCAACGTGGGCGACGCGGTGATCGTGGACGGGCGGCAAAACGTGCGCCCGGGCAGCATGGTGGTGGAGCGGGCCAGCGAGCCCCAGAGCGCGGTCAGCGCAGAAGGCCAGGAGCGGGGCAAGCCGCTCCAACCACCGGCCAGTGAGGCTGCAGCCGCGGGCAAACCATGAACTTCTCAGAAATCTTCATCCGCCGTCCGGTGATGACGGTGTTGCTGAACCTGGCCATCGTGGTCGCCGGGATCATTGGCTACCAGAGCATCCCGGTGGCCGCCTTGCCGAGCTACGACACGCCGGTCATCAACGTGTTGGCCAACCTGCCCGGCGCCAACCCGGAAACCATGGCCACTTCGGTGGCCTTGCCGCTGGAGAAGCAATTCCAGACCGTGCCGGGGCTGAAGACCATCAGTTCCACCAGCACCCTGGGCCGCACCTCGCTGACGCTGGAGTTCAACGAAGGGCTCGACATCGACGCGGCGGCAGTGGATGTGCAGGCTGCCTTGCTGCGCGCCCAGCGCAGCTTGCCCAGCGACATGACCAACCCGCCGTCATACCGCAAGGTGAATCCGGCGGATGCGCCCATCTTGCTGGTGGCCCTGACCTCGCCCTCCATCGCGCTGTCTGACCTCAACGACTTCGCCGAACACCTGATCTCGCCAACGCTGTCGACCATCGATGGCGTGGCCCAGGTCACCGTCTACGGATCCAAGCGCTTTGCAGTGCGCGTGCGCGTCAATCCGCAGGCGCTCGCGGCCCGCAACCTTGGGCTCGACGAGCTCAGCAGCGCGTTGCGCGCGGCCAACGTCAACACGCCGCTGGGCACGCTGGACGGTCCGCGCCAAAGCCTGGTGCTGCAGGCGAATCAGCAATTGCGCTCGGCGGCCGAGTTCGCGGACCTGATCGTCAGCACCCGCGGCGGCAACCCGGTGCGGTTGCGCGATGTGGCGAGCGTGGAAGACGGGCTGGAAAACACCAACAGCTTCGCCACATTGAACGGCGAGACCTCCATCACCCTGGCTGTGCAGCGCCAGCCCGGCGCCAATACGGTGAAGGTGGTCGACGCGATCCGCGCCGCGCTGCCGGCCTTGCAGGCGCAGATGCCGGACTCGGTCAGGATGACCCCGGTAAACGACCGCTCAACTTCGGTGCGCGAGGCGCTGCACGATGTGTCGCTGACGCTGATGGGCACGGTGGCGCTGGTGGTGCTGGTGATCTTTCTGTTTCTGCGGCGCTTCGTGGCCACCGTGATTCCGGCGCTGTCGCTGCCGGTGTCACTGGTCGGGGCGCTGGCCTTGCTCTGGGGCATGAACTACAGCCTGGACAACATTTCCCTGCTGGGGCTGACCCTGGCCGTGGGCCTGGTGGTGGACGATGCCATCGTGGTGCTGGAGGAAATCATCCGGCTGGTGGAGAAGGGCGAGGACCCATTTCAGGCCGCGCTCAAGGGTTCGCGCGCGGTGGGTTTCACCATCGTGTCCATGTCGACCTCGCTGATCGCGGTGTTCATCCCGATCTTTTTCATGCCGGGCGTGATCGGCCTGCTGTTCCACGAGTTTGCGGTGGTGGTGGGGCTGTCGATTGCGGTGTCCGCATTTGTATCGCTGACGCTGGTACCGATGCTGGCCAGTCGCTTTCTGACCGATGAGCGCCACAAGAAGCCGGCCGGCGGCGTGGTCAGGGCCTTCGAGTCCGGATTCAACGCCATGCTGGCGGGCTACACACGCGTGCTGGACCTGGCACTGGCCTGGCGCAGGACGGTGTTGCTGGTGGCCGCGGCCACCTTGGGCGCCACCGTCTGGCTGGGCATGGCCATCCCCAAGGGTTTCTTTCCTGAAGAAGACATCGGTCAGATTCAGGTGTCCACCGAGGCCGCTGAAGACACGTCGTTTCCCGAGATGGTTCGCCTGCAGGAGCGGGCCGCGGAGATCGTGCGCAACGATCCCAATGTGCTGGCGGTGAGTTCGTTCAACGGCGGCAGTGGCTCGCAGAATTCGGGCCGCATGTTTGTCACGCTCAAGCCGCTCGGCGAGCGCATGCCCATGAAGCAGGTCGTGGACGGTCTGCGCAAGAAGCTTCGCGCCGTGGCCGGGATCAGTGTTTTCATGCGACCGGTGCAAAACCTGCAACTCGGCGGGCGCCCCAGCAAGGCGCAGTTCCAGTACATCCTGCAAAGCGTGAAGGCCGACGAGCTCGATGTCTGGGCGGGCAAATTGCAAGCGCAATTGCGCGACGACCCGATGTTTCGCGATGTGACCAGCGACGCGCAATTGAGCGCGCTGCAAGCGCAGGTGCACATCGATCGCGATGCGGCCAACACCCTGGGCGTCTCCATCGAAGCCATCCGAACCGCGCTCTACAACGCCTTTGGCGCGCGCCAGGTCTCGACCATTTACCTGCCCACCGACAGCTACCAGGTCATCATGGAAGTGGCGCCCGAGGCCAAGCAGGACGAGAGCGCGCTCAGCGGCATCCACGTGCGCTCGAACACCGGTGCCCTGGTGCCCTTGAGCAGCTTCACCACGGTGACCCGCACCGTCGGCGCCACGGCGATCAACCACGTGGGGCAGTTGCAGGCGGTAACCGTGTCGTTCAACCTCGCGCCAGGCGCAGCGCTGGGCGAGGCCACTGCACGCATCGACGCGGCCAGCAAAGCCATCGGCCTGCCGTCGTCCATCATCAGCCGCTTTGGCGGTGATGCGGCGGTGTTCAAGGATTCGCAGGCCAGCCAGGCCTGGCTGATCATCGCGGCGTTGCTGGTGATCTATGTGTTGCTGGGCGTTTTGTACGAAAGCTACATCCACCCGCTCACCATTCTGGCTGGCCTGCCATCGGCGGCCGTGGGCGCGCTGGCGACCTTGATGCTTTTTGGTCAGGACCTGACGCTGATTGCCACCATCGGTATCGTCTTGCTTATCGGCATAGTCAAGAAGAACGCCATCATGATGATCGACTTCGCGCTGGACGCGCAGCGCCGCCGGGGCCTCGCGCCAGCCGAGGCGATTCGCGAGGCCTGCATCCTGCGCTTTCGCCCTATCATGATGACCACGCTGGCCGCGCTCATGGGCGCGCTGCCGATTGCCATGGGCCTGGGCGCCGGCGCCGAGTTGCGCCAGCCGCTGGGCCTTGCGGTGGTCGGCGGCTTGCTGTTTTCGCAGGCCATTACCCTGTTCATCACGCCGGTGATTTTCCTGGCGCTGGAGCGCTTCAGCGGCACCGGCCCGGTGGCCACGCCCGAACTGCCCGATCCGCCCACCCTGGCCCAACAACCTGTACCTTGAACATGCAAAACAGACAACTCGGAACCTTCCCAGTCTCGGCCATCGGCCTGGGCTGCATGAACATTTGCCACGCCTACGGCGCGCCCGTCTCCGAGGCCGAAGCCGAGCGTTTGCTGCGCGCCGCGCTCGACGCAGGCGTGACCCATTTCGACACCGCCGCGCTCTACGGCTTTGGCGTCAGCGAAACCCTGGTCGGCAAATACCTCAGCGCTGACCGCTCCCGATTCACGTTGGCGAGCAAGTGTGGCATGCAGGGCGTGGATGTGACCGGTGACGGCAAGCTGGTGCGCGTGATCGACGGACGGCCCGAGACCATCAAGGCCACTTGCGAAGCCGCGTTGAAGCGCTTGAAGACCGACGTGATCGACCTGTATTACCTGCACCGCTGGGACAAGCAGGTGCCGATCGAAGACAGTGTGGGCGCGCTGAGCGACCTGGTGCGCGCGGGCAAAATTCAGGCGGTGGGCTTGTCGGAAGTGTCGGCCACCACGCTGCGCAAGGCCCATGCGGTGCACCCGATTGCCGCCGTGCAAACCGAGTATTCGCTGTGGACGCGCAACCCGGAGATTGCGGTGCTCGACGCTTGCAAAGCGCTGGGCACGGCTTTCGTGGCATTCAGCCCGGTGGCCCGCGGTTTCCTTTGCGGTGAGATGGATGTCAGCCGCTTCGACGCCAAAGACATTCGCCGCAGCATGCCGCGCTTCAGCCCCGAGAATTACGCCGCCAACGCCAAGCTGCTGCCCGGCTATTTCGCCATCGCGCATGAAGTGGGTTGCACGCCGTCGCAACTCGCCATCGCCTGGTTGCTGCACCGCGGCGACCACATCCTGCCCATTCCCGGCACCCGCACCGCGGCGCACCTGCTCGACGATCTGGGCGCGGCCGATGTGGCGCTGAGTGCCGATGTGATGGCGCGGCTGGACGCGCTGATCAACCAGCATACCGTCGTGGGCAGCCGCTACAACGCCCAGGGCAACAGCGAGGTGGATACCGAGGCCTTTGCGGTCTGATCTGCGCCTAAACCTGCTGGGCTGAGGTACGCCGGACCCGCGTCACGATCCGGTTCAAGCCCACCGGGGTCAGACCGAGGTAACGCGCCAGGTCTTTCTGGGCAATGCGCTTTTCCATGGCCGGGTTGTCGGCGAGAAAGGCCCGGTAGCGGCCCTCCGGGGTCAATGTGAGCAGGTCGCGCTCGCGCGCTTCTTTGCGGGACGCAAACAGCATGGTCATCTGCTGCACCGCGCGGGCCCAGGCAAGGTGCCGGCTGGCCAGTTCGTTCAAGATCCGGTAGGGCAGGCGTTCGAGTTGCGAAGCTTCGATCGCCGTGCTCATGAAGCTGGTGCGGCCGTCGGCCTGCAAGGCTGCGATGCTGGCGAAAAACCGGCCCTCGCTGGCGAACGACTTGACCCATTCCCCGCCGTTGTCGTCGATGTAGCTGAGCTTGATCAGGCCTTCGCGAACCGCGTAGATGTAAGGGTGCTTGGTGCCCTGGTCGAAGACGGTCGCGCCAGCGGGCAGCGCCTTGAGCGCAATGTGTGGCGCCAGTTGGTCCCAATCGGGGAGCGGGCCACCCGCCGCGGATTCGAGCAGGCGTTGCCAGGCGCCCGACGCGGCTGGCGGGCGATTAACTTCGGTTAATGACGGCATGCGAAAGCCTTCCTACAGTTCAGCCTCATGAACAGTTCCTCATTGAAGCACAGCGCAGCGTCGCTTTTTCCCTGGCCCAGAACGCTGGTCACCGGCGCCACCTCGGGCATCGGTCTGGCCCTCACCCGCCAACTGGCCGAAGCGGGCGCGCCGGTGCTCGCACTGGGCCGAAATGCAGAGGCGCTGGCGCCATTGCGGGCGGTGCACCCGCACATCGAGTTCATCCCTGGAGACCTGTCCGACCTGGCATCGCTGGAGGCGCTCGCCGCCGACCTTGTCTCCCGCTATCCCGACCTGGCCTGCCTGATCAACAACGCGGGCATGCAACACAACGTGCTGTTCGATCAGGCAGAGTGCACCGCTGAGCGCATCCGCAGCGAGATCGATCTCAACCTCACCGCCCCGATGGTGCTGACCCGCGCCTTGCTGCCCCATCTGAGGTCGCAGCGTGCTGCCTGGGTGGTCAACGTGACCTCGGGCCTGGCGTTTGCGCCCAAGCCCAGCGCGGCGGTGTACAGCGCCACCAAGGCTGGCCTGCACCTGTTCACCGAGGCGCTGCGCTTGCAGATGCAGGGGCGCAACAAGCTGCAGGTGGTCGAGGCCATCATGCCTCTGGTGGACACCCCGATGACCCAGGGCAGGGGCCGCAACAAGCTGCCGGCGAGCGAAGCGGCCGCGCAGGTGATCGAAGGCTTGCGCACCGGGCGGGACAATATCTGGGTCGGCAAGGCCAAGGGCATTCCCTGGCTGCAACGCCTGGCGCCCAGCCTGCTTGCCCGCATCTTGCGTGGCGGCTGAGCCGGCCCTACCAACGTCGTCACTCCGGGGAACCCATCCATGAAAGACAAGGCTTTGAACCACACCTACTTCGTCTTGCTGCGCGCTTTGCCCGCCTGGCTTCAGCTCAGCCGGGAGGCCCGAAAAGCCCTGGCGGATCAACACCTGGGTGCGGCGCTGGCCCGCAGCCACGGGCTGCTGACGATGCGCTACTTCGACGCCGAGGCGTTCTCCGCGCCCTGCAGCGATGTGATGATGGTGGAGACCCTGGATCCCAGGCACCACTGCTTTTTCATGGAGCAGCTGCGCGATTCGCCGTTGTTCAGTGCGCCGTACTTCGAGGTGTTGAACATCATCTCCACGGTGGAAGATGGCTATCAGGCCTATGAAGCCAGCCTCGCAGTGAGCCCCTGAGTTCGGTTGCGTACCGGCGGAGCGCTGCGGTTGCTGGCCTGGCTGAAACAAAACGAAAAGAATCGACACCGCGCCGACACCCGGTACCGGGCTGTCCGGCGCACCATGGCGGTCATGTTCAACAGCTTCCTGAAAGGGGCACCGTCATGAAATCCTGGGTCAAAAAATCACTGATCGGCTTTGCCAGCGCCACCGTCTTGCTGGGCGGCCTGACCGCCTGTGGCGGCCGGGGCCACCACGGCGAAGGCTGGAGCGCCGAGCGCGTCAGCGAGGTACGGGGCAAGGTGGTGGACAAAATCAGCGGCAAACTGGAACTCGATGAAGCGCAGAAGACCAAGCTGGGGTTGCTGGCCGATCAGATCATTGCCTCGCGCACCGCCTTTCGAGGTGAAAGCACTGATCCGCGTGGCGACTTCAAGGCCTTGATTGCTGGAGACAAGTTTGATCGCTCAGGCGCTCAGGCCTTGCTCGACCAGAAAACCCAGGCCATCCAAGGCAATGCGCCGCAAACCCTCAACGCCTTGGCCGATTTTTACGACAGCCTGAACGCAGAGCAGCAAAAGCAGGTGCGCGAAAAGCTGGAGAGGCGTGGACACGGTTGGTGGGGTCGCGGTTAAGGTTCGGGCGCAACATGTCGTCCACCCTGGCTCAGGTCCATCAGCTCGCGCAAGAGTGCCGGGCACTGGCCCTGGGCCTGTTTCAAGGCCTGAATGATCCGCATGCCGAACTGCTCGCCATGGTGTGGGGGCCGCGATTCGACCGCGAGCATGCGCTGGGCCTGTGGGCCGGGTTCTCGCGCCGTGACCCGGTTCAGGCCTTGCCGGTGTTGCCCGCCATGCTGGCCCTGGCCGATCGGTTTGATGGCCTGAGCGCCCCCGTGCAGCACCGTCTGCGCCGCTTTATCTTGAAGCACCAGTCACTGCAAGTCACCACAGTGTGACAATTCCGCATGAACCGCATTTTGCTCATCGACGACGACGAACAGCTCGGCCCACCGCTGACAACCTACTTTCAGCGCTTTGAGTTGTCGCTCACCCACGCGCTCAAGCCCAGTGAAGGTCTGGCGTTGCTCGCCCGCGGCGGCTTTGATGCGGCGATTCTGGATGTGATGCTCCCTGAAATGGATGGTTTCGAGTTGTGCCGCACCATTCGGCGCACCAGCGATATGCCGATCGTCATGCTCACCGCGCGGGGGGAAGTCATGGACCGCGTGGTGGGCCTGGAGCTCGGCGCCGATGATTACCTGCCCAAGCCCTTTGAACCGCGTGAGCTGGTGGCCCGGTTGCAAACGGTGTTGCGCCGCCAGTCCAAGGCCCATGCGCTGGCCATCAGCTCTGGCCAGGCGGGCGATTCGTCATCGCCACCCCTGCGTTTTGAAGGGCTGACCATCGATGCCGATCGTCGGGAAGTGCAGCGCGAAGGCGAGGTCGTGGATCTCACGGGTACCGAATTTGAACTCTTGCTCATGCTCGCGCGCGAGCCTGGCAAGGTGCACAGCCGAGACGACATTTTGAACCAGCTGCGTGGCCATGAGGCCGATCTTTATACGCGGGCGGTCGATATTGTGGTCAGCCGGTTGCGCAAGAAGCTGGAACCGCTGGATTGCATCAAGACGCTGCGCAACGCGGGCTATTCGTTGGCCTTGCGCCGCGCCGCGCCATGAAGGCGAAGATGAACAAGGTTGTCTCGCCAGCGAAGAAGGAACCTTGGGCCAAACGCTGTGTGCATGCGGTGGCGCATTCCATCAAGCTGCGCCTGGTGCTGGTTTTTTTGCTGCTGGCCGTCGCCATGACGGGCGTTTTCGTCGTCGGCGCGCAAAGGGCGTTCACCCTGGGCTGGAAAGAGGCCGCTAGGCCTTTGTTGATGGACTATGTGGACCATCTGGAAAACGATGTGACCGGTGGCGGTTCAACGCCCCAGGTTGCCTTGGCGCAAGCGTTGACGCGCAAGCTGCCTCTCACGGTCTATATCCAGGGACCCCTGGTGCAATGGGAATCCCATCCCGGGCAGTCGATTCCTTATTGGATGCGTGATCGATGGGGTGGTCGGCAGGCAGACCCCGAGTCGGGTGACTGGGGCGGCGGCCAGGACTGGCAAAACATCCTGAAGCGCACCACTGCCGATGGCCACACCATCGTTTTTGGCATCGATGAGGCGAGTTTTCAACGCAAGTCGCGCAGCTTTGGTGTGGCCATTGGCGCCTTGCTGCTTTTGACCATGCTGGCCTGGCTGTATGTGCGCCGCCTGTTGCGGCCGCTGGATGCCATTGGCGCCGGCGCGAAGCGGTTTGGCGCTGGCAACTTCAGCGAACCCATCGAGTTGAACTGCAAGGTGCGGGCCGATGAACTTGGCCAACTGGCCGGTGTGATGAACACCATGGGGCAAGACATTCGCCAAATGCTCGATGCCAAGCGCGGCTTGCTGCTCGCCATCAGTCACGAGCTGCGCAGCCCTCTGACAAGGGCGCGGCTCAACACCGAACTGCTGCCTGAAACGCCTGAAGTGAACCCGCAGCGGGACGCCTTGATGCGCGACTTGCAGGAAATGGCGAGCCTGATCAGCGACCTGCTGGAAAGCGAGCGCCTGGCCACCCAGCACGCGGCGTTGAACCGCGAAACGGTTGATCTGGCGGCGCTGGTGTTCGGTGTAAAGCAGGATCTGCAGGTTCGGCACCCTGCGGCGGCTGGCATCGTTGTGGTGGCCCCTGATGATTTGCCATCAGCCCATATCGATGCCACCCGTGTGCGCCTGCTGGTGCGCAACCTGCTCGACAACGCCTTGCGCCACAGCGCCGATGCAGCGCAGCCGCCCGAGGTGCACCTGCGTTCGCTGGAACACGGTGGGGTTGAAATTGAAGTGCGCGATTCTGGACCCGGGGTGCCCGAAGACCAGCTCTCCAGAATGGCTGAACCCTTTTTTCGCCCGGATACGGCTCGAACGCGCAGTGCCGGTGGCGTGGGCCTGGGGCTTTACCTGTGCAAGCTGGTCGCCCATGCGCATGGTGGAACCTGTTCGATTCGCAATGCAAAGCCAGGCCTGTCGGTGGTGGTGAATCTGCCCGCGCATTGACGCGGATCATGGCCAGTGGCCTTGCCATCTGCCATGCTGCGGAGCATGAATACCCTCGTATTGCCCGGCTTTGTTGCCGCTCCCACCCGCTTTCTCTTTTTCACCGGCAAAGGCGGCGTGGGCAAGACCTCGCTGTCGACCGCTACCGCCATTGCGCTGGCCGATGCGGGAAAACGCGTCTTGCTGGTGAGCACCGACGCGGCCTCGAACCTCGACGAGATGCTGGGCGTGGCGCTGTCGAACCGGCCGGTGGCCGTGCCCGGCGTGGCCGGCTTGCACATGCTCAACATCGATCCTGATACGGCCGCCGAGGCTTATCGGCAGCGGGTGCTCGCGCAGCTTGAAACCAACGCCAGCCTTGAGGAGCGCGAGACCGTGCGTGAGCAGCTCTCGGGCGCGTGCACCACCGAGATCGCCGCCTTCGACGAATTCGCCGCGCTGCTGGCGGGCGAGGGCATCGACGGCGATTTTGAGCACATCGTGTTCGACACCGCGCCCACGGGCCACACCCTGCGCCTCCTGAGCCTGCCCAAGGCCTGGACCGGCTTTCTCGCCGGCAACGACCGTGGCGCCTCCTGCCTCGGCCCGCACTCGGGCTTGAAGATGCAGGAGGCCCGCTTCAACGCCGCCCTGCAGGCCCTGAGCAACCCCGCGCTCACCACCGTGATCCTCGTCACCCGGCCCGACCCGCGCCCCATGCAGGAAGCCGGACGCACCGCCGAAGAGTTGCGCAGCCTGGGCTTGGCCAATCAGCGTCTGGCCATCAACGGCGTGTTCCACGCCAGCCATGCGGCCGACCCCATCGCCAACGCCATCGAAGCACTCGGTCGCGAAGCTATGGCCAGCATGCCCGACAGCCTGGCCAGCTTGCCGCGAGACGAGGTGCCGCTGCGCGCTTTTGACACGGTGGGCCTGCCGGCGCTGCGCGCGTTGCTGGGCGCCTCTGCGCCCGCAGGTGTTCACCCGTCATCCGTTGAGGGGCGAGTGGCGAATAGTTCGGAGTTGCCCGCAGAACCCCTGAGCCGCATGGCCGACGAACTCGCCGCCGTGGGCCACGGCCTGATCATGGTCATGGGCAAAGGCGGTGTGGGCAAAACCACCATCGCCGCCGCGCTCGCCGTGGGCCTGGTGCAGCGCGGCCACAGTGTGCACCTCACCACCACCGACCCGGCTGCCCACGTGGCCGATGCGCTGAACGGCAGCCTCGAAGGTCTCAAGGTCGGGCGCATCGACCCCAAGGCCGAAACCGAGGCCTACATCGCCAAGATCATGGGCACCCGCGGCAAGGCGCTCGACGACGAAGGCAAGGCCCTGCTGCTCGAAGACCTTCAATCGCCCTGCACCGAAGAGGTCGCCGTGTTCCACGCCTTCAGCCGCGTCGTCAACGAAGCGCGCACCAACTTCGTCGTGCTCGACACCGCGCCCACCGGCCACAGCCTGCTGCTCATGGACGCCACGGGCGCCTACCACCGCCAGATGGTTCAGCAATACGAAGGCAACGAAGCCAAGCCCGGCGCGCTGCACATCATTACGCCGCTCATGCGCCTGCAAGACGCTTCGCTGACCCGCGTGGTCATCGTCACCCTGCCCGAAGTCACCCCGGTCAGCCAGGCAGCCGCCCTGCAAGACGATCTGCGCCGCGCCCAAATCGAACCCTGGGCCTGGGTCATCAACAAGAGCATCGCCGCCACCGGCACCAGCGACCCGTTGCTGCAGGCGCGGCTGGCCGGCGAAATCCAGCAAACCGAGCGCATCGCCAACGGGCTGGCGCAGCGCACGTTTGTGCTGCCCTGGCTGGCCGCGTCGCCGGTGGGCGTGGATGCGCTGGGGGCGTTGGTGGACTGAGCTTGACGCCGTCCGGGCCCTCAGGCGTTCTTACGCAGGCGCGTTGACCGCCTGCGCCGCCAAAACCCGCAAATCCGGCTTGTAGATCTTGCCCACGTTGGTCATGGGCATGGTCTCCAGAATCGTCAGCCGCTTGGGTCGGGCGGGCGGTTCGTCGACGCCGGCGCAGACGAAGGCGAGCAGTTCTTCTTCGGTGGCGGTGGTGCCGGGGATGAGGGTGGCGAAGACCACGGGCAGTTCGCCGGCGTAGGCGTCGGGCGCGCCAACGGCCGCGCAGAGGTGCACGGCGGGGTGGGCGGCGAGGGCGTCTTCGATGACTTTGGGGTCGATGTTGTGGCCGCTGCGGATGATCAGGTCTTTGGAGCGGCCGCTCAGGTGCAGGCGCTCCTGGTCGTCGATGAAACCGAGGTCGCCGGTGGCCAGCCAGCCGTCGGGCGTGAAGGCTTTGGCGTTGTCGGCTTCATCGAGGAAGCCGGAGAACAGGTTGGGGCTTTTGAATTGCACCATGCCTTGTTGGCCGGTTGGCATCTCGGTGTCGCTCGAGCCGCCTTGTTCGTCGAGCGCGACAACGCGCCATTGGGTGTAGGGCAGGCGGATGCCGACGCAGCCGGGCGGCGCGCTCATGCCGGGGGGCGTGATGGTGGTGATGCCGGCCATTTCGGTCATGCCCAGGCTTTCGTGCACCTGCACGCCGGTGAGTTTCTTGAGTCGGGCAGCGAGTTCGGCGGGCATGGGCGCGGCGCCGGTGCGGCCGTAGCGCAGGCTTGAAATGTCCGCGTCGCCCACGGGCACGTTGACCAGCGCGGCCAGCACGGTCGGCACGCCTGAAAGCACGGTCACTTTGTGCTCGGCCACGAGCTTCCAGTAGTTGGCGATGACGTCTTTGTTGCGGAACAGCGCGGTTGTCGGAATCACGGTTTCGGCGCCGACGCTGATCGACGTGAGCGAGCCCGGCAGCACGCCAGCCACATGGAACAGCGGATAGCCGTTGATGCCCACATCTTCAGCGCGTGCGCCTTGCAGTTGCACGCAGGCCCAGGCGGTGAAGACCTGGGCGCCGTGGCTGTGGCGGGCGAGTTTGGGGGCGCCGGTGGTGCCGCCGGTGTGGAAATAGGCGGCGATGTCGGTGGCGGCGATGTCGCGTCCGCTGAGGAGTTGGTCGTCGGGCTCTGCTGCGCGCAGGGCGGCGAAGTCGGCCGCGTTGTCGGGCAGGGCAGGTGTTTCGGACTCGCCGTAAGGCGCCACGCGTAGCAAGGTGCGCAGCGAGGGCACGGCGGTGCGCACGCGCAGCGCCTTGGCCCACAAGCCGGCTTCGCCCGCCGCGGCTTCATCGCCCCAGGCGATCAGCACCTTGGCTTGCGCGGCGTTCATGAGGGAGGCCAGCTTTTCGTCGCTCAGCAAGGGGTTGAGCGGTTGCACGATGCCGGCGGCGCTGCCGCCCCACAGGGCGAGGTGGTATTCCAGGCACCCCGGCAGCAAGATCGCAATCGCGTCGCCGGGCTGGATGCCCAGGCGGTGCAGGGCGTTGGCGGTCTGGTGCACGCCGGCGAGCAGGGCGTTGAAGGACCACCGAATGGCCGGGCCGCCGGGCTCGGCGGTGGGCAGGAAGGTGAAGGCGGTTTTGTGGCCGAAGGCATGGGCCGAATTGCGGACCAGCTCGTAGGTGCTGCGCGGGGTGACGGCCTCGGCCAGCGGTGTGAGTTCCAGCGCGCGCACGTCTTCGGGTGTGCGCACCGGCATGGCAGGGCTGAATGGGGCTGCAAAGGGAATCTGGGCTGCGGACATGAATGGCGTTCCTCGAATGGTTGCGCCATTGTTGGGCAAGCGGCGCCAAAATGCTGTCGCGTCCGGGGCCGACAGGTGGGGCTCAGGCTGTCGTGGCGACCTTCAACAGCGGCGGCACCACGGCTTCGATTTGCTGGCGCATCCAGCGGTGGGCGGCATCTTGCTGCGTGCGTGCATGCCAGATCAGGTACATGGGCAGCCTGGGGCAGTTTTTGACCGGGACTCTGGCGCTGGCGAAGCCGCGCATCAGGCCGCCGGCGAGCAGGGCGGGCGCGGTGGCGAGCAGGGTGCTGCCGGTGAGGAAGGCGGGCAGGCCGCTGAAGCCGGGCACGGTGATGCTGAAGCGCCGGTCCACGCCCTGGTCAGCGAGTTGCCGGTCGACATCGAGCTGGCGTCGGGGTTCGTACAGGACGGTGATGTGGTCGGCGGCCAGGTACTCGGAAAGGCTGCGCGGCGCCGCGCGCATGGCGGGGTCGAAATACACCCGGTACTGGTCCTCAAACAGCCGCTTTTGCAGGATGTCGGTGCCGTCCGGCGGGCGCGGGCTGATGGCGAGATCGCAAGCGCCATCGCGCAACATCTCCAGCGTGGGCACGCCCGAGGGAATGATGCGCAGTGCCACGCCGGGCGCCTGTTCTCTCAGGCAGGTCGCCAGCGCGGGCAGCAATGCATCGCGCTGGAAATCGTTGGCGGCGATGGTGTAGCGGGTGCGCCATGTGGCGGGGTCGAAAGCGCCGGCGTGGGCGAAGCCTTGCAGTTGGCGCAGCAGTTCGCGGGCCTGGCCGGCCAGCAATTCCGCGTGGGCTGTGGCCACAATGCCGCGCCCGCTTTTCACGAACAGCAGATCGCCGGTGATGACCCGCAGCTTGGTGAGCTGGTGGCTGACGGCGGACTGCGCCACACCCAGGTTGTGGGCTGCTCGTGTGATGCTGCCGGTCTCTACCACTGCGACCAGCAAGCGCAGCAACCGGGCATCCAGGTCTGACCAATCGAATTCGTTCATGTGTTTGATGATTAAACATCTGTTTATCTTTTGCAATGCCGAGGCAATACTGCAGTTTGATCGACATCAAACAGGAGATGCCTATGTCCCCGACTTTGCCCAAAATCCCGGGCACGACCCCCTTTGACGGCGAACAGGCCAGGAAAGGCTATGCCCTCAACAAGATGTGCTTTTCCTTCAACGATGCGGCCAACCGCGAGGCTTTCGTGGCCGATGAAGAAGGCTATATGCAGCGCTATGGCCTGAACGAATCGCAGGCCGCCGCGATCAGGGCGCGCAACGTCCTGCAACTGATCGCCGCGGGCGGCAACGCCTACTACCTGGCGAAGTTCGCCGGCATCTTTCATCTCGACATGCAAGACATCGGCGCCCAGCAGACGGGCATGAGCAAGGAGGCTTTCAAGGCCAAGCTCGTGGCGGCAGGGCAGTAACTCGCTCCCCCTGCGCCGCTTCGCGTTTTCCCCCGGAGGGGGACGCACCTTGCGGCCCGGCAGAGCCGGTTCTGCGGGTGCGCCGGGTGGCGCAAGCCCAGCTCGATCCACGTCGCTGCTTGGCCGCGTCACGGACACACCGTTTCAAAGGAAATCTCTCATGGCACAACTCATCGGTGGCCTCGGCACCTCTCACATTCCCGCCATCGGCGGTGCGATTCACAAGGGACTTCAAAACGACCCCTACTGGAAACCCTTTTTTGACGGGTTTCCGCCTATTCGAGAATGGCTGGCCAAGGAAAAACCGGACGTGGTCGTGATGTTTTACAACGACCACGGCCTGAACTTTTTCCTCGACAAAATGCCTACTTTTGCCGTGGGCGCGGCGCCGGTGTACAACAACGCCGACGAAGGCTGGGGCATTCCCACACTGCCGCCGTTCAAGGGCGAGGTGGACCTGTCGTGGCACATCATCAACACGCTGGTCGACCAGGCGTTCGACATCGTGAGCTGTCAGGAGATGCTGGTGGACCATGCCTGCACGCTGCCCCTCAAACTTTTCTGGCCCGAGGGCGAATGCCCGGTGACGATCGTGCCGGTGTGCATCAACACGGTGCAGTTCCCTTTGCCCAAAGCCAGCCGCGTGTACGCCATGGGCAAGGCAGTGGGAGCGGCGATCGGCAGTTGGGCGAGCGACAGGAAGGTGGCGGTGGTGGCATCGGGCGGGCTCAGTCACCAGCTCGACGGCGAGCGCGCGGGATTCATCAACAAGGCCTTTGACCTGCAATTCATCGACAGCCTGGAAAGCAACCCCGAATGGGCCACGCAGTTCAGTATCCACGAGATCGTGGAGAAAGCGGGCACGCAAGGGGTTGAACTGCTTCAGTGGCTGGCCATGCGCGGTGCACTGACCACGGCAGCGCCCAAGGTCAAGCGGCTGCACACGAATTACCACATACCGATTTCCAACACCGCAACCGCGGCCATGGTATTGGAGGCGGTGGGCTGACACGGCTTCGACCGCGCATGAAAAAGGGGAGCCATGGGCTCCCCTTTTTCATTGCCTGTGCCGCGAAGGCTTACATCGAATCGATGAAGCTGCGCAGCTTGTCAGAGCGGCTGGGGTGCTTGAGCTTGCGCACAGCCTTGCTCTCGATCTGGCGGATGCGCTCGCGCGTCACGTCAAATTGTTTGCCCACTTCTTCCAGCGTGTGGTCGGTGGACATCTCGATGCCGAAGCGCATGCGCAGCACTTTGGCTTCGCGTGGCGTAAGGCTGTCGAGAATTTCCTTGACCACGTCGCGCAGGCCGGCCTGCATAGCGGCTTCGATAGGCGCGGTGTTGGCCTGGTCTTCGATGAAGTCGCCCAGGTGGGAATCGTCGTCATCGCCGATGGGCGTTTCCATGGAGATCGGCTCTTTTGCGATCTTCATGATTTTGCGGATTTTCTCTTCCGGCATTTCCATCTTCTCAGCCAGGATGGATGCATCGGGCTCAAATCCGTGTTCCTGCAAATGCTGGCGGCTGATGCGGTTCATCTTGTTGATGGTTTCGATCATGTGCACAGGGATGCGGATGGTGCGCGCCTGGTCGGCGATCGAGCGCGTGATGGCCTGACGGATCCACCAGGTGGCGTAGGTCGAGAACTTGTAGCCACGGCGGTATTCGAATTTGTCCACCGCCTTCATCAAACCGATGTTGCCTTCCTGGATCAAGTCCAGGAACTGCAGACCACGGTTGGTGTATTTTTTGGCGATCGAAATCACGAGCCGCAAGTTGGCCTCGATCATTTCTTTCTTCGCGCCGCGCGAGGTGTATTCACCTTCGTTCATGCGCTTGTGGATGTCTTTCAACTGGGCAATCGGCACCACCACGCTGTTCTGGATTTCCAGCAAACCTTGCTGCAATTCCTGCACTGGCGGAATGTTGCGCTCCATGATCACGCTCCAGGCCTTGCCGGAAGCGGCCTGCTTTTCAACCCATTTCTGGTTGAGCAGGTTGGCAGGGAAATCCGCAATGAATTTCTCTTGTGGCATGCCGCACTTGTCGACAATGATGCGACGCAGTTCGCGTTCTTTCTTGCGCACATCGTCAACCTGAGAGCGCATCGTGCCGCACAGCTTGTCAATCGACTTCGCCGTGAAGCGGATGCTCATCAGTTTGTCGGTGATGGCCTGCTGGGTCTTGACATAGGTGGGCGTGCCATAGCCTTCTTTGTCGTAGGTTTTGTGCAGCTTCTCGAACAGGGTGCGGATGGTGTCGAAGCGCTCCAGCGCATCGCGCTTGAGTTCTTCGAGCTTGCGGGTCAGCGCTTTGGAGCCGCCTTTGCCGTCGTCGTCGTCTTCTTCGTCGTATTCGTCGAAGTCTTCTTCAGCCACGTAGTCATCGGCTTCGTCGGCATCGTTGAAACCGTCCACCACGGTGGAAATCACGATCTTGCCTTCGCGAATTTCTTCTGAGAGAAGCAGGATTTCAGCAATGGTGGCGGGGCTTTCGCTGATCGCGGCCATCATGTCGTGCAAGCCACCTTCGATGCGTTTGGCGATCTCGATTTCGCCTTCACGTGTCAACAGCTCGACCGTGCCCATTTCGCGCATGTACATGCGCACAGGGTCGGTGGTGCGGCCGAATTCGCTGTCCACGGTGGACAAGGCGGCTTCTGCTGCCTCTTCGGCCTCTTCTTCGCTGGAGCCGGAAGGTGCGTTGTCGGTGATGATCAGCGCTTCGGCATCGGGCGTCTGTTCGTAGACCGCCACGCCCATGTCGTTCAACATGGCCACAACGACTTCGAGGGTTTCTGCATCGACCAGTTTGTCGGGCAGGTGATCATTGATTTCGCCGTGGGTCAGGTAGCCACGGGTCTTGCCCAGCTTGATCAGCGCCTTGATGTGTTCGCGGCGGGCTTTGGCCTCTTCTTCGGACAGGACGGTTTCGTCCAGGCCAAACTCCTTCATCAGCGCGCGTTCTTTCGCCTTGCTGATCTTCATGCGCAGTGGCTTGACTTTTTCCACAGGTTGCGCCGGATCGGTCGATGCCTCTTCGGGCTCACCCTGCAAATCGTCTTCGATGTCGGACATGTCGGTGTCGTCATCGTCGCCGCGGCTTTTGCCTTTGGCGCCCGCCTTGGCCTTCGGGCCGCGCTTGGCCGCTGGCTTGGCGGCTCCGGCTTTGGCTGCAGGGCGCCCGGCTTTGGCAGCCGGTGCGGCTTTTTGGGTATCGAGATCGTCGGCCGCTTTGGCAGCGGTTTTCGCGGGGGTCTTCTTGGCGGTCACAGGGGGCACTTTCTTGGTCGACGCTGGGGCAACAGCTGCGGGGGCTTTGGCCTTGGCGGCGACTTTGGTGCTGGACACGACGGACGTACTGGACTTCTTCGCAGGCATGTGGACCTCAAAAAAATGGACAGAAAAAGAACCGGCAGGAGGCACAAAAATCGCCAGTCAAGCCTGCAAGACGCAGCCGAACCGGAGTTTTTGTTGGGCACTGTGCCCGCCTTTTACCGGAAAAGACGGGCCTGCAAGCTGTTGGGGCGAACATTTGGGGTGCAGTCCTTGCGGGGTTCCGTCAGAACCCGGGAGGGTTGCTGAGGTGGCCAGGAAAATGTTCCGTGTTGCCCCTGTCTTGGGGTCAGGCCTTTGCCGGAGGTGCTGCTGTCGCGCTTGCGGTGCAAAACCGTGGATTATACCGGGCCTTGGCCGATGCGGTGTTCCAAGGCCTTGCGTTCGGCCTGCAATTCCCGGTAACGCTGCAACTGGCTGGGGTCTTGGGCCGCCTTGGTGATGGCTTCGCTTTCTTGCGCTTTCAGGCGTTCGATGCGCAAACGGGTCATGACGTCGCGTATTTCTTCGGCTTCCGGGTCGTCGCTTTCGTCGGTACTCACCAGTTGCTCGGCTTGTGCGCAGGCGAAGGCTTCGTGCTCATGGCCGCGCAAAGCTTCGCGCATGGCTGCCCAGGGCTGGGGACCGTGCTCGTGCATTTGCGCCTCAAGCCAGGTGAAAACCGCGCCGGGTGTGCCCGGCAGGTGGGCCAGCATGGCGTGGTCGTCGGCGGAAAGGCTTTGCCAGGCGCTGGCATTGGTCAGCAACAGGCCCACGGCGCGGTCGGCGCGACTGCCGCCGGCCTTGCGCTGACCGAGCATGCGCTGCGGCGGGGGTTCGTTGCGCCATTTTCCCCCGAAACTCTCGCGGCCGTAGCTGCTTTTGTCGAAGCGCTTTTTCTCAAAGCCCGAGCCGTAAGACCCGCCTGAGGTTGGCGCGTAGGCGCTGCTTTCGGGTGTGTAGCTGGCCGAAGTGGTGGGTTGCTCGTAAAAATCGGTCCCATGGTCCGGTGGATGGGCCTCAACGCCGGATGGTGGCGCTTCAGGCTGAGGCGCACGGCGCCAGCGAGGGCCGTCGCTGGCTTGCTGCCAGATTTGAAGCAGGTCCTGGCTCGAAAGACCGCAGTTTTCGGCCAGCTCACCGATCAGCTGGCGCTTGAGCGCGCCGTCGGGCAGTGCGCTCCAGAGGGGGCGGGCCTGGCTGGTCATGCGGGCGCGGCCTTCGGCGGTGGTCAGGTCGCAATCGGCACCGGCTGCATCGATCAGAAAACGCGACAGGGGCACGGCTTCTTTTACCGCCTTGGCAAAGGCTTCGCTGCCGTTGGCGCGAACAAAGCTGTCGGGGTCGTGTTCAGCGGGCAGGAACAGGAACTTGACACTGCGGGTATCGGTCGCCAGTGGCAGGGCCGCATCGAGGGCTTTGCGGGCGGCACGGCGGCCGGCGCCATCGCCGTCAAAGCTGAAGACCACCGTATCGGTGAAGCGGAAGAGTTTTTGTACGTGGTCGGGCGTGCAGGCGGTGCCCAATGTGGCCACGGCGTTGGCAAAGCCGAGCTGGGCCAGGGCGACCACATCCATATACCCCTCGGTGACCAGGGCGTAGCCGGCCACGCGGATGGGTGTGCGTCCTTCAAACAGGCCGTAGAGCTCCCGGCCTTTGCTGAAAACGGGCGTTTCGGGCGAATTCAGGTATTTGGGTTCACCCTTGTCGAGCACGCGACCGCCAAAGCCGATGCACTCGCCCTTGACGTTGCGGATCGGGAACATGATTCGGTCGCGGAAGCGGTCGTAGCGCTTGGTTTCGCCATCGGCGCCGACTTCGTCCGCGTGTTCGATCACCAGACCCGACTCCACCAGCATGGGGTCGGCGTAGTCGGGGAACACGCCGGCCAGGGCGCGCCAGCCTTCGGGGGCGTAGCCCAGACCAAAGGTCTTGGCGATTTCGCCCGACAGGCCGCGGCCCTTGAGGTAGCTGACGGCGCGCGGTGTGATCTTGAGTTGCTGGATGTAGGCGTGGGCCGCCTTGTCGAGCACGGTATTGAGCGTGACCTGCTTCTGGCGCTGTTGCACAGCGCGCTCGCGGTCTTGTGGCGATGCTTCGTCTTCCGGAATCTGCATGCCGGTTTGCTGAGCCAGGTCTTTCACCGCCTCGATGAAGCTCATGCCTGCGTGTTCCATCAGAAAGCCGATGGCGTTGCCCTTGGCGCCACAGCCGAAGCAGTAATAGAACTGTTTGGTGGGGCTGACACTGAAAGAGGGTGACTTCTCGCCATGAAAGGGGCACAGGCCCATGAAGTTGGCGCCGCCCTTCTTGAGTTGCACGTAGCGGCCCACCACGTCGACCACGTCGACGCGGTTGATCAGTTCCTGAATGAAGGTTTGAGGGATGGCCACAGGCGTATTCTCTCGCATGGGCGCCAGACACCAGGAGACAACCGCATGACCAGCATCTTTGACCAGGACCTGCCTCGCTCAGAGGCCAACTTCGCCGCCATTTCACCGCTCTCGTTCATTGAGCGGACCGCCGAGGTTTACCCCGACCGGCTGGCCATCGTGCATGGCGGCTTGCGCCAGACCTGGGGGCAAACCTACGAGCGGTGCCGGCGCCTGGCCAGCGCCTTGCAGCGGGCGGGCATTGGCAAGAACGATGCTGTGGCCGTGATGCTGCCCAACACGCCACCCATGGTCGAGGCCCACTTTGGGGTGCCCATGGCGGGCGCGGTGCTCAACGCCCTCAATACCCGGCTCGATGCTGAAACCATCGCCTTCATGCTCGACCACGGCGAGGCCAGGGCGGTGATCGTGGACCCGGAATTCGCGGCCACGGTGAAGCAGGCGTTGGCTTTGCGCAAAAGCGCCACACCATTGCTGGTGATCGATGCAGAAGATGGGCTGTTCACCGGTGAGACCCAGGCTGTTGGCACCACCACCTACGAGACCTTCCTGGCCGACGGTGACCCGGCCTTTGCCTGGCTGCTGCCCGCCGATGAGTGGGACGCCATCGCGCTGAACTACACCAGTGGCACCACCGGCAACCCCAAGGGGGTGGTTTACCACCACCGGGGTGCGGCGATGAATGCCATCAGCAACGTGCTGGAGTGGGACATGCCCAAGCACGCGGTGTATCTGTGGACCTTGCCCATGTTCCATTGCAACGGTTGGTGCTTTCCCTGGACGGTGGCGGCCCGGGCGGGCGTGAACGTGTGTTTGCGCAAGGTGGAAGCCCAGTCGATTTTTGATGCGATGCGAAACCACGGCGTCACGCACTATTGCGGCGCGCCCATCGTGCACGGCTTGCTGGTCAACAGCCCGGTTGAGATGAAGGCGGGTTTGCCCGCCGGGATACAGGCCATGGTCGCTGGCGCGGCGCCACCGGCTTCGATGATCGAGGGCATGGAGCAGATGGGTTTCGATCTGACCCATGTGTACGGCCTGACCGAGGTTTACGGCCCGGCCACGGTATGCGCCAAACACGAGGCGTGGGATGAACTGGACATTGGCGAGCGCGCCCGCTTGAATGCCCGCCAGGGCGTGCGCTACCACCTCGAGCGGGATGTGCGGGTGCTCGACCCCGAGACGATGCTGCCGGTTCCCCAAGACGGTGAAACCATGGGCGAGATCATGTTCAAGGGCAACATCGCCATGAAGGGCTACCTGAAGAACCCCACCGCTACCGCCGAGGCCTTCAAGGGTGGCTGGTTCCACAGCGGCGATCTGGCGGTGCAGTACGCCGATGGCTATTTCAAGATCAAGGACCGCAGCAAGGACATCATCATTTCGGGTGGCGAAAACATCTCGTCGATCGAAGTCGAAGACGTTTTGTACCGCCACCCCGATGTACTGGCCGCCGCGGTGGTGGCCCGACCCGACCCGAAGTGGGGCGAAACGCCCTGCGCTTTTGTGGAACTGAAGTTCGGCGCAAAAGTGACGACTGAGGAACTGGTGGCCCACTGCAAAAAACACCTTGCGGGCTTCAAGGTGCCACGGGCGGTGGTGTTCGGTGAATTGCCCAAAACCAGCACCGGCAAGATACAGAAGTTCGAGTTGCGCAAGCTGGCGGGGTCGGTCGCCGCGATTGACATCTGAACCCCGTTGCGCCTTTGTCAGGAGGCCGCAGTTCGAGACTCGCTCAGGGATTGCAGGGCTTGTAGCACCCGTAGGCTGGGGCTGCCAGGCGGTGGTGTGAACGCGGACCAGGCGCGCAACGGGGTGGGTCGTTTCAGTGGGGTGCCAAAGGGCGCGACCAGTTGCCCACTGTCGAGCCAGGGCTGCACCAGGCAGGCGTGGGCCACGAGCACGGCCGAGCCGGCCAAGGCTTCGTCCAGGGCCAGCGCATACAGCGAAAATGTCGGGCCGCGGATCTGGATGGCCGGCGTTGGCTGGCGGTCCGCTCTTTGCGCGTGCTGTAGCCAATCGGCCCAGTCGTTTGCCCAGACGGCGTCGGTGAGGCAAGCGATTTCGCTCAGGTCGCTCAGCCGCTTGAGATGGTGAGCGAGGGATGGGGCGCACACCGGAAAAATGATGTCTTCGCAGAGGATGGAGCCCTCGCCACGGTCGCTGAAGAACAGGTTCAGGTCGTAGGGGCTGCGTTTGAGGTCGGTCGGTTGCTCCAGCGCCGTGACGGAGATGCTGATGTCGGGCAGCTTTTCCCGCAATTGAGGCAGGCGCGGCAACAGCCACAGTTGGGCAATGGCGGGCAGCGTGGCCAGGTGCACCGAATGGGGTTGCGCCTGGGCACGCATGAGGCCAACCGCATGGGCGAGCTGGTCAAACGCCTCGCTCAGTGGTGCGACCACGCGCGCACCCAGCGATGTGAGGCGCACACCTTGGGCATGGCGTTCGAACAGGTCCGCTCCCAGGTGTCTTTCCAGGGTTTTGATGTGGGCCGTCACCGCGCCCGGCGTGACGCTGAGTTCCGTGGCTGCGGCCTTGAAGCCACCCAGTCGGGCGGCCGCCTCGAAGGCGCGCAAAGCGTTGAGTGGTGGAGACCTCGGGTGGGGTGGAGACACGGCCATGAAGGGGGGACTTTCGGCACGACCAAACGGTGGATGGGTGGTGATTTTAGGCTTGGTTTTTCTAAGCCTGATTTTTTTAAAAATTGATTTGTCGGAAAGTCGGTGACTCCCTAGCATGGGGTTTCATCCACACTTTTGAGTTGCCAACATGCCCTACTTGAACGCCCGCGCCTGGGTCCCTTCAGCCAGTGAAGAATATGTGCAGTCCATCGCCGAGCCGGTTGGACGGGCGACCAGCGATGTCCTGGATGGACAGCTCCACGCGCTGATCGAGAAAAACCTCGACATCCATGAACGCCAGTGTTTCAACCTCAATCCGGCGACCAATGTCATGAACCCGAAGGCGGAAGCGGTGCTGGCCCGAGGCCTGGGTTCGCGGCCTTCTTTGGGCTACCCGGGCGACAAATACGAAACCGGGCTGGAGGCCATTGAGACCATCGAGGTGCTGGCCGCCGAGCTGGCTGCCGAGTTGTTTGATGCGAGCTATGCCGAGGTGCGCGTCGGCTCGGGCGCCCTGGCGAATCTCTACGCTTTCATGGCGCTGGCGAAGCCGGGCGATGCCATCGTGGCGCCGCCGCCGTCGATCGGCGGGCACGTAACCCACCACCGCGACGGATGTGCCGGGCTCTATGGGCTGCAGACGCATGCCGCCCCCGTGCTGGCCGATGGCTATACCGTGGATCTGGCTGCGCTCGGGGAACTGGTCAGGGCGGTTAAGCCGCGCGTGATCACGTTGGGGGGGAGCCTGAACCTCTATCCACACCCGGTGCGCGAGGTGCGGGCGCTGGCCGATGAAGTGGGTGCGAAGGTGCTCTTTGATGCCGCCCATCAGTGCGGCATGATCGCCTCGCGCCAATGGCCCAATCCGTTGGAAGAGGGGGCCCATCTCATGACCATGAGCACCTACAAAAGCCTGGGAGGTCCCGCTGGCGGCCTGATTGTGACGCGCGACGCAGCCATTGCCGAGCGGCTGGATGCCATCGCCTATCCGGGGCTGACCGCCAACTTTGACGCTGCGAAAACGGCTTCGCTGGCGTTGTCGTTGCTGGATTGGCGCGAGCATGGCGCCGCATACGGCCAGGCCATGGTGGATACCTCGAAGGCCCTGGCGCAAGCGCTGGAAGATGAAGGCTTCGCCGTTTTTCAGGGCGCCAGAGGGCACACCCAGTCTCACCAGTTTGCCCTCGAGGCCGCCCCGCTCGGCGGTGGCCAGCTGGCTGCCAGGCGCTTGCGTCAGGCGGGCTTTCTGGCCTGCGGCATTGGCTTGCCGATCGCGCCGGTCGCAGGTGACCTGAATGGCTTGCGCATGGGTACGCCCGAAATCGTGCGCTGGGGCATGACCGCTGCGCACATGCCGCGTCTGGCAAGCCTGATCGCGCAGGCCTTGCGCGCCGATCAGCCGCAGCACTTGGCGCCAGAGGTTCGCGAATGGCGCGGCACTTTCAACAGGGTGCATTTTGTGCGCAGTTGAAGCCTCACGCTGCAAGGCGCAGCCTGGTTGAAATCACTCTCCCGCAACCACGCCTTCACGGCGTGGATCGGCGCCGCCCAACCAGGCGGGCTGTCCACGAACTTCCCCTCGCACGATGGCCTGCAACCCGCTGGTGAGTGCGGTGCCATTGACCTTGTGCCCGCGCTCACGCAAGGCATCGGCTGTCGCCTGGGGGAAGCGCTCGGCCTCAAGCACCAGTGGGCCGCCCAGGCTGCCGAAGTTGGGCAGATCGATGGCGGCTTGTGGGGTCAATCCCCATTGCAGGACACCGAGCAGCGTTTTGGCTGTGTAGTGAATGATGAAGGCGCCGCCCGGGCTGCCAGTGCTCATCAGCAGTTGCCCACTGGCTTTGTCGAAGACGAGGGTCGGCGCCATGGAGGAGCGTGGGCGCTTGCCGGGCTCGACCCGGTTGGCCACGGGCCGCCCTTGCGCGTCGGTGGGTGAAAAGCTGAAGTCGGTCAGCTCGTTGTTGAGCAGGAAGCCCCCGGGGCGGCTCGGGTCGGTGCTCACCATGAGGCGAGAGCCGAAGCCGGATTCGATGGTGGTGGTCATCGCCAGGGCGTTGCCGAAGGCGTCAACGATGCTGATGTGGCTGGTGCCGTATTCGGGCTGCTCGGGCATGGGTGCCCAGGCACTCACTGTGCCTTGCGGTGCGCCCGCCGGGGCCTGTGGCATGTGGGCGGGGCCAATCAGCTGGGCGCGTTCGTCGAGGTAGCGCGCATCGAGCAGACTGGTCCAGCGGCCTGCGGGTGGTGCTACAAAATCGGGGTCACCCAGGTACAGGGCGCGATCGGCAAATGCCAGGCGCGAAGCTTCGGTGTAGGCGTGCAGGTAGCCAGGGGTGGGCAGACCATCGGCGCCCAGAGGTTCGGCGCCGCCGGGCGTTCGTGCGAGCACACCGAGAATCTGACCGATCGCCAGAGCGCCAGAGCTGGGCGGGGGGAAGCCGCACAGGCTCCATTCCTTGGCGGGGGCTTTGCCCTTGGCGTCGGGAGGGGTGTAGGCATGGCACAGGGCGTTGCGTTCTACGGGGCGGTAGCGCTCCAGGTCGCCCAGCGCCAAACCGCCCGGATTGGTCGGGTGCTGGCGCGCTTTGTTGACCATCGCCTGCGCCACCGCACCGCGGTAGAAGGCGTTGGGGCCGTCGATCGCGATGCTGCGCAAGACGGCGGCCAGTTCAGGGTTCTTGAGCCTGTGACCAACCGGATGGGGCTGACCATCGGGCTGGAAAAAGTAAGCCGTGGCCACAGGGTCGGTTTGCAGCGCGGTCTCGGCCTTCAAAAGGCCAAACAGGCGCGGACTCACCTCGAAGCCGTTTTCAGCCAGGGCGATGGCTGGTTCAAAGAGCTTGGCCCATGGCAATTTGCCGTGTTGTCGGTGGGCCAGGGACAGCATGGCAACTGTGCCCGGGACCCCCACCGAGCGCCCTCCCACCACCGCCTCCATGAAGCCCATGGGTTTTCCATCGGCGCCCATGAAAAGCTGGCCTCCTGCCTCGGCTGGCGCCGTTTCGCGGCCGTCGAAAGCCTGCACCTGTCTGCCATCGTGGTGAAGCAAAAAGGCGCCGCCACCAATGCCGCTGGACTGGGGCTCAACCAGCGTGAGCACCATTTGCACCGCCACCGCCGCATCGACTGCACTGCCGCCTGCACGCAGTATGGCTGCCCCGGCCTCGGCGGCCAGGGGGTTGGCTGCAGCGACGGCCTGGCGGCGCAGCGTCCAGCCGGGCTTGGTGTTCGATCCGGTGGCAAGCTCGGGCTGTGGGGGCGCAGCGGGGGCATCGGCGGGCGGAATGGCGCAGCCGATAAGGCTCAGTGAGAAGAGCAGCAAGAGCGCCAGGAGACGAGGGGAGGACGGGGTGGTGAATCGAGTCATGCAGCAGCCTCTGATTTTTGGGGAGTGGGGTACGCTATTGCCGAAGATCAAGTGCAGGCGGCCCAGTTTGCGCTATTTTGAAGACAGAAGCTATTCGGTGCCTGAGCGCCGGAAAGACCGACAAATGAATCAGGAAGTTTCGATGACGACACCCAAGAACCGGTATCCCCAACACCCTATCGGTCCGTTTGGCCTGCCCTCTCGGCAGTTGGTACAAGCCCTGCCGCAACTCATTGCGGCCCAGCATGCACAGTACCGTTTGCCGGTGGTGGGCTTGCGCGAAGCCTTGGCGCAGCTGCGCATTCTGGACGAGGAGACCCTCGAAGACCTGGTGGCTGAAGACCCCGATTTGTTGCGGTCGCGCTCGCCCGAGTTGGTGAACCGCATGCTGTTGACCGACGATGAGCTGCACCGGGCCCTGGCCCGCGTGGCTGGCGTGGTGGAGGTGGAGGTTCTGGGTTTTGAGGTGGAGCCCAAGGTGTTTGATGTGTTGCCATTGCGGGTGGCACATGGATTGCACGTGGTTCCCCTGGGTATGGCGGAAGACCATTTTTACGTCGCGTCCTGTACGCCGACCAGCGATGGCCTGCAACGCGAACTGTGCTCGCACACGGCACACACAGTGCGCCTGGTCTGGGCCAGCCGGGAAGCCATCGAGCGGCGACTGGAAGTGCAGGACCGTGTGGCCCAGGCTGGCCACGCCCACAGTCCATCGGCGATTGTTGATGAGATGCGAAACCACTACATGCCGCACAAAAACATGGGTGCAGCCGATGAGCAACTGGTGCTGGAAGACCTGGTGATGCAGGCGATGGTGGAGGTGGGCGGTGGGTCGGAAGCCGAGGAGGAGGCGTCGACCAGTGAGTCGGCGGGCATGGTACGCCTGGTGAACCAGATGATTGCCGAAGCCCAGCGCGGCCACGCTTCTGACATTCACATTGAAACCAACGCGGGTGAGGCGCTCACAGCGATCCGCTTTCGCAAGGATGGCGAGCTTGAGCCTTACCTCTGGTTGCCACCCAAGCTGCGGGCGCCGCTGGTTTCGCGCATCAAGATCATGGCCCGCCTCGACATTGCCGAGCGCCGCCGCCCGCAAGACGGCAAGATCGATTTTTCCGAGTTTGGTGGCAAGGCGCTTGAGCTGCGTGTGGCAGTGATGCCTACGCACAGTGGTCTGGAAGATGTGGTGCTGCGTTTGCTGGAGTCGGCCAAGCCATTGCCACTGGCCAAGCTGGGGCTGCAGCCGCGTGACCTTGAGACCATCGCTGAGTTCTCGCAACGCAGTTTTGGCATGGTGTTGGCGGTGGGCCCCACGGGCTCGGGCAAGACGACCACGCTGCATTCCATGCTCGCAGGCGTCAACACCTCAGAGCACAAAATCTGGACGGCCGAAGACCCGATCGAAATCACCCAGCCGGGGTTGCGCCAGGTGCAGGTGAACGCCAAGATCGGGCTGACCTTTGCCAGCGCCATGCGGGGCTTTCTGCGCGCCGATCCCGACATCATCATGATCGGTGAAATTCGCGATGCCGAAACCGCCAAGATCGCCATCGAGGCTTCGCTGACCGGCCACCTGGTGCTCTCGACGCTGCACACCAACAACGCGTCTGAAAGCGTGGTGCGTTTGCTCGATCTGGGCATGGATCCGATGAATTTTGCCGACTCGCTGCTGGGCCTGGTGGCTCAACGCCTGATGCGCAAGCTGTGCCCGGTGTGTGCGACGCGCCATGCGCTGGATGCAGATGGGTGGCAGGCACTGGTCGAGGAGTATCGGGAGGGGTGCAGCTTGAGCCCGCAAGAGGCGGAGGACCGCTTGCTGACCGCAGCCGGGGTGGACTCGCCGGAGCAGATCTACACCCGCCATGCGCTGGGTTGCGACCATTGCAAGGGCAAGGGCTACAAAGGGCGCATCGGGGTGTACGAAATTCTGCAAAACAGCCGCGCTATCAAGCAGCTGATTCAGAACCGGGCGCGGCCTTCAGAGATTTTTGACACGGCGGTCAGCGAGGGTATGCGCAGCTTGCGCCACGACGCCCTGGAGAAGGTTGTGCAGGGCCTGACCGATATGAAGCAGGCGCGAGGCGCTTACCGCTGAACAGGTAATCGCCCTGCCAGCGCAGGCAAGGCGAATGGCAGGCAGACGGCTCAGCGCGGTGCGAGACGGATCGCGCCATCCAGGCGGATCACTTCGCCGTTGAGCATGTCGTTTTCAATGATGTGTTTGGCGAGTTTGGCGTAGTCGTCCGGTGTACCGAGGCGGCTGGGGAACGGCACGCTGGCAGCCAGCGCGTCTTGCACCTCCTGTGGCATGCCAAACAGCATCGGGGTGCCAAAAATACCTGGGGCGATGGTCATGTTGCGAATGCCGTTGCGCGACAGGTCGCGAGCCACGGGCAGGGTCATGCCAACAATGCCGCCTTTGGAGGCCGCGTAAGCCGCCTGGCCAATCTGGCCGTCGTAGGCCGCCACGCTGGCGGTGGAGATCATCACGCCGCGCTCGCCGGTGGCTTCGGGTTCGTTTTTGCACATGGCTTCAGAGGCCAGGCGGATCATGTTGAAGCTGCCCACCAGGTTGACCATGATGGTCTTGGTGTAGACGGCCAGGGAGTGAGGGCCGTTTTTGCCCACAGTTTTCTCCGCTGGCGCAATGCCCGCACAGTTCACCAGACCCATCAGCTTGCCCATGGACACAGCCTTGGCGACCACGGCCTGGCCGTCGGCCTCCTGGCTCACGTCGCACTTCACAAATGCGCCGCCAATCTCTTTCGCCACGGCCTCGCCTTTGTCGGCCTGCATGTCGGCGATCACGACTTTGGCGCCGTTGGCTGCCAGCATGCGCGCCGTGCCTTCGCCCAGTCCCGATGCGCCGCCGGTGACGATAAATACCTTGCCTTGAATGTCCATGGTGTGCTCCTCTTGGGATGAAAATTGATTGACGTTAACGTAAACGTCAATTATCACCCATCGCATCCCCGTGGGGTGCCAGGCCTCAGTTCGCCGGTATTTCCAGCACCACCTCGGTGCCCGATCCGGGCACGCTGCTGACAGTCAACAGCCCTCCGTGCAACTCGGCAATGCGCTTGACGATGGCCAGCCCCAGGCCTTTGCCGCCTTCACCAGTGGCAGGTGCTACACGTCTTCTGCTTTGGTAGAACCGGTCGAAGAGGTGGGGCAGGTCATGGGGGTCGATGCCCGGGCCGAGGTCGCGAACGGCGATGAGAGCCATCCCCTGACCTTCCGAGGTTGTTTGTTGCTCCACGCGCAAAGTGACGGCGCTGTTGGGTGGTGCAAATTTGAGTGCGTTGTCCACCAGATTGGCCACCGCGCGCTCGATCAACTGCACATCGACCGACGCGGACACCGGTGCGGGTTCATCGGCGACCGACAGCGCCACGTGGGCCTGGCGCGCGCGTTCGGCAAATCGCATGCTCACGCCATCGAGCAGTTCGCCCAGGTTCAGCCGCTCCTTTTTGAGCTGGAACGAAGGCTCATCGAGCCGGGCCAGGTCTCCCAGGCTGTGTACCAGGCGCGAGGCGTTACGCGTGTTGCGCAAGGCAACCGCCACCAGCGCGCGGTCTTCCTGTCTCGAAGGGTCGACTGCCCAGCGCTGATCCAGTGTTTCAAGGCAGGTGGTGGTCGCTGTCAGTGGTGACTGCAAATCGTGTGAGAGGTTGCTCACGCCTTCGCGTCGGAAGTGATCGAGCTGGTGCATGGTGGTCCACTGCCCGCGCAGGGTTTGCAGCATGGCGCCGATGCCGCGCGCGAGTTGGCCGAATTCGTCTGCGTCGCGGGTGTCGGGCAGGTCCCAGGGCACAGCCGCTTCCTGGGGCTGGACGGGGTCGGGCGCCTGAAGGCCCTTGTCGCGGATGCGGTTCACGGCTTCAGTCAGCCGCTTGAGCGGACGGGTGATGGTGGCGGTCAGCCAGGCGGCCAGCAAGGTGGACAAGGCCACCACGGCCAGAATCATGACCACAAATGGCTGTGCCAGCACGCTGCGCAATGCCGCCGGGTTGCCCTCGGCGAAGGTGCTCGGGCGGGTGACCAGGTAGAGGTAACCCACCGCGGGAGAGGGCGCAATCGACATGGGGCGCAGGGCGCGAGCGGCCACCACCACCCGTGTGTCCATGCTTTCCGGGTTGTCGCCGAGCACATAGGGCATGGGGGTTTCGCTCGACGCGCGCATGACCGGGTTCATGTTGACCCGGTAGTCGGGCGCCAGGGGCATCTGGCTGGTGGAGCTCAAGACGCGGCCTTGCGGGTCGAGCAGGTAGAGCTGGGTATCGGCTTCGTAGAGCACCAGGTTGGCGAGAAAGCCGTCGAACTCATCGCCAAAGCGTTCGCGCATGCCCAGCAAATCGGTGTGCTGGGCGGTCACCCGTTTGAGGAACGCGTCGGCTCGGTAGTAGCTCGACTCGTGTTCAAAGCGCTCGTAGGCGAACACCAGCGCGAGCACCACCCCCAGCGCCGTGAACAGGCCCGTCAGGGCGATGGTCAGCGTGAGTTTGCTGCGAACGTTCATGCCTTGGTCACCGGACACTCGCGCATCTTGTAGCCCGCTCCGCGCACGGTGAGGATGATCTCCGGCTTCAACGGGTCGGTCTCCAGCTTGGCCCGCAGGCGGTTGATGTGGGTGGTGACGGTGTGCTCGTAGCCATCGTGGCTGTAACCCCAGACGGCGCTCAGCAGCTGCGCACGGGAATAGACATGGCCAGGGTGTTGTGCAAAGTGCATCAGAAGATCAAACTCCAGCGCGGTGAAATCCTGGGGCTCGCCCTGCACCTTGACCAGTCGTTTGACCGGCTGAATCTCAAGTTCGCCATTGACCAGCGTGGTGCTTGCATCGTTTGAACTGGCTTGCGCGGCCAGTGCAACGCGCAGCTGATCAGCGCGTCGCAGAAGCGCCTTGACCCGCGCGAGCAGTTCGGCGAGGGAGAAGGGTTTGGTGAGGTAGTCGTCGGCGCCCAGCTCCAGTCCCAGCACGCGGTCGAGCTCGGTGGCCTTGGCCGTGAGCATGAGGATGGGTGTCGTATCGCCTTTGGCGCGCAGGGTTTTGCACAGTTCCAGCCCGTCCAGGCCCGGCATCATGAGATCGAGCACCAGCAAGTCGCATGGGGTCTCGGTGTGTTGCGCCAGCGCGCTCAGACCATCGCGGGTTTCACTCACCTCGTATCCCGCCGCGCGCAGGTTGAGTACCAGCAGGTCGCGGATGTCGGTCTGGTCTTCGGCCACCAGGATGCGTTTGACAGGGTTCATGGGCGTTGTGTCGGGGTGGTGGGCAGTTTCTTACCGAAATGTGATGCAAATGTGATCTTTCGGGAGATCACTGTGATCTGGGCTTTCCATAGTAGAGCCATCGACTCGCCGAAAGGACGCCATCATGAACCAGACCTTGCTCCAACCTGCTGCTTACCCCGCTCCATGGCTGAACGGCCTGTACACCCGGGACGTGTGGTCACACCGCGACTACCTGGTGGGTTATGCCCGACGCAAGCTGCACGATCCAGCGTTGGCCGAAGACGTGGTGCACGACGTGTTTGAGGCCGTGCTTGAAGGCCGGGCGGTGTTCGGTGGGCGCAGCGCCTTGCGCAGCTGGTTGGTGGGCATCCTCAAGAACAAGGTCGTGGACCTGATTCGCGATCGGGCGCGATACCAGGCGGCCGGGTTTGATGGCGAGGGTGATCAGGAGGATGAGTGGAGTGCGCTGGCGTGTCCTTGCGCCCAGCCCGATGAGTTGACAGAGCAGCGGGAACAGTTGGCGATCGTCATGGCGCGTATTGCCCAGCTGCCCGAAGGCCTGCGCGATGTGATGGAGTGGCGCGTACTGAACGACGAGCCAACCGAGGTGGTTTGCGAGCGCCTGGGCATCACCCAGGAAAGCCTGTTTGTTCGCCTGCACCGGGCGCGAAAACGCCTGCACAGCTGACGCCTGTTGACCGCTGCTTGTTGGGGGGCACGGTTGCCCATCGTTTGTTCATATGGTTGTCACATGTATTGATTAAGCTGCACGCCGTTGCCCTTACATCCCTGCACGGAGTTTCCATGATTGACAGCCAAGACGAGCTGCTGCGCCGCCTCCACAATGATTTGATGGACGGCTTTGACGAAGAGCTGGAGATGGAAATTGAGGACCGGCACGTTGATGCCCTGGTCAACGGCCTGGATCCGGATACGCCCTCGGCACACCGGGAAGGCCGTCGGCACTATTTCCGCGAGCTGTTTCGGTTGCAGGCGGAACTCGTCAAGCTGCAAGACTGGGTGGTCGCTACGGGGCACAAGGTGGTGATTGTTTTTGAGGGCCGTGACGCGGCGGGCAAAGGTGGTGTCATCAAGCGGATCACCCAGCGCCTGAACCCGCGCGTCTGCCGAGTGGTGGCGCTGCCTGCGCCTAGCGACCGTGAGCGAACGCAGTGGTATTTCCAGCGTTACGTGCCGCATTTGCCTGCAGGCGGCGAGATCGTCTTGTTCGACCGCAGCTGGTACAACCGCGCCGGCGTTGAAAAGGTCATGGGTTTTTGCTCGGACGAGCAATACGAAGAGTTCTTTCGCACCGTGCCTGACTTTGAGAAGATGCTGGTGCGATCGGGCATTCAGCTCATCAAATACTGGTTTTCCATTTCTGACGAAGAGCAGGAGATGCGCTTTCTGGGGCGCATACACGACCCGCTCAAACAATGGAAGCTCAGTCCCATGGACCTCGAATCGCGTCGCCGATGGGAGCTGTACACCGCTGCAAAAGAGGTCATGCTTGAGCGAACCCACATTGCTGAGTCACCCTGGTGGGTTGTGCCAGCCGATGACAAGAAGCGTGCCCGCCTCAACTGCATCAGCCACTTGTTGAGCCAGATGCCGTATTCGGAGGTAGAGCGCCCCAGCATCACTTTGCCCGATCGGGTGCGCCACGTGGGTTACCGCCGCCATGCAGTGCCCGGCGAGATTTTTGTGCCCGAAGTGTTTTAGGTGCATTTAACGGCCGTGTCGGACGGCGTTGCACAGGGATCGAATGAGAGGACTGGGCTAAGCTGGAATGTGAAAAGCCTGCGGTGACGCAGGCTTTTTTGCGAGCGGAAAAAGGACCACATGCTCTGCTGAATCAAGCCCGGGTAACGGAGCAAGGCTCGTGCCAAGGCGTTCAGTGGAGGTGCACCAAAAGATGCGAGGGCGTTGATGCATGGTGCGTCGGACCCGGCTTTGCCGGGCCGGCGCGGGGGGCCTATTTGTACCCAACCCGATCCAGCATCTGCTGAACCTTGGTCATGTTCTTGGCCACCACGCCCAGGGGCACGGTTTCGGCTTTGAACTGGTCTCCACCCATGGCAGTGATGGCCGGGTTGTCGATTTTCACGCCTTTGGCCGCAGCAAACTCGTTGTTGCCATTGGCAAAGTAGTTCTGTGCAAATGGGCTGGCGAGGTATTCCATGAAGGCCACCGCATTGTCACGGTGCTTGGCATGCTTGGCCACGGCAGCTCCGCCAATGTTCACATGGGTGCCACTGGTTCCCTGGTTGGGAAATACCACGCGCACTTTTTCAACCACGGAGCGGTCTTCTGGCTTGTCCGATTTGACCAGGCGCGCCATGTAGTACGAGTTGGTGAGCGCCACAGCGCATTCGCCCGATGCAACGGCCTTGATCTGGTCGGTATCGCCACCTTTGGGTGAGCGTGCCATGTTGTTGACCACACCCTGGAGCCAGGCTTCCCCTTTTGCATCACCCAGGCGCTCCACCACAGTGGCGAACAGCGACAGGTTGTAGGGGTGGGAGCCGGAACGGGTACACACCATGCCTTTGAGTTTGGGGTCGGCGAGTTGCTCGTATGTGGCAACGTCGGCGGCCTTGACGCGCATCGGGTCGTACACGATCAGGCGGGCGCGGGTGGAGAAGCCCGTCCAGGTCACGCCGTCTTTGGTGGCCGTGGCACGCAGGTTGGCGGGGATGGCTTCGTCAAGCTTGGCGGATTGAATCGGTTGAAACAGGCCCAGACTGTCGGCAGAGGCCATGCGTGCGGCATCAACCAGCAAGATGACATCGGCAGGCGAACTGCTGCCTTCGGCGCGCAGGCGGGCCACGATGCCCGCGTCATCGGCGTCGACCCGGTTGATTTTGATACCGGTGTCCTTGGTGAACTGGTCGTACATCACCTCGTCGGTCTGGTAGTGGCGGGCCGAGTAGATGTTGAGCACTTTGTCTTGTGCCTGCGCAGGCACGTGTGCGATGACAGCGCCAAAGGCTGCCAGGATCATGGGGACTTGTTTGGTGAGTTTCATCATGTTGAAGCTGGCACTGACAATGGCCGGGTTTTTGCCCTTTTCGGGCGGTCTGTAGACGAAGTTGAATACTAACACGAATGCGAATTATTCTTAATAAAAACCCTGGCAAAAGCGCTGCAAGCTGGCTTGCGGTGTTGTTTCTGAGCGGGTGTTCTGCCTTTGCCCCTTCACCACCGGCGGCGACAACCACACTCCCGATCCCCGCCGAAATGTCACCAGCAGTGGTTGAGCCTGTTCGTCGGTTACCCCGTCTTGGGCTGGCTCTGGGCGGCGGCGCCGCTCGCGGCTTTGCACATGTGGGGGTGATCCAGGTGTTGGAACAACATGGCATCCGGCCCCATCTGGTGGTGGGCACTTCAGCCGGCAGCCTGGTCGCAGCGCTGTACGCCAGTGGCATGGGTGCCGCCGAGCTGGAGCGCACCGCCATGGCGATGGAAGAAGCCACTTTGACCGACTGGACCATGCCCCTGCTGGGTCGCGGCATGCTGCGAGGTGAGGCACTGGCCCGTTACGTGCGAACCGAAGTCAAGGGTCGCCTGATCGAGAACATGCCCATACCACTCGGTATTCTGGCCACCGATCTGGCCAGTGGGGAAGGGGTCGTGTTCCGCCGGGGAGACGCAGCCCAAGCGGTGAGGGCATCGAGTGCGGTGCCGGGCCTGTTCATTCCGGTGGCGATCGCCGGTCACGATTATGTGGATGGGGGGCTGGTGGCACCAGTGCCTGTGGCGCAAGCGAGAGCGATGGGTGCCGAGGTGGTTCTGGCGGTGGACATTTCAAGTGATCCAGCCGGCAACAGCGCCCAGGGCTGGGTGCAGGTTTTGTTGCAAACAACCGCCATCATGGGGCAGAGCATCAACCGCTTGGCAATGAGTGGCGCCGACGTGGTTCCGGTGCGCCCTGCGCTCAGCGGCGTGGGCAGTGCCGATTTTTCGGCCCGCCAGCGCAGTATCGAAGCAGGGCGCGCGGCCATGTTGGCTGCGCTGCCCAGGTTGAAGGCGGAAATGGCACGGCTGAGGTAGGGCGCCGGTTGGTCGCACGCACACAAAAAAAGCCCCCACTTCGCAGTGAGGGCTTAAGGGGTCCGATGAAATCGGTATTTCGAAAAGGACCCGAGGAGACAACCAAAAAAAGCGGTCTGGTGACAGCGCCGCTCTTTTCAGGAGCAGCGCCATGGTGCAGTGGTTTTATTCTGGGGGCATTGACCAAAGTCAAAGCCCGGAGCAACGGCACCAATCAAAGGCAAATCAACGCTTCTTGGCAGCAGCCTTGGTCGCGGTGGCAGCCTGGCTGGTCACGGTGTTGAAGTTGGTCTCGGCCATGTCGGTGGCTTGCTTGACAGCTTTCTGCACGGACTCCATGGCGGTGTTGGCTGCGGTAACGGCGTTTTTCATCACGGCCACTGCGGACTCGGAACCGGCAGGTGCGTTTTTGGCAGCGTTGTCCACAACAGACATGAATTTTTTCTGTGCGTCAGCGGCTTGGGCTTCAGCAGCTTTGCTGAACTCAGCGCCGGTACCCGAAGCGATGTCGTACAGGTGGCGGCTGTAAGCCACGGTCTTTTCGGCCAGAGGTTGCATCAGGCTGGCTTGCAGTGCGAGCAGTTCCTGGGCGTCCTTGACGCTCATGACGGCTTGGGTGTTGCTGGCGGACTCGTTCATGGCGGCCTTGGTGGCTTGCACGTTGAGTTCAACCAGCTTTTCCACGCCTTCGAATGCTTTTTGGGTCAAACCGAACAAGGTTTGCAGGTTGGCTTTTTGGGCGGCGAGGATTTGGTCAGCGGTCAACATATTCAATTACTCCTGAATTTCTGGATTGGGGTGGTAGTTGAGAGCTGCTCCCGAACTCGGCGCTGTCTGGACGCTTTTGTTATCGTTCGCTTTGCTGCACTGCAACATATCTTTATTATAGGGATTACCCGCAATGATGCAAGCGCTTTGGTTGTGCCGCAACAAAAAGAAACAACTTGGCGTGGTTTGAGTCAGTGCGCGGCCTGCGAGGCATTTGGTCACAATGAAGACCGCTGTATCGGTCTGACTTCTGGGCCAAAGCGTCTTTTTTTCTGGACCTCCCTTGCTCGCTTTTTATGCCGACTCGTTCGTATTGCCGCTGCCCACGGGACACCGTTTTCCAATGGCCAAATATGGCCGCCTGCGTGAGCGCCTGAAGACCGATTGCCCTGGTGTCAGGCTGGGGCAGGCCGAGGCTGCAACCGACGGGGAGCTGGCCTTGGTTCATACCCCAACCTACATAGCGGCCATTGCCCAAGGCGGGCTGAGTGCGGCTGCGCAGCGCGAAATCGGCTTTCCATGGAGTCCTGGCATGGCTGAGCGGGCCCGTCGCTCGGTTGGTGCGACTTTGCAAGCCACGAGGGCGGCCATGGCGGGTGAAGGCATAGCCGCCAACCTTGCCGGAGGCACCCACCATGCCTATGCCGACAAAGGAAGTGGATTCTGTGTGTTCAACGACATTGCCGTGAGCGCGCGCCTGATGCAGGCCGAGCACGCCCGCCACCACCGCATGGCTGGTGGCCCATTGCGAGTGGCCATCGTGGACCTGGATGTGCACCAGGGCAACGGCACGGCGCGCATTTTTGCCAGCGACGACACCGTGTTCACGCTGTCCATGCATGGGGCCAGGAATTTCCCCTTCCGCAAAGAGCCCAGCGACCTCGATGTGGAGCTGCCCGATGGCTGTACCGATGCGGCCTATCTGGAAGCACTGGAGGTGGCGCTCGACGAGCTCTCCCACCGTTTCGAACCCGATCTGGTGCTGTACCTGGCGGGCGCGGACCCCCATGAAGGTGACAGGCTGGGGCGCCTCAAACTGAGCTTTGATGGACTGGAGGCACGCGATCGGCGCGTGATGGACTGGGCCTGGCAGCGCCGCTTGCCGCTGGCCTTTTGCATGGCGGGAGGCTATGGGACCGACCTTGAGACCACCGTTCAGGTTCAGGTCAACACCTACCGCGTGGCGCTGGAGTACCACCGCCGTTGGGCGGCTGCTGCTGTCCAGCGCGGCAACTGATGGCGCCGCAGTCGCTGGCAGAATGGGCCGCCATGAGCCAAGAAAAGCCCGATAGCCGTCCACAAGCCGAGCCGCGAAGTGCCTACCCTGTGTTTCGCCCCATCACAACCCGGTGGATGGACAACGATGTGTATGGCCATGTCAACAATGTCGTCTACTACAGCTGGTTTGACACTGCCGTCAACGCTTACCTGATTGAACAGGGCGTTCTGGATATTCATGCCGGCGGGGTGATTGGCCTGGTGATCGAGACCCAGTGCAACTATTTCGCGCCGCTGGCGTTTCCGCAAACCATTCACGCGGGCATCCGCGTGGCGCACCTGGGCAAATCCAGCGTGCGTTACGAGGTCGGGCTGTTTGCCGAAAACAGTGACCTGGCCGCAGCCTGTGGCCATTTTGTTCATGTGTATGTAGACCGAGAAACCCGCCGTCCGGCCACGCTGCCGGATGCGCTCAAAACCACCCTGGAGACTTTGCGATGAATCCCCGTGAGATCGATTCGGCCAGCGTTGACGCGGCCATCACCAGCCGAATGTCGGCGCGTGCGTTCCTGGACAAGCCCGTCGAGCGCAACGTTCTGGCGCATTTGCTGGAAGTGGCGAGCCGTGCACCTTCGGGCACCAACACCCAGCCCTGGAAGGTTTATGTGTTGCAGGGCGCGAGCCGCGATGGCCTGGTGAACAAGGTGTGCGCAGCGCACGATGCCTTGCGCGCCGATCCAGCACTGGCTGCCGAGTACCGGGAGGAATACGACTACTACCCGGAAAAATGGGTAAGCCCCTACATCGACCGCCGGCGCGAAAACGGCTGGGGCTTGTATGGCCTGCTGGGCATTACCAAAGGCGACAAAGACCGCATGCATGCGCAGCACCAGCGCAACTTCCGGTTCTTTGACGCGCCCGTGGGCCTGATGTTCACGCTGGACCGCGTGATGGGTCGCGGCTCTCTGGTCGACTACGGCATGTTCATGCAAAGCCTCATGGTTGCCGCGCGCGGCCATGGCCTGCACACCTGCCCGCAGGCTGCATGGAACGGATTCGCCAAGATCATCATGCCGCACATTGGTGCCGACGACAGTGAAATGCTGGTTTGCGGCATGTCGCTGGGGTACGCCGATCCGGACGACAAAGTCAACGATTTTCATACCCCGCGCGAGGCGGTGTCCAGCTTCACCCACTGGCTGGACTGAGCGCGCGTTCGCTGAGGCCAAAGTACCACCGGCCAGCGAGGATCCTGTCGGACGCCTGGCTGGCCGGTTTCGCAAGGCCCATGCCTTCTTGCTTACCTCGGATCGGGCACCCAGCGCGGGCGCTGTGCGGGGAAGGGTGATGGGTCGCGAGAGCGGCCACGGTAGACGGGAATCACGCCCATTTCGACAAGGTTGTCGTAGCTGTCGTAACGGATGCGGATGATTTCGTCCGGGCGCCTGGAGCGTCGTTCGAATTCGGTTTGACCCACACGGTCACGTTCCCGATCGCCGTGGGCGGTGCCCAGTTCCTGCTCGACAGGGCCGTTGTTTTCAAACCGGAAAGACTTGCTTGCCGCCCCTGATTTGGGCAAGGCACTCGAGCGCGTTTCAGGGGCGCTTTTGCCGTAGGCGTCACGCCCGGACTGGCGGCTGTCTTCGCGCTCGCGCCAGCTGGGTTGCTTTTCACTGAACACCGCGACGCCGATCACGCCCACGTCATCGGGGCGGTCCGTGCGTGCTGCATAGGACTTGGGGGCCCGAGTGAACTCGAACGCGGCAATTTCTTTGCTGCTTTTGCGCCAGCCCGCCACGTCATACCGCTGCAGGGAGTCGAGTACGTAGCCGGTCTGGTCGAGGGCCGCGGTTTCCCCCGAGACCACGTTCACGCCGTCCACCGAGACCACGTTGAGCACCCGGCCGCGGGTTTCATTGTGCAACTGGACCGCATAGCGAGCGCCCGGCTCGCCGGCGACCCACAAGTCGCCCTTGAACGAATACACGGGCAGGATTCGCCCGTTTTCCCGGTTGATGATGCGCACATCGACCATCTGGCCTTCGGCCATGGCGGGCACGCTGGCCAACAAGGCCGCGCTGGTGAGCGCGCCCAAGGCGAAGCGGCGGGTGAAGCTGGTGCGGATAGAACTCATGTGGGGTCTCCTGTTACCGAGTTGTTTCGGTGGTTTGATTACAGCGCAACGATGTGAACGGAAGGGTTCGGTTTTGAAAACGGTGCGTAAAGATGTGTGCCGCCTGCCTGCCGCATGGGGCTATTGCTTCGCGTTTCCGGGCTCTGTCCAAGGACTGGAATAATCGAAGCTTGTTTTCACTACTCAACAAAGGACCCATCATGATCACCACCGAAAGCGGCTTGCAATACGAAGACACCACCGTGGGCGCTGGCGAAGTGGCCAAAGCCGGCGGCCCTGTGCAGGTGCATTACACCGGCTGGCTGTTCAATGACGGCGTGCAGGGCGCGAAATTCGACTCAAGCAAAGACCGTGGCCAGCCGTTTGAGTTTGGCCTGGGCGCGGGCCAGGTCATCAAGGGTTGGGACGAAGGCGTGCAGGGCATGGCCGTGGGCGGAACGCGCCGCCTGGTGATCCCTGCGGCTTTGGGCTATGGTGCACGCGGCGCGGGCGGTGTGATTCCACCCAACGCCACACTGCTGTTCGAAGTCGACTTGCTGGCTGTGTAAATTCCAGCTGCGCCGCTTCGCGGCTTCCCCTGTGGGGGGCCGCACCAGTGGCCCGTCCTGAGCTTGTCGAGGGGCGGGTCCACGGTGTGTGCTGGAAGCGGATGCCCGAACCTGTGTACCAACCCCAGACGCTGCAATAAGGAACCCCCAGTGACCTCACGCCCATCCATTCTTGTCGCGCGTGCCGTATTCCCGGAAGTCATCGCCTCGTTGCGTGAGCACTTCGAAGTGGAAACCAACGGGTCCGACGACACCTGGACGCCTGCCCAATTCGCTGAGCGCCTGCAAGGCAAGGCGGGTGTTCTGACCTCGGGTGCCGAGCGCATTGACACCGCCTTGCTGGCTGCGTGCCCAAGTTTGCGCATTGTGAGCAACCTCGCCGTTGGGTACAACAACTTTGATGTGCCGGCCATGACGGCAGCCGGTGTCATGGGCACCAACGCCCCTGATGTGCTGACCGAGACCACGGCCGACTTCGGGATGGCTCTGCTGCTGGCAACGGCTCGCAGACTGACAGAGAGCGAACACTTTTTGCGCGCGGGCCGTTGGAACAAATGGGGCCTGGACCTGTTTGCCGGGGCAGAGGTCAACGGCAGCACCCTTGGGATTCTGGGCATGGGCCGCATCGGTCAGGCGATTGCCAAACGCGCGGCGCACGGCTTTGACATGCCGGTGATTTACCACAACCGCTCGCGGCTAGATGCGGCGACCGAAGCAAAGTTGAATGCGCGGTACGTGAGCAAAACCGAGCTGCTGCAACAGGCCGACCACCTGATGCTGGTGTTGCCCTACAGCGCCGAGTCGCACCACGCCATTGGTGCGGATGAAATGGCGCAGATGAAACCCACGGCCACGCTGATCAATCTGGCGCGCGGCGGCATCGTCGAAGAAAATGCGCTGGTGGCCGCGCTGCGCGAACGGCGCATTGCCGCGGCCGGACTGGATGTGTTTGAGGGCGAGCCCAAGATCAATCCCGATTTGCTGACCGTGCCCAATGTGGTGCTCACGCCCCACATTGCCAGTGCCACGCTGAAAACGCGCCGTGCCATGGCCCAATTGGCGGCGGACAACCTGATTGCTTACCTGACCACGGGCCAGGCGCTGACCCCTGTGAACCCGGGCCTTCCCAGTCCGCGCTGAACGGGGTTGCTCAACGCCTGGGTTGCATCAGTGGCAACCAGTCGGCGTGGCCAGCGCGCAGCGCGTGGTCGGCTGCACTCAGCCCGGCATGGTCGCGCAAGGTCGCGTCAGCCCCGGCATCCATCAGGGCGACCACCAGATTTTTCTGACCGCCCATGGCGGCAAGCATCAACGCCGTGCGTGCCCGGCTGTCGAGCGCATTGATGTTCACGCCCTCAGCCATAAGGCGTTGAGCGCCCTCCAGATCGCCCTTGATGGCGGCAGCGTGTAGCGGGGGCAACGCAGTCTGCACCGAATCGCTGGACAAGCCCGCTGGGTCGATCACCTGGTTGCCAGTGGTGACGCCTCGCTTTGCACGTTGTTGCGATTCGTTCAAGGTGCCGCGAGACGGCGCAGCTGGTCGGGTACTGGCCATGGGCGCAGCGCGGGCCACGGATTCGGCGCCCATGGGTGGCGCTGCACCCGCCGCTGGTGCCATCGCATCAGGCATTTCTGCGGGCTCGAGGGCATCGGGCGCTTCTATCCTGGCGGCTCGCTCCGGGCTTGCAGGCCTTGCCAATGAGGCAGGTCGTTCGGCGTCGGCTTCGGCGTTGACGGGAGGTGTGACCGGCGTTGGTTCGGGTGGGCTGATGGGCACGGCCCCAGATGCTTTCCCTGGGGCGGCGCTTTCGCTTGCTTCACTGGCACCGGCCTCGACCGGGGGAGCGGTGTTCGATCGTGCTGCGGCAACGCTGCGATCTGTTTGTTGGCTTGACGTGCCCAGCGCGGCGTGTTGCTCATCGGGTGTGCCGCGCTCAAATTGCATCACCAGCAGTCCCGCCAAGCCCACAACCGCGATGCTGCCCAGGGCGCGCCATGTCCATAGGCTGTCATTGGCCGCTGGCCGTTGGGTTTCCCCGGGAGGTGCTGGCGCAGTGACCTGCGATGTTGCATGGGCCAATACCGCTTCGCGCAGGGTGGCGCCGGGGCGCGATGCGTCATGCGCATTGGCCTCCTCATAGCGCTGCAACAGCGGGTCATTCGGGTGGGGATCGCGGGAATGGGGCGGTGGGGTGTTCATGCGTAGGCCTCCAGGGCTTCGCGCAGTCGGGCGCGGGCGTAGCGCAACCGGCTTTTGGCTGTTTCCATTGACACGCCAGTGGTTTGGGCGATCTCGTTCAGGCTGAAGCCTCCTTCGGCTTGCAGGAGGAAAGCTTCTCGCTGCACGTTGGGCAGGTCGGCCAGCGCATCGAGCAGCGCTTGCGCCTGCTCGCGCGAGTCCAGTTGCCGATCGGGACCAAACCCCGATTCGGCGGCCAGCCTGTCGGCCAGAGTAGCCCCGTCCAGGGTTTCTGCATCGAGGCTGGCGTGGGGTTTGTGGCGGCGCCAGTGGTCGACCAGGCGGTGGTGGGCGATGGTGAACAGCCAGGTCTGGAAGCGGGCGCGGGGTTGGTATTGACTGGCCTGGCGCACCACGCTGAACCACACGTCCTGCACCAGTTCATCGGCCAATGCGCTGTCTTGCGCGCTGCGTTGTACAAAGCGCCACACCGGCAATGCATGGCGGTCGTAGAGGGTCTCAAACGCCCGCGCGTCGCCCGCAGCGTAGGCCTGCAAGAGGTCGCCGTCGCTGGGGCTGTCTTCGCCGTGCGTTTGCATGGTGCCGATTATCGGCGGCCAGTTCTCAAGAAGGGTCGGGCACGTAGCGCGGAGGGATGCCCGCCGGAAAGGGGTTGGGGCGGGGAGGCACAGTGGCCTGCGGGATGATGCCCATGGCGATCAGGTTCTCCCGGCTGTCATAGCGGATGCGCACGACCTCGTCTGGCTGGGCCCGGCGGCGTTCGAAGGTGGTGTGATCGACCCGGTCGAACTCGCGCGCGCCGTGGCCAGTGCCGAGCTGCGGGGCAGATGCCATGCGTTCGGTCGCTGCGTCTTGCGCTGCGCCCGAGGCTTCGGCGCGGTTCGAGGACTCGGCGGGCGGGCCACTCTTGGCCTGCGGCGAAGGGGCGTCCGGGCTGTGTCGGCGCCCGCGCAGGGGCGCGCTGCCCCAAGGGCTGGCGGGCGCGATCTCGGGCGCCGGTCTGGGCACGGCTTTCTCGCGAAACAGGGCCACACCGATCACGCCCATCTGGTCGGGGCGCCCGGTTCGCGCCGCATAGGAAGCGGGCGCGGCAGCGAACTCGAATGCGGCGACATCGCGGTCGCTCTTGCGCCAGCCGGTGACCCGGTAGGCCTGGCGCCCTGCGAGCACATAGCCGGTCTGGTACACCGCTGCGGTCTCTCCCGACACCGCGTTCACGCCGTCCACCGACACCACGCCAAGCACCCGGCCTGGCAGCCGGTTGTGCAGCGAGATGGCGTAGCGGGCGCCAGGGCGGCCGGCGATCCAGTGCTCGCCTTGGTGGCGGTAGACCTGCAGCCGCTCGCCGTTGTCGCGGTCGATCACCTCGACGTCGGCCAGTCGGCCGATCGCGTGGGCGGGCGGGGCGCTGAAGAGTGGGCTGAGCAGGGCGCAGGCGGCGAGCGCGGCGAAGGTCTTGCGGCAGAAGGGGCTTGGGGTGGGCATGGTCGAACTCCGGACTGGTGGTTGGAGTTCAGTGAAACGTTGCCGCCCCGCAAACGGGGTTAAACCCTTGCAATTTTTTTTGCCATGCCCATGGCTTGGGAAAGCGCCGCCCCTGCTGTGCAATCAAGGAGCTCGACTCAGCAACCGCCTTCGCAGGCCGATAGGGCATTGGCGATGTTGAGTCGCGTTTGCTCGATCAGGTAGTCGACAAACACCCGTGTGCGCTGAGGCAGGAACTTGCGGCTGGGCAATGCGGCGTAGAGAGTGAACCGGTTGGAGATCCAGGGGCTGAGCACGCGCACCAGCGCCCCCGTGGAGAGATAGGGGGCGGCCAGCTCGACCGTGGTGGGGGTGATGCCCATGCCGTCCAGCGCCGCGCGCATCAGGGTGTCGGTGTGGTTCGCCCAGAGCACGGGCTTCACATCAACTTCGGCCACCTGGGTTTCGTCATCAGAGCGAAACAGCCGCCATGGGCGGTTGCGCAGGCCGGTTGGGGTCATGCGCAGGCAGTCGTGGTTGCTCAGGTCTTCGATGGACGTGGGCGCACCGCGGCGTGCCAGGTAGGCCGGGGACGCCACGAGGATGGCTTCTGTCGAGCTCACCTTGCGGGCAACGACATTGCCATCGAAGCTCATGTCAACGCCCAGCAGTGTGATGTCGTAGTCCTCGATCGGGGGTTCCCGGTGGGACGCCACATCGATGTCAATCAGGATGCTGGGATAGGCCTTTCGGAAGCCTGCGAGCAGTGGGGCCAGGATATGCGTGGCCAGCACCGGCGGCGCCAGGATGCGCAGCACGCCGGAGAGCTCATGGGTCTGGGAGCTGACCATGGCGTCGGCCTCGTCCAGGTCCATCAGGATCATGCGCACGCGCTCCACATAGGCCTCGCCCGCTTCAGTGAGCGACTGTTTGCGGGTCGTGCGGTGCAGCAGGCGCGTGCCAAGGTGGTCCTCGAGGTCGGCGACCAGGCGCGTGACCACCGCAGGCGACATGTCGAGCGCACGGGCAGCGGCCGCAAAGCCACCTTCATCGATCACGCGCAGGAACACGCGCATTGAGCTCAAACGGTCCATATCAAAGGGGAATGTGGATTGCGAAGGCTTGATTGTTTCACATTCGGCAATACAGAGTGGATGAATCAAGGGTTTTTCCTAATTGATGTTCGTTTTAAAGTTCACCCATCGCAGCAAACAGTGCTTCCGAAACAAACCGCAAGGAAGCGATACCGCAGCGAAAAGACAACCGGCCGGGTGGCCGGCACGATCCATCAGTCAGTCATCTTTTTGTTTGTTTTTTTGTCATTCCTTGAAAGGGAACACACCATGAAATCCGCTACTTTCTCCGCCATCGCTCTGGCCATCGCTTCTGCAGTTGCCGCTCCCGCTTTCGCTGCCGACACCGGCCTCACCCGCGAACAGGTTCGCAGCCAGCTCGAAGCCGCTGTGCGCTCTGGCGACACGGTTGCCAACAGCGAGACCGGTCTGACGTTCAACCAGATGTACCCACAGAACTACACCGGCCAGGCCGCTGTGGCCCAAGCCAAGACCCGCGCTGATGTGAAGGGCGAACTGGCTGAAGCTGTGCGCACTGGCAACGTGATCGCCAATAGCGAAAGCGGCCAGACCCTCAGCCAGGCCTACCCAGGCCAGTACGCTGCCCAGACTGTTGTGGCCCAGGGCAAGACACGCACCGAAGTGAAGGCTGAACTGATTGCGGCCCAACGCAACGGCGACATCGTTGGCAACAGCACCACCGGTCAGACCATGCGCGAGCTGTTCCCCAGCCGCTATCCAGCGACCACGGTCGCTCAGGGCAAGACACGGGAAGAAGTGCGCGCCGAGCTGATCGAAGCCCAGCGCACTGGCGACATCGTTGCCAATGGCGAGTCCGGCATGAAGCTCAACGAGTTGTATCCCAACGCCTACCGCGCCACCTCGGTCAACTGATTGGTACCGCCTCTGGCGGGTGCATCCATATGTGAAAGCCCAGCGGCCTCATTGCGAGGTGGCTGGGCTTTCGCCGTTCTGAGCAGCCGGTGGCCAGGCAGCGCTGCGGCCGGGGTTCTGTTTGACTGCGGGCACGGTGTGCCGCAGCGCTCCCGGCCTGTGGGGTTGCGTTGCGCTTCAAGCGTCAATGTTTGGCGGTAATTCGCTTGCTACACCATGCATTGTTTCGTATTCAGCAATACAGAGTGCTTGTTTAGAGGGTTTTTCCCGATTGATGTTCGTCTTAAAGTTCACCCATCGCAGCAAACAGTGCTTCCGAAACAAATCGCAAGGAAGCGATACCGCAGCGAAAAGACAACCGGCCGGGTGGCCGGCACGATCCATCAGTCAGTCATCTTTTTGTTTGTTTTTTTGTCATTCCTTGAAAGGGAACACACCATGAAATCCGCTACTTTCTCCGCCATCGCTCTGGCCATCGCTTCTGCAGTTGCCGCTCCCGCTTTCGCTGCCGACACCGGCCTGACCCGCGAACAGGTTCGCAGCCAGCTCGAAGCCGCTGTGCGCTCTGGCGACACGGTTGCCAACAGCGAGACCGGTCTCACGTTCAACCAGATGTACCCACAGAACTACACCGGCCAGGCCGCTGTGGCCCAAGCCAAGACCCGCGCTGATGTGAAGGGCGAACTGGCTGAAGCTGTGCGCACCGGCAATGTGATCGCCAATAGCGAGAGCGGCCAGACCCTCAGCCAAACCTACCCAGGCCAGTACGCTGCCCAGTCCGCAGTGGCCCAGGGCAAGACCCGCGCTGAAGTGAAGGCTGAACTGGCCGAAGCCATCCGAACCGGCAATGTGATCGCCAATAGCGAAAGCGGCCAGACCCTCAGCCAGGCCTACCCAAGCCAGTACGCTGCCCAGTCCGCAGTGGCCCAGGGCAAGACCCGCGCTGAAGTGAAGGCAGAGTTGCGCGACGCGATTCGCACCGGTAACGTGGTTGCCAATGGCGAAAGCGGTTTGAAGCTCAATGAACTCTACCCCAACCGTTACAACAAGACGTCGGTCAACTGATTGACGTGACCGGTACCAACCGGCGCATCACACGAAAAGGAAAGCGGGGGGAGACCCCGCTTTCCTTTTTTTTCGCACGGCGGACGTGCATGGGCTTGAGGTACAAACCGGATACCGCATTGAACAGGCCACGCCATGAACACTTTTATCAAAACCGTACTTTTCACCGACGCCGATGGTCGCGCGCGTTTCCGTGAAGAAAACATAGAACTGAGTGAGGGATCACCAGCGGCACGCCTTTCCCCTGTGGTTCCCAGCGGGGGTTACCAGTTGCGAGAGAGCCCCGTGGGATTCCGTTCCGAGTTCCATTGCACGGGCGCGCCGCAATGGCTGTTCGTGTTGCAGGGTCAGATGGAGATCGGATTGCAGGATGGAAGCACCCGCACCTTTGGTCCGGGGCAGCACTTTTTTTCGGCCGACACCCTGCCTGCTGGCGCTGTATTTGACCCGGCGTTGCATGGTCACTGCAGCCGACAGCTTGGCGACCAGCCATTGGTGACGGTGTTTGTGCGGGCTGAAGCTTGAGGCCGGTCGCTATTTGGTAAGAATCAGTTTGCCCTGGCGGGTGGTCTGCAGCCGGTAGAGTTGGCCGTTGTGCTCGATTTCCACCGCCGAATGGCCGCGCAACACGGCTTCGCTGGGTAGGGGCGTTTGCTTTTGACGCTCGGGCACCGCCGCCAGTTCAGCGGCTTTCGCGGGTGGCTTCGATGTCATGGCACTTTGGGTTCGGTGACAAAACCGATTCTGCTCAGGCCCAATCGCTGTGCCGTGGCCATGGCCAGTGCCACGCGTTCGTAGCGCACATCCTTGTCGCCCCGAATGTGCAGTTCGGGTTGGGGTTGCAATGCGGCCGAAGCGCTCAGGCGTTTCTCAAAATCGGCGTCACTCACGGGGGTGTCATTCCACAGGTAGCTGCCATCGGCATTGACCGACAGGCGCACGTTTTCCGCCTTTTCGACCAGCTTCTGATTGCTGGCTTGTGGCAGGTCGATGTTGACGGCGTGGTTGATCACCGGCACGGTGATGATGAAGATGATGAGCAGCACCAGCATGACGTCGATGAACGGAATCATGTTGATTTCGCTCAGCATCTGGTCGCTGTCGTCCTGGGTTCCGATGGCCATGGTGTCAACCCCGCTTCAGTGGCAAGACTTTGCCGTCGCCGCCCGCTGTCACGCGTGCACCGGTGACGAAATAGGCATGCAGGTCGTTGCCAAACCTGTTGAGGCGGTGGCTGATGCCTTTGTTGCCGCGCACCAGGGCGTTGTAGCCGAGCACGGCAGGGATCGCCACCAGCAGGCCCAGCGCGGTCATGATCAACGCTTCTCCGATGGGGCCAGCCACCTGATCGATGCTCACCTGGCCAGCGGCGCCGATGCCCAGCAGCGCGTGGTAGATGCCCCAGACGGTGCCAAAGAGGCCCACGAAAGGGGCGGTGGAGGCAATGGACGCGAGCACGGTCAGACCGCTTTGCACGCGGGCGGTGAAATCATCCAGGCTGTTGCGAAGCGAGCGCTCGACCCAATCGCTGACGTCGAGTGAATCGTGCAACTGGGTGCCCGGCCTGCCATCTTTGTGCAGGATGTGGCGCGTGGCTTCGCGGCCTTCGGTCGCCAGAGCGCGAAAAGGGTTGCCGTCGTGGTTGCCCAGTTTGTCCAGACCTTCAGCGAAATCGGCGCTGTGCCAGAAACTCTCGCAGGCTTTGGCTTGCTTGCGGAGCCTGCGCTGGTCGATCACTTTCCAGAGAATGATGACCCAGGTGGTCAACGACATGATCAGCAGTGCCAAAGCGACGCTGCGGGTGATGGCATCACCCTGGATCCAGACGTGGGCGAGGCCGGTGGAGGCGATTTGAGGTTCCATGGGGTCGTGTTGCGGTGAAGGGGAGGGGACGGATAAAACGTGGGTGGCCGGCGGCAGGTCAGTCGAGCACGAAATTGAGCGGGATGTTGAACCACATGGCTTCGGGAACGCCGCCACGCTTGCCTGGCACATAGCGCCAGCTTTGCACGGTTTTCAAGGCGGTCTGGTCCAGCCGCTCGTAGCCGCTGGAGGTCTGGATGCTCGCCTGGCTGGCCGTGCCATTGGCTTCGATCAGGGCGCGCACGACGACGCGGCCCTGCTCACCCATGCGGCGGGAGATCGCCGGGTAGCGGGGCGGCGCGTTGTTGAGGTAGCTGGCGCTGCTGGAAGGCAACTCCACCTTGGGGGGCGCCGGTGGGGCCGGCGGTGCTGACGGCGCGGCCGTTGCCGTGATGGCGTTGGCGGCCGACTCGCTGGCGCTGCCTGCGCTGAGGGGGGGCGGCGCCGGCGCCGGCGCAACTTCTGCGACCGGGGGGATCGGCTGAGGTGCCGGTTCACGGACGCGTTGGGGGGCGAGCGGCGTCGGGGCCTGCAGCTTGGGCGCGGGTGGCTTTTCAGCTTTGGGCGGCGCTGGCGGGGCCGGTGGCGCGGGTGGGATTTCCGGCTGGGGCGCTTCAATCCAGTCAGCCACCATGATCACCGTTTCCGCCGGCACCTTGGCCGGGCGCATCAGGCCGCCTTGCAGCGCCCACAGGGCCAGGCCATGGGCACAGACCACGGTGAGGGCGATGGGCAGCAGGCGCGGAGGCATGGTGGGCAGGTTGGGGCCAGGGTGGGACCCTGTCGCGGCGAAAGGCGCCGCGGCGGCATGGGCGAGGGACATAGTTTAGGACGCGCTCGTCGAGCGCTGCACGCCGAACACCCAGGGCAGCGCAACCAGGACCAGACCCAGACCAGTCAGCAGAGCGGCAAATCCAGGGTTCATGGCGGTGGTCCTTTGTGTGGTGAGGTTGGAAGGGAAACGTACGGTGTTTCGCGTGCTGGTTGAATTGTAAATGCGAATCGGTCTCATTTGAGTATTTCATGGACGCCAATGGGGGCATCCTGCGCAATCGGGTGAGCAGCGCTGTCTGAAGCATTGCGCGCCAGCGAAGCGCAGCCGCACAGCGCCATCGCCATCTCCAGCTCATCGCGCAGCAAACGCAGCACATGGGCCACGCCCACCGCGCCGGCGTTCGCCAGCCCATGCAGCACCGGGCGGCCGACCAGCACCGCGCTGGCGCCCAGTGCCATGGCCTTGAGCACGTCGGTGCCGCGGCGGATACCGCCGTCGACCAGGACCGGCACCGCGCCCTGCACCGCATCGACCACCGCCGGCAGCAACTGCGCGGTGGCGGGCAGGGTGTCGAGCGTGCGCCCGCCGTGGTTGGAGACGATGATGCCGGCGGCGCCATGCTGGATGGCCAGCCGGGCGTCGTCGGGGTGGGTGATGCCTTTGAGCAGGATGGGCAGGCGGGTGTGTTCGCGCAGCCAGGCGATGTCGGCCCAGGTGGGGGCGTGGGTCAGCAGGTCGTCGAACAGGCCGCTTTGGCCTTCGGCCAGTGGCGGCACCTCGCGCGCAGGGGCATTCGCGAGGTTGACGGCCGACAGGCCAGCCGGCAGACCGAAGCCGGCGCGGCGCTCGCGGTCGCGCGGCCCGCTGACCGGCGCGTCCACCGTCAGCACCAGCGCTTCGAATCCTGCGGCTTCGACCCGCTGCACCAGTTCGAGATTGAAGGCGCGGTCGGGCTGCAGGTAGAGCTGGAACCACAGCGGGCCGCGTTCGACTTGTGGCAACACGAGTCGGGCCACCGTTTCCAGCGCGGTGTTGGCCTGGGCGCTGAGCACGTAGCCCGCGCCTTGCATGGCCGCGGCCAGGGCGCTGGCCTGCTCCCCATGCGGATGGAGCAGGCGTTGATGGGCCATAGGCGCGACCAGGATGGGATGGGCGAGTGTCTGGCCGAGCAGCTCAACGCGGGTGTGACCACCCGCCAGTGGCCGCAATACGCGGGACCGGAGCCTGAGCGATTGCCAGGCGAGCAGGTTCTCGCGCAGGGTGATTTCATCGGCTGCGCCGCCGTTGACATAGGCGCTGACCTCGGGCGACATTAGCGTGGCGGCCAGGGCTTCGTGGTCGACCAGGCTCACGACATCGGCCGGCAGCGTCCCGCGCAACGGTGGAGCGTGGGGGCGGGACAGGGCTGGCGCAGGGCCGCCCCAAGCTGGGTCAGCCCCCTCGGGGGGCAGCGACCCGCACAGCGGTGGGGCGTGGGGGTTCGATGGACCCAGCGCAGGGCCGCCCCAAGCTGGGTCAGCCCCCTCGGGGGGCAGCGACCCGCGCAGCGGTGGGGCGTGGGGGGTCGATGGACCCAGCGCAGGGCCGCCCCAAGCTGGGTCAGCCCCCTCGGGGGGCAGCGAGCCGCACAGCGGTGGAGCGTGGGGGTTCGATGGACCCAGCGCAGGGCCGCCCCAAGCTGGGTCAGCCCCCTCGGGGGGCAGCGAGCCGCACAGCGGTGGAGCGTGGGGGTTCGATGGACCCAGCGCAGGGCCGCCCCAAGCTGGGTCAGCCCCCTCGGGGGGCAGCGACCCGCACAGCGGTGGAGCGTGGGGGTTCGATGGACCCAGCGCAGGGCCGCCCCAAGCTGGATCAGCCCCCTCGGGGGGCAGCGACCCGCACAGCGGTGGAGCGTGGGGGTTCGATGGACCCAGCGCAGGGCCGCCCCAAGCTGGATCAGCCCCCTCGGGGGGCAGCGACCCGCACAGCGGTGGAGCGTGGGGGTTCGATGGACCCAGCGCAGGGCCGCCCCAAGCTGGATCAGCCCCCTCGGGGGGCAGCGACCCGCGCAGCGGTGGAGCGTGGGGGCTCATGTACTCGCCCACATGCGAAGAAGGTTGTGATACGTGCCTGTAAGTGCCGTCGTTTCAGGGCTCTCGCCGTGTTGCTGGCGCAGCTTCAGCAGGTTCATGTCGAGGTCGAACAGCAGGCGGCGCTGTTCGTCGCTGCGCACCATGCTTTCGATCCAGAAAAAGGAGGCCAGCCGGGTGCCTCGGGTCACTGGTGTCACTTCGTGCACGCTGGTGCCGGGATAGATCAGGGCGTCGCCGGCGGCGAGTTTGACGATGCGGCTGCCGTAGGTGTCTTGCACCCGCAATTCGCCGCCGTCATAGGTGTCCGGTTCGCTGAGGAAGAGCGTGCAGGAGATGTCGGTGCGCACCCAGTCCTGGGTGGTGGCCGAGTGCAGGATGGCGCCGTCCACATGGGGGCCGTAGTGCTCGCCTTGGGCGCCGTAGCGGTTGAACAGCGGGTTGAACAGCTTGCGCGGCAAGGCCGCGGAAAAGAACAGCGGGTCGCGGCGCATGGCCGCGAGCACGGTGGTTTGCAACTGGCGCGCGGCATCGCTGTCTTGCGCCAGTTGCTGGTTGTTCTTCTGGGTCAGCGCCTGGCTGCCCGCGCTGCTGCGCCCGTCGATCCAGGGAGCGCCTTCGCCGAGCAGGCTTTGGGCGGTCTGGACCTCTTCGGGGGAGAGGATGTTCTTGAGGTGCAGCAGCATGGGCGGGGCGACGGCCTTTAGAAGGTCGATTTCAGGGAGAGTTGCACGGAGCGGTCGGCACCCGGCGCGTAGAAACCACGGTACAGCGAATCGGCGTAGAGCTTGTTGCTCAGGTTGGTGACGTTGAGCTTGAGCGTGGCGCTTTCGCTGACCATGTACTCGACCATGGCGTCGGCCGTGGTGAAGGCCGGGGCGGTGACGTTGCGGTTGCCTTCCGGGTTCTGGCTGCCGCGGTGGTTCAGACCGAAGCCGATGCGCCACATGGGCGCCACGCGGTAGGTGGTCCAGAGGCTGGCGCTGTGCTTGGGCGTGAGACCCGGGCGGTCGCCCACTTGCTGGGCGTTGCCCGAGGTCACGTTGCTTTCGTCGATGGCGGCGTTGGGGATCCAGGTGTGGTTGTAGAAGATGTCCCAGACGGGTGTGATGCGGCCGCTGAGGTTGAACTCCATGCCGGTGGCGTGGCGCTTGCCGGAGAGCAGGTACTGGGCCGCGGCGCTGTCGGCGTCGGTGTTGCGCTCGTTGTATTTCTCGGTGTGGAAGACGGCGGCGCCGAAGGTGGCGCGGTCGTCGAACAGCTCGAACTTGCCGCCCAGCTCCAGGGTGCGGCTTTTCTCGGGCGGGGTGTTGGCCAGCTTGGCGTTGTTGCTGCCTTCGTCGAAAGAGCCCAATGCAAACTGGTAGGTGTCGCCCGAGGTGTTGTACGAGGTGCCGAATGAAGCGTAATAGGACGCGGTGTCATTGGGCTGGTAGATCGCGCCAAAGCGGGGGCTCACCAGGCTCTCGGCGATGTCCAGCGAATTGCCGTCCACGTCACGGTATGACGCTTCGAAGCGGTCGAAACGCAAGCCGGCGATGAGCCGCAGCTGGGGGTTGAGATGCAGGGTGTCCTGCACATAGACGCCGACATTCTGCGTTTCGAAGGTGTTCAGCGGCGGTGTGCCGTAGGGCACCGGGGTGACGGCGCCGTCGTTGGGGGTTCCCACCGTGGTGCTGGGGAGGCTGGCGCTGGTCTCGCCGGTGTAGCGCTGGTTGCGGTCGGCGTCTTCCCTGCTCAGATCGATACCGGCCAGCAGTTCGTGTTGCTTGCCCAGTGCGCTGAACTTGCCGCTGAAGTCGCTCTGGATCTGGGTCAGGTCGCTGTAGCCGACCCGCCCTTTGGCGCCGCGGGTGATGCCGGTGTTGGGGTTGAGGTTCTCTGCGGTGGTACCACTTTCGAAGCGCACGGCACTGGCCAACAGTTCCCGTTCGTAGCTGCCATGGCGAATGGTGGTTTTGAGTTCGTTCTCGCGGTCAAACCGGTGAGTGTGCTGGAAGGTGCCGTAGGTGCTCTCGGTCTTGAGGAAGTCGCTTGAGAGGCCGTAGTAGTTCTTGGCGGGCAGCGCGGGGTTGATCACACCGTCGTTGAGCAGCCAGGGGTGGTTGTAGAGCGGTGTGCCGTCGGTTTCCAGGTGGTAGAAGCCGACAGAGAACTCGTCTTGCAGGCCGATGCCCCAGCGGTAGGTGGGCGCGATGCCTTTTTTGCTGACGCTGGCGCCGTGGTTGTCGGCGTCGTGGGCCATGGCGTTGATGCGCAGGGCCACGCCGTCGCCGGTCAGGATGTTGAAGTCACCGGTCAGGCGCTTTTCGTTGCCGGTGCCAACGGTGAGTTGCACCTCGTGTTGATCCAGCAGGAACGGTTGTTTGCTGACCTGGTTCACCACGCCACCGGTGGAGCCTTTGCCAAACAGCATGGAGGCCGATCCCTTGAGCACCTCGATGCGGTCGTTGTTGAAGGTGTCGCGTTCGATCAGCGGTGCGTCGCGCAGGCCGTCGACATAGATGTCGCCCGCCTGGCCGAGCGAAAAGCCGCGCAGGCGCACGTCTTCTTCGCCGGTTTCGCCGGCCTGGAACGTCACGCCGGCGGTGGTCTTCAGCACTTCCCGGAAGTCGTCGAGGTTGCGGTCGTTGATCAGCATCTCGGTCATCACGGTGACCGACTGCGGAATGTCGCGCAGGGCTTGCTTGCCTTTGCCGATGCCGGATTTGGTGGCGCGCAGGTTGCTCTTGGCCTTGATTTCTTCGGGCTCGGACTGTGCGCGGACCTCCACGGTGGGCAGGGTGGCTTCGCTGCGCTGGGGCGCGGTCTGGGCCAAGGCGCCCATGGAGGTGGCGAGCAGCATGGCGCCGAGCGGGAGCAGGGCGGGGCTGTGGGCGGGTGTGGCAGAAGAAGGGGGGAGGTGGCGGTTTGGGACCGCAGGCTTGTTGGTGGACATGGACAGCTCATCTCTGGGACGTTGTTGGCTGGCTTCAATGTCGGAACACCGTGGCTGGCTGAAGCCGGTATGTTAATCTAAATACGAATGATTCGCAACAGCGTCGCAAAGAACCAACACCATGTGGTGCGTTGCAGCAAAAGCTATCGACCAGATAGGGACTATCAATGCCGATAATTGATAGTTTTGCGCTATCATTCAGGCTGTTGCGATGCGAAACGCATGGCACAAGCTTCTATCAACCTCAATCAAACCCATAAAGGAAGACCATGTCCATGATCAACGCTCTCTCCCTCATCAATACCAAGGTTCAGCCCTTCAAGGCCCAGGCATTTCAGCAAGGCAAGTTCATAGAAGTGTCCGAAAAGGACTTGCAAGGCAAGTGGTCGGTCCTGATCTTCATGCCCGCTGCTTTCACCTTCAACTGCCCCACCGAAGTTGAAGACGCGGCCGACAACTACGCCGAATTCCAGAAAGCCGGTGCCGAGGTCTACATCGTGACCACCGACACCCATTTCTCGCACAAGGTGTGGCACGAGACCTCGCCTGCTGTGGGCAAGGCCAAGTTCCCCATGATCGGTGACCCAACCCACCAATTGACCCGCGGCTTCGGCGTGCACATCGAAGAAGAAGGCCTGGCGCTGCGCGGCACCTTCATCATCAACCCCGAAGGCGAAATCAAGACGATGGAAGTGCACGACAACGCCATCGCCCGCGATGTCAAGGAAACCCTGCGCAAGCTGAAAGCTGCCCAGTACGTGGCCAAGAACCCGGGTCAGGTCTGCCCAGCCAAGTGGAACGAAGGCGAGAAGACCCTGACGCCTTCGCTGGACTTGGTCGGGAAAATTTAAGTCCACCCCCGCGCCGCGCCTGCGGCGCGTCACCCCCTCAAGGGGGCAACGCTGGCGGACTGGCAGAGCCAGATCTGCGGCGTTCCCGGTGAACGGCCTCTCGTTGATCTGAGAGGTTGGCAATGCCGATTCTTTTTTTCTTGATTCTCGTACCGCGGACCCATGGGCTTGGTTTTCAGGCCCATGCACCAGCGGCACTGGCTCAGTGCGCCCATTTTTGATTTTTGTTGAAGGAGTTCACCATGCTTGACTCGACCCTCACTTCCCAGTTGTCTTCTTATCTGGCCATGCTGCGCCAGCCCATCCGGTTGATTGCTTCGCTGGATGACAGCGCCAAGGCGGGCGAGATGCGCGAACTGCTGGGTGAGATCGCGGCCTTGTCTGACAAGGTGAGTTTTGACGAATCGGGATCCGACGCCCGCAAGCCTTCGTTTGTGATTGCCAAGGAAGGCGAAACCTCAGGCGTGCGTTTTGCGGCGATCCCGCTGGGCCACGAGTTCACTTCGCTGGTGCTGGCCTTGCTGTGGACCGGCGGTCATCCGCCCAAGGTCGAGCCGGAAGTGATCGAGCAGATCAAGGCACTGGAAGGCGAGCACCGCTTCGAGGTCTACATGAGCCTGTCGTGCCACAACTGCCCTGATGTGGTTCAGGCCGCCAGCCTGATGGCGATCGTGAACCCCAACATCCAGACCGTGGTGATCGACGGCGGCCTGTTCCAGGAAGAGGTCGAGCGCCGCCAGGTGCTGGCCGTGCCGCTGATGTACCGCAACGGCGAGGTGTTTGGTTCGGGCCGCATGTTGCTCGAAGAGATCGTGGCCAAGCTGGACGTGAAGTCCGACGAGCGCGAGGCCGCCAGGCTCAACGAGAAAGACCCGTTCGATGTGTTGATCGTCGGCGGTGGCCCGGCCGGTGCGGCAGCTGCGGTGTACGCGGCGCGCAAAGGCATCCGGGTCGGCGTGGCGGCCGAGCGTTTTGGTGGCCAGGTCAACGACACGATGGCGATCGAGAACTACATCAGCGTGCTGGAAACCGACGGTCCCAAGTTTGCCGCGGCGCTGGAAGCGCAGGTGCGCCACTACGACGTGGACATCATGAACCTGCAGCGCGCCGACAAGCTGCTTCCGGCCAGCGAACCTGGTGGCCTGATCGAGGTGCAACTGGCCAACGGCGGCACGCTCAAGAGCAAGACCGTGATCCTGTCCACCGGCGCGCGCTGGCGGAACGTCAACGTGCCCGGCGAGCAGGAATACAAGAACAAGGGCGTGGCCTACTGCCCGCATTGCGATGGCCCGCTGTTCAAGGGAAAGCGCGTATCGGTGATCGGCGGCGGCAACTCGGGCGTGGAAGCAGCCATCGACCTGGCCGGCCTCGTGGCCCATGTGACGCTGGTGGAATTCGCCGACGCGCTCAAAGCCGATGCGGTGCTGGTCAGCAAGCTCAAGAGCCTGCCGAATGTCACCATCCATGTGAACGCCCAGACCACCGAGATCACCGGCACCGATGGCAAGGTCAACGGCCTGCGCTACAAGGACCGCGTGAGTGGCGTGGAAACACTGGTGGAGCTGGAAGGCGTGTTCGTGCAGATCGGTCTGGTGCCCAACACCGAGTGGTTGAAAGGTGATGTGAATCTGAGCCGTTTTGGCGAGATCGAAATCGATGCGAAGGGCCACACCAACGTGCCTGGGGTGTTCGCTGCGGGTGACTGCACCACGGTTCCCTACAAGCAAATCGTGATCGCCGCCGGTGATGGTTCCAAGGCCGCACTGAGCGCGTTCGACTACTTGATCCGCCAGCCCGTGGTTTTGGATGCCGTAGACGCCTGACGCAGCACGCCATCATCAAAAAAAAGGCCGCCCGTGTATTCGGGCGGCCTTTTTCGCAGCCAGCCGGGAAGCCCGGCTGGGCATCTGGATCAGTGGCCTGAAGCGCCGGAGGCACCGATACCGGTCTCTGAGCGCACCTGCTGCGCGATGAAGCCAGCACGGTCGATCTTCGCGCGGGCGCTGTTGTCCAGAATGGAGAAAAGCCAGATGCCCACAAAGCCAATGGTCATGGAGAACAGGGCGGGCGAGGTGTAAGGGAACCAGGCCGAGCCTTTGGGGTGACCCAATGTCGCTTCCCAGACCGAAGGCGACACGATGGTCAGCGCCACGGATGAGATCAGGCCCAGGAACCCACCAATCACCGCACCCCTGGTGGTGCAGTCTTTCCACAGCACGCTCATGAACAGCACAGGGAAGTTCGCTGAAGCTGCGATGGCGAAGGCCAGCGACACCATGAAGGCGATGTTCTGCTTCTCAAAGGCGATGCCCAGCACCACAGCCACGATACCGAGGCAGATCGTGGTGATCTTCGACACGCGAAGTTCGGATGCCGAATCGGCCTTGCCCTTTTTCATCACGGTGGCGTAGATGTCGTGCGACACGGCAGACGCCCCCGACAGCGTCAAGCCTGCCACCACCGCAAGAATGGTGGCAAAGGCCACAGCCGATATGAAGCCGAGGAACACGTTGCCGCCCACGGCGTTGGCCAGGTGCACCGCCGCCATGTTGTTGCCACCGATCAGGCCACCCTTGGCATCCAGGAAACCGGGGTTGGTCAACACGAAGGTGATGGCGCCGAACCCGATGATGAAGGTCAGCAGATAGAAATAGCCGATCCAGCCGGTGGCCCACATGACGGATTTTCGGGCTTCCTTGGCGCTGGGCACGGTAAAGAAGCGCATCAGGATGTGTGGCAAACCGGCTGTACCGAACATCAGCGCCATGCCGAAGCTGATGGCAGAGATGGGGTCTTTCACGAAGTTGCCAGGGCCCATGATCGAAATGCCGGCCTTGGCGGCGTCGGGCATCGCATTGGCGGTGGTCAGATCGGTAGCCGCCTTGGCAACAGCGTCGGGATCGGCCGCCGCCGCGCTGGCTGCGGTGGCTGCAGCCACCGCAGCGTCTTTGGCCGCGCCTCCCAGCTGGGCCTTGATCTCTACCGCTTTGGCAAACATCGCCTCTGGGCTGAACCCGAAGTGCCACAACACCATGAAAGCCATGAACGAAGCACCGGCAAGCAACAAACAGGCCTTGATGATCTGGACCCAGGTGGTGGCGGTCATGCCGCCGAACAGCACGTAGACCATCATCAGCGCACCCACGATGATCACAGCGATGTAGTAGTCCAGGCCGAAGAGCAGCTTGATCAGCTGACCGGCGCCCACCATCTGGGCGATCAGGTAGAACGCGACCACCACCAACGTGCCGGAGGCCGCGAAAATGCGGACCGGCGTCTGGTCAAATCGAAACGCGGCCACGTCGGCAAACGTGAACTTGCCCAGGTTGCGCAAACGCTCGGCCATCAGGAAGGTGATGACCGGCCAGCCGACGAGGAAGCCGATGGAGTAGATCAGGCCGTCAAATCCGCTGGCCATCACGGCCGCAGAAATGCCCAGAAACGATGCGGCCGACATGTAGTCGCCAGCGATGGCCAGACCGTTCTGGAAGCCGGTGATGCCGCCGCCGGCGGTGTAGAAATCGGAGGCAGATTTGGTCTTGGCTGCCGCCCATTTGGTGATGAACAAGGTGAACAGCACGAAGCCGGCAAACATGGAGATGGCGGTCCAGTTGGTCGCCTGTTTTTCGGCTTGACCGAGGTCGGCGCCTGCCGCCCAGACCGCGGCGGAGGTTCCAAAAAGTGCCAGCAGCGTCAGGGCGCGGCGCATAAACGGTTGGTTCATTTGTACGCCGCCTTGGTGACTTCGTTGGAGAGTTCATCGAACTCGGTGTTGGCGCGTTTCACGTAAATGGCCGTGATGACGATGGTGAACACGATGACGCCAAAGCCCACGGGAATACCCAGTGTCATGACGCCAGCGCCCAGCGGTGTGGCAAGCAAGGCTTTGTCAAAAGCCACAAGGGTGATGAAGCCGTAGTACACGACCATCATGGCCAAAGTGAGCCACCAACCGAAGCGCGAGCGCTTGCTTTTCAGTTCGTGGTACTTGGGGTTTTTCAGTATTTTCTGGACCAGTTCGTCTTCCATGGCAGCTCCTTTGATGGGTTGAGACCAGGGCAGTTTCGGAAGCCGTTCTTACCGATCTCTGACCAAATCTGGCCGCTCGAAAGGGGGTGCTGAAAACACAACTGTTATTTAAGGTTCCTTAAGTGAAAAGTCGATCCACTTCCACCCCTGAAAACCCGGTATTCCGTCTATGAAAACAACGAAGTTTTTCGGGTGCTCTGGTCGTTTTATAAGGACTTACCCTCGGTATGAGACTTAAGCGAAGGCTAAGAAACTTTGACGTAAGGAATCGTGAACAAAGTCGCCTTCGGAGTGCCAAGAGCGGGTGCGTTGTGCCCGATTTTTCGCACGAACAACGCGACGGCCAACCCCCGTCTGGGCACATCGCAATCACTATGAGGAGATGACTTTCATGGCAACTGATAACAATGCAAAGGCCTATTGGTCGGCAACGCTTGGTCTACTGACCAAGGTGCTGGTCATCTGGTTCCTGGTTTCTTACGGCGCAGGCATTCTGTTTGCAGACGCCCTCAACAGCTTCCATCTCGGTGGCTATCCGTTGGGGTTCTGGTTTGCCCAGCAAGGGTCCATTTATGTGTTCATCGTGCTGATCTTCTGGTACGCCAGCCAGATGGGCAAGATCGACCGCAAGTTCGGCATGCAAGAAGACTGATCAAGGAAGACCAAGATGGAACTTCAAACCACTATTTACATTTTCGTCGGGTTGAGCTTTGCGCTTTACCTGGGCATCGCCTTCTGGGCGCGTGCAGGCAGCACATCCGAGTTCTATGTTGCAGGCGGCGGGGTTCACCCGATCGCCAACGGCATGGCCACGGCCGCTGACTGGATGTCTGCCGCATCGTTCATTTCCATGGCTGGCCTTATCGCCAACCTGGGCTATGGCGGCGCCGTATTCCTGATGGGTTGGACTGGCGGTTACGTGTTGCTGGCCATGTTGCTTGCGCCGTACCTGCGCAAGTTCGGCAAGTTCACCGTGCCCGAATTCATTGGCGACCGCTTCTATTCGAAGACCGCCCGTAACGTCGGCGTGTTATGCCTGTTGGTGGCGTCGCTCACCTACATCATCGGTCAGATGACTGGTGTGGGCGTCACGTTTGCGCGCTTCCTGGGCGTCACCAGTGACCAGGGCATCTACATCGGTATGGCCATCGTGTTCATGTACGCCGTGTTCGGCGGCATGAAAGGCATCACCTACACCCAGGTGGCCCAGTACTGTGTGTTGATCGCTGCGTACCTCGTGCCTGCGTTCTTCATCTCCCTGAACCTGACCGGCAACTTCCTGCCGCAACTGGGCCTGGGTTCCAACATGGCAGGTACCGATGTGTCGCTGCTGAGCAAACTTGACCAGGTGGTGACCGAACTGGGTTTCAGTGAATACACCACGACAGCCAACGGCAGCCTGCTCAACATGTTCTTCTACACCGTGTCGCTGATGATCGGTACCGCCGGTCTGCCACACGTGATCGTGCGCTTCTTCACCGTGCCAAAGGTGGCCGATGCCCGCGCATCTGCTGGCTGGGCTCTGGTGTTCATCGCTTTGCTGTATACCACCGCTCCTGCTGTGGGTGCCATGGCCAAAATGAACTTGCACGGCACCATGAACTCCGCTGTGGGCTTGACCACCGGTCCTGCTGGTCAGTTGCGCGTCAATCCCGACGTGTTGAAAGCCAATGGTGATCTTTACGCCACCGAAGCCAGCCTGGTCTACGAAGAGCGTCCTGACTGGATGAAGCGCTGGGAAAAGACCGGCCTGTTGAAGTGGGAAGACAAAAACGCTGACGGCCGCATCCAGTACTACAACGACAAGAGCAAAAACGAGGTTGCCAAAGGCAAGGCCGATGCGGCCGGCTGGAAGGGCAATGAGCTGACCGTGAACGCCGACATCATCGTGTTGGCCAACCCGGAAATCGCCAAGTTGCCCAACTGGGTGATTGCCTTGGTGGCCGCTGGTGGTCTTGCCGCTGCGCTGTCGACCGCTGCAGGTCTGCTGCTGGCCATTTCTTCTGCCATTTCCCACGACCTGATCAAAGGTGCCATCAATCCTGGCATCAGCGAAAAGGGCGAGTTGATGGCCGGCAAGATCTCGATGGCTGTGGCGATTTTCGTGGCAGGTTACCTGGGTCTGAACCCACCCGGCTTTGCGGCTGGTACGGTGGCGCTGGCCTTCGGTATTGCCGCCTCGACCATCTTCCCTGCGTTGATGATGGGCATTTTCAGCAAGACCGTGTCGGACAAGGGTGCCATCGCTGGCATGTTGTCTGGCCTGTTTGTGACGCTGTTCTATGTGTTTGCACACAAGGGTCTGTTCTTCGTCAAGGGCACGGACTTTGTCGACATGGTTGGCGGTGTGAACGGCTTCTTCGGCATTTCGCCTGAAGCCTTCGGAACCGTTGGCGCGATCATCAACTTTGCTGTGGCTTTCCTGGTGAGCAAGATGGGTGCACCTGTGCCTAGACATATCCAGGAACTGGTTGAGTCGGTTCGCGTGCCCAAGGGTGCGGGTGGCGCAACCGGTCACTGATGGTCTGAACTGGACCACTTCGGTCGCAAGACCGGAGTGACCCCCTGAAACCCCGTCATCTTTCTGACGGGGTTTCGTTTTTTCAGGCGGACTCTGCTTCACAATCCAGGCTTGCTCGGTTTGTGCCGTCAGAGCGCTGCGCAGAGGCGTGATGCCGCCTGTGCACAGCGTGATCGCTCAATTCAAAGGACTTCCCGGATGCAGCTCCCCAGCGTATTGATCTTCAACTGGATTTTTTTGCTCGCCCTTTTTCCGGTTTCCTTTTTCTGGTTGCGGCGTGCATACCGAATTCTGGTGAAACGCGATTTTTCAGAAGTGGCGTTGAAGAAGGGTCAGCCTCCGTCGAACGCAGAAAAGTACGCGCCCTATGAAATGGTCATCAATCTGGTGGGTGGCGTGGTGATGGTGGGGGTGCTGGTGGCGGTCCTGGGTTTTCAGGCCCTTGGATCTGAAGACTGGATTGCCATCGCAGGTGTGACCCTATGGGTCAAACTGCTGAGCTCGTTTGCGTTGGGTCGGCAGGCCCACGGTCTGGGCCCGGCCAAGCGAGCGGCCAAAGATGCGGCAACCGGAGCCGACAAAGGCGCCTGATCCGGCGGCCTGGTCTGTCTTGGTCAGTAGGCCAGCCTGTCGGGCTGGATTTCCTGCAAGATGGTGGTTGCGATCTCTTCAATCGACTTGGTGGTGGTAGACAGCCAGCGGATGCCTTCTCTGCGCATCATGCTCTCAGCCTCACTGACCTCCATGCGGCAGTTTTCCAGGCTGGCATAACGGGAATTCGGGCGGCGCTCGTTTCTGATTTCACTCAGGCGTTCCGGGGCAATGGTCAGCCCAAAAACCTTCTTTCGGTGTGGGACCAACGCCGGAGGCAGCTTGCGCCGGTCGAAGTCTTCCGGAATCAGGGGGTAGTTGGACGCCTTCAGGCCATGTTGCATTGCGAGGTACAGCGATGTGGGTGTTTTCCCGCTGCGGCTCACGCCCACCAGAATCACATCGGAGCCCTGCAGGTCTTTGTGGCTTTGCCCGTCGTCGTGCATCAGCGAGAAGTTGATGGCCTCGATGCGGTCGTTGTATTCCTGACTCTTGGAGGCGTCGGAGAAACGGCCGACCCGGTGGTTCGACTTGAGGCCTAGTTCGGTTTCCAGGGGTTCAACGAAGGTGCCAAACATGTCCAGCAGCATGCCTTTGCAGTTGTGTTTGAACACCTGCAACACGTCCATATTGACCACCGTGGTGAACACCAGCGGGCGTTTGCCTTCGACTTCTGCGGTTCGGTTGATCTGGTGAATGGCCTGGTGGGCTTTGTCCACACTGTCGAGAAAAGGCAGCCGGATGCGGCGCACGGGCGCCTCAAACTGGGCCAGGATGGCATTGCCAAAGGTTTCGGCTGTGATGCCGGTGCCGTCGGAGACAAAGTAGGCGGTGCGGTTGGGCATGGCGGTGGGTGGGTCGATTCAAATAGATTTCATGGCCGCAGACCGTACATTTCACTGGGATTCGGCGTGTTCAGCGCCGATGCTGCGGTCAGCCACCTACAATCAGTGGCTGTGGCGAGTTCTGCCTGCGGGCGGAGTCAACGCCCCCATTTTCGCCTCATCGCCTGGTTTCGGACCTAAAAAAGCAACAACAGATCGAGCGCCGGCGCATGGAGCCAACGGTTTTTTAACCTTGAGCGGAGTCTATCCATGTCCAACCTGTTTTCCCCGACCGATCTGGTCGTGCCTTTCGAGCATTTGCGAATGTCCGACGTTGAGGCCGTTGGCGGCAAAAATGCCAGCCTCGGCGAGATGATTTCGCAATTGCCCAGTGGCGTGAAGGTGCCCACCGGCTTTGCCACCACCGCACACGCATTTCGCGAGTTTCTGGCGTTCGAAGGCCTGACCGAGCGCATCAACGCGCGCCTGGACGCACTGGATACCGAAGATGTGCGTGCCCTGGCCGAGGCGGGTGCCGAAATCCGTGCCATGGTGGAAAAGCAGCCTTTTCCCGCCGATCTGCAAAAGGCCATTCAAGATGCCTATGTCACCTTGGTCGGTGACAACGACAAAGCAACCTTTGCGGTGCGTTCTTCGGCCACCGCCGAAGATTTGCCTGACGCCTCGTTTGCTGGTCAGCAGGAAACCTTCCTCAATGTGCATGGCATTGATGAGGTGTTGCACAAAATGAAGGAGGTTTTCGCCTCCCTTTACAACGATCGCGCGATCAGCTACCGGGTGCACAAGGGTTTTGCCCACGCCGATGTGGCGCTGAGCGCCGGGGTGCAGCGCATGGTGCGCTCCGATCTGGGCGCTGCCGGCGTGATGTTCACCATCGACACCGAGAGTGGCTTTGAAGACGTGGTCTTCATCACGTCCAGCTACGGGTTGGGCGAGACGGTGGTGCAGGGCGCGGTGAACCCCGACGAGTTCTATGTGCACAAGCCGATGTTGAAAGCGGGCAAGCGCGCGCTGATCCGCCGCAACCTGGGTTCCAAACTGATTCAGATGGAATTCAGCACGGCCGAAGAGAAGGCCGCCAGCGGCCACCTTGTGAAAACCACCGATGTGCCGGTGGAACTGCGCAACCGATACAGCCTGACCGATGCCGATGTCGAGAAGCTGGCGAACTACGCGTTGGTGATCGAGCAGCACTATGGTCGCGCGATGGACATCGAGTGGGGCAAAGACGGCACCGACGGTGAACTTTACATTTTGCAGGCCCGCCCCGAGACGGTGAAAAGCCAGGCTGCGGGCAAGACCGAAGTGCGTTACAAGCTGAAAGGCAAGGGCGCTGTTCTGGCTTCTGGCCGGGCCATTGGTCAAAAGATCGGTACCGGCCCGGTGCGCCTGGTGCACAACATCAGCGAGATGGACAAGGTCAAGCCCGGCGATGTGCTCGTGACCGACATGACCGATCCCAACTGGGAGCCGGTGATGAAGCGCGCATCGGCCATCGTGACCAACCGTGGCGGGCGCACCTGCCACGCTGCCATCATTGCGCGCGAACTGGGCATTCCTGCGGTGGTGGGCTGTGGTGATGCCACCGACCTGCTGAAAGACGGCATGCTGGTGACTGTGAGCTGCGCCGAAGGGGACACCGGCAACATCTATGACGGCTTGCTGGAAACCGAAGTGACCGAAGTGCAGCGCGGAGTGATGCCCGAGATCGACGTGAAGATCATGATGAACGTCGGCAACCCCCAACTTGCCTTTGATTTTGCGCAGTTGCCCAATGGCGGCGTGGGCTTGGCCCGCCTGGAGTTCATCATCAACAACAACATTGGTGTGCACCCCAAGGCCATTCTGGATTACCCCGCTGTCGATGCCGATCTGAAAAAGGCTGTTGAGTCGGTCGCGCGCGGGCATGCGTCGCCCCGCGCGTTCTATGTCGACAAAGTGGCCGAAGGGGTTGCAACGATCGGTGCCGCTTTCTGGCCCAAGCCGGTGATTGTTCGCCTGTCTGACTTCAAATCCAACGAGTACCGCAAGCTGGTCGGTGGTAGCCGCTACGAGCCCGATGAAGAGAACCCGATGCTGGGTTTCCGTGGTGCAGCGCGCTACATCAGTGAAGACTTCCGGGAAGCCTTTGCCATGGAGTGCGAAGCCATCAAACGGGTGCGCGAAGACATGGGTTTGACCAATGTCCAGGTCATGGTGCCGTTTGTGCGAACGCTCGGCCAGGCCAAGAAGGTCACCGAACTGTTGGCAGAGAAGGGCTTGAAACGCGGCGAGAACGAGCTCAAGGTCATCATGATGTGTGAGATTCCGGGCAATGCCGTGCTGGCGAAGGACTTTTTGCAGTATTTCGATGGCTTCTCCATTGGCTCCAACGACCTGACCCAGTTGACGCTGGGCCTGGACCGCGATTCGGGCCTGGAGTTGCTCGCACATGACTTTGACGAGCGTGACCCAGCGGTGAAAGCCCTGTTGACGATGGCCATCAGCGCATGCAAGGCCGAAGGCAAATATGTGGGCATTTGTGGCCAAGGTCCCAGCGATCACCCCGACTTCGCGCAATGGTTGCGCGACGAGGGCATCAACTCCATATCGCTGAACCCCGACTCGGTTGTCGATACCTGGCAGTTGCTGGCGTCCACGGCGAAGTAAACGCTCTGGGTGACCGAGAGAAAAGGCAGGGTGACGCCCTGCCTTTTTTTCGTCTGCCTGGGACCAATTGCGTAAGCACAGGGTCAGAGCGCGGCGCACAATGGGTTGAGGCAAGCGGTGTGCTCTATGACGGGGATTGTTGCTTCACATTGAGCGATTCCAAACGTGGCGCCTGGTCGGGGCGGGCTGCAACCCGGGATCTGTGCGTTGCGGAATCCCTGGTTGTTGGCGAGTCACGTCGCTGTATACCGCTCACCCATTGCCTTCAAAGGGCGCGGCACTGCAGCACGCCCTGATCAAGGAGACATGCATGACCCAAGGACTCAAAGCCCAGCGGTTGCTGGCCCTGTTTTTTGCGGGATTGGCGCTGTTCAACTTTCCCCTGCTGGCACTGTGGGACGTGGATGCGTTGCTCTGGGGGTTGCCGCTGTTTCCCACGGCCCTGTTTTTGTTGTGGGCCTTGCTGATTGCCGTTTTGGCCTGGGTGGTGGAACGCAAGCCCAAACGAGCTGACCGCAAGAATGCCTGAGCTGCCGGAGCCCGCCATGCTGTCCGCCCCGCTGGTCATTGCCGTGTCGTGTGCCTACTTGCTGCTGCTGTTTGCCGTGGCCAGTTGGGGCGATCGGCGTGCGGCAGCTGGCCGTTCGGTGATTGGCAACGCATGGGTGTATGCGCTGTCCATGGCGGTGTATTGCACCGCATGGACCTATTTCGGCAGTGTGGGGCGCGCGGCCAATTCAGGGGTGTGGTTTCTGCCCATATACCTGGGGCCGATGCTGGCCATGATTCTGGCTTGGCTGGTGGTGCGCAAGATGATCCGGATTGCCAAGACCTACCGCATCACATCGATTGCCGACTTTATCGCCAGCCGCTACGGGAAAAGCCCGACCCTTGCGGGCTTGGTCACGTTGATCACCGTGGTGGGCATCGTGCCCTACATCGCCTTGCAGCTCAAGGCGGTGGCCAGCGGCTACGCGGTGCTGACGTCGCCTCTGGGTGCGCCATCGCCACAGAGCGATGACTGGTGGCGCGACAGTGCGCTGTACATGGCGCTGGCCTTGGCGGGGTTCACCATGGTGTTTGGCGCGAGGCATCTGGACAGCACCGAGCGCCACGAAGGCATGGTGGCGGCGATCGCTTTCGAATCGCTGGTCAAGCTGCTGGCCTTCCTTGCCGTGGGGCTGTTTGTCACCTTTGGCCTGTTCTCCAGTCCTGCGGCCCTGTTTGAACAGGTCAGGGCGGTGGATGCATTGCGCCCGCTGTTGCTGTTTGACCAGGGGCAGCCCTTTGCCTATGCGCAGTGGACGGGTTTGACCCTGCTCGCCATGCTGTCGGTGATTCTGTTGCCACGCCAGTTTCAGGTAATGGTGGTGGAAAACGTCGATGAGCGGCATCTGAAGCGAGCGGTCTGGGTGTTTCCCCTGTACCTGCTGCTGATCAACCTGTTTGTGCTGCCGATTGCCATGGGGGGATTGCTGCTGTTTGGCGTAGGGGTCGTGAACCCGGAAACGTTCATTTTGTCCATCCCGCTGTCCCAAGGCCAGACGGTGTTGGCCCTGGTCGCCTTTGTCGGCGGATTGTCTGCCGCGACAGGCATGGTGATCGTGGAAACCATTGCAGTCTCTACGATGGTCTGCAACGATCTGGTGATGCCTTTGTTGCTGCGTCGAAAAGGATCTGCGCAACGCGATGATTCCGATCTCACGGGTTGGCTTCTGGGTATTCGCCGTGCCGCGATCCTGCTGGTTTTGTTGCTGGGTTACACCTACTTCCATCTTGCTGGTGAGGCGTATGCGCTGGTGAGCATTGGGTTGATCAGCTTTGCGGCGGTGGCCCAGTTTGCACCGGCCTTGTTGGGCGGCATGTACTGGCGCGGCGGAACGCGCCGAGGCGCACTGGCTGGGTTGGCAATGGGGTTTGCTTTCTGGGTCTACACATTGATGCTGCCCTCTTTGGCCAAGTCGGGCTGGATGCCCGATGGTTTTCTTGCACAAGGGCTGTGGGGCGTGGCGCTGCTCAAGCCCGAGGCGTTCCTTGGGCTAAGGGGGCTGGACAACCTCACCCATTCGCTGTTTTGGAGCCTGCTGGTGAATACCGCTGCTTACGTGGGCATTTCCCTGTTGCGCCGGCCATCGGCGGCTGAGACCAGCCAGGCATTGCTGTTTGTGGATGTGTTCAGGCGAACCAGTCAGGTTTCCCCCGTTTTCTGGCAGGGGAAGGCACAGGTGTCGGCACTGTTGCCCCTGGCGGCCCGGTTTCTTGGCGCCGATACCGCATTGCGGCTTTTTTCAGGTTACGCACAACGCCTTGGCTTGAGCCGGGTGGAAGACATCCCTGCCGATGCCCAGCTGGTGCAATTTGTGGAAACCCAACTGGCAGGTGCAATCGGCAGTGCGTCAGCGCGGGTGATGGTGGCTTCGGTGGTTGAGGAAGAGGCGTTGAGTCTGGATGATGTGATGCGGATTCTGGACGAAGCCTCGCAACTGCGCGCCTATTCTGTGGCGCTGGAAGACAAGTCCCGCTCGCTGGAGCACGCTACCTCGGAGTTGAGGGAAGTCAATCAGCAGTTGCAGAGCCTGGACCACATGAAAGACGATTTCATGTCGTCGGTGACCCATGAGTTGCGCACCCCCTTGACATCCATCAGGGCTTTGTCGGAACTGATGCGTGACGATGTGGACATGGCGTCGGAGCAGCGTCAGCAGTTTCTCGAAATCATCGTGGGTGAAACCGAGCGCTTGACGCGGCTGGTCAACCAGGTGCTCGATCTGGCCAAGATTGAAGCGGGGCAGGCCGAATGGGACGAAGCCACGGTGGACATTCGGGCCGTGGCGCAGCAAGCCGCGGAAAGCTTGCGCGTCAATTTTCAAGAGGCTGGCGTGACCCTGGCGCTGGATCTGCCCGATGGTGTGCCTTCTGTATGGGCTGATGAGGACCGGTTGATGCAGGTCGTGCTCAATCTGTTGTCCAACGCCTTGAAATACGCGCCACGAGGGCGTGGGCGAGTGGACATGCGTTTGACGGACACGACAGAGGGTGTCTCGTTGGAGGTGCAAGACAATGGTCCGGGCATCGAGGCGAACCAGCAAGCCGTGGTGTTTGAGAAGTTCCACCAGGTGGCGGGTGATGCGCACTACCGGCCGGGCGGTACCGGTCTCGGTCTACCGATCAGCCGTCAGATCGTTGAGCACTTTGGTGGTCGCATGGCGTTGCGATCTGCGCCTGGCGAGGGGGCCTGTTTCGGATTCACGATCCCGCATGCAACGCGGACCGGGCATGTAGAGCAAAAGGATGTTTGAGAGAGCACCCAAAGGAGAAGAAAAAGATGACAACACACAAACTGCTGATTGCTGACGATGAACCCAATATTCTGATTTCTCTGGAGTTCCTGATGAAGCGCGAAGGCTATGAAGTCGTGCTGGCGCGGGACGGGCAAGAGGCTCTGGACGCCATCGAACGGGACAAACCCGATCTGGTGTTGCTCGATGTGATGATGCCGGTCAAAACCGGTTTCGATGTGTGCCATGAGGTGCGCAACAGCGAGACCATGCGCGACACCTTGATTCTGATGCTGACCGCCAAGGGCCGCGACACCGACATCGCAAAAGGCATGGCGTTGGGAGCCAATGCCTACATGACCAAACCTTTCTCCACCAAAGAGCTGGTGCAGAAAGTACAAGCCATGCTGGGCAACCAGCCATGAGCGGTCAACAAAAAACCGATAGGCGCCTGTGGTGGCTGCTGGGTATGGCGGGCCTGGTGTCGGTGGCCTGGTTGGGGGCCACGATTGGTCTGGTGGGCTCGACGCTGGACGATGAAAGCCGTGCAACGGTGTGGCGATTGCTCGGTGAGCAATCCGTCTTGCTGTTGCTCACCTGGGGTGCTGGCATGGGGGCCATCGCATGGGCGCTCAAGCGCTGGTTCGATCATTGGGTGACGCCATCGGTGCAACTGGCTGAGGAGGCCCAGGTGGTGCTCAAGACCGATGTGGTTCGCAACCTGCCGCTGAAGGGCAATGTGGAAACGCAGGCGCTGGCGGGCTTGTTCAATCAACTGGTGGCGCAACGCGAAGAGCTGCGCAGCGAGATGGATGCCAAGGTGAACCTCGCAGCCGAAGGCATCGAGCAGGAAAAATCGCGGTTGGCGGCTTTGATGTCGGAGCTCACGCAAAGTGTGGTCGTCTGCAACCTTGATGGCCGTGTCTTGCTGTACAACAACCGTGCACGCATGCAGTTTCGTGCGCTCTCCCAAGCGCCGGGGGTGGCGGGAGGTGCCGAGTTGATCGGGCTGGGGCGTTCGATTTACGGGGTGTTTGATCAACGTCTGGTGGCCCATGCCCTGGACAGCATTCGCCAACGCCTGCTCCGAGGCGCAGCCCAGCCCTCGGCTCAGTTTGTCACCACCACGCCTTCCGGGCAATTGCTGAGGGTGCAAATGGCGCCGGTTCGCGCAGCGACCACGCAAGCCTCTGACGCCGACCGTGAACTCACGGGATTTGTACTGATGCTCGACAACATCACGCGCGAATTCGAAGCCGAGTCAGCCAAAGACCAGGTTCTGCTCTCGCTGACCGAAGGCAGCCGGGCGGCGTTGGCCAATATGCAGGCCGCCATTGACATGCTCGATTTTCCAGATCTGGAACCTGCGATGCGTGAGCGGTTTCTGGGCGTGGTGCGCGATGAAATCCGTTCGTTGAGCCAGCGCATCACGGCCCTTGAGAGTGGCTCTGCCGATTCCGTCAAATCGCGTTGGCCGCTGGAGGACATGCTGGGCTCCGACCTGGTCAACGCTGCGATCAAACGCATCGAGGTGACCGCCAGAGTGCCAGCCTCGGCCGTGGATGTGGACAGCAGTTTGTGGCTCAAGGTCGAGAGTTTTTCACTCCTGCAAGCACTGAGCTACCTCACCGCGCGGCTGTCTGAGGAGTTTTCGGTGAAGTTCGTGCAATTGCGTCTGGGACTGGCCCAGGGCAGCGCCGGCAAAGCGCAGCTTGATTTGATCTGGTCGGGTCAGGTCATGAGCACCGAGACCGTGATGAGCTGGGAGATGGATGTGATCAAGGTGGGGGCAGAAACCACGCGAATCACTGTGCGCGATGTCATCGAGCGCCATGGGGGTGCATTCTGGTTTGAACGCGAACGCACGCGCCACCAGGCGTTTTTTCGCTTTTTGCTGCCCCTGGCGAACCCGCAGGAGCAAGCGGAGGCAACTGCGGCGTTGCAGCCCACAGACAGCCGCCCCGAGTATTACGACTTTGACTTGTTCAAGACCACAGAGTTGACCCACGCGCTTGATGACCGCTTGCTCAGCGAATTGACCTACACCGTTTTCGATACCGAAACCACAGGCCTCAACCCATCACAGGGTGATGAAATCATCCAGATTGGTGCGGCCCGCATCGTGAACAACAAGCTGTTGAAACAAGAGTGCTTCGAGCAGTTGGTGGACCCCAGGCGTTCGATCCCTGCGGCCACCATTCCGATTCACGGCATCTCGCCCGATATGGTGCAAGGGCAGCCAACCATCGATCAGGTCTTGCCAGCGTTTCACGCGTTTGCACAGGACACGGTACTGGTCGCACACAACGCAGCGTTCGACATGCGGTTTCTGCAATTGAAGGAGCAGCAGACGGGGATGGTGTTTGATCACCCGGTGCTCGACACGCTGTTGTTGTCTGCCGTGTTGCACCCCAGTCAGGACTCCCACCGGCTGGAAGCGCTGTCAGAGCGCTTCAATGTGCCAATCGTCGGCCGGCACACCGCAATGGGTGATGCCATGGTTACAGCCGAAGTATTTGTGAAACTGATTCCTCTGCTGGCAGAGAAGGGCATTCTCACGCTGGGGCAGGCGAGGGAAGCCGCGCAGAAGACGTATTACGCAAGACTGAAATATTGAGCGACACATGCTCCCCCCGCGCCGCCTTCGGCGTCACCCCCCGGGGGGCGGCACTGGCGGCCCGGCAAAGCCGGTTCCGCGGTGCCCTGAAAGAACACCCCCTCACTCAAACCATAGCTTTCTCCGGAGTGAGATGCCTTAACCGCAGGATGCGGCAGAACCGGCTTTGCCGGGCTGCACGCATCGCCCCCCTGGGGGGTGACGGCCCGAGCATCGGGCCGTCGCAGGGGGTCACATTCTGTAGCGTTGGCCCAGCACGTTTTGCAGATCGTGCACCACGGTGAACGCGTCTTTCAGCTGACTGCGTTCAAAGTTCGAGATGTCGTTCGGGTTCATGAAGTTGTTGGGTGGCAGGCCCGCAGTGATCTGCCGAGCCTGGTGCTGGATGCGGGTGTGGGCCAGGAACTCGAGCGCATCGCGCAGGTCGTGTGCGCTTTGTTCGCTGACTTCGCCGCCTGTCGCGGCGCTCTGCAGGCGGTCCTGGGTATTGACTGCATCGTGGGCGCCGGCCAGGGCATAGACCCTCGCCAGGTCCACGATGGGGACCACGCCGGTGTGTTTGAGGTCGATCTTGCCTTTGTGTTCTCCACTGCGGATCGTGGAGATGCCTTTGAACATGCCGAGTGGTGGCTGGTGTTTCAGGGCGTTGCCGACCATGTGGGCGAGAAACAGGCTGTTGCCCTTGGTGCGCCGCAAAACGTCTGAGCGCAAGCTGTCGAGCAAGTCGGTGCTGCCGTAGATGGCCCGGAGGTCGAAGAAGACGCAGGTCAGCATCAGCGACTTGGGATCGGGCTGGCTGGTCCAGCGCGCGAAGTACTCGGCCCACTGCCGCTTCGGCTGGCGCCAGGTGTCTGTCATGGCCATCATGTCGCCCGGGCAGTGCACGTAGCCGCAAGCATCCAGCCCGTCGCACACGAACTTGGCCAGTGTCTTGAAATAGGTGCCGTGCCTGGCTTGGTCGTAGCGGTCGTCGATCACCATGCAGTTGTCCTGATCGGACTTGGCGGTTTGTTCGCTGCGCGCCTGTGATCCCGCTGCGACCCACACGTAGTCAACAGGTGGTGGGCCAAACTGCGCTTCACCGAGTTGCAGCAAACGGCAGGTGATGGCATCGGTGATGGCGGTGATGATGTGACCCGTGCTGTAGGCAGAGGCCTGTGCGGCGGCCAGGCTCTTTTGCAGTTGCTTGATCTTGGTGGCAACCGACTGAAGCCCTTCAACGGTGCTTTGCTTGTAGACGTCACCGGCCAGGTAAACGGCTGAAGTGCTGTGTTGTTCGGTGAGGTCGGTGGCGGTGATCATCCCCACGATGCGCTCGCCATCAAGCACCGGCACATGGTGAATGTTGTGGCGTGCCATGAGCAACAGGGCATCGAACGCCGGGTTCTGCACATCGATGGTCAATGGCGCAAGGGTGGCGATGTCCATGATGGTGCGGCCGGTGTCCAGGCCTGCTGCGACGACGCGGTTGCGCAGGTCGCGATCGGTGACCAGCCCGAACAAACGTTGGTCCTTCTCGATCAGCACCGAAGACACGCGTTTTTCGCTCATCACTTGCGCGGCTTCACGCACCGTGGTGTGGGGGGGCAAAGTGATCGGGGCGCGCTTGACCAGGGAGCGTACCGGCGCTGTCATGAGGTTGAGCGCCGGGTCAGCGCCGGAGCCTGATCCGCCACCGGTGGTGCTGGCATCAAGGGCCGCAGGGAATGCAGGCAGGAAATAGGCGAGTGCGGGCGTGATTTCGCAGAGTTCCTGCACTTGTGACAAAGGAATTCGCACGACCTGCGCGGCTGATTGCGCCTGCGCTGCGACGACATGCAGTGCATCACCTTGGTCGAGTCCGAACACCTCGCCAGCTTGCAAGCTCAGCAAGAGGTGACCCTCCGCGTCCAGCAAATTCACGTTGCCTTCGAGCAGCCAATGCGCGTGGGTCTTGAAGTCTTCTCCCAGCGCTATGGGCTCTTTGGCTTTGAATGCCCGGGCTTTCAGGGTCGTTCCCAGCGTCTCCAATATGGACGCTGGCAAAACGCCGAAGGCGCGGTGGGCGATCAACGCGGTGCGAATTTGAGGGGCGGGGATGGAGGAGGAAGTCATGCTGGGGTGCCTTCGTTGACAAGGTCCATTTGATGCTACACCTCGATTTCCCGTCAAATACAGTCTATGCGCTAGGGGTTTGACCTGTGTCAGGGGCTGTGCAGGGCGGTATGTAAGAGCTTGGTAAGGTGACAATTCAGAATCAACCCAAATTGACACGAACCTGACATGCTGACACTGATCTCCGCTGCCAAACTGATTGCCGAAGTGGCATTGCTGTCGCTGTTCGGGCAGTGGGTGCTGGGGTTGATCATTGGTGAACGCCGCCGCGAGAACCTGATGTACCAGTTGTTGCAGCAGGTGGGGCAGCCTTTTGTGGTGATTGCTCGCTGGCTGACGCCGAAACAGGTGTTGTCAAGGCACCATCCCTGGGTGGCCTTCCTGCTGTTGGGCCTGGCATGGCTGGCGTTGACGGCAGCCAAAATCGCGCATTGCGTGCAGTTGGGTATGGCGTTGTGTCGGTGAACAGCCTTTGGTTGAGTTTCAGCTTGCGTGCACGCTTGGGTTTTTGCTCCATGCTGGGACAGGTTCGATGGGGGCGTGCAGTGGTGTCGAAGGCGCTGGCTGCGAACCCGGATGACACCTATGCATTGGCGACACTGGCCCACTGGGCGTCCCAGGATCAGGCGTGGGAGGCCGCTCGTGATTTGCTCAGCCGCTGCGTGGCCATCGACCCGGAGGATGTCCAGGCCTGGTTCAACCTGGGTTTTACTTTTGAGCGTCTGGAGCAGTTTGAAGAAGCCGAGCGCTGTTTTCGCCGGGCCACCGAACGTGCCCCCGCACTGGATCGGGCCTGGTACGGGCTGGCACTGGCATTGATTGCCCAGGACCGGCTGGTCGAGGCCGTTGAGGTCTTGCAGGTCAACACCCGCTTGCAGCCCATGAGCCCATATGGTTGGTACCAGCTTGCGCGGGTGCAGGCCGATCTGGGTGCCCTTGACGATGCCATCGCCACCATCGCGCGACTGCGCCAGTTCGAGCCCAAGGTGGCCCGACAGCTGGAACGAGAGACCGGGCTTTGCGCCTGAAGAAACCACATGTCGTCCAAACCAACGCCTGCTGAAAACCGACGCCTCTATTGGCGCAAGACATTGCGTTTAACGGCGGGCTTGCTTTTGATCTGGTTTCTTGTGAGCTTTGTGGCCACCTATTTCGCCCGCGATTTGAACTTCACCTTCTTTGGTTGGCCGTTCAGTTTCTGGCTGGGTGCGCAGGGCGGTCCGCTGGTCTACGTCTTGCTGGTGGGTTTCTACGCGTGGGCGATGAACCGGCTCGATGCTGCACATGACCAAGACGATGTGGTTGATTAAGCGATGAAGGGTCTCAAAAAACGGCCTGGGGCTGGTGGCGCAACGGCATCCGAATCGGCGTTCAAGCAGCAACTCAACAAGGTGTACCGCTGGTACACCTTGGCATTCTTCATGTTCGTGGTGGTTCTGGCTGTGCTGGAACAAGCGGGCTTGCCCAGGGAGTGGATAGGCTTCATTTTCCTGTTTGCCACGATTGGCCTGTATGCCGCCATCGGGATCATGAGCCGCACGACGGACGCCACCGAATACTACGTGGCGGGTCGCAGGGTACCGGCGGTCTACAACGGCATGGCGACAGGCGCCGACTGGATGTCTGCGGCCTCGTTTATCGGCCTGGCCGGAACGCTGTACCTCACTGGCTACAGCGGGCTGGCCTTCATTCTGGGGTGGACGGGAGGTTATTGCCTGGTGGCTTTGTTGCTGGCGCCGTATTTGCGCAAGTTTGGCCAGTTCACCATTCCCGACTTTCTGGGTGAGCGCTATGGGGGGCACCTGCCGAGATTGCTGGGTGTGATGGCCGCCATTCTGGTTTCGTTCATTTACGTCGTGGCGCAGATCTATGGCGTGGGTCTGATCACGTCACGCCTGGTTGGTGTGGCCTTCGAACTGGGCATTTTCCTGGGGCTGGGCGGCATTTTGGTGTGCTCTTTTCTCGGCGGCATGCGCGCCGTGACCTGGACCCAGGTTGCTCAGTACATCGTGATCATCGTGGCCTACCTCATTCCAGTGGTGTGGCTGTCGGTGAAACAAACGGGGGTGCCGGTGCCACAGGTGGTGTATGGCTACCAGCTGGAAAAAGTCACCGCAAAGGAGAAGGAGCTGGCCTCGGACCCGAAAGAACTTGAGGTGCGTCAGATTTTTGCATCTCTCTCCCAAGAACTGGCCGAAAAACTCAAAGACCCGGCCGCTGCGCTGATGAACGACAAGGCAAAAGCCGAAGCCAGGCTGGCGGCACTGCGCCAGGCTGATGCCTCCTTCGCCGACTTGTCTGCGGCAGAAAAAACGCTGTCATCTCTGCCACGCACCGCCACGGCGGCCGAATCGACATGGAGTCGGCGCAAGGCGGCTGCCGACACCAAGTCACAGCCACTCAACGGTATGCCTCCGCATGCGGCCCAATTTGCGGGCGACCCCGATGGCGATCCCGAGGCACAGCAAACCTATGACGAGTCGCGCCGAAATTTTCTGGCGCTGGCTTTTTGCCTGATGGTCGGCACTGCGGCCCTTCCACATATCTTGATGCGGTACTACACCGTGCCCAGCGTGAAGGCTGCGCGCGAGTCGGTCACCTGGTCGCTGTTTTTCATCTTCTTGCTGTACTTCACTGCGCCAGCTTTGGCCGTGATGGTGAAGTTCGAGGTGTTCAACGTATTGATTGGTACACCGTTTGACCAGTTGCCAGCCTGGGTTGCGGCCTGGAACAAGGTGGATCCCTCGCTGCTGTCGGTGACCGATGTCAACCAGGATGGGTTGTTGCAGCTGAATGAAATGTCGATTGGTGGCGACATCATCGTGTTGGCCACCGCCGAGATCGCGGGCTTGCCCTATGTGATTTCGGGTCTGGTTGCCGCGGGTGGCCTGGCCGCTGCACTGTCCACCGCCGACGGGCTGTTGCTCACCATAGCCAACGCCTTGTCGCACGACGTGTACTACAAGATGATCGATCCCAATGCTTCGACAGCCCGGCGGGTCACGATTTCCAAGGTGCTGCTGTTGATGGTGGCGCTGGCGGCAGCGTACGTAGCGGCCCAAAAGCCCGCTGACATCCTGTTTCTGGTCTCCGCGGCCTTTTCGCTTGCCGCATCGGCTTTTTTCCCCGCCCTGGTATTGGGTATCTTCTGGAAACGCGCCACCGGAATTGCAGCATCCCTGGGCATGATCTGTGGCTTGGCGATCACCTTCTATTACATGGTGACCACCCAGCCCTGGCTGCGTGACATCTTCGGGGTGACCCGGCCAGTGGAGCTCTGGTGGGGCATTCAGCCCATATCGGCGGGCGTGTTTGGCGTGCCGTTGGGGTTTGCCGTGATTGTGTTGATCAGCTGGATCACCCCTGCTCCTGGCCGCGAAGTGGAGGAACTGGTGGAACACGTGCGCTACCCCCGGCGCCAGCGGGTCTGATCGAGACGCAAGGCCGCAATTGCAAGGCAGTCGGAATCTTGCTAGAATCGCGGGCTTGCCTTGCTGCACCCCATTACGACGCTGGGGGCGGCTGTTCATCAGAAACCGAGGTCCGTTAAACCGGCTCGGTGTCATCCAAAAGGAGTGTTTATGCGTCATTACGAAATCGTTTTGCTGATCCATCCGGACCAGAGCGAACAGGTTCCAGCCATGCTGGAGCGTTACAAGGGCATGATCACCGCCGGCGGCGGAAAGATCCACCGTGTTGAAGACTGGGGTCGTCGTCAGATGGCTTACCAGATCACGAAGCTGTCCAAGGCCCACTATCTGTGCGTCAACATCGAAGCCGATCAGGCAGTGATGGCTGAACTCGAACACGCGTTCAAGTTCAACGATGCCGTGTTGCGCCACCTCACCGTGTTGAAGAAGAAAGCCGAAACCGGCCCTTCGAGCATGATGAAGTCGGTTGAGCGTGAAGAGGCCCGCAAGGCCGCTCCTGCTCATGAAGGTCGCGATTCCCGTGACTCCCGCGAGCCCCGCGAACCGCGAGCCCAAGCCGCCTGAACCCAGGCGTGACATCGTCAGCAGCAGCCAACCGTTTTCATTTGTCGGCTTCGGTGGTGCAGGTTCAACCCTTGCGCTACACCCCAGCAGGCATACCGGTGGTGAATATCGTGCTAGAGCACGAATCCACCATCACCGAATTGGACACGCCCAGGCTGGTGAAACTGCAACTGAAGGCTGTGGCCTTTGGCGCACAAGCAGAAACCCTGGCCCGACAAGGCCTGGATGCGGTTTGTGAGTTTCACGGCTTCATGACGAATGCACGCAATGGCAAAGGTCTTGTGTTTCATATTCAAGAATTCAGCAAAACATAGGAAAGGCCCAACATGGCTTCCCCAAAACGTTTCAACAAAGACAAGCGCCCCAAGCGCAACACCCAATCGCTGCTGTTCAAGCGCAAGCGTTTCTGCCGCTTTACCGTGGCAAACGTTGAAGAAGTTGACTACAAGGACATCGACGTCCTGCGTGACTTCATCGCCGAAAACGGCAAAATCATCCCCGCGCGCCTGACCGGCACGCGTGCCTTCTATCAGCGTCAAGTCAATACAGCCATCAAGCGTGCCCGCTTCCTGGCCATGTTGCCTTACAGCGACCAGCACCGCGTTTAAAGGGAGCCTGATATGCAAATTATTCTGCTCGACAAAGTACTCAACCTCGGCGCCCTGGGCGATGTGGTCAAAGTGAAAGACGGCTATGCCCGTAACTTCCTGATCCCTTCGGGCCGTGCCCGCCGTGCCACCCAAAACGCGATTGCCGAATTCGAAACGCGCCGCGCCGAACTGGAAAAAGCTGCCGCTGCCAAGTTGGCTGAAGCCCAGGCGCTGGGTGAAAAGCTGGCCGCTGTGACCGTCAAGCTGTCCCAAAAGGCTGGCGTTGACGGCCGCTTGTTCGGCTCCGTGACCAACCACGACGTGGCTGACGAGCTGGTGAAGCTTGGCTACACCGTGTCGAAGGCACAGGTTCGCATGCCCAATGGTCCGTTGAAAAACGCTGGTGATTTCACGGTCACGGTGCACCTGCACACCGATGTGAACATCGACCTGAACGTTTCCGTGCTGGGCGAATCCGCCTGATCGAAGACTTGCGCCGCCCGGGTTGATCCTGGGTTGTTGCAGAAGAAGCCGCCACCCTCGGGTAGGCGGCTTTTTTTCTGCTTGCGAGCGTCCTGGAATTGTTGTCCCGATCTATCCCCCGGTATTCCCCTCGTAATTCACTGGTTGTCCACAGGTTTGTCCCCTGACAGCAAGGGAGTGGCGGCGTACCATTGACCGACTTTCAGGAAACACATGTCCGCTGTATTCTCAGACCCTTTTTCTTCCTTTGACGTTGGTATGGACGGCGCCGGCTTGGGCCGCGATCCGCAAGTCGCACAGTTGCGGGTACCGCCCCATTCGATCGAGGGCGAATCCAGCGTGCTGGGGGGTCTGTTGCTCGACAACGCGGCCTGGGATCGAGTGGCCGATCTGATCAATGATTCAGACTTTTACCGCTACGAGCACCGCTTGGCCTATTCTGCGATTGCCACCCTGATCAACTCCAGCAAGCCTGCCGATGTGGTCACGGTGTTTGAACACCTGCAGAACCTGGGCAAAGCGGAAGAGGCGGGAGGCATTGCCTACTTGAACTCTCTGGCGCAGTACGTGCCCAGTGCTGCGAACATTCGGCGGTATGCGGAAATCGTTCGTGAACGCGCCATTTTGCGCAAGCTGGTCGCGGCGAGCGACGATATTGCGACGGCCGCCTTCAACCCTGAAGGCCGCCCGGTTGCCAAGATTCTGGACGAGGCCGAGCAGAAGATTTTCAAGATTGGAGAAGAAGGCTCCCGGATGAAGGAGGGCTTTCAGGGCATGGACACGCTGGTGGTCGAGTTGCTCGACCGCGTGCAGGAGATGGCCGACAACCCCAACGACATCACGGGCGTGCCCACCGGGTTTATCGATCTCGACCGCATGACGACCGGCTTGCAAGCCGGCGACCTGGTGGTCCTGGCCGCGCGCCCTTCGATGGGGAAAACCGCATTCGCGATCAACATCGCTGAACATGTGGCGCTGAATGAGGGTTTGCCTGTGGCCGTGTTTTCCATGGAGATGGGGGCCTCGCAACTGGCTGTCCGTATCGTGGGCTCCATCGGGCGCATCCATCAAAGCCATTTGCGCACAGGCAAGCTCAACGATGAAGAGTGGCCACGGCTCACAGAGGCAATTGAAAAATTGCGCAATGTGTCATTGCACATTGACGAAACCCCTGGCCTCACACCCAGCGAATTGCGAGCCAACGCGCGCCGTCTGGCCCGCCAGTGCGGCAAGCTGGGCTTGATTGTGGTTGACTACTTGCAGCTTATGAGCGGCTCTGGCAGTTCGGGAGGCGACAACCGGGCCACCGAACTGGGCGAAATTTCACGGGGTCTGAAAATGCTGGCCAAGGAGCTGCAGTGCCCAGTGATTGCCCTGTCGCAGCTCAACCGAAGTGTGGAGCAACGCACTGACAAGCGTCCCATGATGAGCGATCTGCGCGAATCGGGTGCCATTGAGCAGGATGCGGACATCATCATGTTCATCTACCGTGACGACTACTACAACCGCGAAACTTCCAAGGAGCCGGGCGTCGCAGAGATCATCATCGGCAAACAGCGAAATGGCCCAACGGGCGTCGTGAAGCTGGCCTTCCTGAACACGCTCACCCGTTTCGAAACCCTGGTTGGTGGCGGTGACTTCTAAACGTTTTTGTCGGTACATTGAACGCAGGTCGATCGCAACGTTGCGGTGCCGAGTCCCAAGCACATGCTTCCTCCAGGGATGTCGCTGAGCCGGTTTGGCCTTTCGGACAACGTCGCTCTGGTTGGTTGAGGCGCGGGTTGGGGGGGCGGGGCTGGCAACGAAGCGCAAACGGTCCATGTCTCGGGAACATGCGCACGCCCCCCCTGGCACATTGGGCCGGGGGCTCGCTCCGACGAAGCCGGATCTGTGCCGGAGGGTTTCTTGTTTCGGGGCAATTCAAGGCCAGGGGTTGACCTTTGACGGCGAGTGCTTGCGAACGCTTCGGAGGTTCCCGGTGCGAACCGGGGCGGGTGTGCGCCTCCCGTGCAAGGACACCGGACACCGCTTCGCTGGGTTGTCATGCCATGGATCCTCCATCCATTCGGCCGCTGAAAAGCGTTCGACCTGCAACAGTTGCCCGAGCGCTGCATCGCGCAGTTCACAACGGACACACCGAGAGCAACCATACTGACAGCCATGAAGATCCTGGTCATCGAAGACGAACGGCGCATCGCAGACTTCGTTTGCGCGGGCTTGACGGAGCGCGGCTTCGAGGTGGAGGCCTGCGACAACGGCCACACCGGCTTCGAGCGGGCCCGCCTGGGCCAACATGACGCGATCGTGCTCGACCTGATGCTGCCCGGGCGCGACGGCCTCTCGGTGTTGCGGGGGTTGCGCGCCGAGGGCATCACCACACCGGTGATCTTGCTGACCGCGCGCAACGAGCTGGGTGACCGCATCGAAGGGCTCAACCTGGGTGCCGACGACTACCTGGCCAAACCGTTCTATGTGGAGGAACTGGCTGCCCGCATCCAGGCTCTGCTGCGGCGGCTGTCGGGCGAGCGCCAGAACACCGTACAGGTCGGGCCATTCGTGCTTGACTGCATGGCTCGACAGGTCACCGGCCATGGCCAGACGATCGAACTCACCAGCCGTGAGTTTGCCCTCATCGAGTTGCTGATGCGTTCGGCAGGGCGCGTGCTGACGCGCACCCAGATGCTGGAACACGTGTGGGGCTACGACTTTGATCCGGCCACGAATGTGGTGGATGCGTGTGTCCAGCGGATCCGCCGGAAGATCGAGTCCATCGACGCCGGCGCGGGCAGCGCCTCGCCGATCGAAGCGGTCAGAGGCGTTGGCTACCGTTTCAGGCCCGTGCCTTGAGACTCAGCATGCCGTCCTTCCGGGTCCGCATTTTTGCGGTCACGGCCTTGACCGTGGCGCTGGTGCTGGCCAGCGTGGCGCTGTTCAGCTGGTCCAGTGTGCTGGCGTTCGAAGGCCAGCGGCTGGACGAGCGCCTGTGCGATGAAGCCCGGCGGCTGGCCGGCCCGACCGCCACTGGCGACGTAGAGCGCCTGGGCGCCGACATGGTGGCCAAGCTGCGGTTGAAATCGCCCGAACAACTGCTGCTGGCGGTTGAGACGCCGAGCGGACCGGGGCGGCTGAAGTCGGCTCACTGGCCCGAGGGGCTGGATATCGACCAACTGTCCTGGCGTCGAGATGCGGCGGCCGCAGACACCCAAAACGCCTCCAACCCTGCGAACCGCACCGCCTGTGCGCTGAGCCGGTTTGATCTGGCCGGTGGTGATTGGCATGCGGCCCTGGTCGGCGGCCCATCTGAGCGCGGATTCGTTGCGGCCGACCTCGCTGCCACTCGTGCTGACCTGCTGGGGGTTTGGCGACAGGTGGCGGCCATCGCATTGCCGCTGGCGTTGCTGCTCACCGCGCTGGGGGCGTGGTTGCTGTCGGGCCTGGCGCTCAAGCCCGTGGTGCGGCTGCGCGACGCGATGAAAGCGGTCGATGAGAAGGCGCTGGATCAGCGCCTGTCGGCGGCGCTGGAAGACCGCGAGTTTCAGGAGCTCATCACCTCGTACAACAAGATGCTGGACCGGCTGGAGACCAGTTTTCACCAGGCTTCGCGCTTCTCGGCCGATGCCGCACACGAGCTGAAAACACCGCTGACCATTTTGCAGGGCCAGCTCGAACGCGCGGTGCAGCGAGCGGACGATCAGGCGCTTCAGCTGACCCTGATCGACATGCTGGACGAAGTAGGGCGCCTGTCGTCGATCTCCAGAAAGTTGCTGCTGCTGTCGCAGGCCGATGCCGGCCGGCTGGCCTTGCAGCGCATGCCGGTGAACCTGAGCGAAGCCTTGAACGAGCGGTTCACCGAGGCGCAAACCTTTGGGCTGGACGTGAAGCTGTCGGCCGAGGTGGCCGATGGGCTGACCGTGCAGGCCGATCCGCAATTGCTCGACCAGTTGCTCAACAACCTCACCAGCAACGCGCTGAAATACACGCCCGCCGGCGGATGGATCCACTGGCGCGCCCGGGCCACGCCCTTGGGCATCGAGCTGGAGATGGCGAACTTCGCGCCAGGCCTTTCACCCGAAGACCGGGCCCGCTTCTTTGAGCGTTTCTTCCGGGGCGATGCGGCGCGCAACCGGCGGGTGGACGGCCATGGCCTGGGCCTCAGCCTCTCGCGTGTCATCGCCCGCGCCCATGGCGGTGAGTTGACGGTGGAGCCCGGCGCTGACGACCCGCTGGTCTTGAGGCTGCTGCTGCCTGCGGGAACTTAAGGTACCCCAGCAAGGCCGCCACCGAGACGGCCACTCTTCATGACGAAGATGTCATTTTTCAGGGCGTATTGGGTTTTACGATGGGGTCATCGACGGAGCGTCCCTCCGTCCCAACCACCCAGAGGCCTCACATGAAACCATCTGCACGACATTTCGCCCAGCGTCTGGCTGGGGCATTCCTGGCCGCCAGCCTGCCCTTCGCAGCGGCGGCGGGCTCCTTCAAGGCCGAGGTCTGGGCCGACAACTGGTTCTCGCTCCATGTCGGCGAGCGCTTCGTGGGTGAAGACTCGGTGCCGATCACCACCGAGCGCTCTTTCAATTCAGAGACACTGCGTTTCGACGCGGACTACCCGTTGGTGCTGAATTTCACCATCAAGGACTTCAAGCAAAACGACACCGGGCTGGAGTACATCGGCAGCGCAAGGCAGCAGATCGGTGACGGCGGGTTCATCATGCAGGTCACCGACACCGCGACGCAGAAAGTGGTGGCCGTGTCGGACAGCGCAGTCAAGTGCGAGGTCATCCACAAGGCCCCGCTGGTTCCGAGCTGCGTGTCCAGCAGCGATCCCTCGGTGGCCAGTTGCGGTGCCACCATCTCCGAAGAACCGGCGAACTGGAAAGCCGCCGGTTTCGACACCAGCGCCTGGGATAACGCCACCGTCTACAGCGCCGCCGACATCGGCGCCAAACAGGGCTACTTCGATGTCACCTGGGACCCCGCCGCTCGCCTGATCTGGACCTCGGACCTCAAGGCCGACAACACCTTGCTGTGCAAACTCACGGTTAACGCACCCTGAGCCGCCCGGCACCCCAATCACCGGAAGCTCAGTCATGAATACACCGAAATTCCGCTCCGCCCTGCGGACCCTGTGGGCGGCCGCCGCCATGGCCAGCGCGATCAGCGTTGTGCCGCATGCCATGGCCGCCACTGCGGCCGAAGCCAACCGTTTTGTCTTGACCAGCGAATCCGCGCAAGGCAGCAGCCTGCCCGACGCCTACACCTGCGACGGCGCAGGCACCAGCCCGGCGCTGGCCTGGGACCATGCGCCCGCAGGCACCACCGAGTTTGCGGTGTTGATGAGCACCCTTCCGCCCGATGGCCGCACCAAGTACAACTGGGTGCTGCACGGCATACCGGGCGCCACCCACCACCTCGCCAGGGACAGCCATGGCGTCGGCACGACGGGCGTGGGCAGCAACGGCCCCAACATGGCTTATCAACCGCCTTGCTCCAAGGGCGCTGGCCTCAAAACCTACACGTTCACGGTGTTCGCGCTGTCGGCGGCGCCGGTGTTGCCAGCGGGCTCGGCGGTGTCGGGCGCGCAGTTGCTGAGCGCCATGTCGACGCTCACCCTGGGCACCGCGACGCTCAGCCTTGAGCACACCCGCACGGGCACCAGCGCCCGGGCGCAAACACCGCCTCCGCCCGCGCCACCACCTTCACCGACGCCGGCCATCACCGCTGCAGCAACCACCACGGCAATGGCCGCTTCAGGGGAACAAAGCGAAGCGTGCGCGCGCATCGCCAGCTCGCTCAAGGCGTCGACCACGGGGGTGGCAACGGTGACATGCGACGGCACCTACGCCTACGTGGCGTCCAATGGACTGGCCACCCACACCATGATGGACGGCATCGTCGCCAGCAACCTGCAAGTGCCAATCGCCCAGAATTTCTACGGCAGCAACGCCTGGAAGATTCCGCTGAATCCCGCCATCGCCGCGACCACCACGACAGCCAACGACGGCCCCATCGGTATGGCCATCAACGGGGTGCCGATCTTCAGCCCCTGCAAACAAGGCGGTTGCCAGAACGGTGATACCAAGGCGCTGGGCGAACTCGATGTGTGCAACGGCCACGCCGGCCGTGCCGACGATTACCACTACCATGCCGCGCCGAATTGCCTGATGGCCGGCCAGCCCGCCGACTACTGGGACACCCACCCGCTGGGCTGGGCCCTCGATGGCTTTGCGATCTTTGGTTACAACGACGCCGACGGCCGCGTGGCTTCGCGTGATGAGGTTTGCGGCGGCAACACCAGCCCTGTGTCCAACGCCCCTGCCGGCTACAGCTACCACGTGACCGATGCAGCGCCTTACGTGTTGTCCTGTTTCAGGGGCACGCCCAGCCCGGACCTTGCCGGTCAGGGCGCCAAGTTCTCCCCGATTCGCCGCCCGCCGGTGCGGCCCTTCGGCGTCTCGGCCATGACGTTGACCACCGATGCCAGCGACGGCTACCAGGTGGTCCAGTTCCACACCGACCGTCCGTTTTCCAGCACCGAAACCGGCACCGACAGCTATGAGCAGAAAGCGGGCACGCACCGGATCCGGTACAAACCCGTCACCGGCTCGGCCTTGGCGGCGTTGCTGACCCAGGCCGAGCACGCCGGCAAGTCGGCCTGCTGGGATTTCCAGTTCACCGATGGCATGAATGCCACCACGCAGCCCAACGTGGCTTACTGCCGCTGACAACAGAAGGTGAGGCCCATGAAGACCCGATCCACGCTGACCCTGTTGTGTGCGTGTTTGCTGATGACGACTGCCATGGCGCATGAGCTGCCGGCCAATCGGGTGGCGCTGGTGTTGCGCGACGACACCCATGTGTCGCTGACCGCCTTCATCGACTACACGGAAGCGCTGCACCAGACACTGGCCCCGCAGCAAACGCAGCAGGAATTTTTACTGCAATATTCCACATTGAAGCCCTCCGATTTCCGGGCTGCTGCGGTCCAGGCGCATGCGCTGTGGCGCGAGGGCTTGCGGTTGACCCTGGCCACCGGCGAACCCTTGGCGGCCCGGCAATGGCAGTGGCCAGACCCGGAGCGGATACAGGCGTCGTTGAAAGCGCGCGCCATGAACCTGCTCACCGGGGGCGACGGACACGACCAGATCGGCGTTGACGAAATCCATGCCGAGGCGACGGTGGCGAAAAAGATCGGATCGCTCTCGGTGGCGTTGCCACAGCAATGGGGCAGGGTGCTCGTCGTTTCCTACCGCCCGCGTCAAGCCTGGAAAGAACCCGGCTCCGCGCCATTGGAGGTCGGGTTCTAGGTGGCGTTAGGCAAAGCTCGGTAGGCCAGAGCCTACAGTTGGGTTCTCAGTGTCCAGATCTCGGGGAACAACACCACGTCGAGCATCTTGCGCAGGTAGCTCACGCCGCCGGTGCCGCCCGTGCCGCGCTTGAAGCCGATCACGCGCTCCACGGTGGTCACATGGCGGAAGCGCCAGAGGCGGAAGGCATCTTCCAGGTCGGTGAGTTCTTCGCCGAGCTGGTAGAGGTCCCAGTATTTTTCAGGGTTGCGGTAGACCTCGAGCCAGGCTTGTTCCACGGCCTCTTTGGCTTGGTAGGCCTGCGTCCAGTCGCGCTCGGTGTGGCTGGCGGGTACGGCGATGCCACGGCGCGCCAACAGGCGCAGGGCCTCGTCGTACAGGGAGGGCGCTTCATAGGCGGCTTGCACCATGCCCAGGCGGGCGGGGTTGTGCGCATGGGGCTTCAACATGGCGGCGTTTTTGTTGCCGAGCGAAAACTCGATGCAGCGGTACTGAAAACTCTGGAAGCCGCTGGAGTTGGACAGGTAAGGCCGGATGGCGCTGTACTCGGGCGGCGTCATGGTGGCGAGCACGTCCCAGGCGTGTACCAGCTGCTCCATGATCTTGGAGACACGGGCGAGTTTCTTGAAAGCCGAAGGCAACTCATCTGCTGCCACGTTGCCGACGGCTGCGGTGAGTTCGTGCAGCATGAGTTTCATCCAGAGTTCGCTGGTCTGGTGCTGCACGATGAACAGCATCTCGTCGTGTGCGGGCGAGAGCGGTTTTTGCGCTTCGAGAATGCTGTCGAGCTGCAGGTAGTCGCCGTAGCTCATGTCCTGGCTGAAGTCGAGCTGTGCCTTCTCTTCGCGCACGATGTTTTCGGTGGCGGAAGGGCTGGCGCTGGCGTTGGAGGTGTCGTGGTGCGGGCAGGTCATGGGTGTCCTTGGGTTGTTACGTGGCGACAACGTTCGAGTGAGATTGCGCCATCCAGCACACGCCCTGGAACCGGCTTTGCCGGGCCACAGGCATGGTCCCCCTCGGGGGAAGACGCGAAGCGGCGCAGGGGGGGTCAAGTCACCGCATGTTTCTGGTTGAATTCAGGGCGTTGCCACTCGTTGGTTTCCAGCACCTGACGCAGGTGCTCGACCGCGCTCCAGACGTCTTCGAAACCGATGTACAACGGCGTGAAACCGAAGCGCAGGATGTCTTTGTGGCGCTGGCCGTCACCGGCGCGGAAGTCGCCGACCACGCCGCGCGCGATCAGCGCCTGCACAATGGCGTAGGCGCCGGAGTCACCGCCGCCGGGCCGCCCCAAGGCGGTGGCAGCCCCCTCGGGGGGCAAGGACCCGCGCAGCGGCGGAGTGTGGGGGCCATATTCGCGGGTGAGGCAGACCTGCGAGCCACGTTGCCCGTGGGCACTCGGGGTGGCGAGGCCGAGACCATGGCCTGCGCACCGATCTTCAACCAGTTGAATGAACAGGTCGGTCAGCGCCAGCGACTTGGCGCGCAAAGCGGCCATGCCGCCCAGGGGTTCGGCGGCGAGGGTGGCGTCGAGCCCGCAGTCCAGCGCGGTCAGGCTGATCATGGGCTGGGTGCCGCACATGTAGCGGGTGATGCCGGCGGCGGGCTGGTAGTCGGGCGTGAAGGCGAAGGGCGTGGCGTGGCCCCACCAGCCGGCCAGCGGTTGCCAGAAACGGTCGGTGTGCATCGGGTTGACCCAGACGAATGCGGGCGCACCGGGGCCACCGTTCAGGTACTTGTAGCCGCAGCCGACGGCAAAATCGGCCTTCGCGGCGGTGAGGTCGACCGGCACGGCACCCGCGCTGTGTGCCAGGTCCCACACGGTCAGAATGCCTTCGGCGTGGGCCGCGGCAGTGACGGCGGCCATGTCGTGCATGGCGCCGGTGCGGTAGTTGACATGGGTGAGCATGAGCAGGGCGACATCGGCGGTGAGCGATGCGGCAATCTCCTCGGGCTCGACCAGGACCAGCTCAAAGCCGCGCTCCTTGCACAGTGCTTCAGCGATGTAGAGGTCGGTTGGGAAGTTGCTGCGCTCGCTCACGATGCGCTTGCGGCGGGGCGCGTCTTCAGCGGCGATGTTGAGCGCGGCGGAAAGCACTTTGAAGAGGTTGATCGAGGTGCTGTCGGTGGCGACGACCTGGCCGGCGCTGGCGCCGATCAGGCGGGCGATCTTGTCGCCCACGCTTTGCGGCCGGTTGAACCAGCCGGCCTTGTTCCAGCTCTGGATCAGGTCGGTGCCCCATTCGCGCGTCACGCAATCGGCCACCCGCGCCGGCGTGGCCTTGGGCATGACGCCCAGCGAGTTGCCATCGAGATAGATCACGCCAGGCGGCAGGTCAAACAGGTCGCGCAGGCCGCGCAGCGGGTCTTGCTGGTCGAGGGCCTGGCATTGGGCGAGGGAGGTGATGGGTGTCGTCATGGCAGCTTTCTCAGGATGGCGCGCACGGGGGACGCGTCGGCGGTGGTGAATTTCAGGGGCAGGGCGATGAGCTCGTAGTCGCCCTCGGGCACGTCGTCGAGCAACAGGTTTTCCAGCACCCGCAGGCCGCGCTGGCGGATGGTCTGGTGGCTGGGCAGGGCTTTGCTGTCGGCCGGGTCGATGCTGGCGCTGTCGATGCCGATGAGCTTGACGCCAAGGTCGGCCAGGCGCGCCACGGTTTCGGGGGCGAAGGCGGGCAGGGCGTTGTCGAAAGCGGTTTGCGGCATCTTTTCGTAAACGCGCACCAGCACGCGCTGAGGCAGTGGGGCCGGTCCCCACGCGCCGCCGCTCATGGCGTGTTCGATGTGCTGCCATTGCACGAGCGGGCCGCAGCCGATGGCGTGGATGACGCGGCAAGGGCCAATGAAGGCATCGAGGTCCACTTCACCGATGGCTTTGCCGGTGGCGTCGTAATGCAGTGGGGCATCGGCGTGGGCGCCGGCATGGGGCGAGAGCGTGATGGCGCTGACGTTGACCGGGCAGCCCGGGCCTATGGTGGCGCACCAGGTTTGTTGGTAGACAGTGTCGCCGGGAAAGACGGGCGACTGGGCGTTGACAGGAGGGGATATGTCCCAGATTTTTGGCATCCGGGGAAGGTAGCACCGGGCAAAAACCTGTGGTGTCGGTTAATTCCAACAGGCGGGCAAAAACTTCGCACCGCCGTGAGTGGCTATCGGTTTTCAGGTTTTGGGCACCAGCAGGGCTTCGATGGAGCCGCAGAACTCGTCCACCGAGGTGGCTTTGAAAATCAGGCTTTGCACCCCGGCGCCAACGGCTTCTGCGCTCAGGGTTTCGTCGATGAAACCCGAGGCGATGCCAACGGGCAGGTCGGCCCGGATGGCGCGAACCCGGCGCGCGAGGTCAAGTCCCGACAGGCCGGGCATGTTGTAGTCGGTGAGGAACAGGTCGATGCCGGCGGGGTCGTCGATGACGGCCTTGAGGGCTTCCTCCTGGTCCTGGTGAGCGCTGACCCGCATGCCCCGGCGTTCGAGCAGGCGTTTGACGAGGAAGGTCAGCGCTTCGTCGTCGTCCACGTAGACGATGTGCGGCTTGGTGGTGCCCGAGCCTTCGATGCCCGGGCTGCGGCGAGCGGGGTTGGCGTAGGCCGCGCTGTTGGCAGGCGTGGCTTCGGCGGGCGCTTCGGTGTCGACCGGCAGGTAGAGATCGAAGCGGGTGCCCGCGCCGACCTGGCTGTCCACAGTGATGACGCCTTGGTGGCCCTGGGCAATGCCATGCACCACGGCCAGACCCAGCCCGGTGCCTTCGCCGACCGGCTTGGTGGTGAAGAAAGGCTCAAAAATGCGGCCCAGCATGGCTTTGTCCATGCCCGGTCCGTTGTCGGAGATGCCCAGGCGCACCAGTCCCTCGGGATGGCGCTGGAACAGGTCGCGCAGGGCGAGGTGGCTGGCGGTGTGAGCCTCTTCGGGCTGGGCACGTTCGAGGCCGATGTGCACACGGCCGGGCTTTCCTGCCATGGCCTGCATGGCGTTGGTCGCGAGGTTGATGATGACTTGCTGGATCTGCGAGGCATCGGCGGCCACTGGTGGCACATCCGCGGCGCATTCGACCTCGATGGCCACACGCGCGGGCAGCAGGGCGCGCAGCATGCTCCCGGTGTCTTGCGCAATGGGTGCCAGGCTGGTGCGTTTGTACTGGGTTTGTTCGCGTCGGCTGAACGAGAGGATCTGGCGCACCAGATCGCGCGCGCGGCTGGCGGCTTTGTGGATCTGGTCCAGGCTTTCCAGCGCGGGCGAGGCCGGGCTGACATCCTGACGGGCCAGGTTCACGTTGCCCAGAATGGCGGCAATGATGTTGTTGAAATCGTGGGCAATACCCCCTGCCAGGGTGCCGATGGCCTCCATTTTCTGGGACTCGCGCACCTGGTTTTCCAGCTCGACGCGGGCCGCCTCGGCTTGCTTGCGATCGGTGATGTCGAACGCGGTGCCGCGGTGTCCGGTGACATGGCCTTCGCGGTCGCGCAGGGGAACCCTGGAGACCATCAGCCAGCGCACTTGGCCGGATTTTGTGAGTATGCGGTGCTCAAGTCCCCGGACCGAGCCGTCTGGCTGGAGGTTGGTTTCGAACCAGGCGTTGACCCTGTCGATTTCACCGGGTGGCATGAACTCGGCGGGGGTGTGACCGATGAGTTCGTCGGCCGGGTAGCCGAGCAGTTGCTTAGACCGTTCCGACACAAAGGTGTAGCGGAACCGGGTGTCCATGTCGAGGATGTAGCCCCCGGCGGCTTCTGCCGCGTCCCGGAAGCGCATCTCGCCTGCGATCAGCTCGGCCTCGGCGCGCTTGCGCTCGCTGATGTCACGCATGAGGCCAATGAAGTGGGTCAGTTGGCCGTTGGCGTCCCGCAGGGGGGAGATGGACAGGTCGCTCCAGTAGGTGCTGCCGTCTTTGCGGTAGTTGAGAATTTCACCGCTGTAAACCTCGTGTCGCGCCAGTGTCTGGCTGATCGCTTGCCGTGCCTCCGGGCTGGTCAGCGGTCCTTGCAGGAAGGCGCAGGAGAGGCCCACGATGTCTTGTTGGCGGTGGCCGGTGATGGCTTCGAAGGCGGGGTTGACCTGCAGGATGCGTTGGGCGCTGTCGGTGATGACGATGCCCTCCGAAACCGCGTCGAAGGCCATGGCGCGAAGGCTTGCCGGCGTTTCGCCGACGCCCTTCGGGCTTTGTCCATGCGGTTCGCCGACCCCTGGACGGGGTGGTCCGGATGGGGCAGACATCGGTGAATCGTGGGGGGCGACGGGCACTGGCGTTCAACTTCGGTGGGTGTGGAAGTCCATGTTAGCTTCTTGCGGCACGCATGGGGCGAGGCCCTGATGGGGTGCGTCAAGTTGGCAGCCGAACCGCACCCTCGATATCGGCACTTTTGTTTCATTCTTTAGCGGCGGACACACCATCGCTCAAGGGGGCGAGGCCATGGCGCATGCGGGCGCGCAGGCAGGCGTCGCTGCTGGTTTCGAATTCGCGGCAAGGTGAGGGCCGCCATTCGTAGATGCCGCAGGCCACGCGCTCACCGAGCTTGCCGGTGAGTGCCGCGCAGCGCGGCGGGCTGTGGTCGGTGCCACGCATGCGGGCGGTGTGGCGGGTGACCTCGACGGTCAGGCCGTCGGGCACCGCGCCGCCCTCGGTCTGGGTTTCCATGACGGAGAAATCGACCCGGAAGCTGGTGCAGCAAGCGCCGCAGGTGGAGCAGGGGCTGGACATGATGCCTCAGGCGGTGCGGGGTGGCAGATCGGGGGCGCGGTAGATCAAGACCTTGAGTGAACGGTTGGGGTCCACGTCGGTAAACACCGGCGGGTTGTCCAGGCGCTGTTCAAAGACCAGTTCGGGTGCTATCTCAGCCATCTGGTGCTGCAAAAAGTCGGCACTCAGCTCGGGGGCATTGAGGCACAACATGGCCTGGCCACCAGGGCGCAACAAGTCGGGCAAGCGGCGCATGAGCTTGGCGTAGTCCTTGGTGGCGATGAAACTGCCTTTCTGGAAACTTGGCGGGTCCACTATGACGAGGTGGTATGGCCCGCTGCGGGTGATCTTGCCCCAGGTTTTGAAGATGTCGTGGGTCAGAAAGCTGGCGCCACTCTGAAAGCCGTTGAGCGCATGGTTGAGCTGGCCCAGACCCATGGCGCCGGCGCTCATGTCCACGTTGACCACCTGCTTCGCACCGCCTTGCAAGGCAGCGATGGAGAAGGCACAGGTGTATGCAAACAGGTTGAGCACCTTGGCCTCCCCGGCCTGCTTGCGCACGCATTCTTTCACCCATTGGCGGCCATTGGCCATGTCGAGAAAGAGACCGTGGTTCTGGCCTTTGAGCAGGTGCACCCGGTAGCGTGCGCCATGTTCGAGTACATCATGCGGATCGGGCACGCTGCCGGCCATCAAGCGCGTCTCCGCATGGCCGGTGGCGCGGCATTGGTAGGCCCAGTTGAGCGGTGCGCCGGCGGGCGCGATTTCGGTCCAGCGCTTGATCAGGGCCTGATGCACCTGGGTCAGCTGGGTTGCCTCCATGGGCTGAAAGCTGGTGAGCAGCCAGGCCGGGGAGAACCAGTCGAACGACAGGTGTTCGCACCCTGGATGCATCCCGCCACGGCCATGGAAGATGCGCTGGGCGTCGGTGGGCAGGGCCATCGTGGCGATGGCGGTTAACAAGGTTTGCATGATGGGTTTAGTGGCGCCAGAGTGGCATGCTCGCGCGGGCAAGGCCCTGTGGGCGGGTGACTGTATTTTGAAACACAGGGTTGTTTGCCTGGTAGATCAGTGACATTCGAAAATTATGGTGAGGCGTGTTCGCTAAGCGCAGGGTTCGGGTTCAGCGGAAACCGGGCTGCACACTGGAAGCAATGCGGTCTACAGGCACGTTCATACCAGGTCGCCCATAGGTCGAATTGAATACCGTGCAATTTCGTGGCGCTAAGATGTTCAAATGAAGGCCAAGACACCGCAAACGCTTCGCTTCTGCAGGTCGACAGATGGTGTGCAGATCGCGTACGCAACCATCGGTCAAGGGCCGCCACTCGTGCGAGCCGCCCATTTTCTCACCCACCTCGAATTCGATCTTGTCAGTCCTGTCTGGCTGCCATGGCTGCGAGAACTCAGCAACCGGCGCCAGTTGGTTCGCTATGACGCACGGGGCTGCGGATTGTCGGATATGGATTCGGCACCTCAAACCCTTGACGCCTGGGTTGCCGACCTGGAAGCTGTGGTCGATGCCGCCGGGCTGGAACGCTTTGCGCTGCTTGGCTGCTCGCAGGGTTGCGCTGTGTCCATTGCCTACGCAGTCCGCCACCCTGAGCGTGTCTCTTGCCTGGTTGTGCTCGGTGGCTACTTGCGCGGTCCAATGCGCCGGGACCCGACGCCTTCGCAGATCAAGGAGGCGAAACTGATGGTCGACCTGATCGAGCTTGGTTGGGGGCGGGACAACCCTGCTTTCCGTCAGGTGTTCACGTCTCAATTCATTCCCGATGGGTCGCCCGAACAAGTGCAATGGTTCAATGAGCTCGAGCGGCTGTCCACGAGTCCCGCCCATGCCGCGCGCGTCATCGCCGCCTTTGGTCAGATTGACGTCACCGAAATGGCCGCGCAGATCAGCTGTCCGACGCTGGTGCTGCATGCCCGCGGCGACGCCCGCGTACCATTCGAAGAAGGAAGACGGACCGCCGGAATGATCTCGGGTGCCCGCTTTGTGCCACTGGACAGCCGAAGCCATGCCTTGTTGGCGGATGAGCCTGCCTTCGCTCAATGCTTCGGCGAAATTCAGGCGTTTCTCGATGAGCATCAAGCGCAGGCTTGCCCATCCCTGGCATTCCCCGACCTGAGCCCTGGCGAGCGGGCGTTGCTTGAACTGTTGGCGCATGGCCTGGACAATTTGCAGATTGCCGCCCACCTGGGCCTTGCCGAAAAGACGGTGCGCAATAAGGTCTCTGCGGTGTTCGTCAAGCTCGACGCAGCAACCCGCGCTCAAGCCATCGTGCGTGCGCGTGAAGCGGGATTCGGCGCCCAGTCGCTGCCTCGCTGAGTCCCGTCGGGACACGGGTCCCGGCAAATGGGTCATATCGGTCCGAATCACGCTCAATTCGGGACAGCTGCCTCTCGTGCGAAGTGCGCCATTTCGATTGAATGAACTTCATCGAAACACTTGTGCACTGGAGACCTCATGTCACACCTGAACCTGAACCATGCCTTTCCCGGCGCAACGCATTCCGTGCCATTGGGTCGCCGCTTGTTGCGGTCGATCATGCGCTGGCTCAGGCGTTGCTGGACAGCTGCGTGCCGTCACGCACAGCGGGCTGATCGTGTCGTTCCCTACTATTGAAGGCAGATCGATTTCAACCGAGGCGACCCAGTAGCAAATACTCCATCAGCGCTTTCTGTGCATGCATGCGGTTCTCGGCTTCGTCCCACACCACGCTTTGTGGCCCGTCGATCACCTCGGCCGTCACTTCTTCGCCGCGGTGGGCGGGCAGGCAATGCATGAAAAGGGCGTCCTTTTTCGCCGATGCCATCATGGCTTCGTCCACACACCACTGGGCAAACGCCGTGCGGCGCACTTCGTTTTCTGCCTCGTAGCCCATGCTGGTCCACACATCGGTGGTCACCAGATCGGCCCCTGCGCAGGCCTCTTTGGGGTCTTTGAACACCTTGTAGCAGTCGCGGTTGGAAATGCCGGCGAGCACCGGGTCCACTTCATAGCCGCTGGGTGTGCTCACGTGCACGGTGAAGCCCAGCATTTCTGCGGCTTGCAGCCAGGTGTTGGCCATGTTGTTGCCGTCGCCCACCCAGGCCACGACCTTGCCTTTGATGGCATCCAGCGGCTTGCCGCTGGCGGCAGGGCGGTATTCGCTGAGCGTGAACAGATCGGTCAGGATCTGGCAGGGGTGGAACTCGTTGGTCAGGCCGTTGATGACCGGCACGCGCGAGTGGGCCGCAAACTTTTCCAGCTTGCTCTGTTCGTAGGTGCGGATCATCACCAGATCGACCATGCGGCTGATCACCTTGGCGCTGTCTTCGATCGGCTCGGAGCGACCGAGCTGGCTGTCGCCGGTGGTGAGGTGAACCACCGAGCCGCCGAGCTGGTACATGCCGGCTTCGAAGCTCACGCGGGTGCGGGTGCTGGCTTTCTCAAAGATCAGCGCCAGCGTGCGGTCGGGGTCGGCAAAAGGCTGGTGCTTTTCAAAGGCTTTGAATTTTTGCTTGATGAAGGCGGCGCGCTGGAACAGGTAGCCGTATTCCTCGGCGTTCAGGTCCTTGAATTGCAGGTAGTGTTTGATAGACATGGTTTTAAAGGATCGGTGTGTGACCGCAACAGGCGGGACCAGCGCGGAACTGGCCTTGCCAGGCCGCTGCGGGCGCCCCCTTGGGGGTGACGCGAAGCGGCGCGGGGGTAAGGTTTACTCGGCCAGAAAGTCTTTGATGATGGGCAGCAAGATCGCGGCCACTTCGTCGGCCTCAGCGCTGGTCATGATGAGCGGCGGCACCAGGCGGATCACGTTGTCGGCGGTGACGCTGAGCAACAAGCCCGCGTCCAGTGCGCGCTGTGCAATAGCGCCGCAAGGTCGGTCGAGCTCAATGCCTATCATGAGGCCATGGCCACGGACCTGCTTTACGCCTGCGACTTCCAGCAAACTGGTCAGCAAACGGGTTTGCAGGTGCTTGCCCACTTTGGCCGCGTTTTCCATCAATCCGTCTTCCTCCATGATGCGGATCGTTTCCACGCCGGCGCGCATCGACAGCGGGTTGCCCCCGAAAGTGGTGCCGTGGGCGCCGGGTGTGAAGATGTTGGCGGCTTTGGGGCCTGCGACCACGGCGCCGATGGGCACCCCGGAGCCCAGCCCCTTGGCCAGTGGCATCACATCGGGAACGATGCCGGCCCATTGGTGGGCAAACCATTTGCCGGTGCGGCCCATGCCGCATTGCACTTCGTCGATCATCATCAGCCAGTCGTTGGCATCGCACATGGCGCGCACGCCCTGCATGTATTCGTCGGTCATGGGGTTCACGCCGCCTTCGCCCTGGATGGCTTCAAAAAACACAGCGACCACGTTCGGGTTGCCTGCGGTGGCCTTTTTCAGCGAGTCGAGGTCATTGAGTGGAACCCGGATGAACCCCTCAACCAAGGGCCCGAACCCGGCCTGGATCTTCGGGTTGCCAGTGGCGGAGAGGGTGGCGATCGAGCGGCCATGAAAGGCCTTCTCGTACACCACGATCTCGGGGCGCTCGATGCCCTTGTTGTGGCCAAATTTGCGTGCCAGTTTGAGGGCCGCTTCGTTGGCTTCAAGACCGGTGCTGCAAAAGAACACGTTGGTCATGCCTGAGCGCTCGACCAGCATCTCGGCCAGGCGCTCCTGATCAGGCACGTGGTAATAGTTGCAGCAGTGCATCATTTTGGCGATCTGCTCTTGCAGCGCGGGCACCAGCTTGGGGTGGGCGTGGCCCAGCGTATTGACCGCGATGCCCGCCAATGCATCCAGGTATTCTTTGCCGTTCACATCCCAAAGCCTGCAGCCTCGGCCGTGCGACATGGCCACAGGCAAGCGCCCGTAGGTGTTCATGACGTGGGGTGAGGCAGCGGGGATAGCTTGATGAGTGGACATGCAGGGGTTCCTGAAAAAAGGGGCTGAACAGAAGAGAAACCGGAAACACAAACGGCCCAACACGCGGTGAGCCGTTGAAAAGCGATTTTAGAGGCCGAAACATGCGGCATATTTGCTGGTTTTGCATCACAGCGTTGCGCCACACTCGGGGTCGGGTTGAACCCTCGGGTAATCCCTGATTTTGAGTCTTATATAAGATAGAATTTATCCATCCTGCCGTGCTGTATCCGCTTCGGTTACCTCAAGGTTAGCGTCTTTCTATACGGGCCCTCCATACGAAGGCTTTCCAGATGGTTTCTCCCAGCTCCAAACAAGTGTTCATTCAGGGGATCACCCCCAATGGCCGCCCTTTTCGCCCCAGCGACTGGGCGGAGCGCTTGGCTGGCGTGATGAGCCAGTTTCGCCCGGGCGGGGCGAAGGCCGGCATAGGTGGCCACATCGCCTACTCACCCTGGTGTGTGCCCACGGTGATCGGTGGTGTGAAATGCGTGATTGTTCATACCGATATGCGCGATGAAGAGCCCATGGCCTGGGATTTTGTGATGGCGTTTGCCAAAGACAATGCCCTGCAGCTGGCCGAAGCCTGCTTGCTCCCCGACCCTCCGGTCCAGGGTTGAAGCCGTCCCTATTTCACGCTCTGCACCTTGAAGATGGGGTTGTGGGTTGTGCGATGGCATCCGGGCTGGTAAAACAGAAGGCTTGTTTAACACTTCAGGAGTACACAATATGGCCGTCGCCAAAATCATTGAAATCATTTCCGGCAGCAAAAAGAGCTTCGACGACGCAATGAAGCAGGGCATTGCCCGCGTCAACGACAGCGTGACCGAAGTGACCGGCGCCTGGATCCAAGATCAGAAGGTTGTGGTGTCCAAAGGCAAGGTGGTCGAATACCGCGTGACCATGAAGGTGACTTTCCTTGTCAAGGCGTCCGCCAAGAAGGCCTCTTCCAAAAAGTGATTCTGCTGGGGCTGCGCTGAGCGTCGGGCCCCATGCCATCCGCCGAAGCCGTCGATTCAGACGGCTTTTCTGCTTTTCGGGAGCCGGTGTTCTTGAGTGGGCGCAGCCAGATCCGTCAGGCGATCGGCACCGGCCCCGGTTTGCCGGGCGCGGGGTGCTTTTTTGATTCGGCGTATGCCCAGCCAAAAATCGCCAGCCCCGCGACCGCCAGCAAGGCGCCCACCCATCCCGTTGACGTCCACCCCATGCCTGCGCTGATGGCTGCGCCACCCAGCCACGCACCCAGGGCGTTGGCTACATTGAAGGCCGAGTGGTTGAGTGCTGCCGCCATGACCTGTGCTTCGCCCGCCACATCCATCAAACGGATCTGCAGGGCCGGACAAATGGCCACCGTGGTACCGATGAGAAACAGGTTGATGGCGCCGGCGACCACATGGTGCGCGGTGAAGCTGTAGGCCAGCAGCACCACGATGGACCAGACGAGCATGCCGCCCACGGTGCGCATCAAGTGGCGGTCCGCCAGGCGTGAGCCCAAGACATTGCCCACCACCATGCCCAGCCCAAAGAGCGCCAACATCACCGGCACGCCACCCAGCGGCAGCCCGGCGGCTTCAATCATGGTTGGCTTCACATAGCTGAACACCGCAAACAAACCACCAAAGCCGATGGCTGCGATGCCCAGGGTCAGCCACACCTGCTTGTTGCGCAGGGCGCTGAGCTCGCCCAGCGGACTGGCATTGGCTGGCGCGGCGATTTCCGGCACATGGCGGTGGATCAGGAACACAGCCAGCAGGGCAATCGCCCCCACCAGCACGAAGGCCGACCGCCAGCCAAAGTGCTGTCCCAGCCAGGCCGCCAGTGGAACTCCCAGCAGGGTCGCTACAGTGAGCCCTGTCATCACCAGGCCGACGGCGCGCGCCCGTTGGCCAGGGGGTGCCAGCGCTGCGGTCACCAGCGCCGCTACACCAAAGTAGGTGCCGTGGGGCATGCCGGTAACGAAGCGCAGCACGCTCAATGAAAGGTAGCCAGGCGCCGTTGCACTGGCAAAATTACCCATGGCGAAGGCCAGCAGCAGGGCCATCATCAACGTTCTGCGACCCCAGGCGGCCGCAGCCACTGCGAGCACGGGCGCACCTATCACCACGCCCATGGCGTAGGCGCTGATCACATGACCGGCCTGCGGAATCGAGACACCTATGTCGGCAGCCACTTCAGGCAACAGGCCCATGATGACGAACTCTCCGGTGCCAATGGCAAAGGCGCCTGTGGCCATGGCCAGCATGGCGCGACCGGGGTATTGCGTCGTGGTCAAGGCGTTGGAGGCGGGAGGGGGCGTCACTGGGACGGCTGCAGGCGTGTTCAAGAGAAGGAGGATGTTGAGAGAGTGGAGGGCGCTGGATCACACGCATTGATGGCGCGATCGTGGCATGGCTGCCCTGTAGGCGCGATTTCCGAGGTGGCAAAACCGCATGGATTTTGAGGCATAAGACTTTGGGGCGAATCGCGCCGGGAGCCTGGGTGCGCGTCTGGGTCATGAAAAAACCGCCGGGTCTTGCGACGCGGCGGTTATCCATTTTTTTGCTGGCAGCGCACCCGTTTCAAACGGCAGACCTTTTCAGGTCGGGGCTGTGGGGCTGGCCGGAGCCAGACCCGTGAGAGTCTCAAGCGGCGGCGGTGGCCAGCGTTTTGACTTTGGTCGACAGGCGGCTCTTGTCGCGAGCGGCCTTGTTTTTGTGGAAGATGCCTTTGTCGGCAACGATGTCCACGATTTTTTGCATCTTGGCAAACAATTCGGTGGCTTTTTCCTTGTCGCCAGCAACAACGGCTTTTTCGACGTTCTTGACAGCGGTGCGGTATTTGGAACGCAGCGAGGTGTTCGCAGCGTTGATCTTGACGTCTTGACGGACGCGTTTACGGCCTGATGCCAGGCGGGGGTTCTTTTTCTTCGGCTTGGTTGCCATGGTGAATTTCCTTCAGATGTTTGGAGATGATGCCAGCAAAGCCCGCGATTTTAGCACGAGGGAATGCGCAGCGCCATCGATATTGGTGCCGAGCGGGCTACACTGCGCCGGTGTCGCTCTTCAAATCCGCCTCTCTCGTCTCATTGTTGACCCTCGTCTCCCGCATCGCGGGCTTGGTGCGAGAGCTCTTGATCGCCTCGACATTCGGCGCCAGCGCGCTGACCGATGCGTTCAATGTCGCTTTCCGGATTCCGAACCTGCTGCGCCGGCTATTCGCTGAGGGGGCCTTTAGCCAGGCCTTTGTGCCAGTGCTTGCCGGCATGCGTGCAAGCGATGGCGATGGCGCCACCAAGGTGCTGGTCAACCAGATTGCCACGGTGCTGGCCTGGGTGCTGTCGCTGACTTGTGTGATCGGGGTAGCGGGCGCACCCTTGCTGGTTTGGGCGATGGCCAGTGGACTGAAGCAAACGCCCGAGGGCTTTGATTCGGCCGTGCTCATGACGCGCTGGATGTTTCCCTATATCGGCTTCATGTCGATGGTGGCGCTTTCTGCGGGTGTCTTGAACACCTGGAAGCGGTTTGCCGTGCCTGCTGCCACCCCTGTATTGCTCAATATGGCCATGATCGCGGCGGCCTACTGGGGCGCTCCCTGGTTCAAGTCTCTGGGGATTGAGCCCATTCTGGCCCTGGCGGGTGGCGTGATGGTGGGTGGGGCTTTGCAGTTGGGGGTGCAGATTCCCGCTTTGTTGAGGATCGGCATGTTGCCGCGCATCGGCTGGCGTTGGTCTTCATTCAAGACGGCCTGGAACCATCCCGGCACACGCCGCGTGGTCACATTGATGCTGCCTGCCCTGCTGGGTGTGAGCGTGGCGCAGGTGTCGTTGTTGATCAATACCCAGATTGCGTCTCATCTGGCAACCGGCAGCGTCAGCTGGCTGACCTACGCAGATCGCCTGATGGAGTTTCCCACTGCCATGCTGGGCGTGGCACTTGGGGTGGTGTTGTTGCCTCAGCTGGCGGGCGCCCGAGGCGTTGAGGACGGCGAGCGCTACAGCCAGTTGCTGGACTGGGGCTTGCGCCTCGTGGTGTTGCTTGCCGTGCCCAGTGCGGTGGCTTTGTTGACCTTTGCACAGCCGCTTGTTGCTGTGGTGTTCCACAACGGGGCGTTCAAGGATGTGGACGCACAGCAAACTTCCGTCGCGCTGATGAGCTACGGTGTCGGGCTCGTGGGGCTGATTGCCATCAAGGTGCTGGCACCAGGGTTCTACGCCCGCCAGGACACGCGCACACCAGTGAAGATCGCCATTGGGGTTCTGGTGTTGACGCAACTGATGAACCTGCTGTTTGTGCCCTATTTGGCCCATGCGGCGCTGGCGTTGTCGATCAGCATCGGTGCCATCGTGAATGCGACTTTGTTGCTGGTGGGCTTGATCCGTCGAGGTGCGTACAAGCCGTCGCCGGGCTGGTTGCGGTTTGTTTTGCAGGTGGTTCTGGCGAGTGCGCTGATGGGCGCAGGTTTGATGTGGGCCACCGGACACTTTGACTGGCTGGGCCTGAAAGGGCACTGGTTCGTACGCGTGGGCCTGCTCGGGGCATGCATCTCGGTTGCGGCGCTGACGTATTTCATGTGTCTGGCCGCCACAGGCGTGCGGCTCAGGCAATTCATCAAGCGGTAGTATTCAGGTGGCGGGATTTTTCCTCGCCGCTTCAACACCATGATCCCCGGATTCGATTTCCTCAGCCCTTCGCCTTTGGGTTATTTCGCCACCCTGGTGAAAGACGACGACGGCTTGCCGTTGCTGGAGGCCGCCACCGCCATAGCGCAGGACGAATACCCTGATCTGGATGTGCAAGAGGTGCTGGGGGACGTCGACCAGCTCCTGGCGCGCTTGCGCCGCCGCTGCGCTGACGATGAGCATCCCCTGCAACGTCTGCGCACCCTCAACCAGTTCTTCTTCCGCGACCTGGGTTTTGGTGGCAACGTCAACAACTACTACGACCCCGACAACAGCCATATCAATGTGTTGCTGCGAACCCGCCGGGGCATACCGATCACGCTGGCCGTGATCTGGCTGGAGCTGGCGCAGGGGCTGGGGTTGAGGGCCAGTGGCGTGGGGTTTCCCGGTCACTTCATGGTCAAGGTGAACTTGCCCAACGGGCAGGTGGTGATCGATCCATTTTCTGGTCAGTCGCTCAGCCGCGAAGACTTGTCCGAGCGGCTGGAGCCATACAAGCGGCGCAACGGATTGGTCGACGACTTTGATGTGCCCGTGGGGCTGTACCTGCAGGGGGCCGCGCCTCGTGACATCCTTGCGCGAATTCTGCGCAACTTGAAGGAAATCCACCGCACCCAGGAAGACTGGTTGCGTTTGATTGCGGTGCAGGATCGCTTGCTGATCTTGTTGCCTGACGCCTGGATGGAGTACCGCGACCGGGGTCTGGCCTGGGCCGAGATGGGTGATGCGCAATTGGCGGTCAATGACCTGGAGGTCTATATCGAGCAGACCGAAGACGCGCTCGACCGCGATGCCATGCTGCGCCGCGTGCGTGAGTTGCGCCGAGAGCCCAACGCATGAGCCGTTTGCTGCTGGTCGGCGCCACGGGACTGGTTGGTCAATCGGTGTTGCAGCAGGCATTGGCCAACTCCGCCATTCGGCTGGTGGTGGCGCTCACCCGGCGGCCGTTGCCCTCGCACCCCAGGCTGTTGAACCCGGTGGTTGACTTTGATGCTTTGCCTGAAGCCGCACCCTGGTGGGCCGTTGATGCGGTGATCTGCACCTTGGGCACCACCATCAAGAAGGCCGGCTCGCAAGCGGCTTTTTACAGGGTGGATCACGACCATGCATTGTCTGTGGCCGAGCTGGCACGCCGGCATGGCGCTCAAGCCTTTGCCTTGAATTCTGCACTGGGTGCGGACGCCAAATCACGCGTGTTTTATTCGCGAACCAAAGGCGAGCTGGAGCGCGATTTGCAAACGCTTGGTTACCCGAGTCTGGCTTTTGTTCGCCCTGGTCTGATTGGTGGACACCGTGTGGAATCGCGTCCTGCAGAGCAACTGGGCATCCAGTTGTCGAAATGGCTCAAGCCCTTGCTGCCCCGACGCTACCGCGTGGTGCCCGCCGAGCGGATAGCCTTTCACTTGTTGGGTGCGGCTTTGGCAGGGCGACCCGGCGTGCAAGTTCTCATGTCTGAGGACATCGTTTAAGCAGCATCGCTCGGCGTGCCCGGCCTGCCCATCTGGTGCCAGGTGCGACGCAACTGGGTGTCCGAGGTGAATCCTGCGATGTGTGCGGCCTGTGTCACGTTGTGGCCTGATCGCAGCGCGGCCTGCGCCACGTCGAGCCGGATGCGGCGCAGGTATTGCAACGGCGCGATCGCGGCATGGATGAGAAACAGGCGGGTGAGATGGCGTGGCGAGGCGCATGCCACTTCAGCCATTCGAGCGACCGACCAATTGGCCTGAGGGTGTTGCCCCACCGCATCTTGTACGCGGTGCAAAGCCGGATGCAGGTGGTTTCGGTGAGCGAGGAAGGGTGAGAGCTCGGGGTCGTTGGGGCCTCGCCGCAGCGCGACGACCATGGATTGCGCCACTTGTGCGGCCAGGGCCGGGCCACAGACTGCGGCGATGCGGTGAAGGAAAAGATCGACGCCAGTGGTGACCCCGGCGCTGCTCGAAACCGCGCCATCCAGGACAAAGACCCGGTTCTCGACCACATCACATCCACCCGCGACGCGGCGCAGTTCATCGAGGTGGTGGTGGTGGGTCGTGGCGCGGTGGCCGTGCAACAGGCCGGCGTGCCCGGCGAGCACCGCACCCGCGCATACCGTGACCAACTCCAGCTGGCCCGTTTGAAGGCGAAGACCTCGCAGCCAGTGCAGCAAGCTTTGGGTCTCGCCGGTGTCTACCGCGATGGTCGCCCCTGGCTGGCCCACCAGCACCACCCAGCTTCGCTCTGGCAACTCGGCGGGCAATGGCGCAATGGCGCTGATCACGGCGCCCACCGAACTGGCAACCTCGAACTGCGGGCCGGTAAAGTGGAGCGCGAAGGCCTCTGGCTGGCTGGCATCGCGCAGGCGCTGGTTGGCCATGCGCAACGCCTCGGCGGGACCGGCCCAGTCGAGGATCAGGCTGCCCGACAGCAAAACGAAGTGAACGTGAATCGGCCCCAGAGGGGGTTGCGAGCCTAGTTGCGTGTCCATTGGAACTCCATCTGCTTGGCCGTGCGCAAGGCCAGGGCTTCGTTGGCGAGCCGAGCCACGATGTGCAGCGCCATGTCGATGCCGGCACTGATGCCGCCCGATGTGATGAGGCGCTCCTGTTCCTGTTCGACCCAGCGAGCGCCGCTGCGCACTTCCAGCCTGGGGTAGCGCGCTGCGAGATCGGCCTGGTCTTCCCAGTGGGTGGTGACAGGGCCGTTTCGCAGGGCGCCGCTCTCGGCCAGCAGAAACGCGCCGGTGCAGACCGAAGCGGTGAGCACGGTTCGGGTGTGCAGGCTGGCGACCCAGGCCAGTGTATTGGCGCATTGCATGGCACCCTCCACCACGCCACCAGGCACGACCAGCACGTCGACAGGCGGGCAGTCTGAAAAGCTGTGCGTGGGCAAAAGGGCCATGCCAGCGCGGGCCTGCACGGCCTGGTGATCCCGGGCCACGCAGCTCACATCAAACGGGTTGGCGGAGCCGGGTGCGATCCGCTGCTGCATGCGGCTCGCAGTGGTGAAGACCTCGTATGGTCCGGCCAGGTCCAGGGCTTCTACGCCGTTGAATGCAAGGATCGCCACCTGCAGCGTGTGGAAAACCGGGCTCATGTCCGTGTTTCCAAAGCCTGCTCTACCGGGCAGATCCTTGCAAAGCGGTCTTGCAGAACGGTGGCTGTGCGCATTTTGATGTCGTGTGCACTCAGCGTTTTCCCATCGGGTTGCTGCATGTCGAAGGTAAGTGTGGCATCGACCACGTAGTCCACCGTCCAGCCCAGATCGGATGCATGGCGGGCGGTGGTTTCGCAGCATTGTTCGGTTCGGATGCCGCTGACGATGAGGCGCCGGATGCCTTGCCGGGTGAGCCACACGTCGAGGCCCGTGCCGACCAAAGCGCTGTGGCGGGATTTCTGGAATGTGGCTGTGGCCTGGAAATCGGCCAGGCCGTCAATAGGGCGAACATGGCCCGAAGCGGTGGCGAAGGGGTTGCCCGTCTCGTTTGGTCCGTCCACATGCAAGATGCGAACGATGGGCATACCAGCCGACTGGGCACCGTGAATCAAGGCGTTTTGTGCAGCCAGGTAGGCGGGCATGTCGCGTTCTGAGGAATAGGGGCGGTGTTGGAACGAGGCCTGGGCATCGATCACGAGAAGACAGGTGTTCATGGGTGTGTATCCAATCGGGTGTTGCGAAGAGCCCTATTTTTAGGGGCTCTGCACAGGCTGTCTGCTCATAGAAAGACCCAACTCGATCAAATCAGGACATCATTGTGCGCCTTGCGAATTCGGTGCCGCGCCTGAAGCTCATCCGGTTTGATGGTGGTGCCTCCAGGCCAGTCCGAGCAGTGACAGCGCTCCAAACACCATGCCCGCCAAGAAGGTGCTGGATGCGCCCATGCTGTCCCACAACCAGCCCGCCAAGGCGCTGGCCAGCAACACGGAAAGGCCGCACACCAGGTTGAACATCCCGAAAGCGGTGCCGCGCAGATCGGTCGGTGCGGCGTTGGCGACCATGGTGGCGAGCAGGCCTTGTGTCAGCGCCATATGCAGGCCCCAGAGAGCGATACCGAGCCAGAAAAGGACACCACTGTTGCTCAGGGCCAGCAGGCCATCGGCGGCGATCAGGGCCAGCAAGCCGGCGATGAGCAGCTTGGTGTGGCTCACCGAGTCTGAGAGTTTGCCCAGCGGGTAGGCGCCGGCGGAGAAGACCAGGTTCAGCGCGATCAGCACCATGGGCGCGGCGGCCAGAGGCAGCCCGCCTTGCTGCGCGCGCAACACCAGAAAAGCCTCACTGAAGCGCGCCAGCGTGAACACCGCGCCGATGGCCACGACCCACCAATAGGCTGAACTCAGGCGCTTGAGGTTCTCTCGGCGAATCGGGTTGCTGCGCACCGCGCCTGGCGTGCGCTCTGGTTCTTTGACGCCCCCGATCAGCAGCAGCACACACAGCAGCGCCGGCACGGTCGCGGCCCAGAACACGGCGCGGAAATCGTTGGCCCAGAGCAGCATGAGGCCCATGGCCAGCAGCGGGCCGATGAAGGCGCCCGCGGTATCGAGCGACTGGCGCAGGCCGAAAGCGGCGCCGCGCATCTCCAGTGGAGCGATATCGGCCACCAGCGCATCCCGCGGCGCGCCGCGAATCCCTTTGCCCACGCGGTCCAGCAAGCGGGCGGTGACGATCAGACCCATGCCGCCAGCAAGGGCGAAGAGGGGTTTGGACAGGGCCCCCAGGCCGTAACCCAGCACGGCCAGTGGCTTGCGCCGGCCCCACCAGTCGCTGAGTGCACCCGAGAACACCTTGACGATCAGTGCGGTCGCTTCGGCCGCGCCTTCGAGCAGGCCGATGGTGAGCATGCTGGCGCCGAGCACGGTGGCCATGAACACCGGCAACAGGCTGTGGATGGCCTCGGAGGACACATCCATCAAAAGACTCACCAGCCCAAGCGCCCAGATGCTGCGAGGGAGGCGGCGCTTGGAGGGGAGGGGGTTGTTCATGGAGAAAGGGTGGGTTGCCGGAAGTGGCCGCCAACGTGTTTGCCTCGATTCTGCTTCCGCGGAAGCTTGCCGAGTATCCAGGTCGCTGCGCCGAGGTCGTTTTTTTCCTATACGCCGGCCTGGGTGGCGCCTGACACTGGCGGTCTGTTCAATTTTTCCACTCAAACCCCATGTCTTTCTGGTCTCGAGCGTCTCTTTCTCAACGCGTTCTTTATGGGTTGAGCTGTGTGGGGCTCGTGGCTCCCTGGCGCTTCAACCTGCGCTATTTTTTGCAGGGCGGCAGTGTGATGCCGTCGGTTTTCTGGCCGGATGCATTGGCCAACCCGCTCACCACAGCGATCACCGTGGATGTGTACCTGGCTGCTTTGGCGTTCAGCGTCTGGATTTTGCAGGAGCGGCGGCTGCGTCGGCCCTGGCTGTATGTTTGGATGTGTTTTGGGTTGGGGCTGGCATTCGCACTGCCGTTGTACCTGGCTCGCCGGGAAGCCCGGGCTGGCTGAACTGTTGTTGCCCCACTGCCAGAGGCCATTCGGTGCTTTCAGCATCCCGTGAGGCCGCCACAGCCCGGCCCAGCGGCAAACCGGCGAGGCGCTTGAGGTCTCGGGCCATGTGGGATTGGTCGAAGAAGCCCTGGCTCAAAGCCAGTTCGGCACCCTGGCGTGTTTCGGCAGCCTTCATGGCGCTGCGCAGCGTGGCCTGCATGCGCAGAATGGTTTGGGCCCGGTGGGGTGTCATGCCCAAATGCTGCCGACACAGGCGCTCCAGCTGCCGGGGCCCCACGCCAACCTCGGCGCATGCCGCTTCATGGCCGTCCATCAGCAAGGGTGCCAGACCGGCCATGCGCGCCCATCGGGCTGCCCTTGGGACATGAGACAGGCAGATGAGCTGGCGCAACCAGGCAAAAAGCAATTGGCACCGTGCGGTGTCGTTGCGCGCGCCTGACCAGCTTTCAACGAGGCGGCCAGCTTCGTCCGGTAGCAGGGTGCGCAAGCAGAGGTCTTGCCCCAACGTGGATCCGTTGAACTGCCCGCTGAGAAACGACACGGTATGGGGCGCCAGCAGCAAGCCGTGGGTGCAAGTTGCACCAGCGTGCGTGAATGCCATCGGTGTGGCCGAAGGGCCGATCAGCGCCAGCGCCGGCAGCGCCGTTGTTTGCCCCGCCCGGAACACCTGCCCTTGGGTGCGAAAGACCAGCATGCCGTCCAGACTGGCGGGAAAGTGGGAGCGTTCAACGCTGGCGGGCAAGCGGGCTGCGACGGCCCCGCGCGTCCAGCTCAAGAGGTCTGCGGGCGCCGGGAAGAAGGTGGGCAGGGAGGCCGTCGGGATGGGCATGTTCCCGCCCGGTGAGGTGTCAGGAAACGACCACAGCCTCACCAGCGCCGCGCTCGCCGATGGCGCCGATCTCGTAAACCGTTTCGCCCAGCTCGCGCAGGGTGGCGGCGCAGGCCGCGGCTTCTTCGGCGGCCATCACCACCACCATGCCGATGCCGTTGTTGAAGGTGCGGTTCATCTCGATGTCATCAATGCCGGCGGTCTTTTGCAGCCAGGCGAACAGCTCGGTCTGGGGCCAGCTGCCTTGCTTCAGGTGGGCGGCGGTGCCGTCGGGCAGGACGCGGGGGATGTTCTCCAGCAGGCCGCCGCCGGTGATGTGGGCCAGGGCCTTCACGGGGTGTTTCGCCAGGGTGGCCAGCACGTTTTTCACGTACAGGCGGGTAGGCTTCATGATGGCTTGCTTGAACGGCATGCCGTCCAGCGTGGCAGGCAGATCGGCGCCAGCGCGTTCGATGCACTTGCGCACCAGCGAGAAGCCGTTGGAATGCACGCCGTGCGAAGCCAGGCCCAGCACCACGTCGCCGGGTTTCACGCTCTGGCCGGTCAGGATTTTGGACTTTTCGACCGCGCCGACGCAGAAGCCGGCCAGATCGTATTCGCCGGCTGGGTACATGCCGGGCATTTCGGCGGTTTCGCCGCCGATCAGGGCACAGCCAGACAGCTCGCAACCGGTGGCGATACCACCGACCACGGCCGCTGCCGTGTCCACATCGAGCTTGCCGCAGGCAAAGTAGTCGAGGAAAAACAGGGGTTCTGCGCCTTGCACCAGCACGTCGTTCACGCTCATGCCCACCAGGTCGATGCCCACGGTGTCGTGCATGTTCCATTCAAAAGCCAGTTTGAGCTTGGTCCCGACGCCGTCGGTGCCACTCACGAGAACTGGCTCCTTGTAGCGCTTGGGTACTTCAAACAGGGCGCCAAAACCACCGATACCGGCCATCACGCCTTCGCGCATGGTCTTTTTGGCCAGGGGTTTGATGCGTTCCACCAGTGCATCGCCGGCCACGATGTCGACGCCAGCGTCTTTGTAGGAGAGGGGGGTGGAGGTGTTGGAGGTCATGAAAGGGCTGGCCGCAGGCGGTGGAGAAAAGGGCGTTGGCAGCCCAGGGAGGGTGCCGACTAGAATTTGACCTTGATTTTAAGGGTTTGCCCCTGCGCTGCTTCCGTGGCGACGTCCAGCGAACCCGATTCACCTGAAATCCCCGAATGAACCTCACCCCGAATCAATTGCGTGCTGCCTCCTGGGGCGCGATCGCGCTGGTCAGCTGGTTGCTGCTGTCGCTGCTGGCGCCGGTGTTGATGCCGTTCTTGCTGGCGGCGGTGTTGGCCTACGCGTTGCATCCGCTGGTTGAGCGGCTGCATGCATGGCGTTGCCCGCGCTGGCTGGGTGCAGGCGTGGCCATATTCATGCTGCTGCTGGTATTGGCGGCCGTGGTGTTGCTGATCGTGCCTGTGATCACCAAGCAGGTGCCTTTGCTGAAAGAGCAGCTGCCACTCTTGCTGGAACGGCTCAACGACACGCTGATTCCGCTGGCGGCGCGGTTTGGCGTGGACGTCCAGGTCGATGTGGGGCAGTTCCGTGTCTGGCTGCGTGAGCTGGTTGCGGGCCATGAAAGTGATTTGCTGGGTGGCTTGATGTCGTCGCTTCGGATCGGCGGTAGCGCCTTGGCCGCGGTGTTTGGCAACCTGGTGCTCACCCCCATCGTGGCCTATTACCTGCTGCTGGACTGGTCCAACATGGTCGAACGCGTCAAGGGCCTGATTCCGCCCCGGTGGCGCGCCAAGGTGCAGAGTTTTCTGGACGAAACCGATGAGGTGCTGGGCCAGTACCTGCGCGGGCAGTTGCTGGTGATGGCGGTACTGGCGGTGTTCTACACCGTGGGCCTGGCTTTGGTGGGACTCAAGCTGGCGCTTCCTATTGGCGTGTTCACAGGTTTGGCGGTGTTTGTGCCTTACCTGGGATTTGGCCTGGGACTGGTGATGGGCCTGCTTGCGGCGGTGTTGCAGTTCCAGGCCTTGCTTGGCGTGGCGCTGGTGGGCGCGGTGTACATCATCGGTCAGACCATTGAGAGCATGTATGTGACGCCGCGATTGCTCGGCGAGCGCATCGGACTGCATCCCATTGCGGTGATTTTTGCCTTGATGGCCTTTGGCCAGCTGTTTGGGTTTGTCGGCGTGTTGATTGCCTTGCCCGCCAGCGCGGTGCTGCTGGTGGCGATTCGCCGCGCAAAGGCCAGTTACCTCGCCAGTGAGCTCTATCTGGAAAGCCCTGGCATTTCAGCCCAGAAGAAGGACGAAGCGGCATGAGTTCAGGCGCTGTTCAGCCTCCGATGCAGCAAATGGCGCTGGACATCGGATTGGCGCCCCTGCCATCCCTTGCGAATTTCGTGGCCGCCGGCAACGAAGCCGCGCTGGAACACGTGAAGCTGTGGACCGGAAACGACAGGCGCTCTCCCGTGCCTACCCTGCTGTGGGGCGAAAGCGGTGCCGGCAAGAGCCATTTGCTGCGCGCCGTGCGCGAAGCGCTGCGCGACCATGGCCACCGCGTGGGCTGGCTCGACGCCGCGGTGTTGCACCCCGGCGAGTTCGACGACCGCTGGGAGGTGGTCTTGCTCGACGATTGCCAGCTCTACACCGCCGAGCAACAGGCTGTTGCCTTCAACTGGTTCGTCAACGCCCAGAGTCCGGCCCATGGCTCTGCGCGGTGGGTTCTGGCTGCTGCCGACCGGCCACCGGCCGATTTGAAGCTGCGCGAAGACCTGCGCACCCGGCTGGGCTGGGGCCACATTTTTCAGTTGCATGCGTTGGGTGAGAGCGAAAGGCGCTCTGTCTTGCGCAGGGCGGCCGATGAACGCGGCGTGTTTCTGAGCGATGACGTGATGGACTACATGCTCAACCGCTTCTCGCGCGATCTCTCCAGCCTGATGATGCTGCTCGATCAGCTCGACGGTTACGCCTTGCGAACCCAGCGCGCTATCACCATTCCGCTCATCAAATCGATGCTGGAAAACCAGTGATACGCACCTTCTCTTTCTGAAAGTCTTCTTTTGAAATTAGCGCTGTTCGATCTCGATCACACCCTGCTCCCGCTGGATTCCGATTACAGCTGGGGCCAGTTCACCGTTGAATTGGGTTGGCGCGATGCCGAAGGCCATACCCGCGCGAACGACGCCTTCTACGAGCAATACAAAGCCGGCACGCTTGATATTGCCGAATACATCCGTTTTGCCACTGGCGCCATCCGCGAGCAGGGCCTCGCCAAAGCCAATGCCGCCCACGCGCGCTTCATGAACGAAGTGATCCGCCCGGCCATCAAGCCTGCGGCGTTGGCGCTGGTGAAACAGCACCAGGCTGCGGGCGACGAGGTGGTCATCATCACCGCGACCAACGAATTCGTGACCCGCCCGATCGCCCAGGTCTTTGGTGTCAAGGAGCTGATGGCGGTCGATCTGGCGCGTGATGCCCGAGGCGAGCCCACCGGCGAAATTGCGGGCACGCCCTCGTTTCGCGAGGGCAAAGTGGCGCGTGTGGAACAATGGCTGGTTGCCCGCGGCCTTTCCTGGGCCGATGTGACACACAGCAGCTTCTACAGTGACTCGATCAACGACCTGCCTCTGCTGGAAAAAGTGCAAGAGCCCGTGGCGACCAACCCGGACGACCGGCTCAAGGCCATTGCCGCAGAGCGTGGCTGGCGCATTCTCAACTTATTCGAATGATCAAAAAATTCATCGACAAGCTGCTGGGCAAGACCAGCGCCCCCAAGCCTGCCAAGGTTTCAAAATTCGGCAAACGCGAAGACGTGCCGGTGGAAGTGCACGGTATTGACCGCAAACTGGTCGACGAGCGCGCGCTCGACGTGGTGCACACGCTCAAAAAGGCTGGCTATGAGGCCTACGTGGTCGGCGGGGCAGTGCGGGACCTGCTGCTGGGCTTGAGGCCCAAGGATTTCGACGTGGCCACCAACGCCACGCCCGAGCAGGTCAAGAGCCTCTTTCGACGGGCCTTCATCATTGGACGGCGCTTTCGCATCGTACATGTGATCTACGGCCGCGGCCGGGAACACGAAGTGATCGAAGTCTCCACTATGCGGGCCTACCTCGACAGCGCCGACGCCGAACAGGTCAAAGGCAACGAGCGCACCAGCAAGGGTGAGCTCTCGGGAATGAAACACGCGGTGGATGCCAGCGGGCGCGTATTGCGCGACAACGTCTGGGGCCCCATCGAGCAAGACGCGGCCCGCCGCGACTTTTCGATCAACGCCATGTACTACGACCCCGAGTCGCAAATCGTGGTCGATTTCCACCACGGCATCCGCGACTCGAAGAAGAAAACCCTGCGCATGATCGGCGATGCGGCCACGCGCTACCGCGAAGACCCGGTGCGCATCATTCGCGCCGTGCGTTTCGCGGCCAAGCTCAACGCCCTGGGTTTCAAAATCGACGCCAAGACGCTGGAGCCACTGGTTGCTTCGCGCAACCTGCTGGCCGATGTGCCGCAAAGCCGCTTGTTCGACGAAATGCTCAAGCTCTTGCAAACCGGCCATTCGCTGGCCAGCATCGAACAACTCAAGGCCACGGGCCTGGCCACCGGCATCTACCCCTTGCTCGACGTGGTGGTGGAGCGGGCGAACGACCCGTTCGTCAAGATGGCGTTGCAAGACACCGATCGACGTGTGGGCGAAGGCAAGCCCGTGGCGCCCAGTTTCCTGCTGGCCTGCGTGTTATGGGCCGATGTGCACAAAGGCTGGAACAAGCGCCTGCAGCCGCGCGGCAACCAGCGCCCGCCACCACCTTTCGCTGCCTTGCAAGACGCGGTGGACGAGGCCTTCGACAACCGCATTGGCGATGTATCAGGCCGGGGCAAGCTGGGCACCGACATGCGCGAAATCTGGATGATGCAGCCGCGTTTCGAAAAACGGGTGGGCACGTCGCCTTTCAGCCTTGTCGACCAGGGACGTTTCCGCGCCGGTTTTGATTTCATGCGCCTGCGCGCCCAGGTGGGCGAAATCGAGGAAGAACTGGCCCACTGGTGGGAAACCTTCCAGCACGCCAGTGATGACGTGCGCGAAGACATGGTCGATGCGCAGCGCAAGGAAAACCAGGGCAAACCTGGCTCGCCCAAACCACGCCGGGTGAAGCGAACCGACGTGGACCACCCGGCGAACACCGGCGAAGCGCCGCAAGCCGATCCCCGTTTCCGCTCGGACGATGTGGACGACGAAGCCAGCAACCTTTCCGGTGATGACGTGCGGGAGTCCTCCGGCGAAGGTGGCGAGGCCACAGCGGCACCGAAAAAACGCCGCCGTCGCCGTCGCAAGCCGTCGGGTGGTGGTGAAGGCGGTGCTGCCCCCGCTGCCGGTGGCGGCAGCGACTGAGGCGCCGAAGCCTTAACGCATATGGTGGCGCCGCGCCAGCCCGTCACCGCCTACGTGGCCCTGGGAGCGAACCTGGGCGATGCTGCCCAGACTTTGCGAGATGCCCTGACCGCCTTGAACCAGCTGCCGGGCACCCGGTTGGTCAAAGCCTCCAGCCTGTACCGAACGGCCCCGGTCGATTCCAGCGGCCCGGACTATGTCAACGCAGTGGCCGAAGTGGTCACACAGTTCACCGCCCCGGGTCTGCTGTTGGCTCTGCAGCAGATCGAACAGGCGGCCGGGCGCGAACGCCCCTATCTGAATGCCCCGCGCACGCTCGATCTGGACCTGCTGCTGTTTGGTGCTGCCCGCATCGATTCACCGCATCTGACTGTTCCGCATCCGCGCATGTGGGAACGGGCGTTTGTGCTGGTGCCGCTGGCGGAGGTTGAACCGGGTGTGGTGCCATCCGTTGCACTGGCCGGTGTGCAAGATCAGTTGATTCAGCGCCATTTACTCGGCGAGTGAATCGACAACGATGCGATAGGCAGACCGCAGCCTGCATTCGCGGCAAGTCGCAGACGGCGGATTGTCAGGTTTGCCGGACCCGTGGTGGCCGGGCAGTCATCCCGGTTCGATCGTGATGTCCGGGCGTTGCCTGCACGTTCAGACCTGGAGGCGTCCTTCAGCTCCGGTCGGGCGGCGCCACCGCAGCACGGCACCGGTCCTGGTTTCGTCAGAGAGGTGCATCATGCAAACTCTTGCGATATCGTCACCCTGGCAGCCCAGGCCGCAGCTCACTGGGTGCGGCGGCAATTCGTAGCCGCCTATCGCCACACAGTACATTGACATCGGACCCTCTTTGAAACTCGCCACCGTTTTTTTGGCCTTGGCCATGACGATGTCCTCGTTAGCCTTCGCGGGTCAAATGGGGGCTACCGGAAAGCCGCGAGTTGTTGTGTCCACAGATATTGGTGGAAGTGATCCTGATGACTTTCAATCCATGGTTCACTATCTGGTCTATGCCGACGCTTTCCAGACGGAAGGCTTGATCAGCTCGCCACCGGGCAAAGGCCGTGCCATCGACATTTATTCGTGCATTGCGGCGTATGAGGTGGACTTTCCAAACCTCCGCGCATGGTCGGATGACTATCCCGAGCCTGAATCGTTGCGCGAGGTGGTCAGGCAAGGGGCGGTCGTCGCTCAATCAGGGGATACGCCTTCCGCGGACATCAGTGATGGCGCAAGGCTGATCATCGAAAGGTCGCTGGTCGAGGACCCGCGACCTCTTTATGTGCTGGTGTGGGGTGCCATCACCGATGTGGCTCAGGCGGTGCACAGCCGCCCGGGCATCAAGGGCAAGCTGCGCATCTATTCGATTGGTTCATGGAACACCCAGCAAGACCGAAAGGCACGGAACTATTTGTTCAACAGCCACCCCGATCTATGGTGGATCGAGAACGACACCAGCTTTCGGGGCATGTACCTCGGTGGCATTCAAAGTGGCGAGTTTGGGCCTCTCGATTTTCCTGCGAAACACGTGAAGGGTCATGGGCAGCTCGGCGATTTCTTCATGGGCAAACAAGCCGATATCAAGATGGGTGACACACCCAGCGTCTTGTACCTGTTGCACGGGGATGCCGAGCATCCCGAGACCGAGCACTGGGGTGGATCTTTCTTTCGGCCCTTTCCGGACAAGCGCCCAACCTACTGGCATGACCGTCGTGAACCGCCGGTGGTGGGCCATGGCTGGAACGGCGCGAAAACAGTCAGCAAATGGCGGAGAGACTTTTTGTCCGACTGGCAAGTCCGCATGAACCGACTGAACGCCAAGCCGGTCAGGGCCGAGCGTTCGAATGAAACTCAGGAATCGGATCAACCGGTCAAATGAAAGCGGTGTGGGGCCTTGAACCCTTCGTCGTGGCTCACCTGCGATCGCCAGTGCCGGCAGTTTCAGGGCGCAGGCCGCTCCTGCAGCCATCCAGGCCCATACCCTCGCCAGCACAGCCTCGACCGGCATGCAGCCTTGGTCTTGCGCCGCTGCCAGAGCGCTCAGGTGTTGGATTTCAGATGGTGGCCATCCCGGTGTGGCGAGCAGGGCAGCCTGAGCACGAACGGGGCGCCGTATTGAGCGGCGTTGGCCACCAGAACGCTGCGGCCATTGCCCGCCTTTGCTAGGCTGGCCCCATGCGAGGCCTGGTTTTTCAAGCACTTTTGAGTACCAGGAAATTCATCCTGACCATGAATTTTTTAAATCGAACTGTAAACGATTTCAAAATCTCCTGGAAGATCATCGGCCAAATTGACTGTCGTTCTGCATCGGTCAAACTGAAAATCCCCTTGATTTTCATTGTCACCATTGCACTCAATCAAGGCCTGTTTCAGAACACCCTTTGGCACGTTATTGAAACGAATAAAAAATTTCTTTCTGCCATTCATGTTGATGGAATTCGGTAATGCTGCGGTCACTTCGGCGGAGATATCATTTGCTACCAGATTTCCATCGGACTTGATTGGAAATGGCGCCATATATGGGCCTTTCCAACTGCCGTCGAGCGGTCGGTTGCAGAAGTTGTTTGCTGCGATCGATGCCGTAGCCTTATCAAACAACACGGCGGGCTTGCTCGCAAAGCATCCGGTGTCATTATGTAGTTGGATGTTTGCATCGCCAATCTGCTTGCCAATGGAGAGCATGGCATCTGCTTTGGATTGGGGGTCTCCAAGCGACCTTGTGACAAAGAATGCGGTTGCCGAAATAATACACAAAGCAACGGCAATTTTTGTGGATGTGGATCCGGTTTGAAATGCTCTTTGGATTTGCATTGGATGAAGCTTTCAAGAAAAATCGGAGTCGTTATGATTGGCGGCGAAAACTTCATTTGTTAGTGAAATTCGGCGTCTGGCTGGTAACCTTTATAGGGGTCAATCCAATTCCATCAAGGCCTGGCTTTTCCTGGTTGTGACTTTTTGATCTCACATGGCGAGTTTCAATCCAGTTCACCATTGCGTTGGGTCAGCGTTCTGAACGGAGATGCGATATCCACCCCCAGAATCCGTGAGAACCTTGGGCGTCATGCTGCACCGCCCCAGGGCGTTTCAAGGCGCCAGCCGTTCCCTCAACCACGCAGCGTCACCGTTTGTTGGTGGCAGGGAGTAGCGCAGGCGGTCATGCAGACGGCTCTTGCGGCCTTGCCAGAACTCCCAGGTGTCGGGCTTCAAGCGGTAGCCGCCCCAGTGGGGTGGGCGCGGTGGCTTGAGCAGGAACTGGGCGCCGTATTTCGCGGCATTGGCCACCAGAACGCCACGGCCATTGATCACCTGGCTTTGTGGGCTGGCCCATGCGCCGATGCGGCTGTCCAGGGGGCGGCTGTGGAAGTACCTGTCGCTTTCTTCGTCGCTGACCTTTTCCACCAGGCCCTGGATGCGCACCACGCGCTCGAGTTCGACCCAATGAAACTGCAGGGCCGCAAAAGGGTTGCCTGCGAGTTCCTGGCCTTTTCGGCTGCCGTAGTTGGTGTACCAGACGATGCCGCGTTCGTCGAAGCCTTTGATCAGCACGATGCGGGTGCTGGGGCGCAGATCAGAGCCCACGGTGGCCAGCGTCATGGCGTTGGGCTCAGGCACTTCGCTCTGGATGGCTTCGTTGAGCCACTGGTCAAATTGTTTCAGTGGATCGGCCTGGGAGGCGGATTCGCTGAGTTCGGCTTTTTCGTAGCTCTTGCGCAGGTCGGCAATGTTCATGGTGAATTCAGTATAGGCAGCAAGGCGCGGGATGCCTTTGCGCAAGATCAATCGGTTGGGGCGCACTGGCGCAACAGCCGGGCGAGTGCATGGTCTTTGATGCCGTGGGTGTCCAGGGCTTCCAGTGTTTGCTGCGCGTAATCGAGCGTGGTGCCGTAGCGGCCGGTTGAATGGGTAAAAATTTGCCGGTATTGCTCGTTGCTGAGTGTGCCGGTGAAGCTGGGACTTTGGCGCGAGAGCGTGAACGCCAGTGCGCGCACCCGGCCTTGGGCGGTATCGCACATGACCCATTTGGGGTCGTATACCGGGTTGGGCATTTCGCGGGCCCACAGGGTGGGCAACATGCCCTCGACCTCGTCGTGGGGCAGGCGCAGCGCCACGCCGTGGCAGCTCCCCCCGGCCATCAAGGCGAATACGAGGCCTGGGCGCTCGTAGGTGCCCCGGTTGACCCTGCTCCACATCTTGAGGCAGCGGTGGTAGCCCGGCACATTCGCCAGCCGCTGTTCGGCGGCCCTGAACTCGGGGCGCCAGACCAGTGAAGCGTAACCAAAAACCCATAAATCGGGGCGTGGTCCCTGGGCACGCCACTGGGCCACCATCTCGGCAAACATGCGCTGGCCATCGCGCTGTGCGGGGTCCCAGGGGTTGCGAGGCTTGGCGGCGGCGGAAAGGCGGGTGTCAGCGGTGGACATCTACAATTACGGGTTGTCTGCCGTGCGGCCGTTCAAGTGGCGCAGGGCAGAGATTTGTTTTCCAATTATTTCTCACGGAGTGTGCCCCCCATGTCTTCTCAAGATAACGACCAAGACACCCGCGTTGTTGCGGTGGTGTTGATTTCTACCATTTTGCTGGCCGTTGGCCTGGCGCTGGGCATGGGTATTCACAAAGCGCGCAGTGGTTCGACCGCAGGGCAGGGCGCCGAGGCCTCCTCCATGTCCACGGTTGAGGCCACTGGTACAGATGCGTCTACCGCCGTGCAAGGCGCCGTGAGCGCATTGACTGGCGCAGCCACTGGCGCAGCCACCGGCGCAACGGCTGACGCCGCTGCGACGGGGCAAGCCGCAGGTGGCGCGGTTGATTCGGCCGCAAGCGGTGAGGCCGCAACTGAGATGCCTGCGCCAGCCGCCTCGGGCGATGAAGCCAGCGTGGTGATGGAAAACGGTGTGGTGAAGTTTTATTTCGCCTCGGCCAAGTCTGACCTTCCCTCCGGCGCACTGGCCGCTTTGGGCGACGCCATTGCCGCTGGCAAAAATGGGAAACGCCTGGTTTTGTCGGGTTTCCATGATTCAACCGGTAGCGCCACCCAGAATGCGGAACTGGCCAGGAAGCGAGCCATCGCTGTGCGCGATGCGCTGTTGGCTGCAGGTGTGGCCGAGTCGGCGATGGAGCTCAAGAAGCCTGAAGTGAGCACTGGTTCGGGCAGCGCTGCTGAAGCGCGACGCGTGGAAGTCACGATTGTGGAGTGACTTCCGCCGAGGTCTGCTTCGCCCATGAAAAAGCCCGGCCTGGCCGGGCTTTTTCATGGGCGAAGGGCAGGCGCCCGCTGGTTCAGGTTTACCGCAGTCCACCACCTTCAGCGTGTTCAGGGCGCTGAATCAGTTCGATCTTGTAGCTGATCTCTGTGTTTGCCTTCATTTTTGATATCCATATAAATCAATAACTTATTGAGTTTATGGAGGCTGAGAGAAGCCTCAGAAGCATCCACAGACGCCACAAAATGGCGGCTGAAACTCAATCAGATCATGCGATGATCCATCTCGTTGACACGATGGAGATGTGGCATGGCAAAACCCAGACTGAAGCCATCGGGGAAGTGGGAAATAGGGCTGAGGCACCCATCGCTTCCGAACGGGCGCAAGTACTTCACCTTCGACACCGAGGCCGAAGCCATTGCTTACGGGCGGCAGTGGAAGCTGATGAAGCATGCGGACATCCCGCCGCCGGCAGAACTGACTGCCCCCACGTCTCCCGGCGATGGCGTGCGCTTGCTGCGCATTCTTGGAGAGTGGTCGGATAGCGGCTTCGCGGCGCCTTCGCAAATTCTCACGCTCAAGACGCTGACGCGCGAGGTGGGTTCGGTGCGGTTCTCGGATGCCAACTACAAATGGTTGACCGGCTATCTCCGTTCCCTGAAGGTGGAGAAGAACCTGTCCCCTTCGTCCATCAAGCACCGCATTCAGGCGCTGAGCCGGGCCATTGACGAGTACCTGCGGCACCACGTGAACGTCAAGATCAGCAACCCCGTGAAGCTGCTGCCCAAGGGCTACTCGACTTATACCGACCTCGATGCCCAGATGGCGAAAGCCAAGGGAGGCAAGGTGAAGGTGAACGTGGCGCGCGACAGGCGCCTGCTGCCAGGGGAGCACGAGAAGATCGTGGCGGTGCTGTCGGGCTATGAGCGGCCGGATCGCTCGCGCGGCCTCGAACTCAAGGGAGGCGATGCGCTGTTGACCTTGTACCTGCTGATCCTGAACACGGGACTGCGGCTCAGAGAGGCGTACACCCTGACCAGGGGCCAGATTGACATGCAGAACAAGGTGATCCATGCCAAGGAGACCAAGCAGTGGCGTGGGAAGATTTCTTATCGAGATGTCCCGATGCGTCCCGAAGTGCATCAGACGCTCTCCTTGTACTTTGCATCGCGTCCACCGTTTGAACCCGACGCACACCTCTTCCCGTTCCTCAACGAGGAGGGGGTCGAGGAAGGGAAAAAGGGCTTGGTGCGTACCAGTCAACGGCTGTCATTCCGTTTCAGGATCGCTTTCGAGTACATGGACATCGTTGGCCTTCATGAACACGACCTGAGACACGAAGCGACGTGCCGATGGCTGGAGCTGAAAGACAAAGACGGGCGCGATCTGTTCCGTCTGGAGGAGCTGAACAAGATCATGGGATGGAAGCCGGGCTCGGTGATGGCCCAGCGCTACGCCAGCTTCAGGGGCGTGGACCTTGCGCAAAGGCTTTGGCCGGCACCGGAAGCGGTGGAGGCGTCTGTCGCCGCGGCTTGACCGGTATGTCCAGGCGCGGGACCGACTTTCGTGCGTTGAGGTCCTGGCGCCGCTCTTCCGCCTCTTTCCGGGCGCGATCGGCAATGTAGGCCAGCAGGTCGGCCTTCACGTAGATCCAGCCGCGGCCGAATTTCATCCCCGGCAGCTCGCCGGTTCGGGTCAGTTCCTCGATTCGTTGCTCGGTGCAGTGCAGGAGCTCGGCGCACTGTTCGGCGTTGATCGTTTCGTCGGTCATGCCGCACCGCCTTGCTGATGGTGCTCGCGGCGCTCGGGCGCATCGAACACCATGAAGCTGCTGCCCACCCACGCGCCATTCTTGACTTTGTGGTGTGCCGCGTTCTCGCTGCAACTGATGACTTCGGCGAAACGCTTGATCGGCGCTTTTCGGCTACGGCCCATACCAAGATTTGGCCGGGTGGGCTCATGCGCTCTTACCATACAGGTCATTCCAATGCCCTGCCAGCATCGGCCGACTTGGTCGACGCCAATGGAGTCTTACCTTTGGCATCTCCTCGCCGGAATCCTCGGTCCCTGGCCATGAACTCCGCCAGCATGTGCGGAATCAGCGCCAGAGCATCCGTCGCCTCGCCATAGGTCTGCGCGTGCAGAGCGGCGTAGCGATCCAGCTCGGCTTTCAGGTCCGACGGACAAGTGAAGGTCAGCTTGACGCTCTCTGTCTTGGGCAGGGGCCCCAGGCGCAGCCTAGTGCTCGTGCTCGTGCTCATCGCGGCGCTCCTCGAACAAAGAACAGTGGCTGGTAGGGCCGCAGCACCAGGTCTCGGTTGACGATGACGCGCATGGGCAAACCCGGTCGCGCGGTCAGTGTTGGTTGGATGTTCAGGTTGCGCCGAGTCACCTCCTGGCCAATCTGGTTCACGCTGTCTTGCAGGCTGTCGCGCCCCGCGATCACGATGCGGTTGCCGTCCTGGCGGTTTTCGGGGGCGGCCAGCTCGGCACCGATGCCCAGCAGCGAGGTCAGTGCGGCCCCTGCGAAGACGCGATCCCAGTGCCAGTCCACGCCATCTTCGAGCCCGGCCCGGCCGGCAGGGTCGGAACCCACCAGGTTGTCCAGTGTCAGTGACGACGTGTCGGGCAGGATCACCCGGTTCCACACCACCTGCACCCGGCTCTGGCCATAGCTCACCTGGCTGTTGTAGCGCCCGAGGATGCGAGATCCCTGCGGGATCAGCAGGTGCTTGCCGGTTGCGGTGTCGTAGACCGGCTCGGTGACCGTGGCGATCACGTCGCCGGGCAGGTCGGACTGGATGCCGGTGACCAAGGCCCCGGCAATCACCGTCCCCGCCATCACCTGATACGGCGATGCGGGCAGTTGCAGTGAGCCGGAATTGCGTGTTTCCGTGGAAGCGGCTTTCTGGAAAGCCTCCTTTTGGTCTTGGCGGTTCTGTGACGCCGTGGCGTCGGCACCGTCGGTCTGCGCTGGCGTGGACGCGGGGCCAGCTGCCATGGGGTCAAAACCCGCCATGCCGCTGGGCACCGAGCTCTGGGTGCCAGCCGCCGCAGCGTTCGGCGCAGCAGTTGCCGCGCGCTGCGAACCATTGCGAAAGAACACCGACGCAGCAGCAGCCTGCTCGGACTCCTTGCGCCGGGCATCGCGCTCTGACGCGGCAGGGTCGTGTCCCGGTGGCGAATAGCTCGGGATCACCGGCTGTTGTGACCTGACGATGGCTGGGCCCAGGTCGCCGGGCAAGGGTGGCCCCAACTCCGGCACCGGTGCCGGGGCGGGTTGCGGCAACTTGGAGTAATCCGCCGGCAACTGCCCCAGGCCTTCGGAGCGCGAGACGCGATCAACATTGAACAGCTCGGCTGGCTCGTTGGACTCCCGGCGAGGCTTGGGCTGCAGCGACCAGACCGTTGCTCCCAGCACGCCCAAGGCTAGCAGGCCCGCGAGCAGCGCGAGACTGCCGCGATTGAGTCGGGTCACCGGGCGTGGCTGGGCGCGCAGCGCCATCGATTCGGGCGACACCTTGGCCGCTGCAGGGCGGCCAGGCGCACCTGACGGTGCGGGGTCGTGCATGGACATGTTCAGTTCCTCCGAGTGGTCGGCGGCCATCCATCCGTGCGCTCGATACGGACCACGTCGCCCTTGTCGGCGCCCAGTCGCAGTTCCGCCGCACCAAACAGGCGGTCGACGATGTAGTAGGGCGAGCGGAAGCGGTAGTTCACCAGCTGCCCGTCGCCCTGCGCGCCGATGACGAACAGCGGCGGCAACTCGCCTTGTGCGATGCCGGCCGGGAACTGGATGTAGACCTTGTCGCCATCGTCGAAGGCCCGCAGGGGCTTCCACGGCGGCGTGCTGCCACTGATCGCGTAGCGAAAGCGCAGGCGCTCCAGCGACAGCCCGGCGTCCACCGGTGCTGCCGCCTGCGCTGCCTGGGCCTGCCGTTGCAAGGCCAACATGCGGTCTTTGGGGTAGTCCCAGGACACCGAGGCCATCCATGCCTTCTCGGTCGAGGTCAGCTCGATCAGGTAGGTGCGCCGATTGGTGGTGACGACCAGATTGGTTTTCAGGCCAGTGCGCACCGGCTTGACCAGCACGTTCGCGCGCAGCGCATTGCCCGATCCGCTGGACGTGTCGCCCACGATCCAGCGCACCGTGTCGCCGGCCGCTACCGTGACCAGCTCTTCGCCCGCCTGCAGCGAAATCACCGTCACGCGCCCCGGCGCTGCGTAGACCTGGTACAGCGCACCGTCAGTGTAGGGCCAGACCTGGATCGCATTGACGTAGCCATCCCGTGTCGGTGCCACCCGGGCCTCTTCGTTCGCCCGCGATACCCGCAGTCGTTCATCCACGGGCTCGGACGCGGGCGGTTTGTCCTGCGCCGCAGGCAGAGGCTTCATCTGCGAGGGCATGGGCAGCACTTGCGGCACTGCGACCACCTCCACCGGCTTGGGCGGCTCGGGCAGGGGCTGCGCCATCACGGGCTCGTCCAGCGGGATCACGGGTGGTGGCGTGCCTTGCGACGCGCAACCCATCAGGGTGGCGGCAACAGCGATCGCACTGAAGAGCATGCGCTGGGTCGGGTTCGGGTTGTTCATGGTTTGCTTCCTTCGTTCGCATCCAGTTCGCGGCTCCAGGACAGGCCGTTGACGTAGATGCCCAGGGGGTTCTTGCGCAGACGCTGCTCGGTGCGCGGCGTCTGAAGCACGGTCGAGACCACGGCCGTCCACCGCTCTGTGCCGGTCGGTGCGCCGTTGACGAAGCGCTGCTCGGTCCAGCGCACGTTGAACGAGGCGTCGCTGGCCCGGACCACGCTGGTGATCTGCACCGTCGCCGACTCCTTGCCTACCCGCACGAAGGGATCGTTGGTGCGGGCGTATTCGTTGAGCACGGCGGCCCCGCGGTCGGTCGTGTAGTCGTAGGCGTCCAGCCAGTTCTGCCGCACCACGATCGGGTCGATAGACAGCGAACGCACCAGCGTCACGAAGCGGGCCAGGTGGTGCGCGATCTGCGCATCGCCGGGGCGGTAGGGTGACGCGGCTTCGCCCACGGTGCGCACCTGGCCTGCCTGATCCACCTCCACCACGTAGGGGGTCACGATAGATTGCGCCGAGCGCCAGACCAGACCGCCGGCCATCAGCAAGGCCAGCGACAGGCAGCCAAAGGCCATCAGGCGCCAGTTGCGGGCCTGCACGCGGGCCGATCCGATGCGCTCGTCCCATGCCTGCGCGGCCGATTGGTAGGGGGTGGCAGGCTGCGGCGTGTCGGCATAGCGCACCTGCGGTCGTTTGAATCGCATGCTGGGTTCTCCTCAGGAATCCGAATCACGAAGGCTGGGCCCGCTGCCCGAGCCGCCCCCATCGCCACCGCGCAGGGTGTGCGCGGCCGTCGTGGCGGCGCGCCCCATCTGCTGGCGCCGGCGCATGCGCTGCGCCCAGGCCGGCTCGGTGGCTGGGGGCGGTTTGGAGGAAGCCGTGGCGGTCGACTCGGCGCCGGCAGCAGCTGGCGCGGCAGCCTCCGCCACGAAGCCCGAGACCTTGTCCTTCACGGCCTTAGCGCCTTCGGCCAGCTTTTGCCCCACCGCGCTGGCGCCTGTGCGGGCCACGTTGGCGACGCCGGCACCGGCGGCGCGCAGCGGACCGCCCGAGGACGCAGCAGCGCCGGCCTCATAGGCGGATTTCGCGCCGGCCGCGAGGCCACTGGCTGAACGGGCCGCCGAAGCGCCACTGCCGATCGCGGCCCGTGCAGCGCCGGGCGCCATGCGTGTGCCGGCGGCCACGGCCGCACCGGCACCCGCCACTGCAGCGCCACCGGCCACCGCCAGACCCGTGGCGCCCAGCGCTGTGCCTGCAGCCGCGCCCGCACCCAGTTGCGGCGCGCCGGACACCAGGCCGCTCGCGATGCCGGGCCCGAAGATGCCCAACCCCAGCAACGAGAGCGAGGCCAGCATCACCACCAACGCGTGGTCGATGGAGGGCTCTGCCGGTGCTGTCTGAAACTGGGCGAACAACCCCGTGCCGATGCCCACGATCACCGCGAGCACCAGCACCTTGATGCCCGATGACACCACGTTGCCCAGTACCTTCTCGGCCAGGAAGGTGGTCTTGTTCCACAAGGCAAAGGGCACCAGCACGAAGCCGGCCAGCGTCGTCAGCTTGAACTCCAGCAGTGTCACGAAGAGCTGCACGGCCAGCACGAAGAAACTCACGATCACCGTGAGCCAGGCCAGGAACAGCACCACGATGGGAGCGATGTTGATGAACACCTCCGGAAAGCCGGACAGGTCGCTGATCTGCTGCAGGATGGGGGCCGCCGCATCGATGCCGGCCTTGGCCAGGTGGCCCGGCTGCAGGAAGGTGGCCAGGCTCATGCCCGAGCCGCTGGCCTGCAGGCCCAGGCCGGCGAACGAGTGGAACACGATGCCCGACAGGCTGTTGAAGTTGCCAATGATGTAGGCGAAGGCACCCACGTAAAGCACCTTGCGGATCAGCTTCGCCATTACGTCCTCGCCCTGGCCAGTGGCATGGCCCATGGCCCAGAACAGGCCGGCCAGGGTCATGTCGATGGCCACCAGCGTGGCGGTGAGGAAGGCGACCTCGCCGTTCAGCAACCCGAAACCCGAGTCGATGTAGGTGGAGAAGGTGTTCAGGAAGCGGTCGATGACGGCGACGTCGTTCATGGCAGGGCTCCCGGTGGTTCAGTGGCCGTAGAAGCTCACACCCTGCGGCGTGTAGCCCGTTCCGCTGCCGATGAAGCGGCGTGTCACCTCGCGGCCGCGCTCGATGGCCGCGGCCTGCCGGGCCAGTTCCAGCGAGGCAGCACGGTCCTGCGTCAGCATCAGCTGCTGAGACTGGATGGACTGCTTGGCCTGCAGGGCCAGCAGCTGGTTGGTGGCCTGCATGGCCTGCAGCGCGCCGGTGGCCGACTGGCTCTGGCTGACCAGGTCGGCCAGCACCCCTTCGTCCTGGCTCAGGTTCTGCGACACCTGAGCCTGCATCTGCATGGCGGTGTGCAGGCCGGTGAGCGTGTTCTTCCAGCGTTGGCGCGCGTCCTGGAACATCTGGTTGCCGCTCACGGTGGCGGCGTACTGCTCGGGATAGAGGCGGGCGAACTCGGCGTCGAGGTTCGATACCTGGTAGGCCAGGCCCTGGGCCTGGGCAATCAGTTGCCGCGTCGTGTCCAGCGTCGACCGCAGGCGGTTGACCACGTTGAACGGCAGGCTCGCCAGGTTGCGCGCCTGGTTGATCAGCATCTGCGCCTCGTTCTGCAGCTGGCGGATCTGGTTGTTGATCTGCTCCAGCGTGCGCGCGGCGGTCATGGTGTTCTGCACCAGGTTGACCGGGTCCAGCACGATGTCGCCTACGCCGAAGAGTGCGTGCGCGGGCTGCGTGACGCCCAGGGTCAGCGCGGCGGCGGTGGCCAGCGCTGTCAGGCGGGTCTTGAGGGCGCGGGTGGGGAACTGAAAGCTCATGGCGTTTCTCCTGAAGGTCGGGCATGCCCGGGTTGGTGGTGGGTGTGTTGGTGAAAGAGTTCGACCGCCCAGTCCAGGCCACGGCGGTGCAGCCAGGCCGGCGCGAAGCTCTCGGGTGGGTTTGAAGCCAGCACCTCGTCGATCAGGCGCTGGTCCTGCGGCGTGGAGGCGCCCGCGAAGGCCAGCGCCACGGGGCCAAGGTCCAGGTCGAACAGGCGGTTGCCCAGCCGCGACTGGTAGTAGTAGTCGCGCTTGGGCACGGCGGTGGCCACGATCTCGATCTGCCGGCGGTTCAGGCCGAAGGCCTCGTAGATCGATCGCACCTGCGGTTCGGTGGCCTGCGGGTTGGGCAGAAAGATGCGGCTCGCGCAGCTCTCCACGATGGCCGGCGCGATGCTCGACCCCTGGATGTCGGCTAGGCTTTGCGTGGCGAACAGCACCGACACGTTCTTCTTGCGCAGCGTCTTGAGCCACTGGCGGATGCGCGCCGCGAACACCGGGTCGTCCAGGAACAGCCAGGACTCGTCCAGCATCAGCAGGGTGGGGGCACCATCGAAGCGCGCCTCGAAGCGTGCGAACAGGTAGCCCAGCACGGCCATCACCGCCGCACGGCTGCCCATCAGCTCTTCCATCTCGATGCACTGCACGTCGGCCGTGCCCAGGCGGTCGTGGTCGGCGTCCAGCAGCTTGCCGTGCGCGCCGCCCAGCACGTAGGGCGCGAGCGCCTGGCGCAGCGCATTGGACTGCAGCAGCACCGACAGCCCGGTGAGCGTGCGCTGCTCGCGCGGCGCGCCGGCTAGGCTGCCCAGTGCCGACCAGATCGCGGCCTTCTCGTCCGGCCCCACGGCCACGCCCTCGTGCACCAACCGGCCTTCGACCCACTCGGCGGCCCAGCTGCGGTAGCCCTCCTGGTCGATGCCTGCCAGCGGCTGGAAGGCGATGTCGCCGTCACTGCCCAGGTCGTAGTGCTCGCCACCGAGGCCCAGCACCGTGGCGCGCATCGAACGGCCCATGTCGAACGCGAAGATGCGCGAACCGGGGTAGCGCCGGAACTGCAGGGCCAGCAAGGCCAGCAGCACCGATTTGCCCATGCCCGTCGGTCCCACCACCAGGGTGTGGCCCACGTCGCCCACGTGGGTCACCAGCCGGAACGGCGTGGAGCCTTCGGTGCGGGTCACGACCAGAGGCGGGCCGTCCAGGTGCCGGTTGCGTTCCGGTCCGGCCCACACGGCTGACACCGGCATCAGGTGCGCCAGGTTCAGCGTCGAGACGATGGGCTGGCGCACGTTAGCGTAGGCGTTGCCCGGGATCGACGACAGCCAGGCCTCCACCGCGTTCAGCGTCTCCGGGATGGTGACGAAGCCGCGTCCCTGGATCACGCGCTCGATCATTCGCAGCTTCTCGTCGGCTGCGCTTGCGTCTGCGTCGAGCACCGTGACCGTGGCGGTCACGTAGCCGAAGGCCACCTGGTCGCTGCCCAGCTCCTGCAGGGCAGCGTCGGCGTCGGCGGCCTTGTTGCCGGCGTCGGTGTCCACCAGCGGCGACTCCTGCTGGAACAGCGTCTCGCGCAACAGGGCCAGCACGTTCTTGCGCTTGGCAAACCACTGTCGACGTAGGCGGCCCAGCTCCTTCTCCGCCTCGGCCTTGTCCATGCACAGGAAGCGCGTGGACCAGCGGTACCCGAAGCCCAGCCGGTTCAGGTCGTCCAGCACACCAGGCCAGGTGGACGTGGGGAACCCGCGCACCGTGGCCACCCGCAGATGCGCGTCACCCAGCATGGGCGCCAGACCGCCGAGCAGGGGAGCATCGGCCAGGAGCGCATCCAGGTGGAAGGGCACTTCGGGCACGGCCACCGGGTAGGTGCGTGGCGACACCGTGGTGCGCAGGTAGCTCAGCGTGTCCGCGTCCTGCAGCCAGGCGATCTCTGGCATCACGCCGTCGAGCAGGTCGAACACGCGATCGGTCTCTGCGATGAAGGCTGCCAGCCGTTCGCGCCAGTCCACACCGTTGCTGGAGCGGTTTTCGTAGAGCAGGCTGGCGGCTCGTGCGCGCGACTCTTCGGGCGGCAGGTACTGCAACGTGAGGTGGTAGCGGCTCTCGAAGTGGCTGGCCGATTCCTCGAAGGCGGCGCGCCGCTCTTCGTCCACCAGCCACGAAAGGGCGTCCGGGAAGTCCGAGCGCGGGTAGTCCGCGGCCGGCCGGCGCTCGGCGTCCACGTACAGCACCCAGCCCGAACCCAGGCGGCGCAGCGCGTTGTTCAGGCGCGAGCTGGTGGCCACCAGCTCGCCCTGCGTTGCGCTGTCCAGGTCCGGCCCCCGAAAGCGCGCGGTGCGCTGGAACGATCCGTCCTTGTTCAGCACCACGCCGGGGGCGACCAATCCCGCCCAGGACAACCAGTCGGCCAGCAGGGCAGGGCGTTGTCGGTACTCGGTGAGGTTGAGCATGGTGTCTTCCTCACACGTCCAGCAGAGGCTTGTGCTTGATGTGCCGGGCAAACACCGCCATGAACTGCGGATCGAGCCGCGCGCCCCAGACCGCCAGCGAATGGCCCACGATCCACAACACGATGCCCGGAATCCACAGCTGCAGGCCCAGTCCCACGGCGGCGGCCAGCGTGCCGTTGGCGATGGCCACGGTGCGCGGCGCGCCGCCCATCAGGATGGGCTCGGTCAGCGAGCGGTGCAGCGGGATCTCGAAGCCGCTGGCGAGGCTGGCCTGCTCTGCAGCGCCGCTCATACCAAGGCCCCACCGGAAAAGCTGAAGAAGCTCAGGAAGAAGGATGAGGCCGCAAAGGCGATCGACAGACCGAAGACGATCTGGATCAGCTTGCGAAAGCCCCCCGAGGTATCGCCAAAGGCCAGCGCCAAGCCGGTGGCGATGATGATGATCACCGCCACGATGCGCGCTACCGGGCCCTGGATCGAGTCCAGTATTGATTGCAGCGGCCCCTCCCAGGGCATGCTGGAGCCGGCCGCCTTGGCCGTGCCGGCCAAGCTCAGCATCACGGCAGCGGTGAGCAGGCCTTGGCGGGCGGGCTGGATCAGCCGGTGGACGCGCTGCAGGCCTGCCACGCTGGCAGACGAGAGCCGTCGAGTGAAGGATTTTGCTAGCAGATCGGAAACGGCGCGCAGGGAAAGCGAAGGGCTCATGGAAGTTCTCCAGGCAGGGTTGAGGTAGGGGAATCCGCCACGGAAGGCGAGGAGGAAAACGGCGCAAGTGGCGATGGCGCTGGCAGCTCCGGGAAGGGCGCATCGAGCGCCCCGAGGTGGTAGCCAGTGCTGTCGTGTCCGCTGACGCGGGCAATCGTTTCGATGTGGCGCTTGCGACCGCGACCGGCGATGTAGATCACCACGTTGACCGCTTCGACGATCAGCGCACGCGGCGGGTTCACCGCCACCTCCAGGATCAGCTGTTCGAGTCGCAGTAGCGCTCCGAGGGCAGACCCGGCATGGATGGTGGCGATGCCGCCGGGGTGGCCGGTGCCCCAGACCTTGACCAGGTCCAGTGCTTCGCCGCCACGTACTTCGCCCACCACCACGCGGTCAGGACGCAGCCGCATCGTGGCGCGCACCAGCTCGGCCATGGACACAGCGCCCGCGCGCGTGCGCAGCGGCACGTGGTCGCGTGCCGCGCATTGCAGCTCGATGGTGTCTTCGAGCACCAGCACCCGGTCCCCCGTGGTGGCTATCTCGGCCAGCAGCGCGTTGGCCAGCGTGGTCTTACCGGTGCTGGTGCCTCCCGCAATCAGGATGTTCAGCCGCTCGTGCACGGCCTGGCGCAGGAAACTGGCCTGCTCCGCCGTCATCATGCCGTCGGCCACGTAGCGTTCGAGCGGGATCACGCCCACGGCGCGCTTGCGCAGAGCGAAGGCAGGGCCCGGCGCAGCCGGGGGCAGAACCCCCTCGAAGCGTTCGCCCGTTTCGGGCAGCTCAGCCGTCAGCAGTGGCCGGCCCCGGTGTACCTCGGCACCGACATGGGCCGCCACCAGGCGAATGATCCGTTCGCCATCGGCAGCCGAAAGCGTGACGCCCGTCGGCGCCCGCCCGGTGGAGAGGCGGTCCAACCATAGCGAGCCATCAGGGTTGAGCAGAACTTCCACCACGTCCAGGTCTTCGAGCGCGGCCGCGATCATTGGCCCCATGGCCGTGCGCAGCATGCGGACCCGGCGATCGAGCGTGGTCCTCTCGGGGGTGGGTGGTGCGGCCGTCATGCCTTCGGCCCTTCGTCGGCTTGCCCGGAATCCACTGGTTCGGCTGCCATGCCTGCCGCTTCATCCAGTTGCCGGTTCAGTCCCTGTTCCTGCGGGTGAAGCTCCTCGATCACATCGCGCACCAGACTGCGGCCACGCAGCAGGTGGCGGCCCAGTTGCTCGACGAACTGCTCGAAGCGGGCCTTACCCTGCGCGCGGGCCGCCTCCTGGTGTCCCTCGGGCACCGGTGTGCTGACGGTCAGGTAGTAGCGGATGAAAAGTGCCAGCGTCTCGATCTCGATGTTTTGGTCGCGCTCCAGCCGCTCGAACTGGCGCGAGAGCCGGTCCAGCCGCTTGGCGATGGCGGCCTCGCGCTGGTCGCCCGAATCCGGCGACAGCCAAGAGGCCAGTGCCGCCGCTACGATGGACGACTTGGACATGCCCTTCTTGGCGGCCACCTCTTCCAGGCGTCGCGCATGCTCGGGCGGAATGAACAGGTTCAGGCGGTACTGGCTCATAACGTGATTCCGTCGTCGGGGTCGAGTGCGGCCAGGCGCGCCGTGCGCTGCATGGCCGGATCGAGCTGGCGGGGAACGGGCAGGGGCGCGTCGTCGTCATCAAGCAGCGCCAAGTCATTGGTCAGTGCGTCGAGCGTTGAGCTGGGCATTGCAATCTCCGTCAGCTCTGGCTGCAGGCGGGGACCGCCTTCGTCGGCGTCCATGCCGGCCATGAAGGCTGGGTTGGATGAAGTAGGGACTGCCGGCACAGCCAGCTCGCCCCAGTCATCCACCCGCACCGGTGGCGCATCGGGGTAGGAGCCTGCATTCAGGACGGGTGGTGGCAACACGCGGCGCTTGAAGTTCGCGTCGGCGTAGTAGCGCAGCTTGCGCGCCTTGACCGGTGGCGTGCTGGAGACCATCACCACCGCTTCGTCGGGCGGCAACTGCATCACCTCGCCAGGGGTCAGTAGTGGGCGCGCCGTCTCCTGGCGCGATACCATCAAATGCCCGAGCCAGGGCGCCAGTCTGTGGCCGGCGTAGTTGCGCTGGGCGCGCAGCTCAGTAGCGGTGCCCAGCGTCTCGCTGATCCGCTTGGCCGTGCGTTCGTCGTTGGTGGCGAAGGTCACGCGTACGTGACAGTTGTCCAGGATCGAATGGTTCTGGCCGTAGGCTTTGTCGATCTGGTTCAGGCTCTGAGCGATCAGGAAGCTGCGGATGCCATAGCCCGCCATGAAGGCCAGCGCGGTCTCGAAGAAGTCAAGCCGACCCAGCGCCGGAAACTCGTCCAGCATCAGCAACAGCTTGTGCCGCCGCGCGATGCCGTCCGAGCTATCCAGCGACTCGGTCAGCCGCCGCCCCACCTGATTCAGGATCAACCGGATCAGCGGCTTGGTGCGGCTGATGTCCGACGGCGGCACCACCAGGTACAGCGAAACCGGGTGCTCAGTCGAGATCAGATCGGCAATTCGCCAGTCACAACGCGACGTAACCTCGGCTACCGTCGGGTCGCGATACAGGCCCAGGAAGCTCATCGCGGTGGAGAGCACACCTGAACGCTCGTTCTCGCTCTTATTGAGCACCTCACGGGCGGCCGAGGCGACGACCGGGTGCGGGCCACTGCCTTGCTCGCGCGTCAGATGCGGTGTCGTCATCATCCGGTGCAGCGTTACCTCGAAAGGGCAGGCCGGGTCGGACAGGAAGTTGGCCACGCCGCGCAGCGTCTTGTCCTCGCACGCATAGAGCACGTGCAGGATGGCGCCGACCAGAAGGGCGTGCGAGGTCTTCTCCCAGTGGTTGCGCCGCTCCAGTGCGCCCTCGGGGTCCACAAGGATGTCGGCAATGTTCTGCACGTCGCGTACCTCGTGCACGCCACGGCGCACCTCCAGCAGCGGGTTGTAAGCGGCCGAGCGCACATCGGTGGGGTTGAACAGCAGGCAGTGCGAGAAGCGGGTGCGCCATCCCGCCGTCACTTGCCAGTTCTCACCCTTGATGTCATGGATGACCGCAGAGCCGTGCCACGACAGCAGCGTCGGAACCACCAGGCCCACTCCCTTTCCTGAGCGAGTTGGTGCAAAAGCCAGCACGTGTTCGGGGCCGTCGTGACGCAGGTACTGCTCGCCATGCTGGCCAAGGAACACGCCGGAAGCTCGGTTCAGTCCGGCCCGGCGAACATCGTCTCTCGTTGCCCAACGGGCCGTGCCATAGGTGGTGACCAGCCGAGACTGCCGGGAACGCCACACCGACATGCCGACCGCCACCCCCACAGAAGCCAGACTGCTGCCGCCTGCGATGGCACCGCCCACGTCGAAGACATCCGGCGCGTAGGCGTCGAAGAGGAACCACCACTCAAACAGACGCCAGGGGTGATACATCGGTATGCCGAAGGACTCAAACCACGGTGCGCCCAAGCGCGCCTGGTGGCCCAGCGCTGCTGCAGTCCATTGGGTCGCGCTCCACACGCCGACCAAGACCACGCCGAGCACCGCCGCGATCTGCCCGTAGAGAACACCCTGATGGCTTGCGCCCTGAACCTGCACCTTGACTTCCCTTTCTGTGGCCCTCCATGCGGGGCCATGCGCGCGGCACAAAGGCGTGCCGCACGCATTAGGATGAAAGCGGTCTATCGGTGGGTCAAAGTCCCAAATCGGCAGGCTTGCCGCCTGGTCCGCATCAATGCCTGTAGAGGCATGCTGTAGTTTGCTGGCGCAACCTATGGCGAAGCGCTGCGCAGTGAGCCAAAGATCGAATCGATCAACACTGCTCGTGGCGGCAAGCGCAGATTCAGAACTTTGGCGATTCCTTGGGCGGGTTGTAGGGCACCTTGCCGCTCCCAAAAAACCGCCTCTGGGTGGCATCAGCCACGCGATCGCACAGCTCTTCGCCCAGCTTTGCGCGCTCTGTCTTGCATTGTTCGCGCAACTGCTTCAAGCGGTCGGGGTCGTTTGCCAGCGACTCCACCGTTTCGGTGGGCTGCGATTTGCCGCATGCGGACAGCAGCAGTGCGGCCGAAACCGCACCGACAGCAGCGACCCATCTGAAACACATTTTCATTTGCTACCCCCTGGTGATGTGTCCAGAGCTTCGTCCGCCGCGCGACCTGGCGCATCGAAAAGGGCTCTTTCCACGAAACGTTGCAAGACCTCTGCCGGCTCACCAATGCGCCGGATCAGATAGGTGGTCAGCACTGGCGTGCGCCCGGCCAACGGCCGCGTAACGATCTCGGGATGGTGGCTGGTCGAAACGTGGGCTTCTGTCGTGAAGCCCAGCCCGTAACCGGCGGCCACCAGCGTCACCATCAGGTCGTGGCTGGCCACTTGTTCGGCCACGATGGGCTCAAGGTCGGTGGCGCGAAGCATGCGGGCCAACTGGGGACTACTACCCTCACAGCCATCGTGGGAGCAGAGAACCAGTGGGTAGCGAAGCACCTCATCAAGTGGCAGCTTCTTGTGGATCAGCAAGGGATGGCGTGAAGGCACAGCGACCACCATCGGGTCGTTCCACGCCGGTACAGCAAACAGCACCTCGCCGACCTCCGATGACTGGGCGAATCCCGCATCGTACAAATCGGATTCGAGCCCCTTGATCTGTTGCGCCACTGGAACCTCGTAAAGCCGTATCTCCGTATCCGGCTCCTCCTCTCTGCAACGTGACAGGAGAGCCGTGAGATGGGCCTGTGTAATGCTGCCTGACAGGGCAATGCGCAATTGCCTTTGGTAGCCTGCAGATACAGCACGCACACTCTCGCGCGCCTGGCTCAGCGCGGCGAACACGCGTGGCACGTGCTCCATGAACACCTGGCCTGCGCGGGTCAGGCGCGTGCTGCGCGTGTTGCGGTCGAAGAGACGGATCCCCAGCTCTTCTTCCAGCTCCTTGATCGCCCTCGAAAGTGGCGATTGCTCGATGTGAAGCTTCTCAGCAGCTCTAGCGAAGTGCAGTTCCTGCGCGACAGCCAAGAAGCACCGAAGGTGCCTCAGGTCCATTGTTTCCCCTGAATGTTCTCATCTTTGTCTCAAGTCACTGTTGTTCTTAGATTGTGGCGACCAGTTCCGGCACAGCCGTGAACAGATCGGCTTCGAGGCCGTAGTCGGCCACCGAGAAGATCGGGGCCTCGGGGTCCTTGTTGATCGCCACGATCACCTTGGAATCCTTCATGCCCGCCAGGTGCTGGATCGCGCCCGAGATGCCGGCCGCGATGTACAGCTGCGGCGCCACGATCTTGCCGGTCTGGCCCACTTGCAGGTCGTTGGGCGCGTAGCCCGCGTCCACCGCCGCGCGGCTGGCGCCGATGGCCGCACCCAGCTTGTCGGCCAGCGGGGTCATGACTTCGTTGAACTTCTCGCTGCTGCCCAGCGCACGGCCACCGCTGACGATGATCTTGGCGGTCGTCAGTTCGGGGCGGTCGTTCTTGGCGATCTCGCTGCCCAGGTAGGCGCTCTTGCCGCTGGCGGCGGCGGCAGCCACGGTGTCCACCGCGGCACTGCCACCCTGGCCCGCGGCGTCGAAGCCGGTGGCGCGCACCGTGATGACCTTGGTGGCGTCGCTGCTCTGCACGGTGGCGATCGCGTTGCCGGCGTAAATCGGGCGCTCGAAGGTGTCGGCGCTGATCACCTTGCTGATTTCGCTGATCTGCGCGACGTCCAGCCTGGCGGCCACGCGAGGTGCAACGTTCTTGCCGCCGGCGGTGGCGGGGAACAGGATGTGGCTGTAGGAACTGGCGATGGCCAGCACCTGGGCAGCGACGTTTTCGGCCAGGCCGTGGGCGAAGCCGTCGGCGTCGGCAAGGATGACTTTGCTGACGCCCTGAATGTCTGCAGCGATCTTGGCTACTGAATGAGCTTGGTGTCCTGCTACAAGGACATGTACCTCCCCATTTCCGAAGAAACTAATCTCTGCTGCAGCTTTGATGGTGTTGAGTGTGGGACTCTTTAACGAGGTGTTGTCGTGTTCGGCAACTACAAGTATTGTCATCATTGAATAATGGCTTAAGTTGTTGGGGCTTGATCACATGCCCGCGTAGTTCGGCCCACCACCGCCCTCGGGTGTGACCCAGACGATGTTCTGCGTCGGGTCCTTGATGTCGCAGGTCTTGCAGTGCACGCAGTTCTGCGCGTTGATCACCAGCTGGTCCGCGCCGTCCTTGTTGACGAACTCGTACACCCCGGCCGGGCAGTAGCGACTCTCGGGTCCGGCGTACTTCGCCAGGTTGATCTTCACCGGTACGCCCGCGTCCTTGAGCGTCAGATGTGCCGGCTGCTGCTCTTCGTGGTTGGTGTTGGAGACGAACACGCTGGAGAGGCGGTCGAAGCTGATCACACCGTCCGGTTTCGGGTAGGTGATCTGTGGCATCTCGGCCGCCGGGCGCAGTTTGGTGTGGTCTTTGGTCGTGTTGTGCAGCGTCCAGGGTGGCACGCTCACGCCCACCTTGGGCAGGAACCAGTGCTCCACGCCGGTCATGAGCTTGCCCATGAGCGGGCTCTTCTTGAACCAGTTCTTGAAGTTGCGGTAGGTCCAGAGCTCTTCGTGCAGCCAGCTGGCCTTGAATCCGGTCTCGAACGCGGTCAGCTCGTCGCTGCTGCGGCCAGCGGCCACGGCTTCAAAGGCTGCTTCGGCACACAACAGGCCGCTCTTGATGGCCGCGTGGCTGCCCTTGATGCGCGCGGCATTGAGGAAACCCGCATCACAACCCACCAGCGCACCACCCGGGAACACCGTCCTGGGCAGGGCCTGCGGCGTGCCATTGTTCAGCGCCCGCGCGCCGTAGCCCAGGCGCTTGCCGCCTTCGATGTGCGCCTTGATGCTCGGGTGGGTCTTCCAGCGCTGCATCTCCTCGAACGGGCTCAGCCAGGGGTTCTGGTAGTCCAGTCCGATGACGTAACCCAGCGTGACCTTGTTGCCTTCGAGGTGGTAGAGGAAACCACCGCCGAAGGTGTCGTCGCCCAGCGGCCAGCCGGCGGTGTGCACCACCAGACCCGGCTTGGCCTTGTCGGCCGGCACTTCCCACAGTTCCTTGATGCCGATGGCGAAGGTCTGCGCGTCCTTGCCTTCATCGAGCTTGAACTTGGCAATCAGCTGCTTGCCCAGGTGGCCACGCGCGCCTTCGGCGAATACGGTGTACTTGGCGTGCAGCTCCATGCCGATCTGGAAGCTGTCCATGGGCTCACCGTTCTTTCCCACGCCCTGGTTGCCGGTGGCGACCCCTTTGACGGAACCATCGTCGTTGTAAAGCACTTCAGCGGCACTGAACCCGGGGAAGATCTCCACGCCCAGGGCTTCGGCCTGTTCACCGAGCCATTTGGTGACGGCACCCAGGCTGATGACGTAGCAGCCGTGGTTGTCGAAGTTGCGCGGCATCAGCCAGTCGGGCGTGCGCTGGGCACCGGTTTCGCTCAGCACCAGCAGGTCGTCGCCGGTCACGGGCTGGTTCAGCGGGGCGCCGAGTTCTTTCCAGTTCGGGAACAGTTCGGTGATGGCTTTCGGGTCCATGACCGCACCGCTGAGGATGTGGGCGCCCGGCTCTGAGCCTTTCTCCAGCACACAGACGTTGCACTCGCTGCCCTTCTCGGCGGCGAGCTGTTTCAGGCGGATGGCGGTGGCCAGGCCGGCGGGGCCGCCGCCGACCACGACGACGTCGTATTCCATCGCTTCGCGCGGGCCGTAGCGGCTCAAGATGTCTTGGGGGCTCATGCTTTGGTCTGGTTGAAGATTCAAATGACCTTCGCTTCGTTCTTCAGCTTGTCCACTAGGGCAGCCACGTCTGGAACCTTGATCCCCGCGCCACGCTTGGCGGGCGCGGCGACATTCAGGGTCTTCAGGCGCGGGGCCACATCGACGCCCAGATCGGCCGGCTTGATCGTTTCCAGCGGCTTCTTCTTGGCCTTCATGATGTTGGGCAGCGTCACGTAGCGCGGCTCGTTCAGGCGCAGGTCGGTGGTCACCACCGCCGGCAGGCTCACTTCCAGGGTTTCGAGGCCGCCGTCGATTTCGCGCGTGACCTGGGCTTTGTCGCCAGCCACTTCGACCTTGCTGGCGAAGGTGGCCTGGGGCAGGTCGGCCAACGCAGCCAGCATTTGGCCGGTCTGGTTGCAGTCGTCGTCGATGGCCTGCTTGCCCAGGATCACGAGGCCGGGCTGTTCCTTGTCGATCAGAGCCTTGAGCAGCTTAGCCACGGCCAGCGGCTGCAGTTCTTCATTGGACTCGACCAGGATGCCGCGGTCGGCACCGATGGCCATGGCGGTGCGCAGCGTCTCCTGGCATTTGGACACGCCGCACGAGACGGTGACGATCTCCGTTGCCGCGCCTTTCTCCTTGAGCCGAACGGCCTCTTCGACGGCAATCTCGTCGAAGGGGTTCATGCTCATCTTGACACTGGCGATGTCCACGCCGCTGCCATCGCTCTTGACGCGGACCTTGACGTTGTAGTCAACCACCCGCTTGACGGGAACCAGGATTTTCATCGGAGGGCCTCCTTTCAGGATCATTCAGAGTTGATCGTCCGCCAGGGCCAGCGTGCTGGCGGCGCCGCCCGTGACGATGTCGCGCAACATCGGCACCTGCACCAGGACATGCGCCGCGTAGTGGCTGGCCGTGGCACGCTTAGTGCCGAGAAAGCTCGCATCGCCCGATCTCGCCGCGAGTTGCGCAGTGGCGGCTTCGGCCATGCGCGCCGACAGCCAGCCGCCGATCACCGTGCCCGCCAGCCGCAAGAAGGGCACGGCGCCCGCCGCGCACTGCGCGGGTTGGTCGTCGTGGGCCAGCAGCCAATCGGCCGCTTCCCCCAGCGCATGTGCCGAAGCCGCTAACACGCTTCCGATCCGCGCCAGCGCGGCATCCGGCATCTCGGCCAACCGCCGCGCATCGCCGTCGATGCGGCCCAGCAGCGCCTTCAGCGTGCGCCCGCCCTCGCGCGCCAGCTTGCGGCCTATCAGGTCGTTGGCCTGGATGCCCGTCGTGCCTTCGTAGATGGTCGTGATGCGCGCGTCGCGCAAGTGCTGTGAGGCGCCGGTTTCCTCGATGTAGCCCATGCCGCCATGCACCTGCACACCATCGGACGTGATGCCCTGTGCGCTGTCGGTGCACCAGCCCTTGACCACCGGGATCAGCAGGCCGACCAGGGCCAGCGCCTGCTCGCGCTCTTGCGCGTCGGCGTGGCCTGCGGCTCGGTCCATCTGGCCGGCGCAGAAATAGGCCAGTGCGCGCATAGCCTCGGTGCGGGCCTTCATGTCCATCAGCATGCGCCGCACGTCTGGGTGGCCGGCAATGGTGGTGCTGCCGCTGAGCAGTGGCTTGCCCTGCACCCGCTCCAGCGCGTAGGCGCGTGCGCGCTGGTATGCGCGCTCGGCGATGCCCACGCCTTCGAGGCCGACGTTCAGCCGCGCATGGTTCATCATCGTGAACATGCAGGCCAGCCCCTGGTTCGGCTCGCCGACCAGGTAGCCGATCGCGCCCCCGCGGTCGCCAAAGCTCATCGACGCCGTGGGGCTGCCGTGGATGCCCATCTTGTGTTCGATGGAGGTGCAGGCCAGGTCGTTGTGTTCGCCCAGAGAGCCGTCGTCGTTGACCAGGTACTTCGGGCACAGGAACAGCGAGATGCCTTTCACGCCTGGCGGTGCATCGGGCAGGCGCGCGAGCACGAGGTGGACGATGTTCTCGGCCATGTCGTGCTCGCCCCAGGTGATGAAGATCTTGTTTCCGCTGACGCGGTATTGGTCGCCTTCGGGCACGGCGCGGCTGCGCAGCGCGGCCAAGTCGGAGCCTGCCTGGGGTTCGGTGAGGTTCATGGTGCCGGTCCAGCGGCCCGCGACCATGGGCTCCAGGAAGCGGCGCTTGAGCGCGTCGCTGCCATGGTGCGCAATGGCTTCCACCGCGCCCAGCGTGAGCATCTGGCACAGGCTGAACGCGAGGTTGGACGACTTCCACATCTCCAGCACGGCTGTGGACACCAGCGTGGGCAGGCCCTGGCCGCCCCATTTTGTGGCAGCGGGCATGCCGTTCCAGCCGTTCTCGCAGAAGCTGGCCCAGGCTTCGCGAAAGCCATCGGCTGGCGTGACCTGGCCGTCGTGCCAGCGCGCGCCCTGCACGTCGCCGGTGCGGTTCAGCGGGCCGAGCACGCCGGTGGCGTAGTGGGCAGCCTCCTGCAAGATGGCCTCGACCAGGTCGGGCGTGGTTTCTTCATGGCCGGGCTGGGCACAGATCGCATCCAGGCCTCCGACTTCCTTTATCGTGAACAGCATGTCGCGCAAGGGCGCGGCGTAGGTAGACATTGATTACTCCTCTTTGTGGGTTCAACCCGTCAGCCCCATAAGGCATACATCCATGTATGACCCTACCCACCAGGACAAGGCCCGGTCGATCAACCGCTTCAGGGCGGCTGAATTCCTCAGGCGGCTTACGAAGCAATTACTTGGTATGACAAGATTTCTAGAAGCCGTTGAAGCGTGCGAAGTTGTCGACCGGCTCACGCTCGGTGCGCACGTGGTTCACCACGGCCGCGGGGTCGGCATAGCCCAGTGCCATGCCGCACAGCACCATCTGCCTGTCTGGGATTTGCAGGGCTTCTGCCAGAAGGCGCGGGTAAAGGGCCCAAGCCATCTGCGAACAGGTATCCAGGCCTCGTGCGCGGGCCGCCAGCATGATGTTCTGCAAGAACATCCCGTAGTCCACCCAACTGCTCTGCACCATGCGCCGGTCTAAGGTGAAGATCAAACCGACCGGCGCATCGAAGAAGGTAAAGTTGCGTGCATGTTGGGTGCGCATGGCATCCGTCTCTCCCTTGGAGATTCCGACCGCGGCATAGAGAGCAAAACCGCATCGGCGCCGCCTGGTTAGGTAGGGCTCGAAGAACTCGGCCGGGTAGATGTCGTATTCGGACTGGTGCTCTCCCTCTTCATGGTGAAAGGCGTGCAGTACACGGTCGCACAAGCGCTTCCTCGCTTCGCCCGCCACAGCAATAACCTGCCACGGCTGGGTGTTGGTGCCACTGGGCGCGCTGGCTGCCACCGACAGAATCTGGGCTACCGCTTCTTGCGGCACGGGGGTCGGCAGAAAGGCGCGCACGGAACGACGTTCGCGGATCACCGCATCAATCAGCATGTCGCGCAAAGGCGCTGCGCAGACAGACATTCACTCTCTCCTGGTTGCTGAGCTATTCTGGTAAGCACACCGACATGCCGTTGCCGAAGAAGCATTCGTGCGAATACATCGATGCCGAACGTCCATGGGGCGTCTCCTGGGTGTACTAACAAGCGGTATTCTGGGCACTCGGCCCATACGCGTCTTGCCCGCCAGTGCATGGCGAGTTGACTTTGTATGCACAAGGCAAAACCCGGCTGACAGCGGTTGGACGTTCGCATGAAAGGGTGGCGAGCGGCCACGCGATGCATCATGAGTAGCGCTTTGCTGGCTGCATCCCGAGTCGAACTTGTTCGGTGTAGGCTTGGGGTCATTCCATCGCCAAACCATGCCATGACTTTGGTAGTGCATAGCTTCTGCTAAGCGCAAGATGATCGGGGGCATAGCGACGTTTCATCGGTTTGCGGGCAGCTTTATTGGTGTAATATCGGATTCAGCGCAAGCTATCGTTGCTCCCTTTAACTATGTTGAAACCCGTCGTCACGGTTCCTGTTTTCGCCGTGCGTGGCCTGCTCGACGGCGCGCGCAGCAAAGGACTGGCCACCGAGTCCTGGCTGGATGGCGTTCTGGCGCAGGCCCGCATCGCCGAGTCGCTGCTGCATCTGGAGCAGTCGCGTGTGACCATGGAGCAATACATCGCACTCTTCAGTGCTGTGAAGGACAGCTTGGACGACGAATGCCTAGGCTATCTACACGGTCGGCCGTTGCGCTGCGGCAGCTTTGCGCTGATGGCTCGCTCTACGCTCGGGGCCAAGACGCTGGCAGCCGCCTTGCAGCGCTTGAGCGCATCCTTCACCCTGCTGCAGGACGACCTGTCGCTTGTGCCCGTCTCTGATGGCTTGCTCAAGGGTGCTGCGCTGGACGTGCGCCGCGCTGCGGGCGAACATTCCGACTTCCTGCAAGGGCTGCTGTTGCGCGTCTTCTGGCGTCTGCTGGTATGGCTACACGGCGGTCGGCTGGTGCCCAGAGGGCTCGATTTCGCCTTCGAGACACCGCCGTGTGCTGCAGACTATGCCCAAATCTTCTCAGGCACGTTGCGGTTCGGGCAGGCGCGGTCGGCGATCTGGTTCGAGGCATCCGCATTCGCGCAGCCGATGCGCCGTGACACCGCCGCGCTCCAGACCTTTTTGCGCGCCGCACCGGGCAACCTGATCGGCCCGCGCCTGATTGAGCGGACGGCTAGCGCGCGGGTGCGCGCGCTATTGCAGCAAGCGAACCCGGAGTGGCCCGATCTGACTATCGCCGCGCAGCGCTTGCACATGTCGGTAAGCGCACTGCAGAGGCATCTGGCCGTGGAGGGTAAGTCATTTCAGGTGCTGAAGGACGAGTTACGGCGCGACATGGCGATCATTCGGTTGACCAGCACCGATGCCGCGCTGAGCGCCATCGCCGCCGAGTTGGGGTTCGCGGACAGCACTGCCTTCCAGCGGGCCTTCAAGTCATGGACCGGCAGCACGCCAGGTGTCTATCGTTCCCGCACCCAAAAGACGTAGCGCTGCTTCGACGCGGTCGCACTCAAAGCGAAGAGCACAGATGCCCGCCATCCACTGGTACGCAGGCGCCGGTCATCCACGACCCGGCCTCGGTCGCGAACAGCAGGAACAGACCGTTGAGCTCCTCCGGCTTACCCAGGCGGCGCATCGGGATGCGCTTGATAAGCGCCTTGCCATGGTCGGTATCCCACATGGCATCGGTCATCTCGGTGTCGATGTAGCCCGGTTCGATGGCATTGACGCGAATGCCGTGGCGCGCCCATTCGAGTGCCAGGCTCTTAGTCATGTGCACGACTGCAGCCTTGGACGTGGCATACAGCATGGCGCCCAGCATCACGCGCTCGCCCAGGATCGATGCGATGTTGATGACTGAGCCTCCCCGCCCCGCATCCACCCAGCGCTGTGCGGCACGCGCGGCCACCAGCCACACGCCGCGCACGTTGGTCTCCATCAGCGAGTCGAAGTCGGACGCAGACAGCGTGAGCGACAAGGCGTCGTTGGAAGCCCCGGCGTTGTTAACCACCACGTCGAGGATGGTGCCCGAGGCGTCTATCTCGGCGAAGGCGTCGTCGATGGATTGCTCGGAAGCCACATCCATTTCCAGCACCGTGACCTGAGGCGAGCCGAGCTTTTCGAGCTCTTGGGCGAGCTTGTCGAGCCGCGCCTTGCGCCGCGCCCCAATCACCACCTTAGCCTTGCAACCAGCAGCCAGCCGGGCGAAGTTCTCGCCCAGGCCCGACGAGGCCCCCGTGACCAGCACCCGCTTGCCTGCCAGCATTGCACCCAGATCCATCATCGTCTCCTTGCATCTTCAGTTCGCCGTCGATGCCGGGAGGTTAGCGCAGGGCCGCTCGGCTGCGGGGTTGCCTCGCCCCCCCCCATCCGTCGAAAGAGGCGCCTTGTCAGTTGATCGAGACCATCCGTCATTGCCGCGCCAAGCACCGCTGCCTACGATTGCCTGTATGCCTTGGGCACCCTGAGCGCCGCACGAATGCACGCCACGGTGTCGACGCTCCGGTCCCGATGGACTGCGGCGTCCGGGGCAGATTCAGGAGACGACAAGTGCTGCAACAGTCACCCATGGAATGGTCCATCGACCGTGCGCCCATTGAGGGCAGGATAGATGCGACGGAAGCGATTCTCAAGGACTCCTTCCAGCGCTGGAGTCTTTCCTCCTCGGCGAAGGCAGCTGCATTCCGGGCGAAGTTGCGGCGGCACGAATTCGCCGGGGCCTCCTTGGTATGCACCGTGACCGGTCCTTGCGTCGCCCAGTCTCCTCCTGGGCATTCGCCATTCGACAATGAGTTCTGCCTGGGGCTGCAGCTGAACCTGGGCGGTCGAGTGCAGCTGCAGCATTGGGACACGCCAATCTGCGAGGGCGACATGTTCCTTTGGCGTACCGATCAGCGGCAAGACTATGAGGTGCTGGAACGAACCCACAGCGTGTCGTTGATGATTCCCTGGAAGCTCATGCGCGAGCATCTACCGGGCCGCAAGCAGCCGCCCGCAGCCTGCCGCATTGACAGCCACACAGGCGTAGGCTCACTGCTGAGCCAACACCTGATGGGGTTGGCCAAGGAGATCGGCGCCGTGCCGCCCTCCGCACACGTCGCCCTATGCCGCATGGTGATCGGGCTTCTGGACATTGCGCTGCCAGAGCCGGAGAGCACCACTCGATTCACGACCATGGCCGCGTTGCGCGAACGAGCACTGGCCTACATCGCCCAGCATTTTCAAGAGGATGACCTGAGTCCGGCACGCATCGCCGCGGCGCACGGCATTTCACTGCGTTACCTTCATGCGCTGTTTGCGCAGGGCGATACCACGGTGGTCGGCCACATCCTGGAAAGCCGATTGCAAGCGTGCTGGCGGTCACTCGTCGACCCGGCCTGCCGGCACCTGCAGGTCTCGGCGATCGCGTTTCACTGGGGCTTCAATTCAACCAGCCACTTCTGTCGCGCGTTCAAACAACGCTTTGGGGTGTCGCCCAGCGATGCACGCGACATGACTGCTCACGGCTCCGTCATTGCTATGGTCGAGTCGGCCGGGTTTTCCCTTGCACACGCAAAGTCAACTTGCCATGCACTGGCGGGCAAGACGCGCACGGGCTAAATGCCGACCATATGCCCTAGACAGACTGAGAACGCAGAGATTCGACGCTTCGCTACCCCTTGTGGGTGTGCGGGCATGACCCCGGGGCCACATTGCTGGCCAAGTTTTCAAACCTTCACCGTACCAACTTTCTGAGGAGCGCTTCCATGCTGCCGCAACTGCACCGCCAACCCTGGATGGACAGCGACATCGAGACCTTTCGCGACCAGGTTCGCCGCTACATCGCCGCCGAAATGGCGCCGAAGCTGCCTGGCTGGCGCGAGCAGGGCTACATCCCGCGCGAAACCTGGCGGCCCTTCGGCGAAATGGGCTTTCTGCTGCCCGAAATGCCCGAGACTTACGGCGGCGCCAGTGCCAGCCTCGCCTACCAACTGGTGGTGCAGGACGAGCTGACCAAGGCCGAAATGCCCAACAATGTCACGGTGCACAGCATCGCCTCGCACTACATCATGGACTTCGGCACCGAGGCACAGAAGCAGCGCTGGCTGCCCAAGCTGAACAACGGCGAGATGCTGGGCGGCATCGCGATGACCGAGCCAAGCTGCGGCACGGATCTCAAGGCCATCGCCACCCGCGCGCGTCGCGATGGCGACCACTACGTGATCGACGGCGCCAAGACCTTCATCACTAATGGCTTCACCTGCAACCTGCTGATCGTGGTTGCGCGCACCGGCGAAGCGGGGAGCCGGGGCTTGTCGCTGATCGTGGTGGAGACCGAAGACCTGCCCGGGTTTCGCGTGGGCCGCCTACTCGAAAAGATCGGCATGCCGGCGTCGGACACGGCCGAACTCTTCTTCGACGAGGTGCGTGTGCCGGTTGACCAGTTGTTGGGGGGCGTCGAAGGCCATGGATTCAAGCAGTTGATGAGCCAACTGCCCTACGAGCGCATGTCCATCGCGGTGCCAGCGGCGGCCGTCATCGACCGGGCCCTGGAGCTGACCATCGAATACACAAAGGAGCGCAAGATCTTCGGCGCGCCGTTGTTCGACATGCAGACCACGCGCCACAAGCTGGCCGAGCTGGCCACCATCGCCCACGTGGTGCGCACCTTCGTCAACGACTGCACGCAGCGGCTGCTGGACGGAACGCTTGACGACGAGGTTGCGTACATGGCTAAGTGGTGGTGCACAGAACAGCAGTGCCGTGTGACCGACGAATGCCTGCAGTTGTTCGGCGGCTATGGCTTCATGGCCGAGTACCCGATCGCGCGCATGTACGCCGCCTCGCGCGTGCAGAAGATCTACGGCGGCGCGAACGAGGTCATGAAGGAACTGATCGCGAGGAAGCTGTGAACGCGCCGCACACGCTGCGGACGCCGCTAAACGGCATCCGTGTGGTGGAGTTCGAGGGCCTCGGGCCGGGCCCGCTGGCCGCCATGATGCTGGCCGACATGGGCGCCGAGGTGATCGCGCTGACACGGGCCGAGCAGGCTGCTGGGGCGCAGCGGCTGGGCGGAGCGGCGAAGAATCCGCTGCACCGCGGCAAGACGGTCGAGGTCATCGACCTGAAGTCGGCCGACGGCAAGGCGCGCGCCCTGGCACTGATCGCCCAGGCCGACGCCCTGATCGAGGGCTATCGCCCAGGTGTGATGGAGCGGCTGGGCTTCGGTCCCGCCGAATGCGCGGCGCGCAACCCCCGGTTGGTCTACGGCCGGATGACGGGCTGGGGCCAGGACGGCCCGCTCGCCCAGGCCGCCGGTCATGACCTGAACTATGTCGCGTTGACGGGCTTGCTGTCGCTGTCTGCGCGGAGGGGGCAGGCGCCCATCGTGCCGCCCTCGGTACTCGGGGACGCGGCGGGGGCGCTGGGCCTTGCCTTTGGCGTCGCCTGCGCGTTGGTCGATGCGCGCGCCACCGGCCAAGGCAGGGTCGTGGACGCGGCCATAGTCGACATCGTGGCCACGCTGGGCACGCTGGTGCACTGGATTCGCGCCAATGGGCAGATCGATGGCGCGCAGCCGAGTCCGTTTCACGATTCGCCATTCTATGACGTGTATGCCTGCGCCGACGGCGGCTTCATCAGCCTCGCGGCGGTAGAGCCCGCATTCCACGCACTGCTGCTGTCAAAGCTGGGCCTGACGGACGTCAACCCTGCCGAGCAGTACGAAACGGCGAAGTGGCCAGCGCTGAAGGAGCGCATCGTGGCCCTCATCCGCAGCAGGCCCCGGGCGCACTGGTGCGAATTGCTCGAAGGCAGCGACGCCTGCTTTGCGCCTGTGCTCAGCTTGGCCGAGGCAGTTCGGCATCCGCACAACGCGGCAAGGGGCATCTACCAATCCACCCCCTCCGGCGCCATCGAAGCGGCTCCGGCCCCGCGATTCCAGGCTCTCAACGCAACCACTCAGGAGACAAAGAAATGACAGCTACCACCCAGCTCGTTCGCGGATGCCCGTCCACCACGGGTAACGAGCGCCAGCTCAACACCACGACGCTGATCCGGCACGCCGCGCGCACCCACGGGGACCAGGAGATCGTCTACCGCACACCCGATGGCGGCTGGGATCGCTACACCTATGCCGAGTGCTACGCGCGCGTCTGCCGCAGCGCCAATGCACTGCGCGCACTCGGCGTCGAGCCGGGCGACCGGGTCGGCATCCTAGACTGGAATAGTCGGCGCCACTTCGAGCTGTACTGGTCCATCCCCGGCCTGGGCGCGGTCATGCTGCAGATGAACCTGCGCTTGGGCGCTGAGGACTTGGGCTATGTGGTCGGCCACAGCAAGGTGTCTTACGTATGCGTGGACGAGTCCTTGCTGCCGATCGCCGAATCCGTTGCAGCGAACTCCCCCCAGATCAAGGGCTGGATCGTCATGACCGACAAGCCGCTGGATCAGATCAAGACCACGCTGAAACCGCTGCTGCACTACGAAGACCTGCTGGCCGCTGCCGACACGAAGATCGACTGGCCCGAGATTGACGAAACCTCGGCCTACAGCGCCTGCTATACCACCGGCACCACAGGCAAGCCCAAGGGCGTGTACTACTCGCACCGCGGCATCTACTTGCACTCCACGGCTATGGCCACTAATTTGGGCATGACGCTGGACGACTGCGTCATGCTCATCACGCCCATGTTCCACGGGCAGTGCTGGGGCCTGCCACAGGCCGCCACGCTGCTGGCCGACAAGATAGTGCTGCCGGGCCGCTACGCTGCCGAAGACACCAGGCCGCTGGTTGACGCCATGATCGCCGAGGGTGTGACCATCGCCAATGGCGCGCCGGCCATCTTCCAACCGATGCTGCAGTACATCGAGACGATGCCGGTCAAGCCGGACTTTGGCCGCATGCGCATGCTGTCTGGCGCCTCCGAGCCGCCGCTGTCGATGATGATCGGTTTCTACGACCTCACGGGTGCTGAGGTGGTGCACGCCTACGGCGCCACCGAAGCCACGACGCTGGTGACCGTCAACCGTCTCAAGCCCACGTTGAGTAACCGCTTGACCCAGGACGAGCGGTGGAATCTCAAGCGCAAGCAGGGCCTGGTCCTGACCGGCGTGGACATCCGCATCCTCAATGCCAACGACCAGGACCTGCCGCACGACGGCCAGTCGGCCGGAGAGATTTGCCTGCGCGGCCCCTGGATCACGACCAGCTACCACGACATGCCCGATTCCGGCGATCGCTTCCTGGAGGGCGGGTGGTGGCGCTCGGGCGATGTCGGCACGGTGGACGAGAACGGCTACCTCAAGGTCACTGACCGCATCAAGGACGTGATCAAGAGCGGCGGCGAATGGATTTCTTCCATCGACATGGAAAACCTGCTCATGGGCCACTCCGCCGTGCGTGATGCCGCGGTGGTCGGCATTCCTCATGCGAAGTGGCAGGAAAGGCCGCTGGCCCTGGTGGTGCTGAAGCCCGGCCAGCAGGCAACCCAGGAACAACTGCAGGAACACCTGACCAGCGCCTTCGCCAAGTGGCAGTTGCCCGATCAGGTCCTGTTCGTCGAAGCCATCCCCAAGACCAGCGTCGGCAAGCTCGACAAGAAGCGCATACGCGCCGAGCATGCGGGCCGCTACGCAGAGTGAGCCACCCTTTTACTACAGGAAAACAACATGAATGACCATGAACCCGTCATCGTCGGTGCTCTGCGCACCCCCGTGGGCAAGCGCGGAGGGCGCCTGCAGAAATGGCACCCCGTCGATCTGCTGGGCGAGACGCTACGCCAACTGGTCGAGCGCTCCGGCGTCAACCCCGCAGATCTGGACGATGTGATCGTTGGCTGCGTGCTGCAGTGGGATCAGCAGCACGGCAACCTGGGACGTCATGCCGTATTGGCAGCGGGACTGCCCGAATCCGTCCCGGCTGTGACGGTTGACCGGCAATGCGGCTCCGGCCAGCAAGCGGTCAGCTTTGCCGTGCACGGCATCCAGGCTGGTGCCTACCAACTGGTTATCGGTGCCGGGGTGGAGTCAATGTCGCGGGCTCCCATGCCGCCTTCGTTCAAGCCCGGCGCGCCGCTGGGCTCGCAATACAGCCCGCGCGAACTGGCGCGCTACCAGGACAACCCGCTGCTGCCGCAAGGCGTCTCATCGGAGTTGATGAACAAGCGCTTCGGCCTCACGCGCGAGGCCTTGGACGCTTTCGCCGTGCGCAGCCATCGGCGCGCCATCGCGGCATCGCAGGCTGGCCGCGTCCAAGACCAACTGGTGCGGCTGAACGAGGACCCGGCCGACCCGGACAGCCCGATCGTCACCGCCGATGAGGGCATGCGCGCGGACCCCAACCCCGAAAAGATGGCCACGCTCAAGCCCGTGTTTGCCGCAGACGGCGCCACCACGGCCGCCAACTCGTCGCAGATCAGCGATGGCGCCGCTGCGCTGCTGATCGCCAGCCGCGCCTACGCCAAACAGCATGGCTTGGCGCCGCGTGCGCGCTTCGTCAGCACTGCCGTGGCGGCAGCCGACCCCGTCATCCAGTTCACTGCTGTTCTCGATGCCACCCGCAAGGCGCTGAAGGAAGCGGGGCTGACCCTGGCCGACATTGACCTGTTTGAAGTCAACGAGGCCTTTGGCGGCGTGCCGCTGATGTTCCAGCAGGAATTCCGCATTCCGGACGATCGCCTCAACGTCAACGGCGGCTCGGTGGCGATCGGCCATCCGCTGGGTTCCACCGGCGCGCGCATGCTCACCGACCTGCTGTGCGAGCTGGAGCGCCGGGGCGGCCGCTATGGCCTGCAAACCATCTGCGAGGCCTCGGGCACGGCCAACACAACCATCATCGAGCGGCTGGCATGAGCGGGGCCAACATGCGCGAATCCAGCGAAGTGCTCGTCAGCCGCGAGGGCGCCATCGTCACGTTGACCATCAACCGCCCCCGTGCGAAGAACAGCTTGAACCGCGCGGTATTCGATGGCCTGCGCGCACAGCTTGCGCACCTGCGCGACGACGATGCTGTGCGAGCGGTCGTCATCACCGGTGCCGAGGGCGTGTTTTGCGCAGGAGTTGACATCACGGCGTTCGAGGTGCTGCGCGCCGCGCCACTGCTGGGTGATCGCGGACCGACGGGCTGGGACTTCTTTTCGGAACTGGGGAGATTTCCTAAGCCCGTCATTGCGGCGGTCGAAAAGGTCGCGCTGGGCGGCGGCACGGAACTGGCGCTGGCCTGCGACATCGTGATCGCCGGCGAGTCCGCCAAGTTCGGCGTGCCGGAAGTCAAGCTGGGCGCCATTCCCGGCGCCGGTGGCACCCAGCGCCTGATCCATGCCATCGGTAAGTCCAAGGCGATGGCCCTACTGCTGACCGGCGATTTCATCGACGCTCGCAAAGCCTGCGACGTCGGCATCGTCGCCGAAGTGACGGCCGACGGCCAGGCCCTGCCGACGGCGTTGGCGATGGCCAGCCGGATTGCGGCCAATTCGCCACTGGCCGTGGTTCTGGCGAAAGACGCGGCCTTGGCCAGCTTTGAAACTCCGCTCGCGCAGGGCCTGGAGCATGAGAAGCGCAATTTCTTCGTCGTTTTGCGTTCGGCCGACAACCTGGAAGGGCAAGCGGCATTCTTGGGCAAGCGTGCTCCCAATTTCACTGGCCAATAACGCCTGTCTGTCCTCTATCAAGGAAAAGCCATGAAACTGAATTCCGACATTTCTGCCGTCATCACCGGGGGGGCTTCCGGTCTGGGAGCTGCCACGGCCCGACTCTTGGCGAGCCACGGCGTCAAAGTCGCCATCTTCGACATGAACGAAGCCGTCGGCCAGGCGTTGGCAAGCGAGCTTGGCGGCGTTTACTGCAATGTGGACGTGATGTCCGAGGAGCAGGTGGACGCAGCCTTCGCCAAGGCCCGCGCCGCGATCGGGCAGGAACGCATTCTGGTCAACTGCGCCGGCACTGCCGATGCCGTCAAGACTGTCAGCCGCGACAAGAAAACCGGCGAAATCCGCCCATGCGCGGCAGATCGTTTCAATCGCATCATTCAGATCAACCTGGTCGGCACCTTCCGCTGCATCGCCAAGTCAGCTGCGGGTATGTTGACGCTCGCGCCGCTGGCCGATGGCGACCGCGGCGCCATCGTCAACACCGCTTCGGCCGCCGCGCAGGACGGCCAGGTCGGCCAGGCCAGCTATGCGGCTAGCAAGGCAGCAATCGTGGGTATGACCCTTCCAATCGCGCGCGACATGATGGACGAAGGAATTCGGATCAACACCATCATGCCGGGGATCTTCGGTACACCGTTGCTGTTGAGCCTGCCGGACAACGTCAAACAGGCGCTGGCGGCTAGCGTGCCCTTTCCCAAGCGGTTGGGTGACCCCGATGAATTCGCGCAGGCCGTCGAGTTTCTCGTTACTTGCGGCTACATGAACGCCGAGTCCATTCGTGTGGATGGCGCCATTCGGATGGCGCCGCGCTGACGTATCAATTTACCTGACCCATCCAACCACAACAGGAGACATCATGCAGAAAAGACAATTCATCACCATGCTTTCCGGCACCATGCTGGCGGGCGTTTCTGGTCTGACCCGCGCGCAGGGCGCGGGCACCCCAGGTGTGACAGACAGCGAAATCAAGATCGGCTCAACCCTCCCGCTTAGCGGCCCGGCCGCAGGCTATGGCGCCGTCGGCAAGGCCATGTCTGCATGGTTTGATCTGGTAAACGCTGAGGGTGGCGTGAATGGGCGCAAGCTCAAGCTGGTGCTGGCCGACGATGGCTACAGCCCACCGAAATCCCTGGAGCAAGTGCGCCGCCTGGTGGAGCGTGAGCAGGTGGCTTTCATTGCGGGTCAGATAGGCTCGTCCACCGGGCTGGCGGCGCGCAGCTATCTCAACAACGCCAAAGTACCGCAGCTCTTTGTTACGTCCGGTGCCGCCACGTGGTTGGACGATGCGGCCAAGTTCCCATGGAGCATGGGCTGGCTGCCCCTGTACACGGACGAAGGGCGCATTCTGGCTAGGCACATCCTGCGGACGCGGCCGAACGCGAAGATCGCCATGTTCTACCAGAACGACGATGCCGGCAAGGATGTTCTGCGCGGCTTGAAGGAGGTTCTGGCCGCCGGCGGAAAGCCGCTAGTGCGCGAAGAATCGCACGAGGTGTCCGATCCGACGGTGGACTCGCAGATCGTCTCCATGCAGGCCTCGGGCGCGGACGTTCTGGTGGCGTGGGGTTCGCCCAAAGCCACCCTCCAGTCGCTGCGCAAGGCCCATGACATCGGCTGGCGGCCGACGATCTACATCAACCCGAGTGCGTCTTCGGTGCCCATGGTGCTGACACCGGTGGGGCTGGACAAGGTCAAGGGCGTCATGAGCGCCGCGTTCCTCAAGGATCCGGGCGATCCGACCTGGAAGGACGACTCCGGGCTCCAGGCCTGGCATGCTTTCATGGACAAATACAACAAAGGCGCAGCAAAGGAGTACCTTGCCGTGCTCGGTGCTTGTATTGGACAAACGGTGGTGCAGTTGCTCAAGCAGTGTGGCAAAGACCTCTCGCGCGAAAACATCATGCGGCAGTCGCTCAGACTGGACATGGAGTTGCCCATGATGTTGCCGGGCCTGCGCATCAAGACCAGCGACGCCCGCCCTCACCCTATACCGGACATGCGCATCCAGCAGTTCGACGGTACGAGTTGGAAGGTGATGTCGTCCTGACGAGGCGAGCGCAGCGATGAACCCCATTCTTTCCGTACGCGATCTGACGATCCGCTTTGGCGGCGTCGTTGCGCTGGACGCCTTCTCGATGGACATACCCGAGGGCAGCATCTTCGGCCTGATCGGGCCGAACGGGGCCGGCAAGACGACCTGCTTCAACTGCATTAGCGGCCTGTACCGGCCCACGCGCGGCAGCGTGCGCTTCGGAGGCACCGAACTGACGCGCCTGCCGCGCCACGGCGTCGCCCGGCTGGGCCTCAGCCGCACCTTCCAGAACGTGGCGCTCTACCCGTCGCTCCCGGTACGCGAGAACGTGATGGTGGGCGCGCACGCGCGGCTGCCTGTTTCCATGCTGGGTGCCGCGCTGCGCTCGCCCGCCGTCCGCGCGGCCGAGGAGGAGATCGCGCACTCGGCCGACGCGGCGCTGGCCGCGCTGCGGCTGTCCGCTTATGCGGACCGGGGCGTGGCCGAACTGCCGGTGGGCATCCAGCACCGCGTGGAAATCGCACGTGCGCTGGTGACGCGGCCCAAGCTGCTGCTGCTCGACGAACCCGCCGCTGGCCTCACCGCTGGCGAGGTGGACGAGTTGCGTGAGGTGCTGCTGCGCCTGCATGAGGAAATGAAGCTGACCATGGTGGTCGTGGAGCACAACATGCGCTTCGTGATGAAGACCTGCTCCGACCTCGCGGTGTTGAGTTTTGGTCGCAAGCTCGCCCAGGGCTCGCCCGAGGATATCGCCAACGACGCCGCCGTGATCGACGCCTATCTGGGAGGTGTTCTGTGACCCAACGACTTGAAATCCGCGGCCTTGCGGTGGCCTACGGCCGAACGGTGGTGGTGCATGGCATCGATCTGCACGTTCAGGCAGGCGAGATGGTGGCGCTGCTCGGCGCCAACGGCGCGGGCAAGACCTCCATCCTGCGCGCGATCAGCCACCAGCAGGTGACGGCCACGGGCACATTGCGCTTCGAGGGCCGGGACATCATCGACATGCCCGCGCCCGCGATCGCCTCGCTGGGCATCGCGCACGTACCGGAAGGTCGCGGCACCTTCGCGGATCTGACGGTGCTGGAGAATCTGCGCGTGGGTGCAATCCACCGCCGCGACAAGGACTGCATCGAGCAGGACATCGCCCGGATGCAGACGCTGTTTCCCAAGCTGGCCAGCCGCGCCAAGCAGACGGCGGGCACGCTCAGCGGCGGCGAGCAGCAGATGCTGGCCATCGCCCGCGCGCTGATGATGCGCCCCAAGATGCTGCTGCTGGACGAGCCTTCGTTCGGCATCGCTCCGCGCGTGACGCAGGAAATCTACGAACTCCTGCATCAGTTGCGGGAAAGCGAGCATCTCACGGCGCTCATCGTGGAGCAGAACGCCCAAGTCGCGCTTAACTTGGTCAACAGGGCCTATGTGCTCGAAAGCGGGCGCATTACTGCGCAAGGCACCGCTGCCGAACTGCGCGAAGACGATGCTGTTCGCCGCAGCTACCTCGGCCACTAGTCCACCAGAGATTCACCATGCAAGCATTCCTTCATCAGATCGCCTCGGGCCTAGCGGCAGGCGGCATCTACGCCAGCCTCGCCATCGCGCTCGTGCTTATCTACCGTTGCACTTCGTCCATAAATTTCGCGCAGGGCGAATTGGCGATGTTCTCTACCTACATGAACTGGGCACTGGTTCAGGCTGGCGTGTCGTGGTGGGTGGCCTTCGCCATCGTAGTCGTGGGTGCCTTCCTGCTCGGGCTCGCTCTGGAGCGGGTCATTTTCCAGCCCCTGCGGCACAAGCCGGTGCTCTCGGTCGTTGCTGCCAGCATTGCGCTGCTCATCATCCTCAACAGCCTGGTCGGCTGGCTGTTCGGACATGAGATGCAGGAGTCCGCCACGCCGTTCGGTGGTGTCCTCCGCCGTGCCGAGCCCTTTCTCTCGGCCCATGAGGTCGGCGTTCTGCTCTTCACCCTTGCCGAGCTGGCAGCGGTGTTCGTGTTCTTTCGCTTCACCCGCTTCGGCTTGGCGATGCGCGCGGTGGCGGTGAACGCGCCGTCGGCAGAGCTATCGGGCATCAGCACCAACAAGGTGCTGGCCGTAGGCTGGGGCCTTGCGGCGGTGGCCGGTGCCGTGGCAGGGCTGATGGCCGCGCCCATCGTGTTCCTGGAGCCGTCGATGATGATGAGCCCTCTGATCTACGCGCTGGCCGGTGCGTTGCTGGGTGGTATCGCCAGCCCCGTGGGTGCCGTGGCCGGGGGCTTCGCCATCGGAGTGCTGGAGAACCTGCTGGGCGCATATGTGGTTGGCAACGATCTGAAGCTGACCTGCATCATGCTGCTGATCATCGCCATGCTGGTCTTGCGGCCCGCCGGCATCTTCGGCAAGACGGTTCAGGTGAGGGTGTGAGCATGAACACCCTGAACACCCCACTCACCACCAGCCCGGGGGCATCGCCCGCCTGGTTGCGCTGGGCGGCCTTGGCGGCCGGGCTCACGCTGCTGGCCTGGTCCTTCGGCTGGCAAAGCTACCAGTTGTACGTGATGACGCAAGTGTTGATCTACGGCATTGCTATCATGGGCCTGAACCTGCTCACCGGCTACACGGGCCAGATCTCGCTCGGCCACAGCGCCTTCTTCGCTATCGGTGCCTATACGGCGGCGGTGCTCTCGCACCAACTGGGCTGGCCGTTCTACGTGGGCGTGCCGGTGGCGATGGTGCTGTGCTTCGCGACTGGGTTTCTTTTCGGCTTCCCGGCGCTGCGGCTGCCTATGCTCTACTTGGCACTGTCAACCTTCGCGGTGGCTGTAGTGACGCCGCAGGCGCTCAAGTGGAAGAAGATCGAGTGGCTGACCGGCGGCGTGGCGGGGATCGTCCTTGAAAAGCCTGTGTTCCCAGGGGCGCTGGCCGACCGGGCGGACTGGGCCATCATGGCCTGTGTTGCTGCCTGCGCGCTGTTCGCCTTCCTGCTGGCTCGGCGGATCCTCGGCTCGCAGTTCGGCCGCCTTGTGGACGCCTCGCGCGACCAACCGCTCGCGGCGGCGGCGGGCGGGCTCGACATCACCGCTCTGCGCACGCAGATGTTCGGCCTCAGCGCGGCGTTCACTGGCCTGGCCGGTGCTCTGAGCGTGGTGGCGGGCCAGTTCGTGGCGCCCGAGAACTTTCCCTTCCTGCTCTCAGTGTCCCTGTTGGTGGGCAGCTTCGTGGGTGGGGTGCGGAGCCTGTGGGGCGCCTTCCTGGGAGCCGCCTTCATCGTGCTCACGCCCAACTTGGCCGAGAGCCTGTCGCAATCCGCCCCGTGGATGATCTTCGGCTTCGCACTGCTCGCAATGGTTTTCCTAGCCCCCAATGGCTTGAGCGGCTGGATCACCGGCCTCTGGCGCAGCCGCGCAAATTCCTCATCCACCCAGCCCTAGGCGCTTTCCATGCAGCCGTCTTCGTCGGTGGTACGGGCATGACCCGTTTCGGCAAGCACATTGACCGCAGCCTCAAATCGCTCGCCGCCGACGCGATCGGCGAGGCCGTGCCGATGCGGGCAACACTCCATCCCAACTGCAGGCGGCCTACATGGGAAACGCCGCCGCTGGCGTGATTGCCGGCCAGGTGCTGATCCCCGGACAGGTAGGGCTGCGCAGCATTAGCATCGGGCGCAATCCGGTCGTCAACATCGAGAGCCCTTGTAGACGGATCTGTGCAGTGGGTGCTCGATATGCTGCCGCCTTCAGATAACAGACAAGCCCTGCTGCCGTCGGATTTGCCAGGATACGCGGCCGTCATGTACCTGCGCAGAAATCGGCATACCGAGTCGTTGTTCGATGACAGGCCTCCATGGCACCAGGCGAAACCCCATGCCGTCATCGAGCATGGCGTAGCGCCCGCTGGCCAGCATGACGCTGCGGCGGTAAATACCCGCCACGCGCTGGCCGTCGGCCATGGGCCGGTGCTCCAGGCCAGTTTCGGCGGCTAAGTCTTTCGCGGCATGCGCTACATTCCGGCTGCGCAGCGTTGCCAGCAGGTTGCGCGCCAAGATCACCCGCTGCCCCCGCCGCTCGGCCAGCCCCTGTTCGGTTAGAAAATCAACCCGTTGCTGCAGCGCGTCCTTGACCTCCCCGCCAAAGCCCACATCTACCAGCCCCTTGCCGCCGCTGATCAACTGTTGATCCAGCCAGGTCGCACCGATCACGCGCGTCTGCTGCTCGATGGAGAGGTGCGATTTCAGCTCCACCACCATACCTCCGCCCAGGCGCTGGGCATCGTATTGGCGGCCTCGCTCGGCAAGGTCTTCAGGTACGCGCCAGATACCATCGGCCATGCGCTCCACGATGCCGCTGCGGCGCAGGGCTTCAAGCCGACGGATGTGCGCCGCCACGACCTCGCGCGGGTCGCTGTCGGGTGTGGTCTGGCTCTGCGCGAGCGCAAGGTGATGATCGGCGCGATAGATGCCGGCCGCCGACAATGAGGCGATGTTCTGATCGGCCTTGCGCATGTCGGTAGAGCCTTTCACCTCCACCACGGCGCCGGTCGGATACTGTTCCAGTTCTGATCGCGGCGGCAGCACGACGTAGTGCGCCTTGCCGTCGATCCCGTCGATGACCAGATAGCCCTTGTCGTAAAGTTCGTCGGCCAGTCCTTTGCCGACGACGGGGCCGACGATGGCGCGGCCATCCTGGTCGGGTAGGAACATGGCCAGCTCGCGCTGATTTCCGCTCATGGCGCGCTGCATGGTGCGGATGATGTCGCCGTGCTCGCCCATGGCTCGCAACGTGGATTCGGCGTTGGCGTGAATGGCCCACATGCCGGGCTGCTGTTCAGTCGCTAGGCCCATGCGTTGCAAGCGCTGCAGGCGGCCGATCAGCATCTGCCGCTGGCGTTGCAGCCGGGGCGCCGCCAGCGTCTCCGGCAGCATAAATCCATCGACAGCCTCGCGTTGCAGAGTGCGATCAAGCCCCGTCCACCGCTCCTGATCTACTTCGCGTTGCTTGGCGCGCTGGATTTCCAGCTCCGTACGCGGCCCTAGCCATTCGGTCGCCAGTTCGGCAGCACGGCGGCGCATACCCTCGGCGATGTAGTCGCGGGAGATGATGAGGTCCTTTCCGGTGTCGTCCTTGCCGCGCAGGACGACGTGTATGTGCGGGTTGTCGGTGTTCCAGTGATCGACCGCTACCCACTCCAGTCGGGTGCCCAGGTCGGCTTCCATGCGCGCCATCAGGTGCCGGGTGTAGGTGCGCAGGTCGTCGAGCTGTTCGGCATCCTCGGGCGAGACAATGAAGCGGAACTGGTGCCGATCCTCGCATCCTCTTTCCTCGAAAGCGCTGGTGTCCGCTGCGTCGGTCGTCGGGCCATAGGCGTGACCCGGACCACCCTGGCGATCCACCCCTTCGCGCTCGATATAGCGCAGGTGCGCGGCGGTCGAATGCGGTCCGGCCTTGGCGAGATTGACCAGCCGCGCCTTGATCGTCACGCGCCGGGCATTGGGCGTGAGCGAGGCCTCAGCAAAGCGTGAAGCGACGTGCCCTCGACCAAGCCTGGCACCGGGCCGCTGCCCAACATTGCCTTTCGTCTTTCCGAGCTTGGCGCCGGCCTTGTTGGTCTGACGCAGCACCTTGTTGATGAAGGCGTCGCCGCGCTGTTTCGGCGCACCTAGCCGGATGTGAAAACGGTCTTCGTCACGGTTGCTCATCGGGTGGCTCCATCCAAAGCCATCGCAGTACGGCGAGCGAAGCACACGGTTTCGCCAATGCTCACACGGTATTGTGCACTCTCGCGGCACGCGGCCACCTCTTGGTGCGTGCCGCGCCACCCCCACGTGCAGACTGACTTCACGCGCGGCCGGGTGCCGCGACCTTTTATCTTGCCCTGCATCTTTCCCCGTGTGCCTGCGCCGTCCACCGGGCCGACGGGCACGGTGAGGCGATGCATCGGCGGCGGCGACGACTGTCGTCTTTCGGCCGTCATGGCTGCTCCAGCAGCCACAGCGGCTGCGCAATGCCGATCACATCGGCGCCGCGCACCGGCCCGAAGTAGCGGCTGTCGAACGACGCCGGATTTGTCACGCTGAGCAGGAAGACCTCGCCAGTCTGCAGGCGGCGGCATAGCGGCCAGCCTTGCAGCGGGCGGCCCATGCGGTCAACGCTCAATGCGGTGGCCGCGGTGTGCCCGTCAATGCGCACAACCTGGCCGGTGATGCACGCGCGTTGTGGCGCCACGGCGCCCACGCGCTTGAGCAACGGCACGCGCGGCGGCAAATAGCCGCGCTGCGCGGCCAGTGCCGCGGCTTCGGCAGGCAAGTGGACGAGCACGATGCTTCCGACTTGCAGCTCAGTTGGGTGCTGAGTGGGGTCCTGCTCCAGCGGCTTGATGCTGTACCAGCCAACCGGCACGCTGTCTGACGGGTTGTAGACCAAGCGTGGCGAAGGCTTGGTGAACGAAGCACAGGCAAGTGCTGTCAATGCGACGGCCGCCGCGCTGTCGAGCGCAAGGATGGAAGCACGAGAGCTGCTCATTGCAAGTCCCCCGTGGTCAATGCTGCGGCGTGACGTTCGGCGGTGTAGGCAGGCATTTGCAACGGTGCAGAAGACGGACCAGCAGTCCAGGCTGCGAGCCGGTTGCCCAGCGTGCCCCAGTACGCGGCGGCGACCGTGCAGGCATCGATGCCCTGGGCCTCGATGGCATCGATCTGCTGCAGCACGGCGCGCACCTTCAGTTCGCCTTCGGCGTGCAGCAACAGGCGTGCTCCCGGGCGCACGCCGGGCAGGCGCTGCAGGGTGTCCAGCGAAGCGCCGGCTTGCAGCACCATCAACTGCCACTGCGTCGTGCCGTGGTCATTGGCCTGCCAGCGCACGCGGCAGAACATGGCCAATGGGAAGAAGACGGCGCAGCGCCGCCAGTGGTCGAGCTGCACGGTGCGCTCGGGTTGGCCAAAGCGCAGGTAGAGGTTGAATCTCTCATGGACATAGGCCAGCGAGACGCGGGTCAGTGGTGGGGTATCGGCTGGTCTGTGCTGTAGCGCAAGGGGCTGAGGCAGCGACGAGCGTGCTGCGCTGGGCGCAACCGTGCCATCGGGCGTGATGTGCATGTTCATGGGGATGTCTCCGAACGGGATTGAGGGAATTCGCGTTCCAGCAAGGCGCGCAGCAGCTCGGCCACGGTGGTGCCTTGGGTGAACGCCGAGACCTTGATGCGCGCGCGCATGGCGGGCGTGACGTCCAGCGTCAGGCGGGCGGTGAACAGATCGCCTTTCTGCAGGCTTTCGCCATCGCCCTGGCGCACCCAAGCCTCGGCTTGTGGGCTGGCGGGCGGACGCGAGCCAATGGCGATGCGCTTGCCACGCTGCGTACGTTCTTCCGTCATGACGGCCACCGCAGCAGTTCATCGACCAGTGCGGCCACCTCGCGTGCGGCCGCACTGTCGGGCGCGGTCTCGCAGGCCAGCTGGCCGGCGGCCACGCTGTCGGCAAAAACGATGCGCTGGTGCACTTCCGAGCGCAGAGCGGGCAGCGGCTGTTCTGCCAGCGCCTGGCGAGCTTCGCGGCCGATGACGGTGGTGCTGACGCGCCGGTTGATGGCGAAGGCCGCACGCAGCATCGGGCGGAACACCTGTGCATCTCGGATCAGCGCCACCATTTCGGCGCTGGCCCACAGGTCGTAGGGGCTGGGCTGCACCGGGATGACCACGCAGTCAGCCGCCAGCAAGGCGGAGCGAGCCAGCGCCGCGATGCGTGGCGGGCCGTCGATGACGACGTGATCGACCCGGCGGGCAAGTTCAGGCGCTTCCTGGTGCAGGGTTTCGCGGGCCAGGCCGACGGTGCTGAAGAGCCGGGGCAGGCCCTGCTGGCTGCGGCGCTGGGTCCAGTCCAGTGCCGAGCCCTGCGGGTCGGCATCGAGCAGCACCACCTGCTGGCCGCGCAGCCCGAGTTCGCCCGCGATGTGAGTGGCCAGCGTGGTCTTTCCCACGCCGCCTTTCTGGTTGAGCAGGGCCAGGATCATCGCGTGGTCCCTTCTCCTCGGAGTGCAGCGGCTGCGACGTGCCGGTCGTCATTTGTCCACCGAAACGGCGCGCTCCCACTACCAGTTAGATGAATCTCGTTAGGACAGTTACGGCCGGTGCAAAGCCGCGCCGCCGTTGGGCTGGCGGCCCATCGGCACGCCTGATGGCACGATAGACACACGCCTGATGGCACGTGGCTGCGCACGCCCGATGGCACGAGCCTGTCCACAGGCCATGAACCGCTTATCCCCGTGCCGTGGGTGACACCGGCCTGAACGTCAATACCTCGGCACCCGTGCCTGGCATGCGAACGATGCCCAGGCGATAGCCGGGCATGGATTGCCGCGCCACCAAGGCGCGCAGGTCGCAGGCGAAGTCGTGCGGCTTCGCAGTGCTGCCTGATTTGCGGTGCAGGTGCCTGAAGTCGAACTGCCAGCCAGCGGGCTGGTGTCCGCCGTGCTTGCGCACCAGACGGTATAGCCAGCGCTCGATGCCCCCGGTGAGGTCGAAGTAGGCCGGATCGATGGTCAGCACCAGAGCGGCGTCCAGCACACCCGCGTAGAACCAGTCTGGCAGGATCAGCTCGATGCCCAGCGGCGTGCCGCGGGCGTCGGCCAACTCCTTCCACTCGTTGATCCACGAAAACCGGTGCAGCCGCCGCCCAGTGGTCTCGCGGATGGACGTGGCCACGGTGGTGGATTGCAGGCGATCGAGCGCGGCCTTGAGGCGCTGATAGTCGCGCAGCGACACGCCGCGCCCAATGAAGCGCAGGATTTCGTAGGGCCGGGCGCGCATGAGGCGCGAGGTGGTGATGCCGGCGTCGCGCGCCTCCACGATCTGGCTGGAGGCCCAGATGAGGATATCGGCGTCCCAGATGGTGGCAATGCCGTGTTCTTGCGTGCCTTCCACGCGGATGGCGACGTTGCCGCTGCGAAAGTCGATGGGCTTGGTGCGACGTGACTTGGCCAGCGAGAAGAAGGGGTAGGCCATCAGGTCCTGGCTGTCGCGCGGCGCCATGTCGCCCGGCAGCGCGCGGAACAGGTCGAGTTGTTCTGCAGGTTGCGGGGGGCGCGGCGCGGGCAAAGACATCGGGAGCAAACAGCGGAGCGGGCGCGCAGCGCCCCTCAGCGCGCACGGCTGTCGGCCGAGTGGTGCTCGGCGTACTCGGGGTCGGACGTGGCCTCGAAGCTGCGCTGGTCGGCCCAGGTGTCGAGGTCGGTGACGGCGTACATGACGCGGCGACCGAACTTGCGGAACCGTGGCCCGCCGCCGATGACACGCTGCTTCTCCAGCGTGCGCGGCGACAGGCGCAGGTAGTCGGCGGCCTCGTCGTTGGTGAGGTAGCGCGGAGGTTGTGGTTTGGCCGCAGCTTGTGCGGTAGCCTGCGGCGGGTGAGCGGGTGCAGCAGCAGGCCGCAAGGGAAAGGGTCGCATGAGAGGCGCCTCCATCGGTCAGGAAGGCCCACCTGCGGGGTTGCAGGCAGGTGGAGGCAGTCTCAGGAAACGTTGGCGTTTTGCTCAGGGACGATCTGGGGTAAGGCTGTTTCGTCCCCGGGAAGGAGAGACGAGCGGATCGATCCCGGCCAGCTCGCGGTAGCCGCCATCCATCAGAGATCGGCCGCGCTGCACCAGGCGCCGTACGCGGGCGCGCAGCGCGCTGTCGGCCTGCCAGCCGGACACGACCTCGTCCGAGCCGAACAGCCCTTCGGCAATCTCGCGCAGCGAGGCGCCTGCCTGATTGGCGTCCAGTGCCTGCAGGGTCAGCAGCGCCAGCAGGGTACTGGGGCTGGGCCGTGGACGCGTTGTGGCCGAGGGCTCGCAGCGACTGGCGGTGGCCAACTGGTCCAGATCGTTCGCCATGTCACGGTAACGCACGCAAGGCTCCCGGCAGGCACGCATGGCGAAGGCGTGCGGCATGCCATCGTGCAACTCGGGCGCCAGCATCAGGCGCACACAACAGCCGGGCCAGCGCGCGGCGAGCACGAGGCCTCGGCCATCGTGCTGCAACTGCTTGCGACCCGGTAGGCGCCAGAGCTCGAAGGGGGAAGCCTCGGGTGTAGGGTCATCGTCGGGTATCACGCGAACGGCGCAGGCCCGGGAGTTGAGCCAGTCGGGCAGCGCTTCGCGCGCATCCAGCGCCGGGTTTTCCAGCGTGCGCAAGCCCCAGGGCTGCGCGGCGTCAGCGGCCTGCGCGCGCCAGGCTTGACGGTAGCCGGGGTGGCGCCGTAGGTACTCCCAGGCCAGCGCAGGGCCGTCCAAGTGCAGCACGTAGAGGTAGGCCGCGCTGGCGTGCCAGGGCGGAGGCTGGGCGGCCAACTGGCCGTCCTCGAGATTGACCATATGCGAACTCCCTGTTCTTCTGCGGGAACGTCGCATCGGCCGGCAAGGGCTACGGGTTCATCGGTCGACAATCCGGTCGTGAAGGGCTGTGCGGTGGTTCATCGTCCGATGGTGGCCGGGCTCGTCAACAACGCGCCCAAAGCGACGGCCACGTGGTGGAAAACCATCGCGGCAAAACTGACCATGGCGTGGTGCAGCGTGTTTGTCATGTCCATTTCGGTCTGGATCGTGACCGGGAATGGCATCAGCAGCAGTCGGACCCATAGGGTCTGACGCGCACGTCGATCCTTTGCTCAATCCGTGATCGAGCCGTTGGCCTGTGCCTGCCGCAGGTACTCCGACATCGGCCGCACGGCATGGAAGTGCAGGTCGCGCCGCACCGGCATTCGCTGAGGGCCGACGATGGCTGCGAGATCGGACAGCTTGATGCTGCCCAGCTCGGGCATTCCGATGCCCACGTCGCACAGACCCCAAGCGGTGTCGCCATCGGCCGGGTCGAGGGCTGCGAGCAACCAGGTCGCATGCGCGTCCGGCGTGAACAGGCGCACAACGGGCCACAGGTCGATTTGCGCGTCAGCAGCGCGAGCATGGCGATTGGCCAGCAGCTGCGCGCGCTGCTCGTCGGTGACAAGTGGTTCAGTCGGCATGGTCAGGGTGCGTGGCGCTGTGCGGGAACACGAGTTGCATCAGAAGCACCGAATCGCAAAGCCGCTTTCGTGTCTCTCCGCAAAGACGCAAAGACGCAGAGGCGCTTTTGCAGAAAAGCACCCATGCACGAAGTCTGAAAGTCGGCATGACGTGAACGCTCGAATGAGCAAAGGTGACTTTGAGGCTTTACGTAGATACACGAGTGTTACGCAAAAGCACGAATACACCCAACAGGGAAACCACCAAAGCGGCGGCATGCATTGCTAATGAGTTAAAGATAACGTGGTTTTAATTGTCTCTCGGCAGGACGCTTCTGTCTATGCAGAAGCGTTCCATCCAGGCTGGTCGTCCGGCAGGTGCCACCACCTTCGATGCCGAGCTGGCGCAAGCCTTCGGCGCGGCGGTGCGCGCACTGCGTACGGAGCAGGGGCTGGCCCAGGAGGCGCTGGCGCACCGAGCGGGCATCGAGCGCTCCCACATGGGCAAGATCGAGCGCGGAGAGCACATCCCCTCGCTGCCGCTCATCTTCAAGATTGCGGCAGCGCTGGAGTGCGGTGCGGCTGACCTGATGGCCGCGACCGAAGCCCAACTGGGTTCGGCCGAGGCCTGAGACTGCAGGCTCGGCCTGCAGCAGCGATCCCGCCAGGATGGCGGGATCGGACCGGCCGTCAGGCCGTGGACTTGCTGCGCGACCAGATCAGGTTGTGCGTGCCGTCCTCTTCCTCGATCAGGCGGGCGTAGATGGTGGCCGGGAAAGAGGGGTCGTCCAGCGTCACCGAGAGGTAGGGGCGTTCGGACTGGCTGACCTTCTTCCAGGCGGCGCCGATGTCGTAACCGGTGCCGGCCTGGATGCGGTAGTCGGGGGCGTTCTCGCTGCCCTTGTCGTTGCGAACGAACTTGACCTTGACGTTGAGCGTGAGGGTGCGAACGGTGCCGATGAAGCCGTCGTTCTGAGCGGTGAAGGTGCCGATGTTGGCCATGATGATTTCCTTTCGGGTTGCCAAGGTCGCGCCCATCGCGTCCTTGTTGTGATCCGTCAGGCGGGGGACGGGCGGGCCGCACCCCGCAGCGCAGCGAAGGGGCCGCAACAGCGTGGAGGACCGGCAGACACGGGAAATTTGTCTCGCGAGGAATCCGCGCAGCGGAGGGGAAATTTCTTGGGCCGTACGGTTGCGGCCATCAAGCCCGAGGCGAAGCCGCGACCTCGCCAGGATTCACAACGAGACAAGGACGCCTGGGACGCACCTTTCCCGAAAGGTTCATGGCCGAGCACGTTCACCACTTCCGCGGTGAGACTGCATCTGCCATCGCCTTTGCGCCATTGGTCAGAGTCGCAACGAAGCGAGAAGTCGCTGCTGCACCCACTCAGCGCCTTGCATTGCGCGTCGCCTGCCAAGTTCAACCTGGACGGTGCCAACACCTTGCGGTCTGTGACACCACCCAGCGATCTGCCCGCCAGCGTGAGGGAAGACTGCATGCCAAGCAACCCAGCGCAGCGAGCAAAGGCGTAGCACCCGGCTCATATGGCGAGGTGATGCAGGGCCGGATGCCGGCGCACGAACCCTTCCGGCCCGCACAGGCAAGCGGAGCGCGCAGGCGTGAAGGATCGAAGCCGAAGGGCCGTGACGGCTATGACGGCACGGGGCGCAGCCCGAGAGCCTGTCGGCGCAGTGCGCCGACACGCCCGGCCCCGGGATTCACCGTCACCAAAGTCACATGAAGAAGCTGCCCTGGTCCGAGTAGCCCTTGGTGTCGATCTTCAGTTGAGCCAGCCAGGGCTGGACCGCCCGTTTGCAGGAAAAGTCCTCTCCGCCGTCCTGAACCCACGCGCCCAGGCGGCGCTCCACCCAGGCGTGTGCATGGGCATCGCCATCGCGCAGACCATTGAATCGGTCGGGCTCAATGCCCTCATGCCGCGGGTCGAGCACCACGTTGATCGACAGCTCGTCGCCGCTGATGGCATTCACGCTGGCCACGGCTGTATGGCCGTCCTCAATCTCGACGCGGTAGACGTGCCGCTTGCAGAGCTGGCTGTGCGGGTTGCCGCCGGGCCACCAGTTGTCGCTGGGCTCTAGGCCGAACAGTCGTTGTTCCAGGCCGGCATTGATGGCGGCGACCATCAGGTTGCGCCAGCCCATCCAGCGCACACTGCGCTTCTTGCTCAGCGGGAAGTTGCGGAAGGGCGAGTACGAGTGTTCGAACTCTGGGACCAGGCGCAGATCCGGCATGGCGTTGTAGCCCAGTTCCTGGAGCCGGCGCACCATGCGTGCGTTGCTGGGCTTAGGTACCTCAACGGTGACGCGACCGTCCAGCGCAGCGCGAAGCGCCGCATATGTCCGGAACCCGAGCGCCGACGCGAGGGCTTCACTGAGATGGGCGGAAGGGACACCGCTCACGCGGTGCTGGGCACTGTGCTTGAGATTGCGCAGCGCCGCTTTGGAGACGAAGAATGTCGAATCAGACATGCCAAATTCCTTTGTGCATGGTCGATGACTGCCGATTACGCACCGACCGGAGGAATGGACACGGTCTGCGATCAGAGAAGGAAAGCGAGAAACGTCGTTTAACCCGGCAGCAGGTTCAGCGTGACGTGGCTGTATCGCCATTTTATGCGCTGATGCCGACCGCGTTGGCAGGAAGCGCTCGCGCAAGCCCTTGCGCGCCGCCACGCCGCCGCCTGATCGAAGGCGGCGGCGTGGCGTTATTGAGGCCTTGTTCAGTCCATGCTGCGCGCACCAAAGCCGGAAACGACAAGGCCCCGAGCGGAAAACGCCGGGGGCCTTGAAGGGCGCTGTGGACTTCCTGCGTCAATCGTCACACGTTTCCGTCTCAGTGCATTCCACCGTTCTCGGTGCTTCACGACCGAAAACGGCGGGCATCCACCCGCTGCCCTCTGCCAGGCGCTCGGCTTCCTGCGCAATCTCGGCCTTCTTGAGCTTGGACAGCCGAGGTACCTCATTCGGCGCGAACTGCGCTACCGCATCCAGGATCGTGGCCTTGGGCACGTGCTGGAAATAGCTGTCCGCCGTGGGCTTCCACCATGTGGCCATGTCCAGGGTCAGTGCCAGAGTCAGTTCGGCGCCGGGCTGGCAGGCGGTGGCGCGGGGCGTCACCACGTCAACCGCCGGGGCGGTACACAGCGCCAGCAGTTGCACCAGCTCATCCTGGGGCATCGCCAGCAACTTGGCGAACAGATTGCCTGGGTCCTGCGGCAACTGCTCGGACCAGGCCTGCCGCAGTTCGCGCAGCGCGAGCACGGCGGGCGACTCGGGCCAGTCGGGTGCCAGGTCTTCCAGCCGATCACGCAGGCTCAGGCGCAAGCCCAGAGGTAGGGCGTTGCGATAGCCGCCCTGCAGGGCCTGCTGCACCAGGATATGAACCAACGCAGCCAGCGCCACCTGCGGATGGCGGGCGATCTCGATCTGCAGGGCGGCGGTGCGGTGCGCGCTCAGGCGCCGCGCCAGCCGGTCGGACAGGTGTTCGGCGCTGCGCGGCGGGTCACCCGTGGTCGATCCGTCCGGATCGCCACCATCGTCACCAGGGGTTTGGCCGTTGGCGGCGCGTTGACGCGCAGCGTCCAGCGCGCGCAGGGCCTTGGCTTCGGCTTCGCGCAACAGTCCCCGATGCATCAGGGGCTGCCCCTCACGGTTCAGCGTGACGATGACCCCGGCCATCGCCCGGACCTCGGGCGCATGCCCGCTCAGTTGGGACTGCACAGCTTCCAGCTCGGCCGCCAGGGCCTCGCGGCGCTGGTGCAAGGTTTCGGCATTGTCCTCGTTGTCTGCGTCGTAGGCTTCTTCGAGTGCGGCATCGGTGCGGGCGATGCGGCCTTGCAACACCTCCATGCGCCGCGACTCGCGTGCCGTGGGTTCACGGCGCTGACGCGGTGCACCCTGGAACGCCTGCCGCTCGGCAGGGCTCAGGTGCGGTACCGCTTCCACCCAGGCCCAGCCCTCGGCGCGCACAGGCTCGGCCAGTGTCTCCAGCTTGTCGCGCACCAGCCGTTCCAGCAGCGCGGCATCGATCAGCGTGGTGCCGGTGGCCTCGTCATCGGCAAACAGGTCGCGGCGGACACCACCCCCGGTTGCGGTGTAGGCGTCCAGCCCGACAAAGCGCACAAGTGCATGGTCGGCGCCGATTTCCCGTTCGGTCAGGCGCTGGCGCAGCGCCCCCGGGCTGCGCTGCCATTCGGGTGCGTCATAGAACGCGGCTTCCTGGGCGGCGTGGTCATCGGTGGCGGCCAAGGCCATCAATTGGTCCAGGCTGATGGCGTCGGCGCGGTAGTCGGCCATAAGGCGGGCTGAGACGTTAGCCAGCTTGAGGCGTCGCTGCACCACCAGCGGCGTGACGCCGAAGTCGGCCGCGATGTCTTCCACTGGCCTCCCTTCGGCCACCAGGGCAGCGAAGGCTTCAAACTGGTCGGCCGGGTGCATGGCCTCGCGCTGCACGTTCTCGGTGAGGCTGGCGGTGCGCGCGCTGCCGTCGGCCACCAGCAGGCAGGGCACGTCCCAATCCTTGGCGATGCGGCGCTTCTTGGCCAGCAGCTTGAGGGCCGCGAAGCGGCGACCTCCGGCCACCACTTCGTAGAGCGCGCCGTCCGCCGCCAGGGTGACGGTGAGGTTTTGCAGCAGGCCCACGCGCTCGATGCTGGCGGCCAGCGCTTTGATGCATGGGCCCGCCGTCTTGCGCACGTTGCGGCGCGACGGGCGCAGCCGCGACAGCGGTACGAGCAGCATTTGCTGCGAGGGCTGGGCGGGCACCTGCGGTGCGGGTATGGCGTGTAGGGCCTGGGTTTCGGAATCGGTGAGTGCGTTCATGGTGAAACTCCGGTCTGTTGAGGGGTGAAACGGGGCAAGTGGTGAGGGGCGGGCGGCGGCAGGGCCAGGCCCTGCGCGCCGCGCCTGGGTTCGGGTTCAGGCTTTGAGCTGGCGCATGCCATCGGCCAGCAGCCACAGGGCGCGGTTCAGGCGCAGGTTCTGGTCGATGCCCTGCACGGGGCGGGTGCTCTGGCGGCGCCCGTTGGCGCTACGGCCGGTCAGTCCGCCTTTGATCAGGTTTTCCTGGGTGCGGTTGAACACGCTCCACAGGTCGCGCCGGTCGTCGTCGTGGCGGCGCGGCATCAGGATTTGCGACTCGGTGACGGGCGGCGCCTTCTCGGTGTCGTCGTACTTCAGGGCCAGCGCGGCGCGCGCGAACACCTCGGATTCGCCAGCGTCCAGCGCCACGCCCTGCATGGCCTCGCGCGACCCCTGCGCCTGCCCGAAACCTTGCAGCACGGTGTAGGCGCCTTCGATCACCTGGGCGGCGACGTCGCCCTTGTGCGGCACGCGCACGTCGGCCACGGTGTCGCCGCAAACGAGTCCGTTCTGGCAGACGAAACGGAACATGCCCGCCAGCATCTGGTAGCTGCTTGTGCCGTCGTGCGAGTTGAGCAGGATGATTTCGTTGGCTTCGCGGCCGTTGATCTGGCTGGCGTGGCGTAGCCGGATCAGGTGTTTGGTGAACTCGCGCCGGTCGTCGTGGCGCACGCGGGTCTGGCACACCATGAAGGGCTGGAAGCCCTCGCCGCGCAATTCCTGCAGCACGGTGGCGGTGGGGATGTAGCTGTAGCGCTCGGAGCGGCTGCCGTGCGGCGCCTCGGCAAAGATGGATGGCGCCACGGCGCGGATCTGGTCATCCGACAGCGGGGATTCGGAACGCAGCACCGGCGAGCGCGGTGCGAATCGGGAAGCAAGTCGCATGGTCATTTCTCCAAATGAAGCTGGCTGTTGAAAACCCCCCACCGGATTCCTAGATTCGGAGCCCTCTGCGGGTCTTCCGGTGGGGTCGGCGCAGAGACCTGGGCCGGCCCCGTCGCCACCGTCTTTCCTGAGTTCATCGCCCGCGACCCAAGGAGCGCGCCGCCCGGCGCCGTCAAGGAGGCAAGCGCCTGGGCTGGTGCGGCCCGCAGGCGCAGCCGAGGACACGGCCTGGCGCGCCTTGACGGCGCCGGGCGGCGGGCTACGGTCGCGGAAGTGGTGATGGACGAGGGAAGAGGGCGCCAGTGGCCCCTTGGCCGCAGATGGCGCTGACCCTACGCAAGCGCAGCGCGCAGGACCGGCAGCCAAGCCGGGCCGAAGGCGACAGCCGACCGGAGGGAAGGGAACGATGGAAGCCCGCCAGGGACGAGACCGCGTGACTGCAGGGACCGGAGGCTCGGTGCGCAGCACGACAGCGCGGCCGGCCATATCGACAGGGCCGGCGACGCCCGGTTGCACTTAGCGGTCTACGATGGCGACATGACCGAGAAAGACCAGAACCACCCCGATCCCCTGGAACAGATGCTGCTGCGCTCGGATGCCTTGAACGAACGGCTGAACGAGCTGCTCGACGATGTCGAGTTCGACGGGTCTGCGCGTGGCGAGGCCGCTCTGGGCATGTGCGTGGTGGCCATGGAGCACGGGACCGCCTTGCGTGCCTTGATGGCGCTGGGACTGCCGACCTCGGCGGTCAGCTTGATGCGGCTGCAGTTCGAAGCCCTGACCCGCTCGATGTGGCTCATCTATGCTGCAAGCGATGCCGCCATCGAGAAGCTGTCGGCCCCGCTCACGCTCGAAACCGAACAGGCTGCCAAGAACCTGCCCAGCGCAAAGGAAATGATCGAGCAGATCGGCAAGCGGGTCGGGCAGAGTGTGCCTGCCGCGGCCCACCTGATGTTGACCCAGTTCAAGGACGTGTCCTGGAACGCCATGAACTCCTTCGTCCACGGCGGCATCCACCCGCTGCGACGCAGCGCCGATGGTTTTCCCGTGCACCTGGCCTTGCAGGTGCTGCGCAACTCCAACGGTCTGAGCACCATGACCGGCATGACGATGGCGGTGCTCACCGGCGACGAATCCATCGTCAAGCCGATGAGCAAGATCCAGCCGGCGTTCGCCGACTGCCTGCCGGATCTGCTGAACCCCTGAAAACCTGAAAACCTGAAAACCAGGGCGTCCGTGGCGCCCTGGTGGCCGGTCAGACAACGATGCGTCCGGCCAGCCGCGCGTTCCGCGCATAGGCGCTCAGGCGCTTCTCGGCGCGAAAGTGCAGATCGCGCTCAACCGGCAACCCGAGCCGACCACGCACGGTCGCCAACTCCCGCAGACTGACCCACCCCAGCTCGGGCGCCCCCAGGCCCAGGTCGCACAGACCGAAAGAGTGGTCATGGTCGTCCGGGTCGATCTCGGTCAGCAGCCAGGTTGCGCCGGCGTCGGGTGTGAGCAGCTTGACCACGGGCGCCGGGTCGAAGTCAGGGTTCTGCAACGATTCGCGACCGTTGGCCAGCAGCAGCACGTGCTGCTCGTCGGTGATGAGTGCGTTCATGATGAACGCGGGATTGCCCGCAGCCTCCGGGTCACGGCGCAGCGCAGCGGTCAAAGTTCGAAGACGGCCGCCGGCCGCCAGCGCAGCGCGAATGCGCGCCGACCTTGACGGCGAGAACGACGTGGCACGCTGGGTGCAACAGCAAGCCAGACCTCCACGGCCCAGATGCTCCGATTGGGCGGAGCGCGTTCAGGAAACCTGCGACTCCGGGCGACAGAGTGACTCAGACGGAGTACGCCAGTCGGGAGCGCTGTCAACCGAGTCTCTGTCTGATTTCGTTGCGAGCGCCCCCACTTTCACGGCAATGCGCGACTCCATCGACACTCGTGGCGCCACCACCAGAATGACGGAACCTTCGCAAACCACTTCGTGGTCGTCGGATGCCTGAACGAAGAACTTCGCGCTGCGCTCTCCCAGGCGTTCAACCCATCCCCGCAGCTTCAGGGTTGATCCCGGCGGGATCGGCCCCTTGTGCTCCAGCTCGATCGTCCGGCCCACCACGACTTCCGAGACGGCATCCACGTGCCGTTGCATCTCGCGGATGCAGATGGACTCGACAACGGCGACCAGATACCCGGTCGCCAGGCATTCGATCAGCCTTTGCGCATAGTCGCTCCCATGCGGGAGCCTGGAGAACAGCGCCCGGGCCGTCTGCTCGGGCGGCACGCTGTAGGTTTCTTCAAAGGAGATTTCACTGATGCCTTGGTGGTTCATGGAATTGGGCGAGGGGTTGATGACGCGCATTCGCTCTCCGAAACTCCGCGTCAAAGCGGGGTGACGGAACAGCGTTCGATCCTCGTTCGGATGCATGGCGTCTTCAACCCAGTCAGGCGTTCTCCAGCGTAGCTGGCTCGATGCGGATGTCGGTGCGAGGCGGACGGAGGAAGCCCCACCGTCTCTGGCTTTGAAGTCATGAAGTGCTCGTGCCACTGTGCGGTGGCACGCTGTTGGGCAGGAAACCAAGATCCGGGAGCCGGTGTGGCTCCCGGTTGTGTGGGCTCAGATCAGCCCGCGTTCTGCGAAGGACAGGATCGTCGGCCCGGCCACGATCAGGTGATCGATGACCCGCACATCCACCAGCGATAGCGCGCTCTTGATGGTCTGGGTCAAATACTCATCGGCCCGAGAGGGCTCAGCCACGCCCGACGGGTGGTTGTGGACCAGAACGATGGCCGCTGTGTTGTGTGCCATGGCTTCCTTGACCACCTCGCGCGGATAGACCGATGTCTGGGTCACGGTGCCGCGGAACATCTCGACGTACTCGATGACCCGGTGTTGGGCGTCCAGGTGGATCACCGCGAACACCTCGTGCTCCAGCGTGCCCAGCTTGATGCGCAGGAAGTCGCGCACAGCCTGCGGCGACGACAGCATCTCGGTGCCGCGCAACTGGCCCTCCAGAACCCGCAGCGCGGCCTGCAGCACCTCAGCCGGATCGGCCGGACGGTAGCTGCCCGCGACATCACGGACGAGCAGGGAGGAATCGATGGAAGACGTGAACGACAGGGAAGACAGCTGCGACATGATCGGCTCCGGTTCGGAATCGGGCGGGATTGCCCGGAACCGGCCACCCACGCCGCAGCGCAAGCGGTCAGGGGTCGGAGGCGCAGCCAGAGACGGCCGCCAGGACGCAAGCGTGCAAGGCACGCGCAGCCCTTGACGGCGAGAACGTGCGTGGTAGGTTGAAAGGGCACAGCAAGACCGCCACCCCCGCAAACCACAACAGCCCGGCAAGCGGAGCGCGCAGCGGCCACGCCGCGGAGACGTCAGGGATCAAAGCCGGATGGCCGGGATTCGGCACGAAGCCCGGGGCGCAGCCCGCGAGCCCGGCGGCGGGACGCCGAGACGCGAAGGGTAATGTTCACTGCACAGTAAAGATCACACTATTGGCGAATATGCAGGAATGCTAGTACCAATGAGGCGCTGATCGCTCGGCCGGTGCTTCAAGCACACAGCGTCATTTGGATGCGAGATGGTTCTTTAGTAGGAACCAGCACATGTTGAGCGCGAAGGAGCGGCCAAGGCGGGTCATCTGATCATCTGGAATACCTACCGGGCGATGGGCTCCCGGACTCAGAAATCCGAATACACCTGCCAAGCCCTTTTCTTCTTCGGGCGTGACCTCGCCGCTCGTACGCAGGAACGCCAGCACTTCGCCCCATTTCGACGGGTTGTAGGACGTGGGAACTTGCGCGTGTGAAGCCACGTCGGCGGCAACGTCCGCCGCTAGCGTCTCCAGTGCGACACGGGCGTTCACGAGTGCCGCGTTGTAGTCGGGCGGGATCGCGCGAAAGGAATGGGCCGAATCACCGATCTTTGCCATGATCTCCTGCGCGCGTGGTACTCCCGAGTTCTGCAGCGCCATGATCAGGTCGTCTTCCAGCGGGGCCGCATCTGCAATCGACGGGTCAACCTGCACGAGCTTCGCGTCTTCCACAATATAGCCATCCAGGAGCAGGCATTGCGTTAGGTCGTGCAGACGCTCGTCGAATCGGTGCTTCGGACTCACTCTTGCGCGCAGGTCACCCTTGGTGGCCACGACTTCGGCCAGCACAAGCATCAGGGGGCGTTCGTCAAGCCCGCGTATCGTGCTCAAGAGCCCATACAGCAACTGGTCTCGCGACAACGACAGGTGTTGCACGCCGTACTTGCTGAGCAGCACGACGGACATCATGGGCTCCTGGAGCTCCAAGAACTGAGCGAGAGAATAGCGAGTCCTTGTTCCAATCATGTTGGGCTCCTTCGTGGGACGGCTCGGCGTAGCGCCGGGTAACAGTTGACAGCGCAATGATAACTTCATTTTGCACGATAACAACTATTGTGTTATCGTGCAAAAACAAAGTTATATAGAGTGAACCTTGCCGATCCTCGTCACCGCCGTTCTGCACTACCTCCAAGAGGTCCTGGGCATTGATGCGTCACGCGTGAAGCCGTGGGCGCGTGCAAACGAACTACCGTACTTCCTTCGCGACGTCTTCCAGTTCAGCGAGCTAGAGCTGCTGGGGCACCCCGTTGTGTTGGCGATCGGGCGCGGAGAGGCCAAGCAATCCCTCAGCGACGTCCGCACATGGCTGGACAAGGTCAAGGCCTTGGCCGGTCAGCCAGCGGTCTACGTCACCGATGCCCTGGCATCCTATGAGCGTCGGCGCTTGATCGAGCAAAAGGTCCCGTTCATCGTGCCGGGCAACCAACTCTATCTGCCGGATCTGGGGCTGGATCTGCGTGAGTATTTTCGGCAGCGCACTCCGGCCACGGAAGCGGCGCTGAGCCCATCCGCGCAAGCCATGCTGATCACCGCTTTGCTGCGTCAGCCGTGGCAACCCGATTGGCAGCCTTCCAGGGTTGCGGCCGCGCTGGGCTACACGCCCATGACACTGTCGCGCGCGGTCAAGGAGCTGACTGCGGCCGGGCTGGCTGCCGTGCACACGGTCGGCCGCTCGCGCTGGCTGCGAATGGATCTCCCACCAGAGCAGGTCTGGGAGCGTGCGAAGCCCGCACTGCGAACGCCGGTTAGGCGCACAGTCTGGGTGGCAGCCCACGGGGTCGCAGCACACCGACTCAGCCGCCTCGCGGGTCTGAGTGCGCTCGCGCGCTATTCCATGATGACCGAGCCGAAATGGCCGGTGTATGCGTTAACCGCCGCCGACTGGAAGGCTGCGACGGATGCCGGCGTTCGCGAGTTGCCTGAGCCCGAAGCGGGCGCCCAAGAATGGCAGCTGTGGAGCTACAGCCCGGCGTTGGTGCCAGACGCCAACACGGTGGACCCGCTCTCGCTGACGCTCAGCCTGCAGGAGAACGCCGATGACCGAATCCAGCTCGCACTGGACGAACTGAAAGGACAACTTCCATGGTGAGAGGGTTGGAAATTTTCCAGGAGCGTTTCGCGGCATACGTCGATCAGTACGTCCTGATTGGCGGCACAGCCGCGAGCCTGACGATGGAAGAGGCGGGGCTGGAGTTCCGCGCCACCAAAGACCTGGACATCGTCCTGCATGTGGAAGCCCTGACGCTGGCGTTTGGTGAGGCCTTCTGGAAATTCGTCGAGGACGGCGGCTACGAAATTCGCCAGGCCAGCGACACAGGAAAACCCATCTTTTACCGGTTCCAGAAGCCCGCTGATGATCTCTACCCGGCGATGGTCGAATTGTTTGCGCGAGCTCCCGACGGATTGCAACCGGCCGAAGGCAGTCAGCTGACACCGATACCACTAGACGAAGCCGTGTCCAGCTTGTCAGCCATTTTGCTGGACGAGACCTACTACGCCTTCATCATGGCGGGCCGCCGCGAAGTCGATGGCCTGCCCTGGGTCGGCGAAGACCGCCTGATCCCGCTCAAGGGCATCGCGTGGCTGGAATTGACTGCGCGGAAAGAGCTGGGCGCCAAGGTGGATGCGAAGGACGTGCGCAAGCACCTCAACGACGTGCTGCGACTTTCGCAACTGCTGGCGCCGGCCACACGAATTCCGCTCGACAAGAAGATCGGCGACGACATGACGCGTTTCCTTGTTGCCGTCGCGGCCGACCCCTCCATTGACCCGAAAGCGCTGCAGCTTGGCAACGTTGCTGTTGCCGAATTGGTAGCCCGAATCGCCCAGGCATATGAAATTGAACTGCCTGCGCAGGCGACGGGATGACGGACGAGAAGTTAAGCGGAGCGGGCCGATGGGTAGCCAGCCCGACCGGAACTCACAAAAACGGAGGAGGAGACATGGCATTGTTCAAGGCATGGTGTGCTGGCACCAAGGACAAAAGCAAGAAGAAAACGTTCCGAACATACTCGGAGAAAGATGGCGGCCGTGCAGCTGTTCTTACGCAACTGGGCGAAGCCGTCAGGACGCACTACGACCAGGCTGACCGGATCGCTGACGATGTCGCCCGCCTTGGCTACGACGGCGCCTCCGAAATTCTGAGGGCGCTGCTGCCGCAGTCGAAGCGCGCGCGCTCCGGAGACCTCGGCGAAATCCTGGCCTCTGAACTGGTTGAGGAGGACATGGGCTTTCGTATTCCCGTCCGGCGGATGCGATTCAAAGATGGGCGCGAGGTCGCAATGCGCGGCGACGATTTCATCGGCGTGGGCTACGACCCCGATGAAAAGCTCTGGCTGCTAAAGGGCGAGTCGAAAAGCCGAGCGAACCTTGGCAACGTGACGATTGCCGAAGCGCGTGAAGCCCTGAACCGGTACGGCGGCCGCTGCACGCCGGATTCCTTGCTGTTCATCGCGAATCGGCTCCTCGAAAGCGCCGACAAAGATGATATCGAACTCGGCCGGACGATCCGCGACGAGGTCGGGCTGAAAGCTCTGCGCGCCAATCGCATCGACCACATGCTGTTCACCGTGTCCGGCAACGCGCCGGCTGCGAAGCTCCAGAAGAATCTGGAGGAGGCCGGCGATGACCGTAACCAGCACGTCGTCAGCCTTCACATCGAAGACCACCAAGCGTTCATTGCCGAAGTCTACGAGGAGGCGATGAATCTTGGAAGCAAGTGATGAACTGCAGGCCTTCCTGACCAAGGCGACGCAAGATGGTGTTTGGGGACGGCTGCTGGACCGCGGCGCGGCATGGTCGATCATGCGTCAAGCGGGGGTGCTGCCGGAGGATGCACCGCCACTCGGCGAGCAGATTGACATCGATCTGGCAGAGCACGGCTTTTCGATCTTGCGCGCGGCGCTGTCACTGCGCGAGCTCGACGGCACATCGGCTCTTTGTCAGCGTGCGTTCGAGCGCGCCGGCAATGCCTTTGAATCGCTGGTTCGCAATGGTGCCCCAGAGGCTGAGGAGCGTGGCTTCTACCGCACGATTGCGGGCGCTGCCTACCATCTGGCGGGCTATTCTGCGATCGCCTACTCGCTGTTCGGCGAGCAGCAAGTTTCCGATCTCAATGCCAACGCGGCTGAAGCTGCATTGATCCTGCTGATCCTGCGCGACCTGGATCGCCTCCGGACGTATGTCAAATCCCAACTGCTGGATGAAGACAACGGCGATGCCAACGTCTCCGCCTTGCTGGAGGATGGGGAGATCGATTCCGATGAGGCAATTTCGATCGTCCTCAACACCGTGGTTTGCCGTGCCCTTGCATTTTTCGACTTTGCCCTTCAAACCGGCGAGGTGTCGTTGCTGGACACCGCAAAGGAACTGCTGGACACAGCCCTCGACCTTGCAGACGCTGCTGCCTCAGTGTCGCTGTGGTGGATTGTCCGGCTGTGCCGGAACATGCTCGACGATCTGTGGGCGCACTCCTTGCACGAGACGCTTCCGAGCGATCCGCCTGAGGGCGGTGAGGAGCGGTACGCCGAGTTGCGGCGACTTTTCATCGCGTCGCTGTACGCGCGCAAGAGCGCCGAGCTGGAGTTGTGGCCATCACAGCGCGAAGCAGCCAAGCGATCCACTGATGTGTCCGACGACCTGGTCGTCGCCTTGCCAACCAGCGCGGGGAAGACGCGCATCGCAGAGATCGCCGCCCTGATGTGCTTGGCGGGCGGTAGGCGCGTGTTGATCGTCACGCCGCTGCGCGCGCTTTCGGCGCAGACCGAGCGAACCTTTCGCCAGACTTTTTCACCGCTTGGATTCTCGGTCTCGTCGCTCTACGGCGCAAGTGGCTTGTCAGCCGGCGATGAAGACGTCCTGCGATCGATGGACATCATCATCGCCACCCCGGAAAAACTCGACTTCGCGTTGCGCAATGATGCGTCGCTGATCGATGACATCGGGTTGGTCGTGCTCGATGAGGGCCATCTCATTGGCCCAACCGAGCGAGAGATTCGCTACGAGATTCTGGTGCAGAAGCTGCTGCGCCGGGGGGATGCGGGTACGCGACGTATCGTGTGCCTGTCTGCCATTCTTCCGGATGGCCAGCAGCTCGAAGACCTGACGGCCTGGATTCGCAGTGACGTTGAAGGCGAGCCGGTGCGATCATCCTGGCGGCCCACTCGGCAGCGTTTCGGTACGTTGGTCTGGCAGGGCGACGCAGCAAGGCTCAACTATGACCTTGAGCAGCAAGGCCCGTTCCTAGCCCGATTCGTTGAGCAGATTCCGCCGCGAAAGCCAGACCGGACGCCATACCCTCGAAAGACCAAGGATCTGACATTGTTTGCAGCATGGCGGTTTGCTGAGCAAGGCAAGCGGACACTGATCTTCTCCACGCAAGCCAATTGGGTCGAAGGCTACGGAGAGTCAGCTGTTGATCTGCACCGTCGCGGCTACCTGCCGACCTTGCTCGACGACGAAACGTTGGTGCAACGCGCGCTCGAAGTTGGACGAGAGTGGTTGGGCGAACAACACCCTGCGGTTACTTGCCTCAAATTGGGCGTTGCGGTTCATCATGGTCGCCTGCCAAGCCCCTTCCTTCGCGAACTCGAAGCGCTGCTTGCCAAGGGTGTGCTGAAGGTGATCGTGGCGTCGCCGACGCTTTCGCAGGGTTTGAACCTGAACGCCGCTGTGCTTCTGGTCCCCTACCTGGTGCGATCAGGAAAGGTTATTTCAGGCGAAGAGTTTGCCAATGTTGCAGGCCGCGCCGGCAGAGCCTTTGTCGATGTCGAAGGGCTCGTCGTTCATGTGATCTTGGACAAGCCGACTTGGCGCCTGACGCAATGGCGCAGTCTCGTTCAATCAGCCAAGGCACGCACGTTGCAAAGCGGGCTTTATCAGATCATTGCTGAAATCATTGAGCGACTGGCGCGAGAAGGTGTGTTGAAACGTGCCGACGCCATCGAGTATCTGTCGAGCTCACGGGAAGCGTGGAAGTCGCAATCTGAGGAGAACCTGCTGCTCGGGATCTCCGAGCCGGCGGGAGATGGCGACGAAGAGGAAGAGGAGAAGATCGAGGAAGAGCCTATGTCGCATCTGATCGAGAAGCTCGACGCGACAGTGTTGGGCTTGGTCGAAGCGCTGGACGCGGATAGCGAAGATTTGCCGCGCCTTCTCGACGAAGCGTTGCAAGGGTCGCTTTGGGCTCGCCAGATTGGCAGGGAGGATGAATCCGAGCAACAGGCGCACAAGGAGATCCTGGAGGCCCGCGCGAACGTGATCTGGAGTCACACCACGCCTGACGTTCGAAAAGGGCACTATGCGATGGGGGTGGGGCTTGAAGCCGGCATGGCTATCGACGGCATGGCTGACGTGTTGGGTGAGTTGCTCGATCAAGCTGACGCGGCAGCATTGCGCGACGACGGTGAGGAGCTTGCCGCCATCCTTGTTCAACTTGCCGCGCGGCTGCTCGTTATCCGTCCTTTTGTGCCCGACAAAAAGAACGCGCTTCCGGCAGATTGGGGTGATCTTCTGAAGGAATGGGTGTCGGGCACGGGCGTGAATGTCATCGGCCCCAAGAACATGCGCATCGTTGAAGATGCGTTTGCGTACCGCCTGGTCTGGGCGCTCGAAGCGCTGAGGACCCGCCGGGTCACACTGGGCTGGTCGTCGGAGATCGTTTCCGGAGGGGGTGCTGCATCGGTGGAAACCGGCGTGCCCCAACTCATGATGTCCATGCTCATTCGAGCAGGGTTGCCGTCACGCCGAGCTGCCATGGCGGCAATCCGCACTACAGGCACCGTTTTCGTCACCGTCTCTGGTATGCGGGAGTGGTTAGCCAGCGATGAAATCGCGGGCCTGACCAATGCCGGCGGGTTTCCGACACCCGAGACGGCCTTGCTTTGGCAGCGTTTCCGAGACGAAATGCTGAGTGGGGAGCAGCAAAAGTGGAGTGTCGGGAGCGGGGCCCGCGCTTTGTCTCTTCGTGCCGCCGACAAGGCGCCGACTGCAGGTATCTACCGGATCGAGATTGACGCACCCGACGGTGAAGCGTGGCTGACGTCGCCCGACTATCGGCGGGTGGCCAAGTTCAAGACCCGCGTGAAAGGGTCATGGCGCGGCCTGCTTGCGGCGCGACTCGAGGAAGGCCAGCGATCGGCCCAGATCGAACGCTTTGGGCCGGGCAAAGTAACTTGGCCGACTTGAGGCTTGTCGTTCAATCACCATAGCCCTTTAAGATGTGAGCATGTGTAAATAAAGCGCGACGAGTGAGATTTCAAGTGTCGCAAAAAAAAAATGGGGAGGGCACATGCGCATCAGTCAAGTCGAGATCAAGAACTTCCGTCTTCTGGCAGACGTTGAACTTGTCCTGGAAGATCAAACGACTGTCATCGTCGGGCGAAACAACAGTGGAAAAACCTCTCTTTCGGAAGTGATGCGGAGGCTCCTTTCAGACGGAAACGTTGCGTTCCAGTTAGAGGACTTTTCCAGTGCCTGCTACGACCACTTTTGCGAAGCGCTGCAAGCGTTGAATCAGGGTGCCGAAGAAGACGCCGTGCGCGCGCTTGTCCCGACCATTGAGTTGCGGCTGAAGTTCACCTACGACCCCGCCCAGCCTCAGCTAGGTCCCCTGGGTCCTTTCGTGATCGACCTTGATCCAGCATGCGCCGATGCACTGGTGGTGGTTCGCTATGAACTCAAGGACGGGCAGCTTGCGAGCTTTCTCGACGGCCAGCCCAAAGAGGCGCTGACCCCGGAAACGCGTATTGCGTTCTTCCGTGCGTTGCGTGAGCGGATTCCCGCCGAATTCAACGTGAAGATATGGGCGGAAGATCCCAATGATCCCGACAATCGCCGTCAGTTGCCGCCAAGCGCACTGCGAGGCTTGGTCAAGACAGGGTTCATCAATGCGCAGCGGGGCCTCGATGATGTGACTTCGCGAGAATCCGACGTGCTGGCCAAGACCGTGGAGGGCCTTTTCGCGACAGCTTCTTCAGCGTCGGCCGATGCGGCTGACAAGCAAATTGCCGATGCGCTGAAAACCGCGGTCCAGGATATCCAGATCCAGATTGACGAGAACTTCGGAGGCCAACTCAAAAGCCTGATTCCTGCGCTTCAGACCTTCGGCTACCCGGGGTTGGGGGGCCAGGAGCTCCACACCGAAACCCTGCTTGATGTCCGAAAGCTGCTCTCCAATTTCACGAAGGTCCGCTACGCGGGCTACAGCGGCATCACGTTGCCCGAGTCATACAACGGCCTCGGCGCACGCAACCTGATCTTCATCCTGCTGCAACTGGCCGGTTTCTACAAAGCGTTTTGCGCAGAGACAACCGAACCGGGCGTACATCTGATTTTCATTGAGGAGCCCGAAGCGCACTTGCATCCACAAATGCAGGAGGTCTTCATTCGCCAGCTTGCCAAAATTGCGCAGCAACTCGTTGACGGTGCGCAGGACAAGAGGCCCTGGCCGGTTCAGTTCGTCGTCTCCACGCATTCATCGCACATCGCCAACGCGGCTGGATTCGAAAGCATTCGGTACTTTCTGGGGGCTCCGGCGTCTGGCGCCCAGGAAGGAGTTCGGACAACAAGGGTCAAGGACTTGCGCAAGGGGCTCAAGGACATCCAGCCAGAGGACAAAAAGTTTCTTCATCAGTACATGACGTTGACGCGTTGTGACCTTTTCTTCGCTGACAAGGCGGTTTTGGTCGAGGGACTGAGCGAGCGTTTGTTGCTTCCTGTCATCGTTGCCAAGCTAGAAGCGGCTGAGCCCAAGAGTCCGAAGCTGTCGAGTCAGTACGTGACGGTAATGGAGGTCGGTGGTGCATACGCGCATCTGTTCTTCGATCTGCTGAAGTTTCTCGAACTTCGCAGTCTGATCATCACAGACCTTGATGCCGTTGAAAAACCCGGCGGCAAGGCGTGTGCGGTTCATCTGGGCACATACTCCAGCAACGCCTGTTTGAAGGCGTGGTACTCCGAGGACGATCCTTTTACGTTGGCGGGCTTGCTTGCCAAAAAGGACGCCGGAAAGGTACTCAACGGAAATCGCATAGCCTATCAACGCGCTGAGAAAGAGGGTGATCCCTGCGGGCGGACCTTCGAAGATGCGTTCATCCTCGCGAACCCGAAGCTGTTTGGCCTGACAGAGAAGACCCCTAATGGGCTTGAACTGGAGGCGCGGAGCAAGGCGGAAGAATGGAAGAAATCGGAGTTCGCATTGAAGCATGCGATCGCTGAGACGGAGTGGCTCGCACCGGCGTACATTGTGGAAGGCGTCCGCTGGTTGGCTCGCGGCGATGTTGTCGCCCCCGACCCGGCACTGACGTTGGTCATGGAGGCAGCCGTAGCTCCAGTGGAAGAAGATGGCGGCCATGCCTGAGATTGAGTCACCGGCGGAAACCGCGAGCCGGCGCGCGCTGGAAACCATGTATGCCTGTCTTGAAGTGGGACAGAACTTTCGCCTGGAGGCTGGTGCCGGCGCGGGCAAGACGTACTCGCTAGTCAAGGCGTTGCGGTTCCTGATTGAGCGCCGCAAAGATACCTTTCCAAAGCGCAGTCAGCAGATTGCATGCATCACCTTCACGAACGTCGCCAAGGACGAGATTGCGGCAAGGACTGACCGTAGCCCCATGGTTTTTTGCGAGACCAACCACGCGTTCTGTTGGTCCTTGATCAGTGGCTTTCAGAAGCCGCTAAGGGCGCTCATTGAAGCGATGCCTGACTGGAAGGAAAAGATCGAAGAGGTTGGAGGCAGCGTGGGCACGCGTGCCATCGAGTACAGCCTCGGGCACCGTTCTATTCGCGACCATCGCGTGTCTATCCACCATGACGATGTCCTGCCGCTGACGATCTCACTCATGGCGCACGAGAAGTTCCGTCGCATGATCGCGGCGCGCTTCCCGATCATTCTGGTCGACGAGTACCAGGACACCGATAGCGATTGGGTCGAGGCGATCAAGGCTCATTTTCTCGGGCAACCCGGCTCACCGCTGTTTGGTTTCTTTGGCGATCATTGGCAGAAGATCTACGGCGGCGGGTGCGGCAAGCTGGAGCATGCAAACGTGACGGAGATTGGCAAAGAGGCCAACTTCCGTTCGGTCAAGGTTGTCGTCGACGCGCTCAATCGAATGCGGCCGCAACTGCAGCAGTTTGTTGAAGATCCGAATGCCGAAGGACAGGTCCGTGTTTTTCACACGAACACTTGGCAGGGGCAACGGCAAAAGGGCGCCCACTGGGGCGGAGATCTGCCTTCCCCCGACGCCCAGGCCACCCTTGAGCGTGTGAAGGTCGAGCTGGAACAGACCGGGTGGGATCTGTCACCCAGCCACACCAAGATTCTGATGCTGACTCATCGGCTGCTGGCGAGTCAGCAAGGCTATTCAAATCTCGCCGCGACGTTCCGATTCAACGATGCGTTTACCAAGAAGGAGCACGAACACATTGCCTTCTTTGTAGATCAGTTGGAGCCGGCATGCGATGCTTTCATTGCCCGCAGGTACGGGGCGATGTTCGAGGCGCTTGGCAGCACCACGCCACAGATGCGCAGCCATTCGGACAAGACGGAATGGCACGACGCAATGACGCAACTGGTGGCCCTTCGCGAAGGAGGGACCGTGGGGCAGGTTGTTGAGCACCTGCGTGCCCAGCGAAAGCCGAGACTTCCGGATGCGGTTGAAAAGCGCGAGCGGGAGCTGCGCGACTTCGACAAGTCTGCAGGCATCGAGATGCCGAGGGGTTTGGAAGAACTGGAGAAGTTGCGAGGCATCGCGTATTCAGAGGTCAAGGCACTTCGCCGCTACCTTGATGGTCACTCGCCGTTTGAAACTAAGCATGGTGTCAAGGGTGCCGAGTTTGAAAACGTATTGGTTGTGGTAGGGCGCGGCTGGAACCAATACAACTTCGGTGAAATGCTGGAGCTTGCCGGCGCTTCGGTGATTCCAGTCGCGAAGGAAGAAGCATTCGAGCGCAACCGCAACCTTTTCTATGTTGCCTGTTCAAGGCCCCAGAAACGGCTCGCCATTTTGTTCACGCAACTGCTGTCACCCGAAGCCATAGCAACTCTTGAGAGCTGGTTCGGGGCGGATGCTGTTACGCCGGCTCCGTAGCTGGCCATAAAGACTCTGGACGTCAACAGCTAAGCGCTGAAGCTCTTTCGTGGTTATTCCGATTTACCCTTCTCTGCGAACAGATGAAGCCTCGACGCATTGCTGACCAGAAACTTGTAGTCCGGTGGAAACTGGACCCTTGGTGATCGCTAAAACCGAAATGGCTTGATGAAGCGGAGGAGTAAGCGATATTCCGATATGCTGTACCTGTTACTGCGCGTTTTCATAGACGTTTGCCTTTCAGCCGCTCGCATTAAGTAATGATCAGGGACTTTGCTGTATCCGACAGAATCACCTTGATGTGTAGCAAGACATTGGGCTGCACTGAGGTTGACGCCCGTACGCTGCAATTGGGCCCGTCGATTGAACTCCTTGCATTTCGCCGAAGGAGTATTCCTCCAGGCGCCGAACTGAAGCTCATGGGACATGGCACACCGCTTTCGACAGCACTGAAGGCGATGCCCAGCGACACTGCATGGGCCTACCGCACTTCCGATTCGATAGGGGTGTTGCGGGTGCAAGCGGGCCACCCCTCGAACGTGGATGACATCGTGCAGCAACAGTTCTTGATGGATATTCGAAAGCGACTTGAGCAGGAAGGTGTTCCGAAATCATCGGCCCAAGCGTTGACGGGTGCTGCGGGTGAACTCATTGACAACATTGGCCAGCATGCTGGCACTCAATGTGAGGCGTTGGCGGCCTTCGACATCACTCCAGGGAATTTTTGGCTGGCAGTTGGTGATTCGGGAGTTGGTGCACTGGCGACATACAGTGCTATGCCGGAAGTGCAGTCGGCGCGCCAGGCATTGGACGCAGCAGTCGTTGAGCATCGTTCCTCTACTGGCGATCCGGCCCGCGGTCTTGGCTTTCGGCAGGTGCTTGGTGCATTGCGTTCCATGGATGCAGCGCTCAGGGTTCGAAGCGGTGACGCGAGCCTTGAAATCGAGGGCGTTGGTGGTTCAGGGAACTGGGTGTCACGGGAACAGCAACAGCTGTGCGGCTTCGTCGTCAGCGCTCATGTCCGATGGGGTGCCCAGCGGTCTTAGGTCTAGCGATCGCTGAGCTGGAATCGAGATCTCTGATCGACAGATGTGATATCGGCGCTGCGCAGCCATGGCCAGGCTTTTAAATAGTCCACCAATCGGGGCTGCCGCATCGCCCCCACGTGGCGCATACCTCAAGGGGCCCGCAGAATTTGGGACTGCGACATGGCGATGCATGGCTCGAAAATAGGGCGTCGCATCGAGCCAGATGACATGGTCAAACACGGCTTCAAGTCGCTTGGCGACTTGCATCGAACCACGCAGCACGAGTGTCAATGGCCGCTCAACCCGTTGGGCCAGTGTGGTGAGGCGATCAACATAGCGTTCGCTATCGTCGACAAGCTTCGCGCCAGTGAGGAATTCGAAGGCAATTGACGTGACTTCGGGATGATCGATGATGAACTGCGTCCATCGGTCGAAGTCGTGGCTTGTTCTGCCATTGACATGCAGTGCGGTGGGAAGCCCTGCCTCGTTCATCGTGTACCACATCCAAGCGATGCGCTTCATCGCATGGAGGTTGTCGTGCCGTGGAGCATCCGCGTACAGGCTGAAGTTGGGTGACGTGGCGAAGACGACGCCGGCCTCTCGCAAGCTCTTGAACACCTCACGATGCTTCGGGAGCCGCCAAGCGCGCTCTACGTAACGATCGTCCTCAATACCAGTGACGATCCAACCTTTTCGGGGTAGCACGCCGTGGTCGCGCACCAGTTCATCTCGCGTCTTCGCGCGTTGCTGGAGCCCCCGACCGGTAATGGCCCTGGACAGGGGGATGGCTGCGTAGTCGGGTAGTTCGATGGGTCGCCGGCGAGAGACGCGGCCCTCGATCAACGTGACGCAGCCTGCGGGCGCCGGTCGTGCATTAAAGTTCCTGCGCGGTATGTCATCGAGCTGAAACCCGCGGACTTCATGCACACGCCTTGCAAATCTGGTCGGCGCCTTCGGGCAGACCATGTCGCACGCGCTTGGGTCAGCGCAATGGCACAAGTCCATGCAGGTGAGCATGGCAGACCCGTTAGGCAGATGGAGTCCGCCGCACGCTTGGCGGTCCAAACATGAGCCGCAACCCAGGAGCGCCGTTGGTGAATCGATGTCTTTCAGAAGCCAGACGCCGCTATGTGCTTCCTGGGGCAGCATGGATCAGAGCTCCGCTTCAATGTCGACGATGCCGAGATCGGCAAAGCACTCATACACGCGACCTGCCAAGATGCCGTTGTGTGTGTCAAGAGCTCTCAACAGGTCACTGGCGGGACGGTCGATGCCGCCGACCAGGCTGACGTCCTGCGAGATGACGACGTTGCCGTCACTCAAGCGGCGGATGAGAACTTCACTTCCATTGCAAAGGTTTGCCGAACCTTGCAGAGTGGACCGGAACACTCGATTTGGGCGCTTTGGCTCGTCGGCGAAGAGGTCATCTGTTTTCCGCAGCATCTGAAGGTTCCATGCCTTTTTGTGCGGCTGGCGCTTGTTGCGCAGAAAATCAACTCCCATACGCGAGACCCCCTATGACCGGTGAATAGAACTTGCGTTTGCCGGCTTTGCGCTCACGCAGCAGGCCCATCGATTGCAGCGTCACCAAGCGGTTGTTCCATGCGGTCACAACACCAGGTTCGTTCGAGAGTTGACTGACGGTCTGCGCATCTGCCTCGCCAGCTTGGATAACGAGTTGAAGGGTGCGGGCGACCTTGGGATCAAGCGGACCGCGCAGTTCGGTGTGAGAGAGTTCGTCGGCAGAGTACTTTGCGCTGATGTATGGGGTGCGTACGGCCTCCGCGACCAGATCTGCTTCTTCCTTATTTGCCTCGGATAGGTTGGCCAGCACGACTGCAGCTCGCTCGCATTGGGGGTGACGGCGAATGCCCTGCAGGAGGTGTCGAAGGGCGCTACCTCCTAGAACTTCCACCGAATGAAAGTCAAGGACAACGGGCGTCTCTGGCGCGTGCTTCGCAAGCTCATCGGCAAGGCAGGTCAGGGCGCGTTCGCCACCGGATACACCGGTGAGGATTGGCCTTTCTACAAGCGTGCCGACATCTAGGGTTTTCATTTCATTCATTCATTTGAGTGAATGAAATATACATCATCGGCGAGGTATGTCAAGTGGCAGCAATGCTTGGCGAACTGAGGCGTAGCCGATGAGCGTGTGGGGCCACAAACCGGCAGAGGCATTTATTGCCGTAGATCGTTGACCAGCAGGGATGCCACGGCCTCCTCAGCAATGGCCATCCCGTGTGACTGCATGGCCTCAATCAACACATGGTCCCAAGAAGCTGCAACCCGGGTTTCCTCAAGATCTCGACCCTTGGGCGGCGTTGTTTCGACTGCCTGTACGTAGTCCTCGGCTCCAAAGCGCCATGAACGCGCATCACAGAGCCGCATGACGTTATTGGCAATGTGAATACCAGCCCAATCAAAGTCGCCGTGATAGAGCAGCTTGGCTCCCGCGCCAGCCAGCTGTTTCAACAGCACACGCTGTGCGGCTGCAGGCATGCCGTCGGTGCATACGAGTGGGGCACAGGCAGCGCCCAGGCGATCCGCTGCAATCGAGACGATGTTGGGGTTCTCACAGACATAGATGATGTGGTTCGCAACATCCCAGGCAGGAGGTGTTCGCAGGAGCCGCCGCAAGGAAAGGTAGCCTGGTTCACCTGGTGCGGCCAGTAAAGCTGATGGAGGGCGGACTGGCAAATTCAGGAACAGGGCAGGGCGGGCCAGCTCATTGACGAGCACGCCCGATCGAGCCCAGATATCTCGCACCCGCTCGGCTGGCCGACGAGCGCCATCTGCTTCTTCCGTTGTTCCCTCCGAAGGGGGCTGCTCAAGTTCATCGTCGTTGGCACCATGTTGCAATGCCGCCAGCACAACCGTCGCTACTGCTTGACCATTGTCGAGGGCATGAGCATTGCCGAGTACATCGGCGGCGAGTTGGGCTCGGGTCAGACCTTGGGCCGGCAGGCGGCGCATGACTGCGTGCGCTTGCTGCAGCAGTTGGTGGGCGGCTTGAGGCGCTTGTTTGGACACCCGTTTCAGCAGGTTCACAGCTGGTGCCCCCCGCAACCACTCACACAGCGCGGGATGAAGACCTTGATCGTTGGTGACGCTGGACCAGCGTGACTGCAGTTCGGCCTTGGCCTCTGCACGGTTCACGATGGGGCCATCCAGTTTTTCCAATGCTTCGTGAAGCGAGTTGGCCATGCCCGCGTCCTGCAAGGCAGCGTCGAACCGAGCAATGTCAATTCGAACAGATCGGGTGGAGCGGGGTGGGAGACCGATGAGCAGTGCCAATGCCTCGTATTCAACGGCGCTCAGGTTGGTCAGATGGAAGCCAGTTCTTTCTGGAGCGCGTCCATGGCGCTCGAAATGCCGCCGCATCCGCTGCCGCAAGCCTGCGAGCTCGGTGCCCCCGAGCCTTCGGATCAGCCTTGGATCAATACTGGGATCGTTCACCATGTGTATCACTGCGTGGGAAAACGGCGGTCCGGGTCGTCTTCCCGTCGCTTGGCTCGACCATCCCAGGCCCAACGGGAGACGAATACCGCATCCACGCCTTCGCGGCGTTGGAGTTGACAGATCGAAACGCCGGGCAGCTCTGCGTAGCAGGCCCATTCGCGTTCACTGGTGATCACGAAATCCAGATCGAACTCGCGTATCAGTCCCATGCAATGTGCACGGGCCGCGTCGTCGATGCCTGCAAACGCCTCATCGAGCAACATCAGGCGAGGTGCGTGTGGGCTGCCTCCTCGCCCATAGAAGCTGGAAATGGCCGCAAACAAGGGGACGGTCAGTCCGAGCGCGCGCTCCCCGCTGGAGGCTGGGCCAGAGAGCTTGCGCCATTGACCATCCTGGTGCCTTTGCACGATGAACCGATGCCAGCGGCGGTAGTCCAGAGCCTTTGCCAACTGTTCAACCAGGCTTGAACCTGTTGTGCCGGTGTCTGCTTGTGCGCGCTCCGCGGCGATCTGCTGCTGAAGCATGGCACCCACCACGCTGCGGTCTTCAGCCGACCACATGTCGGCACTTCGGTTGAGCAAGCGTTCGCGGGCGACTTCAAGACCGGTGGGCGCACCCTGTTCAGGCGTCAGAGGGAGCCATTGCAAACGGTAGCGCACCCCCGTGGACGTGGGGCGTTTGCGGAGCTCCTCATTGATGGCCTCCACCTGCTTGTCGGCCGCGCGCATCAGGCGCTGAATCTCGGCAGCGATTTCCGCCTGCAAGTGGTTTTCCAGAACTTCTCGCTCTTTGGCGGTGAGCAGCTCGCTGCGTTGCGCGATCTCGTCGGCCAGTCGATTGGCGAGGGCATCGGGGCGCTCAGGCCTGTTCAGGTAGGTGACATGAACCGAGAACCCCCAGTCGTTGGGTTCTGAGGTCGCCTGCTGCCCCAGCGAACTGAGTGATCGCTGCAGCTCGGTCAGGTCTTCGGCGATCTGCCGTTGAATACGGCTCCATGCAGCCTCGTCGTCTGCAATGTTGGCGAGAGCCTGTTCGACCCGGCGAGCGAGGTTCAGAGCAGGGTCAATGGTCCAAGGGATACTGCCGTCTGGAACCGGGAAATCCGGTAGCGCGGAAGCCAGCAGGCTGCTCTCGGTGAAGCGCTGCAGGCGTTCTATGGCATGCGCCCGGGTGGTCGCTCGCTCAGCCAGCACGGCATCAGCGGCATCTGCCTGGCTTGCTGCCACCGCGCGATTCTCGCTGGCCGTTGTCAGGGCAGACTGGGCAGCCCCCCACGCTTCATCAGCGATTGAGACCTCTGCGGACGCATCTTGTAGCTGTTGACGCAGTGTTTCAACCTTGGCGCCGATCATTCCTTTTAGGACCTCATAGCGCGCCGCAGATTCAGCTGCTCGCTCGCTGGCAGTGAGGAGCGACGCCGCCCGTTCGCTCAAGGCCTCCATGGCCTCTTTCTCACGCTCCTGTTGCGTCTGGTACTCGGGCCAGGCACTGCACCATTCCCGTGTTGCCAGGGCCAGTTGCTGATGAGCGTTGGCGAATCGGTCCAATGCTTCGTTGATGGGCGACAAGTCCGCAAGCACCGCAGGCAATTGAAGGTCGGCGGCGTCGCGCTCCAAGGTCTCTCGGGCGGACTGAAGTTCCGCTTCAGCGGTTCGACATTGGGCATCAGCGGCGTCAAGACGCTGACGGGCCTGGAGCACTTCCCGCTCCGCACTGGCTGCAGCGAGAATCGCCGCGCGCAGCGAATGGTCGGAAGGCGCGCCCTTCCATTCACGCTCCGCCTCTTGTCCATCCTGTGCGAGGCGCAGGAATTTTTCTTGCAACTCTTCCAGCCGCGTGACGATCTCGTCCAGACGGTCGGCAATCTCGTTGAGGCGTCGTTGTCGTGCGTTCGCGCGGGCTGTGTGACCAATGTAGACAGCCTGTGGCTTCTGCCAGGCGCCGGCGAGAGCACCTAAGCGGTAACCGCCTTGCTCGCTGACCCACGACTCGCTCTCGCCGTGATCTTCCGACCCATACGCTACGGTGGCAAGCAAGGACGCGACCAGTTCAGCGGTCACTGCGCTGTCGTCAGGGACGTCGGGGTGCAGCGCGCTCGCAAGGTTGTGGCCAGGGATCGGCGGGCGACGTACCCATGAGCTGTCAAGCAACTGCACACCATTGGCGTCTACCAATGCGCCGTCGGGCGACAGCCAGGCGTCCAGCAGGCCCGAGGCTTCAAGCGCGGCCTCCAATCCCGCTCGCTGTTTCGCGTCGAGATCCGGCTGAAAGTCCACCAGTCGCCACAACGGAGCCCCTGGACGTCCATCGCGGATCCCTGCGGCGCGCATGGCTGGAGGCGTGGGAACCGCATCGTGGCCGGCGAGCAGACGATCCCTTTCAGTGCTGAGCGTTTCCTGTTCGGACTGGCGGGTGTTCTGTTGGGTGGTCAACGCCGAGTGCTGGGCGGCATGGCGTTGGGTCGATTGCCGATACGCCTCGGTCAATGCCTCTTGAATGGGGTTTGCACCTTCTGGACGTGCAACCCAATCGACAAGTTGTTCCAGTGGTGCAACTTGGTCAAGGTGAAGGTGGACCAGGTTGGAACAATGGGCGTGCCAAGCGTCGATCAGCTCGTTGCCAGCAGTTTCGGTATTCAGGTCGGCCACGGCCCGTCGCTCAGCCGCTTCTTCCAGCTCTGACTGGCGATCACGTTGCGAGGCCTGCAGATTGACCAGAGCCTGTTGCTTGACATTCACCGCCGTATGTCGCGACTCCAGGTGACGAATGTCCTCCCGGCGTTTGCTGGTGGCATTGCGCAGCAGAGTTGCCGCTTGCTGGATTTCTGCAGGAGCCAGCCGGGGCAGATCTTCCGGCACGAGGGTGATCAGCAGGTTGTCCGTGAGCGAGGAAACCGTACCCGCCGTTTCTGCCGCTTCGGCGCAATGAGCTCTTGCTGTCTGGAGCTCGCTCTTGGCCGCTGTTGAGCGCTGGTTTGATTGGCGGCTGCGCTCTTCCTCACGGTCCAGGTTTTTCTTTGCCTGATTGCGGAGCGCTTCGGCGGCTTCGGCCTCGGCCTTCCGTTCCTTGGCATCGGTTTCTGCCTGACTCAGGCGGTTGGCGTCTTGATTGACCGGATCGCTTTGAAGCGTTTGCAGGCGGGTCCTGGCAGCGGCCAAGATCTGTTTGGTCTCCGCGTGATCGGTTTGGGCCAGGACTTCTGCGTCCTGGGCCTCCTTCAAATCCGCATAGGCCTTGTTGCGTCCTTCGCTCGCCTTGTCGAACCCCGTCTGGGCCTGCCTGAGCTCTCGGGTTTGACGTCGCGTTACCGTGCCTGCATACGTGCGGTAGCGCTGTTCGAAGTGGTTGATGGCCCGTTCCAGTGAGCGGATGTCCTCCAACTGGATACGGTCCTCCTCCAACTGGTTGAGAGCCTCAGCCACATCACTGAGCAGCTCAATTGACATGGGCGGTAGCGCCTCGGTCAATGCATGCGACAGCCCTGCTTCGTCCGGCTTCTTTGACAACTGGGGCTGGCGCAGCTGGATCAAGGTGTCCATCAACGCTTCATAGCGCTTGGTCCCTATCTGGAACAAGCGTTCATCGACTGCGCGGCGGTAGCTGTGGGCGTTCTCGAAAATCTTACCTCGACCTTGTCCTTCAACCGCTTCGCGCAAGCGCTCCCGGGTAAGGACCATCTTCTGCTCATTGGTGAGCCAGATATCCTGGCCAATGCGGACATCGGCACCGTTTGGCCCACCTTCAAGGATGAAAAACCAACTGTCCACCTGCGTTTTCCCTACCGCAGCCGACAGGCCGGCACCAAGGGTGAGGTAGTGCGAAACCCCGTCTGCGGTCCGGCGACCAAATTCGATCCAGGTGTAGCCAATGCGTCGCTGATAGGAACTCATCAGCAGGTTCCAGGCCATTTTTTTGCCGTTGTCACCATCGGGCTCAATGCGCGATGGCCGCAATTGGGCATCGAACAAGAAAGGCAAGGTCAGCGAAAGCACCTTGGACTTGCCTGTTCCGTTGTTGCCTCGGAGGAGCAGATGGCCATCCCTGAACCAGAATTCCTCGCTGTCGTAGTGAAAGAGTTCGACCAGACCCAGCCTCAGCGGCTGCCAGCGCTCCCGCTGAGGTTCGGGGAGGGCAGGGCGATGTGACATCGATGGGGTGAAGAGGGCGTCGGTCATTCGTCAAACAGCGTATCTGGGCGGCCGGGGCGGGAGGTGGGCGGGCGCACCTGGGTTTCTCCGAGTGCAAATCTTGCGATGGCTGGACGGGGATGAATCCAACCTTTCTCGCGATGGACCAGTTGGAGCTTGTAGAGCTTGTCCAGAGCGATGTCGGCCAGTTCCCGTTCCGCGCCAGGCTCCCGCACCGACTTGCGCCAGTAGCGGCCATACCGCTCGACGGCCCCGCGCAGAAATGCTGCAATCGCCTCGTCTGTGGCGTCGGCGGTCCTGGGATCGAGACGCAGACGCTGAGCAAGGTGTTCGGCCACCAGCAGCGTGGCATGCGCTTCGGTCCCTTCTGCAGGCATCGAGACATCGGTCAACTGACCGGACTCGTCGGTCAGCGCCAGTCCCTCGGCGCGTTGCTCAGCGGTAAGGGCGGCGGCTTCGCACAATCGGCTGGCCATGGTGCCTCGCTGATTGATGAAATACGCTTGCGCATCCGGATCGAGCGAAGCGGTGTAAATCACGGGATCGTCCAGCAGCCGTCGAGCAAGGTGGTGGCGCAAGGCGTCGCGCCGCCCCTGTTCGCTCTCGACCTGGTGTTCGACGACCAGAGAACGTAGACGGTCCTCGAACTCAATGGGCGAGTCCTCGGAGCGCCAGGTAGAGGGACCACGCACAGCGGCCAGCATGCCTGCCAGCATTCGTCGTTGCACGTCGTAGAGCGCGTCGTGCTGGGCTCCATTGCCATCGTGAATAAAGCCTTCTTCCTCGCCTGCAACGCGTTGCAAAACACCTTGCTCAAGCAATGTTCTGCAGACAGCGACCAGGTCACGCCGATCTGCGGCAGTGCGGAGCGTGAATTCAAAGCCTCGCGATTGCAGCGTGGCTTCTGATGCCCACTGCATCACGCGTTCACCCAGCAGTTGAAGGGTGATCTGCGGGTCGGCACGCTCCAGCACGGCGCAAGCCAGGCAGAGCAACACATAGCGGCGCTTGTCGTAGGAGGGAATCCCTCTCGTGTCGTCGCTGAGGTTGGCGGGGCGCTTGAACAGTCGCGCTCCCTCGCGGTCCACGTGCAGCGGCCAGCCGGTTTCCCGGGCGAACCACTCTCTCAATCGTTCGGCCTGGCGCCGCACGGCAGAAAAGTCCTCGTGTCCCGCAGCCATCAGGGGGCGCATCAACAGTGCACGCAAGCCTCGGCTGAATTCGTCGTGCTGTTGCGCCTTCTGGAGATCCCCAATGCGCTGGCTGTCCTGCCGGGATACAACGCGAATGTTCACATCGGCTCCTGGGTCAGGGAGATCGTGAGCAGGTGATCGCGACCCGAGAACACGCCGCTGGATGTGGTGATGCGGGCATGACTGTCCACCTCCAGGGGCTTCATCCGTATGTGAAGCAGTCCATCACCGGTATGGCGCTCCACTATCTGATCCGGATGCGCCTGTTCGGCCAGCGCCTCTCCCAGCAGGCTGAGGAACAAGCCAAATGCGTGCGTATCCAGATCACCCAGCTCAGAGAGTTTGATCGGTTGACCAGTGGCCAGGCGCTGCCGTGCCGCCTCCACCTGGCGGGATTCCTCTGAGAGCTGTTGCGCCATCAACGCCCGCTCAGCGCTGCGATCGCGCACCCGTGCCAACGGGCCACGGGGAGCTGCTTCGCCGTATTCACGCAAACGCGGACTGATCTGCAAAGGTGGCGCATCCATCCAGGAGGTGCTCGCGGGAATGTCGTCTTCAGACAGCGGGTTCAGCGAAAAATGTCGGGCGGGCTGGAGTGCAAAAGCTGCACGCGCGAGACGATGTGCTTCGCTTTCGGACTCGCAGGCTGCAAACCACTGGGCAAGCATCCGAAAGTCTGCAGAACGGTCGCTGCGCCCGCTGCGTCGTTCGTTCATGGCCGCTATGGCACCCAGCAGCTGGGGGATCGCGGCCCGTGCCCGGGCGCGCAGCAGTTCCGCCTGAGGCGGTTCCGCGCCCGTTGACAGGAACCAGCCTTGAAGTCCTTTCCATCGCTCTCGCCAGCCTTGCCAGCGCCGCATCTTTTCGTCGATCTGATCTTGCGCATCACCTGGTGCCGCATCGGTGGCCTCGCGCTCGGCAATCTGCAGAAAGATGTGATCGATGCGCGAGGAGAGATGTTGAATGAGCTGGGCAATGGCCTCGGAACGGCGGACCAGATCGCCCATGAACCGTTCTAGGTAGTCGATCAGGCGCCGTTTGTAGGTGATGACCGCATTCGCATCCGCCTGCTGCAGCTCCAGGCTGCGGGCCACACCGGCCATGAAGGCTTGTGCGTTTTCGGCCAGATCCTCAAATACGCGGACCAGGTCGCGCAACACCTCATGCACCTTGGCAACGTCAGGACCATCGGGTGACATGGTGTCGTCAACCAGTTGACGCAACGCCAGAAGGCGGCTGGTGATGTCCTCCAGGGCGACGGTCTGCAGTTCCGCACGACGGTACAAGGTCTGGAAAAAAACTGTCAGACCGGCTTCCACCGCCTCGCCTCCGTGGGACAGGCGATAGAGAAACCGGGCACGGTAGAAGTCGTTCAGCGACGATACGCGCGCGGTGTCGGGCTGGGATTCGAGGTTGCCCCACTCGGCCAGTTGGGCCAGGGCGGTGCTCACTTCTTCAAGGCGCGGGGGGGAACCGGACCAGTTGGCTTCAGCGAGGACCTCATCCGGCCGCAACTGGAGGCGGTACTGCCGCTTGGCCGCGGCGAAAACGTCCATGATGCTTCGGTAGAGCGCGGCTTTCTCCGCGCTCAGGTGCCGAAACAGTTCTGCTGCCGTGTTTGTTGCAAGCACTTGATGTGCTCCTCCTTTGTTCCCCTTGCTCAGCAAATAGTAACCGGAGTAACGGGATGTCAGGCAGGAGCGGGCCGACCACGTGCTGTCACGGGGTGCAGGACACGAAGAGATCGGTCCATTCTGGGGGCTGCGTTGCGCGCGACTGGGTCGAGGTGGAGTGCCGCTCAATCAGGGGCCCCATCGCAACCAGCGAAGGATGCACAGCCTCGGGTGGCTTGGTGCTGATCTCTTGCTTGGTTGTCGATGGGTGGATTGTTGATTTTGAAAATGTGCTGTTGTCGTAGTCAGGCTGCGATTCAAAATCACATTTCAAGTTGACTGAATTTTGAATAAAGTGTTTGAATCGCAGTATGGTTACGATTAGAACGAGCAAGCTAAATGCGCTCTATACCCGCCTGCCGCCGGGGATGCCGCTGACCTCGGACGACCTGGCGGCGCTGGGCATCTCTGCGGATCTGGCCGTGCACTATGTGCGCGCGGGCTGGCTCGCGCGCTTGTCGCGCGGGGTCTTCTGCCGACCCAACGACACCCTAGCGCTGCATCCGAGCCTGATCCTGCTGCAGCGTCGCCTCAAAGGCTTGCACGTAGGCGGCAAGTCGGCACTGGACTGGTACGGCGTGCGCCAGTATGTGGCGCAGCAGCCGGTGCTGCAGCTTTACGGCTGGGCGGCCGGGCGCCTGCCCGAATGGTTCACCGAGCGCTTTCCGGCCGAGTATCACCGCAAGCGGCTCTTCGATGAGCAGCCTGGCGCCTTGCTGCACGCCGGGCCGTTCGAGAAGCGTAGCGGAGCGCCGCAGGTATCGGCGCCGGAGCGCGCACTGCTGGAGTTGCTGAGCGACGTAGGCGTCCGCCAGCCGTTGCAGGAGGCGCGCGAGCTCGTGGAAAGCACCTACAGCCTGCGCGCCGACGTGCTGCGCGAACTGCTGCAGCGCTGCACGAGCGTGAAAACCGTGAGGCTGTGCCTGCAGCTCGGCCGCGAGGCATCGTTGCCCTGGGCAGCCAAGCTTGATCCGGCCACGCTACCGACGGGTAGCGACCGGCCCTGGGTGTCCCGATCGGCCGACGGCCTGCTGGTGCTTAAACGATGAATCAGACCTATCTTGATACCGCGCGCCTGCTGACGCAGGTTGCACCACTGGTATTCGTGGACGACACGTTCGCGCTGAAGGGTGGAACCGCGATCAACCTCTTCGTGCGCGACATGCCGCGCCTGTCGGTGGATCTTGATCTGGTCTTTCCCGACCACACACTGCCACGTGACGAGGCGCTGGCGCGCATCAATGAGGCCGTCCGGCAAGCGGCCGAGCGCTTGAAGAAGCGAGGCTTGCAGGTGCACGCGCCGGCGGCAGCAGCGGGGGAGACCAAGCTGCTGGTGCGGCGCGGTCCCGTACAGGTCAAGATCGAGGTGAACTTCGTGATGCGGGGCACCGTGCGGCCGGTGCGCCAAGCCTCGCTCACGCCGACCGCGCGTGATGTGCTGATGGCCGACCTCGTGATCCCGGTGGTGTCGCTGGAGGACGTGTATGGCGGCAAGCTGGTGGCGGCATTGGACCGACAGCATCCGCGCGACCTGTTCGATGTGATGCAGCTCTTTGCGCACGAAGGCATCACGCCCGGAATCCGGCGTGCCTTCGTGGTCTACCTGGCCAGCAGCAACCGGCCGGTGCACGAGGTGCTGTTCCCACCGCTGCGCGACATCAGGCACGACTTTGTGCACAACTTCCAGGGCATGACGGCCGAGCCGGTGCCGTTGGACGCATTGCTCGCGGCACGCGAGCGCCTCGTGCGCGAGATCCAGCAGGGGCTCGATGATGACGAGCGCCGCTTCCTGTTGTCACTCGTCGCCGGCGCACCCGAGTGGGCGCTGTTGGGCATCGACCAGCTGGAGCATCTGCCGGGCGTGCGATGGAAGCTGCATAACCTGACGCAGTTGCAGAAGACGAATGCCAAGAAGTTTGCCGAGCAGGCAGCCCTGTTGGCCGCCCAGCTGAACGGCTAGGAAATGCGCTAGCGCGTTCGATCAAAAGGAGAAGACATGCACCCAATCCAAATGCAGGAAGGCGACCGTGGGATCGGCATGGGCTACACCGCCTTCATCAATAGGTTCGAGGCGATCTGCCAAGAACATCTGCATGAAGGGCGAGCCAGGGCCTTTGCTTTCGTCTTCTACGACATGACCAATGGCGTCGTGCGTCGCGCCCTGAGTGACGCCCAAGGCTTCCGGCTTCTGCATGAGAAGACTGGCAAAGACATCACGCTCTTCTATCTGCATGACCGTGCGATCGAAGCCCACTGGGGTAGCTTCAACAAAACGTTCATGGAGGCGCTGGGGGTTGAGGATCAAGCGGTGCCGCCCTGCATGGTGTTCTTTCGCGTGCATGGGGAGGACATCGAGGACGTTTCGATCTACCGCATCGACGAGCAGACCACAGACCCCGTTCTTGTCGCCGCCGAGCTTGAACTGTATGTAGGCGACGCCATCAGGCGCCTGAACGCCGAAGGCAATGTTTCCGCGTTGTCTGCACTAGGCAACCTGATCGCCCCGATCGGCGCTCTGGCAAAGCTGGGCGAATTCCTTTTCAAGCTCAAGGGGGCTGCCTAGATGCCGAATATTCGATCGCTGGACATAAAGTTTCTCGACGACTTGTTCGAGATGAACGGCGGTTACGTCCTCGACTTCTCCGACAACAGCATGGCCCGGTTCTTCGCAGAAGAACTGAACGTCGACATCTACGACGATACCTACCGAGAACATGGCACCTCGAAGGCCAAACGACTTCGGTGCTACTTGAACAAGGTCGACGTGCCCACTTCGGTCAAGACGCTGCAGACCTTGTGGGACTACCGCGAGGGGATTCGGAAGCATCGCGAGCGCGAGGAGTGGGTCCCGAACGCGGAGGGGCGATTCTTCTCGCTTTTGAATCGCATGCAGGGCAAGCCCGATGCGGCTCCCGCTGGCGAGCCGCCCAAGGCCGCCTTCGACCTGCCGAAGATTCTCGCGTTGAAGCAACGGCTGATTGATCTCTCCTCGATGGAGCCGCACCCGCGAGGCTATGCGTTCGAGGTCTGGCTGCGCGACGCCTTCAACTTCTATGGGTTGGAGGCCCGCGAACCGTTTAGGAACAAGGGCGAGCAGATCGACGGCAGCTTCGTCTTGCAGGGCGAGACCTATCTGCTCGAAGCGAAGTGGGAATCGGCGAAGACCAGCGCTGCCGACCTTCATGCATTCCAAGGAAAGCTGGAGCAGAAGGCCGCGTGGGCACGAGGCCTGTTCGTCAGCAACAGCGGCTTTACCGAAGACGGCTTGATCGCCTTCGGACGCGGCAAGCGCGTCGTCTGCATGGACGGTCTCGATCTCTTCGACGCGCTTGACCGAGAACTGCCGCTCAACCTCGCGATCGACCGGAAGGTTCGACGTGCAGCGGAAACCGGCCTTCCATTCGAGAGGATTCGCGACCTCTTCTCGCGTTGACGTGGCGTCCCTCGCTATGCGACTGCGGATTCGCGAAGCTGGGAGCGGGCATGCTCGCATTCGCGGTGGAGCGTCCTGCGCGGTCTTCCACCACCGGATGCGCGCCCGCTTGCGCGGGCTTCTGTTGCTTAACTGCTACGCACTGCGTAGCGGATCGATGTTTTTGGCGTCCGACTGGCGTCTGTCGTCGTAAGTAGTTGATTCTCTTTGTATTAATTCGATCTTGTAGCCGTCGGGATCGGTCACAAAGGCAATCACGGTGGTGCCGCCTTTGACGGGGCCCGCCTCGCGGGTCACGTTGCCCCCTGCGGCTTTGATCTTGTCGCAGGCGGCGTAAGCATCGGCAACGCCCAGAGCGATGTGGCCGTAGGCGGTTCCCATGTCATAGGCTTCGGTATCCCAGTTGTGGGTCAGCTCGATTTCAGCCTGACCGGGGTTGCCTCCGTCGAAACCCAGGAAGGCCAGCGAGTATTTGTATTCCGGGTTTTCCGAGGTGCGCAGCAATTGCATGCCCAGGACTTTCGTATAGAAGTCAATGGAGCGCTGGAGATTGCCGACGCGCAGCATGGTGTGGAGAAGTCGCATGTGTGTGTCTTTCTGGAGGGTGTGTGCCAGTCGGGAATTATGTCGTGGCACCGCTGGAAGGGGGGTGTTTCAACTCAAACACCAGGCAGGTGGTGGTGGCATGGGCGTAGAGCGTGCCATCTGGCCCGATGAGCTGTGCCTCGGCAGTGGCCAGTTGGCGCCCGCAGTGGATCACCCGGCCAATGGCCCGCACGCGAGGCACCTTGGGCGTCAGGGCGCGCACGATGTTGACGCTCAGTTCGGCCGTGGTGTAGCCGCGCCCGGGAGGCATCTTGGTGTGTACCGCGCAGCCCAGCGCAGAGTCGAGCAGGGTGGCGAACCAGCCGCCGTGCACCGAGCCCATGGGGTTGAAGTGGTTCGGGCCTGGCGTACCCTGAAAGGTGGCCTCGCCATCTCCGATCCCGATCACCAGGAAGTCCAGTGTTTCAGCGATGGCGGCGTAGGGTATGTCTCCGCGCAACATGGCCTGCATTTGTTCCAGGCCGGTTTTGCCCGCGATTTGGTCGGCGCGAGCGACGCCTGGCCCGGGTCCGGCGTGCAGTTGTTCCAGCACGCGGGCCTCCTCGGCCAGCCATTGCTCAAGAAGCTTGTCTTGTGGAGGCATGTCTGGTGTCCTTGATGATTGTATATGCAATTATCTTACACCTCAGAGGTGCAATCAGGCGACCGGGGGTGTCACCAACGCAGCGCTGAGCGGTCTTGCGGTCTGGGAGGCGATGAAGTCAGACCCTTCGTTGTGCGAGGTGCAGATCGTGTTTGTCACCGGTCATTAAGATCATGCGTTTGGAGTCAAAGCTCTGGGGCTGGGCGCGGTTGACTTCATTGCCACGCCCGTTCACGACGCGCTGCTTCTGGCGCACGTGAAAACACGTTGCGCATCAAACGACTCACCGACGAGATCTGCGAGGTGGTGACCCGACACCTGGTCTCCAAGCAGCCCAATCGGGCGAATGGCGATGAGGTGTTGGCCAAAGAGCGGGCGCGAGGTCATCGGGCTGGCAGAGCGATCAGTGTCTCGCAGGTCGAGATCGACCACCTGGATCTGTCTGCCGAGCGCCATGGCTTTGGGGCCATGGACTGGTGTTTGCGCTCAATTGGCTAGACGCTGCAAGATCTGTGTGGCAGCCGGGCCAACCTTGTGGCCCGGTTTGACCAGAACTACCTTTGATGTGTTGCTGTCCGATGCCACTTTCAGTCGGGGTGAGCGGCGGGCCCAGTCGTGCTTCGCAGGACTGGAGCCTCAGTGCAGCGAGGGGTGTGTACGCGAGGTCTCACCACAGAGCCGGCACCTCCCGCTCAAAGCACTGGCCTGAAGCGACAACCCGCACGGAAACTGCCGACCCGCGCCAGCACTGACGGACGCTCCTTCTTGTCGCCGTCAGCGAGACGCGGCTTATTAAGCGAATTAACAATCGGTTAAACTGCGGTTGTGAAACCCAAAGACGATCTCAAGTTCGAAGCCATCGCGCAGGCCGCCTATGCCTGTGTGCTGGAACGCGGCTTGCGCGCACTCACACTGGGCGAGATCGCCCGCGCTGCGGGCCTGGCCACCAGCACGCTGTATGTGTACTTCCCCTCCAAACAGGCCTTGCTCGATGCTTTGTACGAGCGCGCCAAGACCGAAACCTTTGCGCTGCTGATGGAAGGCGATGCCACCGACATGCCTCTCAAGGCCCGGGTGCGCCGCATCTGGCTGAACATGCTGGATGCTCGCCTGCAGCACCCGGCGCAGATGGTGTTCATGGAGCAATACGCCAGTTCGGCGTTCATGAGCGAACACAACCGTGCGCTGGGTGCGCGGTTGGCTGGTGTGTACAACACCCTGCTGGAAGCGGGGCAGCGCGATGAAACGTTGAAGGCCGTGCCTTTGCCTTTGCTGATCGGCAGCATTCTGGGTTCGGTCCATGAGGCCGCTCGCTTGATCGCCGCCCGGGTGTTGCCCGATGATGAGCAGACCCGAGCAACCGCTTTTTTGCTCTGCTGGGATGCCTTGAAAGCCTGATCCCGTTCCGTGCATTTTTTTGCCTGAAAACCGAATTTAAATTCGGTTAAGCACCCTTAACCCCATCTGAAAGGAAGTCTTCTCATGAAAACCATTTTGATCACAGGCGCCTCCACCGGCATCGGGCGCGCCACGGCCGCCCGCTTTCAGTCCGCTGGCTGGAACGTGGTGGCCACCATGCGCAAGCCCGAAGACGCGGGTGACCTGGCCCGGCTGGACCGCGTTCGCGTGTTGCCATTGGACGTGACCGACTGCGACAGCATTGCCGCCGCCGTGCAAGCCACTGTGACCGAGTTCGGCTCCCTAGACGTGTTGCTCAACAACGCGGGTTATGGCCTTGCCGGCCCGCTGGAAGCGGCCACACCAGCGCAGATCGAACGCCAGTTTGCCACCAACGTGTACGGCCCGATCTACACGATGCAGGCCTGCTTGCCGCATTTCCGCACGCAAAAGGCCGGTTTGATCATCAACCTGACTTCGATTGGTGGCCGCCTCGCGTTGCCTTTCAACTCGCTGTACCACGGCACCAAATTTGGCCTGGAAGGCATCTCGGAATCGCTGGCGCTGGAGCTCGCGCCCTTGGGCGTTCAGGTGAAGCTGGTGGAGCCGGGCGGCGTGCGCACCGATTTCGCAGGCCGATCGCTGGATTTTGCCAAGAAGGACGGTCTGACTGCCTACGACGCTTCGCTGCAAGGTGCCATGAGCGTGTTCATGGATCCAGAGCGTGGCTCCGACTATTCGGAGCCGGCGACCATCGCCGAAACCATCTTCGAAGCCGCCACCGATGGCAAGCCGCAACTGCGGTACCTGGCGGGCAAAGACGCTGTGCGCATGATGGAGAACCGTGCACAGATGTCCGACGAGGCCTACCGCGACTGGGTGGTCAAGGAATTCCGCCTGTGAGCAAGGTGGACCCCAGCGCTGCAGGAGAACCCCTGCGGGTGGTCATGTTGGGTGCGACCGGCGCTGTGGGGCGGCAGGCGTTGGCTTCGCTGGTACATGGTGCCAGGGCGGTGCAAGTGACCACGCTGGGCCGGCGGCCTGTGGACCTGCCTGACCATTCGCGTCTGGTGCAGCATCAGGTCGATATCCACGATCCATCCAGCTATGCCGATTGCCTTGGGGGCCAGCAGGTGGCCATTTGCACGCTGGGCGTGGGTCAGCCCTCCCAAATGAGCAAGGCCGAATTCACGCGGGTGGACAAAGACGCGGTGTTGATGTTCGCCAATGCTTGTCGCGCGGCGGGGGTCAAACACTTTGAACTGCTGAGTTCGGTGGGGGTGGATGCCCGCTCGCGCAGTTTTTACCTGCGTACCAAGGGCGAGCTTCAAGAGGCGCTGGAAGCCCTGGGTTTCGAGCGATTGAGCCTGTTTCAACCGTCCATGATCCTGACGCCGACCAACCGCTACGGCTGGAGCCAGGCGCTTACGCTTGTTGTTTGGCCCAAGCTGGACGGGTTGCTGCGCGGGCGCCTGAAGCGCTTTAGGGGCATAGGTGTTGAGGAACTGGGGCGCGCGATGGCGGTCAACGCCTTGAACGAGGGCACTGGCGTTGAGACGGTGCAATGGTCTGGTTTCAAGCGCCTGGCGAGCCAAGACCAGATACGCTGAAGCCCAAGCAGGGTCGAGCAAACCGTCGATGGCGGGCACAGGCTGCCACACAGTGGCAGAATCGCCGACTTCGCCTGTTGCTTGTTCTGCCCGCTGTTTTGAACGGCTGCGCCTTCGAGCAAGCCTGATCGCGCCTTTTCTCCCCAGCCGGGCCGCCACACACAGCGGTCGCCGCGCCTGTTTCCCCTTTCTCGCATGACTCCTTCAACCCTTGGCACCCTCGGCATCGACTTTGGCACCTCCAACTCCGCCGTTTCCTGGGCCAACCACGGTGAAAGCGCGCAGCTGATCCCGCTTGAAGGCGATGCCCTCAACATGCCCACGGCGGTGTTTTTCAACGCCGAAGACCAGTGCACCCACTTTGGCCGCGACGCCGTAAGCGAGTACCTCAGCGGCACCGAAGGACGCATGATGCGCTCGCTCAAAAGCCTGTTGGGCAGCCCGTTGTTGCTGGAGACCACCGAGGTCAATGGCCATGCCGTGAGCTTTCTCGACATCGTGGCGATCTTTCTGGCCGAGTTGCGCGAGCGCGCCAGCATCGAGCTGGGCGACGAGCCCACGCGTGTGGTCATGGGGCGGCCGGTGCATTTTGTGGACGACAGTCCGGAGCGCGACGCGCTGGCGCAAAACTCACTGGAAGAGGCGGCCTACCGCGTTGGTTTTGAGCATGTGAGCTTCCAGCTCGAACCCATCGCGGCCGCGCTGGATTACGAGCGCCGCTTGCAGCGCGAGAGCCTGGTGCTGGTGGTGGACATCGGTGGCGGTACATCCGACTTCACGGTTGTGCGTCTGGGCCCCGAGCACATGCAAAAGACCAACCGCAACAGCGACATCCTCGCCACCAGCGGTGTGCACATCGGCGGCACGGACTTTGATCAGAAACTGAGCCTGGGTCAGGTGATGCCGCTGCTGGGCTACCGACACCTGGGCCCCGAAGGCAGGGAGGTGCCGCATCGGGTGTTTCTGGACCTGTCCACCTGGCACCTGATTCAGTGGCAATACCTGCCCCGCGCCCTGAGTCAGGCGCAGAACCTGCGCACCAACTACAGCGATCAGAAGCTGCACCAGCGGCTGATGAAGGTGTTGCACCAGCGCGAAGGACACCGCATTGCCTATGAAGTGGAGCAAGCCAAAATCCGCTGCTCGGTGAACGATGCGGCCACGTCGCTCGATCTGTCGTTCCTGGAAGCCGGGTTGAGTGCAGGCATGGCACCTGGCGACATGCAAGAGCATCTGGCCGCCCAACTGGCGCGCACGGTGGCCTGCGCCCGTGAATGCGTGCAGCGCGCCGGGCTGACCGACAGCGATCTCAGCGCGGTCTACCTCACCGGCGGCTCATCGGCCTTGCTGCCGTTTCAGCGCGCTTTGCAAGCTGCGTTCCCTGGCGTGGCGCTGGTGGAAGGTGATTTGTTCGGTGGAGTGGCGTCTGGACTGGCGTATTCGAAGTAGGGCCTCGAGGGTGGCCCGGCTGCAGACTCAGGCTTTGCACAAAACGATGGTCACCAGCGCCGATGAATCCTTGATGGCCACCACGCCATGGGGCACGCCGCCTTCCAGAAACATCATTTCACCCGGGCGCAGCACGTTGCTTGCACCTTCTACGGTGACATCGATTTCGCCTTCGATGCATTGAATGGTGATTTCGCCCGGAACCTGATGGGGTGGAAACGATTTGCCGGCCATGAGCACCAGCCGAATCAACTCCAGTTGTTCAGACTTGAAGACCGCGGAGGTCTTCTGGGTGGCAAGTTGATCACCCATCGGTTGCACGTTGATGGGATCGCCGGAGAGTGCGTGTGCTAAGGCCATGCGCCAGTATGCCCCTGGGGATGTTCGGTATCAAGTCCCGGCACGCCACTCGCCGGTCCCTGTCATGGGCGATGCGTTGGGGGCGCGGTATCGGAGGGGCGAAAAAAAACCGGCCCAAAAGGCCGGTTCTTCATTCACTGAGCCGAGGGCTTAGTAACGATCGCGGTTGCCACCGCCGTAGCCGCCGCCGCCGCCACCGGTGCGTGGCTCCATAGGACGGGCTTCATTCACGACAGCGTCGCGGCCATCAAAATTCTGGCCGTTCATGCCGGCGATAGCAGCTTGTGCTTCAGCGTCGCTGGACATTTCGACAAAGCCGAAACCTTTGGAGCGGCCGCTGTCGCGGTCGGTCATGACTTTGGCGGACTGGACCGAGCCAAATTCAGAGAATGCTTGTTGCAGGGAGTTGTCGTTCACCGAGTAGGAGAGGTTGCCGACGTAAAGTTTCTTGCCCATGATTGGACCTTTCAGAGAGAAATGCCTTCCGCGCTTCAAAGAATCGGCTACGGGAGGCGGGGATGCAGGACTCTGTAACGAGCCCCGACATCGGTAATTGCGCGTGGACGGTGCCTGCGCGCGAGGAGCCGAGTCAAGACGGCAACCCAGAGGGTCAACGGCTTCAACTCAGAAAAAATGGGGGGTGGCCAACACCGCACTGCCATGGCGGACTCTGGGATGTTGGAGAAGCAGGGCGCAACGGCCAGAAGACTTGGTGGTGGCCCGAATTGCGCCACGGGGGAAGGGGGACTGAGCACCAACCTGCTGTTCAGCGGCTGGATCGATGCTCCGATCATAGACTGGTTCTCGCTTGAGGTGTGCGGTATTCGCTTCATTGCAGTCCATTGCATGGCCCTCGGCCGAAGCAAACGCCCCACCGCGGATCCGATTTGTCCGCCAATTCGGGGATATGAACGGGTTCGGCAAGGCGTGTCGCTGGTGGCACGTAGCAACGGCGGAGCACTCTTGGATACAACATTTTGTGGGTTGATGACGACACAGAACATTGGGTCTGGTTGAACAAGGACTCCAGGGTGTGCGGGTGTTGGTCGCGGATGACACTGAAATCAAACTGGAGGTGCCGGGTGCCGGAGGGCGCAGCAGTGACGCCACAGGATGCGGTGGACAGGCTGCAAGCCAGCCCCGATGGCTTTATGTGCCTTGGCTCAAGCTGCAGAGGCCCGTGCTTGGTCGGGTTTGACGTCTGCCGGCACATTCGGGGCGGCTTGCGCTTGCAGCGCGTGCCGATCATCGCCCGGAGCGTCTCCATGCTGAGCCGCGAAATGGCCCAGGCCAGAGCTGCGGGCATGAGTGCCTAGCAAGCCCTTTGAGGCGGCACAACTGGTGCTGCCCATCCGGCAACGGGTCGCCTCGCTTGCCGGTGCCAACACGGATGACCTGGCTGTGCTTGCTTTGCCGAATGAAGCCTCAGCTCCCGAGCCTTCGCCCGCAAACTGTTTTCTCGATGTTGCAGCGGTGGGTCAGCGAGTCTGGCGACTTGGGGGCAGACACCCCTGGCCGCGCGAGCTCAAAACCCGGTTGCACAAGCTCAACGGATGTGCCGGGAGGTCGGGCGCATTGGCCTTGAGAATGGCTGCAACCCGGGCGGACGCAGCTTGTCGAAACCGGATGACAGAGAAGACACCCTTCGTTGCCGGCTGACGTGGCCGTAGAGGTACCGCGGCTCAAGCAAGGTACAGCGCCACATTATGAAGCGCGAAGCGCTGAACAGCGCAGCGGTCTGGGGGCCTCTCGAGGCGTTCTTGAACTGTCCAGTGCCGATCTGGCCGACGTGATCTTGACGCATGTCCCATGCCGGCCTGGGTGCGGTGGACCGGTGCGCGCCACTCACACCGGGCCTCGCGCAGGCCTTGGGCGAGGAAGCGTCTGTTGACCCTCAAGTGAGGCGCTATCAGACGCAAATGGCAGCCTGAGCGCGATGGCCATCGTGCTTGGCAAGCAAACCTGCCATGGCTGGCAGTACGGGTTGCCGAGAAGGGCTGCAAGTGACTGGTACGTCAAAGGGGCACCCCTTTGACGCGTCAGGCTGCGACCTTGACGCCCTTCCAGAAGGCAACATGGCCGCGAATGTTTTCAGCTTCGGGCTTTGGATCCGGGTAGTACCAGACGGCATCCGGGTTGAGCTCGCCCTCAACCAGCAGCGAGTAATAACTTGCTTCGCCCTTCCAGGGGCAGCTGGTGCGGTGGTTGCTGAAGGTGATCACGGCCTGGTTCAGCGAACTCTCGGGGAAGTAATGATTGCCCTCAACCAGAACGGTGTCTTCACTTTCGGCGATTACGGTGCCTTTCCAGGTGGCTTTCATGGGCAATCCCTTTTCTCTGTTGAGGTTACTTGTACTTTTCTTTGCCGCGGGGTGCGACGGCGGTCATCGGCGCCACAGGGCGATCCGACGTGGCCGGTCCCTTGGGTGCCGATGTGTCTTTTTTCGGTTTCTTTGACATCTTCTCGTTGCGCTGTTCTTTGCCCATGATGGCTCCTCAATTGCCGCGGTATGCGGACGGTGGCACGATGTTAATTCATCGGCGAGATTGCGTGCGGCCGGTGGCCCATGCGATCCTCGAAAAAGGCAGCGCCACTGAGCCTTAGTTGGCCGACACGCCGAGCAATTCCGCCAGCGCCTGGGTGTCCATGGAGCCCGCCTGGGTCACGACCTGCCCGGTTCGCGCGTTTTTGGCCACGATGTAGGGCACCGAACTCGCTCCGAGGCTGTCCAGCAGGTTGGTGTTGGCCTTGATGCTGGCCTCGATGTCTGCAGGAATACTGGCCGAAGCGGCCATGCCGCCCTGGCCGCCGAGCAGTGATTTTTCGTGTGCGGTCATGGCGTCAACCGGGTTGGCTGCTTGCAGCAGGGCTGCGCCCTGGGGCAGGCTTTTCGCACCCAGCAGGGAGACGGGCGCCCAGATGAATTTCACTTTGCTGTGCAGCGGCATGGAGGCTTCCCACAAATGACTGCAATGCGGGCACTGTGGATCAAACAACACGTAGACGGCGTTCGCGCCCATTAACGCACCCGCCGTGAACCCCTTGGCGTCCTTGGCAACAGCGTCATAGGCCTGGCCTGGCGCAATGGCCACGGACGGGGTCGAGGCCGGGTCGCCGGACTCTGACGAACATGCACCCAAGGTCAGGGCAAACAAGGCAGAGAGTGAGAAAGCAAGTAGACGGGTCTTCATGGGGGATGGGTCAGCGGTGGTCATTTAAGGGGCTTGGCAATGTTTGTGCTGCCAGCCGATGAATGGTTCCATTTTGCCCGCTGAGCAATGCCCCGGGGAGAATCAGGTAAACGCGCGGTTGCGACCCATGCGGCCCAGCTCGGCTGTGATGTCAAAAAACTCGCTCACCATGGTCTCAATGATGTCGGCGGCCGAGCGCACCCCGTGGATCAGCGCCACGCTCTGCCCGGCCAGCGCAGGCGCGGCTTCCATGTCGCCGTCGAAGTAGACTTTTTGAATACCGGTGAAGGTGTCAGGCGGCATCAGGCCCGACTCGTGAATGGCCGCCGTGCGCTCGGACTTGAGCGCACGGATGCAGGGGCTGGACTTCTTGTTGAGCACCCAGGTGCCCGTGTCGCCGGCCTGAACGATGGCCTGCTTGAAGTTGTCGTGAACCGGGCTCTCTGCGCAGCTCACAAACCGTGTACCCATCTGGACCGCCTCGGCGCCTGCGGCGAAAGCGGCCGCCATGCCGCGCCCATCCACAATGCCACCCGCCGCAACCATGGGCACGTTGACCCGCTGGCGAATGGCTTGCAGCAGCACCAGGGTGGACACCTCTTCCGGGTTTTTGAAGCCACCGCCTTCAGCTCCTTCAACGACCAGGCCGTCAATGCCGGCATCGACACATTTGAGCGCGGTTTCGACAGTGGGCACGGCGTGGTAGACCGTGATGCCAGCGCCCTTGAGCGGGGCGATGAACTTGGCAGGGCTGCCCGCCGAAGTGGTGACGAATTTCACGCCCGACTCGCAGACAAAGCGCAGCATGGCGTCGTCTTTGAGGAACCGGATCGGGAGGTTGACGCCAAACGGCAGGCCAGTGGCTGCCATCTTTGTGATTTCCGCCTGGCAATTGGCGGTTTCCCCCGAGGAGGTTTCAATGATGCCGAGCCCGCCGGCACGGGAGACCGCAGAGGCCAGGGTGGTGCGCGCGATCCAGCCCATGGGGGCCTGAATGATGGGATAGCGGGCGCCGGTATGGGCGAGAACACGGTTGGGGACAAGTGCGGCGTTCATGGGTCTCCTGATCTGGAAGTCGGGCAAAGCTGGCATTGTTGTGGCTGCCCTCGATGAACCTTGTCACGCGGGTTACCGGCAGACGTCTGCATGCGCAAAAAAAAGGCCAGCCCGCCCCAAAAGGGCAGGCTGGCCGGGACGCTGGTGTGCCTGGCAGGCTCAGTGGTTGAAGATGATGTTGGCGATGATGCCGGTGGCGATCGCGACCAAGACATAGTCGCCACCGACTTGAACCCAGTGGTGGCCGCGTGGAGGCGCGCTCAAATGGTGGCTGCGCGGATTCACCACCACGTATTGCGAAATGCGCAGGTCGTGTGGAAGGTGGCGCCCTCGGGAAAATTCGGGTCCCCGCGCGTTGTAGTAGTAACGAACCCCTGGATGGCGTCGATCATCGCGATGGCTCCAGCGGTGGTCATCGCGGTTGTCCCAGCGATCATTCCGGCGATCGTCCCGGAGGCCCTCCCGGCGATCCTGGCGATCCTGGCGGCGGTCCGAGCGGTGTTCGCGCACATCGCGTCGCGCGTCGCGGCGGTCTTCCCGTCGGTCTTGCCGGTGTTCGTTGCGATCGGATCTGCCCTGATCGATGATGATCACCCGCCCACGCTTGTCGTTGGTTTCGGCAAAGGTCGATGTGGCGCTCAAACCCAGAGCAGCGACGACGGCGAGCGGTAGAAGGATGCGAATGGTCATGGAGAAACTCCTTGAGGGTTGGGGTGCCTTGATCTTGGCCGGTGTGTGTATCTGCGGTGTAAACACGGGATGTGTGGCGGGCAAAGCTCTGTAGCGACCGGTGACGACCTGGGGCGCAAGGGTGTTAGGCGATGGCAGCCGCTTCTTTGGCCCGCATCTTGGCACCTATGTACTCGCCATGGGTCACATGCAGGAGACCAGCGACCTTGCTGATCACGTGGTTCTCGTTGGCATCCAGATGGGCATCTGCGTAGGCGACCGTCCACATGGATTCGACCACCTCTATCTTCTGCGCTTGCGAGTACCGCTCGTTCATCAGACTGGTGAAACGCTGGTAGTCGTAGGCGGTTTTGGCGGTGTCTTGCGCCATTTCAATCAAGTCGGAGAGCTCGTCGCTGGACATCTGGAATCGCTTGCCAAGGGCTTGCACGATGGCACTGCGTTCCGGAGCGTCCATGGTGGGTTCGGCCCGAATGACTTCGACGAGCAGCACGGCTGTGGACAATTGCAATTGGTGGATCGCCTCGGCCGAGCTTTCTTCTTCGGTTGGGCCGGCGAGGTGAGAGAAAAGCGTTTTGAGGGTTTGCAACATAGGAGCGGAGTTGTGACGTTCAGGCTTTGAATGAGTCGGGGCTTGATCAAGGGTTCCCCTCGGCTGTGGATTCACATGCTATCGGCTTGGCGAAGACGGTGCAGGTGCTCTGGCCAGCAAACCTTGAGCCCCCGCGCCCAGTGCGATGCCACCCAGGGCCCAGAGCAGGCTCCAGTTGCCCGTGCCCAGGCCGGCGATGGCAGGCCCTGGGCAAACGCCGCAAAGGCCCCAGCCAATGCCAAATACCGCCGCGCCAACCAGCGTGTCGCGGTTCCAGTGGCTCACGTGCCAATGAAAGTAGCCACCCAGAAGGGGGGCTTTGAGTTTCAGGGGTATGAGCTTGTAAGCGATCAGTGTGACCACCACGGCGCCGCCCATCACCAGGGCCAGCCCGTAGTCGCTAAAACGCAAAAATCCCAGTACCACCTCGGGCTGCACCATGGTGGACAGCGCCAGGCCAAAGCCGAACAGGGCGCCGCTGGCGAGCACGGCGAGTGCTCGAACTGCTGTCAGTGGTGCGGGGGTGCTCATGAGAGGCTCCAGGCAACCAGATTGGCGGTGAGAAAGGCCGTGGCCATGAAGGTCAGCACCGCGAGCAGCGAGGGCCATTGCAGCGATCCCAAACCGCAAATGCCATGACCCGAGGTGCATCCGTTGCCCAGACGCGCCCCATAGCCCACCAGAAAACCACCCACGAGCAGGGCCCAGACAGGGACCTGCGTGTTGCCCGGTGTGCCATCGGAAAAAATCAGCCACCAGGCGGCGGCGCCCAGAACCAGTCCGAGTGCGTAGACCAGCCGCCACTGGCGCGTGTCGAGGAAGCGGGCCTGCTGGAAATAGGGCTGGCGTGAGAAAAAAGACCAGGTGCTGGAAAAGACCGAGCTCATGCCCCCGACCAGGCCGGTGAGTACAAACAGCAAGGACACGCCTGCGCCGATCATCAGGCCGCCAGCCAGGTAGTGTTGCCAGCCAAAAGGGAAAAGTGTTTGAGAGAGTACGTTCATGGTGGGGAATTATCCGGGCGCTGGGCGTCACCCGCCCGGACGCCTCGCTGATGAACCATTTGCCGCAGCGGGCAAAATGGCTCGGGAATGGTGGCGCCGGTCTTGGCGCCGTTCTATGCAAACTGCGCAGGGGTATTTTGGTGAACCGATTCAAGTGGCTGCTCGCGGCGTTGTGTGTGGGTCTGGCCGGACAGGTTGGGGCCGAACCGATTCAAGTGGCCGACTCCAGGGCCCGTTTTGAGCCCCCACCGGGTTTCGGACCGGTGCCCCAGGCGGTCATCGATTTGAAGTGGCCCAGCAAGCGGGCCCCCAGGTTCGTCGTTGGCGACGAGGGCGCGACCACGACCGTGGCCTATGACATCAAACCCCATCGCATCCCGCAAGCGCAGCTCGGCGAGGTTCAGGAAGCCTTCACCGGCATGATGGAGCGGGTGGTTCCGGGCATCCGTTGGGTCAGCAATGACATCATTGAGCTCGCTGGTCAGCGCTGGTTGTTCATGGAGATGACATCCAATGCGGTTGACACAGACATTCACAACATGATGCTCATCACCGGCTTGGGCGACCAGATGCTGATTTTCAATTTCAATTCGACGAAAGAAGCGTTTCCCCAGGTTGAAAGCGCCTTGCGAACCAGCTTGCGCTCGATCACGATCGCGCCCTGAGGAACTGCCCGCGTGAACACACTGGAACAACTGCGCCGCGGCGATCTCGCAGGTGCCACACGACTGGATCTGAGCTGCGGTCTAACCGAGCTGCCCAAAGAGGTTTTTGATCTGGCTGAAACGCTGGAGGTGCTGAACCTCAGTGGCAACCGGTTGACCGGATTGCCTGATGACATGGGGCGTTTGAACAAGCTGAAGATCCTGTTCGGCTCCAACAACCTGTTCACGCGCCTGCCGGAGTCACTGGGTGACTGTGCGGCATTGGAGGTCGTGGGTTTTAAGGCCACACGCATTCGCGAAGTGGGTCCAGAAGCCTTGCCGCCCTTGCTGCGCTGGCTGATCCTGACCGACAACGCCATCGAGCGCCTGCCCGATGCCTTGGGTGAGCGCCCTGCGTTGCAGAAGCTCATGCTGGCCGGAAACCGGCTTCAGGCCTTGCCGGACGGCTTGGCCAATGCGCACCGGCTTGAGTTGTTGCGCCTTTCGGCCAACTGCTTTGCAAGCCTGCCACCCTGGCTCACCCGTTTGCCGCGCTTGGCCTGGTTGGCGTTGGCAGGCAATCCTTTGGGTTGGCAAACGCCTGCTCCCGCACCGTTGCCGAGCGTGTCCTGGTCTCAACTGCAGGTGAATGAGCTGTTGGGTGAGGGCGCTTCAGGCCACATCCACCGGGTGACTTTGCCCAGTGGCGACGCGCGGGCGCTCAAGTTGTTCAAGGGTACGGTCACCAGCGACGGCTTGCCCGAGCACGAAATCGCCGGCTCACTGGCCATAGGGCCTCACCCCGGGCTGTGCACCCCGGTGGCCGAGCTGGAGCAGCATCCGCAAGGCGTGCGCGGCATGCTGTTGCCACTGCTGCCGCCCAGCCACAAGGCCTTGGCGGGGCCGCCGAGCATGGACTCTTGCACCCGCGATGTGTACGCGCCAGGGTTTGAATTGTCGGCCGAGGCCGCTTTTCGGGTCGGGCAGCAGATGGTGGCCGGTTTGGCGCACCTGCATGCGCGCGGCGTGATGCATGGAGACTTTTATGCCCACAATATCCTGTGGAATCCGGCCAATGGCGATGCCATGTTGAGCGACATGGGGGCGGCGACGGTGTTGCCGGCCGAGCAACCGGCGCTTGCGCATGCGTTGTTGCAGCTGGAGGTGCGCGCCCTGGGTTGTTTGTTCGAAGAACTGGTTTGCCATGTGTCGAAGACCGATGCCGGAACCCCCGGGGTGAGGGCTCTGCAGGCCGCCGCGGATGCCTGCCTGGCGCCCGACCCTGTCGCCCGTCCCGACCTCGCCACTTTGGTCACCCGGTGGAGCCTTTGAGTTTTGTGCACCAACTACACGCCGGCGACGCCGAACCATTTGTTGCCCATGACCGAGCTGGGTCCTCTGACCTGGCCTGTCGAAACCTGGCCGGCGGAGACCTATCCCGGCTATCTCGCTCCCATTCTCACGGCGCAGCAAGGGGCAGCAGGCACGCGGGTGAGTCTGGCCCGTTTCGGACTGGTTCCGCGTTGGTGCCGTGACACCGCCCATGCGGCCACGGTGGGCCGCGGTACCTACAACGCGCGGTGTGAAACCGTGCAGGAAAAGCCCAGTTTCCGCAGCGCCTGGCGCGAGCGGTGTTTTGCCCTTGTGCCGATGTTGAATTATTTCGAGCCTTGCTGGGAAACCGGGCGCGCGGTGCGTTGGCGGGTTGAGGCGGCGGACGGAAAACCCCTGCTGGCCGCCGCGTTGCACGAATGCTGGATTCAGCCCGACACGGGTCAGGCGGTGCACAGTTTCTCTTTGCTCACCGCCAATGCCGACAGCCATGCCTTGCTCAATCGCTTGCACCGCCCGGGGGACGAAAAGCGCCAGTTGCGCTTGCTTGGGGCCAGCGAGGGGTTCGTCTGGCTGAGGCAGCCCGCTGATCAGGCTTTGTCATGGCTGGACCGCCAGCCCGGGGTGGCGCTGATTGGGCAGGCCGCACCGCTTCGGTCAGACCCTCAGGGCACGCTGCCTTTTTAGGCGCGTCTGAACACCAGCATCAGGTTGTTGGCGGGCATGGCGATCCGTTCGATCGGTACCAGACCCACAAGCTGCGCGGCTGCTTCAACCGCAACGCGCTGCCTGAGGCCCCATTGGGGATTCTGACTGCGCAAGCTGGCATCAAAATTGAGGTTGCTTTGGGTCGTGACAACGCCCTCTTCAAGGAATGGCCCGTAAATCATCAGGAGCCCGCCCGGTTTGAGATGGCGGGCAGCCCCGGCCACCAGACCCAGGCAGGCATTCCAGGGGGCGATGTGCAACATGTTTGAGCAAGACACCGCATCAAAGGGCTGCGCAAAGTCGCTGGCCAGCGTTTCGTCGTCGGCTGGCCATTGCGGATCGGTGGCATTGAGCAGGCAAGGGGCCTTGACATTGGTGGCAGAGGCTTGCCGCGCCCAGGCAGCGATGGTGGGCAGGGCCGTGCTGTTGGTTTCGGTGGGCTGCCACTCCCAGCCAGGCATGTTGGCGCCCAGCCAGGCCGCATGCTGGCCCGTTCCTGAGGCCACCTCGAGCATGCGCCCGCCTGCGGGCAGCACCCGCTGCATGACTTCAAGAATGGCATGTTTGTTGCGATCCGCAGCGGGACTGAAAGGCAGGTCGTTCATGGATTTCTATTTCACAACGTACTTGAACCATCAGGGAAAGGGGGGGGCTGATCCTGTGTGAGCGTGACAAGGATGCTGGCATACCACGCGCAATTGAGACCCAGAGATTCGTCGCGCACCAGGTCGCGGTTGCCCATGTCCATGCGGGAAGAGTGCACGCCGAGCAACTTCCAGGGCAATTCGGATGTGTGCTCGCCGGGCGAGGTGTCGCGCATCACCACGGCCGCACCACTGGTGCCGCGGTGGGTGCGTGCGTCTGTGAGAAAGAAGCCTTTCCCTTGAAAACGAATGCCATACGGCGAAGCGATGCCCGTGGTGCGAACCACGGGCAGGTGGTGGACGGTGTCGTGAAAACCCAGTGGAAAACCCACCACCAGCAGCGGTGCATCCACAGGAACTTCACCAAAGGTCCTGGGCATGTGCTCAGGCGAAAAGGCGCGCACGATGGCGCCGGCTGGGAGTCTTTCCCGGTCCATCTCGATCACGGCGACGTCGATGTCGCCCCCGCTGTCTTTGCCCTGGCGCCACAGCGATTCGCCGTCGGCGTAAAGTGGCAAGGAGAACCGCGTCGACTTGGTGAGATCGGCGGCATCGGTGTGCAGTTCGATTTCAATGCGATCGGGCCGGTGTTCTGTGGCCTGGTCGACCACCACGTGGCGGCTGGTGACCAGAAACAAGTGGTTGTCACGCTCGAAGAAGAAGCCGCTGGCATTGGTCAGTGCATAGGTTCCGAGAAAGGTCGAGACCCTGGGAGCGGCCAGAAAAAGCGGATCCACTGCGGCAGGCGCAGAGTGTGGCAATGCGGTCGTTGACGATGTGGAATCTTTGGTCACGGGTGAAGTTTGGCAGCTTTGGGCTTTGTTGGTGACATTGCGGCGGGTGACTTTGAGGAAAGTCGGGATCAGCCCGGATTTGAGCGCTATTTCTCGAATTTCAGGGGGGCGAGCGGGGTGAATACAACGCTTTCACCGGCTGCGCTCTCTTAGGACACACGGACGGGTGTTGCCATCACGGAATTCGAACCGGGAAAGACCGTATCCACTGGTGTCAGTCCGCCAGGAACAGCGCGGGATCGACCATGGTGCGGTTGAGCATCACGCCCCAATGCAGATGCGGGCCTGTGACACGGCCGGTAGCGCCGACCGCACCGATGTCATCGCCCAATGCCACGACATCGCCCGTGCGAACCCGGATGGCGCTGAGATGGCAAACCATGCTGAGCAGGCCGGCGCCGTGGTCGAGCCAGATGGTGTTGCCATTAAAGAAGTAATCGCCGTTGTCGATCACCCGTGCTGCCATGGGGGCGCGAACGGGGGTGCCAGCGGGTGCGGCAATGTCCATGCCGGTGTGGGGGTTGCGGGACTGCCCGTTGAACACGCGGCGCAGGCCGAACGAGCTGGAGCGCCGACCGTGTACGGGTATCTGCATGCGCAGGTCGAAGGCGTCGCTCAGCGGTTCGCTGAAGGTGGTCACGATGTCTTGTGACCTTTGCCTCTCGCGTTCGTAGCGCGCCAGGTCTTCGGGCGACAAATCCACATGGCCGGGGGCCACTTTCAGCCGTTGTTCGCTGTAGCGCTTGGGCGTTATGACGTAGGGGATGGTTCGGTCCGGCGCATTCGCCTGCGCAACGGTGACGCGCCCCTCGCCGGGTTCTGCGCCGAGCGGGATGCCCACGAGCGCGGTCCAGGCGATGGGGTCGCCGATGACCCTGATGGGCACCCCATCCGAAGAAACCAGAGGGCGGTCTGCTGCGGGGCCCAAAGCAAGCCGGACCACGCCGCCGGGCACCACCAGCGTTCTGGGCAGGATCTGGGTGTCTGCCTGCCCAGCGAACGCGAAGTGGTTCGGGGCGCCGAACAGCGTGACCAGGCCCGCGAGCAGGGTGTTGCGGCGCGTGAGTCTGGGCGGATTGGTCTGGTGGTGGGGATGATGGGTCATGGCACGGGGCACAAAGAAGCAATGAATGCCAAGTATGGGCGCCGCAGCGCGTGAATGGGGTGGTTACTGCGCTAGCATGCTGCGCATGAGTGTTCAATATGAAAGTTTGCCGCATGCCGGCATGTACCTCGACGCGTTTGGCGTTCGAGCGCCCGCCGAGCTTCCCGGCGATCAGGTCTGGCCGCGTCGTCCGGGGGCGTTTATCCGTGCGATGGCAGTGCCCCTGGCGGTGGCTGTCGAGGAGGCGCTGGATGGTGCTGAAGCCGGCGAGGGCTCGGGTTTGGACGCCGAGGCGCCGCCAGCGGGCCCAAAGCCGCTTGTCCGCGAGCTGGTGGTGGGGCAGTTGGGCCTGGTGCCCAAATGGGTGAAATCCGCGTCGGATGCCAAGTTGCGCTCGACCAAGCTGGTGAATGCGCGGCAGGAAACCGTGACCACGACCACCGCGTTTCGCGACGCCTGGCTGGCCGGTCAACGCTGCATCGTGCCCATGCAGGCATTCCAGGAAGAGGATTACCGCAGTGGCAAAGCGGTGCATACCCGGATTGCCCGGGTCGACGGCCGGTCCATGGGTGCGGCCGGTTTGTGGGAGCGTTGGGTCAGCGCGGAGGGCGAAGAAATCATGAGCTTTTGCCTGCTCACGGTGAACGCCAACAGCCACGCACTGATCCATCGTTACCAGCAGCCCGGCGCTGAAAAACGGATGCTGGCCATCCTGAACGAAGGCTCGTTCGATGCGTGGTTGCAAGCCAGACCCGATAAGGCGAAGGAGTTTTTGCGCCCGTATCCGGCCGAAAAACTGACGGCCAACCCGATTCAAAAATTGCACAAGGTCAAGGCCTGAGGATTGCCCGTTCGGGTGAGACCAAGCCGCCATGCAACAGGGCCTTGGTCATGCCACCAAGGCCCTGTTTCTGCGTGTTGAGGCGCAGGTTCAGGGCACCATCACCGGGCGGATGGTGAACACTTCGGGCGATGTCACGTCCACCGAGACCTTCACCCAGTGGTTCACCGGGCTGCCAAAGGTTTGCAGGCGGGTCAGGTTGGACAGGACCTTCGAGGGGCTGTACAGCGGCTTGTCCATCTTGAAGAAGTGCGTGTCGCCGTGCACCAGCAAGACCTGGCCTTTGTACTGCTCGGTTTCCTGTACCAGGGCTTTCATGAATGCCTGGTAGCCCTCGAAGCGGGGCTGCTGGCTTTCGTCGGTCTCTTCGGTCTCGGGCAGGTCAAAGCCGGGATCGGCCTGAAAAACGAGCACGAGGCCCGCGTGTCGGGCGCGGCGCGCGATGGTGAACGCGGTGCGCAGCCACGCGATGTTGGCCGCGTCGCGCTCCAGATACTCGACGTTGTTCGCTTCGCAGTCGGCCGCGACGCGGGCGCTCTTCTTGGCGCAATCCTTTTCGGATGTCACCAGGTTGTTGTTGCTGCCGGGCATGTTGACGTTTACGAACATCACGCCGTCGTGGGCAAAACGGGTGTTTTCCGCGAACTTCTGGCCGGGCTGGCCCTGCTGGGTCAGCTTCATGGTCTTCTGCCCGAAGCTGCGCGGCTGGCTGAACATCACCTTGCGCAGGTGGTCCAGACGCTCCAGGCCGTTGTAGCCGCCGTTGTTGGTGCGGTGGCAATCGGTCCATTCGTTGTCACCGGGCACGTACACAGCCGGTTGCTTGAGGCTGTTGAACATCGCGACCGCGTCGGTGTAGATGTTGTCGGTGCACTGGGAGCTGCCGTCTTTGATGTCGCCGTCGTAGATCGAGAAGCGCACCTTGGAGCGGTTGATGCTCTGGATGACGGCATGGGTGGACTCGCTGTCCTTGTTTTTGGCGTAGGGCATGTCGCCCCACAGGGCAAAGCTGAAAGGGTGGGCAGCGGCCAGGTTGGCGCAGGCGCTGGCGGCGCAAAAGACCAGGGCGCGGGAAATCTGATGCATGAAGGATCCATGAAAAAAGGGGACACGACATGGTCGCGCCCCCTCGTGAATCCTGCGTGACAGGTTCGTGTCGAACCGGTGTCAGGCGACCGTTTCGGTGGCCATCACCGGGTAGTCGGTGTAGCCCTCTGGGCCTGGCGTGTAGAAGGTGGCGGGGTTGGGCTGGTTCAGCTCGGCGTCGGCCTGGATGCGCTCTGGCAGATCGGGGTTGGCCAGGAAGGCGGTGCCGAATGCGACCGCATCGAGCTTGCCTTCGCTGATCGCCTGCTCGGCCTCGGCAGGCGAGTAGCCCATGTTGCCGATCAGCACGCCTTTGTACTTCGCGCGGGCCACCGGCATCACGTCGGCCGCCTGCTTCTGGAAGAAGTCCGAGCGCATGACGTGCAGGTAGGCCAGGTCGAACTGGTTGAGGTGCTCGGCCAGGAAGCCGATCAGTGCCAGCGGATCGTTGTCGATCATGCTGTTGTAGCTGTTCAGGGGCGACAGGCGCAGACCCACGCGGTCGGCGCCGATGGCGGCGGTCACGGCGGTCAAGACCTCGAACAGGAAGCGGGCGCGGTGCTCCAGCGAGCCGCCGTAGCCGTCGGTGCGCTGGTTGGCGCTGTCGCGCAGGAACTGGTCGATCAGGTAGCCGTTGGCGCCGTGCACTTCGACACCGTCAAAGCCGGCTTCGATTGCGTTCTTGGCGCCTTGCACGTAGGCCTGCACCATCGCTGGAATTTCTTCCAGGGTCAGGGCACGGGGCTGGGCGTTGGGTAGCTTGCCTTCGGGGGTGTGCACCTCGCCTTCGATGGCGATGGCGCTGGGGCCGACGTTGTCGGCGCCACCGTTCATCGCCGGGTGCGCGGCGCGGCCCGCGTGCCAGATCTGCATGAAGATGCGGCCGCCTTTGGCGTGAACGGCTTCGGTGACTTTCTTCCAGCCGGCGATTTGCTCGGGGGAGTAGATGCCGGGTTCGGTGGTGAAGGCCGAGGTGTTGGGGGCGACCATGGTGCACTCGGTGATCAGCAGACCACCGCTGGCGCGCTGGGCGTAGTACTCGGCCATCATGTCGTTGGGCATGTGGTCCAGTCCGGCGCGGGCGCGGGTCAGGGGAGCGAGTAGGATGCGGTTGGGCAGGTTGATCGCGCCAACCTGCAGGGAGTCAAAAAGCATGGTTCGAGTTGTGTTGAGTGGAGATACTCCGCAAGGTATCACCTCTTCAATTCATTTGAGCCAGCAGACCTTTTGAGAACCCGGTAGGGAATGCGTCGAACGCTGTCAAACCAGCCAGCAGGCACTTACAAATGCGGTGCCAGGCGTTGATTCACTGAGGCTTCTTCTGGCTCGTCGAAGAGCGCGTTGTGCTGCAAGGTCAGCGGGCCGCAGCCTGGTTCCACCGCGCCATCGCTGGCGTAGCCGACAGCCTTGAACTTCCAGAGCGAGCCAATCCGCTTGAGATTGCCCACGTGCAGGCCGTCCGCCTGGTGCACGGCCACCACGTTGGTATTCACCGGCTTCAGCGTCAGGCGAATGGTCATTCGGGGTGAGGTCACTTTGACAAACGCACAACCGCCCAGCTGCCAGGCGCTGGGCGGTGGGCGGTGGGTTTGCGACTGCCTTGGGTCAGAACTTCAGACCCACGCTCAGGGTGTAGCCGTCGATACGGGCACCGTCCTTGTCGAGGTAGCGCATGTAGTCGGCGCTGAGTGTGAAGGTATCAAATGGAATCAGGCGCACGCCGCCGCCGTAGGAGATATCCGTTTCGTTGCCGTTGCCCAGGCCTTTGAACTGGACCTCGCTCTTTGCCATGCCCACACGCCCAAACAACTCAACGGGCCCCAGGCCCAGGCGGCTGCCCACATAGACGCCCAGAATCTGGTTGACTTTGGCGCGACCCAGCTGAACAGCGCTGCTGCTGCCTGAGGCATTGGCGGAGAAGCTGTCGTCTGACAGGCTGCCAGCCGCAATGCCTTCAATGGACAGTCCCCCCAAGGGAGAGACGCCCACAAGTGCGCGAACCATGGTGGGCTTGGCTTTGGCGGAAAGGCCGATCAGGGGCACCGACAACTCGGTGGACATGGCTGAATAACCCACTTCGCCATAGACGTCTTGCGCCATGGCGGTCTGGGCGCTCAGGGCGAGCAGGGCGGGGGCGATCAGGCAGGTCAGCGCTGAGGACTTTTTCATGGTCGTTCCTTATGAGAGTGAAGGGTGGGGCAATGGCTTGCCGACAGGCTCATAGTCTATCGGCGCCAGGCATTCCGATGCTGTGGCAGGGTGTATCGGGGTGCAACGGGTGGCCTTGCCTCACCTTTTGTGCTGTCCACTGGGTGACTCGATTCGGTCGATGGGGCTCAGGGTTAACGCTAGAGCCACTGGCGGATCGTTTGGCAGAGGCCTATAAAGATTGTTGCCTGAGCGTTTGCGCGGGCGACGTTGATCCGCCGTGTTGCCGTGAAGGGTTGCGTGAACCCGAAACGACGCGGTATCTTGCACACCGCATACGCGAGTCAGTGGTGTTCGGAACCAGAAAAAATGGCCGTCTTCTGGCGGCTCAAACAGGAGACCCTCATGCCCCATTCCTTTGTTCCATTGGCTCGAAAGCTCGGCGCCACTGCGGCGTTCGCACTTCTGCCCGTCGCGGTGATGGCCGCCAGCGGTGTCACCGTGCGTTACGACGACGATGCGAGTCCGTTTCCTTCGAACCGCCTGACCAGGCTGGACTACGCCAACGTGACTTTTCGGCGCGTGGATTTGCCGAAACCCGATTGCGCGGTACAGGTGAGCGACTGCGCCGACATTGATGTGATCAACACGCTCGACGGCTTTTCTACCCAGCCCCGCATCACGGTGCCGTTTGATGGTGACATCGACCTGGCTTCGGTCAGCAGTGACACCGTGTATTTGCTCAATCTGGGTGATACGGTGGGCCGGCGAGGCTATGGGGAAAAGGTGGGGATCAACCAGGTGCTGTGGGATCCCTCAAGCCAGACACTGGTTTTTGAACCCGACGAGTTGCTGGCCGAACATTCACGCTACCTGCTGGTGGTCACCAATGGCGTTCGCGACCTGCAGGGCAAAAAGATCGCGGTGAGTGATTTCGCAGGGGACAAGCCCGGAAACGATTGGCGCGACCGCTGGGACCGCCGCTATTCCAAACACCATTGGCACAAGCCGCGCCAACCACGCGACAGCGATGCCGCTTACGAGCGCGAGTTGCGCGATGCGGTGCGTTCGGTGCGCACGCCCCGTGGCACACAGGTCGCGGCCGCTTCGTTGTTCACCACACAGAGCACCACGGGCGACCTGGTGAAAGTCATGCGCCAGATCAAACGCTCGCGCCCGGCCAGTGCCAATTTCATGATCGGCAATGCAGGAGGGGCGACCTCCCGCGCTGTTTTTGACTTGTCTGATGTGGCGGCCATAGAGTTCAACCGCCAGACCGGTACCGCGCCGGTCTACACGCCATCGCCGTTGTTTTTGTCTGCATTGAATGTGATGCCCGGGGCTGTCGGGCAAATCGCCTACGGCCGCTTCCAGTCCCCCAACTACCTGGTGGCGGGCGAATACATGCCGCCGGTGAACTCGCTTTGGGGTCAACCCAGGGCGCAGGGCACACAGGAACTGGTGTTCCAGTTGTTTGTTCCTTCAGGCGCCAAGCCGGCTGGCGGTTGGCCGGTCGCCATCTTTGGTCATGGCTTTACCGACAGCATGTATGGAGCCCCATGGACCGTGGCCTCGACCTTTGCGTCAAGGGGCATTGCCACGCTGTCGATCAATGTCGTGGGTCATGGGGGTGGTGCAATGGGTTCGCTGAACGTGACGTCCACATCGGCCGGCATGGTGACCGTGCCCGCTGGCGGGCGTGGTATTGACCAAGATGGCAGCGGGGTGATCGACTCCACTGAAGGCTCCAGCGCAGCGGCACCGCGCACGGCCATCAACAGCCGTGACAGCCTGCGCCAGACGGTGATCGATCTGATGCAGCTGGTGCGCCAGGTGGAGGTGGGCATGGATGTGGATGGCGATGGCGCTGCCGACCTCGACGCCCAGCGCATTTATTACGCCGGGCAATCGTTTGGCGGTATCTACGGCACCATGCTGCTGGGCGTGGAGCCCAACATCAAGGCCGGTGTGCCCAATGTGCCGGGAGGCTCGATCACCGAAGTGGCGCGGCTGGGCGCGTTCCGCGGCTTGACCGGCCTGGCTCTGTTTGCGCGCACGCCGACTTTGATGAACCTGGTGCCCACGGCTGCCCTGCCATTTCCGTTCAACTTCCAGGAGAACATGCCGCTGCGCAATCTGCCACCGGTGGTCAACAGCGTGCCGGGCGCCATGGCGATTGCCGAAGTGCTGGACCGCTACGAGTGGGTGCAGCAAGCGGGTAACCCGGTGTCTTATGCGTCGCTGATTCGCAAGCAGCCGCTCAGGGGCAGCTCGGCGAAACCGGTGATCGTGCAATTTGCCAAGGGCGACCAGACCGTGCCCAACCCCACCAGCAGCGCCATCGTGCGCGCTGGCAGCCTGGAAGACCGCACGACCCTGTTCCGTAACGACCTGGCTTATGCCTTCGATATGGGTGAACCCAAAACGGTGCCCAAAAATCCGCATACCTTCCTGACCAACATCGGCACCCCTTCGATGGCAGCGTTTGCCGTGGGCGGGCAGATCCAGATTGCCGAGTTCTTCAAAAGCAACGGCATGGTGGTGATTGATCCTGATGAAGCAGGCCCTTTCTATGAGGTGCCCATCGCTCTGCCTCTGCCCGAGACGCTGAGCTTCACTCGCTGATGCGGCCGAGCCCTTCTTGGGCCTGAAGGGCGCCCCAACCGGGCGCTTTTTTTTGGCCTGAACCGGGTTTGAAACGCGTTGCGCGCCAGTCTGGGAAAATAGCGCTTTTGCGGCTGATCCTGAAATGGTGCGGCCGCCAGTCAAATGACCCAGAAGAACGGTACCAACCCCATGAACAGCCCTATCCCTTTGACCCAGTTGCCCCAGCAGAACATCTTCAAGAACGGGGATGTGTTTGTCTTGTTTGGCGAGCTCTTTGGCCGCGGCTACGCCAACGGTCTGGTGAACGAAGCGCGCAGCGCGGGCATGACCATCGTGGGCATCACCGTGGGTCGCCGAGAAGCCGATGGCACGCTGCGCCCCTTGAATGACGAGGAGTTGGCAGCAGGCGAGGCCAATCTGGGCGGCAAGATCATCAACGTGCCCCTCATGGCAGGCTTTGACGCCGATTCGCCCGCAGGCACGCCCACACCGACCGAAATGCTGAGCAAGCTCACGCTCAAGACCTGGACCGAAGACAAGCTCGACTGGGCCCACATCGAAAAATGCCGTGAAGTCGGTGTCAAGCGCTTCACCGATTCAGTGGCCCAGGTCATGACCACGCTGGACGGCATGATTCCCGATGGCCGCAATGTGTTTTTTGCCCACACCATGGCCGGCGGCATCCCCAAGGCCAAGGTGTTCCTGGCCATTGCCAACCGGATCTACAAGGGCCGTGGCGACCGTTTCCAGTCGTCCGATGTGTTGCTGCAAAGTGACTTGGGCAAGCTGATCCTGCAAAACTTCGATGAGGTGTCGGCCAACACATTCCAGCACCTGATCGACGGCAGCGCTGCGATTCGCCAGCGCATCGAAGCCAAGGGTGGCCAGGTGCGCTACAGCGCCTACGGCTACCACGGGACGGAAGTGCTGATCGAAGACCGCTATCAGTGGCAAACCTATTCCAACTACACCCAGGGTTACGCCAAGATGCGCCTGGAGCGCGTTGCCCAGGCGGCCTGGGAAAACGGCATCAAGGCCACCGTTTTCAATTGCCCCGAGATCCGCACCAACTCGTCTGACATTTTTGTCGGTGTCGAGCTGCCGTTGTTCTCGCTGTTGAATGCCTTGAAAAAGGAAAATGGCGGTGCCTGGGCCGAGGCGCAATGGCTGGCTTGCCGCGACCTGCTCAAGAGCGGGGAAGACCTGGAGGTGGTGATGCAGCGCATCGCCGATTTCTACGCCAGCGATGTGATGAAGGGCTACAGCAACTTCGCTGCCTGGCCCATGGCCAACAGTCCGGAGCTGGCGGAAATCATGATCGGCTCGTCTGACGACATCACCGCCATGCACAAAGAGCGCAGCGCATTGATCACCGACCTGCTCAGTGCTCTGGTCATTGAAGCCACAGGTCCGCTGATGTTCCGCGAGTCGTCGGCACCCACCGGCCCCGTGCTCTGGCTGAACCACGATTTGATTGCGCGTTTGTTGAACCAGATGCACGCCTGATTCCGGTTTTGGCTGTGAAGGATATGGCCGGCTCCAAACGCATCCAGTTTGATGATGAGTTTGGACTTGTGTGTGGAGATGCCACGCTGCAGGACGGGATGAACGGGGACATTGCGCAGTTGTTGCACCCCACTCACGCAACGCCTTGCATCTATGCCTGGACGCTCAGAATCGATGAAACGCAGCCCGCTGAACGCTTGCTCTATATCGGGAAAACGCGGTCGCTCAGGCGGCGGGTCAGGGAATACCTTCAGCCTTTTCAACCGCATTCGCCCAATGACTACAAGCTGCAGGTGTTTCAGCGACAGGCGCTCACCGTGTTTCCTCAAAGCCGGCTGTTGCTCTACGCGAAGCCAGAACTGGTGGCAATGCTCACCGCGTCTGAAAAGCGCTTGATTGACTGGTTTGATCCCCCGTTGAACCGAAGAGCGACCGTCCCGGATTCGGTTCGTACAGAGTTTCAGGTTTCCTTCGAGAAGTTTTATCTGGCTGGCCTGGCTGGCGTTTTGAGTGCCGCCCCATGAGTGCTTGCGCTTTTTTTGTCTGTGACCCCTTGAAAGCGATATGACACCCCGCCTCTCCGCTGAGATTCAGCGCCTGTATCGCTCACCTGGCGCCATGAACGCACCTGGTGAGGCCACCTTGGGTCTGGTTGATTCCGATGGCCGGGTGCGTGCCATGGTGGTGTCGCTCAGCGGGCCTGCCGATTGGTCGCTGTTGTCTGCCGTGTGGCGCGGCGTACAAATCGATCTGGAGCTGCCAGCCCCCGCCATTGCTGTCAATGGGTTGGACGCTTACGAATTGTGGTTCTCTCTGGCGGTGCCTGTGCCTCAGGCGCAAGCCCTCGCGTTTTTGCAAGGGCTGCGCCAGCGTTACCTGCCCGATGTGAAGCCCCATCGGGTGGGCTTGAGGCCTTCGCACGATGGCGTTGCGTCTACGGCGGTGATCCCCGCTGCCCAAGGCGACTCTGGCAACTGGTCGGCGTTTGTGGCCCCCGATCTGGCCGCGGTGTTTGGCGATGAACCGCTGCTGGATTTGCCCCCCGGAGAAGATGCCCAGGCGGAACTGCTTGGCCGCTTGAAATGCATCGTTCCTTCCGCGTTTGAGGCTGCGCTGGGTCAATTGCCGGTGGCGGCACACGCCCTCGCGCCTGACGTATCCGGTCCGGCTTCAGTCGCTCATGGGCCGTCCGTGAAAGCACGCTACGAAGACCCCAGACTGTTCCTGCAAGACATCATGAACGATGCCTCGGTGCCCGTTGCCTCGCGCATCGAAGCGGCCAGGGCCTTGCTTGGATGTTGAAGCCCTGGCGCCACCCTGAACCGTTCGCGCAATGAAGTCCCAAACCAAACCCCCGGCCAAGCTGTTGCTGGTCGCCCTGTTCATGTGGATCGGCTACCAGATCGTGCAATGGCCGGCCATGCGGGTGCTCTACAGTGCTGAAGACAAATGGGCGCATGGTGCCGCGTTTTTCGCAGTCTGGTTTGCGCTGCGCTGGGCGACGACATGGCGCGTGGGCACGCTGGCGCTGGTCGGGGCTGGCCTGGGTGGCGCCGTCGAGATCCACCAGATGTTCCTGCCTGGCTTCAGCCCGAGCTGGGCCGACTGGGGTGCCGACTTGCTGGGCATCGGCCTGGCATGGGCAATGGCCGCTGCTTGCCTGCGAACGCCTGCACGGGCACACGGCTGACCCGACCCTGCGCTGGTCGGCGAGGGCCGTTTTCAGGTTCCTAGGTCGTGCGCAAACGGGTCAGCAGGGGGGCGGGATCGCCATACAGCAGGCCGCCGGAAAGCAGTTGCCGGGTTTCGCTACTCGACAGAATGAGGTTGGGCACCCCTTGCGCCCCGAAGGTGGCCATGTCGCGTCGGGCGCTGGACATGCGTTTGCGGCTCGTTCCGACCAGCACATCATCGCCCGAGATCAAGCGGTCGGCCGCAGCGTGCAGCGCCAACTCGCCCAGGATCGCAGCCAGCACGTTCAGGTCGGCGGTGTCGCGACCGTCCACATACCGGGCGAGCTGGAAAGCGCTCAGGGCGTCGAGTTCGCGCTCGGGCGCGGTCAGGTGAACGGCGGTGAGCGCCAGTGTGGCGGGGCCGGAATCGAACCGCTTGCTGTGGTCGTTGAGCAGTTGTGTGCGGTAGGCCGCGGTGAAGCGCTGGCCTGTGAGGTTGGCGATGCGCTGGTCATTGGTCCAGGCGAAGCTGGCAAATTCAGCGTTCATGGGGCCACCGCTGTCGCCGGCGAACAGGCCTGTGGGTGCAATCGTGATCTGGACATTCGCCTCTGCGCGCAAGGCCTGGATCATGGGCGCAGCGCCATAGCACCAGCCGCAAAACGGGTCCATCAGGTAGGTCAGGTGTTTTACCATTTCATTTCTCCCTTATTGACTTTGGCACCGGTTTCCAGCGACAGGGCGCCGCCGGCCTTGGGGTAGGCCTTGTTCATGCTCTCGATCAATTCGGCGCTGTTCTTGCTGGCGGCGAGCGCGTTCTCGAAAGTTTTCAGGTATTGCGCGGTGTATGCAATAGCGCTGGCGTCGGTCTTGGTGCCCACGGCCATGTGGCCAGGGACCACGGTCGCGGGTTGCAAGGCGGCCATTTCGTCCAGCTGCGTCAGCCAGGCGCTGCGCTCGGCCACGGTCTGGGTGTCGGCCGTCCAGACGTGCAGGTTGCCAAACACGGCGATGTTGCCCACGACGGCTTTGATGGAAGGGATCCAGGCATAAGGGCGGTGGGCCAGCAAGCCTTCGGTGCCGCGGATTTCGATGGTTTCACCGTCCAGCGTCAGGCTGTTGGTGGTCAAGGCTTTGGGTGTGACCGGGTGCTTGGGTGCGTTGGCGCCCATCTTGGGGCCCCAGAACGCCACTTTGCCGGCCATCTTGGCGCTGAGCTTGGCGAGCACCGCGGGCGTGGTCACCACGTCGGCTTCAGGAAAAAAGGCCTTGAGGGTTTCGACGCCGAAGTAATAGTCCGGGTCGGCCTGGCTGACGTAAATGGTCTTGAGCTGTTTGCCGCTGTCGAGCACGTTGGCGGCGATGCGCAGCGCGTCGGCGCGGGTGAAACCGGCGTCGATCACCATGGCTTCGGTGGCGCCATAGACCAGGGTGGAATTCACGCCAAAGCTGTTGGCATCGGCGGTGTAGACCTTGAGTTGCAGGGGTTCGGCGGCGAAGGCGCTGCCGCTGGCGGCCAAGGTCAGGGCAGCGGCGGTGGCGAGGAAAGTGCGGCGGATCATGGTGTTTTTTCCAAAGTTGTTGTAGCGATGGAACTCAGTTTAGTTTCTATAATCAGAACAATAAACCGCGCAAAATGCGCTTTACTGTTGCATAAATCGATCAAATATGGACCGACTCACCGCCATGCGCGTGTTCACCGAAGTGGCCACGGGGGGCAGCTTCCGCGCTGCTTCGGACAAGCTCGACATGTCGCGCGCCATGGTCACGCGCTACGTGGCCGAAATGGAAAACTGGTTGCAGGCCCGCCTGCTGCAACGCACCACCCGGCGCGTCACGCTGACCGATGCCGGCGAGCAGGCGCTTCGCCGCTGCCAGCAGATGCTGGAGCTGGCCACGCTTGTTGAAGAGGAAACCGACAGCGGCGGCGACACCTTGCGCGGGCAGTTGCGGCTGACCACCAGCATGTCGTTTGGCCATGCCCACCTGGCGGCTGCGATCGCGGATTTTCTGGCTTTGCACCCACAGTTGAAGGTCGACATGCAGGTCGGCGACGGCGCGCTCAACCTGGTCGAGGCGCGCATCGATCTGGCGATCCGCATCAGCAGCGAGCCCGATCCCTTGCTGATCGGGCGCCCCTTGGCGGTGTGCGAGTCGGTGCTGGTGGCTTCACCGTCGTACCTCGATCGGTATGGGGTGCCTGCTGCGCCCGGTGATCTGACCGCACATCAATGCCTCAGCTATGCCAATTTCGGCAAGAGCACATGGAAGCTGTCCCGCGGCAAGGAAAATGTGAGTGTGGGTGTGCCCAGTCGTCTCAGCGCCAACGAGGCCACGGTGCTGCTGCATGCGGCCCTGTCCGGTGGCGGCATCGCCTTGCAGCCGACCTATCTGGCCAACGCCCACCTGGCGCGAGGAGAGCTGCTGGCCGTGTTGCCCGAATGGCGGCCACCTGCGCTCAAGGTGTATGCGCTGTACATGTCGCGCCAGCATTTGCCGGCCAACGTGCGCGCCTTGCTCGACTTTCTGGTGGAGCGCTTCAAGACCGTGCCCTGGTAGTCAGGGCCCGCTCGGGAAGTCGACGTGCAGGTGGTTGCCGTCGGGGTCCCAGAGGTTGATCTGCACCAGCCCAAAGGACGCGAGCTCCGCGCGCTGATGGGGCTCGCCCAGCTCGCGCAACGTGTTTTCAAACGCGTCGAGATCGGTGGCCGAAAAAGCGAAATGCTCCAGCTTCAACTCCGACTCCGATCCGGCGCCGGACGGACTTTCGACGCCGATCAGGTGCACCACCACGGTGTCGCCCGCAAACAGCCAGGCGCCGGGAAACGGAAAGTTGGGGCGGGCGCCGACACGCAAGCCCAACACGCGCTGGTACCAGCCGATCAGGGTAACGAGCTGGTGGGTGCGTATGTTGACGTGGTCGAGCTTGTGGATGGGCATGGTGCTATGGCTGCGGGTGAAGAGAGCGCGGATGGGTCGGCCCATGTTCACCCGATCATTTTGCGCTCAGGCGATGGGCGTCATTTCGTTTAACACGAACTCGACCACGGCGCCTTCGGTGGCCTGCGAGTAGGCGGCGAGGTGGGGCGCTGACATGTGGGTCTGCCACAGTTCGCGCGATTCCCAGTTTTCATAGAACATGAAATGGGCCGGGTTGTTGTTGTCGCGGTGCAGGTCGTACTGCAGGCAGCCCTTTTCGCCGCGTGTGATCGGGATCAGTTTTTCCAGCTCGGCCTTGACCAGGTCGATGCGATCGGGATGGGCGTGGATGTTGGCGACGATGGTGAGTTGGCTCATGGCTTGTGTTCCGTGGGTTGTTGATGGTTTGACTGTATTTCATCGATTGATCCGGATAAACTAGCTAAAGTCAATTTGATAATCCGGTACAGACGAATAGTGCTGCTCGACAACATCGCCCTGTTTCTTCAAATTGTCGAGAAAGGCAGCCTGGCCGCCGCGGGCCGGGAGGCCGGGCTTTCTGCGACCACCGTGTCCGAACGCCTGGCGGCGCTGGAGGCCCACTTCGGCGTGGTGCTGTTGAACCGCACCACACGCGCCCTCAACCTGACCGAAGAAGGCCGCACCCTGGTGGAGGGCGCCAAACAGGTGCTGGGCGAGGTGCAAGATCTGGAGTCCCGCATTCGGCTGGGCGCTGAGACGCTCTCAGGCACGATACGGGTGAGCGCGCCGAGCGATCTGGGGCGCAACCTGGTGTCGGCCGAGATTCACCGCTTTCTCGCTGAGCACCCGGCTATTGCCATCGAACTGCTGCTGTCTGACGGGTATGTCGACGTGGTGGGCCAGGGCTTTGACATCGCCTTGCGCTTTGGCCCGGTCACTGACAGTTCCTTGCGTGTGCGACCGCTGGGGCCGCAACAGCGGGTGGTTTGCGCGGCGCCCGGTTACTTGGAAGTTCGTGGCGTACCCATGCGGCCTGAGGACCTCACTTCACACAATTGTCTGGTGATGCGGTTTGGGTCGAGTCTGGACAACGCCTGGCATTTTGGCGTGGCCGCCACGCAGCGGGCGGTGACGGTGCGGGGCGATCGCGTGGCCAACGATGGGGCGCTGGTGCGGCAGTGGTGCCTGGCGGGCCACGGCATCATGCTGAAGTCGGCACTGGATGTGGCCGACGACCTTCGGTCAGGTGCGCTGGTGCAGCTGCTGGCGGACCATGCGCCACCGCCCACGCCGCTGCAGATGCTGTTTCCCCCGAGCCGGGCTCAGCCCAAGCGTGTGCGCGCGCTGGCGGACCAGTTGGCGCTGGCTTTGCAGGGAATCAGAGCCGACGCCTAAAGATCGATCAGCCGCGCGCCCACTCGGCCAGCAGCAAACGAGCGGTGGCCACGTTGGTGGCGCAAGGCACGTTGTGTACATCGCAGGCCCGCACCAGGGCATTGATGTCGGGTTCGTGGGGTTGGGAGGTCATGGGGTCGCGCAGGAAGATCACGGCGTCCACCAGGCCGGTGGACAAGCGCGCGCCGATCTGCAAATCCCCCCCCAAAGGGCCGCTCAGCAGGCGTTCCACAGCGAGGCCCGCGTCGGCTTGCAGGCGCCCGCCGGTGGTGCCGGTGGCCATCAGCGTGTGTTGCCGCAGCAGGGGGGCGAACTCGGTAGCCAGGGCGACCATGTCGTCTTTTTTGCCGTTGTGGGCGATGAGGGCGATGTTCATGGCCTATTTGTTTTCCATCGACTTGGCCATGGTTTTACCGAGCTCCACACCCCACTGGTCGTAGGCGTTGATGCCCCAGATGGCAGCCTGGGTGAAGACCTTGTGTTCGTAGAGCGCGATCAGGGCGCCCAGGCGCGCGGGGTCGAGTTTGTCGAGCCAGAGGATGTTGCTGGGGATGTTGCCTTCGAAGCTGCGCTGCGCGGCCATGGCGTCGAGCTCGTCGGCGCTCACGTTGCTGTCCTTTTCCAGCAGGGCGCGGGTGGCGGCTACCGTGCGGCCTTCGGCCATGGCCTGGGATTGGGCGCGCAGGTTGAGGTTGACCACGTGGTGGTGCGTGTTGGCCATGGGCAGCGGCGTATCTTCGGTTTCAACGCCGATGAAGTCCACAGGCACGGTGTGTTTGCCCTGGTGCAGCAGCTGGAAGTAGGCGTGTTGGCCGTCGATGCCCAGACCGCCCCAGACGATGGCGCCGGTGTCGACGCTGACGGGGGTGCCGTCTTTGTGGGTGCGCTTGCCGTTGGACTCCATGTCCATTTGCTGCACGAAGGGCGTGAAGCGCACCAGGCGCGAGGCGTAGGGCACGATGAGTTGTGTGGGGCAATTCAGGAAATTGCGGTTCCAGATGCCCGAGAGCGCCATCAACACGGGCAGGTTGTGGGCCAGCGGCGCGGTGCAGAAATGCTCGTCCATGGCGCGGGCGCCGGCGAGGAAGTCGCGGAAACCCGCGCCTCCGATGCCAATGGCCAGCGGCAGGCCCAGGGCCGACCACACGGAGTAGCGGCCACCCACCCAGTCCCAGAACAGGAAGGTGTTGTCGGCTGCGTACCCGAGCTGGGCCGATTGCGCCGGGCTGGCGGTGATGGCAACCAGGTGGCTAGACACGCGGTCGGCGGGCACGCCGTTGTCGGTCAGCCAGCGCTGGCAGCTGGCGGCGTTGGTGAGGGTTTCCTGGGTGGTGAAGGTTTTACTGGAAACGACCACGAGGGTGCGCGCGGCGTCGAGCGGGTGCAGCACGCTGTAGAGCGCCCAGGCGTCGGGGTTGGACACGTAGTGCACGCGGGGGCCGGTGCCGGTGAGGTGGGCCATGGCGTCGGCCGCCATGCGCGGGCCGAGGTCGGAGCCGCCGATACCGATGTTGACGATGTCGGTGAAGGGTTTGTCGGAATGGCCGGTGATGGCGCCCGAGCGCACGCCATCGGCGAAGGTGCACATGCGGTCGAGTTCGCGCGCCACGTCGGCGCTGATGGCTTCGCCCCAGGGGCCATTTTGACCGCGCAAAGCCACATGCAGCACGGGCCGCTTTTCAGTGGTGTTGATCACATCGCCACGGAACATGGCGTCGCGCTGTTCGGCAACGCCAGCTTCTGCGGCCAGCGCCAGCAAGGCGTTTTGGATCTCGGGGGACATGCGTTGGCGGCTGGCGTCGAGCGTGAGGCCAACGGCGCTGGCGGTCATGCGCTGGGCGCGACCGGCATCCGATTTCAAAACATCGCGCAGGTGCGGCTGAGGCGCTGCAGCAAGCTGTGCGAGCGATGTCCAGGCAGGCAGGGCGGTGGGTGAAACGTTCGATGCGGACATGGGTGTCTCCCTTAATGTGTTGTCTCTTGAGCAAATGCTAACCAATGGCGAGCGACGTGTCTTCAACCCAGGATGCCGTGGCTCCGGCTTTGCCGGGCCACCAGCATCGCCCCCTTGAGGGGGTGACGCGCCGCAGGCGCGGGTCAAGCCGTGGCGAGTGCCGTGGCTTCGCGCGCCAGCTTCGTGATCTGTGCCCAGTCGCCGGCTTTGAGCGCATCGGCAGGCGTGAGCCAGGAACCGCCAGCCATGGCCACGTTGGGCAGCCTCAAGAAGTCTTTCAGGTTCTCTGGGCTGACGCCACCGGTGGGGCAGAAGCTCACGTCGGGAATCGGCGCGCCCATGGCTTTCAACATGCCCATGCCACCGGCTTGCGAGGCAGGAAAGAGCTTCATCAGCGAGAAGCCCTGTTCGCGGCGGTGCATCACTTCGCCGGGCGTCATCACGCCGGGGATGAAGGGCAGCTTGGCGGCTTTCACGGCCTCGACCAGCGCATCGGTGCAGCCGGGCGAGAGCGCAAACGTGCAGCCTGCGTCGATCACACGCTGTACCTCGTTCACGCGGGTCACGGTGCCTGCGCCCAGGTGCATTTCGGGCACGGCTTTGGCCACGGCTTCAATCGAGGCCAATGCGGCGTCGGAGCGCAGGGTGATTTCCATCACGTCGATGCCGCCTTCGAGCAGGGCATGGGCCAATGGCACGGCATGCGACGGGTCGGTCAACACGATGACCGGCACAACGCGGGACTTGAAGGCGGGGCGGGAAAAACAGGTGGTGGTCATAGCGATCTCAAAGTTGGAACGAGAAGACTTACTTCTTGGCGGGGCCAGCACGGAACCGGCATTGCCTGGCCGCTGCTGGCGCCTCCTTGAGGGGGTGACGCCAAAGGCGGCGCAGGGGAGGATCAATTAAACAGCGGGGAGGCGCCGGATTCGGCGGTCGAAGCATGGGTGCGGAACAGGCCAAACAACTCGCGGCCGGTGCCGTGTGCATTGTGGCTGAGGTCGGGATGCTTCACGCTGCGGGCGGCGAGTGTGGCGGCATCGACTTCGAGCTCCAGAATGCCTTGCTCGCAATCGAGCGTGATCCAGTCGCCGTCTTGCACCTTGCCGATCGGGCCGTCGGCCAGGGCCTCGGGGCTCAGGTGGATCGCGGCGGGCACTTTGCCCGAGGCGCCCGACATGCGGCCGTCGGTCACCAGCGCCACTTTGAAACCCTTGTCCTGCAAAACGGCCAGCGGCGGGGTGAGCTTGTGCAACTCGGGCATGCCGTTGGCGCGCGGGCCCTGGTAGCGCACCACGGCGATCAGGTCGCGGTTGATTTCACCGGCGTTGAACAAGGCGAGCAAATCTTGCTGGTCGCTCACCACCACCGCCTGGGCCCGCACCACGCGGTGCTCGGGCTTGACGGCAGACACCTTGACCACGCTGCGGCCCAGGTTGCCTTTGAGAAGGCGCAGGCCACCATCGGCACTGAACGGCGCGCTCACGGGGCGCAACACGGCGTCGTCGGCGCTCTTGGCCGGCACAGGGCGCCAGGCCAGCGCACCGTTGTCGAGCCAGGGCTCGTTTGTGTACGCGCCCAGGCCTTCGCCCATTACGGTCTTCACATCGCCGTGCAGCAGGCCATTGGCCAGCAGTTCGTGCATCAGGTAGCCCATGCCGCCCGCGGCATGGAAGTGGTTCACATCCGCGCTGCCATTGGGGTAGACGCGGGCCAGCAGTGGCACGACATGGGAGAGTTCAGAGAAATCGTCCCAGTCGATCAGCACGCCCGCGGCGCGCGCCATGGCGATCAGGTGGATGGTGTGGTTGGTGGAGCCGCCGGTGGCGAGCAGGCCGACGATGCCGTTGACCACGGTCTTTTCCGTCACGATGTCGGCCATGCGGATGCGTTCACCGCCGGTCTTGCCGGTGTTCTGGAAAGCACGCTTCACGGCCTCCAGCGTGAGCGCTGCGCGCAGATCGGTGCCGGGGTTGACGAAACTGGAACCGGGCAGGTGCAGGCCCATGATTTCCATCAGCATCTGGTTGCTGTTGGCGGTGCCGTAGAAGGTGCAGGTGCCGGGGCTGTGGTAGGCCTGCGATTCGCTTTCCAGCAGGGCCTCGCGGCCGACCAGGCCTTGCGCGTATTGCTGGCGAACCTTGGCTTTGGCGTCGTTGGACAAGCCCGATGTCATGGGGCCGGCGGGCACGAACACGGTGGAGAGGTGGCCGAACTGCACCGCGCCCATGAAGAGGCCGGGCACGATTTTGTCGCAGACACCCAGCATGACGGCGGCGTCGAACACGTTGTGCGACAGACCGACGGCGGTCGACAGGGCGATCACATCGCGCGAGAACAGCGAGAGTTCCATGCCGGCTGCGCCTTGCGTGACGCCGTCGCACATGGCGGGCACGCCGCCGGCCATCTGCGCGGTGTAGCCCAGTGTGCGGGCGTGTTCGCGGATGGTCTCTGGGTAGTGCTCGTAGGGCTGGTGGGCCGATAGCATGTCGTTGTAGGCGCTGATGATGCCCAGGTGGGGCGCGCGTTCGGCGTGGATCTTGAGCTTGTCGGCAGCCGGCAGGGCAGCCGTGGTGTGGGCCATGTTGGCGCAGCCCATGCCGCCGCGCTGTGTGCCGGCTTTGGCGTTGTGCGCCATGGTGTCGAGATAGGCAGCGCGCGGGCCGGCGCTGCGGTCGATGATGCGTTGGGTGACGCTGGCGAGGGTGGGGTGCAGGGGGGTGGTCATGGTGGCTGCCTTCAATAGGTTTCAGAGAGCGTGGCGGTTTTGTTCAGGAACACCACAGAACCGGCTTTGCCGGGCTGCAGGTGTTGCCCCTTGAGGGGCGGAGCGGCTTCGCGAAGCGAGCAAGCGATGGGGGGGGTATCATGCGATCCACACTTGCACTTCGCAAGCCGGGCTGTTGAGCAACAGAGAAATGGGGAGGGCCGGGTTGGCTGTTCTTAGGGCTTCCCGGTAAACCTTGAGCTTGGTCTCGCCGGCCAGCGGCAGGTGAACATGGCGGGCGATCAGCAGCACGGGCAGCGTCAGCGTGAGGCGGGCATGTGGTGCCGTGGCAGGGCGCACCCAGGCGACGGGGCCCAGTGAGGCCAATGCGTTGTCCAGGCCTGGCGCGGCGGGAAAGAGCGAAGCCGTGTGGCCGTCTTCACCCATGCCCAGCACGATCACGTCGAGCGGGAACGTCAGCGCACTCAGGCGCTCGTTGGCGTTGGCGACCAGGTCTGGCAGCGCCGCGTCGCTCAGGTCGGCTGGCAAGGTACCGAACAGAGGCACGAAAGTGGCAGCCGAAGCCCCATCCTGGAGCAGGTGTGTGCGTACCAGGGCGGTGTTGCTGTCGGCGTGGACATGGGCCACACAACGCTCATCGACCAGGGTGACTCTGACCTTGGACCAGTCCAGAACCTGTGTGCGCAATTGCTCGAACAACACGATGGGCGACTTGCCACCAGAGACGGCGAGCGATGCCTCCCCGCGTTCAGCGATGGCCGCACGCAGTTCGTTGGCGATGGAAGCGGCAAGGGCCGAAGGCGTGGCGTTCAGGTGTTCAGAAATCATTCGAATGGGTGCTTCAATTCAACAAAGTGCGAAGGCTTCGACAGGCTCAGCCCGAACGGAAAGGGAGCAGGCAAGAGGGGATGCCTCAAACCCAGAACGCCGCGGAACCGGCTTTGCCGGGCCGCCAGCGTTGCCCCCTTGAGGGGGTCGCGCGCTGCGCGGCAGGGGTGGGCCGAATCCAGGGGGTCAACTTTCTTCCACCCACGAAGAAGCCTCTCGCGCCAACAGGGCAGACGAAGCCGCAGGGCCCCAGGTGCCGGCGGTGTAGGACTTGGGTTTTTCGTTGAGTTGCTTCCAGCCGTCGATGATGGGGTCGACCCAGGTCCATGCGGCTTCCAGTTCGTCGCGGCGCATGAAGTGCGTCAAGCGTCCCTTGATCACGTCGATCAACAGGCGCTCATAGGCTTCGGCGCGGCGCTCGGTGAATGCGGACTCCAGATCGAGGTTCAGGTGCACCGGGCGCAGCTTCATGCCGCTGCCGGGTTCTTTGGCCATCATGTGCAGCTGCACATGCTCTTCTGGCTGCAAACGGATCATCAAGCGGTTGACCGACTGGCGTGGTGAATCTTTGAAGATCGTGAAGGGCAGATCGGCGAACTCGATCACGATTTCCGAGCGGCGCTCGGCCATGCGTTTGCCGGTGCGCAGGAAGATGGGCACGTTGGCCCAGCGCCAGTTGTTGATGTGGGCCTTCAAAGCCACAAAGGTTTCGGTGCGGCTGTCGTTCGGTACGTTGTCTTCCTGCAGGTAGCCCATCGCCGAGCCATCTTTGGACGCGCCCGAGCTGTATTGGCCACGCACCGTGTCTTTGGCCACATCGGCGATGGTCATGGGGCGCAGGGAGCGCAAGACCTTCAGTTTTTCATCGCGCACGGCGTCGGGATCGAGCGAGACCGGAGGCTCCATCGCCACAATGCACAGCAACTGCAGCAGGTGGTTCTGGATCATGTCGCGCATGGCGCCGGTACCGTCATAGAAGCCGGCACGGCTGCCCACGCCCACGCTCTCGGCCACGGTGATCTGAATGCTCTTGATGTGCGGGCTGCGCCACAGCGGTTCAAAAATCGTGTTGCCAAAGCGCAAGACCATCAGGTTTTGCACCGTTTCCTTGCCCAGGTAGTGGTCGATCCGGAAGATCTGCTGTTCCTGGAAATACTGGCCCACGTCGTCGTTGATCTTCTGCGCCGAGGCGAGGTCGTGGCCCAGCGGCTTTTCCAGTACCACGCGAGCCTGGGCGTCGATCAGGCCAGCGCCAGCAAGATGGGCGCAGATGCCGACGAAGAGGGTGGGGGCGGTGGCCAGGTAGTACACACGGTCCGAGCCGGTCTGCATGGCGGCTGCAAGCGTCTCGAAATCCTTCGCCTGCGTGGCGTCAACGCACACGTAATTGACGCGCTCGATAAAACTGGCCCATGCCCCGTCATTGAAGGCTTTGGGTTCAATGAACCCTGGCACCTTTTCCTGCAGGAAGGCCGCAAAGGCGGCTCGGTCCCAGTCCTGGCGTCCGAGCGCGTGAATGCGGGTTAACGCAGGCAGCTTGTCGTGCATGTGCGCCATGTACAGCGCAGGCAGCAGCTTGCGCACAGAGAGGTCACCTGCGCCGCCAAAGATCACCAGATCAAGTGGGGCTTCTGCAATGGGAGTGGGTTTTGAATTGGCCATGTCTCGTTTTCTTGGTTACCTGGTTTCTGAAATTTTATTGTAATTAAGTTACATACGGGTTTCTTTTTAAGCCCATGGCAGAACCGGGTGGCTGCGCATGGGCTTCATGTTGGGGTCTGGGTGGCGTCAGAGCGCTTTGAACGCGGCTTTCGCGAGCTTCACGCGCGCCTGAACCTTTTCAAGAGGGGGTGGCACGCAGCCCACCTCCTGAACACACAGGCTGGCGCTGGCAATGGCGTGGCACAGAATGTGTTCCACATCGCTGGCGTCGAGTTTCAAGGCGTCCGCGCTGCTTGCGGCTTGCATGGCCGGGCGCTCCAGCAGCGCGACCAGCATGCCGGCCAGGAAGCAGTCGCCTGCACCCACGGTATCGGCCACCTTGACGGGTGCCGTTTCGATGGCGTGCCAGGCACGGCCATCTTTGTGCAGCATCACAGCGCCCTTGGCGCCCAGGGTCAACGCCAGCCAATCGGCCGCAATCCCGCTCAGCAAGGCGCGCGCGCCATCAAGCGGCTCGGCGGCGTCAAAACCCAGCGTAACCAGATCGTCGTCGCTGACCTTCACGACGTGGGCCTGGCCCAGCGCGTTCATCACGCTGCGCTGATAGGCCGCCATGTCCGGAACGATGGCCGGGCGCAGGTTGGCGTCGACCACCACCAGCTGTCCAGCGGCCCGTTGCGCCTTGAGCCAGGGCAGGTACTTGTCGGCGTCGTCGGCCACCAGGGCGAGGCAACCGGTGGCTGCGATTTTCAGCGTGGGGTAGGCGGCGCACTGGGCTGTCATCTCGGCCCCGTTCACCTGGCGATCTGCCACACCTTCTCTATAGAAGCTGTAGCTGGCTTTGCCTTCGGCATCGACGCCAACCACAGCCAACGAAGTGGGCTCGTGCACCGGTGTTTCCCGGGCGAGGGTGACGCTCGCCTCGTGAATCGCTTGGGCCATGCCGCGCCCGAAACGATCGGCAGACAGGGGGTTGAGGTAAAGCGTGCCCACGCCTTGGTGCCCAAGCGCACGGGTGAGGTTGTAGACCGCTCCTCCGTTGCAGGGGCGCAGGCGGCCATCAGCCTCCTGAATCATGTCTATGAGGGCTTCGCCGGCGGTAGCGACTTGGATAGGGGTGTTTGGGGTAGGGAAAACCATAACTAAATCCACTTGATTTATTAACTCAACCACGAATATAGTTCAATCACTCCGCAGCGCCAAGCGTAAAAACCCCAAGGCAGGGGCTGTTGAGGATTCGATTGAATGAACCACCCCTTTCATCCCCTGAGGAGACACCCGTGAAAAAATTTGCACCCGCACTTGTCTTGACCGCTTTGGCTCTGGCTGCTGGCGCCGCCACAGCTGCCGAACCCGTGATCGGCCTGATCACCAAAACCGAATCCAACCCTTTCTTCGTCAAAATGAAGGAGGGCGCTGAAGCCGAAGGCAAGAAGCTGGGCGCCAAGGTGATGTCCGCTGCCGGCAAGACCGACGGCGACAACGCCGGTCAGGTGACCGCCATGGAAAACATGATCGCCGCCGGTGCCAAGACCATCCTGATCACTCCGTCCGACGCCAAGGCCATCATCCCTGCGATCCGCAAGGCCCAGGCCCAGGGCGTGATGGTGATCGCGCTGGACAGCCCGACCGACCCGGTCAGCGCCGTGGACGGCCTGTTCGCCACCGACAACTACAAAGCCGGTGTGCTGATTGGTGAATACGCCAAAGCCGCCATGGGCAGCAAGAAGGCTGTGATCGCCACACTCGACCTGTTCCCGGGCCACCCCGTGGGTGCACAGCGCCACAACGGCTTCCTGAAAGGCTTTGGCCTGACAGCGCCCGATGCCAAGAGCAACGAACTCGGTGGCCAGGCCGCTGGTGTGGTGTGCATGGCCGACAGCTTTGGTGACGCCGCCAAAGGCCAGACCGGCATGGAAAACTGCCTGCAGAAAAACCCTGCCATCAACCTCGTCTACACCATCAACGAACCCGCAGCCGCCGGTGCCTACAAGGCACTCAAGGCCGCAGGCAAGGAAAAAGACGTGGTCATCGTGTCGGTTGACGGCGGCTGCGCCGGTATCAAGGATGTGGAAGCCGGCGTGATCACGGCGACCTCGCAGCAATACCCCTTGAAGATGGCCGCCATGGGCGTGGCCGCTGGCGTGGAATACGCCAAGACCGGTAAAAAAGTCAGCGGTTACACCGACACCGGCGTGACCCTGATCGCTGCCAAGAGCGTCAAAGGCATCGACAGCAAAGACACCAAGGTTGGTATGGACCTCTGCTGGGGTAACAAGTAAACGTATTGGGAACTTCCCCCCTGCGCCGCTTTGCGGCGTCCCCCCTCTCTGGCGCCTTCGGCCTGGAGTGGGGGTGGCAGGCGGGGCCGGCTCGGCCGGACCCTTGCTGCCCCTGAAGGAGGCCCCTCGTGCCTCCGGGCCTGGCGCCTCGGTGTCCCTGTATGGCGCCACCGAGTGGCTCTGATCCGTCCTTGAATCCCTTTTCGGGAGAATTGTCTTGAACACCCTCAAATCCAAACTTCCTCCGATGGGAACGCTCGGGCCCTTCATCGCCCTGATCGTCGCCTGTGTCTTTTTCTCGCTCCAGAGCGACCGCTTCTTGTCGCTGCAGAACTTCTCCCTGATCCTGCAACAGGTGATGGTGGTGGGCACGATCGCGATCGGCCAGACCCTCATCATCTTGACCGCGGGCATCGATTTGTCCTGCGGCATGATCATGGCGCTGGGCAGCATCGTCATGACCAAAATGGCCGCAGACTACGGGCTGTCTGCGCCGATCGCTATCGCGTTGGGCATCGGCGCCACAGCGCTGCTGGGCCTGGCCAATGGCTTGCTGGTCACCAAAGCCAAGTTGCCTCCCTTCATCGTGACCCTGGGCATGTTGAACATCGCCTTCGCCATCACCCAGCTGTACTCGGGGTCTCAAACCATCACCGAAATCCCCGACGGCATGCTCTGGTTGGGCAATTCGTTTCGGATCGGTGAAACCAACATCGTCTATGGCGTGCTGCTGATGCTCGCGTTGTACCTGATCACATGGCTCTTCCTGCGCGAAACCGCGCCAGGTCGCCATATCTACGCCGTGGGCAACAGCCCCGAGGCCACCCGTCTCACCGGTATTTCCACCGACAGGGTGCTGCTGGGCGTGTATGTGCTGGCGGGCGTGTTCTACGGACTGGCTTCTTTGCTGAGCGTGGCGCGCATCGGCGCGGGTGACCCCAACGCCGGACAAACCGAAAACCTGGACGCCATCACTGCCGTTGTGCTGGGCGGCACCAGCCTCTTTGGTGGTCGGGGCATCATCCTGGGCACCCTGGTGGGCGCGCTGATTGTGGGCGTGTTCCGCAACGGTTTGACGCTCATGGGTGTCTCATCTGTGTATCAGATTCTTGTCACCGGTATCCTGGTCATTCTGGCCGTGATGACCGATCAGATGTCGCGCAAAGGAGTGCGTTGAAATGACCACCGCACCCAACGCTCAATCCCCTTTGATCATTCAGGCCAAAGGCCTGGTCAAACGCTATGGCCAGGTGACTGCGCTCGACGGCGCCGACTTCGAACTGCGGGCCGGCGAAATCATGGCCGTGATCGGCGACAACGGCGCCGGCAAGTCCTCGCTGATCAAATGCCTGGCCGGGGCCACGATTCCCGACGAGGGCGAGATCTACCTCGACGGGACCCGCGCCCATTTCAAAAGCCCGATCGACGCGCGCCGCGCCGGCATCGAAACGGTGTACCAGGATCTGGCTGTGGCGCCCGCCATGACGATTGCCGAAAACCTCTTCCTCGGTCGCGAGATTCGGCGCAAGGGGTTCATGGGCAGCGTGCTGCAAATGATCGACAAGAAAAAGATGCTGGAAGAAAGCATCGCGCGCATGAACGACCTCAAGGTCGGCATCCGCTCCATGACGCAGGCGGTGGAAACGCTGTCTGGCGGCCAGCGTCAGTGTGTGGCCGTGGCCCGTGCTGCGGCCTTTGCGCAGCACGTGGTCATCATGGACGAACCCACTGCAGCGCTCGGCGTGAAAGAGGGCAACATGGTGCTGGAGTTGATCCGCCGGGTGCGCGACAAAGGCCTGCCCGTGATCCTGATCAGCCACAACATGCCGCATGTGTTCGAGGTCGCCGACCGCATCCACATTGCCCGCCTGGGCAAGCGCGCAGCCATCGTGAACCCCAAAACGATCAGCATGAGCGACACCGTGGCGGTGATGACTGGCGCGAAAGAGGTGGCCGATTTGCCGCCCGAAGCGCTGGCGCACTGAATGACCGATCGCCCGTCCAAAGCTTCTGGCCTGGTCTCAGGTCTTGTGGACCACCAGGCGCAGAGGCCGCCGTTGGAGTCGACGGAAACGGCCCGTTTGGCAGAACCGTTGCGACAGGGGCAAGGCCGTGCCGCTCGCTCCATGCCGGCCGCCGCCTGGAGGCAAGAGCCTTTGGCGCTGGCCCTTGTTGACGTTTTGAAAGACAAAAATGCTCAAAGGCATTGACCCTCTGCTCAGTCCCGATCTGCTCAAGTTGCTGGCCGAAATGGGTCACGACGACGCCATCGTGCTTGCCGATGCCAATTTCACCGCAATGAGTCTGGGTGCCGGCAAGCCGCTGGTTCGCTTGCCAGGGGTGGGCATGACCCGGGTGATGAGGGCGGTGGCCAGCGTGTTGCCGCTGGCCCAGGATGTGCCACAGCCTGTGGCCTATATGCGGGTGTGTGGCCGGGAGGCCACCTACCGCTCGGCGGTGCAGCGGGAGTCGATCGCTGTTTTGACGCAGGAGGGCTTGCAGGACGAGCAACTGGAAGCGGTCGAGCGCTATGCCTTTTATGAGCGTGTGCGTGCGGCCTACGCCATCGTGGTGACCGGTGAGCTGCAGCCCTGGAGCAACTTCTTGCTGCGCAAGGGTGTCATGGGAGAGGCGCTTCGCCCCTGACCCGCTTGCAGTGGCAAACTAGCCTTGTCGCCAACCGAACCATGTCTGACACTTTGCTCCCAACCCCCCATCTGCCCGACGATGCTGTTTTGCGCTTGCGTCAGCGCGGTTCGAACCAGGGGGGCATGCGGCAGTTCAATGAACGCGTCGTGTTGCAGGCCTTGCGGGCACACGGGAGTGCGCCCAAAGCGGAGTTGGCCAGGCTCACCGGGCTCACAGCTCAAACCATCGGCCTGATCACAGCGCGGCTGGACGAAGACGGCCTGCTGATTCGACAGGCGCCGGTTCGCGGCCGTGTGGGCCAGCCCTCTGTTCCCCTGAGCTTGAATCCCGACGGTGCTTTTGCCATCGGCATCAAGATTGGTCGGCGCAGCACCGATTGGTTGCTGGTGGATTTCACCGGCCGTGTGCGCCAGCGCATCGTGCTCGATTACCCCTTTCCTGACGCTGACCTGCTCTTGCCCGCGATAGAGGCCAATCTCCATAAACTGCTCGATGGTCTCGATGGCCTGCGTGACCGGGTGGTTGGCGTTGGCGTGGCGGCACCCTTTCAGATGGGTGGTTGGCACCGCATGCTGGGACTCACCGATGCGCAGGCCAACGCCTGGAACGGTATCGACCTGGGCGCACGCGTGCAAGAGATGACCGAGCTCCCGGTCAGTTTTGCCAAGGACACCTCGGCCGCTTGCGTGGCCGAGCTGCTGCAAGGCAAGGGCCGCGATATTCCGAGTTTCCTGTATCTGTTTCTGGATACCTTCATCGGCGGTGGTCTGGTGCTTCATTCCCACCTTCACCGTGGGCAAAGCGGCAATGCCGGTGCGGTGGCCTCATTGCCCCTGGGGGTCGCCGGCGTGGGCAACGGTGTGCCGCCCCAGTTGGTGGGGCAGGCGTCTTTGTGGGATCTGGAGCAGCGGTTTCGGGAGCGCGCGCTTGATCCCATGGCCGCTTACGACGAGCGCGCCATGCAGGCCGCCTGGCTGCCCCATACGCAAGAGTGGATGGCCCATGCGGCCCTGGCACTGGCGCATTGCATCGTCTCGGGCACGGCGTTCCTGGATCTGGATGCGGTGGTCATCGATGGGGTGGTCGCACCCGCACTGCTTCAATCGCTGCTGGCGCAAACCCGCAACGCACTGACTGCGTACAACACCGAGGGCTTGCAGGCATTGCCCCGGCTGGAGACCGGCAGCATTGGTTCGGACGCCCGAGCGCTGGGTGGCGCCCTGTTGCCATTGCATGCCTGTTTTGCGCCTGATCGTGACATCTTCCTGAAGGTCTGAGCCCGCCCGGCGAGAGGCTCTGGCACCGTGGCCCTGATTGCGGCGTTCTTGCCAGTGCTACCCCTCTGTGGCCATGTCCAGCTTCCTGGCCGCACCCAGCAAGGCCGGTGATTGCCGGGCTTCGATCACCCAGACCGGCACCTGCTTCAAGTGGTTCTCAAAACGGCCCTTGGCTTCGAACCGCTCACGGAATTGAGATTGTTCCAGGCGAGATCCGAGCCGCGGCAAGATGCCGCCGCCCAGGAAGATGCCGCCCCAGGCGCCCAGGGTGAGTGCGAGGTTGCCGGCCACGTTGCCCAGAAAGGCAAAAAACAGATCGAGGGCTTCATGGGCGCGCGGATCACCGCCGTTGATCGCGCCGAGGCTGATCTCAGCCGCGGTAGGCAACTGAACTGGCCACAGGCCGGTGTCGCGCTGGATCAATGCGCCATACAGATTGCCCAACCCTTGACCACTCACCGCGCGCTCGGCAGAAACATGGCCGTAGCGGGCCTGCAGCAGCGCCAGAACAGCATGCTCCGCCGCGTTTGTGGCCGCCAGCGTGACGTGGCCGCCTTCACCTTGCAACGGGTACCAGCCTCCGCGCCCGTCGGGCACCAGGCCCGAAACACCCAGCCCGGTGCCGGGCCCGATCAATCCCAGTGCGGTTTTGCTGGCCTGTGCCGAGACGCCGGGTCGCCCGCCGATCTGCCGCAGATCGGCGGCCGGCAAATGGGGCAGTGCCAGCGCGAGGGCGGTGAAGTCGTTGAGCAGTTCAAGCCGTTGCAGGCCCAGCGACTCGCGCAGCTCGGAAATGGAGAAGGACCAATGGTGGTTGGTCATTTGCACGCGGTCGCCCTGAATCGGGTTGGCGATGGCGATGGACCCCAGAACAGGGCGCTGGTCCCGGGTTTGCAGGGACAGGTAATGGTGGATGGCGTCGCCCAGCGTGGCGTGGTCGGCGCAGGGCAGGGTTTGAATGTGGGCGATCTCGCCGTGCGATCCGGCCTGCAATGCAAAGCGGGCGTTGGTGCCCCCAACGTCGGCCAGCAAGCGAAGGGCAGAAGAGAAATCAGGTTGATGAGACATGCGGGAAAGCGGGATCGGCACAAGGGCGGGTTGGAAATGGAGGTGACTTTTGAGGGGCGTTCAAGGGTCCCCGGTGGGGCCGTGGCGCGAGGATTTGAGGTAGTGCTTGGCGTGGGGCAACCAGCCGCGCCCTTGCCAGCGCCACCACATGAGTGCGCCACGCAGGCACTCGTCGATCACATACGCCAGCCACACCCCGGGCAAACCCCAGAGGCGGCTCAACAGGTAGGAACCCAGGCCCAGAATCAGGACGAATGAAGCCAGGCTGGCGATGACAGGGTAGTGCACGTCGCCGGTGGCGCGCAGCGACCCGATCACGACCAGGTTGAACACACGGCCCACTTCCAGAACCACCGACATCCACAGCAGCTGTTGCGCGGCCGCGATGATGGCGGGATCGCGGGTGAAGGCGTGCATGATCCAGGGTGCACCGATGGCGGCGGCCAGCGCCAGAAGCCCCGAGGCGAGCATGCCGTTTCGAACACCCTTGCGCACCATGGCATCGGCGGCTTTCAAGCGGCCGGCCCCCAGCAAACGGCCCACCATGATCTCGCAGGCCCAGCCAATGGCCATGCTGATGAGCAACACGTATTTCAGTGTTTGCAAGGTGTAGGAGTGGGTCGCCAGCGCGGCCACGCCCAGGCGCGCAGTGGCCGAAAGCGAGACCATGAATGCCAGCCGGTAGCCCAGTTCCAAAGCGGCACCGGGCACGCCGATGCGCAACACCGGCGCCATGGCCGGCAAGGACAGGGCCCACCAATGTCGCCGGTTCGGGTGCAGATCCATGCGGCGGCGCCAGAAGCTCAAATGCATCCACAGACCAAATACCCGACTCAAAAAATAGGCCAGTGCATAGCCGTTGAGCCCCCAGCCTTCCCAGCCGCCCAGGCCTTGCATGAACAACACAGCCAGCAGCAGATGGGTGCCGTGCATGGCGATCATGATGAACAGCGACTCGCGGGCAAACAGGTGCGCCCGCAACACCGATGCCATGCTCAGGTTGTAGGCCTCCAGCAGCAGGGCTGGGGCCAGCAGCAGCATGTAGGTCATCGCCAGGGGGATGACGGACGCCGGTGCGTTGAGCACTTCGAGAATGGCGGAGCGCCCGAAAACCATGAGCGCGACCACCAGCAGGCCAGCCCATGTGCTCGAGCTCAAGGCCATGTAGGCGGTGCGTTTCGCGGCCTCGATTCGGCGGCTGCCGAGGGACTGGGTCACCACGATGCCCAGACCAATGGCCAGCACCCGAAAAATGACAAACAGCGTTTCCAGCACTTGCTGGGTCAGGCCGAAGGTTCCTGCGGCGGCGTCAGAGGTGTGCGACGCGAGGTAGAGCCCGGCGAAGGCCACGGTCATGCCGAGCAGAAATTCGCCAAAAATCGGCGCAGCGACTGCGTTGAGGCTGGGGCGGGTGTTCATTGCCATCGATCTTGCCAGAGTGGCCGGAGATACATCGCCAGAAAAAGGGAGAATTCACGCCCGGTTGACCAGGCCGAAGCCGCGGGCGAGGTGCCCACTGCTCCAGCTCAATTCGAAAGGTGCGCAGCGCTCCACGGTTCGAGGTGCAGGAGCCCGCCATGCAGTTGTGCCCCCTCCAGACCGCTCCCTGTCAGCAGCGTGGCGGGTGCCCAGTTGCCAGGTACGGCCCAGCGCAGTGGATGCCCGGAAAAGTTGAAGACGCAAAGCAGGCTGCCCGACGCATGTTCCCGCACAAAGGCGAGCGCTTGCGGATCGGACGGCAGGAGGGTCATGCTGCCTTGCAGGAGCGCCGGCTGTGTGCGGCGCCAATGCAGCAGGCGCGTGAACTGCATCAGGGTCGAGTGCGGATCGACACGCTGGCGGGCCACGGCCAGCGCAAGGTGCTCGTTTGCCACTGGCAACCAGGGTTTTTCGGCCGTCGAGAAGCCGCCGTGGCGCTCCTGGTCGTTCCAGGGCATGGGCGTTCGGCAGCCATCGCGTCCCTTGAATTCGGGCCACATGGTGATGCCGTAGGGGTCTTGCAGGTCTTCGTAGGCGATTTGGGCTTCCGGCAAACCCAACTCTTCACCTTGGTAAAGGCACAGGGTGCCGCGCAGGCTGGCCTGGAAAGCCAGGGCTGTCTGGATCAGCTGCGGATGGGGCGTGGGACCGCCCCATCGGGTGGCGGAGCGCACCACATCGTGGTTGGAGAGGGCCCAGCAGGGCCAGCCGTCGCCCACTTCGGTGATGAAGCGCTGCAAGATGCCGTGCAGGAACGGCGCGCTGTGGTTTTCGCCGAGGAAATCAAAGCAGTAGGCCATGTGCAGGCGTGGTTCGCCGTTGGGGCCGCTGCGGGTGTATTCCGCCAGGCGGGCGAGGCCGTCGTCGTCACCGATTTCACCCACCATGGTGGTGTCGGGGTATTGGTCGAGCAGGGCGCGCAGGCGCTGCAGAAACGCCAGATTTTCTGGCTGGCTCTTGTCGTACACGTGGCATTGCCGCGCGTAGGGGTTGAAGGGGTTGACGGCGGGATCGGGGTTGGCCAGATCGGGCGCACCCCGGCCGGGGTTGTTGCGCAACTGCGCATCGTGAAAGTAAAAATTCGCGGTGTCCAGGCGGTAGCCGTCTACCCCCAGGTCGAGCCAGAATTTCACCGTGTCGAGCAGGACTTGTTGCACCTCGGGGTTGTGGAAGTTGAGATCGGGCTGCGAGCTCAGGAAGTTGTGCATGTAGTACTGGCAACGGCGGGTGTCCCATTGCCAGGCACTGCCGCCGAAGATGGAGAGCCAGTTGTTGGGCGGCGTGCCGTCGTGCTGGGCATCGGCCCAGATGTACCAGTCGGCGCGCGGGTTGTCGTGGCTGCTGCGGCTCTCGGTGAACCAGGGGTGCTGGTCGCTGGAGTGCGACAACACCATGTCGATCATGACTTTGAGACCCAGCGCATGGGCGCGGCCCAGCAAGTGCTTGAAGTCGTCCAGGGTGCCAAACATCGGGTCGACGTCGCAGTAGTCGCTGACGTCGTAGCCGAAATCCTTCATCGGGCTTTTGAAGAAGGGCGAGATCCAGATGCCATCGGCGCCGAGTGCAGCGATGTGTTCCAGTCGTTGCGTGATGCCCGGCAGATCGCCGATGCCGTCGCCGTTGCTGTCCTGAAATGAGCGCGGGTAGATCTGGTAGATCACGCCGCCGCGCCACCAGCCGCTGTTGGGCGCATTGTTTGAGACTTCTTGCATGGGAAGGAAATACAGGGAAAGGGATTGAGGTGGAAAGCTTGCGTGCCGGGATCAGGCCGCATCGATCGATTGCCGGCGCATCAGGTCGCTGAGCCAGTGTGCGCTGGCTTTGGGTGTGCGTTGCTGAGTCGCGTAGTCCACATGCACCACGCCGAATCGCTGGGTATAGCCGTGAGCCCATTCGAAGTTGTCCATCAGGCTCCAGACATAGTAGCCACGGATATCAAAGCCCGATTGGACCAGTTGTGACAGCTCGGCCAGATGCGATTGCAGATAACCCAGGCGCAAGGTGTCCTGGCATTCACCGGTTGCGCCAACCTCTGTGTTGTCAGCGGCGCCGTTTTCGGTGATCCAGATCGGCGGCAATGGCCATTGCCCGGTGAGGTTGCGCACCATCCGGCCAAGTCCCTCAGGGCAGATCTCCCAGCCGATGTCGGTGAGGGGCAGCGCATCGCCAGAGGGCGGCACAAATGCGTAGCCGCGTGATTTTTCATGGGCGCTTCGGGGTGCGCGCGCAACCGATCGCGTGTAGTAGTTCAACCCGATGAAGTCCAGGGGCTGAGCGCAAATGGCGAGATCTCCTTCCTGGCGCACTGTTGCCAATGAGCCGATCTGGGTTTGCATTTCTGCTGGCCAGTCGCGTCCGAACAAGGGGTTCAGGAACACATCGTTGCGCTCCAGTTCGGCCATGCGGGCGGCTTGCCGGTCTGCTGGGTTGTCGCTGGCGGCGTCGCAAAGTTCGGGGTTGAGCACGATACCCAAGGCGGTGTCGTCGCGCATGCCACGCCAGGCCTGCATGGCCAGTCCATGGGCCAGCATGAGGTGGTGGGCCGCCGCCAGCGATTCTTCGCGGTTCTGATGACCGGGCGCAAACACGCCGAGGTCATAGCCCAGGAAGGCGCTGCACCAGGGTTCGTTCAGCGTGGCCACCCGAGGCAATGCATCGCCCAGTTCCCTGGCCACACAACGGGCGTAGTCGGCAAAGCGGTAGGCGGTGTCGCGGTTGAGCCAGCCTCCTTTCAGATGGGAGGGCAGGTCCCAGTGAAACAGGGTGGCATTGGGGGTGATGCCCTTGCGTGCGAGCTCGTCGAGCAGACGCTTGTAGAAGTCAAAGCCAGCGGCATTGGGCTGACCCCGTTCATTGATCACACGGCTCCAGGCGATGGAAAACCGGTAGTGTCGAAAACCGAGGTCGGCGATCAAGGCCACGTCGTCGCGCATGCGGTGCACATGGTCGCAGGCGGTCAGGCCATTGCTGCCATCCTTGATGTTGCCCGGTTGGGTGCAGAAGTCGTCCCAGATGCTGGGCAGTTTGCCGCCAAGAGAGGCAGCGCCCTCGATCTGAAAAGCGGAAGTCGCACAACCCCATTCGAAGGGAAGAGGCAGCGCAATGGAATTAGGAGCAGACATGGCGTGTTGGGATGTTCCGCGAAAAGCGAATGGTTGTATGAATCAAAAGCAGTGGGGGCGGGAGCGAAACGGCTTGCGGCTCAGCCGCCTTTCACCGAGCCGGCCAACAGGCCGCGCACGAAGAAGCGTTTCAGGGAGAAGAACACCATCACCGGCACCGCGATCGATACAAAGGCGCTGGCGGTCAGGATTTCCCAGCTCTCTCCCCTCGAACCCAGCAGGTCGTTGAGCTTGATGGTGAGCACCACCTGATCGGGCGCTTTGCCCAGGAAGACCAGGGCGACCAGGAAATCGTTCCACACCCAGAGGAACTGGAAAATCGCAAAGCTGGCGAGTGCAGGCAGAGAGAGCGGCAGCACGATGCTGGTGAAGATCTGGAAATGGGTGGCACCGTCCATGCGCGCGCTCTCGATGATGTCACGCGGCAGCCCGGCGATGTAATTGCGCAGCAGGTAGATCGCCAGCGGCAAACCGAATGCCGAGTGGGCCAGCCACACCCCGAGGTAGGACTTCGATTCGATGCCCAGTGTCTGTCCCAGCTCGTTGTACATGCGCAGCAGGGGGATCAGCGACATTTGCAGCGGTACCACCAGCAGACCGACCACGACCACGAACAACCAGCGCCGTCCGGGGAACTCCATCCAGCTGAAGGCATAGGCCGCAAAAGCCGCGATCAGGATGGGAATGAAGGTGGCAGGAATGGTGACCTTGAAGGTGTTGAGAAATGCCTGGCCCACACCTTCGGAATCGATCACCTTCTGGTAGTTGGTGGCGACGAATGAGGGAGGTGTTTCGGCGACATAGAACACCCGGACGCCGCGATCGTCCTCGTATGGCTTGTTCAGCGCCAGCCGGTATTGGCCATCGGCCTGAACCACCATGGTGCCATCGGGCTGGCCGTCTTCATCGTCAAAAACCTGGGAGTCGGCCAGTTCAATCGGCGTGCCCACCGGGAACTCGCCGGGGGTGGACGATTTCATGGAAAAGCGGCTCATGCGCAGTTCGCTGTCTTCGGGCACCAGGCGCCCGGTGATGACCCACTGGTTGCCTTCTTGCTTGACGCTTTGCGCGCCCGCGGTGCGTCGCATGTCCGCACGGGTCTGGGTGGACAGGGCCGTCCACCAGCCGCTGGAGACTATCTGGGCGCGGTCGCGAAAGCTGGAGACCAGCAGGCCAAAGGTGGGCAGCACCCAGGCCAGAACGATGGCCAGCAAAAAGGCGTGGGCGGCCAAGGAGCCGAAGCTGAAACGGCTTTTGGTTTTCATCGTTGTGCCTCCTCGGCGCGGAAGCGGCGAATGTTGAACGCCATCACAGGGATCACCGCCAGCATCAGCACCATGGCCAGCGTGGAGCTGCGCCCGTAGTCGCCGCCGCCCCGGAACATCCAGTCGTACATCAGGTTGGCCAGCACGCTGGTGTCCCATTGACCGCCGGTCATGGCCATGACGATGTCAAATACCTTGAGCACGGTGATGGTGATGGTGGTCCAGACCACGAGGATGGTCGAGAGCACCTGCGGCACCATGATTTCAAAAAAGATCTGCAACTCGTTGGCGCCATCGATGCGGGCGGCCTCGATGGTGTCAGTGGGCACACCGCGCAGGGCGGCCGAGAGAATCACCATGGCGAAACCGGTCTGGATCCAGACCAGGATGGCCATGAGGAAAAAATTGTTCCAGAAAGGCACGGTGACCCATGCCTGGGGCTCCCAGCCCATGCCCATCACCAGCGCGTTCAGGATACCGATCTGCTCGGCATCGGGCCCACGGAAATCGAAGACAAATTTCCAGATCACGCTGGCGCCGACAAAGCTGATCGCCATCGGCATGAAGACCATGGTCTTGGCCACATTGCCCCACCAGACGCGATCGGCCAGCACGGCAACGATCAGGCCCATGAGGGTGGCAGCCGCAGGCACCACCAGCAACCACAGGAAGTTGTTGCGGATGGTGATCAGGAAGTTGGGGTCGGCAAAGACCCACTGGTAGTTGGACAGACCGACGAACTGCTCGCCGGTGTCGTTCATGAAACTCAGGCGCGCGGTTTCAAACAGCGGATACACCAGGTACACGCCCAGCAACGCCAGCGCAGGAATCAGGAACAACCAGGGCTGTACCACAGCGCGAATGCCCTCACGCTGGTTGCGCGTGGCAAACGGCAGAGCAACGATCCGGTCCAGCACGAAGTTGGAACCCGCGAAATACAGCAGGCAAAAGCCCACACTGACCACCACGGCCAAAACGGTTTGAAGAATCTGATCGGTCATGGTGGTCGATGCGGAAAGGAAAAAAGGATCAAAGCTGACGAAACTCGCAAGGTATCCGGAGCATGGGCCCAAACCCAGGGTGCAGCGGAACTGGCTTCGCCGGGCCGCCAGCATCGCCCCCTGGGGGGTGACGCCGAAGGCGGCGCGGGGGAGTCAGTCCATGCAGCCGGAGTGCGTGCCCCAACCCAGGATGCCGTGGAACCGGCTCCGCCGGGCCGCCAGCATCGCCCCCTGGGGGGTGACGCCGAAGGCGGCGCGGGGGAGTCAGTCCATGCAGCCGGAGTGCGTGCCCCAACTCAGGATGCCGTGGAACCGGCTCCCCCGGGCCGCCAGCATCGCCCCCTGGGGGGTGACGCCGAAGGCGGCGCGGGGGGAGCCTATTTCAAAGCATCCCAGCTCTTCTGGATCTCATTGGCCACGTCTTGAGCGGACTGGCCACCCGAATAGTTGACCATGCCTTTCCAGAAGCTGCCTGCGCCAACTGCACCGGGCATCAGGTCGGAACCGTCAAAGCGGAAGGTGGTGGCGTTTTGCAGGATCTCGCCTTGCTTGCGCTGGGCTTTGGTCTTGTATTTGGCCAGATCCACCGTCTTCAAAGGCGTCAGAAAACCACCGTCGGCCATCCAGATTTCATGCGCCTGGGGGTGCTGCATGTACTCGATGAAGGCCTTGGCGCCCTTGCTGTCTTTGGTGATCGTCAAGATCGTGCCGCCGCCCAGTACCGGGTTGCCCAGCTTCTTGCTGGCGTAAGCCGGGAAGTAGAAGAAGTCGGCTTCGTCGGCCTTGCCTTCCGGGAAGAAAGCAGGGATGAAGCTGGCCTGGCGATGCATGTAGCACTTGGGCGGTGCACCGAACAAGCCTTTGGGGCTGTCTTTGAAGCTCACCGTGGCCACAGCCTTGGCGCCGCCGTCCACGTAAGCGTCGTTCTTGGCGAACCATCCGTAGGCGTCAATGGCCTCGACGACGCGCTTGTCGTTGAACTTGATCTTGTTGCTGACCCAGCCGTCGTACACCTCGGGTGGCTGGGTGCGCAGCATCATGTCTTCGACCCAGTCGGTGGCGGGCCAGCCCGTGGCTGCGTCGCTGCCCAGGCCGATACACCATGGCTTGCCGCCATCGGCCGCGATTTTTTTGGTCAGGTCCTGCAACTCTTCCATGGTCTTGGGCACTTTGTAGCCCTTTTCCTTGAAGTTGTCGGGGTTGTACCAGACCAGGCTCTTCACGTTCACGTTGTAGAACAGGCCGTAGAACTGCTCTTTGCCAGCCTTGTTTTTGTAGGTGCCCAGGTCGGCCCAGGACGATCCCGCGGCGAAGCTGGTTTTCACAAAGTCGCGTGCCTTGTCGCCCAGAGGCGTCAAGCCGTCAATGGCGGCCATGTTGGCGGCCAGGCCGGGCTGCGGGAAAACCGAGATGTTGGACGGCGAGCCGGCCTTGATGTCGATCACGATCTGCTGCTCGGAGCTTTGTGAGCAAGCGTGCTTCACCGTGGCGCCGGTGGCTTTTTCGAAGCCTGCGATGACCTTTTTGAACGAGCCCTCTTCGGCGCCGGTCCACGGACAGGTGATCGTGACCACCTCACCTTTGAGGTCGGGACCCTTGTAGTCCGCCGCCGAAGCGGTGCCCACGAGGGAGAACATGGCCAAGGCGGTGGCCCCGGCAACTGCGGTTTTTTTGTACATCTTTTGATGCTCCTCTTACCGCTCCACGGCCCATCCGCGAAGCTAATCTGGTTGATATGGATTCAGGTGTGCACGCTGCGGCCATCGGCGTCGAAGCGGTACAGCTGCTCGGGTGCAAAGCCCAGAGAGATGGCTTCTCCGGGCTCCAGCGCCAGGCTGCCTTCCATGCGCGCCGAGACTTCGCCCAGAGGCCCTGCGTCCACGTAGGCGAAGGTCTCGTTGCCCAGCTTTTCAGCGTGGCGCAGGTGGCCTTTGATCGAACCACCGGCGAGCACCTTGAGGTGTTCGGGGCGAATGCCCACGGTGGCCGCGCCGCGCTCTTTGGCAAAGGCACCACCCAGGAAATTCATTTGCGGCGAGCCAATGAAGCCGGCGACGAACAGCGTGGCAGGCTTGTTGTAGAGCTCCAGCGGGTGGCCCACCTGCTCGATGCGGCCTTTGTTGAGCACCACGATCTTGTCGGCCAGGGTCATGGCCTCCACCTGGTCATGGGTCACGTAAATCATGGTCGAGCCCAGGCGCCGGTGCAAGGTGGCGAGCTCCACCCGCATCTTGGTGCGCAGCGCCGCGTCGAGGTTGGAGAGCGGCTCGTCGAACAGAAACACCTTGGGGTTGCGCACGATGGCGCGGCCAATGGCCACGCGCTGGCGCTGGCCGCCCGACAGCGCCTTGGGCAGTCGTTTCAGGTAGTCGTTGAGTTGCAGGATTTCTGCGGCTTCACGCACCCTGCGGTCGATCTCGGCTTTGGGCACCTTGGCGATCTTCAGCCCAAAGGCCATGTTGTCGTACACGGTTTTGTGGGGGTAGAGCGCGTAGCTCTGGAACACCATGGCCACGCCGCGTTCCGAGGGTGGCAGGTCATTGACCGCCTGGCCCGAAATGCTCAGCGTGCCGCTGGAGATGTCCTCGAGGCCGGCAATCATGCGCAAGAGGGTGGTTTTGCCACAACCCGATGGGCCCACAAACACCACGAACTCTCCAGGCTCGATGTCGAGGTCCACGCCGTGGATGACATCGACGCGGCCGTAGCTCTTTTTCAGGTTGCGCAAGCGCAGATCAGATTGACTCATGAGTTGTATCCAGTGGACCGTCTGCTGAAAAAGTAGCGCGGCGGGGAACAGGCGCCGTCCTTTTTCGAGCAGGAACAGGCGTTATTGAATCACTGATGCAATCGATTGCATGATCGGGTTTGCCCTAATGTTTGCAACTTGATGCAGGGACGTAACCTGAAAAGTGGATGGAGGATTCCGACGGGCTGTGGTTCGGGGCACAGGGGCAAGGGTGGATGACGAAGGGCGCGGCTGTCACCGGGCAAGCCAATGGGCGTTGCCCCCCTGTCCGGGCCTTTTATTTCTGGTGCGCGCGCACTGTCGATGCCTTGCGGCGCTGCTGCCTGCTTCCGGCTGCCTTCGGCGCTCAGGTGGCGATGGTGCGCCAGGCGCCTTTACTGGCTGCTCTCGCGTGCAACTAGCTGAGCGGGAAGCACCACGGTGCGTTTGGGCTTTCCGGCGATCGCCTCAAGCAACAGTTCGACGAGTGCCTTGCCGGCCTCAACGGTCGGTTGCCGCACAGAGCTCAGCGAGGGGTGGATGTGTTCGGCCAGCGCAATGTCGTCATAGCCGACGACCTTCACCTGGTCCGGTGCGGTGATGCCGCGTTCTTTGAGCGCTCCGAGAATCGAGATGGCGGTGACGTCACTGGCGGCAAAAATGGCGTCGAACTTCAGTTTCCTGTTGAGCCATGCATCGATGCTGGCGCGGATGCGCGTATCGCCAAACAGAAACGACTGTTGCAGCCGGGGGTCTTCCTCGAGGCCGGCTTCGTGCAGGGCCCTCAAATAGCCCTGGTAGCGCGCGCCGGCTTCTGGGTGGGTGATATCGCCAAAGTAGGCGATGCTTCGGCAGCCTTGCCGGGTCAGGTGCTGCGTGGCGAGGTAGCCACCTTGTTCGTTGTCGCCTCCCACCATGGGGTACAGCGCGTCGGGCAGACAGGCACCCCATACCGCCATGGGAATGCCTCGGGCAGCCAGGTTGTTGAGGTGGTCGTGCCAGGTGAGTTGGCCGATCACGATCAGCCCGCTGACCTGCCCGGTTTCGACCATCTCTGACAGGCGGTGCGTTTGCCCCTCCTTCAGCCGTGTGAGCAGGAGGCTCATGCCGTGCTCATCGAGTGTGTCGGCGACCGTGCCCAGGATGCTGAGCAGGAAGGGATCTGAAATGGCCTGCATGCTGTCGCCCAGGATCACCACCCCCACCGTTTGCACATCGCGCTTGCGCAGGTTGGCCGCGCTGACATTGACCCGGTAATTGAGGGAACTGGCGAGTTCTGCGATGCGTTGACGCGTGGTTTCGGGAATCAATGGGCTGCCACTGAGCGCGCGCGAGACGGTCGCGGTGGACACACCAGCCAACCGGGCAATATCGGCCATCTGAACCCTTTGGCCGGGGTTGCCGCCTGTGCGCGAAAGGGGGACCGAAGCTTTGCTGCTTTGCGCGCTCTTTGGCTCGGATTTTTTCTGGTTTTGAGGCATATGACGGCATTTTCACATCTCAAGGTGACAGCACGCTGTCACCCTTTGCCATAGGCCTCCAAATGGCTGGCAAAAAAAAGCCCGGACACTTTGTGGGTGCCCGGGCGAACTGATTGCCTGGAGGAAAAACGTGCAAAGGGGCGAAATCTGAACACCCCATCGCACCTCTGAAAGCGCAGGCGCGCCTTAGAACCAAAAGATTAGAACGCGTAATTGATGCGCACGCGGGCTGCGATCTGGTTGTCGGTGCCGGTGCCGCCTTTGGAGTAGCTCATTGCCGGGGTCACGGTAGCACCCTTGACGCCAAACAATGGCAGGCTGTAAGCCGCGTACACGGTGGTCACCTTGTCGGCCGAGGTGGCGCCTTTGCCGTAGATCATGCCGATGCCGGCAGGGCCAAAGGTGCCGTTCACGCCAAACGCCTTGTCGTCTTCCATCTTGGCAAAGTTGACGTTGATGCTCGCATCGCTCGACAGGGCGTAGCCCATGGACAGGCCGACGCCGGTGTTGCTGCCGTCGGTGCCAACGACTTTGACCGACTCGAGACCGGCGCGCAGCGTGACAGGACCTGTGGTGAACACGACTGCAGGACGGATACCGCGCGCTTCGCCATCTTCCTTGCTGTAGACCATGCCGACTTCAATGCGGGCTGGACCTGCGTTGATGCCGAGGGCGCCGTGGGCGGAGTCGCTACCGAAGCGGCCGCGCAGCTTGTTGGCGCGGTAGGCGCTGTAGCCGGCTTCTTCCAGAACCGTGTCTTTGCCGACAGGGAACAGGTCGGTTGCTTCAAAGCGGCCGAGCTTCACGTCCATACCGGCGTTGCCAAACTGAACCCACATGTCGTCCACACCGGTGTCGCCGTCCTTTTTGATCAGCAAGCTGGCACGACCGGCAACAAACGCGTCACCGTTGGTGGCCTTGCCGCCGATGTTGAATTCGATGCGACCACCCATGCCCAGATCGCTGTCGCGGGCGTTGGAAGCCGGTGCATCCACTGCGTTGGTGTAGGTGGTGTCGAGTTCGAGGTTGGCGTCGAAGGTGGCTTCGGCGTGGGCTGCCATGGCGGTGGCGCACAGGGCTGCAACGGCGGCCAGTTTGAAAACGTTTTGCATGAGGGTCTCCGGAGGTTATAGGTGCTTGAAAAAAAACAACCTTCGCTCTTTTTGAATTCCGCAAATTCGCGGAACTTTCTGTTGGCGAGGTGTTCACATTCGAGCATTCATGCAAACGATTGCTTTGAGGGAAAACCCCGAATTTGTGCTCTGTAACCGGTACGTAACCGGGCTTTTTGCAAAAATACAACGTAGATTGGTTCATGCTGATGCAATCCATTGCATGAAAACCCGGTTTTGGGGCCGTTGGGCACCCGTGACCGGGTGCGTTCAAAGCGCAGCGGTCGCTGCACTGCGACGTTCCCGACCTGTCCTGTGGTCCTTGGGGGATGCGTTCAGCCGATCAGGCCGGTCGCGGTGAGCCGCAGCAGGCGGCTGGCGCGGGCCGCAGCGCTTTCCGAATGGGTGACGAGCAGCAGCGATGCGCCACTTTCCTGAGCCTGTTGTTGCAGCACGTCCATCACCAGCGCCGCCGTTTGCGGATCAAGATTGCCGGTGGGTTCGTCGGCCAGCAACAATCGCGGCCGGTGCACCAGCGCGCGGGCAATTGCTACCCGCTGAAGCTGGCCGCCCGAGAGCTGGGCTGGCAGCCGCTCGCCCAGGCCAGCCAAACCCACCGCTTCGAGCATGCTGGCCACGCGCGCCGGGTCAGGTCGTTTGAGCAAGAGCAGCGGCAGGCCTACGTTTTGCGCCACATCCAGATGCGGCAACACGTGAAACGCCTGAAAAACAAAGCCGAGTTTCTCGCGCCGCCAGTGGGCACGCTGGACTTCATCGAGGGCGCCCAGGTTCACGCCGTCATGGACGATGGAACCTTCGCTCCAGTCGTCGAGCGCCGCCATGCAGTTGAGCAGGCTGGACTTGCCCACCCCCGACTCGCCCACGATGGCGAGGAATTCGCCTGACGCTACCGTGAGGCTGACATGGCTGAAAACCGGGGTGGTTCCGTAGCGTTTGCCCAGGTTGCTGATCACGAGGCTCATGCGGTTGCATCCAGCCGGGCCGACGCCCACTGCAGGGTTTGATCCAGGGCATTGGGCGCATCGCAAGGCAGTGAAACCCGCGCAGGCATCGACCTCAGCCAGGTGATTTGTCTCTTCGCCAATTGCCGCGTGGCGAAGATACCCCGGTCGCGAAACTCGGCCAATTGGGCCTGATTGAGCTCGGCGCCACCATTGGCGTCCAGTGCCTCCCAGGCCTGGCGGTAGCCCACGCAGCGCATGGATGGCAGATCGGCGTGCAGATCGCCGCGCCCGCGCAACACTCTGACTTCGCGCAGGAAATCGGCCGCCAGCATGGCATCGAAGCGCTGGGCAATGCGTTCGTGTAGCCAGGGACGTTCTACCGGCTCCAGCGCCAGCAAGGCGCCGGGTGCGATGGGGTTGTCGTGGGCCAGGTCACCACCGGTCTGGAAGCTGGAGATCGGGCGCCCGGACACCTCGAACACCTCCAGCGCCCTTTGAATGCGCTGTGAATCGTTGGGGAAGAGTCGGGCTGCGGTGGGAGGGTCGATTTTGGCAAGCTCGGCGTGCAGTGCGGGCCAGCCCAGCGCCTGGGCCCGGGCTTCGATGCCTTCACGAACACCGGGGTTGGCCTTGGGCATGTCGTCCAGCCCCTGCATCAACGCCTTGAAATACAGCATGGTGCCGCCCACCAGCAGGGGTGTGCGCCCGCGTGCGGTGATCTCGGCGATGAGGCGCGTGGCGTCTGCGACAAACTCTGCCGCGCTGAAGGCCTGCAAGGGGTCGCGAATGTCGATGAGGTGGTGGGGCACCGCAGCGAGTTCGGCGGGTGTGGGTTTGGCGGTGCCGATGTCCATGCCTTTGTAGACCAGGGCCGAGTCGACGCTGATGATCTCGACCGGCCACCGCCGGGCGATGGCCAGGGCTGCCGCGGTTTTACCACTGGCGGTGGGGCCCGCGACGGCCAGGCAGCGGGGAGGGGGCAGGGGGGTTGAGCGGGTCATGGCGCCGCCGGCGCAACAGCCACCGCCTCACGCTGGGGCGCCGTTGTGACGTGGCCGTAGCGCTGCACCAGCGTCCAGGCGGTGGTGGAGATCACCACACTCCAGAACCAGATGCCATTGGTCAGTGGCAGCACGCTGCCCTGACCTTGTGCGATGCCGGCGAGGCTTTTGCCCAGCCAGCCGCCCATCACGAAGGCCGCCACCATCATCAGAAAGCCGCTCAGCGCCGAGGCCGCGCCTGCCGATCTGGGGAATGGGCTGACCGCGCCACTCTGGCCGCAGGGTTGGTGTACACCGTGGCCGATCATGAAAATGTAGAAAGGCACCATGATGGACCACATGCTCTGAATCCCCATGAGCCCCATCACGCCCATGGACGTGCCGGCGGTCAGGGTGAGTGCGCCGCCAATGGCGACGGTGCGGCGCACGCCGAAATGCACCAGCAAGCGGCGGCAGATAAAGGTACCGGTGATATAGCTCAGCGACATCGAGAACATCAGCAAGCCGTAGTGGGTTTTGGACAGACCCAGCACCTGAATGAAAACGAATGGGCTTGCAGCGAGGAAAGTGAACAGGCCTGCATACGAGGCGGTGGCCAGGATGGCGAATGCCCAGAAGGTTCGGTTGCGCATGATGGTGATCCAGGTGCGCACCAGAGGCCTCAGGGTCAGGGGTTGCCGGTTGCCGGGTTGCAGGGTTTCTTCGAAGCGCCAGGCCAGCACTGCCAGCGTGGACGCGCCAAAAACCGCCAGCGCGGCCAAGGCCACGCGCCAGTTGAATACTTCGCTCAACAAGCCGCCCAACGGCGCACAGATGCAGGCGATCACGCCTAGGCCGCTCAGGCCTTTGGACATCATGCGCGCGCCTTCGGTAGGCTCATACAAATCGCGCACGACTGCCCGGGCGCACATCACACCCGCACCCATGGCGACACCCTGGGCAATGCGCCAGCCGATCAACGCCTCCATGGTCGGCGCCAGGGCGCTGCCGATGGAGGCGGCCACGTAGATGGCCATGCCGGCCAGCAAAATGGGGCGGCGCCCGAAGCGGTCGGACAGCGGCCCCCAAACCATCTGGGAGATACCGAAGGCGAGCAGCAGGGCGGTCAGCGTGAGCTGTGCCTGCGGCATGGATGCGCCAAAGCCCTGCGTGATCGAAGGCAGGGCCGGGAGGTAGAGGTCGGTGGTGAGGGGCTGCAGGCCCAGCAGCAGGGAGAGCACGAGCACCACGAGTGAGGGTGCCATGGAGGGGGTCTGGGCGGGCATGCGCTGGAGGTTAGCAGATGGCGCTGGAGAGCGACGGACTTGGCATTCGCCGGCCGTCAACCGCACGCAGCCGCCATGCCTTGTGAGTGGAACTGCGGTTTCACCGTCTGCCTGACCCGTCTGCGATGGACCTTGGAGACAGCCAGAACCGGGTGTCAAGGTGCCGCCGGAGGCCCGGACTCCTGGCCGGACAACGGTTCAGCGCAGGCCGAACAACTCGGCCATCGCGACCCGGTACTGCGGTTGGCCCACCGCATTGGTGTTGTGGTGGGAGCCCCCTTCGACGAGCTCAAAGCGCTTTTGACCCTTTGCTGCGTCGAACAGCCTTTTTCCCAGCTCGGGCGCAATGGTTCTGTCCTCGCTGCCGTGCACCACCAGCAGGGGCGAACCGATATCGGCCACCCGCTTGACCGCTTCGAAGCGCTGGGTGATCAGCGGGCCAACGGGTAGCCATCCCCATTTGTAGGAGCTGACCACATCGGGGATGGAGGTGAAGCTGCCTTCGACCAGGGTGCCCGCTTCGTCTTCCACTTGCGCGGCGAGTTCGATGGCGATGGCGCCACCCAGCGAGTGCCCAAAGATGTAGCGGGGCCGACCTGGGTATTCGCGGCCCAGCCAGTCCCAGGCAGCGCGGGCGTCTTCCACGGCCATGGTTTCCGAAGGCAGTTCGCTCGAACTTTTGCCAAAACCGCGGTAGTCCACGGACAGGACCGAGAAACCCAGCTCCTGCATGCGGCGAGCCCTGAAGGCGGAGCCGGTCACGTTGAAACGGGCCCCGTGCAAATAGAGCATCACCGGCGCTTTCGAGTCCCTGGCCAAACGGTCATTGGCCAGCCAGAGACCGTGCAGCCTGACGGGTTGGCCGGTTTCTCTGGAGGTGAAATCCACCCATCTATCGCTCATGCCCGCCGCCGCCTCTTCGCCGCGCCACCAGCTGCGGTCAGAGGGTTGAAAGATCCAGCCGCGTTGGCGTTCGTCAAGAGATGCGCAGCCAGCAGCGAGGGCGGCCGTGGCGATGGCAAGGAGCAGCAGGCGTTTCATGGGCAGTACGAGCGCAGGCAGGCGCGGTTGGTTCCTGAGAAGTGGAAACGCAACCCCGTTGACCCGCAGCGTGCGTGTTTCTTGTCATTATTGGTCGGTTGACCAATAATGCGGAGCAAGGAAATCCACATGCCACGACCCTCTTTGAACGCCGACATCGCCATGCTGGCCAGCGGCCGCGCGTTGTTTGCCGAGCATGGCTGCGTGGGGTTGTCGGTCAGGGCGGTGGCGGAGCACGCAGGCGTCAACCCCGGCCTGTTCCATTACCACTTTGGCAGCAAAGACCAGTTTCTTCGCACCGTGCTGCAAAGCCTCTATGAAGAGATGTTCGAGCAACTCAGCGGGGCAGCCCATGTGGCCGGAGCCCCGTTGCAGCGGCTGCGAGGTGTGTTGATCCTCATTGGCCAATTTCTTCTGGAGCACGGCCCGCAGGTCGGTCGCATCTGGTCTGACGCGGGCAATGGGGTGCCGGTGGCCGTGGCCTTCGTGCAGAACAATGCGCCGCGGCATTTGGATCTGGTGACAGGGTTGCTGGAAGAGGCCGATCAGGCGGGCGAACTTGCGCCACTGGCGCCCATGCAGCGCATGGCGTTTCTCATGGGGGCGGTGGCTGCGCCCATTCTGGTGGTGGGTCGCCTGACGGGATTGCCGCTGGGTGGCGCGCTGCCCGCTGGGCAACTGGTGTCAGATGTGTTGTCCAGCGAGGCGATTGAAGCCCGGGTTGATCTGGCTTTGATGGCGTTGCGCATTCAGAAAGGAACCATTCAATGATTCCCGGAGCTTATCGATGGCCCACCGTGGTTTGTTGTGTCTTGTCCGGCTTGGGGCTGGTCGCTTGCAGCGAACCACCGCCAGAGAGCTGGTCGGGGTATGTCGAGGGTGATTTTGTCTATGTGTCAGCGCCGATTGGCGGCCAGCTGGACCGGTTGCAGGTTCGCGCGGGCGACCGGGTGAAGCATGGCGACGCCTTGTTTGCGCTCGATGCACAGGCCGAACTGGCCGCCCGTGGCGAAGCCACGGCACGCTGGGTGGCCGCTCAGGCGCAGGCCGCGAACACCGACAAGGGCCGTCGTCCCGACGAGTTGGCGGCCAGCCGCGCACAGCTGGCCCAGGCCAGGGCCGCCGCCGCTTTGGCGCAAGCCGCATGGAGGCGCCAGAGTGAGCTTGTGGACAAGGGCTTTGTCTCGAAGGCCAGTCTCGATTCGGCCAGGGCCGCGCGAGACCAATCCCTGGCGCGGGTAAGCGAGCTGCAGGCCAATCTGCGCGTTGGCCTGCAGCCTGCGCGCAGCGACGAGCGGGCTGCGGCCCAGGCGCAGGCCGAGGCCCAGAACCAGGTGTTGCGGCAGGCCATATGGCGGCTTGAGCAAAAGCAGCAACATGCGTCCGTGGACGGTCAAGTTGCGGAGGTGTTTTTTTCCGAGGGCGAGTATGTTCAACCGGGGCAGGCGGTGTTGTCGGTTTTGCCCCCGGGTGGTATCAAGGCCCGCTTTTATGTGCGCGAAGACGAAATTGCTTCGCTGGTCTTGGGGCAATCGGTTTCGTTGCGGTGTGACGGTTGCGGCCAGGCCGTCGCTGCCACGGTTTCGCGCATCGCCACCGGGCCCGAATTCACGCCGCCGGTGATCTATTCCAATGCGCAGCGCGCCAAGCTGGTGTTCATGGTCGAGGCCACCCCCAGCGCGGGTGACGCGGCGCGTTTGCATCCAGGACAACCACTGGATGTGCAGCGGCTCGCTGGTGGAACCCCATGAAGCTTGCCATCGATGTTCGGGGGCTGACGAAGCGTTACAGCGGTCGTGCGGTGGTGGATGATGTGGCATTGCAGGTGGGCGAGGGGCGCATTTGCGGGTTTCTCGGCCCCAACGGCAGCGGCAAGACGACCACGATCCGCATGCTTTGCGGCTTGCTGCAACCCGATGCGGGCGAAGGCCAGTGTCTGGGGCTGGACTTTCGCCAGCAGGCCGCAGCGATCAAGCGCCAGGTCGGCTACATGACGCAGAAGTTCGGCCTGTATGAAGACCTCTCCATTCGTGAAAACCTCGACTTTGTGGCGCGCTTGTTCGAATTGCCGCGGCGCCGCGAGGCGGTGGACCGGGCGCTGGAGCGGCTGGGTTTGCAAGGACGGCAGAGCCAACTGGCGGGCATGCTCTCGGGCGGCTGGAAACAGCGGCTGGCGCTGGCCGCCTGCCTGATCCATGAACCGCGCTTGCTGTTGCTGGATGAACCCACGGCCGGGGTGGACCCGAAAGCCCGGCGCGATTTCTGGGACGAGATCCACCGCCTGGCCGCCCAGGGCATCACGGTGCTGGTCTCCACCCACTACATGGACGAGGCCGCGCGCTGCCACGATCTGGTCTACATCGCCTACGGCAAGATCCTGGCGCGCGGCAGCGAGCAAGAGATCGTGGATGGCGCAGGTTTGTCGGTATGGTCGGTGGAGGGGGCGGGCGAGCAGGTCTGGAGCGAGCGGCTGCGGGCGATGCCGGGGGTGCAAAGCGTGGTGGCATTCGGGTCCACGCTGCATGTGGCCGGGCGCGATGGGCCCTTGCTGGCGCGTTCGTTGGCGCCGCTGCATGGGCAAGACGGGCTGCGGGTGAGCGAGGCGCGGGCCAGCCTGGAGGATGTGTTCATCAGCCTGATCGACCAGTCCCAGGACAACTTCGCCGCGGCGAAGCCACAAACATGAAACGCTTTTCCGTCGCGCGCACCTGGGCCGTGTTCATCAAGGAGTTTCAGCAGATGCTGCGCGACCGGCTCACCTTCGCCATGGCGGTGGGTGTGCCGGTGATGCAGCTGATCCTGTTTGGCTACGCCATCAACACCGACCCCAAAGGCCTGCCCACCGCCATCGTCTCGGCCGACGCCGGACCGATGGCGCGCAGCCTGGTGACGGCGCTGCAGAACACCGGCTACTTCAAGATCGTGAGCCAGGGCACCAGCCAGCGCGAGGCCGACGCGCTGCTGGCCGGGGGCGATGTGCAGTTCATGATCGTGATCCCGCCGGATTTTTCGCGCGATCTGGTGCGTGGTCAAAAGCCGGCGGTGTTGGTGGCCGTGGACGCGACCGACCCCTCTGCTTCGGGTAACGCGATTGCCGCCTTGGGGCAAATGGGTTCGCAGGCGCTGGTGCACGATCTGAAAGGGCCGCTGCGCCACCTGAACGCGGGTCCGCCGCCGTTTGAGCTGCGCATCCACCGCCGTTACAACCCCGAAGGCCTGTCGCGCTACAACATCGTGCCTGGCCTGATCGGCACCATTCTCACCATGACCATGGTGATGCTCACCAGCCTGGCCATGACCCGCGAGCGCGAGCGCGGCACCATGGAAAACCTGCTTGCCACGCCAGTGCGACCGTTTGAAGTGATGGTGGGCAAGATCCTGCCGTACGTGGTGATGGGCTATGTGCAGCTGGCGGTGATCCTGGGGGCGGCGTACCTGTTGTTTCAGGTGCCCATGCTGGGCAGCTTCGCCTTGCTGATGGGGATGATTGGTGTGTTCATCGTGGCCAACCTCGCCGTGGGGTTCACGTTTTCCACCATCGCCCGCAACCAGCTGCAGGCCATGCAGATGACCTTCTTTTTCTTTCTGCCGTCCATGCTGCTTTCGGGCTTCATGTTCCCGTTTCGCGGCATGCCCCTATGGGCGCAGAGCATTGGCGAGGTGCTGCCGCTGACGCATTTCCTGCGCATCGTGCGCGGCATCATGCTCAAGGGCGCCGAGGCGCCGCAGCTCTGGGGCGATTTGTGGCCCATGTTGCTGTTCACCGCGGTGGCGGGCGCGGTGGCGTTGAAGCGCTACCGGCAGACGCTGGATTGAAAGGGCCTGCCGCGGCCCCCGAGGCCCAACCCGGACGCCGCCGGACCGGCCTCCCGGGTGAGCCGGCGGGCCATGCTCAGATCACGCCTTGGGCCAGCATGGCGTCGGCCACCTTCACGAATCCGGCGATGTTGGCGCCGTCGATGTAGCTCACCTTGCCGTTGGGGCCCTTCCCGTGTTCCAGGCAGGCGGCGTGGATGTCTTGCATGATGTGCAGCAGGCGGGCGTCCACCTCGTCGCGGGACCACGACAGGCGCTGGGCGTTCTGGCTCATCTCCAGACCCGAGGTCGCCACGCCGCCGGCGTTGCTGGCTTTGCCCGGTGCGTAGAGTACGTTGGCGTCTTCAAACAGCTGCCCCGCAGCGATGGTCGTCGGCATGTTGGCGCCTTCGGCCACACAAATCACCCCGTTTTTGATCAGGGTGGCGGCGTCGTCTTCGTCCAGCTCGTTTTGCGTGGCGCAAGGCATGGCGATGTCCACGGGCACATGCCATGGGCGTTTGCCGGCTTCAAACTTGGCGCCGATCTGCACCGCAAAGTCCACCAGGCGGCCATGCTGGTTGTTTTTGAAATCCATCAGCATGGCCAGCTTTTCGGCCGAAAGCCCGGCCTCGTCGACCAGCGTGCCACCCGAATCGGACAGGGTCACCACAGAGGCGCCCAGCATCATGGCCTTCTCGGCGGCATACTGTGCGACATTGCCCGAGCCGGAGATCGATACCCGCATGTCTTGCAGAGACAGCTTGCGGGTTTTGAGCATTTCTTCCGCGAAATACACCGTGCCGTAGCCGGTGGCCTCCGGGCGGATCAGCGAGCCGCCGAAGCTCAGGCCCTTGCCGGTGAACACGCAGTCGGCGCGGTTGGACAGCTTTTTGGTCATGCCCGCCATGTAGCCGACCTCGCGACCGCCCACGCCAATGTCGCCGGCTGGCACATCGGTGTCAGACCCCACGTGGCGGAACAGCTCGCTGGCAAACGCCTGGCAGAAGCGCATCACTTCGGCGTTGCTTTTGCCCTTGGGGTCAAAGTCGGCGCCGCCTTTGCCGCCGCCCATGGGCAGCGTGGTCAGGGCGTTTTTGAAGGTCTGCTCGAAAGCCAGAAATTTGAGCACCGAGAGGTTCACCGAAGGGTGGAAACGGATACCGCCCTTATAGGGGCCGATCGCCATGCTGTGCTGGATGCGGTAGCCGCGGTTGACTTGCACGTCACCCCGGTCATCGACCCAGGACACCCGGAACATCACCACCCGCTCGGGCTCCACCAGGCGGTCAAGCAGGCCTTGACCAGTGTATTTGCGGTGCACTGCAATAAAGGGCCAGAGGCTCTCGATCACTTCGGTGACGGCTTGCAAAAACTCGGGTTGACCGGGGTTGCGGTCCGCGACGTGGGTGAGGAATTGATGAGCCGATGCGTATTTCATTGTGAGGTGGTTCCAAAACAGTGCATAGGATTATGCAAATTTTGTATTTCACCTGCAGAAGTCGGCATTTTGGTGCATTTGGCCCATTCTCAATCCCGTTTTAGGGGCGTTGCACACCTGTATGGTGTGCGCGGGTCGAATCAGCGCCCGCGCAAAAACAGCGCGTCCAGCTCCTTCATGCCCATCTGCCGCCAGGTTGGCCGCCCATGGTTGCACTGGTCGGAGCGTTCAGTGACCTCCATCTGGCGCAGCAAGGCGTTCATCTCGTCGATGGTGAGGCGCCGATTCGCGCGCACGGCGCCATGGCAGGCCATGGTGGCCAGCAGTTCGTTGCGGGCGCGTTGCACGACCGTGCTTGCGTCGTGTTGCCCGAGTTCGGCGAGCACGCTGCGGGCGAGCTCCACCGGGTCGCCCTGGGCCAGCGTGGTCGGCACGGCGCGCACCGCCAGCGTTTTGGGCGAAAACGGCACCACTTCCAAACCGAGCATGGCCAGTACGACTGCGCTGTCTTCGGCGGTGGCCACTTCCTGCGGCGTGGCGGCAAACGTGGCGGGGATGAGCAGGGGCTGGCTGGCGAGCTGTTCGCTGTCCATTTGCTGCTTCAAGCGCTCGTAGACGATGCGCTCGTGGGCCGCATGCATGTCGACCACCACCAGGCCCTGGTTGTTTTCCGCCAGGATGTAGACGCCTTGCAATTGCGCGATGGCGCGGCCCAGCGGCCATTCGCCTGCGGGCAAGGCAGCCGGTTCCACAGCCCTGAACGGTTGGGCAGACGGAGCAGCGCTGGGTTGCCAGAGCGCCTGCATGTCGCTCACGCGGTGGCCGATTTCCGGCGCGGAGCTGTAGCTGGCGGGGAAGCGCAGCGGGTCCTGTACCTGAGTGCGTTGTGGGGCGACAAACGGCTCACCCTGCAAAACCGGGCCATCCGACCGGGGCGCCAAAGTTGCCACGGGGGTGGACCCGTCCTGGGCCGATCCGGCGCGCGGTGCGGCCAGGGCCGACTCCACCGCGCGGCGCACCCCCTGGTGCACCTCGCGGCCGTCCCGGAAGCGCACTTCGATCTTGGTCGGGTGCACGTTGACATCCACCCGCGCCGGGTCCAGCGAGATGAACAGGGCGTAGACCGGCTGGCGGTGGCCGTGCAACACATCTTCATAGGCGCTGCGGGCGGCGTGGGTGATGGTTTTGTCGCGCACGTAGCGGCCGTTCACATAGGCGAACTGCCAGTCGTTGCGCGAGCGCGCGGCGTCGGGCACCCCCGCGAAACCCCAGATGCGCAGGCGCTGGCCTTCGTATTCGAGGGGTTCGGCATCGGGCGAGGGCCATTCCACGGCGACCGCTTGCGCAATGAAATCTTCGCCCAGCACGTCGCTCAACCGCTGGCGCAACGCGGTCATGCCGCCGCCGGGCACCGCTCGCCATTGCGCGCTCAGCTTGCCTTCGTGCCAGATCGCAAAGCCCACATCGGGCCGGGCCAGCGCATGGCGGCGCATCGCCTCCACGCAATGGGCCAGCTCGGTGGCATCGGTTTTCAGAAATTTGCGGCGTGCGGGCGTGGCGAAAAACAGCTCGCGCACCTCGACCGTGGTGCCTGGCGCGCGGGCGGTGGGCTGCAGTTCGCCGCTGCGGCCGTCGAGCAGCCAGCCGTGGGGCTCTTCGTCGGTGTCCACCCGGGTCAGCAGCGACACCTCGGCGATCGAGCAGATCGCGGCGAGCGCCTCGCCCCGAAAACCCATGGTGCCGACCGATTCCAGATCACCCAGGCTGGCGATCTTGCTGGTGGCGTGGCGTTTCAAGGCGGTGGGCAGCTCGGCGCGCAGGATACCGCTGCCGTTGTCTTCCACGCTGATCAGGCGCACGCCGCCGGCCAGCAGCCGCAGGGTGATCTGGGTGGCGCCGGCGTCCAGCGCGTTGTCCACCAGCTCGCGCACGACCGAGGCCGGGCGCTCAACGACCTCGCCGGCGGCGATCTGGCTGATCAGCTCATCGGGCAATTCAAGAATCGGGCGGCGAGGGAGGTTCGGGGTGGTGTTCACCGGGAAATTGTAGGCTTCGTGGCGGGTTGGGTTGGTTCTGCACAACCCCTGCGATGCGTGTTCGGCTTCAAAACGGGCGGGCTGGCGTGCCTGCTTGGTGCGCCGTGTACCTCTTCGCACACGCAAACCGACAGGTGCGTCAGATGCCCGTTTGGGGCCAAACCCTTGTGGCCCGTGGTTTTGCGGGCGATGCCTTGCGTTGCAAATTCAGGGCAGCCGTCCAGGCTGGCCCCGAGGTTTCGCGCCTCCCGGCAGCACCCCGCAAAGACCACGCCGCGCACGGCGCGGGTTATGCAGAGCTTCCCTAAGGATTGGCTGGGATAATTGCCCCCGAAGCGTTGCAATCCTCTCGCCGGTCAGCCAACAGGTCCGTGCCTTGCCCGCTAAAAAACCTACCCTTGGGTGTGCCTTGAAACTGTTTGAACCGCTGTACGACCGCGTCATTGCCTGGAGCCGCCACCCGCGCGCGCCCTGGTACCTGGGGGCGTTGAGTTTTGCCGAGTCCTCATTCTTTCCGATCCCGCCCGACGTGATGCTCGCGCCCATGTGCCTGGCGAAGCCCAAGCTGTGGTGGCGTCTGGCTTTGCTCACCACACTCATGTCGGTATTGGGGGGCATGCTGGGCTATTTCCTCGGTACCTGGGCGCTGGAGGCCCTGATGCCCTGGATAGAGAGGATGGGCTGGGCCGACAACCTCGCTACCGCCCGTGGCTGGTTCGAACAATGGGGTTTCACTGCGGTGTTCATCGCGGGCTTTTCACCCATTCCTTACAAGGTATTCACCCTGGCCGCTGGTGGCATGGGCATGCCGTTTTTGCCGTTCGTTCTGGCCTCCATCGTCGGCCGCGGAGGCCGCTTCTTCCTGGTCAGCTGGCTCATGGGTCGCTTTGGTCCCGCCATGGAGCCCAAACTTCGTCCCGTGATGGAATGGGTGGGCTGGGGCTCCATCGCGGCCGTGGGCGTGGCCTACCTGGCTCTGCGCTGACGCTTGCTCGCAAAGAAGTAACGCGGGCCAAAAAAGGGAACCCCAACCGAGAACGCCGCCGGTCCGGCTTTGCCGGTCGGCCAGCGTCGTCCCCTGGGGAGGAGACGCGCCAAAGGCGCGGCGCGGGAGCCTATACAGTGCGGTTTCTCGCCAGCGGCGGGTTCTGCCCGAAGTAGCGCACGATGCCTTTCAGCAATGCCTCGGCCAGGTCGTTTTGGTAGTCGGCGGTGTTGAGTCGCCGCTCTTCTTCGGGGTTGCTGATGAAGGCCGTTTCCACCAGCACGCTGGGAATGTCCGGCGCTTTCAGCACCGCAAAGGCGGCCTGTTCGACGCGCGGCTTGTGCAGTTTGCCGATCTTCTTCACCTCGCCCAGCATGGCACCACCCAGTTTCAGGCTGTCTTTGATCTGGGCGGCGGTGCTCATTTCCACCAGCGCCCTGTGCACGGTGGCGTCTTTGGTTTTGAGGTTGATGCCGCCCACCAGGTCGGCAGCGTTTTCCTTGCTGGCCATCCAGCGCGCTGCGGCGCTGCTGGCGCCTTTGGTGCTCAACGCAAAAACGCTGGCGCCCTGCGGGTCGGGCGTGAAGAAGGCATCGGCATGCAGGCTCACGAACAGATCGGCGTTGACCCGCTGGGCTTTTTGTACGCGCACGCCCAGCGGCACAAAAAAATCGGCGTCGCGGGTGAGGTAGGCCCGCATGGGGTGGTTGTTGACCTTGGTGGCGTTGATGCGGTCGCGCAGTTTGAGCGCCACCTGCAGCACCACGTTTTTTTCCAGCGTGCCGGCCGGCCCGGAGGCGCCAGGGTCTTCGCCGCCATGACCGGGGTCCAGCGCCACGATGATGAGGCGATCGGTCTCGTTGATGGCACTGTTCCTCGCGCCAGGGCGCTGTTTTGCGCTGGAGCGGCTGTCTTCATTTGCGCTGGCGGTGGTGGTCGCCTCGTTGGACCCGGGACTGTCAGTCGTTGACGTGGTGCCGCCAGTGCTGCGCGCGATCAGTTCGCCGATCGGGTCCCTGGCACTTGTTCGGGCATTCAGCTCATGGGTTTCGATGCCAAGCAGGCGCGCGGCGCGCTCGCTGGCTTCATCCATCTCTTTCATGCGCTGGCCAATCAGTTCTGCGAGCGGATCGGGCACGTGCACAGGGAACAGATCCAGGACCAGCCGATGCTGGTAGGCCGCGACCGGCTGCAGGTTGAACACCTGGGGCTGGATCGGCTTCTTCAGGTCGATGGACAGCCGAACCACATTGGGCTCTTGCTGAACCACCACCATACCGGCGATGTTGGGGTCGCTGGATTTGAGCTTGCCCACCAGTTCGCGAATCGGGTTCAGCAGATCGATGCCTTCGATGTCGACGGTCAGCCTGGGCGGCTCACTCACCCGGGTTTGCTTCACCTTCAGCAAGCCGTCTGTTTCGATGGTCAAGCGCGTGTAGTCTTTGGCCGGCCAGATGCGCACCGCGACCACGCTGGCGCCACGCGCAATCTCTTGCGTGCCCAGCAGCAAGACCAGCGAGCCCGCTTTCAGCAGCTTGCGGCGGTTCAGGGTGTTGTTGTCTTGGCTCATGCGGTGCGCAAGGCAGACAACAGCTGTTGGCCGACCGGACTCATGGCGTTAAAGGTGACCTGCCTTGCAGGGGCGGCATCGTCGGTTTCAGCAATCAAAGTCAGGGGCATGTCCAGGGTTTGCAGATGCAGCTCGGCATCGATGGGGGGCAAATGCCCGGCGGCGCGCTCAGGCCATTCCACCAGCTTGAGGCCGGGGCTGGCGAAAAGTTCGCGAAAGCCTGCATCTTCCCACTCACGCGGATCTGTAAAACGGTAAAAATCAAAGTGCCAGATGTGCAGCGGCTCGTTGGCCGGCAACAAAGGGCAAGGCAGGGCCTCATGGGGCTCGACCACGGCGTAGGTCGGACTCTTGACGCGCCCTTGTACGCCCAGGGCGCGCAGCAAATGGCGCACAAAAGTGGTTTTGCCGGCACCCAGATCGCCATGCAGCGTGATGGTGGCGTTGAGCACGGCGGGATGGGCCGCCAGCTGCAGTGCGAAGGCGCGGGTGTCGGCTTCGCTCGCCCACTGGCCGCGCCAGGTGTTTTCTGATTGGCGCGAAAAGCCTGCCGGTGGAGCCTTGACAGGGGCTTTTTGTTCACCGAAATCGCTGGTAGGGATGCTGCTGCTCAACGGATCATTCGTTTGCTGGCCATGGGCCGGGAACGCTTATTTTCCCAAATCGCGCCGGCGATGTGCAGGAACCCGTCAAGCGTTGCCCTCTTTTACATGGCATGACCGCCAAATAAGCCCGTCTGTTCGATGTTTCAGGTGTGAAGCACGGGCTTTTCTTCTGGCGGACCGGCAGGTATCTCGAACCGGTAACCCACGCCATAGACCGAGCTGATGCAGTCAAACGCGGGGTCAACCACCTGAATTTTCTTGCGCAGGTTCTTGACGTGGCTGTCGATCGCACGGTCACTGACGTCGCGGTCGTCCGAATGCAGGCTGTTGAGCAGTTGCGCCCTTGAGAACACGCGCCCTGGCTTGCCCAGGAGCAGGCGGAACATTCGAAACTCCAGCACGGTCAGGTCGAGCCAGTGGCCTTGCCAGGCGATGCGAAACCGGTCTTCGTCGATGGCCCATGGATCGGGGTCGGTGGTGACCCGGCCCTGAACCCGCCGCAACTGTGCCTTGACCCGTGCCATGACTTCGCGCGGGCTGAACGGTTTGCAGACGTAGTCGTCGGCACCAGAATCGAGTCCCATCAGGCGGTCAATTTCTTCGATCCTGGCCGTGAGCATGATGATCGGACCGCTGTAGCAGGCGCGCACCGTTCGGCACACGGCTACGCCGTTCATGCCCGGCAACATCAAGTCGAGCAGAACCAGTGAAGGCGGTTCGTGTCGAATGAAATTCACGGCCACCAGCCCATCGGCCACCACATCGGCGAAAAGGCCTTCTGCCTCGAGGTAGTCGACCAGCAAACGGGCAATTTTGGGATCGTCTTCGACCACGAGGACGCGGGTTTTGTTGTCTCGGCCGTTCATTTCAGAAGCGTTGGTTGGGTGGGCAAATCGACCTCGATGCGCAAACCACCCAGCGGTGAAGGGTGGGCGCTGATGAGGCCGCCGTGGGCATGCACAATGGCCGCGCTGATGGCCAGGCCCAGGCCACTGCCACCATTGTGGCGGCTGCGGGCCGAATCGGCGCGGTAGAGAGGCTCAAAAATGCGGCTCATATCTTGCGGCTCCAGCCCTGGCGCGCTGTCTTCAACGATGATTTGAATGCACTCGGGGGTGCTTTTCAGGTCGACGGTGATCTGCCCTGGCGCATCGGTGTAACGCAGACTGTTTTGCACCAGGTTGTTCAACACCTGTTCAATGCGGCGCGGATCTCCGTGCAGGGGCGCAGAGGGCGGGTGGCCGTTGGCCCAGTTGAGCGTCAGCCCAGCGTCGGTCGCAGCCAAGGCGTGGCGACGCAACACGCCTTGCACGATCTCGCTGGCGTCGGTGTCTTCGAACCGGCAGGGCAGGGGCTGCAAATCGGCCATGGCCAGCAGATGCAGATCGTCCACCAGCGCGCCCAGTCTGAGCGTGTCTTCTTGCAGTGACACCATGGCCTTCGTGGTCATGGGACGAACGCCGTCGACAAGTGCCTCTATTTCTCCGCGCAACACAGTCAGTGGCGTGCGCAACTCGTGCGAGAGATCGGCCATCCAGCGGCGGCGTGCGCCCTCGATGTTTTGCAGGCTGGCGGCCATGGCGTTGACATTGCGCATCACATCGCCGATCTCGTCGCTGCGGGCGTTGGGTACGCGCACGCTCAGTTCACCCCGCGCGATGCGCGCCGTGGCGTCTTGCACCGCAACCAATGGCCGGATCCATTGGCGGGCCAGCCACATCGCCGATACCAGGGCCAGCAGGAACAAGCCTGCGGCGACCCCGGCGATACCTGCAAACTGCTGCGTCAAGAACTGGGCTTCAAGGGCGTCGGCTGCCTGCGTCAGAGGCCTGAGCCGTGCCAGCGCCACGGTTTCGCCGGCCACTTTGACAGGGCGTTCAACAACGCCGGTTTCTTCCAGCGAGATGGGCGGGCCAGCCCATGAGCGTCCGTCGGGCAGCGCCAGCGCCACCCGGCTGCCGAACCCCTCACCGGCGCCCGGAGGTGGTGGTCGTGGGTTGGGGGCGCCGGGGGGGGCCTCGTGAGAGGGTCTGCCTTGAGGGGGCTTGCTACCCAACGGAATCAGGCCCTCTGCAAGCGCGAATTCGCGCAGCAAATCCCGCATGTCGGGGGCCGCCTTTTCGCCCTGAAGTGCGCTCGGGCCAACGGCCAGGCGCTGTTCCACCAGCGCCACGAACTTGTCAAAGCGCTCCGAATCGCGCGCTTGCAAGTAGGCCGTGAAACCCTGGCTCAGGTGCCACGAGGTGAAGCTGCCCATGGCCAGAACGCTGACGGCAACAACGCCGATGAGCCAGGCAGAGAGAGTGAAAGTGAGTCGGGAACGCATGGTGCTCCAGTGTGCCCGCGGATTGTGGAGATTCGATGGATTCGAATCCATATTCGCTCCACATTGATTTTCTACGATGCCCTCCAGCCCCTTCATTCGACCTTTCAACAAGCGTTTCACACCATGCCTTCAGTTGCTTCAATCCGCCCGATTCGAACCGTCGCCAGACTGGCGACCCTCACGGCTTTGCTCGCCTGTACCGCTGTGATGGCCCAACCCAAGTCCGGCGACGGCCCTGGCAACGGCAATGGCCGCAATGGTCCGCCAGCCGAGGCACTCAGCGCCTGCAAAACAGCCAAATCTGGCGACAGTTGCAGCTTCAGCAGTCCCAATGGCACGGTCAGCGGCAGCTGCATGGCGCCCCAGGGCCGTCCGCTGGCCTGTGCGCCCGCCCAGGGGCAAGGCAGCAATGGTTCTTCGGCACCGCGCCAGTAAGGCCCCGCAGATGACCTTCCCCCTCGCAACCCTGCTCAAGGCCAGCCGCTTGAAGGCTTCCTTTTTTCCTGGTGGCGTCGGCTGCCGCACTGGTCACAGCCTGTGGCGGCTGCGACGACACCACAACCAGCGCCTCCGACACCACCGGTGTCTTGTTCGACTACAACCACAGCGCCTACAACAGCTCGGCATCGGTGAGACTGACCAGCACGGTGCAATGGGCCTGCAGCACAACCCAGCGCACGCTGACCGCGAATGGAGTGCCCGATCACGCCGTGGGGACTTTTCCCAATGCCGGCAACCCCAACACGATTTCGGCGCAATCGATTTCCGCCAGCCTGTCGCTCTTTCCGACCGAGACCAGCACAGCGACCACCCTGGGTGGGCCGCGCGGCCCTCAGGGCTATGTGCTCAACGGCGTGAAAATCGATGCCGGCACGGCCGGTTCATGCGATGACTCGGGCAGCAGCTGCAGTCTGATCGACAACGCTGGCAGCTGGAGCATCGAGGCGCTCGGCCAAAGCAGCTTTGATTTCGGTACCGACAACAACAACGCCCACGTACAACCTGGCGGCACCTACCACTACCACGGCATGCCCGAAGGCTTCATGGCCTTGCGTGGCGCCAGCAGCGCTTCGATGACCTTGATCGGCTGGGCGGCGGACGGCTTCCCGATCTACGCCCGCTATGGCTACAGCGTGGCCAGCAGCGCCAGTTCGTCTTTGAGAGCCATGAGTGGCAGCTACAAACTCAAAGCCACCGTCAGCACCAGCCGTCCATCGGCCACGGCCTACCCCCTGGGCACCTTCGCTCAAGACTGGGAATACGTGGCCGGCGCAGGCGATCTGGACGAATGCAATGGCCGCACTGGCGTGACCCCCGAGTTCCCGAATGGCACCTACCACTACTTCGCCACCGATTCGTACCCCTACTTCCAGCGCTGTGTGAAAGGCAGTGTCAGCACGGCGGCAGCCGCGGCCCCACCGCCTGGTGCGACCACCACCCGAAGCACGGCAGCGTTGATCTGATCTGTATGAGTTTGAGCATGTATTCCTTCATTCCGCCTTCTCTGCTTGCCTCGCGCAATCTGGGCGTTGTGGCCATCGCGCTGGGCGCCCTGGCCTTGACCGCTTGCAGCATGGACGGCCCACCCGGCGGTATCGGCGGTTTTCCACCTCCGCCCGAAACTTCTTCAGCCCCGGCCAGGGTGATCAGCTCGGGCAGCACGCAGGGTATTGGCTGTGATTACAGCTACAGCGCGTTGAACCCTTCGGCATCGGTCAAGGCGGTCAGCGAGGCGCGGTGGACTTGCTCCACCACGCAGCGCATCTTGAGCGCAAACGGCGTTCCAGACCACGAAGTGGGCACCTTCCCCAACCCGGGCAACCCCAACCGAATCAAGGCGCAACAAGTGTCGGCCCGCTTCACGCTGTCGCCCAGCCTGACCGACCGGGCCACCCGTCTGGGTGGGCCCGCAGGCGTGATTGGCCTGTTGCTCAACGGCGTGAAGATCGATGCTGGCACCAATGGCGGTTGCAGTGATACAGGCGTTTGCGACCCGGGTCGACCCGCAGGCGCATGGCGCATGGAAGCGCTGGGGCAGTCCAGCTTCGATTTCGGTGTGGACAACAACAACGCCCATGTGCAACCTGGTGGCGCCTACCACTACCACGGCATGCCCGAAGCCTTTGCGGCCCAGCAAGGCAAGGGCAAGGCCATGACCCTGATCGGCTGGGCCGCCGATGGCTTTCCGATATACGCCCGCTTTGGTTACAGCGTGGCCAACGATGCCCAGTCGTCGATCAAGGTGATCGAAGGCAGCTACCGCCTCAAAGCCACGCCCGATGCCAATCGCCCGCCGGTTTCGGTCTACCCCATGGGCGCTTTCGAGCAAGACCATGAGTACGTGGCCGGCCTGGGCGATCTGGACGAGTGCAACGGCCGAACCGGCGCGACGCCCGAGTTCCCCGAGGGCATCTACCACTACTTCGCGACGGATACCTATCCCTACTTTCAGCGCTGCGTGAAGGGCCAGGTCATCGTGGCGGCCCGGCCATCGCGTCCGTCCTGACATGGGGTTTCTGACGCGGCTTCAACGCGCCCGGCGCACGCTGGTGATCGGGCTGTTCGCCTGGGTCGCCTTGCTGCCCGCCGCGCAGGCCCATTTGATGGTGGCCCAGCGGGGCACCTTGAATCTGGTGGACGGCGGGGCCTTCATGGTTTTGTCGATCCCGGTACTGGCTTTTCAGGGCATCGATGACAGCGGTGATGGCCTGCTTTCCAGCGCCGAGTTCGGCGCCCACCGCCAAAGCATCATCGGCGCCGTGAAACAGGGCGTGGTGTTGTCGGACGCACAGGGACCGCGCGAACTGCAAGGGATGATGCTGTCGCTTGCGCCGCCCGATCACCGGGGTGAGGGGGAGAGCGAGGGGCCGTCGTCGCAACTGGTTGTGATGGGGCGTTTTGATTTGGGCGAACCTGGCAGCCCGCTGCGCTTTCAGGTGAACCTGTTTGGTCAAAGTGCTGCCGAGCAGGTGTTTCGGGTCACCGCCAGCCGCGCCGACAAAAGCGAGCAGCACCTGATGACGCTCACGCCGCAACAGCCTTCTGCGGACATGTTCCCTTCGGCCTGGCAAACCTTTGCCGACTGCGTGAAGCTGGGCGCCCAACACATCTTCGAAGGCCCTGACCATTTGCTGTTCTTGTTGGTCGTGCTCGCTGCCGGCTGGGGCTGGCGCCATGTTCTGGGCGCGCTGACCCTGTTTACCCTGGGCCACGCGGTGACCTTGGTGCTCAGCCTCAAAGGGGTGGTGTCGGTTCCGGCGTCTGTTGTGGAGCCGGCCATCGCTGCCACCATTGTGGGCATGGCCGCATTCGACGCCATCGCCCGCTACCGAGGCCACCGGCCACCGCGGTGGTTGTTGTTCGGGCTTGTGTTTGGCTGTGCCTTGATTCATGGTCTGGGCCTGGGTGCTGCGCTGTCAGAGCTGGGTCTGGACAGACTGCACCAGCTGCCCAGTCTGGCGGGTTTCAACCTGGGCATCGAGTTGGCGCAACTGGCGGTGGCGCTGGTGATGGTGATGCTCGCTCTGGCTGTACAACGTTGGCGGGGGGATGGGGGTCTGCAACTGGCCACGCGTTTGGTCGGGGTGATGGCCATGGCCATGGGTTTGATCTGGTTGGTTCAGCGCCTGTCTTCGCTGGCCTAGGGATGCCCTGCATCACGCGCGGCGCGGGGGGGTTGCAGCGCTCTCCCGGAAAGGGAGGCGGCGCCTTTCTACAATGGGTGCCACATGGGAACCACCAAAGAACCAGCAGCCGAACGAGCCGCAGCCGAAACGCTCGTGGCCCAGATCCAGCAATGGGGCAGGGCGCTGTCGTTTTCAGAGATTGGTGTGGCGGGGGTTGACCTTTCCAGCGCCGAACCCGGCTTGCAAGCCTGGCTGGCCCAGGGCTTTCACGGCGACATGGGCTACATGGCGAGCCACGGTCTCAAACGTGCCCGACCGGCCGAGCTGATTCCGGGTACGGTCAGCGTGATCACCGCGCGCATGGACTACCTGCCGAAAGACACGCCAGACGACTGGCAAGCCAATGAGCTGGCCAGGCTGGAGCGCCCCGGGGAGGCCATCGTTTCGGTGTATGCCCGAGGGCGCGATTACCACAAGGTTTTGCGCGCCCGTTTGCAAAAGCTGGCCGATAGAATCGCCGAGGCCGTGGGCCCACTCGGTCACCGCGTGTTCACCGACTCCGCCCCGGTTCTGGAGGCCGAGCTCGCCAGCCGCAGTGGCCAGGGCTGGCGCGGCAAACACACGCTGATCCTCAACCGCGAGGGTGGCTCGATGTTCTTTCTGGGCGAGATATACCTCGACCTCGCCCTGCCGCCCAGCGCCCCTGTGTCCAGCCATTGCGGGGCCTGCACCGCCTGTATCGACATTTGCCCCACCCAGGCCATCGTCGCACCACACAAACTCGACGCACGCCGTTGCATCTCCTACCTCACGATCGAACATGCCGGGCCCATTCCCGAAGACCTGCGTCCGTTGCTCGGCAACCGCATCTATGGCTGCGACGATTGCCAGCTTGCCTGCCCATGGAACAAGTTTGCCCAGCGCAGCCCGCTGGCCGATTTCGACCCACGAGAAGGGCTTGCTGGCGCCTCCTTGATTGAACTGTTCGCCTGGAGCGAAGACGCATTTCTAAGCCGCACCGAAGGCAGCCCGATTCGACGCATTGGCCATGAGCGCTGGCTGCGCAACATCGCGGTGGCCATGGGCAACGCATTGCGGAACGAAGACGCTGCAGACATCCGCGCAGCGTTGGCGCAGCGAGCGCAGCACCCCAGTGACCTGGTCAGGGCACATGTGGAGTGGGCGTTGGCTCAGTAGCGGTTTGAGGCATTTCGCTCGCGCCCTCTTTTCTCCCGTGGTAGAAAGCCCCGTTGGAACGAAGCGCGGATAAAACATGGAATTGTGTGAGGCCTGTGGCACAGAAAACCGGAACAAGGCAAAGTTCTGCCGGGGTTGTGCACGCCCGCTTTTGCCGATTGCAGCGGGCGTCGATCTGACCGACAAAGCCAGCAACCGGGCCCTTCGCTGCGGGGTTTGCCAGGCGATTCACTCGCGCGGCGCCAAAACCTGCCAGGCCTGTGGCCTCCCGCTGGATGAACCCAAAAGCGATGACACCCCGCAAGCGCAGCCCACGCAAGGTCAAAAAGCCAGGCGCTGGCCTTTGCTGGGTATTTTGGCCCTTGCTGGCGCAGTGATTTTTTGGTGGGGCGCGAACCAGAAGGAGCCCGTTGAAGTCATCGAAGGCGGCGAGGTTGTGATCGACGCGCAGCCCGCGTTGGCCCCGGAAAAACCCACCCAGTTGCCCGCACCTGCGCCTTCAGCGTCGGCGGCCGCGCCATCCATCGAAACGGCGATGAATGCCGATGAGAAGGCCCATTTTGACGAGCTCGTGAAGCGAGAGGCGGAGCGCGCCGAAAAAGCCCGTAAGACCATCGCCCGGCTGGCCGCTCAGGAAAAGGCCGCCTCAGAGGCCAGCGCAGCCAAGTCTGTTGCGGCCGAGCGCTTGCGCAACGAAACGGCACGCCAGGCGATCACCCAACCCGGCGCTGCTGAACCTGTTGACTCAAAAACGGCAGCCACCGCCCCAAAGCCGTCACCACCCCCTGCCAGGGTTTCGGTTGAACAAGCCTGCGCCAAAGCAAGCAATTTCCTGTCGCGCGACCTGTGCCGCGTGGATGCTTGCCGCGAAGCGATCAACATCCGGGACCCTATTTGCGTCTGGTACCGGAAACTCGATGAAGAGCGTAGGTCACGACTCGCCAATTGAGGCGATGAAGGCGCTGTGGTGCATCGGGGTCAGCGCCTCGGCCAGGATCACTCAGCCTGCTGCAACAGTTGTGTACCCGTATCAGCCTTCTGAACTTCATCCGATGGGAAATTTGGGGCAAGCAGTGCCCCGTGTGCCAGACTCGGAGCCCTGCCCACATGTTCAGCTTGCTGGCATCGACACCAGCCTGACCGGTATTCGGCGGGTCTGCTAACCAACCGAAACGCCAACGTGTCCACCACCACCCCTTCTCACCCTCCCACCGCTGTGCCGCCGACGCCTCCAATGGCGCAGACTGTGCGCGTCTACGCCTGCCAGTGCGGGCAGACCATCTATTTCGTCAACAACCGGTGCCTCGCATGCGACACCCCGTTGGGTTATGACCCCGCGCAGGGTCGTCTGATGTCGCTGGAGCCGGGAGCCGAACCCGATACGTGGGTTGAAACCCATGAGACCGAACCGGAGTTTGTTTTTTGTGCAAACCGGGACACCCCGGCAAACTGCAACTGGCTGCTGCCCGAGGCTGAAAAACACCTGCATGGTGGACTTTGCCGGGCCTGCCGTCTCAACCGCACCATTCCGAAGCTCGACGACCCGGCGCATCCGGACAACGGCGAGCTCTGGGGCAAGGTGGAGCAGGCCAAGCGGCGCCTGGTGTCGGCGTTGCTGGTGATGGGACTGCCGGTGGCCTCGCGTGAAACGGAAGACACCGAAGACGGGCTCATGTTCGATCTCCTGCGTTCGCAGAAGAAAGACGAACATGTCATGACTGGGCACGACGATGGCCTGATCACGCTCAACGTGGCCGAGGCCGACGACGTCAAGCGCGAACGGACCCGGCAAGCCATGAACGAGCCCTACCGAACGCTGGTGGGCCACTTTCGCCATGAAATCGGCCACTACTACTGGTACCGCCTCGTGGACAACCCCGGTAGCGAATGGCTGCCCGCGTTCCGCGAGCTGTTTGGTGATGAAAACCAGGACTACGCCGAAAGCCTCAAGCGAAACTACGAAGAAGGCCCCCGACCCGATTGGCCATCGCATTTCGTCAGCGCCTACGCCAGCGTGCACCCTTGGGAAGACTGGGCCGAATGCTGGGCTCACTACATGCACATGCGCGATACCGTCGACACGGCATCGAGCTATGGCTTGTCGCTGGATGTCGCTCACCTCGACTTCACGCCTTTCGACACCACCGCCCTTTACCAGCCCGAGCATCCCGATGCCGAACGCTTTCTGGCGTTTCTGAACCGCTGGACCCAGCTCACCATGATGCTCAATGGCATGTCGCGCGCCATGGGGCAGCCCGACTTCTACCCCTTTGTGCTTCCGCATGAAGTGGTGGCCAAGCTGCACTTCATTCATTTGCTGGTAGTGGCAACGTCGCAAGAACAAGGCTGAGGCGGTCGCTGAACTGATGTTTGGCGACCCATACCGGCAATGGAGACTTGCAAAGGGAGCAAGCCTCCATCCCAGCCTTGGCACGGTGCCGCAAGCAACTACCCCTGGGTGTGCTTGCCGATTTCCCAGCCGACCCCGCCAATGGCCCGCTCGGCCACATCGGCCGCCAGTGGCTCCAGTGCCGTTGCCATGGTGTCGTTCCAGCGGTTCAGATAACCAAAGAGGGCAATGGCGGCCACGATTTCAACGATCTGTTCATCGTTGTAGTGCTTCTTGAGTTCGTCGAAATCCGCTTGTGACGCCTCATTCGGTACCGCGCCCGCTTTCAGCGCCAGCGTGATGGCGGCGCGTTCTGCAGCGTTGAACAGCGCGCTGTTCTCGAAATCCCACAGCGCGGCGATTTTTTCGTCCGAGGCTTTGTAGATGCTGGCCAGGTTGCTCATGTGTGACTGGCAGTACAGACACCCGGCGGCATAACTGCTGGCCAGACTCACCAGCATCTTGGTCTCTTCCGGCACGCTGCCCTCGTAAAGTACCGCTTGGTTCAAAGCCATGAAGGCGCGAACGATGTTCGGCCGGCGCACCATGGTCATGATGCTGTTGGGCGTGAACCCACGGGTTTTTTTGTAGTGCTCGAAGCGCTCGCGGATGTCGTCTTCCTTCACTTCAGCGAGGGGGATGGGGTTCAGGTGTGCCACGAGAAGTCCTTTGCATTGCTTGAAAACCACCATGATAGGAGGCGCTGGCTTTGCCGGGTGGCCTGGTCGGGGCCGCTCAACTGGTTACAGTTTTGCCGCCTGGTTGGCGTGAACAGTCTCTATGCTTCGTCTGGCAGCGACCGCACCCCGTGGTTTGGTCCCGTCGCTTGCTTTCATCTCTTGTGCTTCCAACGTTATTTGGTTTCTTTTTCGTCATGAAATTTTCTGGCTCTACGAATTTGCGCACCGCTGGCGCAGTCTGGCTTGTTTTGGCGCTGGCCTCAGCGCTGGTCTCGTGTGGTGGCGGAAACGGTGGCGCAGAGCCATACACAGTGGGCGTGGAGCCGTTGCCTGCCTCATCGACGGGCCTTGCCGCAGCCGATGAAGCCCAGCTGATGGCCACCGGGGCCGCCTTGAACACCCTGGAGCTTGAAACCGCCGAGCGCACTGAAAAAGCCTTGCGCGCCACAGCGCCAGCCGAGGTGATTGAGCCTACCCCAGAGACCGGTTTGACCAAGGCTGCTGCTGCCGAGCTGACCGTTTTTCGCTTCTTTAACAGCCTGTCGGGCGCCCATTTCTACACCGCAAGCGTGACCGAACGTGACCGGATCCGCGCACAGCCCGGCGCCTTCGCCTACGAAGGCCCCGCCTTTCAGGCCAGCAGCCAGGGCGGCGACGGCCTGTCGCCGGTCTACCGCTTCTACAACGGCTCAACCGGTGTTCACTTCTACACCATCAGCGAGAGCGAGAAGACCCACATTCAGCAAAACCTGCCGCAGTTTCTGTTTGAAGGCGTGGCTTATTACGCCAGCCAGGTGGCCGCCGAAGGCTATCGGCCCCTTTACCGCTCATATGTCTCCAACAAGGGCTTTCACTTTTACTCGGTCAACGGGTCTGAGGGCGCAGGTCTGGCGCAATACCGAGCCGAAGGCGTGGCCTATTACGTGGTCGGCACGGCGGCGGCTGATACACCTCCGGTGAATCCCACTCCGGTGGTCGACACCGTGTGTGGCCTGCCCAACTTCCAGACCGACCTGATGCAGCAGATCAACGCCGCCCGGGCCAGTGGGCGCACTTGCGGCAGCGCGCCGCGACCTGCAACCACGCCGCTGGTCTGGAACGCCAACCTGCAAGTGGCCGCGGCAAGGCATTCAACCGACATGGCAAAAAACAACTTCTTTGATCACACGGGCAGCGATGGCAGCACCCTGGGCGTGCGTGCAACCGCTGCGGGCTACATCTGGCGGGGCATTGGCGAAAACATTGCTGCAGGGCAATCCAGCGTCACCTCGGTGATGAACGGCTGGCTCGCAAGCCCAGGCCATTGCAACAACATCATGGAAAGCAGCTTCAACGATGTGGCGCTGGCTTGTGTATCGCAACCTGGCACGAAATACGGCAAGTATTGGACGATGGAGCTGGGCCGGCGTTGAGGGCGCTTGCTGGTCGCATTGAAACGCTTGTTGGCGCTTGCGATGTTGGTGCGCATGGTGATTCTTGAGCTGATGCCGCTTTGCTTCATGCGGTAGATTTCGCTGCGTTAAACCACGCAGGCGTTGCGGCGTGTGGGTGGTTTGCTGGCGTTGATCAGTCTCTTCTGTCGTCCGCTAGACGGGTTCTCAGTTCCCGCTTCAGCAGCTTCCCGCTCGGGTTCTTCGGCAGCGCGTCGGTGAACACCACGCGTTTGGGTGCCTTGAAACTGGCCATGTGTTGGTTGCAATGCGCCAGCACTTCCTCTTCGCTCAGCGAATCTCCCGCCTTGACCACAATCACCGCGGTGACCGCCTCAACCCATTTCGGATCGGGCAGGCCGATCACGGCGACTTCGCTGACGGCGGGCAGGCGGTAGATCATTTCTTCCACCTCCCGGCTGGCCACGTTTTCGCCCCCGGTTTTGATCATGTCTTTCTTGCGGTCCACCACGGTGATGAAGCCTTCTTCGTCGATTACGGCCAGGTCGCCGCTGTGGAACCAGCCGCCCTCAAAGCTGGTGGCGGTGCGCTCGGGGTCGTTGAAGTAGCCCAGCATGAGATGGGGCGAGCGGTGCACGACTTCGCCCACTTCGCCCGTGGCCACGTCTGCCATGGCGTCGTTGACCACGCGGGTTTCCACGTTGAGCACGGCTTTGCCGCAGGAGCCGGGTTTGCGCAGCTGGTCGTCGGGACCGAGCATGGTGGCCAGGGGCGCGATTTCGGTCTGGCCGTAGAGGTTCCACAGGCGCACCCTGGGCAGGCGCTCGGCGAGCTCTTTCAAGACCTCGACCGGCATGATGGACGCGCCGTAGTAGCCCTTGGCCAAGTGTTTGAGCTTGTCTGCGTCAAAAAGAGGGGAACGCAGCAAAGCGATCCAGACGGTGGGCGGGGCGAAGAAACTGGTGACCTGGTGTTGCTCCAGCAGGTTGAGCAGGTTGTCGGGCGTGGGCGCACCGGTGATGAAGTTGCTGCTGCCCATGTAGATGGCGGGGCCAAAGAACACGTCGAGCTGGGCGCAGTGGTACAGGGGCAGGGCGTGCAGGGCGCGGTCGGCCTCGGCGATTTCGGCGTTGATGACACAACTCACGTATTGCCACATCACGGCATCGTGGGTGAGCATGGCCCCTTTGGGGGTGGATTCGGTGCCGCTGGTGTAGACAATCTGGGCCAGGTCGAAGCTGCCCAGCGTGACTTCGGGCAGTCCATCGGTACAGGCGGCGAGTTCGTCAAACGGGTGCATGCCGGGCGAGGGCTCGCTGGCGCCTTCCGAGGGCAGCCAGATGAACTGTTTCACCTGGGTGTCGAGTTCGGCGGCGCTGCGCGCGAGCTCGGTCAAGCCGCTGTCGGTGGCCAGGATTTTGGCGCCCGCGTGGCGCAGGATGTAGGCCACTTCGTCGGCCTTCAGCATGAAGTTGATCGGAACCATCACCGCGCCCCGGCGCGCCAGCGCGAAGCGCAGGGCAGCAAAGCCATGGGAATTGCGCGCGAGCACGGCCACTTTGTCTCCCTGATTCACGCCCATGTGGTGAAGGCCGGCAGCGAGGCGGCTGACCAGGGTGTTGAATTCGGCATAGGTCCACGCCGTGTTGCCGCAGACGATGGCGGTTTTGCCGGGCAGGCGCTGGGCGGTGCGGTGCAGCGCGTCGGCAATGGTCTGGCGGCGCACGACGGGGGCGATGGTGGCTTGAGGCGTAGAGGTGGTCATGGCGGGTTGTCTCCTGTTACAGGGCGGCGGCACTTTGGGCGCGCGATGCAACCATTGAAAACAGATTTTTGGCCGATGCGCCATGGCGTTTTCACCAGCGCAGGGTGATTGGCTGTCGCCTCTGCGCGTCAGCCTCTATGATCCTTTGCATGAACCTGTTTGTTTCCCTGCACAACGCGCTGCTCCGCTGGGGGCGGGAGGTGTTGGCTGCGTGGGTGGCCTGGTGGCAGGTGTTGTTGATTGGCGCGCAAATTGTGGTGTTGGCGCTTTCGCCTTCGAGCTACGACGACCCGGAAGAGCGCCATGGCCTGATGCTGCACCTTTACCGCGCGACGGTGCCGCTGCTGACCTGGTTTCTGGTGTTGTCGGCGCTGGTGAGTCTGGTGTTGATTCGCATCGTGGTCGCCACGGCGCTGAGCTATGGCTTGTCGCAATTTGCGCTGGAGGTGTTGGTGCGCACGCTGATCCTGGAGCTGATTCCGCTCTACGCTGCGCTGTTCGTGGCGGTGCGCTACACGATGCCTGAATCGCAGCGCATGCGCCGCTTGTTATCAGACGAGTTCAAGCGTGGGGTCAAGCGCCCTTCGCAGCAGTTGTTGCGGCAAGACATGTTGCCGCGCGCGCTGGCCGGGGTGTTTTCGGTGATGTTGCTGGCGGCGCTGAGCTGTGTGCTGGCGTTGTTGCTCACCTATTTGAATGTCTACGGTTTTTCGCCTTGGGCGCTGGAAGACTACAACCGCAGTGTGGGCAGCGTCTTTTCGCCGGCAGTTTCGCTGATTTTTGTTTTGAAAACGGTGTTTTTCAGTCTGGCCGTGGCGTTTGTACCCATGGCGGCCAGCGCCAAGGCCGATGCCCGTGGGGGTTATTCCCGGCGCAGTGACATCACTGAATTCGCCCGCTTGCTTTCGGTCATTCTCATGTTGGAAGTGATTTCCCTCGTGGGCAACTATTATTGATCTCATGCCCTCGCCGCCCGCTCCCCCCACGCCCTCTGGCCCAGTCATGGACCCCCAACCTCCGGTGAACAACCTGGAGGTGAAGGCGGGGGTGTTGTTGATGGTCTTGCTGCTGCTGGTGGTGGGCTCGGCGCTGTACGTGATGAACGCGCGCGGTGCGTTTGACCGCACGCAGAAGCTGGTGTTGATGTCAGACGATTCAGAGGGCGTGGTCACGGGCATGGAAATGACCTTTGCCGGCTTCGCCATCGGCACAGTTTCCCGCATTGAGTTGGCGGACGACGGCAATGTGCGCATCGTGGTCGATGTGCCCACGAAAGATGCCAAATGGTTGCGCAGCTCCAGCATTTTCACGATGGAGAAAGCGCTGGTGGGCGGCACCAAGATTCGCGCCTACAGCGGAGTCTTGTCTGACCCGGCGCTGGAAGATGGCGCGGTGCGCCAGGTGTTGCGCGGCGATGCGGCGGCCGAAATTCCCAAGCTGGTGGCGCAGGTGCGCGATTTGTTGAACAACCTGAACGGCCTGACGCGGGAAGGCGCGCCGCTGTCGCAAAGCCTGGCGAGTTTGCAAGCCACCACGGCGGCGCTGAACGGCCCGAATGGCGCCATGGGCATGTTGTTTGGCAACGAGGACGATGCGAAGAAGATCGTCACGACCATTGACCGGGCCAACACGCTGTTGAGCCGGGTCGACAAGTTGAGCGCCCGGCTGGATGGCCTGGTGGCCAATGCCGACAAGCAGGTGTTTGGCGCTGGCGGCGATGGTTCGGCAGCGCAAGGCGGTCTGGTGAACGACGCGCGCGCCACGGTGCAGCAATTGACCGCGGTCTTGAACGATGCGCAAGGCAGTTTGAAGAAGGTGGACGGTTTGCTGGTGGAGGCGCAGGGCATTGCCACCAACACCCGCGAAGCCACCACCGATTTGACGGCGCTGCGCGCCGAAGTTGAAGCCAGCTTGCGCAAAGTGGATTCGCTGATCAACGATCTGAACAGCAAGTGGCCGTTTTCGCGTGAGTCGGAGATCGTACTTCCATGAACACCCCCGCGCTGACTTCGTCGTCACCCCCTCAAGGGGGCAACGCTGGCCGGCCGGCAAAGCCGGACCGGCGGCGCTCTGGGTGGTTGAGCTTCCCCTCATCGCTTGTTGCGTTTTTGGCTGTTGCCGGAATGCTGGTTTTCGGGTTGTCGGCTTGTTCGTCTGCGCCGCCGCCTGCTGATTGGCAGATGGGGGCGAAGGGCAGTTTGGAGCGGGCTACCGAGGCTTGGTTGCGGGGTGATTCGAAGATCGAGGCGGTGGAGTTTGCCCGGGCTCGCGCTGAGGTGGCGAGCACGGGGCGACCTGATCTGGTGGCTCGGGCCGAGCTGGTGCGTTGCGCGGCTCGGGTGGCTTCGCTGGACATGGCACCTTGTGACGGATTTGAGGCGTTGGCGGCCGATGCGGCGCCGGCTGAGCAGGCCTATTCACGGTATCTGGCGGGTGCTTTGGCGGCGGGCGATGCGGCTTTGTTGCCCAAGGTGCATCAGGCTTTGGCTGGCGCCGATGGCACGGCCAGCGATGCAGCGTTGAAAGGCATTGAAGACCCGCTGTCGCAATTGGTGGCGGCCGGGGTTTTGTTGCGCCGCGGCGTGGCCACGCCCGAAACAGTGAAACAAGCTGTGGAAACCGCTTCGGCGCGCGGCTGGCGGCGGCCTTTGCTGGCCTGGTTGCTGGTGGCGCAGGAGCGGGCCAAGGCGGGAGGCGCGACCGATGAGGTGGCGCGCTTGCAGCGGCGCATCGACTTGCTGGCCATTCCGCCGCGTTAAACGGGTCGGCGCGTTGCGCTCAGCCGCCGGGCTTGGTCTTCTCCAACACCAGCTCCACACGCCGGTTGATGGCGCGGTCTACCGGGTTTTCCTTGCTGCCGAGCGGGCGTGTGTCTGCGTATCCCGAGGCTTGAACCCGTTGCGGCGGCACACCATGTTCGATCAAATACCGCGCCACGCTGGCAGCCCTTCCGGTGGAGAGTTCCCAATTGGAGGGGTAACGCGTGGTCTGGATCGGGATGTTGTCGGTATGGCCCTCAACCACCAACCGCAGTTCGGGATCGGCGAGCAGGGTGGGCAGCAGCTTTTGAAGCACGCCGTTGCCGCCGTTGCTGAGGTTGGCGTCGCCCGAACCAAACAGCAATTCGTTGCTGATGCGAAAGCGCACCGAGTCTTCACCCGGCGTGATGGCAACGTTTTCGCCAATCTGATCGAGTTTCAGGCTGGCCCATGCCTCTTCGGCTGGCGCCTGGGGCGTCTCACTTTCGGGTTCTTTGCCAGGCGGTGCTGGCGTGGCGCTTTGTGTGCTCGCGGTGGTCACGGGCAGCGGCGGCAAGATCGAGGGCGATTGCACGGAGGCGGGCGTTGTGGTGGCCAGTGGGTCGGGGGGCATGGTGGTGGTGGTCGGCTCGCCCTTGCCGGTGGCATCTCCCGGAGGGCCTGCGACCGAGAGCATCACCACCATCATGACGAGCATGAGCGTGATCACATCGAGGTAGGTCAACAGCCAGCCATCTTCCTCAACCGGTACGGTGGTTTCCAGGTGCCAGCGGCTGTAGCGGCGCCCGGCAGCCTTGCCGCGAGCGGCTTGCTGCAACGGTTGTGACTGAAATGCTTCTGGCGAGCCCAGGGTTGCGTCAAGGTTGGACATGGCGGGTTACCGGACAGGTTGGGCCTTTGGGGGCGGGGCACCGCCGTCGAACATCTCGTCGTCAAACTGGGCCACGAAGGCTTTCAGCGTTTCGCGCATCAGCGACGGGCTGCGCCCGGCACACATCATGGAAATGCCTTCAAGCACCATGTTCATCACCACTAGGCGCTGCTCGGTGCGCCGCTCCAGCTTGACGGCGATGGGTTTGAACAAGAGGTTGGCGAGCAATACGCCATACAGCGTGGTCATGAGCGCCACGGCGAGCTGGCTGCCGATGATGCTCAGGTCGCCTGCGCCCACCAGGTCCATCAAATTGATCAGACCGAGCAGGGTGCCGACCATGCCGAAGGCCGGCGCGTAGTTGGCCATGCCACGAAAAATCGAAGCTTCGGCCATTTCACGTGAACGCAAATGGGCGATGCGCCATTGCAGCAAATCGATGATTTCGTCTTCGGGCGTGCGGTCGATGATGAGCTGCACGCCGGTGCGCAAAAACGGGTTGCTGACCTGCGGCAGCGCGCGCTCCACAGCCTGTAAGTCGCCGCGCATCCACAGCCGGGAAAGCGCCACCACTTCTTCGATCGAGTGCTGGGTTTCAAGGCGCTCCTGGCGAAACACCTGGGCCACCATGGGAAAGATCCGCTTGATTTCCCGCATGGGGTAGCTCAGGAAGGTGGCAGCCAGCGTGCCGCCGACCACAATGGCAATGCTGGGCAGATCGACGAACTTGCTCGGGTCGTCGGCGCCAAACAGCAGGATGACGGCCATGAACAGCACGCTGGCGATCGTGCCGATGAGGGTGGAGGTGTTCAAACGCACAGGCTCAATGGGGGTGAATCAATGCCCTCCATTGTTCTTGCCACACCAATTGCTTAAGCGCGCAAAAGGCGCGCTTTCTGCCGCCAATTCCCAACCCTGAGGGGTCACTGCATGCCGTTGCGCCGGGCCAGTTCGACGAACAGGGCGGAATGGTCAAGATCGCCAAAACCGTTTTCAGATGCCTGGGTGTAGAGGGTCTCAAACAGCTCGGTGATGGGGGCCTGAAACCCAAGCGACTGCGCGGTGGTCATGGCGTTGCGCATGTCTTTGAGTTGCACATTGATGGCTGCGCGCTTGGCGAAATCGCGCTCGACCATGCGCTGACCGTGGAGCTGCAAAACCCGGCTCTCAGCGAAGCCGCCACCGATGGCCTCGCGCACCCTGGCCATGTCGGCGCCACCCTTCTCGCACATCAGCAGCGCCTCGGCCACCGCGCCAATGGTGATACCCACGATCATCTGGTTGGCGAGCTTGGCAAGCTGGCCTGCGCCGTGTGGTCCGACGTGGGTGAGCCGGCCGAGGTGTTCCAGCAGAAGGCGGGCGCGCTCGACCTGTTTGCCGTCTCCACCGGCCATGATGGCCAGCGAGCCCGCTTCGGCGCCGACCGTGCCGCCTGATACCGGTGCGTCGATATGGTGCAAGCCCATAGCCTTCAAGCGCTCGGCATGGTCGCGCGCCTGCGCCGGTCGAATGGACGACATATCGACCACCAGCGTGCCAGGGCGCATGGCGCCGGCAGCGCCCTGGCCGAACAAAACCTCTTCAACCACCTCGCCGTTCTCCAGCAGGCAAACCACCAGGTCGGCCTGTGCCACGGCCTGGGCTGGTGCAGGGGCAATTTGGGCGCCACAAGGCAGCAAGCGCTCGGCCTTGCCTGCTGAGCGGTTCCAGGCAGTGACGCGGTACCCCGCCTCGCACAGCCGTTTGCCCATGGGAAACCCCATGAGGCCAATACCGAGCACAGTGATGTTTTGAAGCGTTTCGTTCATGGTGTTTGATTCGGTTGGAGTGAAAAATGGTAGTTGGATCGGGCAAGGGCTGCGTGACACAATGGCGCCCATGAAATCAGCCCAACGCCCCGACCCCGCCTGGCTCGAAAGCCAATACAACAACCGAGCGCTGGTTCCAGACCATGCACAGTATTTTGAGCGCTGGGCTGCACAGTCCAAAGCTGCGCGGACCAAACTCGATGGCTTGATCGATGTGGCCTACGGCCATGCCGCCGGCGAGACCCTCGATATTTTCCCCGCCCAGCGCGAACCTGGCGACTCGCTGGCGCCGGTATTGGTGTTCATTCATGGTGGCTACTGGCGCGGCCTCGACAAATCAGACCACTCGTTTCTGGCCCCCGCGTTCGTGAAGCAGGGCGCCTGCGTGGTTGTGCCCAATTACGCGCTGTGCCCGGCCGTGACCATTCCAGACATCACCATGCAGATGGTCAAGGCACTGGCCTGGGTGTACCGCCACATCGCCGTTCACGGAGGCGACCCCGACCGCATCACCATCGTGGGCCACTCGGCGGGAGGACACCTTGCCGCCATGTTGATGGCCTGCGACTGGCCGGCATATGCATCCGATTTGCCCGATGCCCTGGCTCAAAACGCTTTGTCGATCTCCGGTCTCTACGACCTGGAACCGCTGCGCTCAGTCGCCTTTCTTAAAGACGACTTGAAGCTCACCGCCCGCGATGCGCGCCGCGCCAGCCCGGCGCTGATGCCCACGCCACCTGTCTGGGAAGAAGGCTGGGGCTGCTTGCACAGCGTGGCCGGGGGCGATGAGAGTGAAGAGTTTTTGCGCCAGAACCGTCTGATTCAAGAGGCCTGGGGACGCGATGCCGTGCCGAGCAGCGATGTCTTGCCGGGCCTGAACCACTTCAGCGTGCTGGACGCGTTGAACAAACCTTCACACGGCCTGCATCAGCGGGTGCTGCAACTGCTGGCCTGAAGGGTTTGGCCAGCTTGCGCTGGCGTCCTTGGCTTAAGGACGTCAAGCAGTTGGGCACGGGACGCTTGAAAACTGCCGTTTTCGGCCAGGTGCGCCCCTTCACTTTTCCTGGCTGTCGGACTGAAGTTACCTTGAAAAGCTGTACCAGTCTGGAGCAGAGAATTCCAACCAACGAAGTCTCTACGGGAAGAAATCAAGGTTCAGTGAAAGCCAGACCTGCCGCTCAATCAAAGTCGATTTCGCCCGATTTTTTGCCTTCAAGTCAAATTCCGGCGGAGCAGACCGTGACATTTCCTTCATATCCATTCAGGAAAATGCTAGGAAACGCGGCTGGCATTCTCCGCATCAGCTTGCAGCATAGCCACAAGATCACGTGCAAAAGCCGGCATGGTTTCAAGGTGTCGGATACAGACATGCATGTGGCGGTCTGCCCATGTGTCGTCTAATGGAATGATCTTTATGTCCATGGACGCGGCATGAAGATGCACAGCAGACTTAGGAAGAATTCCTACTCCGGCTTGGGCTTCAATCATGCGACAGGCCGCCTGGAAATTTCCCACCTGAATTCGTAGCTGAAGCTGGCTGTGCATGTCGTCGCATATCTGCTTCAGAAAACCGTGCAGGGCGCTTGCTTCGTGTAGTCCGACATGGACCAGATCCAATGTTTCGCTGAACCGGATACTCGTTCGTTGAGCCAGGAAGTGGTTGGCGGGGACGACCAGCACCAGTTGATCAGACCGGTAAGGGATGATCTCCAGATTTTCGGTGTTCACGGTGCCCGCGACGACGCCGATATCGGCGTAACCATCCAGCACCGCACGCACGATGTCGTGACTGAGCATTTCACGCAGATGGATGTTGATGTCGGGATGGCTTTGGAGAAAACTGCCCAGAACTGGCGGCAGGAACTCACACAAGGCGGTGGTGTTGGAGAAGATGCGAAGCTGCCCTTTGATGCCGTCTGCGTACTCCTGCATGTCTCCGCGCAGGTTTTCGATCTGCCCAAGTACCACCATGGCGTGTTGCACAAACGTCTTGCCAGGTTGTGTCAGCGTCATGCCCTGGCTGCTGCGCACCAGCAGTTTGGCCCCGACGCTTTCTTCAAGATTTTTGATCCGTGTACTGGCGGCCGCCAGCGATATATGCGAACGCTCGGCACCTCGGGTGAGGCTGTTGAGTTCGGCGACTCGGACGATAAGGCGCAAATCAACAAGATCAAAGTGCATGGGCTGGGACGCTGTCATTCCACCAGATGGACCTCATAAGAGAGGCGACCAAAAGGCGCAAGGTTCTTGAGTGAAAGAGAGCATCAAGCATACCCTTCGGAATTGCCAAAGTACGGCTTTGGCAATCAGAGATTGCGTGACTTGGCCACTGAGCCGACCATAGCGCCCGTGCCCAATCTTGTCTCCCGCCCTTCATTCTTATGCCTGTTTTCATGAGCGACGAAAACCAAACCCTCAATGCCACCACCGTGACGCATTTGCACAGCTGGATCGGTCGAACGGAAACGATCCTCGACGGTATTGCTCCGGCGCCGCTGCGCGCCCTGGCGGCCACGCTGGATCGCGAAGACCCTGAACCGGTGGTCGGCGCACCGTTGCCGGCCCTTTGGCATTGGCTCTTCTTTCTACCCAGTGCACGGCAAAGCGAAATCGGGCCCGACGGGCATGCGAAACGTGGTGGTTTCTTGCCTCCGGTTCCCCTGCCCAGGCGGATGTGGGCTGGCGGGCGGTTGCGATGGAAAGAAGAGAACCCGCTCCTGGTTGGCGATGCGGCTCAGCGCATCTCGAAGATCGCTTCGGTGGTACACAAAACCGGGCGCAGTGGAGACCTGTTGTTCGTGCTCGTTCAGCATGAAATCCACAATCAGCGAGGTCTGGCGCTGACAGAAGAGCATGACATCGTCTACCGAGCCGCAGCGCGACCGACCGATCCGACACCCGCGCCCATTGCGGCCGAACGGGGTGCGGCATGGCGGCGAGAAGTGGTGCCCGATGCTGTGCTGCTGTTTCGCTATTCGGCGCTCACTTTCAACGGCCATCGCATCCACTATGACCGAGGCTACGTGACCGAGGTCGAGGGTTACCCGGGCCTGATCGTGCACGGGCCGCTGATCGCAACCCTGCTGCTGGATTTGGTTCGCCGGCAGCTGCCTGGTGTGCGCATCCAGTCGTTCGAATTCCGGGCCGTGCGGCCCACGTTTGACCTGCACAGCTTCCAGCTGAATGGCGAGCCATCGGCAGACGGCAAGACTGTTCGGCTTTGGGCCCAAGACCATGAAGGCTGGCTGACCATGCAAGGCAGCGCCACCTTGGCCTGAGCCCTGGCCCCAGACACACAACAACCCACACCCCATGATCAAGACCGCCCCCGACCAGTACCAGGACATCCGCGATGCCGTGCGCGCACTCTGCGCCGAATTCCCTGACGCCTACCACCGCCAGATCGATGAGCAGCGCGGCTATCCCGAGGCGTTTGTTGATGCGTTGACCAAAGCCGGGTGGCTGGCGGCCATGATTCCAGCCGAATATGGGGGGCTGGTCTGGGTCTGGCCGAGGCCTCCGTGATCATGGAGGAGATCAACCGCAGCGGCGGCAACTCCGGCGCCTGCCACGGCCAGATGTACAACATGGGCACCTTGCTGCGCCATGGTTCGGCGGCTCAGAAAGCTTTGTACTTGCCCAAGATCGCCAGCGGCGAATGGCGCCTGCAGTCCATGGGTGTGACGGAACCCAGCACTGGCACCGACACCACCCAACTCAAAACCACGGCGGTGAAGAAGGGCAACAAATACGTGGTGAACGGCCAGAAGGTCTGGATCTCGCGGATTCAGCACTCCGACTGGATGATCTTGCTGGCGCGCACCACACCACTGGCCGAGGTGAAGAAAAAGACCCAGGGCATGAGCATCTTCATGGTCGACTTGCGGCAGGCCGAAAAAAGCGGCATGACGGTGCGACCCATTCCCAACATGGTCAACCACGAAACCAATGAGCTGTTCTTCGAGAACCTGGAGATCCCCGAAGAAAACCTGATCGGCAAGGAAGGCGAAGGGTTCAAGTACATCCTGGACGGCTTGAACGCCGAGCGCACGCTGATCGCAGCCGAGTGCATTGGCGACGGGTACTGGTTTCTTGACAGGGTCACGAAATACGTGCGCGAACGCGTGGTGTTCGGCCGCCCGATCGGGCAGAACCAGGGCGTGCAATTCCCGATCGCCGATGCCTACATTGAAGTTGAAGCGGCCAACCTGATGCGCTACAAGGCCTGCGAGCTTTTCGATGCGGGGGAGCCCTGCGGCGCGCAAGCCAACATGGCCAAGTACCTGGCTGCCAAGGCCAGCTGGGAAGCGGCCAACGCCTGCATCCAGTTCCATGGCGGCTTTGGCTTCGCCAACGAATACGACGTGGAGCGCAAGTTCCGGGAGACACGCCTTTACCAGGTGGCTCCGATCTCGACCAACCTGATCTACTCCTACGTGGCCGAGCACCTGCTTGACCTGCCGCGCTCGTTCTGAAGGTCTGGCATGACGACCGCACCAATGCCCAGCGCACAGCCGCACACCGACCGTCCTCGCCCACTTGACGGCATCACGGTGGTCTCGCTTGAGCATGCGATTGCCGCGCCGTTCTGCACCCGCCAACTGGCGGATCTGGGTGCGCGCGTCATCAAGGTGGAGCGCCCCGGTGGAGGTGACTTCGCCCGCGACTACGACACGCGGGTCAGGGGGTTGGCCTCTCACTTCGTCTGGACCAACCGCTCCAAAGAGAGCCTGGCGCTGGATCTGAAACAGCCCGGCGCGCTGGCGGCCTTGACGCGCCTTTTGCAGACTGCCGATGTGCTGGTGCAAAACCTGGCCCCCGGTGCGGCTGCCCGCATGGGCCTGTCTTTTGCGGCGCTGAACGAAGCCAACCCGCGCCTGATCGTTTGCGATATCTCAGGTTACGGGGATGACGGCCCTTACCGCGACAAAAAGGCCTACGACCTGTTGATCCAGAGCGAGGCCGGTTTCCTGTCGGTCACCGGCACCCCCGAGGTGCCCAGCAAGGCCGGCAACTCGGTAGCCGACATCGCCGCCGGCATGTACGCCTACACCAGCGTGCTCTCAGCGTTGCTGTTGCGCGGGAAAACCGGGACCGGCAGCCATATCGACGTATCCATGCTCGAAGCCCTGGGCGAATGGATGTCTTTTCCCATGTACTACGCCTTCGATGGTGCAGCCCCGCCGCCGCGCAGTGGCGCCGCGCACGCCAGCATCTACCCCTATGGCCCCTTTGCCGCCGGTGATGGCGGCACCGTGATGCTGGGATTGCAAAACGAGCGTGAGTGGAAGGCTTTTTGCGACACGGTCTTGAAGACCCCCGATCTGGCGGTTGATCCGCGCTTTGACAGCAACGCGCACCGCAATGAGAACCGCGATGCGCTCAAGGCCATCGTGCTGGCGGCTTTTGGTGCACTGAGTGCCGACCAGGTCTGCGCCTTGCTGGACCAGGCGCAGATTGCCAATGCGCGCATGAACGACATGGCCGGCGTCTGGGCCCACCCCCAGCTTCAGGCGCGCGAGCGCTGGCGCAGTGTGGGCACGCCCGAAGGCGACATTCCCGCACTGCTGCCGCCAGGTCGCAGCAACGCCTTCGACTACCGCATGGACCCGGTTCCATCGGTCGGAGAGCACAGCGAAGCCATCTTGGCAGAGGCTGGTCTGAGCGCTGATGACATAGCAGCCCTCCGCGCCTCAAGCGCGATCTGATCCTCTTATTCCGCACCCCATACGCCGCCTGAAAGCATCCACATGACGTCCCCCAGCGCCCAACTTGCCACCTTTGCCGCCGAACTGCGGTTCGAACAGATTCCCGAAACGGTGGTCCGCAAGACCGAAGACCTGCTGGTTGACTGGTTCGGGTCGGCCGTGGCCGGACACGGTTCGCGCCCAGTAGACAGCATCGCGCGTTTTGCCATGTCCATGGGCGGAGCGGGCGAGCCCGGTAGCACGTCGGAAGTCATCGTCAACCGGCGCCGCACCAGCCCGTATCTAGCGGCCATGATCAACGCCGCGGCCTCCCATGTCGCCGAACAAGACGATGTGCACAACGGCTCGGTCTTCCACCCTGCTGCGGTGGTTTTTCCCGCGGCGCTGGCTGTGGCGCAGGCGATCGGCGCCAGCGGGGAACGTTTCTTGACCGCCTCGGTGGCGGGTTACGAAGTGGGTATCCGCGTCGGGGAGTTCTTGGGCCGATCACATTACAAGGTCTTCCACACCACAGGCACCGCCGGCACGCTGGCGGCAGCGGCAGCGGTTGGCAACCTGCTCGGCCTCAACACCGCGCAGATGCTGCATGCCTTCGGCTCGGCGGGCACGCAGTCGGCAGGGCTGTGGGAGTTTCTGCGAACCGCATCCGACAGCAAGCAGCTGCACACCGCCCACGCCGCCGCCGCCGGTCTGATGTCGGCCTACCTGGCCCAGGACGGCTTCACTGGCGCAGCGCAGATTTTTGAAGGACCACAAGGCATGGCCGCCGGCATGTCCAGCGACGCCGACCCCGCCAAACTGGTGGATGGTTTGGGTCAGCGCTGGGCGACGGTGGAAACCTCCTTCAAGTTCCATGCCTCTTGCCGCCACACCCATCCCGCCGCCGACGCGCTGTTGCAGGTGATGAAGGCCAACAAACTGCGCCCTGGTGATGTGGCGCGCGTGATCGCGCAGGTGCACCAAGGGGCCATCGATGTGTTGGGCCCGGTGGTCAATCCGAGCACAGTGCACCAGAGCAAGTTTTCCATGGGCACGGTGCTGGCTCTGGTGGCGCGCTTTGAGCATGCCGATCTCAATGCCTTCGATCAACACTTTCAAGACGCCGATACCGTGGCGTTTTGCAACAAGGTAGAGATGCAGCTCGACGAAGAAGTGGACACCGCTTACCCGCAACGCTGGATAGGCAAGGTCACGCTGCACACCACCGATGGCCGCGTTTTGCATGGCCGGGTGGACGAACCCAAGGGCGACCCGGGCAACACCTTGAGCCGAGCAGAAATCACCGACAAGGCCTTGCGTCTCGCGGCGCACAGCGGTGGTTCCACACCGTCGCAGATGCAGGCAGCCATTGATGCTTTGTGGCACATCGCCAGCGCCGAACGCGTCGAGACGTTGCTGAACCCCTGAGCATGCCCCCGTTGTCTATTCTGGCCACAGCCTGCTGCTTTCTGTTCGTTCCCGCGAACCGCCCGGAGCGCCTGGGCAAAGCATTGGCCTGTGGTGATGGCGCGGTGATCGTGGATCTGGAAGACGCCGTGGCGCCCGCCGACAAGATCACCGCGCGGATGCAGTGGGTGCAGGCCTTTGCCTCCGTGGGTGAATCGGATCGCGCGCGCTTGCTGGTGCGCATCAATGCCGCGGGAACGCCTTGGCATGAAGACGACTTGGCGATGGTGAGACAAATCACCGCCCAAGGCTTGGGTGGGGTGGCTGTGCCCAAGGCCGAGAGTGCCGCGCAGCTGGCACACGTGCTCGCCCATATGGTTATGGCCGCTGAAGCCCGTGTTCTTGTGCCTCTGATTGAGTCGGCACGAGGCATGGGCGCGCTTGACGAACTGGCCAACTGCCCGGGCGTGCTGCGCCTGGCGCTGGGTCATCTGGATTTGCAGGCCGATATGGGCATGCGCTGCGATGTGGACGAGGCCGAGTTGCAGTCGGCTCGCTTCGCCTTGGTGGCCGCTTCGCGCCGTGCGGACCTGGCCTCGCCGGTGGACGGCGTCACGGTGGCGATAGGCGACACGGCGCGCCTGCAAGCCGACACCGCGCGCAGCCGCCGTTTCGGATTTGGCGCCAAGTTGTGCATACACCCGGCACAGCTGGCAACCATTGCTGCTGTGTTCGCCCCTACGCAAGACGAGCTCGAATGGGCTCAGCGGGTGATGGCCGCGCAAGCTCGGGCCGCAGGCGCCGCATTCAGCTTGGACGGACGCATGGTCGACGCACCCGTTGTTCTGTTGGCCCAACAGACCCTTGCACGGACACACCACACAAAGCTTGCATGAACAGGAACCATTGGAAATGATCGACAAACGCTGGATAGGGCATGCCATGCCGGCCTTCGATGTGCTGGTGGAAGCTGGGCGGTTGCGGTTCTTTGCGAAAGCCACGGGGCAAATCGACCCCATTTACACAGACTTGTCGGCCGCCCAATCGGCTGGCCACCCGTCGCTGCCGGTCCCACCGACCTTTTTCTTTTGTCTGGAGTTTGAGGCGCCGGATCCGGCTGCGATCCGCACGCTGCTGGGCATCGATTACCGCCGCTTGCTGCATGCTGAGCAGCGCTTCAGTTACCACGCCATGGCCTACGCAGGCGACACCTTGCGCTTTGAACAGCGCATCGAAGACATCTACGAAAAGAAGGGCGGCGCGCTGGATTTTGTGCTGCGGTGCACCCGCGTGAGCAACCAGCGCCAGCAGTTGGTCGCCGAGTTGCGCAACCTGATCGTGGTGCGAAACAACACCGAGGACTGATATGAACCACGCCCCAGATTTCGACCGCATCCAGGTCGGCGACGCGCTGCCTGCTTTTGAAACGCCACCCCTTTCCCGTCTCAGCCTGGCGCTGTACTGTGGCGCCTCGGGGGACCACAACCCGATTCATGTTGATACCGATTTCGCCAAAGCAGCCGGTCTGTCTGACGTCATTGCCCACGGCATGCTGTCCATGGCCTGGCTGGGCCGGGTGCTCACGGACTGGGCGCCGCCTTCTGCTTTGCGCGAGTTCGGCGTGCGCTTTTCCGCCGTCACCCACGTTGGTGACCGCATCACTTGCAGCAGTCAGGTGTTGGAAAAGTTTGAACGCGCAGGCGAACACTGTGTGCGACTGGCACTCACGGCCACCGACCAACGCCATCAAGTCAAACTCACAGGCGACGCGGTGATCGCATTGAGCGGGCCGGTGGCGGGAGCATCCCATGCCGTCTGATCTGGCGTTTGAGCGCATTCGTTTGGACGTTCAGGATCAGGTTGCCATCCTCACCCTGAACAACCCGTGCAAGCGCAATGCCTTTGACCTGCTGATGCGCGAGGAGATCGGGCTTGCCATGGCCTGCGTGCGACAAGACCTCGGTATCCGCGCGCTCATTCTGACCGGTGCCGATGGGCACTTCTGCTCCGGCGGTGATTTGCGCAACATGGCCAGTGTCGATCTGGACAACGCGGGCTGGCACCAGCGCATGCAGTCGCTGCACCACGGGTTGCGCGATTTGCTCACCCTGGACCGTCCGGTGATCGCGGCGGTGGACGGTGCCGCCGCCGGCGCCGGCTTCAGTTTGGCCTTGATGGCGGATTTCGTTTTGGCCACGCCGCGCGCACGTTTCTGCATGTCGTTCATGAAGGTCGGACTGGTGCCCGATTGCGCCGCCTTCTACACCTTGCCACGCATCGTCGGTCAGCAAAGGGCGCGGGAACTCATGCTGTCGGCGCGCGACGTGGGCGCGGCAGAAGCCTTGCAGCTTGGGCTTGTTCTGGAATTGCATGAACCCGATGGCCTGATGGCAAGGGCGCGGGCCATGGCAGGGAGTCTGGCGCAGGCCTCGCCGACCGCCGTCAGCCTGATCAAACGCACGCTGGCCTCGCCAGCCCAGGACCTTGCCACCCTGCTGGAAATGGAGGCCTCTGGTCAGGCGCTGGCTGCGGGCACGCCCTACCACCACGAAGCGGTGCAACGCTTTCTGAACAAAGAACCGGCCCTGTACCAGTGGCCGGCCAACCCTTGATGAACCGCATCAGCAACACACAGGAGATACCAATGAGCAAGAACACAGGCATGGTTGAAGGCAAGGTGGTCGTGGTGACCGGCGCCGGTGGCGGCATCGGCCGCGACATCGCGCTGGCCATGGCCCGCGACGGGGCCAAGGTGGTGGTCAACGACATCGGCGCTTCGGTGTCAGGCGAAGGCGCTGACGCGGGGCCGGCCCAGAGCGTGGTCAATGAAATCAAGGCGCTGGGCGGCGAAGGCGTTGCCAACACCGACAGCGTGTCGGAGGCTGCCAGCGCCGGGCGCATCATTGAATGTGCGCTCGATACCTTTGGCCGCGTCGATGTGGTGGTCAACAACGCCGGCATTCTGCGCGACCGCTTTTTCCACAAAATGGGCGTAGACGAGTGGGATGCGGTGATCAAGGTGCACCTGTATGGGGCTTACCACGTCAGCCGCGCCGCAGCGCCGCATTTCAAGGCCCAGGCTTCGGGCAACTACATCCACATGACGTCGACCTCCGGTCTGATCGGCAACCTGGGTCAGGCGAACTACTCTGCGGCCAAGCTTGGCGTGACCGCTTTGTCGAAGTCGATTGCGCTGGACATGGAACGCTTCAATGTGCGCTCCAACTGCATCGCACCCTTCGCCTGGAGCCGCATGATTGGCGCTATCCCTACCGATACGCCCGAAGAGCAGGCGCGGGTTGATCGCATCAAGCAAATGACGCCGGCCAAGATCGCGCCGCTGGTGGTGTGTCTGGCCAGCGATGAAGCAAGCGAGGCCAACGGCCAGGTGTTTGCGGTGCGCAACAACGAGATTTTTCTCATGAGCCAGCCCCGGCCTGTGCGCTCGGTACACCGCTCGGAAGGCTGGAGCCCGGCCTCCGTGGCCAGCCACGCACTGCCGGCACTCAAAGCCATGTTCTATCCCCTGGACCGCTCTGCCGACGTGTTCAGCTGGGACCCTATCTGAAACGGAGCAATTCCATGACTGAGACCTCAACTCCCACAGGTGCGCAAGCCCACCACCAGAGCGTGCTGGATCAGGGCCGTTTTCTGATTCAACACTGCCCTGACTGCCAGAAACACGTGTATTTCCCGCGTGAGCTTTGCCCGCATTGCGGCGCGGCGCCGCTGAACTGGGTGGCACCCACGGGCCACGGCACGGTGTACGCCGTGACCACTGTGCGCCGCAAGGCCGAAGCCGGCGGCGACTTCAACGTCTGCCTGGTCGATCTGGACGAAGGCGTGCGCCTGATGAGCCGGGTGGACAACCTGGCCCCGCAAGCGGTGCGCATCGGGCAGCGCGTGAAAGCACGGGTGCAGGTGAACGAGGGGCGGGGCTTGGTGGTATTTGACGCTGAAAAGGGAGACGCGGCATGAGCGCAGATTTGAAAGCATTGCGCGGCAGCGCCGCCATCGCGGGCGTGGCCACTTTCGGTTGTGGCGAGGCGCCGGGCTTTACCGACATGGAGTTGCTGGCCCGTTCGGCGCATGCCGCGGTGACCGATGCTGGCCTGAAGATGAGCGATATCGATGGCCTGTGCACCGCCAGCGGCGGCGCCACCATGTGGGCCATGCCCGTGGCCGAGTACCTCGGTATCCGGCCTCGTTACATCGACAGCACCATGATCGGCGGCTCCAGCTTCATTGCCCATTTGTTGCCCGCCATGCAGGCACTGCGTTCGGGCCAATGCAAGGCGGTGTTGGTTTGTTATGGCAGCGCACAACGCACGGCCAGCTTCGGCCGCAAGGAGGTTGTCGCCAGCCGCAAGTTTCTTGATCCGCAGCCTTACGAAACACCTTATGAACCCATGTTGCCGCCATCGGCTTATGCGCTGGCGGCTTCGCGCCATATGCATGAATTTGGCACCACACGGCGCCAGCTTGCCGAGGTGGCCGTGGCTGCCCGAGCTTGGGCTGGACTCAACCCGGAAGCCTTCATGCGCGACCCCTTGAGCATCGACGACGTGCTGAACGCCCGCATGATCAGCGACCCGTTGAGCGTGCGCGATTGCTGTCTGGTCACCGATGGCGGTGGCGCCTACGTGCTGGTGAGCGCCGAGCGCGCCAAAGACCTGCCCCGGAAGCCGGTCTATGTCCTGGGCAACGCTACGGCGGTGTGGCACCGGCAAATCTCAAGCATGCACGATCTGACCGTCACCTCGGCCACCGAATCGGGCCGTGAGGCCTTCGCCATGGCCGGACTCTCGGCCAAGGACATGGACATGGCGCAGCTGTACGACGCGTTCACCATCAACACTTTGCTGTTCCTGGAAGACCTCGGCTTTTGCAAAAAAGGCGAGGCCGGGGCCTTTGTTGAAAACGGTGCCATCGGCCCTGGTGGCCGCTTGGCGGTGAACACCAATGGCGGGGGGCTGTCTTGTGTGCACCCAGGTATGTACGGCATTTTTGCCTTGATCGAAGCCGTGCGCCAGCTGCGCGGCGACGCCGGTGAGCGCCAGCTCAAGAACCCGAACACCGCGGTGGCGCATGGCAACGGCGGCACGCTGTCCAGCCAGTCCACGGCCGTGCTGGGCACCGCCGACACGCTCTGAAAACTTTGCACCACCGTTACGCTGAGAAAGAACCGACATGATCCGCGACCCCGAAACCCTGACCGCCTTGCTCGATACGGTGAACCGCTTTGTGCGCGAACGCCTGGTACCGGCCGAAGCCGAGGTGGCCGAGACCGACCTGATCCCTCATGACCTCGTCAACGAGATGAAGCAGATGGGCCTGTTTGGTCTGACTGTGCCCGAAGCTTATGGGGGCCTGGGCCTGACCATGGAAGAAGAGGTCGAGGTGATGTTCGCCATGGGCCAGACCTCGCCCTGCTTTCGCTCGCTGTTCGGCACCACGGTGGGCATTGGCTCGCAAGGCATTCTGTTTGACGGCACAGAAGAGCAGAAGGCGCGCTACCTGCCCAAGCTGGCCACAGGTGAGCTGGTGGCTTCGTTCGCGCTGACCGAACCCGATGCCGGGTCCGATGCGGCGTCGCTGCGCACCACCGCTATTCGCGACGGTGATCACTACGTGGTCAACGGAACCAAACGCTTCATCACCAACGCGCCAACGGCCGACATCTTTACTTTGATGGCCCGAACCGATCCGGCCGACAAGGGCGCAAGCGGTGTGTCGGCCTTCATTGTTGAGGCGAAAACGCCTGGCTTGTCCATTGGCAAGATCGACAAAAAAATGGGCCAGCGCGGCGCCCACACGGCGGATGTGATCTTCGAGAACTGCCGGGTACCGGCTGGCCAATTGATCGGCCTGCAGGAAGGGCAGGGGTTCAAGACGGCGATGAAGGTGCTGGAAAAAGGCCGCATCCACATCGCCGCCATCTGCGTCGGGGTGGCTGAGCGCATGTTGCGCGATGCGTTGAATTACGCTGTGGAGCGCAAACAGTTTGGTCAGGCGATTGCCGACTTTCAACTGGTGCAGGCGATGCTGGCCGACAGCCAGGCCGAGGTATACGCCGCCCGCTGCATGGTGCTTGATGCGGCGCGCCAGCGCGACGAAGGGCGCAACGTGTCGACCCAGGCATCGTGCTGCAAGCTGTTTGCCTCCGAGATGTGCGGCCGGGTGGCCGACCGCGCGGTGCAGATTTTTGGCGGCGCAGGTTACTTGAGTGAATACGGTATCGAACGGTTTTACCGCGATGTGCGCCTGTTTCGCCTCTATGAAGGCACCAGCCAGATCCAGCAACTCGTCATTGCGCGCAACATGGTGCGTGAGGCGCGCCGCTGAGTGAGCCGTTCTGGCCGGCGCTGCGCTGTGCCGCCGGGCCATACCAAGACCCCATCCAACCCGAGTTCCTCCATGCACAGCCCTGAAAAAACCCCTGTCGACACCTCCACCTTGTTTGCCCAGGTGGGGTTTAACCAGTTACTGGATTTGCGCCGGGAGTTCGCCGAAGACGGTGTGTCGCGTCTGGTGCTGAACGCCCGGCCTGAGCTGACCAACAACTTCCACAACCTGCACGGCGGCGTGATCATGACCATGCTCGATGGCGCGATGTCCAGCGCGGCGCTGTCGCGCTCTGGTTTCCGGAAAGCGGTGGTGACGATCGAGATGTCCACCGCGTTTTTGAAACCGGGGCGTGGTCGACTGGTGGCCCACGGCAAGGCCATCGGTGGTGGTAGGTCGGTCTGTTTTTGTGAAGCCCGCCTTGAGGACGAAACTGGCGAACTCGTGGCGAGGGCCATGGGCACGTTCAAGTACGTGTCCGCCTGAGTGCCCCGGAACGCCTGCGGTTCAACCGCTCCTTTCTTCCATTTCGTCACCCCAAAGCCATGACCGCGAACACAGAACCCCGTATCCACGAACTTTTTGACGCCCGGGCGGCAAGTGCTCCGGAGCAAGTTTTTCTCATCACCCCGGAGACCACATGGACCCTGGCCGCGCTTGGCCAGCTGGTGGCGACACTGGAGCAGGAGTTGCGCAGCTCCGGCGTCGTGGCCGGGGATCGGGTGCTGGTGGTGGCCGAAAACTGCGCCGAGCATGTGGCCCTGGTGCTGGCTTGTAGCCGGGTGGGGGCTTGGTCGTGCGGTGTCAATGCCCGGATGTCGCGCGCAGAAATCAACGGCTTTGTTGCCAAAGCCGATCCACGGGTCGTGTATTTCACCACCGCCGTGTCGGAGGCTGCACAGGGGCATGCGCTGGCCGCCAACGCCTTGCCTTCGGTGGTCAGTGCGCTGCAACGGGCGCCCACGCGGTCGAACGCCGTGGCCGAGCAGGGCACGCTGGCCGAGCAAGTGGCGGCTATCATTTTTACTTCGGGCACCACGGGACAGCCCAAGGGCGTGCTGGTGACACACGCAGGCTTGCTGCAGTTCGCCCGGGTCTCGGCCGAGTCGCGCGAGCTGGGCCTGCAAGATCGGGCCTATGCCTATTTGCCCATGACCCACATTTTTGGTCTGGGCACGGTGTTGATGGCGTCTTTGTATGCCGGTTGCCAGTTGGTCATGCGCAGCAAGTTTGACCCTGCCGATGTGTTCGATGCGCTGGCGCACGGCGGTGTTTCGATGTTGCAAGGCCCTCCCGCGATGTTTGCCCGCCTGATGAGCTGGCGGCGCCAACAGGGCCTCAGCGAACGCCCACATTGTCCGGCGTTGCGCTATGTGTACGCGGGCGCTGCGCCGCTGGACATGGGGCTGAAGGACGCCGTTGAAGCCTGTTTTGACAAGCCGCTGCACCACGGCTATGGGCTTTCTGAATACGCCGGAGCGCTGTGCTTGGTGCGCATGGGTGTGGTCCGCCGTGACACCTCGGCGGGTTATCTGGTTGACGGCGCCGAGTTGCGCATTGTGGACGCCGAAGGCCACGATCTGCCCGCGGGCGAGCGTGGTGAAATCTGGATGCGCGGCGTGGGCTTGATGCCGGGCTATTTTCGCGATCAGGCGGCGACCGAGCAGGTCATGCGCCCCGGTGGCTGGTACGCGAGCGGCGATCTGGGCTTCCAGGAGCCCGACGGGGCGCTGACCGTGGTGGGGCGGTTGAAAGAGATGATCATTCGTTCAGGCTTCAATGTGTATCCCGGCGAGGTTGAAGTGGTGTTGGCGGCCTTTCCCGGTGTGGAGCGGGTGGCCGTGGCGGGTCGCCGGGAGGCCGACGGCAACGAAGAAATTCTGGCGTTTGTTGAGGCCGTGCCCAACCAGACCATCGACCTGGCGGCGTTGCGGGTGTATGCCGCCGAACACCTGGCACCTTACAAGCGTCCTTCGCGCATCGTGCCAGTCGATGCCTTTCCGATGACGCTCAGCGGCAAGGTGCTCAAGCGGCAAATGATCGATGCGGTGTCCCCGGTGTGACGGATCTGTCGCGCGTTGACACCCCCTGTTTTTCGGCCTTTCGTGTGCCTTGATGCGCTGGTGTTCATCTTTCGTGAAGCCGTGCTTTGGAAATTCAGAATTGCGGTTTGAAGGCAGATGCGACAACATGAACCTCGTTGACGCCCGCAATGAGTCCCGCAAGGTCTCTCGGAGCGGGTTCAGCCGAAAGCACCCTCGCTCGCGGTGAAACGCAAATCTGCGTTTCAGGCAACCGGTTTAGGCCTTTTGTGTGTGTTGTGGGGTGCCTGGTGCATGTGATTGACGTTGGCAATTGAAGTGCCTTGGCAGCTATGCTGCAAAACTTGTCCACTGATCTTGTGTGCAGCCCGCCTCAGATCAGGGGTCAACATAACTTGAATGGAGACAAGATGACAAACCGATCGAAAATCCTGGCCGCAGTTGCCGTGGCCGCGGCCATGGGTATGACCCCCAGCGCTTTTGCCCAGGGCCTGCCTGATTCCATGACCTGGTCTGCCTACGACGTGGGTTCGGCTGGTTATGCCGAGGCATCGGCCATTGCCGATGCCTTCGGCAAAAAATATGGCACACGGATCCGCATCCAGCCTTCTGGCTCTTCGATCGGCCGCTTGCAGCCGGTGTTGACGAAGCGCGCCGAAATCGGTTTTCTTGCCACCGAGACATTCTTTGCCACTGAAGGCGTGCACGATTTCAGCGAACGGCGCTGGGGCCCTCAAGATCTGCGTGCCATTGCCGGGCGGCCCGGCGCATTTGGCGTCTTCACCGCTGGCGACAACGGCATCAAACAATTGAAAGATTTGAAGGGCAAGCGTGTGGCCTTTGTGGCAGGCAATCCATCGGTCAATGTGAAGTGCGAAGCGTTTCTGTCGTTTGCAGGCCTGAGCCGCAGCGATGTTGAGGCGGTCACCTTCCCGACCTATGGCGCCGCCATGAGTTCGGTGGCTCAGGGCCTGTCAGATGCGTCTTGCACGACCACCACCCCGAGCCAGGTGTACGAGCTGGAGCAGTCGCCCAAAGGCATCCGTTGGCTCGACGTACCTCCCGATGACAAAGAGGGCTGGGCCCGCCTGAAGGCTGTCGCGCCGTTCTTCCAACCGCTCAGGGAAACAGTGGGCGCAGGCATCAGCGAAGCCAAGCCGGCCAACATCCTGGCCTACCGCTATCCGATCATGGTGGTGCGCGCGGACATGGACGACAACACCGCCTATGCGGTGATCAAGGCGCTGGACGAGACCTACGGCATGTACAAGGATGCCACCAAGGTCATGCCACGCTGGAAACTTGACGTGGCCGGCACCCCGTCCATCGATGCACCTTTCCATCCGGGCGCCATCCGTTACCTGAAAGAAAAAGGCATCTGGACGGCGGAGCACCAACAGTGGAATGACGACCGCATGGCGCGCTTGACGGCCTTGCGTGGCGCCTGGGCCAAGACCCTGGTCGAAGGCAAAGGCAAGAGCGACGAAGAGTTCGGCAAGATCTGGGATGCACAGCGGGCCATGGCGCTCAAAGCGCTCTGAGACCGAAGAACCCGGCTACCCCGGGAAGGGCTCCTCCAACCGCTCTGTGGCGTCAGTGGCGCGGCGGTTGTGGGTAGCCATTTTTCAGGGGGCTGATGAGTCCCTGCCCGACCGCCAGGACATCTTCCTTTGGGATTGATCCCCAGATTTTCTGGCGGCCGGTGCACCGGCAGACCCGGTCGGCGGCCAACGCGCCAACATCTCCTTCACCAAAATGCAGAAGCCATGAACTCGTCTATTCCCGCTGGTTCCGCCGATGACCTGCCGCTGGGCGCGCAGCCCGAACCCCGATTGCATGGCGTGGCCAGGTGGGTCTGGCTGGCGCTGGGTTCACTGGGCATGGTTCTGGCCATCAACCAGACTTTCAACCTGTCTTTGCTCGGCTTTTTGCCGCTGGGTAACTCCTATCTTTACTATTTGATTGGCATCTTTCTGGCCGCTGCATTTATCAGCATACCGGCCACCGCCAGCAGCAGTGCGCGCGTGGCCTGGTACGACTGGCTGCTGTGTGCGGCCGTGTTGGGTGCCAGTCTTTACCTGGGCATGCATGGCCTGACCATCATCGAACAGGGTTGGGACTACTCGGCCCCGCTGCCGGCCACGGTGGCATCGGGCGTGATGCTGCTCATGGTGCTGGAAGGGGTGCGACGCGCCGGGGGCTGGTTGCTGCTGGGTGTGGCCTTGCTGTTTGGTGCTTACCCCTTGTTTGCCGACCACCTGCCCGGTTTTCTCTGGGGCACGCAATACACCTTTGGCGAAACCATTCGCGCCCATGTGATGGGCGTGGAAAGCATCATTGGCATTCCGATGCAGGTGGTGGCCCAGCTGGTGATCGGTTTTGTCGTGTTTGGCGCGGCGCTCACCGCCACCGGCGGTGGCGAGTTTTTCATGCGGTTCGCAGCCGCCTTGATGGGCCGCAGCCGTGGTGGTCCGGCCAAAGTTGCGGTTTTGTCCAGTGCCATTCTCGGCAGCTTGTCTGGCAGCGTGATCACCAACATTCTCACCAGCGGCCCCATCACGATCCCGACCATGAAGCGCACCGGTTACCCGGCGCATTACGCGGCAGCCATCGAGGCCTGTGCCTCGACAGGGGGCACGTTGATGCCGCCTGTGATGGGCGCGGTGGCTTTCATCATGGCGTCTTTTCTTGGCGTTCCTTACTCCGAGATCATCATCGCGGCCTTTTTGCCCGCCTTGTTGTTCTATCTGGCGCTGTTGTTCCAGGTGGATATCTATGCGGCAGCCCGGGGCTTGAAGGGCCTGCCCGAATCCGAGATTCCCAACCTGTGGGACACACTGAAGGACGGCTGGCCGTACCTGCTCAGCCTGGTGATGTTGATCTACATGCTGCTGTTCATGCGACTGGAGGCCTACGCGCCGTATTACGCTGCCGTGGTGTTGCTGGGTATTTCGATCTTCAAACGCAACAACCGGCTGAACCTGAAGCGCGCGGTGACTTTCCTGACCGATCTGACTGGCAGCCTGGCCAATCTGGTCGCCATTCTGGCCGGTATCGGGTTGGTGGTGGGCGGGCTCTCCTACACCGGTGTGGCCGGCGCCTTCTCGCGAGAACTGCTGTTGTACGCCGATGGCAGCATTCCCTTGATGCTCGCCGCCGGGGCCATCACCAGCTTCGTGCTCGGCATGGGCATGACGGTGAGTGCCTGCTACATCTTTTTGTCCATCTTGCTGGCACCTGCCTTGATTGCCGCCGGGTTGAACCCACTGGCCAGCCACTTGTTCATCCTCTACTGGGGCATGATGTCTTACCTCACGCCACCGGTTGCGCTGGCCGCCATCACGGCCGCCGGCATCTCGGGCTCAAGCCCGGTGAAAACCGGGTTTTATGCGATGCGCCTGGGTGCCATTCTGTTCATCTTGCCCTTCTTGTTCGTGATCGAACCTGCGCTGATTTTGCAAGGCCCATGGCAAGGCATCGCCTCGGCCTCGACGACCGCAGTGATCGCGATCTGGTTGCTCTCTTCCGGCATGGAGGGATACCTTTACCGTGTGGGCGCGCTGTCATGGACGGTGCGTGCGCTGGTGCTGTTCTCCGGTCTTGCGCTGGTGTATCCCGAGCGCATCAGCGATATGGTGGGGCTGGGCATTGTGGCGTTGATCTACCTGGCCAGCTGGCAGCGAGGCAACCGAGGGAAATCCGCGCATCCGGCCGCGTTGGCAGAGAAAGGGCCGCAGCCATGATCAACAAGATCGTCGCAACGCTTCAGCAGGCGGTTGAGGGCATCCGCGATGGCGATACCGTGATGATCGGGGGCTTTGGCAACTCCGGCATTCCCTACCAATTGATCGAAGCGCTGCGGCAATTGAAGGTGCGTGATCTGGTGATCGTTTCCAACAACGCCGGCGTTCGGGAAGAGGGCATTGCAAGTTTGTTGCGCGACCGCATGGTGCGCAAGTTGATTTGCTCCTACCCCCGTTCCAACGGCTCCGTCTGGTTTGAACGCCTGTACGAAGAAGATGCGATTGAGCTGGAGTTGCTGCCGCAGGGCACGCTGTCCGAACGCATCCGGGCCGGAGGCGCAGGCATTGGGGGGTTCTTTACCCGTGCCGGTTACGGCACAGCACTGGCCGACGGCAAAGAAACCCGTGTCATCGACGGCCATGGCTATGTGCTGGAAAGCCCATTGAGGGCCGATGTCGCCTTGCTCAAAGCCGACCGAGGGGACCGCTGGGGCAATCTGATCTACAACACGGCCGGGCGCAACTTCAACCCCATCATGGCAACGGCGGCCACCACCACGGTGGTCGAGGTGGCTGAAATTGTTGAGCTCGGCGAGCTGGATCCCGAGGCCATCGTGACCCCGGGGATCTTTGTCAATCGACTGGTCCAGAGAACCGCGGGCATCCCATGAAGTTACTCAAAATTGAAGACGTGGCGCGCCGCCTGGCGCAAGACATTCCAGATGGTGCGTATGTGAACCTGGGCATCGGCATGCCCACCATGGTCGCCAACTATGTGTCACCCGACCGGGAGGTGGTCTATCACAGCGAGAACGGCATTCTTGGCGTGGGCCCCGCACCCGCTGATGGCCAGGAAAACCCCGAGCTGATCAACGCCAGCAAGCAACTGGTCACGCTGCTGAAGGGGGGGCCTATTTCGACAACGCGCAGTCCTTCGGCATGATGCGGGGTGGTCACCTCGACATCGCGGTGCTCGGGGCCTACCAGGTGTCGGCCACCGGTGACCTGGCCAACTGGTCCACCAACCAGGAGCATTACCCGCCGGCTGTGGGCGGTGCCATGGACCTGGCGGTAGGTGCCAAACAGGTCTTTGTGCTCATGCGGCACACCATGGCGGATCAGACCCCAAAGATTCTGGAAACCTGCAACTACCCATTGACGGGCGTTGGTGTGGTGACACGCATCTACACCGATCTGGCGGTGATCCACGTCACCCCGCAAGGGCTGCAAGTGCATGAACTCCATCCAGGCAACAGCTTCGAAGAAGTGCAGGCACTGACCCGCGCACCGTTGCTGCCGCCTGCACCACACTGACCGCCGGCCAGACATGACGGACGGCTCAGTCACCACCGCGCGCACCGAGCAGGTACCGGGCCCATCACCTTCACCTTCGGTTCCTTACCGAAACATCCGCTCGATCTTTGCCTACCTCGCCTTGCTGGCCGGGCTGCTGCCCGCTGCGGCCAACACAGAATTGCTGGGCGCGCCCCTGGTTCTGATCGCGGTTTTGGCTGGTTGGGGCGACCTGCGCCGCGTTTCACGGGTGTTGTTGTTGCTGGTTGCGGGATCGGGTCTGGCCGCATGGCATTGGGCGCCCGATTTGCTGCTCAGGGCCGCCGTCAACACCACCCACCTCACAGCGCTGGTGGTGGCAGTGATGTTGCTCTCGGCCACACTGGGCACTTCGCGTGATCTGGGGGTGCTGTCCAGCAGCCTGTTTGGCGGCCGACCGCTGCCGCGCTACCTTGGCATAAGTTTTGCCACCGGCTTTCTTGCGGTGCCGCTCAACTTCGGTTCGGTGGGCGTGATGAGCACCGTTGTTGCACGGGTCAAGCACCTGCGCGGCGACTCCAGCCTCACACGCAACGCAGCAAGAGCGGTGCTTCGTGGATTTGCTTTGGCTTCGATTTGCTCACCATTGTCCGTTTCGGTTGTCATCACCCTCACGTTTCTGCCCACACTGGGCCTGCACCAGTTGATCGCCGTCAGCCTGCCATTTGCCGGCCTGTATCTGTTGCTGGGCAGTGTCTTTCGCGAGCCAGAAGAGGTGCCTGCCATGGACGCTCCTGCCTTGCCCGGTGCCGAAGCGGATGTGTCGACGGTGTTGCCCTGGCTGCGGTTCACGGCTTACATCATCTCCATTTGTCTGGGGGCGTGGGCGTTGAGCAGCTTTGGGCAAATGCGCTACTCCCTCGCGGTGGCGCTGAGTTGTCTGGGGGCCGTGGTCTTTGGCTGGTTGTTGAAGCGGCTGCGTGGAGAGCCCGATGGCTTGCCCTCGATGGCGCAAGTGGGCAACGAACTGGTGGTGATGTGTGGTTCGGCCTTTCTGGGCGTGCTGGCCAGCGGGGCGGGTTTGTATCTGCTGGGGCTGGACGTCGGTTTGCCCGTCTGGGCCAGCCCGTGGGTGGCGTTTGTCGTGCCCTTCGTGTTGTTTTTGGCCGGCATGTCGGGGCTGAACCCCATCGTGACGGGCACCCTGGTGGGCGCCATGTTGGCGCCGGTCTGGCCTCCATCGGCGTTCCTCGGCCTGGGCATCGGCATGGTGTCGGGCTGGGGATTGACCGTGGCCGGCACACCGTATTCGGCCAACTCGATGCTGCTGAGCCGCATCACCGGTTATGACGCCCAGACCGCCGCATTGCAATGGAACCTCAGGCTGTCGATTTGGGCGCTGTGTCTGGCCGGTTTGTTGGCGGCCGGTCTGACCCACTGGCTGGTGACGGCACCTTGAACAACGTGAGCCAGTGCCTGTGCGCTGCCCATCCCCTCAACAGGAGACTACTCGATGACCGACCCCAACACCGCATCCCGCTCGGACGCCATCCCGGACCGCCATGGCGCCAATCTCTTTCTCGCCGACCCGTCATTGGCTACTTTGTTGCAAACCTATTTGCCGGCAGAGGTGTACCGCCATGTCGAACCGGTCTTCGTTGAGCTCGGTGCCGCGACCGGAGGCCGGCTGGACGATCTGGCCCAGCTTGCCGACAGGCACCCTCCGACGCTGAAGCACCGCACCCGCACCGGCGAGGACCTGCAGCGCATTGACAAACACCCCGCTTATGTTGAGTTGGAGCGCATGGCGTTTTCCAAGCTGGGGCTGGCCGCCATGAGCCACCGTGCCGGTGTTCTTGATTGGCCCGAGCCCTTGCCCAAGCTGGTCAAGTACGCGCTCACCTATGTGTTTGTGCAGTCCGAATTTGGTTTGTGCTGCCCTTTGAGCATGACCGACTCCCTGACCGGCACCTTGCTCAAACACGGTGATCAAGCGCTGATCGAGCGCTATTTGCCTGAGCTCACCACCCAGGACTTTGACCAGTTGTCGCAAGGTGCCATGTTCATCACGGAGCAGGGTGCCGGGTCGGACGTATCGGGGGTGACGACCCGCGCCTACCGCGACGGCGACGGCTGGAAACTCGAAGGGGAGAAGTGGTTTTGCTCCAACCCGGATGCGGGCCTGGCCATGGTCCTGGCGCACGTCGACGGGGCACCTCCCGGCATGAAGGGACTCGGCCTCTTTTTGATGCCGAGAACGCTGCCCGATGGCAGCCGCAACCGCTACCACATCGTGCGCCTGAAAGACAAGCTGGGCACGCGCTCCATGGCCAGCGGCGAGATCCGGCTGGCGGGTGCCTCCGCCTATCCGGTGGGCGAGATCGGCCGCGGCTTTCACAACATGGCCACCATGATCAACATGTCACGTTTGTCGAACGGCGTACGCGCCGCCGGCCTGATGCGCCGTGCTGTTGGTGAAGCCCTGTTCATCGCAAGGAATCGCCAGGCGTTCAACCGGCACCTGATCGACATGCCGTTGATGCAACGCACGCTGATCAAGATGCTGCTGCCCAGCGAGCAGGCCCGCACGATGTTCATGCACCTGGCAGTGTGCATGGGCCGAGCCGACAGCGGTGACCAGGACGCAGAGAAGTTGGTCCGCATCCTCACGCCACTGATCAAGTTTCGAGCCTGCCGCGACGCCCGAAAGGTCACGCAAGACGGCATGGAGGTACGCGGAGGCTGTGGCTACATCGAAGAATGGTCTGACCCACGCATCGTGCGCGACGCGCTCCTAGGCTCGATCTGGGAAGGCACCAGCAGCATTGTGGCGCTGGACGTCGCCCGCTCGATTCAGCGCGACGACACACTGGTTTTCTTAACGAGCTATCTGCACCGGAAGTTGGAGGACCCGAGAATTCCAGCGCCTTCACGCGAAGCTCTGGGCGATGCATTGCTACGGGTAGCAACCTTTACAGAAGCTTGCGCCAAGACGCCAGACAGCGTAGATGTTCGTCAGGCCTCGACAGCGTTGTACAACATTGCTACGGCGATTCTCATGGCGTGGGAAGCTGCGCAATCTTCTGGAAACTATCGACGGCTCGCTTTGGCGCACATGGTGCTGCAATACAGAATATTGCCGAATGATCCACTGAGTTCGGAGGCTCAGTTAGATGCACAGTCGCTGATCCAACAAGTATTGGAAGAAGTGCCGCTCACCATGGTGGAAGCAATGAGTGCTCTTCCACGGGGCGCTCGCGACCTGTAGCGTGGTTGTCTCTGAGATTCCGCAGCACGCTATCGAGGTCGATGCAATTTGCGTCAGGGGTCATTGGGTGTAAGTGCCTGCGCATTGAAGGACCGCCTTGCGGGCCACGGACGTTTCTCTGGTTCAGCGCTAAAACACCTGCTTGCAGTCGGGAACAGCTGAATGTTCCCAAAGTCTGCTGAACCCTTGAACCCTTGAACCCTTGAACCCTGCCGTCGTAGTTCTAAACGCCTTATTCCCCGGGTCGCGGGGGCCAGTCACAAAGCGTGAAATCACATTGCGTTCGCCGCTTGCGGCAATCGCTGCAAAGGCGAGATTGAGGTTTTGCAGGTCGCCTCAAGGTGGTATGCAGCCGCTCAGGGTCGGCAGGTGAACGGCAGGTGAACGGCAGCCCGAGCCGAAACCGGTCGCAAGACCGTCAGCAAGGCGGATGACCGCTGCACCACGGGTTCCAGACATTCGAAACTGATGGCTGGGCGTTCGCAATGCTGCAAGTGATCATTCACGGCAAAAAACCTCAAACGCCCGCTGGGCAGCGCAGACCGGTCGCTTGATCATGGTCAAGACAACGACTTTCGAGTCGTTTCAAGCGGAAAGTTGAAGCAGCCTATCGAAGCGGCAGAAGTCCAGTTTGCCCAAGTGCAATGCACGCCGGACTGAGACCCCTGGCTTCGCGGGATCACACCGAAACCGGGTGGTGCGTCATGTCCAGGTGCAATTCTTTGCCTGTGTAGGGGTTCGCGCACGCCACGTCCTCATCGAGTTCAACCCCCAGTCCGGGCGCAGTCGGGGGGATCACGAAGCCGTTTTCCCATTGCATCGGCTTTTTCAGAATCCGGCTATGAAAGCCCTGCCAATCCTCGATGCTTTCCAGAATCAGGAAGTTGGGGCTGCAGGTGGCGAGCTGGACGTTGGCCGCGCCCACGACGGGGCCACAGTACAGGTGGGGCGCGATTTGCACATGGTAGGCCTCGGCCATCGAAGCGATCTTCTTGGCTTCCAGAATGCCGCCAACGCGTCCCAGGTTCATTTGAAGGATGGCCGCAGCGCCTTCTTCGAGCAACCGCAAGAAGTCGTATTTGGTGGCGAGGCGCTCGCCGGTGGCAATCGGAATCGTGGTGCCGCGTGCAACCTTGCCCATTTCGCGCGGGTTGTCGGGCGGCATGGGCTCTTCGAACCACAGGGGGTCGTAGGCTTCCAGGCGCCGCGCCAGGCGAATCGCACCGGCCGCGGTCATTTGGCCATGGGTTCCAAACAGCAGATCGGCCTGGTTGCCAACGGCCTCGCGCAGCTGCTTGCAAAAGCGTTCGCTGCGGTCCAGTTCGTGCAGGGAGAGTTGGCGTCCGTCGTACGCGGTGTAGGGGCCTGCCGGGTCGAACTTGACCGCGGTGAAACCCATGGCCAGGTACTCGGCCGCCCGTTCGGCCGCCAGCACCGGGTCTTCGTAGACGTTGGTCTTGTCCCCGGCCTTGGGGTAAATGTAGGTGTAGCTGCGCAGTTTTTCATGCACCTGGCCGCCCAGGAGTTTGTAGACCGGCTTGTTCACCTCTTTGCCCACAATGTCCCAGCATGCCATCTCGATGCCGCTGAGGATGCCCATCATGGTCAGGTCGGGGTGTTGGGTGAATCCGGCCGAATAGACGCTGCGCCACATGCGCTCGATGTCGGACGGCTCTCTGCCGATGACGCAGCGCTCGACCACATCGACGATCATTTTCTCAACGATGGACGGATGAAACGGCACGCAATACACCTCACCCAGACCTTCAATGCCGGTGTCGGTGATGAGTTTGAGAAAGACGAAGTAGCGGCCGCCAAAGCTGGGCGGTGGGTTGCCCACGACAAAGGTTTTGACATCGGTGATTTTCATGTTGTCCTTACTGGCTGTGGTCGCTGTTGATGCACTTGAATTCGATGTAGTCGTGGAGCCCGAAGCGGCCCCACTCACGGCCATTGCCCGATTGCTTGAAGCCACCGAAGGGGGACGCATAGTCTTGTCCCACACCGTTGACCGACACGGTGCCGGCCCGCAACCTGCGTGCCACGCGTTGGGCACGCACCGGATCGCTGGTGTTGACGTAGGCGGCCAGGCCAAACGGGCTGTCGTTGGCGATGCGGATGGCCACTTCTTCGGTGTCGAAGACCATCATGCAAAGCACAGGGCCAAAGATTTCTTCACGGGCGATCACCATGTCGTTGGTCACGTCGGCAAAAATGGTCGGGCGCACAAAGTACCCGGCCGAAAATCCCTCGGGTTTGCCTTCGCCCCCGATCAGCAGGCGCGCACCGCTCTGGATCCCCAGCCCGATGTAGCGCTGCACCGTATCGAACTGCCGCTTCATGGCCAACGGGCCGATCACATCGCCACGCTGCGACGGGTGTGCCACCTGGACCTGCGCACCGTACTCGGCGGCCAGGGCAATGGCCTGTTCGTAGACCGGGCGCTCCACCAGCATGCGGGTCGGGGCGTTGCAAGACTGACCGGTGTTGTTGAAGGCCTGGCGCACGCCACGGCGAATGGTCGAAGCGAGATCGGTATCGGCGAACACGATGTTGGCCGACTTGCCACCCAGCTCCTGGACCACGCGCTTGACCGTGCCCGCCGCGGCCTTGGCCACCGAGATGCCCGCAGCGGTGGACCCGGTGAATGACACCATGTCCACCAAGGGGTGCTCCGCCAGCTCGTTGCCAACGACCGGACCGTCACCGTAGAGCATGTTGAATACGCCAGACGGGTAGCCCGCCTCGTGCACAAACTCCGCAACCAGGCGCGCCGACAAGGGCGCAAATTCACTGGGTTTGAGCACCACGGTGCAACCGGTCAGCAAAGCCGGCGCCAGTTTGGACATGATCTGGTTGATGGGCCAGTTCCAGGGCGTGATCAGGGCACAGACCCCGATCGGCTCACAGACGAGGTCGCCGTTGGGGCCACTGCGGGATTCAAATGCAAAGCTTTCGGCCGCCGCCAGCGCGGCTTTGATGTGGCCGGGTCCGCATTCTGCCTGCGAGTCGTAAGCCAGGTCGCAAGGGGCGCCCATTTCGGTGCTGATGGCCTGGGCCATCTCGGTGTAGCGCCGCTCAAACACTGCCTGCAATCGCGCGAGCAAGGCCCGGCGCTCGGCCAAGCTGGTTTGGCTGTAGCCGTCAAAGGCGCGTCGCGCCGCATCGACCGCCGCGTGCGCATCGTTTTTGCCGCCCATCAACACGGTACCGATGATTTTTTCATCGGCCGGATTGACGATGGCGTGGACCGGGCCGGGCTCTACCGGGTCGATCCATTGGCCATCGATATAGAAGTTGCAACTGATCAAAATACTCTCCTTGTCATGGCATCAACCCAGTTGAAACCAGGCCGACTTGGTCTGCATATAGGACAGCAAACTGTCTTTGTGTTTGTCCCGTGAATTGCCGCTTTGCTTGTAGCCGCCAAAGGGCTGCGTCATGTCGCCATCGCCAAAGCAGTTGACCCAGACCACACCGGCTTGCAGTGCGCCGACCATGCGGTGCGCCGTTTTCAGGTCGGCCGTCCAAACCGAGGCGGCCAGGCCATAGTCGGAATCGTTGGCCATGGCCAGGGCTTGTTCTTCGGTTTCAAAAGCCTGCACCGTGGCCACCGGGCCGAACACCTCTTCGCGCACGATCCGCATGGTGTTGTCAGCGCCCGTAAACACGCAAGGCTGCAGGTAGGCGCCGGCACCCTGGGTGTCCGGGCTCAATCCACCCAGTACCGGCTTGGCTCCATCGCTGATCGCCTGATCGATGCGCGCCTGCACGTTTTGGCGTTGCGTCTGGCTGACCATCGGCCCCAGGGTCGTGGCCGGGTCCAGCGGGTCCCCCGTCTGGTAGGCCTGTTGGGCACGGGCGATGAAGCGCTGGACAAATTCGTCGTGCAATGACTGGTGCACCAGCAGGCGGGAGCCCGCGTTGCAGACCTGTCCGGCATTGTCAAAAATGCCGCCCACCGCGCGGTCCACGGCGGCATCCAGGTCGTAGAGGTCGGGCATGAGAATTTGCGGGCTCTTGCCGCCCGTCTCAAGCGCCACCCGTTTCATGTTGGACTGCCCGGCATAGCCCAGCAGCAGTTTGCCCACCGCGGTCGACCCGGTGAAGGTGAGCTTGGCCACATCGGGATGCAGCGCCAGCGCCTTGCCCGCCTCTGGTCCCAGGCCATTGACCACGTTGAACACACCGGGCGGGCCACCGGCGTCGACAAACAGCTGAGCCAGCCGGGTGCACGACAGGGGCGCTTGCTCGGCGGGTTTGAGCACCACGCAGTTGCCCGCGGCCAGTGCCGGCGCCAGCTTCCACACGGCCATCATCAACGGGTAGTTCCACGGCGTGATGGCGCCGACCACGCCCAGTGGCTCGTGGGTGATGGTGTGCAAGGTGCCCACCGGTGTGGCGGTCACGCCTCCTTCGATTTTGTCGATGCACTCGGCGAAATAGCGCAGGGTGTTCACGACTTCGGGGATGTCGATATTGAGCACGTCCGAAATGGGTTTGCCCATGTCCAGGGTTTCGAGCAGCGCCAGTTCCTGGGTATGGACCTCAACCAGATCGGCCAGACGCAGCAGAATGCTGGCCCGTGTTCGCGGCGCCAAAGACCGCCAACGCCCGTCGCGCAATGCGGCCTGGGCGCTGGCGACGGCCAGATCGATGTCGGCCACATCGCCTTGCGCCACCTTGGCGATGATCTGATCGGTGGCCGGGTTCAGGCAATCAAAGGTCTTGCCCGAGCGGGCGTTGACATATTGGCCTTCAATGAACAGGCCGCTGGCGATGTCGAGGCGCGAGGCCAGCCCGGCCCAATCTTCCCGGCCCATCATGCGACCAGCTCGCTGGGGTAACCGTCTGCACGCAGCTCCAGATTGCAGGCCTTCTCAAGCAGGCGCGCCACCTCCGGCGACTGCGCTTCGCTGCCATAGAGGCCGCGCGCGCGGCGGAAAATCTGTTGGGTCAAACCGCCCAGTTCCAGTGGCACGCCGAGCTTTTCAGCGATGTTGTTGACCAGGCCCAGATCCTTGCAGGCCAGGTCCATGGTGAATTTGACGTTGTAGCTGCCGCTGAGAATCAACTGGGATTCGGTCTCATGCACAAAGCTGTTGCCCGAGCTGGCCCGGATGGCGCGGTAGGTGGCGTCGGGGTCGACCCCGTACTTGGCCGGCAGCATCATGGCCTCTCCTGCCGCGACGAGGTGAATGAAGGCGAGCATGTTGGTCACCACCTTGACCACCGAGGCACAGCCGATCTCGCCCATGTAAATGATCTCGCCACCCATGGTGCTCAGAATCGGTTCCACTTGTTCAAATACCGGCTTTTCACCGCCCACCAGCACCGTGATTTCGCCGGATCCGGCCAGGTGCACGCCGCCGGTCACCGGGCACTCCAGCGTGGCGATGCCGCGCTCTTCTGCGATGGCGGCAAGCCGTTTCAAATCGTCCATGTCGGTGGTGCTCATTTCGATCCAGACGCCGCCACGGCGCAGGGATGCCAGCACGCCGCCCGGGCCTTCCATCACCTTACGCGAAACGGCTGGCGAGGGCAGCACCGTGATCACCACATCGGCATCGGCACACACGCCAGCGACATCGGCCGACCAGCGCGCGCCTCCCTTCAGCAAGCGCCCGGCATGCCGTTGATCCAGATCGGTCACCGTCACGGAAAAACCCGCTTGAATCAAGCTGTTGCACAGGGGTTCACCCAGGTTGCCCAGGCCAATGAAGCCAATTTTGAGTGAGGTGTCGATAGCGGTGGCTTGGGTCATGGTGTTCTGAGCTTGGGTCGTTGGCGTTGGAAAGAGGGGAGGGTCAGCGGTGGTCTTGCAGAATCATCTCGGCGCCCTTTTCGGCCACCATGACGGTCGGGGCGTTGGTGTTGCCGGAGGTGACCGCTGGAAAGACCGAGGCGTCGATCACGCGTAGCCGCTCGATGCCGTGCACTCTCAGCCGTGCATCGACAACGCCGCGCGCCAGCGTGGGGCCCATCGAACAGGTGGACGAGGCGTGAAAGACCGAGCCACTGCGTTGGCGAAAATCTTCCAGCGCCTGCTCCTCGGACTGGACCGCCGGGCCTGGCATGTGTTCGCTTTCGACCACGTCCGCCAGTGGTCGTGTGGCCGCTATGCGTCGCAGCAATTGCGAACCGGCGATCACGTCTTGAACGTCTTGCGAGGTCGACAGGAAGTTGGTGGTGATGACGGGCTTGGCGGTGGGGTCGCTGGAGCGAATGGACACACTGCCGCGGCTTGTTGGCCGGCAGGCGTTGAATGACATCAAGAAGCCGGGAAACGGATCTGGCTCGCGCAATTTGCCGGGCTTGATGGCGTCGTTGCTGTAACTGATGGGGTTGAAATACAGGTGCATGTCGGGGCGCTGCAAATCGGGGTTGCTGCGCACGAAAGCGCCCGCCTGGTTGACGCTCATGGCCAGCGGGCCGCGTTTTCCCAGCAGGTAGCGCAAACCCGCTTTGAGCTTGCCGTGCAAGGGGTACAGATCGTTGTTCAGCGTGCGCACTCTGGATCTGAAAAAGTACGAGGCGCCCAGGTGGTCCTGCAAGCCCTGACCCACTTGCGGCGAAAGCTGTTGCACCGCAATGCCCATCTTGTGCAGCAACGCTCCGTCACCAATGCCGGAGAGTTGCAGCAACTGCGGGGAATTGATGGCGCCGCCGGACAACACCACTTCCTTGTGGGCCCGAAAAACATGCCGTGTGCCTTTGATGAGGCACTCAACCCCCACGGCCCGTTGGCCTTCAAGCACGATGCGGGTGGCATGGGCCTGGGTCAGCACCTTCAGGTTGGCGCGCTTCATGGCGGGCCTGAGAAAAGCGTTGGCGGTGGACTCCCGCACGCCGTTGCGGATATTCATCTGCCACAAGCCAACACCCTCGGACTGCTCGCCATTGAAGTCCAGCGTGTGCGCCCAGCCCAAAGCCTTGCCGGTTTCGATGAAGGTGTTGCACAGGGGGTGCACTTGCTGTGTGAAGTCGCTGACATGCCACTCGCCACCAGCGCCATGAAAGGCCGATGCACCCCACACATGGTTTTCCGATTTTTTGAAGTAGGGCAAGACATCCTGCCAGGCCCAGCCCGGATTGCCGGCAGCGCACCAGTCATCAAAATCGGTGGCCTGCCCACGGATGTAGACCATGGCATTGATCGAACTGCTGCCGCCAAGCACCTTGCCGCGCGGCCAATAAAGGTTGCGATGGGCCAGGGCCGGGTCGGGCTCGGTGTGGTACATCCAGTTGTAGCCGGGGTGTGAAAAGGTCAGGCCGTAGCCCAGTGGCACCTGTACCAGCGGGCTTTTGTCCGAGCCTCCGGCTTCAAGGATCAACACGCTGTACAGGCCACCTGTGCTGAGCCGGTTGGCCAAAACGCAGCCAGCCGAACCGGCACCCACGATGATGTAGTCGTAGTCTGTCAAGAGCTTTATCGCGTGTCGGGTGTTGAAGCGGGTGCCTGCGTCAGCAAGGTTTCCGGCGCAGAGGTGGATGCATTGCTGGACACGTTGCCCAAGGCGGCAATCGTTGGCGGGCACCACCGGAAGGCAGGGCAGCACCTTGCTGTATCGGCTGACGCGATCACGCGTTGAAGGTGCGAGGCATGCACGGCAGGGCGTTTGGGCAGGGGCGCTGGGTGGGGTGACAAAACCGAAAAATTTGATCCGTTGTCATATGCTATGTCTTCTATTGGATGCATTCAATCATCCCAATGTGAGTAATTGACACCCTGGTGAATGGGTCTGCCTCGTTCTTGGGGATATCGCATTCGCCAGCCACCTCGAAGGCAACCGCATGCAATCGGAACACCTCATTTCTGATGCCAGTTTGGGCGACGGAAGCAAGCCCAAATACCAGTCCATTGCCGATGAGTTGGCGCGCGCCATTCAGGTCGGGCAGCTGGCGCCCGGCGAGAAACTGCCGCCGCAGCGGCAACTGGCCGAGCGCTTGCTCGTCACCACCGGCACCATCAGCCGCGCCTATGCAGCGCTGGAGCGGAGCGGTCTGGTCACGGCCCGCGTTGGCGACGGCACCTTCGTCCGCACCCAGGAAGAAGCCCGTGTGCCCCAGGGGGGAGAGGATGCGGTGGGCCCGCTGGACCTGGCCTTCAACGTCGCCATCGCTGGCGACGAGGTGCAAGCCTTGTCCGACGCGCTGATGCAGCTGACGGGCGATGCCGACATGCTGCGCCAGGTCATGAGTTACCAGCCCGAAGCGGGGCTGTGGCGGCACCGGGAGGCGGGTGCCCAATGGTTGCGCCGCTTTGGCACAACCGGCAATGGCAACCGGGTGATGGTCACCTACGGTGCGCAACACGGTCTGGCGTGTGTGCTGCGCACGCTGGCCAGGCCCGGCGATACCGTTTTGACGGAACCCCTCAGTTACCCCGGTTTGCAGGCACTGGCGGGATCATTGCGGCTTCAACTGGTGGGGGTGGACAGCGACGAAGAGGGCATGCTGCCCGGCGCGCTTGAGCGCGCCGCCAAAACCTTCGATGCCAAGCTGATGTACTGCACCCCCAGCCTGCACAACCCCACCGTCAGCACGATGTCCATGCGCCGCCGAGAAGAGATCGCTGCGGTCGCCCTGCGCTGCGGCCTGCTGGTGATCGAAGATTCTGTGCCGGCGGCCATGCAGGCGTCCCCCCTGCCAGCCCTGTCCACCCTGCTGCCCAGGCAGTCATTCTTGCTGGCCAGTTTTTCCAAGGTCACGGCGCCAGGACTGCGGGTGGGCTATCTGGAAACGTCGCCTGAATGGTTGTCGAAATTTGCGGCCTACATGCGCAACGATTGCTGGATGGCCGCGCCCCTGATGCCTGAAATTGCCACGCGCTGGCTGCAGACGGGCGCGATGGATCATTTGATCTCCCAGCAGCGCCAGCTGGTTGGTGAGCGTCTGGCCATCGCGCGCTCGGCGCTGTCTGGTCTCGATTTTCGAAGCGCGGACCACCACCCGCTGGTGTGGCTGCGCCTGCCCGAGCCCTGGAGGGCAGGGCAGTTTTCCAATGCAGCGCGCCAGGCGGGTGTTCTGATTCGCACCGCCGATCACTTTGCTGTGGGTCGGGCGCCTGCGCCTCACGCGGTGCGCATCAGCCTGAACGCAGTGCATTCAATGGCTGCGCTCGAACGGGGTCTGGGCACCATCACGGGCCTGATCAGCGGCCCCAGGCTTGCGTCCTTGGAGGCTTGATCGGCGCCGACAGCATATGTGGGGTGAGCAGCCCTGTTTTCCAGGCAGCATTGCTGACACCAGGAATGCGTCGGTGTTCCCGATCCATAGAGTGCAGGGTGGTGGAATCACTTCATGATCAAGGGTCGGGAGATGCTATCCACTCAGCCGTTCGCGATGCGGCTGACCAGCGCCTTGGTGAAGGCGGCCGTGTTTGCTTTGCCACCCAGGTCGCCCGTCCGCACCTTGTCGATGTTCAGCGTCGCATCGAGCGCCTGGCGCAGGCGGGTGGCCTTTTCCGTAAGCTTGACGTGGTCGAGCATCAGCGCGGCGGCAAGCAGCAGGGCTGTGGGGTTGGCGATCCCCTTGCCAGCAATGTCAGGCGCTGAGCCATGCACCGCTTCAAAGATCGCCGCATCTGCCCCGATGTTGGCGCCCGGCGCCATGCCGAGTCCGCCGACCAGACCTGCTACCAGATCCGACAGGATGTCGCCAAACAGGTTGGTGGTGACCAGCATGTCGAACTGCAATGGGTTGAGCACCAGCTTCATCGCGCACGCGTCAACGATGATGGTGTCGAGTTCAAACTTGCCCTTGTATTTGCGCTCGTACAACTCCAGGCCGGTCTCCAGAAAGATGCCTGTGAGCGCTTTCATGATGTTGGCTTTGTGCACGAGCGTGACCTTCTTGCGGCCAGCGGCGATGGCGTGTTCAAAGGCGAACTCCAGCAGCCGGCGGCTGCCTGCGCGGGTGTTGATCCCTGTGCCCATCGCCACGGCATGCGGGTCGTCATCGATTTGCACGTAGTGCTCGTGTCCGATGTACAAACCCTCAAGGTTTTCGCGCACCACGACGAGGTCGACGTTGTCGAAGCGCCCACCGGGAATGATGGTTCGCGCTGGCCGCAGGTTGGCGTAGAGCTTGAACTCTTCGCGCAATCGCACGTTTGATGAGCGGTAGCCACCGCCCGAGGGCGTTTCCAGCGGACCCTTGAGCGCCAGGCGTGTGCGACGGATGCTGTCTAGGGTGGCTTGTGGCAAGGGGTCCCCGGCCTGCTCGACGCCTTCGAGCCCGGCGATCTGCCGGTCCCAGTCGAAAGGCGCCTTGAGGGCATCCAGGGCAGCCAGCGTGGCATCGATGATCTCAGGTCCAATGCCGTCGCCGGGAATCAGGGTGGCAGGTATCAATGTGGTCATGGTGGTGGTCCTGGAAAGTGTGGTGTTGAAAGAGAAATCCTGAAAGCGTTACCCGGCACACGCTTGGGCGGCCGGTTCACGCCTTTTTGACCACCGCAGATTTCAGCTGCATGGCCCCAACACCGTCCACTTTACAGTCGATGTCGTGGTCGCCCTCGATGCGGCGGATATTGCGGGCCTTGGTGCCCACCTTGAGCACCATCGACGAGCCCTTGAGCTTGAGGTCTTTGATCAAGGTCACAGTGTCGCCGTCTTTCAACTCGTTGCCCACGGCATCGCGCCAGGGGCTGGCGACCTCGACAGCTTCCTGGGCTTCGCCGGCTTGCCATTCGTGGCCGCATTCGGGGCAGACGAGCAGATCGCCGTCCGGGTAGGTCAGGGTGGATTGGCACTGGGGGCAAGCGGGCAAGTTCATCGGGATTTAGAGAGTCGGTGAGAAAACAAGAGAAAGGTGCATCGGATTCATGCGTCAGGCAGCCGGCGCAGCGCGCCGGCCAGATCGTCGGCGTAGTCGCCCTCGGCCAGAGCGTCGAGCACCCCGGTCTTCCATAGCTTGGCGCGCACGCGGTGGTTGGCCTCGCACAGCATCACGCGCACGCCACGCTTTTGCAGTTTGCGCACCACGTCCTGCAGCGCCTGAAGGCCGGTGAAATCCATGAAAGGCACCAGGCGCAGGCGCAGGATCAGCACCTTCGGGTCGGTGCGGGTCTGCTGCAGGATGCGCTCCAGGCTTTCCACCGCTCCGAAGAAGAAGGGGCCGTTGATCTCGTAGACCAGCACGCCATTGGGCAGTGCCGACCGTCCCAGCTCCTGGAGGGTGGGCTTGAGGTCATTTTCGTTCATCGACTGCACCTCCACCGACGCGGCCATGCGGCGCAGGAATTGCAGCGTGGCCAGGATCACACCCACGTTGACAGCCACCACCAGATCGGCGAACACGGTGAGCACAAAAGTGATGACGAGGATCAGTCCATCGGCCCGTGGCGCGCGCAGCAGAATGTGCAGGAAGTGAGGAATCTCGCTCATGTTGTAGGCCACCACAAACAGGATGGCCGCCAGCGCGGCAAGCGGGATGTTCTGCGCCAGTGGCGCCATGAAGAGGATCACCGCGACCAGGGTCAGCGTGTGCGTGACCCCCGCCAGCGGGCTGGTGCCGCCGTTGCGCACATTGGTCGCGGTGCGCGCGATGGCGCCGGTGGCCGCAAAGCCGCCAAACAGGGGCGCCACGATGTTGGCCAGGCCCTGGCCGACCAGCTCCTGGTTCGAGTCGTGTTTGGTGCCGGCCATGCCATCCGCGACCACCGCCGACAGCAGCGACTCGATGGCGCCCAGCATGGCGATGGTGAAGGCTGGCCCGATGAGCTGAATCATCTGCGTCAGCGACACGGTGGGAATGGAAAAACTGGGCAGGCCAAGCGGAATGCCGCCAAAAGCGGTACCGATGGTGGCCACGCCCGGTATCTGCCAGACCGACTGGATCACCGTGGCCACCACCATCGCCGTGAGCGGCCCAGGCACCCGCGCCATGCCCCGGACGCGCGACGAATACAGCACCAGCAGCAGACTCAGCACAGCCATCGCCAATGTCGGGACGTGCACCTGCGTGATCACGCCCAGCAGGTTGATCAGCTTTTCGTGGAAATGCACGCCGCCGGTGACGGGCAGGCCCAGGAAATCGCGCCACTGGCCCACAAAAATGATCACGCCGATGCCACTGGTGAATCCGACGATCACCGGCGCCGGAATGAAGCGGATCACCGCACCCATCTTGGCCACGCCCATGAACAGCAAGATGAAACCGGCCATCAGCGTGGCCATGCGCAGGCCGTCGATGCCGTACTTGGCCGTCACCCCGGCGAGGATGGCGATGAAGGCGCCAGTTGGCCCGGCGATCTGCACCCGGCTGCCGCCGAGCAGCGACACCATGAAGCCACCAATGATGGCGGTGTAGATGCCTTGCTCCGGTCGCGCGCCCGAGGCAATTGCAAAGGCCATGGCCAGCGGCAGTGCCACCACACCGACAATGACACCGGCCACGACATTGGGCAGCAAGCGGCCTTTGCCGAACTGGCCCGAACGCTTGGCCTCGAGGATGGTGATCACCGGGATTCCCTGACCCTGCGCGCTGCTCGCAGCACGTCGTGCAGATCGGCTTCGATGCCCGACCAGGCGCCCGGCGCCATTGGCGCCGGGCGCATCAGGTGCCTGGGCAGCCGCGCGTCGATGCTGGTGTCCCTTCGCGCGAAGACGATGGCGTTGCCGCATTCGCGCGTGGCCACTGCCAGTGTGTTGCCGTCAAATGCCAGGGCAATCCGCTCCATGAACACGCCGTAGTGGATGTCCAGCTCATGCAGGTTGCACAGCATCACGCCGCCGGGGCGCAGCAGACGCTGGCAGTGGTCATAGAAGTTCTGGGTTCCCAAGACGGGCGCCATCTGCTCGGCCTCGAAACCGTCGACCAGGATCACGTTGAAACGCTGATCGTCAACCGCCGCCACAAAGTCCGCGCCGTCGGCCTGGACGATGCGGAAATCTGCCTGATCGGGGGGGATATCAAACTGCTCGCGCAAGGCGATGACCGCCGGATCGATCTCGACCACGGTGATGTCAGATCCAGGCAGGTGTTGATGGCAGAATTTGGGCAGCGAACCGCCACCCAGTCCGATCATCAGGATGTGCTGTGGTTGTGGCTGAAACAGGAGGAAGGCCATCATCAGGCGTGTGTAGCCGAGCACCAGTCGGTCGGGGTCGCGCAGGTCCATCGCACTCTGGATGTCGGTCATGCCAAATCGCAGCTTGCGTTTGTAGCGCACGTGGTCCACCCGCGCCCCGTTGTCGAGCAAACCGGCCGCGCGCACTGCGGTGGCCATGGAAGAGTTGCACGAAGCAGTCATGTTGTTGTAGGCCCGCCAGGTCAGGGCGCGGCGGTCGGTTCGGTCACACAATCCAGTCCGTACTCCGGGTTGAGCGCGCAGGCCCGCCGCACCGCCTCCAGATCCGCCGCGCCGAAACACACGGCGTCAAGCCATTGCATGGCGCGCATGAAAGCCGGCAGGGCCCAGGCGCAGTCAGCGAACCGTTCTTCAAACGCCTGCATATCGGCGTGCTCGTGGCTCTCATCCAGGCAGGGCGAAGACCAGCGCACCAACTGGTTGTCCTGGTAGGCGGTGGCAACCGGCCAGCTCCGGGTTTCACCCATCGGCCGGAAAGTGATCACCGCGTGCGTGGCCGTGCGCGAGCGCTGGCCACGTTGCAATGCTTTCATCACGCTTGCCCTTTCTCGGTATGGCGCAGCCAATCGCTGATGTCTTGCCACAGCGGTGGCGCTGCCACTGCGCTGAGCAACAGCGCCAGGGGCAGCGTGGCGACGAACCCCACGTGTTTGAACGCCATTGCGCCCAGCAGCCCGCCGGTGAAAAACAGGCCCAGTATGGTGCTGTGAATCGCCAGCTTGTCGCGATCGGCGCGCACGAAATGCACCGCATTGGCCTCGTGCGTGCGGTTCCAGTAGAAGAGCCGACCCAGCTCTATGCCGAGGTCGGTCACGATACCGGTCATGTGCGTGGTGCGGATCACGGCATTGGAGATCTTGGTCACGATGGCGTTTTGCAATCCCATGATGAAGCTCAGCAGCAGCACCGTGGCCGGTAAAAAGATATCGATCAGCGTGTTCAGGTTGGCGCCCAGCAAACCGAACAGCAGCAACAGAACCGCTTCGAGCATCAACGAAAAAGCGTACTCGCTGTGCAGGTTCCGCCGCCGGGCCCAGTTCACCAGCACGGCCGTGGTGGCGGCCCCCGTCGTGAACGCCAGCAGGGCGGCCAGACCCGCCGCACTCAGATAGAAATTGCCCAGCACCAGGTTGTCCGCCAGCTCCGAGACGATGCCAGTCATGTGGGAGGTGTAGCGGTGGATGGCCAGGAATCCGCCGGCATTGGCGGCGCCGGCCACGAACGCCAGCAGGCCACCGAGCTGGCGGTTGGCTCTGCGTGTGCGCACCTTGTGGGTCAGGCTCTGGATCATGGAGGAGGTGTTGTGTGCTTGTGTTGCATCTTTAATGCGACTACAGTATGCCTTCAGCGCACATTCAATTGCAATAATATTATCATGTCATTGTCACAGCTTGAACAGTCACTCAGGTCTCAGAGAGCCCGTCCCCGCTGTGTGCGCGTCAACTTGCGGCTCTGGTACGCATTGACGTCCGCCAACCTCATTGCGCAGCGAGAGGCGCCCATGAGCGACCCGGGAATGAACGGACTGCGTCTGCCTTACTTCGGTGATGTGCTGCTGGTGCTGGATCCGGACCTGCAATCTGCTGCCTTCGCCATCGAAGAAGGTGTTCCATTTCAGGCGCCCCCAGCCACGCAAGTGCTGGAGACGCAACCGGCGCCGAGGTCGACGTCGCCAGTCAAGCCCCCAGATTCGCTGTTTAAGGGGCGCTGGATGGGGCGCAGCTGAGTGCCAAGCCTGTCTGGTCTGGTCATTACATTTACATAGAATGCACACATGGAGTTGAAAACCGCCCGCCTGACCGTCCTGATTGACCCGGCCAAGAAGAAAGCCCTCGAGAGTCTGTGCGCGCGTCAGGACGTCACCCCATCCCAGGTGGTGCGGCGCCTGATTCGCGACTATCTGGCCAGTCACGGCGAGGGCTTCATTCCGAGTGGCTCATCTCAGCAAGTGGACGCTGAAAGCAGTGAGACACCCGTCTGAGTGTGGTCTGTGCAGCGGGCCCTGATGGTTCGGAGGCTTTCTCTCACGCCATGGCGCTTGTTCGTCTGATTCGCGCCCATGCCGTTGAGCGACCGATACCCAAGTGGGCCTTCGCTTCCTGGTTGTGTTCAGCAGCGGCGTGAACGCCACCCATTGGGTCGGAACGCCATCCCCGTGACGGTTTGACGAAAGGCGCGCCCTCGGCAAACGGCACTGGCGGAGGCAGACAAAGCCGAACGCCAAGGTCCTCGCTTGCGGGGCGCTGCGGTCCGGGACGGCAAGCGTCGATCGACAGATACCTCAGTGCGGCGCTCCATCGTCTGGGTGATCCACCCCCACTGGATGGATGGCCAATTGATGCCATCGAGCCGACGGGCGGAGTGCCTCAGTCAATTGCCGCGCAGGAAGGGGCGAGCGCGCGCGCCAGATCGATAGCGGGGCTCTGATCCGTTTGAGATCCTGATCCGGGGCAAAAGATTCAAAGCGCAATCCGAGGCAGATGGACCTTGCTGCCTGTGTTCACCCGTTCGGCAGCCGCTTACATCAACAGATGTTCGCCCGCGTTGTCGCCGCCCAGAATCACGTAGTTCACCTTGCGAATGTCCATGAGCTGGGTGCCGCCTGAATAACTGATGGCGCTCTGCACGTCTTGCTCCATCTCGATCAAGGTGCTGGCCAGCTTGCCCTTGATAGGCTCCAGAATGCGCTTGCCTTCGACATGTTTGTATTCGCCTTTGTTGAAGTCGCTGGCCGAGCCGTAGTACTCCTTGAACAGCTCGCCGTCCACTTCGACGGTTTTGCCGGGCGATTCTTCGTGCCCGGCGAACAGCGAGCCGATCATCACCATGGTGGCGCCAAAGCGGATGCTCTTGCCAATGTCGCCATGGCTGCGGATGCCGCCGTCGGCGATGATGGGTTTGGTCGCTACTCGCGCGCACCACTTGAGCGCGGAAAGTTGCCAGCCGCCGGTGCCAAAACCGGTCTTGAGTTTGGTGATGCAGACCTTGCCCGGGCCCACGCCCACTTTGGTGGCGTCTGCGCCCCAGTTTTCCAGGTCGATGATGGCCTCGGGTGTGGCCACGTTGCCCGCGATCACAAAGCTGCCGGGCAACTTGCCCTTGATGTAGCCGATCATGTCGCGCACGCTGTCGGCGTGGCCGTGGGCGATGTCGATGGTGATGTATTCGGGGATGAGGCCTTGTTCGAGCAGGGTGTCGACCGTGGCGCGGTCCCCCGCCTTGACACCCAGCGATATCGAGGCGTACACACCCTTGGCACGCATGTTGTGCACGAACTGCACGTTGTCCAGATCGAAGCGGTGCATCACATAGAAGTAACCGTTCTGCGCCATCCAGAGGCAGATGCTTTCATCGACCACGGTTTTCATGTTGGCCGGCACCACCGGCAGCCGAAAGCGGCGCCCACCGAGCTCCACGCCCGCATCGCATTCCGAGCGGCTCTCTACCCGACACTTGCGGGGCAACAGCAGGACGTTGTCGTAATCGAAGATTTCCATATTCCAGTTCCTTGAATCGTTGAAGATCAAAAGCGCTTGGAACTGGCCGGTTCTTCTCAAAGGCGAAAAAAAACCGGGCGCAATTGCTTGGGCCCGGTGTCCGATTCTAGGCGCCTTGGCCGTGACCTGGGCCCATTGCTCTCCATATGGGTCACATACGGTCCGTCGTATGTGAACATGACCCTCCTCGCGCCAGGTTCCTACAATCACACCATGCTGTTTGAACAACCCGTTGCCACTTCCCCGCTGCTTGCCGGCCTGAACGCGGAGCAGGGCGCTGCCGTTTCCCTTCCCCCCGAGCATGCCCTTATTCTGGCGGGCGCCGGATCGGGCAAGACCCGCGTCCTGACCACGCGCATCGCCTGGCTCCTGCAAACCGGGCAGGTGACGCCCGGCGGCATTTTGGCGGTGACCTTTACCAACAAGGCCGCGAAGGAAATGATGACGCGGCTCACCAGCATGTTGCCCATCAATGCGCGTGGCATGTGGATTGGCACCTTTCATGGCTTGTGCAACCGCTTCCTGCGTGCCCATTACAAGTTGGCCAACTTGCCGCAGACCTTTCAGATTCTGGACACCCAAGACCAGCTCTCGGCGGTGAAGCGCTTGTGCAAGCAATTCAACGTGGATGACGAGCGCTTCCCGCCCAAGCAGATCCAGTACTTCATCAGCGGCTGCAAGGAAGACGGGCAGCGGCCTGGTGATGTGAAGCTGCGCGACGAAGAGACGCGCAAGAAGGTGGAGCTGTATGCGCTGTATGAAGCGCAATGCCAGCGCGAAGGCGTGGTCGATTTTGGCGAGCTGATGCTGCGCTCATATGAGGTTTTGCGCGACAACGATGCGGTGCGCGAAAACTACCAGCGGCGCTTTCGCCACATTCTGATCGACGAGTTTCAAGACACCAACCGCCTGCAATACGCCTGGATCAAGATGTTTTCTTCGCCGCCTGTCGAAGGCCTGAGCGGCCCGGGCAACGCGGTGTTCGCTGTGGGCGACGACGACCAGAGCATCTACGCTTTCCGTGGTGCACGCGTGGGCAACATGGCCGATTTTGTGCGCGAATACCGCGTGCAACACCAGATCAAGCTGGAACAAAACTACCGCAGCGTGAGCAATATTCTGGACTCGGCCAACCAGCTGATTTCCCACAACAGCCACCGGCTCGGCAAAAACCTGCGCACCGATGCGGGTGCGGGTGAACCGGTGCGGGTGTTCGAAGCCACCAGCGATTTTGCCGAGGCGCAGTGGATGGTCGACGAGATGAAGCAGCTCGCGCGCGAAGACATTCCCAAAAGCGAGATGGCGGTGCTGTACCGCAGCAACGCGCAAAGCCGCGTGGTGGAGACGGCGCTGTTCAATGCAGGCATGCCTTACCGCGTATATGGTGGCCTGCGCTTTTTCGAGCGCGCAGAGATCAAGCATGCGCTGGCTTACCTGCGCCTGCTGGAGAACCCGAACGACGACACCAGCTTCATGCGGGTGGTGAACTTTCCGCCGCGCGGCATCGGCGCGCGCAGCATCGAGCAGTTGCAGGATGTGGCGCGCAGCTCGGGCTGTTCGCTCAACGACGCGGTGAGCGCCGTGACCGGGCGCGCAGGCGTGGCGATCAGCAACTTTGTCGCGAAGATTCAGGTCATGCGCGAGCAGACCGAGGGCAATACGCTGCGCGAAATCATCGAACTGGTGTTGGCGCACAGCGGCCTGGTGGAGCACTACCGCAACGAGCGCGAAGGCCAGGACCGGGTGGAGAACCTGGAAGAACTGGTGAACGCGGCTGAGAGTTTTGTGAGCATCGAAGGCTTTGGCCGCGATGCGGTGGCGATGCCGGTGGACGAACTTGGGCAGGCGCTCTCGCAAAGCCCGGTTAGCCAGGGGCTGGACCCTTCGGTTCCGGCGATCGATGAGCCGTTGGCATCGGAAGAAGAAACCGGCGAAACCCTCAGCCCACTGGTTTCTTTCCTGACCCATGCGGCGCTGGAATCGGGCGACAACCAGGCCCAGGCCGGGCAAGATGCGGTGCAGCTCATGACCGTGCACGCCTCCAAAGGCCTGGAGTTTGATTGCGTGTTCATCACCGGTATGGAAGAGGGCCTGTTTCCCCACGAGAATTCCATGAGTGACCGCGACGGCCTGGAAGAAGAGCGGCGCCTGATGTACGTGGCGATCACCCGGGCGCGCAAGCGGCTTTACCTCAGCCATTCGCAAACCCGCATGCTGCATGGCCAGACCCGCTACAACCTCAAGAGCCGTTTCTTTGAGGAGTTGCCGGAAGAATGTCTGAAATGGATCACCCCCAAGCAACCCGCCTGGAGCGACGGTGCTGCGGGCGCTGGCGGCAACGCCGGCTGGCAAGGGGGCGGGCGCGGTGGTTTCAACCGGGGCGGGGCACCGGCTGCGCTGCAACCCGCCTGGTCACCTGGCTGGGCATCGGGCAGCGACCCCAGGGGTCTTGGGGGCAAAAGCAACCCCGAGCCCGATCGCGGAACCGACATCAAGGCGGGCCTCAAGGTGTTTCACAACAAATTTGGTGAAGGCAAGGTGCTGGCGCTGGAGGGCGCTGGGCCAGATGCGCGCGCTCAGGTGAGCTTCACCCGCCACGGTGTGAAATGGCTGGCGCTCAGCGTGGCCAAGCTCACCCCGGTGGATGATTAGACCCTAGCCGCGCTCGCTGCCGCTGCGCTGGGGCGTGAGGTCGGCTGCGCTGTTGGCCCCCGGGGATACCCATAGGCGGTCGAGCACGTCGAGTGCGCACGCAATGGGGCCTTCCTGCTGGCGTGATGTGAGACAGATGAAGCTCAGCGTGCAGTCGATGCTCACCCGTTCGTTGACCACCAGCCCATGGCGGTGCTTTTCCTGCAGCGCGACGGAGTCTCGGCACAGGCTCAGCCCCACGCCCGACCGCACCATGGCGAGCATCGAGCTTTCCTGATCGACCTTGGCGACAAACCTTGGCATGGACGCGCGCTCGCGGTACACCTGTTGCAACAAACGGCCATGCACAGATGCTGAAGCGGTGCCTACCCAGGGCAGGCGGGCGAGGCCATCCCAATCTTTGTCGGCCATGCGCGCTTCCCAGCCCGGCGGCGCCACCACCCAGTAGGCGAAGTCGGCCAGCGGTTTCTGGTGGATGTCTTGCGCGGAGGTGTCTTCGCCAGGTTGATTCAGGTGGCCCAGGAAAAAACCGGCGTCCACTTCATTGCGCAGCACCCAGTCGCGCACATTGCCGCTCATGCCCTGGCGCAATTCCTTCTCGAGCAATGGGGCCGCCTCGACCAAAGCGTGCAGGAAAGCGCCCAGCCGGATGAACTCCGGATCGATCACGGTGCCGATGCGCAGTCCGCCGCGCACCTGTTTGTGCAATTGAACGGCGGTTCGATCCAGTTCGTTCAAACTTGATATGACTTGACGGGTTCGAACCACCAGCGCCAGCCCGTCGTCGGTCAGGTCCAGCCCCCTGGCTGTGCGCCTGAACAGCGTCAATTGGTACCGCTCAGCCAGTTGCTTCAGTCGCAGACTCAAGGCTGGCTGGGTCATGTAGAGCGATTCGGCGGCCCGGGTCACGTTGCCGAATTCGGCCACTGCGAGAAAACACTGCAAGGTCTTGAGGTCGGGAAGTGTGTTCACATTATTTTGGTTGCTTATATCAGTTGGTGAATTATTCATTGGATATGGGGGAAGCGCAAGCCTAGACTCGCGCCCCAATTCGATGCCTTTTTCACAAACAGAACTGGAGACAAGCCATGCCACTCGCCCACATCGGTCACTACATCCAAGGCTCACCCGTTGCAGGCTCCAGCGGCCGCACGCAGGATGTCTTCAATCCCGCCACCGGCGCCGTCAGTGGCCAGGTGGCCTTGGCCGATACCGGCGAAGTGGGGCGTGCGGTTGCGGCGGCACAAGCTGCCTTCCCGGCTTGGAGCGCCATGCCGCCGATCCGCCGCGCGCGTTTGATGAACAGGTTTCTCGGACTGCTGAACCAGAACAAGGACGCACTGGCCAAGGCCATCACGCTGGAGCACGGCAAGGTGTTCACCGACGCCCAAGGTGAGGTCGAGCGCGGCATCGACATCGTTGAATTTGCTTGTGGCATTCCCCAGTTGCTCAAGGGCGATTACACCGAGCAGGTATCCACCGGCATCGACAACTGGACGCTGCGCCAGCCGTTGGGTGTGGTTGCGGGTGTCACGCCCTTCAATTTCCCGGTGATGGTGCCCATGTGGATGTTCCCGGTGGCGATCGCTGCGGGCAACACCTTTGTGCTCAAACCTTCGCCCACCGACCCCACGCCTTCATTGATGATGGCCGAGCTGATGAAGCAGGCGGGCTTCCCTGACGGCGTGTTCAACGTGGTGCAGGGCGACAAGGTGGCGGTCGATGCCTTGCTGGAGCATCCCGATGTGATGGCGGTCAGCTTCGTGGGCTCCACGCCGATTGCGAACTACATCTACGAAACGGGCGCGCACCACGGCAAGCGCGTGCAAGCCCTCGGCGGGGCCAAGAACCACATGATGGTGATGCCCGATGCCGATCTGGAGAAAACGGTGGACGCGTTGATGGGGGCGGCATACGGCTCGGCCGGCGAGCGCTGCATGGCGATATCGGTGGCGACGCTGGTGGGTGATGTGGCGGACAAGATCGTGCCCATGATTGCCGAGCGCCTCAAAACCTTGAGGGTCAGCAACGGCCTGGAGCTGGACGCTGAAATGGGGCCTGTTGTTACCGCGGCCGCCCACCAGCGGATCGAGGGCTACATCGCGTCGGGCGTGGAAGAGGGCGCGACCCTGGTGTCGGACGGGCGCGGTCTGACCGTAGCGGGTCATGAGAGCGGATTCTTCATGGGCGGTACCCTTTTCGACCATGTGACAGCCGACATGAAGATTTACCGCGAAGAGATCTTCGGACCGGTTTTGGCCTGCGTGCGCGTGAAGTCGTTTGCCGAAGGCATCGACCTCATCAACGCTCACGAGTTCGGCAACGGCGTGAGCCTGTTTACCCGAGATGGCAACGCCGCGCGCGAATTTTCCCGCCGTGTTCAGGTGGGCATGGTGGGCGTCAACGTGCCGATTCCGGTGCCCATGGCCTGGCACGGTTTTGGAGGCTGGAAGAAGAGTCTGTTTGGCGACATGCATGCCTATGGGGAGGAGGGCGTGCGCTTCTACACCAAGCAGAAATCGGTGATGCAGCGCTGGCCTGAGAGCATCGCCAAAGGCGCCGAGTTCACCATGCCCGTGGCACGCTGAAGGAGCACTGCCGTGAGCGCCACCGACTTCGACTACATCATCGTGGGCGCTGGCACGGCCGGCTGCCTCCTCGCCAACCGCCTGAGCGCAGATCCATCCAAAAAGGTCTTGCTGCTCGAAGCGGGCAGGAAAGACAACTACCCCTGGATCCACATCCCGGTCGGGTACCTCTACTGCATTGGCAACCCGCGCACCGACTGGCTCTACCAGACCGAGCCTGACCCGGGCCTCAATGGCCGCAGCCTGCGCTATCCGCGAGGCAAGACCCTGGGTGGCTGTTCAAGCATCAACGGCATGATCTACATGCGCGGCCAGGCGCGCGACTACGATGGCTGGGCCGCTGCAACCGGTGAGGCCGAGTGGGATTGGGAGCACTCGCTGAAGGACTTCAAGGCCCATGAAAACCACTACCGCATGGATGTGGGTGGTGATGCCTCAACCGGCTTCAAGGCGCTGCACGGCAGCGGCGGCGAATGGCGTGTGGAGAAGCAGCGCCTGCGCTGGGACGTGCTGGAAGCGTTTGCCGAAGCGGCGGTCGGGGCTGGCGTGCCGCGGACAGATGATTTCAACAAGGGCGACAACGCCGGCGTGGGCTACTTCGAAGTCAATCAGAAATCGGGCTGGCGCTGGAACACCTCGAAAGCCTTTTTGCGCCCTGCGCGCAACCGCACCAACCTCTCGGTCTGGACCGAGGCGCATGTTGAAAAACTCGACTTCTCCAAAGGGCCGGGTCGGCCGCGCTGCCTGGGCGCGCAAGTCATGCGCGGCGGGCAGCGGGTGACCGTGCGTGCGGCCGCCGAAGTCATCCTCAGCGCGGGGGCCATCGGATCGCCTCAGATTTTGCAGCTCTCGGGCATCGGCGATGCAAAACACCTGAAGCGCCTGGGCATTGACATGACGCTGGACCTGCCTGCCGTGGGTCAGAACTTGCAAGACCATTTGCAGATCCGCGCCGTGTTCAAGGTCAAGGGTGTGTCCACGCTCAACACCCTGGCCAACAGCCTGGTGGGCAAGGCCAGCATCGGACTGGAATACCTGCTCAAGCGCTCGGGCCCGATGAGCATGTCGCCCAGCCAGCTGGGCGCGTTCACCAGATCCGATCCTTCGCAGCCCTATGCCAATCTGGAGTACCACGTGCAGCCGCTGAGCCTGGATGCGTTTGGCGAAGACCTGCACCGCTTCCCTGCGTTCACCGCCAGCGTGTGCAACCTCAACCCCACGAGCCGGGGCAGCGTGACCATCACCAGCAACAAGGCCTCCGATGCGCCTGCCATCGCACCCAACTACCTGCACACCGCCGAAGACCGCCTGATCGCGGCGCAAAGCCTGCGCCAGGTGCGCGAGATCGTGAACCAGCCGGCGATGGCGAAGTACCTGCCGGAGGAGTGGAAGCCCGGCGTGGAGTTCCAGTCGGACGAGGCCTTGGCACGGCTGGCCGGCGACATCGCCAACACGATTTTTCACCCGGCGGGTACGGCCAAGATGGGGCGCGCCGATGACCCCACCGCGGTGGTTGATCCCTATCTGCGGGTTCGCGGGGTGGATGGCTTGAGGGTGGTCGATGCAAGCGTGATGCCGACCATTACCAGCGGCAACACCAATTCACCCACCTTGATGATCGCGGAGAAAGCCGCGCGATGGATTATCGAGGCGAACAGGAAGCTGTCCGCCGGGGTGGGTTTGATAGGTTGATGGGTGCAAGGTTGTTCTCAGCCGTTGTGGGTCGAACCGGGCGCAGACCCTGACGACCCGTTCACGGCAGACGACCATTTTTTTGGTTGATAAAAAAGAAGGAGACAAAAATGTCAAAAATGATGAACAGCGGAGACCGCGTGGACATGCGCGTGTTCTCTTTGTCGTTGCTGCTGCTGGCAGGGGTCGTTGGGCCTTTGCTGATGTTCCCGGAGTCGAGCTCGGCCATGATCTCGGCCGCGTTTTCGTTCACCACCGGCACGTTCGGCTGGTTGTACATGGTGGCCGGCTTGGCCGTTGTCGTGTTCCTGATCGGCCTGGCCTTCAGCCGCTACGGCAACGTGCGCCTGGGCGGCGCCGACGACACCCCCGAGTTTTCGTACTTCAGCTGGATCGCCATGATCTTTTGCGGCGGCATCGGTATTGCCATCGTGAACTGGGCCTGGGTCGAGCCGATCTATTACTACACCGGCCCGCCGTTCGGTGTCGAGGCCAAGACCCAGGCGGCGGCCGAGTGGGCCTTGACCTACGGGCAGTTCCACTGGGGCCTGACGCCATGGGCCTTCTACTGCCTGCCCGCGATTCCAATCGCCTATTCGATGTATGTAAAACGCCAGTCGGGCGCGCGCCTGTCGGTGGCTGCTCGTGGCGTGCTGGGCAAGCAGTCTGACGGCTGGCTCGGCGTCGTGCTCGACGCGGTGGTGGTGTTCGGCATCGTCGGCGGGGTTGCCACCTCGCTGGGACTCGCGGTGCCGCTGGTGTCCACGCTGGCCGCCGGCCTGTTCGGGGTTGAAGATTCGTTCCTGCTTGAGATGGGCATGCTGGCCTTGTGGACCATCATGTTTGGCACCAGCGTCTGGTTCGGCCTGGCCAAAGGCATCAAGATCTTGTCCGATGTGAACGTGATCATGGCACTGGCCATGCTGCTCTTCACCTTCATGGTCGGGCCAACCCAGTTCATGGTGGACGGCGCGGTGAACAGCTTTGGCCGGATGGCGTCCAACTTCATCTCGATGAGCACCTGGACCGACCCGGTGGGCAAATCCAGCTTCTTCAAGGACTGGACCGTCTTTTACTGGGCCTGGTGGATTGCTTATGCGCCGATGATGGGCTTGTTCGTGGCGCGCATTTCGCGTGGCCGCACCATCCGTGAGCTGATCATTGCCGAGATGGTCTGGGGCTCGCTCGGCTGCTGGGTGTTCTTTGCTGTCTGGGGCGGCTATGCGCTCGACCTTCAGATCTCCGGCAAACTTGATGTGGCGGCCATCCTCAATGGTGCGGGCGGCATTCCGGCCACGGTGCAGGCCATTCTCGGCACATTGCCCATGAGCGGCCTCATCACCGGCGCCTTCATCCTGCTGTGCTTCATCTTCCTGGCCACCACGCTGGACAGCGCCGCCTATGTGCTGGCATCGGTCACCTCGCAGGAGCTGACCGGCTACCAGGAGCCCAAGCGCTCGCTGCGCATCACCTGGGCGCTGATCCTGGCGGGCATCGGTGCATTCCTGATCCAGATCGGGGGCTTGAAGCCGGTGCAGACCTCGACCATCATCGTGGCATTGCCCTTGATTCCGGTGTTGGTGATCCTGACCTGGTCACTGATGCGCTGGCTCAAGGCCGACTTCGCCGATCTTGAAGACCATCAGCACCTGATCGCTTCGCAGCCTCCCCGGCGCTAAAGGCGCAAGCGCCGGATTGCAGACCTTGCCGGAACAGCGATTGGCTTGTCCCGCAAGGTCTGCCCCACATGGCGCTTGGGCTTGATCCCGTTTCGCTTTCATCAGAAAAGCTCTCACTTTTCCCATCGCACATTCACAGCCATGGCCACTTCCGACGCTTCCCTTCTTCCCCTGCGCAACGTCAAGGTCGTTGACTTTGGCCAATACATGGCCGGTCCGGCCGTTGCCATGATCCTGGCCGATCTCGGCGCCACCGTGGTGCACATCGACCCTCCGGGCGGGCCGCTGTGGCAGAGCCCCGCCAATGCCACCCTGAACCGCAACAAACTGACCGTCACCATCGACCTGAAGTCCCCGGAAGGCCTGGAGCAGGCGCTGGCCCTGATTGAGGAGGCCGACATCCTGGTGGAGAACTTCCGCCCCGGTGTGATGGCGCGTCTGGGCATTGATCTGACCGGGTTGCGCGCATCACGGCCTGAGCTGATCACGCTGTCCATCCCCGGTTTCGCGTCGAACGACGAACTGCGCTGCGACTGGCGGGCCTTTGAGAGCGTGATCAATGCCCAGTCGGGGGTGTTCACCGACATGGGCCTGAACCGGGTGCTGATGGGCATCAACCCTTCTTTCTCACCGCTGCCGCTGGCATCGGCCTACGGCACCATGCTCGCCGCTTCGGCGGTTGTGCTGGCGCTGCAAGCGCGCGAGCGCACCGGCCTGGGCGATCAGGTCGAAGTGCCGCTGGCGTCGGCGGTGATGGAGGGCCTCAGCTACAACTCCATCAAGGTCGACAACTACCCCGAGCGCTACAAAACCCAGCGCGAAAAAGAGATCGAGCGCCGGCGCACCGAAGGCCTGCCGATGAACCTTTCTTACGACGATCTGCAAGAGCTGCTCGACCCGTTCTACCGCAGCTACAAATGCAAAGACGGTCGCATGTTCTATGTCGTGTGCCCGAGCCACAAGCACCATGCCAAGCGCTGCCTGCAGGCGCTGGGTTTGTACGATGAGCTGGTGGCCGAAGGCCTGACCGAAGAGGAGGACACCTACCGGCCTGTGAGCGAATGGGCGCACGAGGTGTCGCTGGGCGTTTACCCCTTGCCCAAGGCCTGGGCCGATCGCATTTCAGCGCGCATGAAAGAGGTGTTCATGACGCGCACCGCCAAGGAATGGGAGCGCATTTTCGGCCGCGGCAATTTCCCTGGGGCGCCGCACCGCTGGTTGCAGGAGTGGATCAACGATGACCACGCGGAGACCGCCGGTTTGATGGTGGAGGTGCACGACCCCGAGTTCGGCCCCATGACCCAGCCCGGCCCCATGGTCTGGCTGGAGGAAAGCGGCGCGGCCATGGTGAGCCCGCGCGCGCGGCGCAATGTGACTTTTGAACAGGCGCTCAAGGCGCTGGTGGCCATCGAAACCAAGTTGCCCCGCGTGCGCCAGAAGAATGCGCGCGATGGCTGGCTCGACGGCGTGCGCATTCTGGATTTGTGCAACGTGATCGCCGGGCCCCATTCAGTGGCCTACCTGAGCCGGTTTGGCGCCAAGGTGATCAAGCTGGATCCGGCCAAACCGTTTTACGACTGCTGGAACACGGTGATTTTTGGCATGTCGCACATGCGCGAGAAGCGCTCGGTGTTGACCGACATCACACAGCCCGAAGGGCGCGCGATTCTTGACGAGCTTGTCAAGAACAGCGATGTGATCGTCTGGAACGCGCCCGACCGCCAGGTGCGCGCCATGGGCCTCGATGAAGAGAGCCTCAAGAAACTCAATCCGGATGCCATCTTCTGCAAGCTCGACTGCTTCAGCGGGCCGCTGCCCGGACCCCGCTCGGGCTACCTGGGCTATGACGACCTGGTGCAGGCCACCACCGGCATCATGACCCGCTTTGGCGGCTCGATGGACACGCCTGAAGAACATGCCCACGTGGGCACCATCGATGTGATGTGTGGCTTTGGCGGCTCGCTGGGCATTGCGGCGGCGCTGTATCAGAAGCTCAAGACGGGCCGCGCAGGCCGTCCGCGCACCTCGCTCTCGGCGTTGAGCAACCTGGCCCAACTGCCGTTTTGTTACGACTACGTGCGCCGAGGCTTGTTCGATGAGCCGGCCGGGCGGGAAGTGGTGGGTTACGACGCCTTGTCGCGCTTCTATTACACCTCGTCCGATCGCTTTGTTTTGCTCAGCGCCTACGAGGTGGATTTGCCCCGCTTCGAGAAGGTGGAGGGGCTGGAAGGCCTCTCGCAGGTGCCCAAAGAGGAGCGCGCTGCCTTTTTGGCGCAGGCATTCATGAATGCCCGCGCGGTGGACTGGGTGGAACGTTTGCAAGCGGCCGACATTGGTGCAGCGATCTGCGAAAACATCGAATCCATTCGCGTCTACAACAGCCGACCGGCCGATGGCAAGCCAGGCACCGACCAAGGCAGTTACGCCTTCTCGGTTTACGCGGACCACCCCAGCGGTCACACGGTGACGCAGCTCGACCCGTTTGCGATACGCCCGCAACGCGGGAAGATTTATGCATTGCAGCCGGCTGAGAAATACGGCGCTTCAACCCGCGCGGTGCTCAAAGAGCTCGGCAAGACCGATGAGGAGATCGAGGCCCTGTTGCGCACTGGCGTGGTCAGTGAAAGTTGGAGCGAGCAATACTTGCCAGATTGATGCTACGGCCCGCTCAGTCAAAAAAGGGGCCGCATCCACTGGTGATGCGACCCCGAAAGAAATACGCGGCTCTGGTGGAGGCAGCCCCCCCTCGCACAATCTGGGCGACCGGTTCCGATCCAGGTCCTTTTCGAGCTTGATCGAGACGGTCAGACACCTCTGGTCAACAGATCAGAAGTCGTGGCGCACGCCCATGGCGTACAAGGTGTTGTCCTTGGTTTTCACGCCTGCGCCGCTCTCGACAGTGAAGTCACGCAATCCTGCGTACAGTCGGGTGCGCTTGGACAGGCTGTAGGTGGCGCCCAGCGCAAAACCGGAGGCCTTGGCTGCGGTGTTGCCTGCGATCGTGGTTTTGCTGGAGGCAAAGCCGCCAGAGACCTTGAAAGCACCCACGGGCACCGTCACGCCCAGACTGAATTCGTTGTCTTTGCCATTGGTATTGGAGCCTTTGCGGTTGTTGTAGCCGGCGGACAAGGCCGCCACGCCCAGGTCGTATGAGCCAGAGATGGCCGTGTACGTGTTGTCGCTGCCTTTTTCGTTCTGGTAGCCCAGCCCGACGTTGATCGGGCCGTTCTTGTAGCCGGCCATGAAACCGGCCATGGTGTCCTTCTCGCCGGTGTTCTGTTCAAAGGCGTAACCCAGGCCAGCGTAGAAGCCACCCATGGAGGGGGCTTCATAACGGATCTGGTTGTTGAAGCGGCTGCTGTAGTCGCCACCCGACTTGTACACGCCGTTGGAAGCCGGGGTGAACGCCGAATCGAAAACAATGTTGCTGTTGCCCAGGGCGATCACATCGTCATACACGGTCGAGAAACGGCCCATCTTGACCGCGCCAAATCCGCCGGCAAGTCCTACGCTGGTCTCGGCCTTGAAGGACGGGCTTTGAATCTCGCCCGTGGTGGCGTTGATGCGCTGTTCGAACTTGAATTTGGCTTTGAGACCGCCACCCAGGTCTTCGGTGCCGATGAGGCCCCAGCGTGATGTGGTGAGGCCCGCTTCGCCGCCGTTGAACATTTTGGTCTTGCTCGACTCGCCGAGGTTTTTCTCGGCGCCCACCGACAAGTCCACGCGACCGTAGATGGTGACCGACGACTGCGCCATGGCGCCGGTTGAGGCGGCCAGTACGGCCAGAGCGATCAGGTTCTTTTTCATGGATAACTCCAATACAGGGTTGACGGAGAGCACATCCACCCTGGTGCGCTCTCCGACCGTCGCTGGTTGCGATCGGGTGGCTGTATTGCAGCAGCCGTCCATAAAACCTTTGTGACAACACCCGCGATGGGCTCGCCGCGTTGTGGTGTCACAACGGGGTATTGGCTGAGCATGTTGTTCGCCACCGAACAGGCGAAAAAAAGCCCCGTGCACAACACGGGGCCGGCCGATTCGGGGCGGGTTGCTCAGGCAGCAGCCACAGCAGGTGTCTCGGTGTTTGGCTCGGCGCTGGCCACCTCTTCAACCTGCATCGAAAGCCCGAGCAGCACGGCCTTGGTGCTGTAGTAGCGGTCAAGGCGCCAGTCTTTGATGACTTCCAGGGCGAGCTCGAAATCGTCGTAGTCGAGCTGGTACAGCTCGGACAGATTGAATGGTGTTTCAGACTCGAGCGCGAGGATGAGTTTCGAAAGCGTCAGCACCGACTGTTTGGCGGGCTTTTTCTCGATCAGTTTGCGGGCTTTTTTCAGGGCTTGCATGGGTTTGCTTTCCGGCAGAAGTAAAGAGACGGGAGGTGTGTTGTCGCTGGCGAAGCGCCAGGGTTTCTCTTTCATGAGCATAGCCACCTGCGGGGCGTCTTTCGTGACATTGGCATGACGTTTGTGTGACCATCGACGGGCGGGAAGCGTTTTTGAGGCGCAAGGCACTGGCCAGAGGCGAGCGAAAGAATAGCCCGGTGGGGCCGGACCGGGCCATTCTTCGGTGCAGGCAGGTGTCAGGCGCCGATCAGGCCGCCATCGTTTTTGGTGATCACGATGGTGGCTGAACGGGGGCGCTTGCCTGCGCCGTAGCCGATGTTGGCAGGCCATTGGCTTTCATAGTTGGCGGGGTTGCCAACATCGGCCATGGCGGTGTTTTCGCCCGGGTGCTGGATGTTGATGAACAGCGCCTTGCCGTCCGGGGTTTCGCAGATGCCGGTGATCTCCGCGCCCTTGGGGCCGACCAGGAAGCGCTTGAGGGTGGCGGGGGTTTGCGGTTTGCCAGCGTAGGTGGTAACGGTCTTGTCGCCGTACTTCAGCGCCTTGGCGTCGCCATCACCGAGTTGCCCCGGCAAGGCAGCCAGCAACATGCAGTTGGTGGTGTCGGTGTAGGCGCCGTCGTCGGTTTCGATCCAGCAGATGCCGGTGGCCTTGCTGAACACCAGGCCGTCGGGTGAGGACAGGTCGTTTTCGTCGGTCAGGTTGGACAGGTTGACGGTGCTGCGGTCAGCGCCGGCTTCGGATGCGAACAGGTAGATGTCCCAGCGGAAGTTGACGTCGGCCGGCTGGGCCTGAGCCATGCGCATGATGTGGCCGTTGACGTTGCCCTTTTGCTCCTTGCTGCCTTTCTTGTCGGTGTAGTAGCGCGGGTTGGCCGCATCGGTGGTTTCGGCGGTGCGCTTGCTGTTGTTGGTCAGCGTGAAGTAGATCTCGCCATTGCGCGGATTCACGCCGCCCCATTCCGGACGGTCCATCTTGGTGGCCCCAACCGCGTCAGCGGCCAGGCGGGTGAAGATGGCCACATCGGCTTCGGATGTGAACTGGAAAGCCGCATGGCCTGCGATCTTAGGGTTCTTCATCGACAGCTCGATCCATTCGCCGGTGCCGTCTTCCTTGAAGCGGGCGACGTACAGCGTGCCTTTGTCGAGGTATTTGTCGCCAGCGGCCAGGCGGTTGCTGGCGTCGGCGGCGTCCCACAGGGCATCGGAGACGAATTTGTACATGTACTCGCCACGCGAGTCGTCACCCATGTAGGCGACCACCGGCTTGCCCGGCTCCACTGGGGAGAAGGTTACGTTTTCGTGACCCATGCGGCCCAGCGCGCTGCGCTTGCGCAGCACCTGGGCCTTGTCGTAGGGGTCGAGCTCGACGATGTAGCCGAACGTGTTCATCTCGTTGCGGTAGTCGTCTTTGGCGCTGGCGCCGGTGGCGCTGTTGTTCCAGCGGGCGTATTGATCGGCTTGGCCTGCGCTTTCCCAGCCGTGGCGGCTCGCGGCGCCGGCTTTGCGGCCGTATCGGTTGAGTGCCTGTACCTGTTTGTCGCCTTTGCGTGCGGTGTCGTCTTTGGCGTCGCGGTGGAAATAGCCAAACCAGTTTTCTTCGCCCGACACGTAGGTGCCCCAAGGGGTTGGGCCGGCGCCGCAGTTGTTGAGCGTGCCGCGCACCTTGCTGGCGTCGGAGGAGAAACGGGTCACCAGGTGCTCGCTGCCGCGGGCCGGGCCATGGATGGCGGCTTCGGACATCGTGGTCACGCGGCGGTTGTAGCCGGAGGCAGGGTTGTAGGCCCAGCGATCTCCCTGCTTGCGCATTTCAACCACGGACAGGCCGTGGATCATGAGCTCTTTGTCGACTTCGGCCGTGGGGCGAGGCAGGGTGGCCGTGCCGCCGTTGGCATGAATGAAGAAGGAGGAGAGTTTTTCGTCGGTCGTGGCTTCATGGTTCATCGCGATCAGGCCGCGCGTGGCGCCGTGGCGCGAAGGCTTGCCTTGTTCGTCGAGGCCGAACCACTCCATGCCGTCGTGGTGGTCGCCGGCGCGCTGGTCAAAGTGCTCGTCCGTGCCGTCGTTCTTGAACGCGGGCACGTTGGCCGACAGCGGGTCGCCCAGCGCGTAGATGACCTGTGCCGAATAGCCTTCGGGCACGATCACGGCATCGGTCATGCCCTTGGCCACGGGCTTGAAGCCCAGGCTGGTGAGCGCTTTGGCAACCGGTGTCATGGGGGCGCTGCTGGCGCAGCCGGCCAGGCCAGCGGCGCCGATCAGGCCCATGCCGGCCATGCCGATGGAGCCGCGCAAGATGTTGCGCCGGCTCAGGCGGGCTTGCAGCACGTGGTCGAACTGCGGGTTGGCGCTGGTGTTGATGTCGTCGCCGCTGAAAGAGTCGGTGGGGCGTTGGGTGTTTTTGCTCACGGTGTTCCTCAAGAAGGGTTCATGTACCGCAGCGGAGTGTGGCGAGGCTGTGTGAAAACCGTGTGACAGTGACAAGACAAACGCATGGCATCGGGGTTCTGCCGGGCCAAGAGCGAGGGGGTGACCGTGTCATGGCGCCGTCACTGGCCATTCATGGTCCTGACATGGAAGGTGGCCACAGTCAGGCTTTTAAACTGCGCTGTCTTTCATGCATGGAAGGGTGGCGTTCAAAAGGAGCCCTCGACCATGACCGAAGCCGTCCTCACCTCGCGCCGCCAGGTTCTAAAAATGCTGACCAGCGCGCCCATGTTGCCGTTGACCGGTGCACTGGCCAGTTCAACCGCTTTGCTCGCCGCCTGTGGTGGTGGCGCTGCCCTCGAAAGCGTGAGCTTCAGTTCCATGGCCGCACCTTCGCTGGCCGATGCTGCCGCCATGGCCACCACCACGGTGGGTTCGGTCATGACGACCACCTTCAGTGATGGTACATCCACCGATTTCCAGCTGGCCTATGAGCCCCTCTTCATGACCGGTGATGAAGTGGCCAACCTCAATGGCGGCTCCATCGTGGCCGGCAGCTACTTCGATATCCACGGCAAGCCGATTGTGGACACCACCGGGCCGTCCGGTGCGCGGCAGTATTTTTCCGACTCGCCCGACGGCACCTCGCTGCTCACCGTTGAACATGCCAAGGTGCACGGCGTCAAGGGCAAGCCTGTGTTTGCCGTGGTTCAGTTCGAATACACATCTCTGGCGGCTGATGGTGCAACCAGCATGTACGGCAAACTGCCTTCACCCATTGCCGTGCTGACCCTTGACCAGGACCCGAAAACAGGCAAGCTCAAGTTGGTGAAATACCATAACGTGGACACTTCCAGTGTGAACGGCCTGTGGATCACCTGCGGAGCAAGCCTCTCGCCTTGGGGTACGCACCTCTCCAGCGAGGAGTACGAGCCCGATGCGTTCACCGCCGCAAGCAACAGCCAGTTCAAGGCATTCATCGAAAACCTCTACGGCGATGCCACGGCCTCGGCTGACCCAGCCAAGGCCAACCCCTATCATTACGGTCACATGCCGGAGGTCAGCGTGAACCGCGACGGTTCAGGCACGATCAGGAAGCACTACTGCATGGGCCGCATTTCCCACGAGCTGGTGCAAATGATGCCCGATGCCCGTACCGCATTGATGGGGGATGACACCACGAACGGCGGTTTGTTCGTGTTTGTAGCCGACCGGAAAAATGACCTGTCGTCGGGTTCGCTGTATGTGGCCAAAGTGGGTGCCGGCTTCTCAATCGATCCGACGCAAGGGGCGGCGGCACTGAGCTGGATCAAGCTTGGATCGGCCAGCAGCAAAGAGATCAAGCGTCTGGCCGGGAGCACGCTGGCCACCGATATCTTTGATCGCTTCGTGGCCGATCCGGCTGATGCCAGCTACACGAAAATTGGCGTGGGTGGCAAGTTTGAATGGATCAAGCTCAAGACGGGCATGGAGAAAGCCGCCGCCTTCCTTGAAACCCACCGCTACGCCGCCTACCTGGGTGCGAGCATGGGCTTCACGAAGATGGAAGGGACCACCGTCAACGCCGCCGACAAAGTGGCTTACTCCGCACTGTCTGCCTGCCGCGATTCCATGGTGTTGAACAATGCCAAAGGCAACTTCCCGGCGAGCGGCATCGCGATTCCGGCGGCTCTCCAGGCTGGCGCGGTGATGGCCATGAACCTTTCGGGTGGCTCAAGAGACCATACCGGCGCGCTCATCAAGAGCGACTGGATTCCAGTCGACACCAGGGCCCTGTTGATTGGTGAAGACCTGGGCGCCGCCGACAGCCTGGGCAACACGGCCAACCCCGATGCCATTGCCAACCCCGACAACCTCAAGTACTCGGAAACAATGCGCACGCTCTTCATTGGCGAGGACAGCGGCATGCACGTCAACAACTTCCTGTGGGCGTACAACATCGACACCCGGACGCTGTCGCGCGTGATGTCCACCCCCGCGGGCGCCGAGTCGACCGGCTTGCACGCGGTTGACGATATCAACGGCTGGACATACATCATGAGCAATTTCCAGCACCCTGGCGATGGCTTGCCCAGCGCTGTGGCCTCCACGCTGGACCCGATGATCAATGCCAACTACAAAGACAAGTTCGGCGCGGCGGTGGGTTACTTGACGGCCAACCCCCAGCAGCCAGATCTGCAGCACAGGCAGACGGGGCACGAAGTCGGCGCTCATGGGTCTGAACGCACTCACAAGCGTTGATCTGACGCTGCGCCCACAAAAAAAAGTCTGGTCTCGTGAGAGGCCAGGCCCTTTTTTTCTCCAGAGACGTCTTTCAGTCAATTACCGCGTCGAGATCGGTGTCGAATTCGAAACTGTCTTTGTAGGTAAAGAACAGCGAAGCGTAGAAAACCGAAGCCATTACCAGCATCAGCGGATACACGGCAAAACCCATGGCTGCGCCACCGATCGCCCGGCTGATCATGGTGACAACAAAGACACTGATCATCAACAGTCCGAACCAGGCCAGCGAGTACATCACCATGGCGCCCTTGTTCGTCCAGCAGGCCAGCAGACTGAAAAACAGGCTTTTGACCGGTGTCACACCATGCCAGTGAACCAGAGCCGGGGCATGCCAGAACATCATGAGGACGGGAATGTAAAGCAGCAGGCTCAGCCAGAGCCCGGGGCTGTTGAAAATGGTGCTGATCACCTCGGGCGTCAGCCCGGTTTCTGCCACGTCATCGGGCAGGGTCGGGCCCAGCAACATGGCCACGGTCACCAGCAGCAACAGGCTCGCCACATAAATGCCTCCCAGAATCAGCATTGCGCGGGTGCTTTTCGGATCCTTTCGGAAAGCCGTGATCAGGGTGGAGGGCATGGGAAACACGCCTCTGCTGGCATCCCGGCTGGCGGCCATGAGACCCAGTGTGGCCGCAGGGGTGATCGCGATGGCCACCATGGAGCCCAGAAACGGCACGATGGACATCAGCGACAGAGCCGCCATGAACATGAAGAAAAGGCCGGAAATCGCAAACGGTTGGCGGAAAAAGGTTTGAACGCCTTGTTTCACCCATTGGATACCGGTGCTGGCGGGAACGTGCTTGAGTCGCATGGGTTGTTGGGGTCAGGCCGCTAGTGCAGGCTCTTCGAGCAAGGTGATGGCCAGGTTGCGCGCCTCGGTGGCGCGGGCCCGCAACACGCGCTCGAAATGGGTTGGGTCGTGGGGCTGGAGCATGGCGGCATCGCGTGGCAAATGCCAATCCCACAACCGGGAAAGCCAAAAGCGCAGACCGGCGGCGCGCAGCATGGCTGGCAAGAGGCTGCGTTCAGCGGCACTCAGCGGGCGCACGCGCTGATAGGCCGTCAGCATGGCTTGGGCCAGCTCGGGCTGGTGTTCGCCATCGATGGCTGGGTCGCCGTGGCTGACCGCCCAGTCGTTGAGGCACACGGCCAGATCGAAGAGCCAGGTGTCGTTGCCCGCGAAGTAGAAATCGAAGAAGCCGGTGAGGGTGCCGTCTTCAAACATCACGTTGTCGCGGAAAAGGTCGGCGTGTACCGGGCCACGCGGCAAGGCGGCGTAAGCGGGTGTTGAGGCTATGTGGTTCTGGTGGGCCAGTTCGGATTGCAGGAGCTGGCGTTGGCTGTCTTCCAGGTGGGGCATCACCACGGGCACAGTGTCATTCCACCAGGCCAGGCCACGCAGGTTGGGCTGGCTCATGGCGAAATCGCGGCCGGCCAGGTGCAAGCGCGCCAGCATGGCGCCCACCGCTTCGTTATGCCTGACCGTTGGCACCAGCTCACTGTGACCGCGCAGCTTGTCGACCACAGCGGCAGGTTTGCCCAGCAGCCGGTGCATCACCTCGCCGGATGCATCGGCTGCGGGCGCGGGCACAGGAATGCCATGGCCCGCCAGGTGTTTCATCAGGTGCAGGTAATACGGCAGTTGATCGAAGCCGAGGCGCTCGAACACGGTGAGCACATGCTCGTGGGTAGCGCCGTCTTTTTCGCTGGTAACGAAGTAATTGGTGTTTTCAATGCCGCCCTGGATGCCACGCAAGTCGGTGAGTGTGCCCAGATTCAGGCGTTCCAGCAGTGCAGCGGCGTCGGCAAACGGGATTTCGGTATAGACAGCCATGAAGAATCAGAAATTCAGGATGCGCCAACGGCTTTTGCCTGTGCTGCCTTTGCTGGCAGGGTTGTCGCTCAGGTTGGCACCGCCGGGGGCGGGAGCGATTTCGTAGGCGGGTGCGCCATTTTTTGGTGTGACTTCGATGCTGCGGGTCTGACCGCCCACGCGCAGTTCGTCAACCCGGGCGAGTTCGTCCTCATGGGTGATGCGCTCGATGCGCTCGCCGGGCTTGGCCGCAGGGCTCTCAGCGGGCACGGGTGTGGCGCTTTCCTTGGTCTGCGCAGTCTGGGCCTGGGCGGCGCAGGCTGCCGTCAGGGCGATGGACAGCGCGAAAAGACGGGCCCCAGGCAGGAAAGAGTTCGACTTGGACATGGCGTGCAGCGAGATGATTGGGTAATCTTGCATTGTAGGGGGCAGTATGGCGGTTGCGGCTTCCCGCACAATGGCGCCATGTCTGACGAAAAAACCACCAAATCCACCCTGTTGCTGGTCGACGGCTCCAGTTACCTGTACCGCGCTTTTTTTGCCGGTGGCGAGAGCATGAGCGTGACCCTGCCCGATGGCACGGAGCAAAAAACCGGCGCCACCCGCATCATGATCAACATGATGAACAAGCTGCTCAAGGAGTACCCGAGCGCTTATGCCGCCTGCGTGTTCGACGCCAAAGGCCCCACGTTCCGCGACGAGATCTACCCGGCCTACAAGGAGCAGCGCAGCCCCATGCCGGACGACTTGCGCTCGCAGATCGCGCCGATTCACGAAGTGGTCAAGCTGATGGGCTGGCCGGTACTGGATGTGCCGGGCGTGGAGGCAGACGATGTGATCGGCACGCTGGCGGTGGCGGCCGCCGCGCAGGGCATGGAGGTGATCGTGTCCAGCGGCGACAAAGATCTCGCGCAGCTGGTCAACGAACACATCACCATCATCGATACCATGAGTGGCAAGCGGCGTGATCTGGCCGGGGTGCTGGAAGAGTTTGGCGTGCCAGCCAGCCTGATGGTGGACTACCAGATTTTGGTGGGCGATCAGGTGGACAACGTGCCCGGCGTGCACAAAGTGGGTCCCAAGACCGCCGTCAAATGGCTCACCGAGTTTGGTTCGCTGCAGGCCATTGTGGACAACGCTGCCAACATGAAGGGCGCCGTGGGCGAAAACCTGCGCCAGGCGCTGGATTGGCTGCCCACCGGGCGCCAGTTGCTGACGATCAAAACCGATTGCGATCTGAACGGCTGGGTCCCCGACATGCCTTCACTGGAAAGCATTCGCATGGGCGAGCCGCAAACGGAGCCATTGCGGGCGTTTTACGAAACCTACGGATTCAAGGGACTGGCCAAGGCCGTGGGCGGTGGCGACGCCGCGCCGGCTGCGCCCAAAGCGCCCAAAGGGGCAAAAACCGCAAAAGCCGGCCCGCCGGGCCTGTTTGACGGGCCCGAAGTGGCTGCGGCTGTGCCTACTGAGGGCTACGACACCGTGCTCACCTGGGCCGCGTTCGACACCTGGCTGGAGCGCGTACAGGCCGCCGAACTGGTGGCGGTGGACACCGAAACCACCTCGCTCGATGAAATGATGGCGCAGATCGTGGGCATTTCGTTCAGCGTGAAACCCGGTGAAGCAGCCTATATTCCGCTGGCCCATGCGGGCCCGGATGCGCCCGAGCAGTTGCCGCTGGACGAAGTGCTGGCCAAGCTCAAGCACTGGCTGGAAAACCCGGCCCACTTGAAGCTCGGGCAACACGTCAAATACGACCGCCATGTGTTCGCCAACCACGGCATCGAGGTGCAGGGCTATGCGCACGACACCATGCTGCAAAGCTATGTCTTGGAGGTGCACAAGCCGCATGGCCTGTCCAGCCTGGCCGAGCGCCATTTGGGCCGCAGCGGTATCGCTTACGAGGATCTTTGCGGCAAGGGCGCACACCAGATTCCGTTTGCGCAGGTCGATGTGGCCAAGGCCGCCGAGTATTCTTGCGAAGACAGCGACCAGACGCTGGATGTGCATCTCGCCCTTTGGCCCCAGTTGTTGGCCGATGACAAACTGCGCTTCATTTACGAGCTGGAAATCGCCAGCAGCGAAACGCTGTACCGCATCGAGCGCAATGGCGTGTTGATCGACGCGCCCACGCTGGCCAAACAGAGCCACGAAATTGGTCAACGTATTCATGCCTTGGAGCAAGAGGCCTACGAGATCGCCGGCCAGCCGTTCAATCTTGGCTCGCCCAAACAACTGGGCGAGATATTTTTTGACAAGCTGGGCATGCCGGTGGTCAAAAAGACCGCTACGGGCGCGCGCAGCACCGACGAAGAGGTGCTGGAAAAACTGGCCGAAGACTACCCGCTGCCGGCCAAGCTGCTGGAGCACCGCTCCTTGAGCAAGCTCAAGGGCACCTACACCGACAAACTGGCGCAGCTGGCCAACCCGCGCACCGGGCGGGTTCACACCCACTATGCCCAGGCGGTTGCCGTGACCGGGCGGCTGTCCAGCAACGACCCCAACCTGCAAAACATCCCGATTCGCACGGCCGAAGGTCGCCGCGTGCGTGAAGCCTTTGTGGCGCCTGCGGGCAGCCTGATCGTCAGCGCCGATTATTCCCAGATCGAGCTGCGCATCATGGCCCACATCAGCGGCGATGAAGCCTTGTTGCGCGCATTCCTGGCGGGCGAAGACGTGCACCGGGCCACGGCGGCCGAGGTGTTTGGCGTGGCTGTGGAGCAGGTGAGCGCCGACCAGCGCCGCTCGGCCAAGGTGATCAACTTCGGTTTGATCTACGGCATGGGCGCTTTTGGTCTGGCCAAGTCACTGGGCATCGACAACACGGCGGCCAAAAACTACATCACCCGCTATTTCGAGCGTTTCGCTGGCGTCAAGAAGTACATGGACGACACCCGAGCCATGGCCAGGGAAAAAGGCTATGTGGAAACGGTGTTCGGCCGCCGCTTGCAACTGCCCGGCATACAAGACCAGAAGGGCGCCAAGCTGGCCGGCCTGGAGCGCGCTGCCATCAACGCGCCCATGCAGGGCACGGCGGCCGATCTGATCAAGCTCAGCATGGTCGCGGTGCAGAAAGCACTGGACGAACAGAAACGCGCCACCAAGATGATCATGCAGGTGCACGATGAACTGGTGTTCGAGGTGCCTGAGGGCGAGGTGGACTGGGTCAGGACCGAAGTGCCACGCCTGATGGCGGGCGTGGCCGAACTCAAGGTGCCGCTTCTGGCGGAAGTCGGCATGGGACCGAACTGGGACAAGGCCCACTGAGGCCCGGCTTTGCCGAGCGTCACTTCACGGCGTGAATCACCTTGGTGTAGGGGTGGGCTTCGCCCTCGGCCCACCAGTTGACCCAGATGCGGTCGCCTTTGCCGGGCGCATCGGGCTGAATGGTCATGATGTTGCGGCAACCGATCATGCGGTGGCGTGTGGTGGGGAATTCGTACATGGCGCCGGTGATGCCGCGGTCGATGGTTTCGATCTGTTGGCAGGCTTGTTCGAGAAAATAGAGCGCTACGCCCAAGGGGGGCGGGTGAACCACGCCGCTGGAAGTGAGCTGGTTCACGATGCGGGCATTTTCCGGCACGTCGGTCCGGTCCGACTCGATGACGCCGACGGCGGCCACGTGTACATCGCCTGAAAGAATGGTGATGCGGGTACCGGTTGCGCTGGCTTGCAGCAACCGGTGAACCAGGCGCAGGCGCTCTGCCTTGTGGGGCGGGCTTGTCCAGTGGTCTCGCAGGTCGTCTTCAATCTCTTGCTTGCCAGGCAGGATGCCGAGCATTTTTTCGAGCAGCTCAAAACTGGGGTGCACCACAGGGATGCTGCTCATGACAAAGAGATGTTTCATATCGCCCACGGCGGCCTGGGCATCAAGCCACTGGTAGACGGCGCGCCAGCTTTTTTCGCTCATCACCTGCTCGGCGTTCAGCAAACCGCCGGTGGCATTGATGTCACCGCGGCGGGGGCTGCGCTCGCTGCGCATGTCGAGCACCAGCAGCCCGGCCGAGCCGAAGCGGTATCCGCTGTTGTGGTGGTCTTGGGTGGGCAGGGTCGCCGGTGGCGGGGCGCCCAGCATCTGGCGCTGAAAGAGTTCGAATGCGGCTTTTGCGGCGATAAAAATGCCCTGAAACACCGCGCACTCATGGAGCTCTGTGGGGTGTGAGCCCCATCCATCGATGATGTCGTGGTCGTCCCACATCATCACTGCGGGCACGCTGGCAAGCATGGCCGCCTGCTCGGGCTGGCCCCAGTGGTCCATGTAGAGTTGGGCATAGTGCTTTTGCAGTGCGCTGCGCATGGATGCGGTGAATGGCGCCCTGATGCGACGTGGCCAGGGCAGTTCCGTCCAGGCGAGCAGTTCAGGGATGGCGGTCCACATATCGTCGCTGTAGATCTGGTCGCCTCCCATGAGCAGGACATGTAGGGGGCCGTAGGTCGTGGTGTCGACGCGGTCAATCTGCTGGTGCAGGCGGGCCAGGCGTGACCACAGGGCTTGCGGTTCCTTGAGGCTCTTCTTGACGCGCAGGTCTGAAAAACCATTGCACGAAACGTAGCCCAGATTGGGTGAGGTCCCTTGAGCTGGAACCTGGAACCGGTGTGCGGTGCCGTTGCATTGGTAGTTGACTTCCACCGCGGCATTGCCTTGGGGTACGGCGATATCAAAGCGCCAGGCGACGCCGGGGTGTCCAGGAACTACGCTTGAGGTGGGCGGACCGGCCTGGGCGGGTGGATCGAGCTGGAGCGTGGGGGGCGGGTCACCGGGCGCGGCAATCAGCAGCAAGCTGACGCCCCAGGTGTGGTTCTCATTGCCCAGAAACTGAAGGATGGGGCCGAGTGTCTGCATGGTGATTGCCTCCCGCTTGTCTCCGTTACCTTGACCATTGTGGACGGCTGCGCCCAAGCCCGCAACGCCGGTATTGAAAGCGTTTGTGAACTTGGCGGTGCTGACCGGATCTGTCTACACTGGCACCGTCCGCAGTGCGATTGCCTCATTCTGCATCTTTGAACAGGAGATTTTCGATGCCTCAAAACGATCTGATTGTTGACAGCCAGGCCTTGCTCGATGCCCGTGAGCTGGGCAATGGAGCCACGCGGCGAACGGCATTGAAGGCGGCCCTGGGCGTGGGCTACGCCGCTGCCGCCTTGCCCATCATGGCGCAGACCGCGGTCAAAACATCGGCCGACGGACTGACCGTTGGTGAGGTGTTGATCGACGTGAACGGCTTCAAGATGCCGGTCTACCGCGCAGCGCCAGCGGGCAAAACGGGCTTGCCTGTGGTGTTGGTGTTGTCGGAAATTTTTGGTGTGCATGAACACATTGCCGATGTGGCCCGGCGCTTTGCGCACCTGGGCTACATGGCACTCGCGCCTGAACTGTTTGTGCGCCAGGGCGATGCTCAAAGCTATGGCGAAATGGCCAAGTTGATTGCCGAAGTGGTCTCCAAGGTACCCGATGCACAGGTCATGGGGGATCTGGATGCCACCGTGAAATGGGCTGCAGCCAATGGCGGCGATACCAGCCGGCTGGGTGTGACCGGGTTTTGCTGGGGCGGGCGCCATGTGTGGCTTTATGCGGCGCACAACCCGGCGGTCAAAGCCGGCGTGGCCTGGTATGGCCGTTTGGTGGGACAGGCGAGCGAACTCAACCCAAAGCAGCCGGTGGATATTGCGGGCGCGCTGAACGGTCCAGTTCTAGGCCTTTATGGTGGGGCCGACACCGGCATCCCGCTTGACACGGTTGATAAGATGAAAGCCGCCTTGGCTGCGGGCAACGCGGCTGCCAAGGCATCGACCTTCGTGGTCTACCCCGATACACCGCACGCTTTCAATGCCGATTACCGGCCGAGCTACCGCAAAGAAGCCGCCGATGACGGCTGGAAGCGGGCCACGGCCTGGTTCAAGGCCAACGGTGTGGGCTGAAAAACGTGGGGCGCAGGGACAGGGGGCCGCAACTGCGGCCCTTTTTTGTGGGTAGCATCGGACCCGGTGCGAAACCGGCTGGTTGTCTGCCCCGCTAATGTGAGATTTTTGAACCCCATGACCTTGATCGCCATTCTGATTGGAACCATCGCCGCCGGCGTCGGCAGTGTCCTGCTCGCCGCCGTTCTGGGCATGGCCATGCTCGGGCGCTACACCCAGCACATGCTGAGCCTCGCCGCGGGCGCCTTGATGGCCACCGCCTTCATGCATTTGTTGCCGGAGGCGTTCGAGAGCCAGATGGGTGCGCAGCAACTGTTTGCCATGTTGCTGGGCGGACTGGTCTTTTTCTTTTTGCTCGACAAGGCAGAACTTTGGCACCATGGTCATGAGCACCACCACCCTGACGCGAGTGGCCATCACAGCTCCGACGAGCACCATGGTCATACCCATGTCCATCATCACAACCATGGCGGTGAACGGCCCTCGGGTGGCTGGGCCGTGCTGGCGGGCGACAGCGTGCATGCGTTTGGCGACGGTATTTTGATCGCTTCGGCATTCATGGCCGATATGCGGCTCGGCGTGGTCACTTCGCTGGCGGTGCTGGCCCATGAAGTGCCACACCACATTGGCGATCTGGTGGTTCTGCGCCAAACCTCGGGCACCGATCGCGCGGCGGTGGTCAAAGTGTCAATGGCCGGTACCGTGACCGCCCTGGGCGGCGTGGTGGGCTACTTTTTGCTGGCCCGTTTTGAGGATCTTTTGCCCTTTTTCCTGGTGCTGGCCTCCAGCAGCTTTGTCTATGTGGCATTGGCTGACCTGATTCCACAGTTGCAAAAACGCCTGAGTTTTCGCGAAACCGTGGCCCAGGTGGTTTGGCTGGGCGTGGGTATCGGACTGGTGTTCGTGATCAGCAGCCTGGCCCATGCCGGACACTGATTGTTCGAACCTAGTCCACTCCGTCGACGCCGAAACAAAACTCGATGGTGGCCCCCTGGTCGACCACGCCTTCTGCGCGCACAAAGCCCCCGTGACGTTCCAGAATCCGGCGCACGGTGGCCAGCCCGATGCCCGAGCCTTCGAACTCCCGGGATGAGTGCAGGCGGGTGAAGGGTCGGAACAGGCGATTGACCTGGCCCATGTCGAACCCCGCACCGTTGTCTTTCACGTAAAACACCGCAGGCAAGCCCGGATCGAGGGGCCGTTGTCCGATTTCGATGCGCGGGTGGGCCTTTTTGTGGGTGTACTTCCAGGCATTGCCGATCAGGTTTTCGAACACGATCTGCGCCAGCCTCGGGTCGCAGTCGGCATGCAGGTCGGGCTCGATGACGATCTCGACCTGGTGGGTGGAATCACCGTCGAATTCACGGCGAATGACGGTGTCGACCAGATCGTTCAGGTTCACGTCCATGCGTTGAAGCTGCCCTTGACTGACCCGTGCCAGGGAGAGCATGTCGGCGATCAGGCTGCCCATGCGTGAAGCCGAAGAAGACACCTTTTCAAACAGTTCTTCGTCGTCTGTTGTCATCCGCCCGGCCATCTGGTCGTGCAGCAGGTGCAGGAACCCGTCGATGGCGCGCAGCGGTGATTTCAGATCGTGTGAGACCGAGTAGGCAAAACTGTCCAGCTCTCTGTTGAGGTACTGCAGCTGAGCGGTGCGGGCATGAACCCTTTGTTCCAGCGTTTCGTACAGGCGGTTGATCTCCCGGTCGCGCCGCAAACGCACCAGCTCGGCATTGCACCGGCTAGAGAAAATGGACAGCAAGGCCTGCAAATGGGTGCTTTGAAGCACAGGCGAGGCATTCCAATCCACATAGATCAGTCCGATGGCGCTGCCATCAGCGTCCTTCAGTACGATCCCGGCGAGCGCCTGGACCGGGTGGGGTTGGGCTACTTCGAACGAAGGGATGAGATCCACATCTTTGGCCGAAGAGTTTTCGATGAACAAAATGCCGTCCTGGAGCAGGAGGCGGGCGAGCAGTTTGGCGGGAATGTTGACCGCTTCGAGCGGTTGCAGCGTGCCATTGGCGTGCAGTGCCAAGGTGTTGAAGCGGGCCTCTTCCGCGGTCTCGACCACCAGAATCTTGTTCGCCCCAATGGCTGTGGCCAGGTGCTCTGCCCAAGAGGGGAAGAAGGCCTCTCCTGTCTGGGAGGACACGCCTTTGGCGATATTGATCAGCATGGCCTCGCGCTGCTTTTCCTCGGTCACGTTGAGGGTGAACGACAGTGCGCAGGCTTCGCCGTCAAGTTCGATCCGCTCGGCCCACACCCGCACGCTCGCCAAACCGCCTTGTTTGGTTCTCATGGTGGTTTCGTGACCGAGCAGGCGACCATTTGCGCGCAAGCCGTCCACAAAGCGCTGGCGGTCGGCATCTTCGTTCCAGACCCCCACACCCTGCATGGTTTTGCCTGCAAAGTCCTCGGCGGTCCAGCCCAGCACATTCTTGTTCGCTGCGTTGGCCGCCTTGATCTGCCCGTCGGTGAGTCGCGTGATGGTCATGCCCAGCGGACTGAACTCGAAAGCCTTGCGAAAGCGCTCCTGAGCCTTCTCCATTTCACTGCGTGACGCGGTTTCCTTGCTGATGTCGAGCACCATGATCAGCACAATGGGCTCCTCGGCCTGCCGGATCACTTCTCCGTAGACCTCGCAATCGATCGTGGTGCCATCTTTTTTGACACCTTTCGCATAGACCCCCCTGACATGCCCATGGTCGAGCAGCGCCTGGCGAAACAGCTGTTCCGCCCCGAGGTCCGTCCAGAAGGCCGGCAGCGGCTCGCTGCGCAGGGCATCACGCCCGTAGCCAAACAGCTCGCAAAAAATTTCATTGGCGTCCAGCACCTGCATGGTCCGAAAGGACTGCACGAGACACGCAACAGGGTTGTTGTCGAACAGCGCCTGAAAGCGGCTTTGACTGGCGCGAAGGTAGGTTTGCGCGGTCTGTGCGGCTTCAAGTGCTGCCTCCTGGTCTCGGACCACCTGCATGAGCCGGTAGCGACCATAGAGGGATGTGATCAGTATCGTACCCATCACCGCCGATTGAACCACCCAGACCGTCCAGCCGGCTACGGGCAACACCCCCGAGAGCTGACCCTGCTGTTCGAACCAGTTGAGCACCCCCAGTGTGATGACGATGTAGGCCCCGACGGCCAGCGCCTCTGCCCGTGACATGTAGCTGCCGGCGACGACCATGCTGGCCAGCATCAGATAGGCGGCAGCGCTGCGAACACTGCCGTTGTGGATGGTGCCGCCGGTGCCCACCAGAAGGAAGATGGCCACCAGGCAGCGGGTGACGAGATGAGTCCGCCCCTGCTTGAGCAGGATCCACATGCCACCAGAGGCCGCGGTGGTGAATATGGCAAACCAGGTGAGGGCGCTCCAGCCCTCCCTGGCGAATACCGCGATGCCGACGAAGAATGCACTGACGCCCACGCTCAGCAGCAACGCCTTCATGGCGGTCGAGTGAAGGTCGTTGAGCGTTGTGGAGAAACCCGGCAATGGCCGGGAGGAGGGCTCGATGGTGTTCATGCGCTCACACCCAGGCGCTCAGGAGCGTCGTTTTCGCTGTTGTCCGTTGATTTGCTGTCTCCCAGGCTGAAGCTGAACTCGGCACCCAGGTTGACCCGTGCTTCGCCCGAGATCGATCCGCCGTGCCGTTCGACAATGCGCCGCACGGTGGCCAGCCCAATGCCCGTGCCGTCGAACCCGGCATCGGGCATGTGCAGGCGCTGAAACGGCTTAAAAAGCTTGTCTTTGTGTGCCATGGAAAATCCGGCTCCGTTATCTCGCACAAAAAACACCGGGGCGGCCTCTTCACTGCCCTGCATTTGCCCGAATTCGACCAGCGGACTGGCTTGGTCGCGGGTGTATTTGAAGGCATTGCCGATCAGGTGCTCCAGTACGGTGCGCGTGAGCTCTTCGTCGCCGTTGCCATACACGCCGGGCTCCACTTGCCAGCGCACCTTGGCCCAGGAGGGGTCGCGGGCCAGATTCGTGCAGACGCGTGCGGCGAGTTCGCTGAGGTTGAGGCGCTCGCGCCGCAGCGGTACCTGGCTGACTCTGGCCAGCGCCAGCAAATCGGCCATCAGCGTGGCCATGCGATGGGTGGCGCTCAAAACCCGGGCCATCAGATGTTGCTCTTCGGGCTCCAGGCGGCTCTCCAGGCGCTCGCTCAACAACTGGGTGAAGCCATCGATGGCGCGCAGTGGCGATTTGAGATCGTGGGAAATGGAATAGGCAAAGGAGTCGAGCTCGGCGTTGAGTTTGCTGAGCTCGGCGGTCCGCTCATGAACCCGCTGCTCCAGCGTTTCATTGAGATGCTCGATCTTGCGGTCGCCCCGCAAGCGCAGCAATTCTGCGTTGGCGCGGCTGGCAAAAATGGCCATGAGCGCCACGACGTCTCCGCTGGGGGTGATGGGATGGAGCCACAGGGCATTGAGCAGACCAATGGGTTTGCCATCGATATCGTGCAGCGCCTGGCAAATGGTGGCCTCATAGCAGGTGTCGTCGTCCAGGTCTTTCCACTTCTCGCTGTCTTTCAGGCCTTCACCGAGCACGAGCGGTTCAAATTGGTCCATGCCCTTTTCACACAGCTTGTCGGCAATCGAGAAAGAAAAGTTGGGAACCAGGCGGCCGTTTTTCGACGCAGCAATGGTTTGAATCGTATGCGGTGGCGAGAGTTCTCCTACGAACACCATGTCTGCCCCGAGGGCATGCGACATGTGTTGGGTCAGGACACCGAAAAAAGCTTGCGCGGTGTGGCCGTTCATGCCGCTGGCGATGTCGCGCAGCATGGTTTCCCGCCGTTTTTCCGCGCTGGTGTCCACGATGCAGGTGAGGATGCAGGCCTCTTCATCGATTTCGATTTGTTCGGCCCAGACCTTGGCGTCCATGCTGCTGCCGTTGGGGCGCACCAGGGTCGCCTCGTAGCCATGCAGATAGCCCTGCATTTTCAAGCGACCCATGAAGACTTCACGGTCTGCGCTTGAAAACCACGGGCCAACTTTTGACGCGGGCAAACCGATGGGGTCTGACAAGGGCTCGGTGTTGCTGCCGTCTTCGCTGCGGTTGATTTCAACCACGGCGTCATCGCTTTGCCGGGTGATGGCCAGATCAAGCGGGCTGAGGTTGAAGGCTTTGGAGAAACGCTCTTCCGATCGGCGCAAACGGATCAGGGTGAGGTTTTGCTCCGTCATGTCGGTGATGGTGGTGATGACCAGGCTGTCTACGCTTTCGCTGCCCAGTTCACTGCGAATGTGGCCTTCAAACTGGCTGCCGTCGGAGCGCACGGCCGTGGCAACGTGCTGCTCCGCGCGCTTGTCGCGTTTGAGCTCATGCATGTGCTTTTCACGTTGCTCTGGCTTGGCCCACAGCATTACGTCCGTTTTGCCAAGAACCGCTTGCTTCGTGTAGCCGTAGCAGCGCTCGAAGGCCGGATTCACATCGATGATTTTTCCCGTGGTGGCCACCTGCGCCACCATGGGGCTGGGGTTGGTGCGAAAGATGCGGGTGAAGTGTTCCAGGCTGTGGTCGCGCTCCTGGGCCAGGCGCTTGTTCTCTTCAAGTGCCTCGATGCGATCCCTGTAGACCTTGCGCGTGGTCAGCCGGGCATAGAGCACGATGGAGGCAACCGCGAAGAGCACGGCCGCGTGGGTGAACCAGGTGGTGGCGTTGACCGGGTTGGCCAGCGGTTTGAGCAGACCCGCAATTTCAGCGTAGGTCGCCGCGCCCAGCGCGGTGACGCTGGTCAGCAAAGAAACCAGCAGGGCCCTTCTGCTGAGAAAGACACCCGCTGCCGCCACGGTCGCCAGAAACAACACCGATTCCGCCGCGCGGATGGACCCGAAGGTGATCACCATGTAGATGGCGATCGCCTGTACCGAAAAAACCAGGGCCATGGCCAGGGTTCTGGCGTTGACCCAGCTTGCCAGCACAGCGCTGATCCACCCTGCGCCGGCCATGAGGAGGCCTGTTTGCAGCTCGTAGGTGACGTTGTGCTCAGACCCCTGGAAAACCCCGTACACCATCCCGGTTGCGATGCTCGAGGGCACGGCCACCAGAATGCTGGCCGTGCGCATGATTCTGGCGGCGGCCATGCTCGCATTGGCATGAGGCTTGGCGTTGGGGGCTGACATGGGGCTTTCGGTTTGACCGCGGCATGACGGCCGAGGTCTTGATGCGGTTATCGGCGCTTTGGGTGCATTTCTTTACAACGGGGGGATCACCTTGTCAGGGGGCGCAAGCCGGGCTGCTGTTGTCTAGCTTCGTGCCCGCGGTGTGCCGGGCGTGTTGCACCAGGCGCTCCAGCTGCCGGGATAGAGCGCTGTGAGACCCATGCCAGCCACCGCCATGGCCAGCAGGTTGGGCAGGGCGCTGACGCCGCTGCCACAGTGGTGAACAACACTGGAAGGGTCGCGCCCCGCCAGTAGTGTTTCAAATTCCTGCCGCAACTGGGCAGCGGACTTGAATTTGCCGTCAGGCGCCATGTTGGCAGCGAAAGGCCGGTTGAGCGCTCCCGGAATATGGCCAGCGACAGGGTCCAGCGGCTCAATTTCGCCGCGAAACCTGGGCGTTGCCCGGGCGTCAATGACGGTGAGCCCGGTGTCGCCCAGCCTGCCCAGAAGGGTGGCGGTATCGACCGTGGGCACCAGAGACCCACGCATCACCAACGGGGCTGTCGCGGCCGGGTGCGCGGCTTGCACAGCGCCGGTCTCCAGTGCAAACCCAGCCGCTTGCCAGGCCTGCAAGCCCCCATCCAGCACAGCGACTGCCTCGACGCCGCACCATTTGAGCATCCACCACAGGCGGCCGCAGTAGTTTGCGCCCTGGCGGTCGTACACCACCACCTGTTGGCCTTCGTTCAGCCCTGCGGCGCCCAGCCATGCGGCGAAGGTCGCTTTCTCGGGCAAGGGGTGGCGCCCGGCGAGCAAGCCGTCTGGGTGCTGCTTGTCGCTCAGGTTCAGGTCGAGGTCGGCATGCACCGCACCGGGAAGATGGCCTTGTTGGAACTGGTCGGCGCCGGCGCGGGCATCGGTGAGGTCAAAGCTGCAGTCGAACAGAAAGGGTGGGTTTTCTTTTTGTAGCAGGGCTTGCAGGTCGGATGCGGAAATGAGTGTGGTGTACATGGGCATATTCTGTTCCAGGGCCCCTTTTTCGCCAACAGGTCTTTCGGCGGAGCGGGGTGTGGCGTTGACGCGATCGGGCGAGCAGACAGAGGCCCTTTTTAGCAGCATCGTGCGGGCGTTTTCTTTTGGCCCGGTGGGTATCTCCCCTCCTTGAACCCGTTGCTTCTACGTCGGGTTGGCGGGTGGAAAAAGCGTTTGCCTGGGCGCAGGAGGGTGGCCAAGCGTCAGGGTGAAGGCGGCGCCTTGCCCGGTATCAGATCGGGCACGGATCGTTCCACCGTGGCGCTCCACAATGCGCCGCACAGTCGCCAGACCGATACCTGTTCCTTCGAAGCCGCTGTCGGGAGCGTGCAGACGCTGGAAGGGTTTGAACAACTTGGATGCGCCGGCCATGCTGAACCCGGTGCCGTTGTCTTTCACGCCAAAGGCCGCTGCCGCGCCCGGTTCGCAGGGTTCCTGGCCGAATTCGATGACGGCCAATGGCTGGTCGCGTGTGTATTTGGCGGCATTGTCCAGCAGGTTTTCCAGTGCGATGCGCATCAATTGGGGGTCACATTGCGCCAGCATGTTGGGTGCCACCCGCAAATCGAACTGGCGCCCCGAGAATTTTGTGGTGCTCAAGGTCGCAAACACGTCTTTGGCCAGTTCGCTCAGATCGACCCATTGCCAACGCAGCTCGCTCTGACTGATGCGGGCCAGGGCCAGCAGATCGGCGATGAGCACTCCCATGCGCGAAGTGGCGCCGAGGATGCGCTTGAACATGCTTTCTTCATTCGGGCTCAGGCGCCCTTGAAGCGTTTCACCCAGAAGCACGGTGAAACCGTCAATCGAGCGCAGGGGTGTCTTGAGATCATGGGATACAGAGTAGGCAAAGGAATCCAGCTCGGCGTTGAGGGTCTGAAGCTCGGCCGTGCGCTCACGCACCCGCTGTTCCAGCGTTTCATTGAGGCGCTGGATTTCGCGATCGCGTTGAAGACGCAGCAACTCGGCGGCGGCACGACCTCCATAGATGGTCATCAGCGCCGAAACCTCGGTGTGGTTGGTGATGGGCCGGCGCCACAGCGCGACCAAAATGCCCACGGGCTGGCCGGTTTCATCGCGAAGGCTCTGACCCACATAGGCCTTGAACTGGCCTTCAGCCAGCGCGAGATCATCGGGAAACAGTTCATCGACCCGGTCGGGGTAAATACAGAGGTCCGACTGGTTTGTGGCGTGGTTGCAGGGGGTGGCATCCAGGGAGTAGGTGAAGCGATCGAGTGCGGCACCGTCCTGGGTGCCTGCCAGAGAGATGACGTCGTTGCTGTTGCCCAGTTCGCCAACGAACAGCATATCGGCACCCATGGTCTTGGTCATGTTGCACACCAGGGATGTGAAGAACGCGTGGCCCGTCTGGCCTGCCATGCCGGTTGCCAGATCGAGCAACTGGGCTTCCCGCCGCTTTTCTTCGCTGACGTCGGAGACGATGGTGATGATGAGCCGGTCTCCGGGCTCTTCGCTGAGCTCACTCGACAGCAGCGCCTCAAACTGCGTACCGTCGGAACGCACGCCGCGGGCCGGTTGTTGGTGCTGGTGGTGCTCTTTGAGCAGCCGCTGCGTGTAGGCGCGACGGAGGCCGTCTTCGACCCAGAGCAGCCGATCAGACTGTCCCACCAACTGTTGTTTGGCGTAGCCAAAGCAGCGTTCGAAAGCGGGGTTGACGTCCAGGATCAGGCTGTTGTCGGCCGACTGGGCCACCATCGGACTGGGGCTGGATCGAAATATGCGCGCAAATCTGGCCTGTGCCTGATCGCGCTCATGTTCGGTTTCCTTGCGGCGCAGCAGCTCATTGAGTTGAAACCGGTGAGCCTGCTGTGCCCTGGACCGGGTGAAATACACCATGAGGCCGACCACCACAACACAAATCGATTGTGTGGCCCAGACTTTCACGCCAACGCCGGGGTTGGCCTTGTGGATATAGCCCGCAACTTCAGCCCAGTTGAGTGCGGCCAAGGCGACCACGCTGTAACCAGTGGCGGCCATCAGCGCTCTGCGCCCCAGGAACGAGCCGGCGGCTGCGACGCCACCAATGAACATGAACACCACCGAGCTGCGCACGGACCCACTGGCGATCACCCCCAGCGTGCCCACGATCAGAACCACAAAAATCACGCCATGGGTCAAATAACGGGCGTTGTTGGTCCGAATCAGCAGCAGCGTCAACCCGCTCAGCGCGGCGATGAATGGACTGATCCACATCTCGGCTGGGTTGGTTGTTGTGAAGGCCACCACGGGTATCAACAGTGTTGAAGCGATGCCCAGAAGAACCGTGATTTTCCTGAGCGTCGCCAACGCATAGTCCGACTCGCTCAAGCCCACTGCTGCTGGAAGGTCGGGACTGTTTTTGGACATGTCGATGTTGATGAAGGTTTGGCTTGCAGCGATGTTGCACGAATGAAAGAACGCGTGGGCACACTGATGTATCGGCAACGCTCAGGGCCACTTGAGCCAGATCAGGACAGTCAGCCACGCACTCGGCGGCATGCGGAGTGCGGAGTCGGATCTGGCGGGCGTGTTTCAGAGGTGCATTTTGGGTGCGCGACTGGGGGACTCCCTTGACGAGAAGCAAAGAACCTTACCTCCAATGCGCCTTGTTGAAAAGCGTCGTGCCCGGCCTCAGGCCCCAAGGCGATTCAATGCACTTCTGCGGGTGCGTTGGGTACGGCCCGCTCGCGCAGGATGGTGGCAGTGATTCCGCTCACGATGATCAAACCCATGCCGGCCCAGCCGATGAAGGGCAACTGGTCGCCAAAGATGGTCAGGCTGTAGATGCCTGCAAACACGATGCCTGAATACTGCAAGTTGGCGACGACCAGGGTGTGCCCACTGGCATAGGCGCGTGTCATGCACAGTTGTCCAAGCACGGCCATCATGCCAATGGGGAACAGCCACGCGGCACTTGGCCATTGCCACGCGTTGACGCCAACCACGCCCATGCCCAGAGCCCCCACGAGCACAGCGCCGCATGAGAAGTAGAAAACGGTGCGGCTTTCGGGTTCTCCCGCCCTTGATAGTGCCGCAACCTGCAGGTAGGCAAAGGCTGAAAAAATGCCAGAAACCAGACCTGCCAAGGCGCCTGCCATCTGGTCGGGAGTGAAGCTTGGGCGCAGCATCAGCGCAACACCGATGAACCCACTGATAACTGCGACAAACAGCGGGGCCTGCTGGCGAATGGGTGTTTGCCGGTTTTGCAGAATCACGGCACCGCCGAGCAAAAAAGCCGCGATCCAGACGCTGCTCATGTAGTTCAGTGTCATGGCCGTGGCCAGCGGCAGCTTGCCAATCGAATAAAACCAGGAGGACAGCGCAGTCACACCCACCACACTGCGCCACAGATGCATCATCGGCACAGTGGTGCGCAACGAGACGCCCCGTGCACGGGTCAGGCCGATCAGGAAAATCACGCCCACCAGCCCGCGGTAGAAGACGATTTCAAAACTGTTGAAGTCGTCGGAGGCGTACTTGATGCACACACCCATCGTCGCGAACAAGAAGGCGCCGAGAACCATCCACAAGGCTTGCATCAGGAAGCACTCCCCTGCGCGGCCTTCGGCGTCACCCCTTCAAGGGGGCGCCACTGGCGGCCGGGCAAAGCCCGTTTCACGGTAACCCTGGAAAGGTGCACTGTTGCTCCAGGGAGTGGGTCGAATTGATCAAAGATCTCAAGCGCAGTGCTTCGAAGAAAGCTTGCGCGCTTCACGCAACACGAGCACGAGTGGCGGGAATCCATCCGGAGTACGTGCCTAAAACCCAGAACGCCGTCGGTCCGGCTACGCCGGTCGACCCGCGTTGCCCCCTTGGGGGGGGGACGCCGAAGGCGGCGCAGGGGGGAGCTTGTCCACATACCACTCATGGAAATGCTGCATGCCGTCTTCCATGGGACTCTGGTAGGGGCCGACTTCGTTGTCGCCGCGTGCAAGCAAGGCTTTTCGGCCAGCGTCCATGCGTTCGGCAATTTCGTCGTCCTCGATGCAGGTTTCCATATAGGCAGCGCGTTGTGCTTCCACGAATTCGCGCTCGAAGGCCGCGATTTCTTCTGGATAGTAGAACTCCACCATGTTCAGTGTTTCGGTCGGGCTCACGGGATGTAGCGTGGAAACGGTCAACACGTGGGGGTACCACTCCACCATGATGTGGGGATAGTAGGTGAGCCAGATGGCCCCGTGTTCCGGTGCTTTGCCGTTGCGGAAATCCATGAGCGCCTTGTGCCAGCGTTCATAGGTCGGGCTGCCGGCCTTGCCAAGCAGGTTTTTCGCGCCAACGGTCTGTACCGAGTATTCGGGTTTGAACTCCCAGCGCAAGTCTTCGCAGGTCACGAAATTGCCCAGCCCCGGGTGGAAGGGGCCTACGTGGTAGTCCTCCAGGTAGACCTCGATGAAGGTCTTCCAGTTGTAGTTGCAGGTGTGCAGTTCCACATGGTCGAGCACCATGCCGTCGAAATTCAATTGGCTGCGCGGACCCATATGGGCCAGGTCGGCGGCGATGTCACGGCCGTTGTCTTCGAACAGCAGGCCGTTCCACTCGCGCAACTTGTAGTTGTTGAGGTCAAGACAAGGGTCGTGCGAGAAATGGGGCGCACCCAGCAGGTTGCCGGCTTTGCTGTCGTTGCCTTGGCCGCCGCTGTAAGTCCAGCGGTGCAACGGGCAGACAATGTTGCCACCGGCGCTGCCCGCCTTGGTCTCACCCAGATTGCCTCGCCCTTTGAGCATCACCGCTTGGCGGTGGCGGCACACGTTGGAGACGAGTTCGATTCCCTGCCCGGTATGCACGAGCGCCCGCCCGCCCGCCTCTTGCGGCAGCGCGTGGTAGTCACCAGGGTTGGGGACGGCAAGTTGGTGCCCCACATAGCGGGGCCCTTGCTGGAAGATGGTTTCCAATTCGCGCTGGAACAGCGCTTGATCAAAATAGCTGGAAACCGGGAGTTGGCTTCTGGCCTGCTGAAATTGAAGACTTAAATCAGACATGAAGGTCCTGACCTGAAGGCTCCCCCTATGAAGGGGCAGGTAAGCGCGGGTCGAAAAATCAATTTGCGCGGGATGGGCGGAGTAGTGTGTCCCTCCGGGGGCGGGTGTCCCGTCAGTGGATGAAAAAGGGGGGTGAATTGTACCCCGCGAGGGGATACCCATTTGCAGGCGGTGGCCGGATGGCTCGATCGCACCGTACCCATGGTTACGAAGGGACGGGATAAAATGTGACGTTTTGTCGCACCCGGTTGGGTGTTGCTTGCTCTAATTCAGCTGGATGGCCAGGAGGGGTTTGATCCGAGCACACTCCACCGATCGTCCTAGCCCGCATGACTTCAACGCCCGCCGCCCCCAAGACCCCTCGCTCAGCTGCCGCCAAGCCGCCTGCCAGCTATGAAGCCGCGCTCGAGGAGCTGGAGCAACTCGTTGCTCAGATTGATGCGGGCCAGCTGCCCCTGGACCAGTTGTTGTCCCGGTATCAGCGCGGCGCTGAGTTGCTGGCGTTTTGCCGCCAGAGACTGGCGGCTGTTGAGAACCAGATTCAACAGCTTGAGGGTGGTGAGCTCAAGCCCTGGAGCGGGGCGTGAGCGGCGTTCTGGCCGAGGAAAGCGTCTCAGCAGCCTGGCGTTGCGCGCAACAAGAGCGCGTTGAGCAGGCGTTGAGTGCCTGGGTGTCTGCGGACGCGCCCGCAGGTTTGGGCGAAGCGATGCGGTATGCGGTGCTGGATGGTGGTAAACGCTTGCGTCCCCTGTTGACGTTGGCCGTGAGCGAGGCGGTTGAGGGTGCCCCGGAAGCGGCGATGCGCGCCGCCTGTGCCCTGGAACTGATTCACGCCTACTCTCTGGTTCACGATGACATGCCTTGCATGGACAACGATGTGCTGCGCCGTGGAAAACCCACGGTACACGTGGCCTTTGGAGAGGCCCAAGCCTTGCTCGCAGGAGACGCTTTGCAGGCGCTGGCTTTTGAGCTTCTGGTCCCCGAGGATGGCTCGGTGGTGCCCGCCATGTCAGCGCAACTGTGTCGTCAGTTGGCCTGTGCTGCGGGTGCTGCCGGTATGGCTGGTGGGCAGGCCATTGATCTGGCCAGCGTGGGTACGGCGCTGGACCGCGCCGGGCTGGAGAACATGCACCGGTGCAAAACGGGTGCGTTGCTGCAAGCCAGCGTCATGATGGGTGCGGCCACCGGTGAGTGTGATGCCCAGGCGCTCCGCAGTTTGCGTGAATATGGCGGCGTATTGGGCCTGGCCTTTCAAGTGGTCGATGACATTCTCGATGTCACCACCGATTCAGCTACGCTGGGCAAGACCGCAGGCAAAGATGCCGCCAGTGACAAACCGACCTTCGTTTCTCTCATGGGCCTGGCTTCAGCCCAGTCCTGTGCGGATGAATTGCTGGCGCAGGCCCATCAGGCTTTGCGTCAGAGTGGTCTGGCACAGACTGAGAACCTGCATGCGCTGGCTGACTGGGTAGGTCGCCGCGCGAGCTGAGCGCCCGTTGAACCCGAAAAACAAGACGAGACCATGACCCAACTTTTGGCTTCCATCAATTCGCCTGATGATCTGCGGCGCCTTTCGCGGTCGCAACTGCACCCGCTGGCGGATGAGCTGCGCCGTTTTGTGATCGACAGTGTGTCGAGCACCGGTGGTCATTTGAGCTCCAATCTGGGCACCGTGGAACTGACGGTGGCGCTGCACTATGTGTTCAACACGCCCCAGGACCGCCTGGTATGGGATGTGGGCCACCAAACCTATCCCCACAAAATTCTGACCGGTCGCCGCGATGGCATGAAAACGCTGCGCCAACTGGGCGGCATCAGTGGCTTTCCTCGGCGTGAGGAAAGCGAATACGACACCTTCGGCACCGCCCATTCGTCCACCAGTATTTCGGCGGCTCTGGGCATGGCGCTGGCGTCCAAGATCAAAGGCGAAGACCGCCGCAGCGTGGCCATTATTGGCGACGGTGCCATGACCGCCGGGATGGCTTTCGAGGCGCTGAACAACGCAGGCATTGCAGACGGGCGGCTGTTGGTGGTGTTGAACGACAACGACATGTCGATCTCGCCCCCGGTGGGCGCGCTGAACCGTTACCTGGCGCAGCTCATGAGTGGTCAGTTCTATTCGGCGGCCAAGAATGTGGGCAAACAGGTTTTAAAGGGTGCGCCCCCATTGTTTGAGTTGGCCAAGCGCTTGGAGGAGCATGCCAAAGGCATGGTGGTTCCAGCAACTTTGTTTGAGAAGTTTGGCTTCAACTACATCGGCCCGATCGATGGCCATGACCTCGATTCATTGATCCCGACGCTTGAAAATATACGGAGCCTGCTCGACTCGGACAGCGGTCCGCAGTTTCTGCATGTGGTCACCAAAAAGGGCCAGGGCTACAAGTTGGCAGAAGCCGATCCGGTGGCCTATCACGGCCCTGGCAAGTTCGATCCTGCGGTGGGTCTGGTCAAGCCAGCCAACAAGCCCAAAACCACGTTTACACAGGTCTTTGGCCAGTGGTTGTGCGACATGGCTGCGGCTGACCCCAAGCTGGTGGGTATCACGCCAGCCATGCGCGAGGGCTCGGGCATGGTGGAGTTCGAACGACGTTTCCCCGGGCGCTATTTTGATGTTGGCATTGCCGAGCAACATGCCGTGACATTCGCGGCCGGTCTGGCTTGCGAGGGGCTCAAGCCCGTGGTGGCCATTTACTCCACCTTTTTGCAGCGCGGTTACGACCAGTTGATTCACGATGTGGCGCTGCAAAAACTGCCCATGGTATTTGCGCTCGACCGCGCAGGGCTGGTCGGCGCCGATGGCGCAACCCATGCCGGCGCCTACGACATTGCCTTTGTGCGGTGCATTCCCAATATGTCGATGGCCTGTCCGGCCGATGAAGCGGAATGCCGCCAGTTGCTGTCCACCGCGCATGCGCAAAACCACCCGGTGACCGTGCGCTATCCGCGTGGTGCAGGCGTGGGCACCGAGGTGCCAACTTCGCTCGATGGTTTGCCATTCGGCAAGGGCGAGGTGCGGCTCGAGGGGCAGGGCGTGGCCATTCTGGCATTTGGATCCCTTTTGTATCCGGCACTGGAGGTGGGCGAATCGCTGGGTGCAACGGTGGCCAATATGCGCTGGGCCAAACCCCTGGACCTTGAGCTGTTGCGTACCTTGGCAGCCTCTCACCAGGCGCTGGTGACGGTGGAGGAAGGGTGCACCATGGGCGGAGCCGGCAGTGCGGTGCTGGAGGCGCTTCAGGCCGAAGGCTTGACCCTTCCGGTTCTGGTACTGGGCCTGCCTGACGAGTTCATTGAACACGGCGACCCAGCCAAGTTGCTGGCCATGGTGGGACTGGATGCAAAGGGCATTGATGCCGCGGTTCGAGCCAGGTTTGCCGGGTTGATCACTCCTGCTCCTGAGCGTGCGGCTGCCGCTTGACGGCGGTTGTCGGGAAAGGGCGCGCTGGCCCAGTGTTCTCTCCGCCTGGACGATGCGACCGGCCGTATTTGTTTGTCAGATGAAGGGCGGTTGGTGTTGGCTGTGTCGCGTTGGGTGGACACTGCCTGCTGAACACTTTTCAGCGTTTGCGTGAAGAAATTTCCGCAGCGCCTGCAATGCGTGCTTTGGCGATGAAGAAAGCGCCGAAAGTATGACGTTCCGAGGGAAAACCCGTGAAAAGTGGGGGTACTCCTTCCTTACAATGTGCAAGCCAAAAGCGCATTCTGTTGTCCTTCCAACAGGTCGGACAAACCCAGTAAGAATCATTGAATTGGAGTTTTCACTATGGATCGTCGTTCCATCATCAAGCATGCCGGTATCGCTGGCGTGTTGGCCGCAGGTGTCGCACCCGCTGTTCACGCTCAAGCAGCCATTCGCTGGCGCCTGGCCTCGAGTTTCCCCAAATCCCTGGACACCATTTTTGGTGGAGCCGAAGTCTTTGCCGATATGGTCAAGCAAATGTCCGGCGGCAAGTTTGAAATCTCCGTGCATGCTGGTGGCGAGTTGATGCCCGCTTTTGGCGTCGTCGACGGCGTTCAGCAAGGAACCGTTGAGTGTGCCCACACCGCGCCTTATTACTTCTTCGGCAAGAACGAAGCTTTTGCCCTGGGTTGTGCAATTCCGTTTGGCATGAACAGCCGTCAGCGTTCCGCCTGGATGATGCACGGCAACGGTGGCAAGCTGATGGCCGAGTTCTACAACGACTACAACATGGTCAATTTCCCTTGCGGCAACACGGGCGCCCAGATGGGTGGCTGGTACCGCAAGGAAATCAAGAGCATGAAAGACATTCAAGGTCTGAAAATGCGCATCGGTGGCTTCGGCGGCCAGATCTTGAAAGGCATTGGCGCCCAGCCACAGAACATTCCTGGCGGCGAGATCTACCAGGCGCTGGAAAAAGGCACGATCGATGCTTGCGAATGGGTCGGCCCATACGATGATGCCAAGCTGGGCTTCAACAAAGTGGCGCCTTACTACTACTTCCCAGGCTGGTGGGAAGGTGGTCCAGAGCTGGACGTGTTCATCAACAAGGATGCCTTTGCCAAGCTGTCGCCTGAAAACAAGGCCATCGTCAAGGCCGCAGCAGCCTATGCCCACCTCGACATGCAGGCCAAATACGATGCACTCAACCCGGGCGCGCTGAAAGCGCTTGTGGCGGCGGGCACGAAGCTGCGCCAGTTGCCGAAAGACGTGATGGATGCCGCATTCAAAGAAGCCGAGCGCAGCTACGAAGAACTCAACCAGAAGAACCCTGCCTGGAAAAAGATCTACGCTGACTGGTCCGGTTTCCGTCGCGATGCCAACCAGTGGTTCCGCCTGACCGAAGGCACCTTTGACCGCTACATGCAGCAAGCCAAGCTGTAATCCACTTCTATGTGGGAAAAACCCCGCCTCGGCGGGGTTTTTCAATCGCTTTTTTGATGAATGGGGTGATCCCCTTGACGTCGGTGGCTTTTCAAAAAATGGCCACTGAAGATGAAGTTTTCCCGGTAACGCCAAGGTATCTTGATGAAACAGTTGCTTGTAATCTCGCGCTTTATCGATGCGCTCAATGAATGGGTGGGCAAGGGCGCTACCTGGCTGATCCTGGCCACAGTGCTGATCAGCGCTGGCAACGCCCTCATGCGCAAATTCTTTGGACAAGGCACCAATGCCTTGCTCGAAATTCAATGGTATTTTTTTGCAGCGGTGTTCACCCTGGGCTCAGGTTATGCATTCCTGCGCAATGCGCATGTGCGCATTGATTTTTTGTCCAACAAGTTTTCGGCGCGCACGCGCAACTGGATCGATGTCGGTGGCATCCTCATTTTTCTGCTGCCACTTTGCTACATGATGTTCACGCTGACCTGGCCATTGCTGGTACAGGCATACGAAACGGGTGAGATGTCATTCAACCCGGGCGGTCTGATCCGGTGGCCGGTGTACGCCATGCTCCCTGCGGGCTTCTCGTTGCTGGCTTTGCAAGGTCTGTCTGAACTGCTCAAGCGCCTGCATTTTATTTTTGGTGATGGTCCTGACGTGCTTGCCCACGATCACTCACACGAAGCTGTCGAATAAGCCCGGACCCAGATCATGATCGAATTTCTCCAAGTCAATTTTGTACCGGTGCTGTTTGCCGGTCTGTTGTGTTTTCTGATGCTGGGCTTCCCAGTTGCATTTTCCCTGGCCGCGACTGGCCTGGCGTTCGGTCTCTTGGGCATTGAGATCGGCCTGTTTCCCGAGGTTTTGTTTCAAGCGCTGCCGTTGCGTGTGATTGGCATCATGTCCAATGAAACGCTGCTGGCGATTCCCTTTTTCACGCTGATGGGCATCATTCTTGAACGCAGCCGAATGGCCGAAGAGCTGCTGGAAACGGTGGCTCAGGTGTTTGGCCCGGTCCGCGGCGGCCTGGCTGTGGCTGTGATTCTTGTGGGCGCTTTGCTGGCAGCCACCACCGGCGTTGTGGCTGCAGCGGTGATCTCCATGGGCCTGATTTCCCTGCCCATCATGCTGCGCTACGGCTACAACCGAACCATCGCCACGGGCACGATCACGGCCTCTGGCACTTTGGCCCAGGCCCTGCCTCCTTCGCTGGTGCTGATCGTACTGGCCGACCAGTTGGGTCGCTCTGTGGGCGATATGTACCAGGGCGCTCTGCTTCCCGGCCTGATGCTGGTGGGTTTGTATATCTTGTTCATCATGGTCGTTGCCATCGTACGTCCCAAGTGGGTACCGGCTTTGCCTGCAGAAGCGCGTATCTATGTTCAGCCGAACGGCAGCAGCGGCCACAGGTCGTTGTTGGGTTTGTTTGTTCTGTGTGCCGTGGCTGGTTATTTCTGGTCCGGGGTGCATGAAAGCATCATGAACCCCTTCCTGGGCCGCGAGACGCCTGCGCCGGGTGATGAGACTTTCATCATGTCGACCACTGTGGCCACTTTCCTGGCGCTGTTCCTGGCCATCCTGAACCGGGTCTTCAAGCTGGGTCTGATCTCCCGCTTGACGGAGCAGGTCACTTTTGTGCTGATCCCGCCATTGATTCTCATCTTCCTGGTGCTGGGCACGATCTTCCTGGGTATTGCCACGCCCACCGAAGGGGGCGCCATGGGCGCAGTGGGGGCGCTGATCATGTCTGCGTTCCGCGGTCGCCTTTCCTTCAAGGTGCTCAGTGGTGCCTTGGAAAGCACCACGCAGTTGTCCATTTTTGTGCTGTTCATTCTGGTGGGCGCCACCGTGTTCAGCTTTACGTTCAACGCGGCCGACGGCCATATCTGGGTCGAGCACCTGTTCAAGGGATTGCCTGGCGGACAGATGGGTTTCCTGATCCTGGTGAACATTCTGGTGTTCATTCTGGGTATGTTCATTGACTTCTTCGAGATCGCGTTCATCGTGATTCCGATGTTGGCGCCTGTGGCCGAAAAACTGGGTATTGACCTGATCTGGTTCGGCATCATCCTGGCCATGAACTTGCAGACCTCTTTCCTGACGCCTCCCTTCGGCTTTGCCTTGTTCTATTTGCGCAGCGTGGCGCCCAGGGTAGATTACGACGACGTGGTCACTGGCAAGCGCATTCCCGCAGTGACCACATCTCAGATCTATTCAGGTTCGATCGCCTTCATCTTCCTTCAGGTCATCATGATCGCGGTCATTGTGATGAACCCAGGGCTGGTCTCCGGGAACATCACCAAAGTGAAGAAGCTCTCTGAAGAGAGGGTCGAGGAATTGATGAACATTCCGACGTCGGATTACGGGGCAGATGCCTGGCCAGGTACTGACTCGACCACGCCAGCCGAGGGCGCGACCGACCCCAGCGATCCTGTGAAGTGGTGATGCATTTGCACCTGCCGTTGGAAGACGGCAGGCGTGCATACCCAACGTGACTTCAACCGGACGAAGAGTGATGAAAATTGACGTGAAGGTATTGGATGCCCGCATGGCGGACCAGTTGCCAGCGTATGCAACCCAGGGCAGTGCTGGACTTGATTTACGGGCCTGCATTGACTCGCCGCTGACGCTCGAACCCAACGGATGGCAGCTGGTGCCTACCGGGTTGGCCATTCATTTGGCTGACCCGGGCTTCGCGGCCATGCTGTTGCCGCGCTCAGGCTTGGGGCACAAGCACGGTATCGTGCTGGGCAATCTGGTGGGATTGATCGACAGCGACTACCAGGGACAACTCATGGTGAGTGCCTGGAACCGCAGCGACGTGCCGTTCACCATCGAACCCATGGAGCGCATTGCCCAGATGGTGATCGTGCCAGTGGTTCAGGCCCACTTCAACGTTGTCAACGAGTTCGCTGGGGCAAGCGAGCGCGGCGCAGGCGGTTACGGTTCTACTGGCCGGAGTTGACAGCTGGCGGCAAGGACTTTCGAGCCAATGCCGGCTTTTTTCAATGGAGGGTAGGGCGTTCGGGCGCCTGTTCCCCGGGCAATGGGTCTCCATCCGGGTTGATCTGCATGTTGAAAAAACCTGTGCCCAGGCTGCCTAGACCGATTTCGCTCACATCGGCCTCTCTCACACTGTGCACGTGTAGCTGGATTCGCAAGGCGATGCCCGCGAGCGGGTGGTTCGCGTCCATGACCACATGGTCCGGGTAGATATCGCTGACGAAAAACAAGCGGTCTTTGGGGGCTGCCGCATTGCACCCTTCGGGCAGGCCCTCGAAACCCATGCCCTCTTCGAGTTCCTTGGGAAACAGGTGGCGAGGTTCCAGAAAGAGCAGGCGGTCGTCATAGTCGCCAAAGGCATCCTGGGGCTCGATCTGCAGGTCAATCTTTTCGCCTGGCTCGTGACCTTGCAGCGCTTCTTCGATTTTTTTGAGCAAATCGGTGCCGCCAACGAGGAACTCAATCGGTTCATCCAGCGTATCCAGTTCTTCGCCCAGGGTGTCTTTCAGTGACCAGGTCAGTGCGACCACACATTGTTCAGTGATTTTCATCCGACAATTGTCCCATGACACATCCTCATCCAGAACAACCTTCGCCTGCCTCCAGATCCGCCAGGCCTGCATCGACCATATCGCCCGATGTTCCGCAAACGATGCTGGGCGGCTTGACGACCGCCCAGTTTATGCGGCGCCATTGGCAGAAAAAACCGCTCCTGATTCGCGGTGCATTTCCCGGCTTTCAACCGTTTGTGAATCGGCAAGCGCTGTTTTCTCTTGCGGCTGACGAGTCGGTGGAATCGCGGGTCATTGTTCACAAGCCCAAAGGCTGGACGTTGAAGCATGGCCCTGTGCCGCGCACTTCCTTGCCCCCTTTGAAGCAAAAGCGATGGACATTGTTGGTGCAAGGCGTGGATTTGCACCTGGATGCAGCCCATGAACTGCTCAAGCGGTTCCGCTTTGTTCCTGATGCGCGGCTGGACGATCTGATGATTTCCTGGGCCAGCGATGGTGGCGGCGTTGGCCCACATTTCGACAGCTACGATGTGTTCCTGCTGCAAGCCAGCGGTCAGCGACGCTGGCGCATTGGTCGACAGAAAGACCTCTCACTGGAACCCGGGGTTCCGCTGAAAATTCTCAGCAACTTTGAGCCGGAGGAAGAGCACCTGCTCAACCCTGGAGACATGCTCTACCTGCCTCCACGTTGGGCGCATGACGGTGTCGCGGTAGGGGACGACTGTATGACCTACTCTGTGGGCTTTCGGGTTCCGCAGCGTGGTGGTTTGGCCGGGGAGTTGTTGCAGCGCGTGGCCGACGAGTTCGAAGACACCACGCTGTACCGCGACCCCCGACAGGCAGCCACGGCCAATCCGGCTGCCATGCCGCCGGCATTGGAAGCGTTCGCCCTGCAAGGATTGGAGCGTTTGCTGCAGGAGCGCCAGTCGCTTGCCTGTGCGCTGGGAGAAGTGATGACCGAGCCCAAACCCAAGGTCTGGTTCGAAGAAGCGGTCTCGGACTGGCGACCAGGAGCGGTGGTGCTCGATCGCCGAACGCGCATGATGTATGACCCACGCCACCTGTTCATCAATGGCGAGAGCTTCCGTGCCGGAGGTGCCGATGCGAAACTGATGCAACGGCTGGCTGACCAGCGTTCGCTGAATGCCCGATCGGTTATGCAGGCGAGCACGGGGGCCCAGGCATTGCTGCAGGACTGGTTTGAAGCAGGGTGGCTGCATGCCAGCGAAGAGGTCTGAAACAGGCCACCATAGGGATCACAACGGAGGTTTAACCATGTCTTCAACGCAACCCGATGTCAAACCGCTGTTCACGGGGGCCTGGGAGGGGCGCAATTTTTTTGGCGATCTCATTCGTCAGGCGCTCGAGACGGCTGCGAATGAAAGATGGAAGCTGGTTGTTTTGAGTGATCCAGATTTTGCTGACTGGCCTTTGGGTGAGCGTGCCGTCGTGGATGCGCTGCAAAAGTGGGCGAGCAAAGGGCGCCAATTGCATTTCTTGGCGCGCGATTTTCGCTTTCTCCAGGCGCGAGCGCCTCGGTTGGTGCAGTGGCGAGTGACCTGGGACCACTTGGTGCAAGCCCGCGCGTGTCAGGGGGCAGCTGCCGAGGCCCTGCCTAGCGCAATCTGGTCAGGTGAATGGACACTTGAGCGGCTGGATCTGGTTCACGCCCGTGGCGTCGCCACCAACGACCCCAAGCGGCGCATCGAATTGCGGGAACGGCTGGACGCCTGTTGGCAGCAAGGCGCCCAGGCGTTTCCTGCGAGCACCTTGGGTTTGTGAACTATAGGTTTCTAAAGTGCGGAATTACAACACTTTATTGTGTGAAAAAGAAAAAGTTGATAAGGGTAAATCCGGTTGATTTTTTCTCGCTATCATTGGAATCCAGTCTGGTAGCCGGGTAAAAAACGGTTGTCTGACTGAGTCAATCAGGCTCGAATCTTGGATTCGGGTTTTTTTTTGAATTGACTCAAGAATCACCCTGCTTTTTGTACTTATCTATTGGAATACCACCATGAAAAAATCTCTCTTGCTCGTTAGCTTGCTCGCCGCCATCGCCATGACCGCTTGCGGTAAAAAAGAAGAAGCCGCCATCGAGGCACCTGCTGCTGCCGTGATGGATGCCGCCAAAGAAGGTGCTGCTGCCACGATGGAAGCCGCCAAAGACGGCGCTTCCGCCACGATGGAAGCTGCCAAAGACGGCGCTGCTGCCGCTACCGAAGCTGCAACCGACGCCGCTTCCGCTGCAACCGATGCTGCCAAAGACGGCGCTGCTGCCGCTGTTGACGCAACCAAAGACGCCGCCAGCGCTGCTGCTGACGCTGCCAAAGAAGCTGCTGACACTGCCGCTGCAGCTGCTAAAGATGCTGTGAAGCCTGCTCAGTAAGCTCCAAAGGGGCTGGACAATTGTTTCCAGTCACTTTGAGCATGAAAAAAGCCGCCCTGGGCGGCTTTTTTCATGCTCTCTCGACCCCTTGACATCATTTTCTGCGGGGTCCGGGAGGGGCGCGCTGTCAATTGAGATCGGAGGCCAGCAACTCGACAATGCGCTTGGCATCGCTTGGGGGTGCTGCATTGCCTTTTGCATCCAGCACAGAAACCCTGGTGGTGTCGCCTGAGCCCATGACCTTGAACTGGTATTGGGCGGGCTTTGTTTCCTGCTTGCTGCTGAAGAGGCCGCTCAGAAAGCCCTTCTTTTCATTGTCGGAGGCGTTGGCAGGCACGAATCGCACGAAATATACGCCCTGCGCACGGTTGCGGTCTTCAACCGTGAAGCCCGTTCGGTCCAATGACAATCCAACGCGACGCCAGGCGAGATCGAAGCTTTCGTCCACCACCAACACCGGGCCTTGGGCCTCATTGACCACGCGCGCGACGGGTTTGGCGGCCACGGTGGCAACTGCCGACTTGGCTTCTTCAGCGGAGGCGCCCAGCTTGATCATCAGGCGGCGCAGGAACTCGGTTTCAAGCTCTGAGTCGCTGGCGCGCGGCTGCCATTTGGTCGAGTCCTTTTGAGCGGTGGTGTACACCTCCTCCATGCCCCGATGGCTGATGTAGATCTCGGTGCCGCCGTTGCTGCTGCGCTCAAGGCGGGTTCGGAATTTGTCGCGTTCTCCCGAAGAGTAAAGGCTGTCAAAGACTTTGCCGATGGTTGCCCGAATGAAGTCTTGCGGAATCTTTGCCCGGTTCTCTGCCCAATCGGTTTCCATGATGCCGATCGTTTCCTGATCAACGGCCAGCACAAACCCGTTCTCTTTCCAGAACTCGGAGACTGGATTCCAGAGTTGGCCAGCCGGGCGGTCGACGACCAGCCACCGCTGGCTGCCGGCCCGCTCTATGCGCACATCGCCCATGGCATTGAGTGCCGTGGAGCCCGAGGCGGGCGCTGCTTGAGTGGCTTGCTGACCGCTGGCGGTGGTCGAGTTCGCACCGGGAACGGTGTACCGGCTTTCTGCGCTCAGCTGCGTCAGGTCAGGCGGCACGTCCAGGGTGGTGCCTTGCTTGGCGCTTTTGTAGTCGATCTTGTCTTCTTGCAAGATGGTGCAGCCGCTGGCAAGCAATGCCGCTGCGGCCACAGCACTGAGGCGCACAAGGTAAGCCTGGCTTCGGGTGGGTTCGGGAAAAGAGCGGGTGTGGAGGACGGGCATGGTGAAAGGGGATTGGGTGTGTATGGGCAATCGGCTCAGCTCAGCAAGCCACTGGCTTTGAGAGCGGATTCGACCAAGGGTTCCAAGCTGCGCGACATGGGGGTCAGTGGCAAGCGCATGGATTCCTGACACAGCCCCATGCGGGCCATGGCCCACTTGAGCGGGATCGGGTTGGCTTCGACAAACAGGTTCTTGTGTACGGGCATGAGCTTCATCTGGATCGCCATGGCTGCACGGGTATCACCGGCAACGGCCGCCGCGCAAAGCTCGTGCATCAGACGCGGGGCGATATTGGCGGTCACGCTTACATTGCCTTGGCCACCACACAGCATCAGTGCCACTGCGGTCGGATCATCGCCCGAGAGCACAGCAAATCCCTTGGGCACTTCGCGGATCAGCCAGATGGCCCGATCGATATTGCCGGTGGCCTCCTTGATGCCGACGATCCCGGGCAACTGCGCCAGCCGAAGCACGGTTTCCAGTGACAGATCGGCCACGGTGCGCCCAGGCACGTTGTAGAGCACCATGGGCAGATCGTGGCCAGTGGCGTCGGCGATCGCCTTGAAATGCTGGAACATGCCTTCTTGGGACGGCTTGTTGTAGTAAGGCACGACTTGCAGTTGGTAGTCGGCGCCCACGCTCTTGGCGAATTTGGCCAGGTTGATCGCCTCTGCTGTGGAATTGGCGCCGCAGCCGGCCATGATTGGCACGCGTTTGTTGGCCTGTTCCACCGAGACGCGGATGATTTCACAGTGTTCATCGACTGTGACCGTGGGCGATTCGCCCGTGGTGCCGACAACGCAGATGCAGTCGGTGCCTTCGGCAATGTGCCAGTCGATCAGTTTGCGCAGGGTGGGATAGTCAATTTTTCCGCCCTCGGACATGGGCGTAACAAGGGCGACGATGCTGCCAGTGATGGGGGTCATAAACGTTGCTTCAAATGAGGTTTCGGGAGAAGTGAGGCGGAAGTCCTCGTCTTCCCGGCACTGGGCTCATTCTACTCAGAGGCGTTGAGTAAATGGCGAAACGGCCGGGTTGCCGAGGTGCCCGGTTTTCGTATGGCCACGATACGTTGCACGAAGCGATCGGGCGCCGGGCAAAAGCCGTCTTCGTAAGCCACCGTGTGCAATTCGGCCGCCGCTTGCAACAACTCGCCCGGTTGCAGCAAGAAGTCCGGCCTGGATGGCTTGCCCACGGTCTCATTGCCGGTGGCAAAAGTTTCGTAGATCAACACACCACCGGGGGCTACGCTGGCCACGAGACGGGGTAAAAGGGGCCGCCAAAGGTAGTTGGTGACCACCACGGCATCGAAGGTGGCGCCGTCCAGTGGCCAGGGGTTGTTTTCAATATCGGCCTCGATAGCCCGCCCCACATCCGCAACGGCCGCAATGGATTCGGGTGAGCGGTCGATGCCTGTGACAGCGTGGCCGCGCCCGGCGAACCACCGCATATGGCGTCCATGGCCGCATGCCACATCCAGCACGGAGCCGCCAGTTGGCACCAGGTGGCTCCAGCGCTGTACCCAGTCCGATGGTGAGCTCAACGCGTGTGCCATCAGAAGCAGCTCCACAGCTGGTCGGCGAGATTCACCAGAAAGTCGGGCCGGTTGTAGAGCGCGAACGTGCCCAGCAAGGCGAGCGCTGCTGCACCAAACGCGAATGCCTTGATGATTGCGGGCTTCATGCGGCTACCGCCTCTGCCCGTTGTGGTCCGCGCACGATCGGGGTTTCGCGAACCGGCAAGTTGATCAAGGCAGCAAAAACGCCCAGGGCGATGGCGATGTACCAGACGATGTCGTAGCTGCCGGTTCTGTCATACAGGTAGCCACCCAGCCAAACGCCCATGAAGCTGCCGATCTGGTGACTGAAGAAGACGAAGCCGCCGAGCATGGACATGTGGGCGACGCCAAAAATCTGCGCGATCATGGCGTTGGTGGGCGGAACGGTCGAGAGCCACAGAACGCCCATGACCGAAGCGAACACATAGACACTCATGGGGGACAGCGGCACGATCAGGAACACGCTGATCACCACAGCGCGGGCAATGTATATAAATGCAAGGATGTGGCGTTTGGGCAGACGCTGGCCCAGGGCGCCCGCCGCATACGTGCCGATCACGTTGAAAAGGCCGATCAGCGCCAAGGCGTAGCTGGCGACCTGCGGTGAAAGACCGTTGTCTTTCAGGTAGCTGGGCATGTGCACGCCGATAAAGACCACCTGGAAGCCACAGACAAAGTAACCCGCCATCACCAACTGGAAGCTGCGGTAACCCATGGCTTCTTGCAGGGCTTGCAGAATGGTTTGTTCGCGTGGTGGGGTGGATGCACCGCCAAAGCCCGGCTCGCGCAAGCCACGCGCCAGCGGCATGATCAGAAAAATGGCGCCAGCCAGTATCAGCAAGGCTTCTTGCCAGCCAAATGAGCTGATCAACCACCCTTCGACTGGCACCATCAGAAACTGGCCGAAAGAACCGGCTGCAGCGGCCACGCCCATGGCCCAGGAGCGCCTTTCCGGCGCGATCTGGCGCCCGATCACACCGTAAACCACCGCATAGGTGGTTCCCGCCTGGGCTGCGCCGATCAAAACGCCAGTGGTCAGGGCGAAACCCATGGTGGTGGTGGTCAGGGCCATACCGGCCAGACCCATGGCGTAGAGAAGGGCTCCACCAATCAGTACGCGCATGGCGCCGAACCGGTCAGCGGCCATGCCGGCAAAAATACCGAAAACACCCCAGGAGAGGTTTTGAATGGCCAGCGCGAAGGAAAAACTCTCGCGTGTCCATCCCTGGGCTTGTGTGATGGGTTGCAACCACAGGCCAAAACCGTGTCGCACGCCCATGGACAGGGTCACGATGGCGGCCCCGCAAGCCAATACTTGCCAAGCTGAAAGTCGGGGAGGAGCGGCGCCCATGGCACCTGCGTTTGAAATCATCCTAGAAATGTATCCAATTCACCTGGCAAGCGCACAGCACGGGGGTGACCCGGCGCCGTGATATTTGATGCGGTGATTGATGTCTTTGGTGCATAGGTTGCTTGTGCGGCGGTCGATATATGGACGTACATACAGTCTTTTTCAGATCTTGGGCCTACAATTCGCCCCCATGGCGACCCAAAGCAACTCTGAATATTCCGAAGGCTCGATCCGCGTTCTCAAAGGCCTAGAGCCGGTGAAACAGCGCCCGGGCATGTACACCCGCACCGATAACCCGCTGCACATCATCCAGGAAGTCCTGGACAACGCGGCCGACGAGGCGTTGGCCGGTTTCGGCAAAAAGATCAAGGTCACACTGCACGCCGACAACTCGGTGAGCATTGAGGACGATGGCCGAGGCATTCCATTTGGCTTGCACCCCGAAGAAAAAGCACCCGTGGTGGAGCTGGTCTTCACGCGGCTGCATGCGGGTGGCAAGTTTGACAAGGGCAAGGGTGGGGCTTATAGCTTTTCAGGCGGCCTGCATGGCGTGGGCGTGAGCGTGACCAACGCGCTGTCCACCCGCCTGGAAGTCACCAGCTACCGCGAGGGCCAGGTGGCCAAGCTCGCTTTTTCGGCTGGCGATGTGATCGAGCCGCTTGTGACGGTGCCCAAAGGCGAGGGCGATCGCAAGCAGGGCACCACCGTGCGCGCCTGGCCAGACGCCAAATACTTTGAGTCTGCCTTGCTGCCCATGGGCGATCTGACGCATTTGTTGCGCAGCAAGGCCGTGTTGATGCCGGGCGTCAGCGTGACGCTGGTGAACGAGAAGACCAAAGACACCCAGGTCTGGCTTTACAAAGGGGGTTTGCGCGACTATCTGCAGCAAACGCTCAATGGTGAGCCTGTGATTCCGTTGTTTGAAGGCGAGGGCTTTGCCGACAGCGGGCACGACAGTTTTGCCGAAGGCGAAGGCGCTTCATGGTGTGTGGCGTTCACCGAGGACGGCCATCCTGTGCGAGAAAGCTATGTGAACCTGATCCCCACCAGCGCGGGCGGTACCCATGAAAGTGGCTTGCGCGACGGCCTGTTTCAGGCTGTCAAGAGCTTCATCGAATTGCATGCGCTGTTGCCCAAGGGCGTGAAGTTGCTGCCTGAAGACGTGTTCGCACGCGCCAACTATGTGCTGAGCGCAAAGGTGCTCGATCCGCAGTTCCAGGGCCAGATCAAAGAACGCCTGAACTCGCGCGATGCTGTGCGCCTGGTGGGCAGTTATGTGCGCCCGGCGCTGGAGTTGTGGCTCAACCAGCATGTCGACTATGGCAAGAAGCTGGCAGAGCTGGCCATCAAGGCCGCGCAGAGCCGCCAGAAGGCCGGCCAGAAAGTCGAGAAGCGAAAAGGTTCGGGTGTGGCCGTTTTGCCGGGCAAGCTGACAGATTGCGAAAGTCGCGACCTGGCGCACAACGAAGTGTTTCTGGTCGAGGGCGACTCCGCTGGCGGCAGCGCCAAGATGGGCCGTGACAAAGAAAGCCAGGCCATCCTTCCGCTGCGCGGCAAGGTGCTCAACACCTGGGAGGTGGACCGTGACCGCCTCTTCGCCAACAACGAAATCCACGACATTTCGGTGGCCATCGGCGTTGACCCTCATGGTCCGCTGGACACGCCCGACATGAGCGGTCTGCGTTACGGCAAGGTGTGTATCTTGTCGGACGCCGACGTGGATGGCTCGCATATTCAGGTCTTGTTGCTGACGCTGTTTTTCCGCCATTTCCCCAAACTGATTGAAGCAGGCCATGTGTATGTGGCGCGTCCGCCACTGTTCCGGGTCGATGTGCCTGCGCGCGGCAAGAAGCCGGCGATGAAGCAATACGCCCTGGACGACGGCGAGTTGCATGCCATTCTGGACAAGGCCGAAAAAGACGGCGTGGCGCGCGAAAAATGCCCCATCAGCCGTTTCAAAGGTCTGGGCGAGATGAACGCCGAGCAGTTGTGGGACACCACGCTCAACCCTGACACGCGTCGCTTGATGCAGGTCACACTGGGTTCACTGGATTTCGCCGGTACCGAGGCGCTGATCACCAAACTCATGGGCAAGGGCGAGGCCGCATCGCGTCGCGAGCTGATGGAGCTGCACGGCGATTCGGTGGAGATCGACGTTTGAAGGCAATCCAACGGTTGGCGCTCGCCATCACCACGGGGCTGTTGCTCCTGGCGGGTGCGCCTGCCCATGCCGAGGTCTGGGGCTATGTCGATGCCCGAGGCCAAAAGCACTTTGCAGATCATCAGGTCAGTCGCCGCTACCAGCTCCTTTTTCAGAACCCGGGCAGCTCTTCTCCCACCGATCGCTCGGTGCGTTCGAGAGCCGCCAGTCTGCACACGGCTTTTGAGATTTCGGTCGGCTACAAAGCCGTCAAGCACCTGATTCGGGAGGCTGCTGCGGCCTCTGGCGTGGACTACGACTTGTTGAAAGCGGTGATATCCACCGAGTCAAATTTCAACGCCAAGGTGGTGAGCCCGATGGGTGCGGTAGGACTGATGCAAGTGATCCCCGAGACCGCCGAGCGCTTCGGTGTGAGCGCCAAAGGTCGCCAGACGGTGGAGCAACGCCTGACCGATCCCCGAACCAATTTGCAGGCGGGTGCACGTTACCTTGCGTGGTTGCTCAAGAGGTTCGATGGCGAGGTTCCTTTGGCGCTGGCTGCCTACAACGCCGGCGAAGGTGCGGTCGATCGAGCGGGCCGGCAGATACCCAACTACAGTGAAACCCAGAATTACGTGCGCAAGGTGATGCGCCTGCACCAGGATTTGCGTCCTCCGAAGGCCATTCGCATGCAGCGCACAACCACGCAGCAAGCCAGGGCTGATGGCGCAACACCCGCCACGCCGCTGTGATCGCAAGCAATTGAAAAAGAGACCATGGACACGATGAACCCCGAACTCCCCTTGGCTGAGCCCGATGCGCCTGGTGAGGACAACCTGGCCAGCTATGCGCAGCGCGCCTATCTTGAATACGCCTTGTCGGTCGTCAAAGGCCGCGCTTTGCCCGATGTGTGCGACGGTCAAAAGCCGGTGCAACGCCGCATCCTCTATGCCATGGAGCGCATGGGTCTTGGCTTCTCAGGCAACACAGGCGCCAAGCCGGTCAAGAGCGCACGCGTGGTTGGCGATGTCTTGGGCAAATACCACCCCCATGGCGATTCGGCTGCGTACGACGCGATGGTGCGAATGGCGCAGGATTTTTCGCAGCGCTACCCGCTGATCGATGGACAGGGCAACTTCGGCTCGCGTGACGGCGATGGCGCGGCGGCCATGCGATACACGGAAGCGCGTCTGGCCAAAATCACCGGTCTGCTGCTCGACGAGATCGATGAGGGAACGGTTGATTTCATTCCCACCTACGACGGCTCTTTTGAAGAACCCAAGCAGTTGCCAGCCCGCCTGCCGTTTAACCTGCTCAACGGGGCTTCCGGCATTGCCGTGGGACTGGCCACGGAAATCCCGAGCCACAACCTTCGCGAAGTGGCCACTGCCTGTGTGGCACTGATCAAGAACCCGAAGCTCACCGAAGAAGAGTTGCTCGCCATCTTGCCGGGCCCTGACTATCCAGGCGGCGGCCAGATCATCAGCCCAGCCAGCGATATTGCGGACGCTTACCGTACAGGGCGCGGTAGCCTCAAGGTGCGCGCTCGCTGGAAGATCGAGGAGTTGGCCCGTGGCCAGTGGAATCTGGTCGTCACCGAATTGCCGCCTGGCGTGAGCTCGCAAAAAGTGCTGGAAGAGATCGAAGAGATCACCAACCCCAAGGTCAAGGCCGGCAAAAAGGCCCTGAGCCAGGACCAGACGCAGCTCAAAGCGAGCATCTTGATGGTGCTCGACGGGGTGCGCGACGAATCGAGCAAGGACGCGCCGGTGCGCCTGGTGTTCGAGCCCAAGAGCAGCCGCATCGAGCAGAGAGAGCTGATCACGGCGCTGCTGGCCCACACCAGTCTGGAAAGTTCAAGCCCGATCAACCTGACCATGATCGGCATCGACGGGCGCCCCACGCAAAAGTCGCTGCGCCTGATGTTGACCGAGTGGATCGAGTTCCGACAGACCACAGTCACCCGCCGTTCACAGCACCGCCTCGACAAGGTACTTGATCGCAGCCACATCCTGGAAGGCCGTCAACTTGTTTTGCTCAACATCGACGAGGTGATCGCCATCATCCGTCAGAGCGACGAGCCCAAGGCAGCGCTGATCGAGCGCTTCAAGCTCAGCGACCGCCAGGCCGAAGACATTCTGGAAATCCGTTTGCGCCAGTTGGCGCGGCTGGAAGCTATCAAGATCGAGCAAGAGCTCAGCAAGCTGCGCGAAGAGCAGGGCAAGCTGGAAGACATTCTGGGCAATCCCGGCAGTCTCAAGCGCCTGATGGTGAGGGAGATAGAAGCCGACGCCAAGACGTTCGCCGATGAACGCCGCACGCTGATCCAGGCCGAGAAAAGAGCTGTGGCCGAAATCAAGGTCGTTGATGAGCCCGTCACGGTGATCATCTCTGTCAAAGGCTGGGTGCGGGCCCGCACTGCCCATGGCCACGAGGCGGCGAGTTTCGCCTTTAAAGCAGGCGATGGTTTGCACGGTACCTTTGAGTGCCGAACGGTGGACACCTTGATCGTCTTCGGCAGCAATGGCCGCGTGTATTCGGTTCCCGTGGCGAGCCTGCCTGGTGCCCGTGGCGATGGCCAGCCCATCACGACACTGATCGATCTGGAATCAGGTACCCAGCCCGCACACTATTTTGCCGGTCCGGCCCATGCCAGCCTGCTGTTGTCCAGCACCGGCGGCTACGGCTTCCTGGCCAGTGTGGAAAACCTGGTGTCGCGCCAGAAGGCCGGCAAGACCTTCATCACCGTGGGCGATGGTGAAACGGTGTGCGCGCCGTCTCACGTTGCGAACGCCACGGGCAGTCTGCCTTTGTTGCCCGCCACCCATGTGGCCTGTGCTTCGACCGGTGGGCGGATCTTGACATTTGAGATCGGCGAACTCAAGACCATGGAGAAGGGCGGTCGTGGCCTGATGCTGCTGGACCTCGATGCGAAAGACACCTTGGCCGGCGCAGCGGCGTATACGCGCAGCGTGAAGATCGAAGGTATCGGTCGCGGCGGGAAGGAGCGCGAAGAAACACTTGAGATTCGCAGCCTGAACAACGCCCGCAGCGCGCGTGCCCGCAAAGGCAAGGCAGCCGATCTGGGTTTCAAGCCCAACCGAATCTCGCGGGTTGAGTGAGCGCGGGCGTGCGCAGAGGTTGTTAGGCCTGCTGAAGTCCTCAAGCGTTTTACACGGGAGGCTCCTGGTGACTCAGCCTGGCGACAAGCCAGCCGGCAGTGAGCATCCAGCGTTCCGGCAACCGACCTGCTTCATGGTTGACGCTGCCAACTGAATGTGTGCCGACAGTCTGAGCTTTGCTGCGTGATACGCTATTTGCTACTTTTTGATGAATTTGGAGGCGTATATGTTGAATTCCCTGAAGACCTGGTTGGGTGTGGCTGCGGCTGGCCTGGTGTTGAGTGCCTGTGGAGGCGGCAGCGACGGCCCTACGCCTCACGGTGCCATCGCGTTGAATGTCAGCACGCCATCTGCTTACATTGCGACCAACTTTATCTCCCAGGCACAGGCGAACACCGGCGCTGTCACGCGCTGTGGCGGCGACGGCTGCGTGGTCATTCACGAGTTTGCCGGCAGTGGCTCATGCGCAGCGCTCGCGACCGGTGGTGGCAGCAGCCTGGTGTGGGGTGTGTCCAGCGGATCGACACAGACTGAAGCAGAAGCAGGTGCGTTGCAGTCTTGCACAGCCAAAGGCGGCGTCCGGTGCAGCATTCCTGACGCCATTCCGGGCAAGTGCCAGTGATGTGAGCGTGGGTGCCAGTGCGCTGGTATCCCTTTTTCTGACCGCAGCGTCTGGGATGTCGGTGCATCGGTCGCCGATTTTTGAGCAGGATGCATCCGTCTTTCGGACGCGCCCCTGTTGAGTCCAACTTCGCCAGAATATGCTGAATATCGTTGCCGTCTGCCTGGTTTTGACCGCCTTGATGGCCTATGTGAACCACCGGTTCATCAAGCTTCCCACGGCGATTGGCGTGATGGCCGTGGCTTTGATTTTCTCGCTGGGTCTGGTGGTGCTCGACGGCTTTGGCGTTGCCCGCGAACTGCACGATGCAGAGGTCTCCCTGCTGCAGTCCATCGACTTCTCCGGCGTGTTGATGCAGGGCATGTTGTCGTTCCTGCTCTTCGCAGGCGCGCTGCACATTGACCTGAGTGAGCTGAAAGCCTTTCGATGGCAGGTTGGGTCGCTGGCTATCGTGAGCACTGTGCTTTCGACCTTGCTGGTGGGTTTCACGCTCTTTTATGTGTTGCCGTGGGTCGGCCTGGGCGTGCCCCTGATGTATTGCCTGTTGTTTGGCTCGCTCATTTCCCCTACCGATCCGATCGCTGTCATGGGCATTCTCAAATCGGCCAACGCCCCGCGTGAGCTGGAGCTGGTGATCGCGGGCGAATCGCTGTTCAACGACGGCGTGGGTGTGGTGGTGTTTTCCTTGTTGCTGGGCATGTTGGTGAGTGGTGTGGCGCCATCCGTTGCGCAGGGTGCCGAGTTGCTGGCCCATGAGGCCGGTGGCGGTTTGATCCTGGGGCTGGTGTTGGGCTCTGTGACATTCTGGTTGCTGCGCAGTGTGGACAACTACCAGGTGGAGGTGTTGCTCACCCTGGCCACCGTGGTCGGAGGTTATGCGCTGGCGGCGAAGTTGCACATGTCTGGCCCATTGGCCATGGTGGTTGCCGGGTTGATCGTGGGAAACCATGGGCGGGCTCTTGCCATGTCGGACACCACGCGCCGTTATGTCGACATGTTCTGGGAACTGGTCGACGAAATCCTCAACGCCGTGTTGTTCGTGCTGATCGGTATGGAGGTGATGGTGATCAGCTTTTCAGGGACGGAAATGATCGGCATTGGCGTTGCCATTGTGGTCACGTTGCTGGCGCGCCTGTTGACGGTGGGCTTGCCGGTGCGCCTGACACCACGCTCGTTCAACCTGCCCGCCGGCTCATGGAAGGTGCTCACCTGGGGCGGCTTGCGCGGCGGTATTTCGGTCGCACTGGCCTTGTCGTTGCCCACCGGGCCCGAGCGCGACACCATCCTGGCGCTGACCTACGGTGTGGTGATCTTCTCGATTCTGGGGCAGGGGATGTCGATTGGCGCGATGACCAAGCGGGCCCTGGGTGACGCAGCCGGCAAGGCGGACCAAGCGCACTGAACCTCCCCGGCCGGTCGCGGTCGCCGGGTCCCTTGTCAAAAGCCGGGCCCGGTCGGTCGGAGGAGCCCTGATGGTGTTCCTCCGAGCCGCTCCTTGAAGCGCCTTGGAGGCGCCCTATTGCTCAGGCCGCGTCGAACCGGGCCAAGCGCTTTCCGATGATGTCGTGCGCCTCGGCCATGATGCGGTCGATCAGGTCTTTCACCGTGGGCACATCGTGGATCAGGCCGGCGACCATGCCGCAAGACCAGGCACCTGCGTCCATGGTGCCGTCCTGCATGATCTTGGGGTACACGCCGGCCACTTCGGGCAGGATGTCTTCGAACTTGAGGTTCGCGCCAAGGGTCTTTTCTTTCTCCAGCAAGCGCTCGACGGCCTGGTTGGTGAGCACGCGCTCGGTGTTGCGCAGCGGGCGCATGACCAGGCGGGTGTCCAGCTCCGAGGCGGCGACGATGGCTGCTTTCACATTGGCGTGCACAGGCGCTTCCTGTGTGGCAATGAAACGGGTGCCCATGTTGATGCCGTCGGCGCCCATGGCGAGTGCGGCCACCAGCGAGCGGCCGTCGGCCATGCCGCCGGAAGCCAGGAAAGGAATCTTCAGCACGTCGGCTGCACGGGGCAGCAAGATGAAGTTGGGCACATCGTCTTCACCGGGGTGGCCACCGCACTCGAAGCCGTCCACGCTGACCGCATCGCAGCCGATGGCTTCGGCCTTGAGAGCGTGGCGCACGGCCGTGCATTTGTGGATCACCTTGATGCCAGCCTCTTTGAGCGCGGGCAGGTATTTCTGGGGGTTGTTGCCCGCGGTCTCCACCACCTTCACGCCACCTTCGATGATGGCCTTGATGTAGCCGGGGTAGTCGGGCGATGACACCGTGGGCAGGAAGGTGAGGTTCACGCCGAACGGCTTGTCGGTCATTTCGCGGCAGCGGGCGATTTCCTTGGCCAGCAGCTCGGGCGTGCGCTGGGTGAGCCCGGTGATGACGCCCAGGCCGCCGGCGTTGGACACGGCGGCGGCGAGTTCGGCCAGGCCTACAAAGTGCATGCCGCCCTGGACGATGGGGTGTTCGATGCCCAGCATCTCGGTGATTTGGGTTTTCATGGAAATGTTGCTTTCTTCAAAAGAGTGGGGGAGAGGGGCGCCGGTCAACGGCCTTTGAAAACGGGTGTGCGTTTTTCGACGAAAGCCTTGGCGGCTTCCTGGTGGTCGCTCGTCTGGGCGCAATGCACATGGTGGGTGACTTCGAGGTCCAGGCACTCGTCGATTTCGCCGCCCATGGCGCGGTTGAGGTTTTCTTTCATGTAGCGGTAGGCGACGGGGGGGCCATTGGCGAGGCGCTGTGAGATTTCCTGCGTTTTCGCGGCCAGCGCGTCGGGCTCGGCGACCCAGTTGCTCAGACCCAGGCGCAAGGCTTCGTCGGCGGTCACGCGGTCGCTCAGGAGGTACATCTCGCGCGCCTTGGCGGCTCCGATGAGTTGTGTGAGGAAGTAGGTGCCACCGTAATCGCCTGCAAAGCCCACCTTGGCAAAAGCAGTGGTCATGAAAGCAGCGCTGCTCATGATGCGCAGGTCGCAGGCCAGCGCAAGCGAGAGGCCCGCGCCCGCGGCCGCGCCGGGCAACACGGCCAGTGTGGGCTTGGGCATCTTGAACAGGCGGCCAGCCGTCTCGCGCTGGCTGTGGCGCTGGATATGGATGGACTCGTCGACCGTGTTTTTGGCGCCGCCTTCGGCGTAGGACGCCGCCATGCCTTTGACGTCACCGCCGGCGCAAAATGCCTGGCCAGCGCCGGTCAGCACGATGCAGCGCACCTCGGAGTTGAACTCGGCCTCGGTCAGCAGCCGCTGCATGGCCGTCAGCATGGGGCGCGACAGGGCGTTGCGGGCCTGGGGGCGGTTCATGGTGAGCGTGAGCACACCGCTGTCCTGGTGGGCCAGCAGATCCGGGGTGCCGGTGTCGATGGAGGTCATGTGGGTGCTTTCATGGTGGGTTGCATCAGGTGATCAGGCCGAGCGCGCGCGCATCGGCTTCGTAGTTCGCGTAAGAGTGTTTCAGCGTGGCGCTGTTGAGGATCATTTCAGCCACAGGCTCCTGTGTGCCTGCCTCAAAAACGCGGGTGCGAACCCAGGCCGATTCGGTGCGGGCGCTCTCGCTCAAGGCGATGATCTCGCGCTGCAGGTCGTAGGCCTGGTCGACGAACAGCGGCCCCTTGAGCAGGCGAATCTGCTGGCCCGCAAACAGGCCCACCGCTGGACCTCGCCCGCTGAAGCCTGCGAGTTTCACCGTGCTGCCGAGCAACACGCTGATCATCTCCAGCGGGATGATGGCCCGGCCCCAGGGCGATAGCGTGTCGCCTTCAAGGGTGTACCAGGGAGAGGGCTCGGTGATGACCTTGAGCTTGTCGGCGAGGCTGAATGGGTAGTAGTTACCCATGTGCTGGTGAAAGCCCATGGTGATGGTCTCAGCCTGCGCACCGCATTGGCCCACTGTCAAATCGTGGTTGATGACCAGGCCCGCTGGCGGGCGCAGTTTGGCGATGCGTTGTGGGATTTCGTGTGCGGCGTCCGGCACGGGGCCGATGGATGCCGTGCCTTTGAGCACTGGCGTGCCGTCGGATTTTTCGGCCCAGATGTGCGCCACCTGCTGTCCGTTCGTGGGCGGGGTGACGAAGGCGCGCACGGTTTCGCCCTCGACCACCATGTTCTGGTAATGCACGCTGATGCAACCGGTTTCGAACCAGGCCTGACCAAAGAGGCCGGCGAGCAGGGGGTCGAACTGGCTGAAGTGGGTGGGGCCCTCAATGGGTCCGGCGCGCAGGCCCAGTTCGCCTGCGGTGGCGTCGTCGTGGATGGAAAGATGGCCGTCGTAGCTCTGCTCGGCCAACATTTGTCGCGGTTCGCGCAGCGGTCCGCACAAAGTGGTGCCCGGGAAGCCGGGGAAGGCGTTTGAGGTGGATGGCATGGTGGGTGGGGGTCGAACCAGCGGCAAGCACAAAGGAACAAGGGCTCGGGCACAACGCAGCATTGCAGTTGGTGCGACGAACCCGCATGGGCGCTCAGCATAGACGGCACCGCTGGCGACGGGCAGTCGCATTTGAGTCAGCCTCAGGCCCGGGCTGGGGCGAACATTCGGCAATCGCCTCACGGCGCGCGGCACCGAACGGGTGTCTGCGTGTGCCCCTTCAAACCCCATAGCGCTCAGGTCACCCATGCAACTCCAACCCACCCGGACACCACCAGCCGAAGGCTGCATCGACACGCAAGTTGTCGGCAACATCTTGCTCATCGGTATCAACAGGCCTGCCAAGCGCAACGGCTGGACACCCACCATGTTCAGGCAGCTGGCCGAGGCCTACACCCGGCTGGACGACGAGCCCGAGCTGCGCATTGGTGTGCTGCATGCGTTTGGCGAGCACTTCACGGCCGGGCTGGACATGCCGTCCATTCAGGCCCATCTGGAGCGGGGTGAGAAGGTCGTGCCCGAAGGCCTGGTTGAGCCGCACGACTTTGGAAAACCCGGTTACCGCCGACGCACCAAGCCGGTTGTGGCTGCGGTGAAGGGCATCTGTTTCACGGTGGGCATCGAGCTCATGCTGGGCGCCGACATTGTGGTCGCGGGGGAGGATTGCCGCTTCAGCCAAAAAGAGGTGCAGCGCGGCCTGATGGCCGGTGCCGGCGCCACCTTGCGCATGTCCCAGCGCGCAGGCTTGGGCAACGCCATGATGTTGCTGCTCACAGGTGATGACTTTGACGCTCCCACCGCGTACAGGCTCAATTTTGTGCAGAAGCTGGTGCCCAATGCCGATGTGTTGAAGGAAGCCATGGCCATCGCCGAGCGCATAGCCGAGCAGGCCCCGCTGGCCGTTCAGGCCACGCGGCTCAACACCATCAAGGCGGTGGAAGAGGGGCCTGCTGCTGCGGTGGCCGATTTCCCGGCCATCAGCCAGCGCATCTTCGCCAGCGAAGACTGGGCCGAGGGGGTGCGCTCGTTCGTGGAAAAGCGCAAGGCCGTTTTCAAGGGGCGCTGAAGGCCGGAGCGGGCGTGTGCCACAGCGGCCTCCTGCTCAGCGAAGGCGCACGCCTGCAGCGCAGGCCTCCACCAGCTTGGCCAGCCGGGACACGCGGGTTTCTGACCGCTTGGCGGTGGTGATCCAGTGCAGCACCGTCTTTTTGTAACCAGGGGGCGTGGCCTGGAAGAAGTGCCATGCGGCGGCCTGTTGCTGGAACGCCTGATGTTCATCGGGTGACAGTTCGGCCACTTCTTCCTGCTCATGGGAGTACACCGCTGACCTGGCAGTCGTGCGCCGTGAAAAAGCGAGTTCACCGGCAGGGGTCATTTTGTCCTGTGCGCGGAGCTGTTCGACTTTTGCGATGTTGATGGCGCTCCAGATGGAGCCGGGCTTTCTGGGCGTGAAACGAATGCAATAGCTGCGGTCATCGATCCGCTTGCGCACACCGTCGATCCAGCCGAAACACAGGGCTTCGTCAACGGACTCGGACCACGACAGGCTGGCGCGGCCCGTGCCACGCTTGTGATACCCGACCAGCAGTTCGGTTGTGTTGGCCGCGTGGGCTTGCAGCCAGGCTCGGTAGTCCGCGGCGCTGTCGAAAAAGTGGGGTTCTGCCATCTGGGTTTGATGCGGGGTTGGGCAGTGAAAGGCCTGGTGTGCGTGGGGGAGAAACCCGCTGACTTTGCGCTGCAGCAGTTTCACCGATGTGGGGTCCATGAACCTGTGGTTGTCCGGAATGTTCAGGCACACGATGCGTTTTCCGTTCAGGCAGGGCGTGAACGCACGGCTGAGCTTGGTCTTGTGGTCGCGTTCCATGACAAAAATCAGTTCCACCCACGCCAGCAGTTCGGGTGTCAACGGGTTGTCGACACCCTGGTTGAACCCGGCCGAGGTGCATTCGATGCCCGGGTACTCGGCAAAGATCTGCTCTGCCGTTGGGCTGCGCCAGCGGTTCATGCTGCAAATGAAGAGAATACGCTGCATGCGGTGGAGCCTAAATCCGCAGCTCCATGTCGATGCGGTGCATGCCCGGGCCCCAGCCGTCTTCGATCGTGGAGCGTTCGGCCGCACCAAACTTGGCAAAGAAGGGTGCGGACTTGTGGCTCGCTGCGATGGTGACCAGGCTCACCCCCGAAGCGCGGCCCCCATCGGTGATTCGCATCATGATGGCGGAGCCGATGCCCTTGCCGTGTGAGCCAGGGTCGAGCAGGATCCAGTTCAGGCTTTTGGCTTGAAGGCCATCACCCATCAGCCCGAACGCGCCAGCGATGCGTCCGTCGATCAGACACAGCTCATAGTTGAGTGGATTGCCATCCAGAAAACCTTCATAGTCGAGCCGTTCATTGGGCGCAAAGAACGCTGGACAGTTTGCATCAAAAAGACCCAGGCAGGCGAGCTTGTCTGTGGGGCTATAGGGCGTGAATGTGGCGCTGCCTGTCATAGGGTCTGGAGAGGATGGATGCTTCGATCTGGCGTTGTTGTAAGCGAACGATGCCTTCAATGAGGGTGTTGGGCCGGCACGCCGGTACAGGCTCGATCAAGCGCCAGGCGGGGTGGTTTCCACATAGGTACTCACGCCCCAGTGTGCCCTTTGAGGGACTTTTCCGCGCCAACCCATTGCGCTCAATTCTTTGGCGATCAGCCGATTCATGATGCCATGACCAATGAGTAGCACCGAGCCCTCTTCAGCCAATGCAACAAGCTGGATGGCAGCAGCCTTGGCCCTTGCTTTTGTGTTCCGAATCGATTCCGCGCTTCTGGCGTAGCCAAAAAACCAGGCGATCCGGAAAACGGCTGCCCAGATCGAAGGAGGCAGTCTGGGGAAGTTGATGAGCGCGAACGGCAGTTCCGCTTCGCCGAAAACGGGGTCCAGAACATCTGGGGTTCTTCCCAGCAGGCGCGCAGATGACATCGCCCGAGCTGCGGTGCTGGTGGCCACCACATCTGCGGACTGCGTGCGCAAATAGCTACTTGTTGGTATGTCCTGCGGCCCAACCTCCGAAAGGTCGTAGCGCTCGATCCATCGCGCCATCTGCGCAGGGGTCACCCAGCCGCATTCGACCAACGCCGGCTTTCCATGGCGCATAAAACTGATTGTCATCCAGCGTCTTCGGCTTTGTTGCGGGTCGTGCTTGATCGGGCGTTCGCAGTGGTCACAAGTTGCATGGCCGATGTCTCAGTGCGCAAGGTGTTTGCATGAGCTTACCCATCCGGTTTTGTCAGAAAGAGAGGCCTTGGAGGCAGCCTATTGGGTTGCCCCGATCGCAAGCCACTTTGCTGGGCCCAGCATGCCTTGCCAGAACATCAATCGCGTACGGCATTGAGCCTGTATGCGTCAGTCAAAGGAATCAACTCGGCTGGGGGGGGGGACCCCTTTCAGTCGACAGACTGGCTTTGGTTCTGACTTTGACTCTGACTCTGACTCTGACTTTGACTTTGACTTTGACTTTGGCTTTGGCTTTGGCTTTGGCTTGCAGCTGGGTCCGGTGAGCGCGTGGCGAGGTTGTCCCACTCATCGGGTGGTGCCACCGTGACGGCAACGGTGAGCTCGTGCTGCGACGCGCCCTGGATCACGCCGCGCATGGGCGACACATCCGAGAAGTCGCGGCCGGTGGCGAGGGTGACGTAGTCTTCCCCCGGACTTCCCCAGCCGCAGCGGTTGTTGGTCGGATCGTAGTCGACCCAGATGCCGCTGGGGGGCATGGTCTTGCCTTCGCTGTCTTCCAGGCTTTGGGGCAATGGGCAATACACAGATACCCAGGCGTGTGATGCGTCGGCGCCGATCAGGCGGGGTTTGCCGGGAGGCGGTTGGGTGAGCAGGTAGCCGCTTACGTACCTTGCGGGCAGGCCCAGGCTGCGCAGGCAACCGAGCATGATGTGGGCAAAATCCTGGCAAACGCCTTTGCCTTGCTCCAGCGCCTGCAAGGCTGGTGTGTCAATTTCGGTGCTGGCAGTTTCGTATTTCAGATCGGTGTGGATGCGCTCCATCAGGGCGCGCGCGGCTTCCAGAAGAGGCAGGTCGGGAGTGAACACGGGCAGTGCAAATGCGGCAAAGGCATCGTCGCGCGGTACGTAGGGTGAGGCAAACAGGAATTCGGCAGCGGGGTCGTAAGGTGCCTTGGCACGGTAGCGAAAGTGTTCGCGAACGCGCTCCCAGCTCAGAGCTTGCCAGTCTTCGTTGTCGGGCAGTGGCTTGGGCGCCGAGGTTTCGACCAGGGTGTCGACCTCGACGGTCAGCGACTCATGGGGTGATTGCAAAGAGAAGAAGGTTCGAACATTGCCAAAGACGTCCACTGTCTGGCTGCGGGCTGCTGGCGCGGGTTCGACGGTGAGCACATGGGAACGCAGCAACTGTGATGCGGTTTGTACCGGCGAAAGGTGCACCATGTGTTGCGCCATGTCGATGGCGCCTTGGTAATCGTAGTGTGTGTGGTGAAGGATGCGCAAAAGCATGGCTGGCGGAGGTTCAATGCCAGACAGGGTTGATCTTTGCCTGTCTGTGGATGGCGATAGGGGTCTCAGCGGGCGAGCATTCGAAGGGAGCCGTCATACGCTTTGGTTGCGTTGATCGGAATGGCTGAAGTGCAGGCGGGTCAGGTCGTCGGAGAGCGTTGCGGCCGAGTTCTCGCAGTTGGTGAGCAATTCTGCGAATGCCTGGTAGCAACGCTGACCCTCGGCGTCAGTTCGCCAGTAGCTCAGTTCGGTCATTGCCCAGGTATCGGGGTCTGGAAGGCCCAGGGCGAGCTCGGCATCCTGGGCTTTGGCCAGTCGGCCACGCAGGGTTTGAATGACCCAGCCCAGTGACCGGGGGTTGTCTCGGTTCAAGACGAGCAGGTCGAGCAGCGCCACCATGTCGCGGCGTTGCTGGTATTGGGCATGGAATGTGATGGTGCTGTCAAACAGCGCGACGATTGCTTCGAAGCCATCGGTTTCCCGCAGGCAGTTGTGCTCCATGCCGAGTTCCAGCGCGCGCGACAGGGTAGCCAGGCGTTCGATATGGCGGCCAATCGAGAGCATGCGCCAGCCGTTGTCTCGCACCATGCGGTCGGTTTGTGAGCCGGTGATGGCTGCAAGCAGGTCGCTGGCATTTTGCAAGGCGTTCAAAGCGTCGGTGAAGTCCGCCTCATGTTCGCTGGCCAGGCTTTCGCAATCTTTGGCGAAACCTGAAGCGGCTCGCTCGATCAGATTCCAATGGCCTTGGGAGAGCCGGTCCCGCACGTGGGCTGCGGTGGCTTTGAGTGCATTCAGGGTGTAGCCCACGCTGAAGGACGGCGTCTCGGCGTCAGCCGGTTTTGACAGGTCGTTGACCAGGCTGCGGGCAAAGACGCGCGCGGACTGCGCAGCCGAAGGCACGTCGGGCAGGACCAGCGAGTTCTCTTCTGCCATCGCCGATAGCCAGTTGATGAGTGCGGGGGAGCCCCGTTCCTCACCGTCCAAATGCTCCAACACGATGCGGGCCAGTCGAATGGCGTTTTCTGCACGTTCGGTGTAGCGCCCCAGCCAGAACAGGTTTTCTGCGGCGCGGCTGGTCACGGGACGGTCCTGGTGGGCCAGGGTCAGGGTGGATGCGGCCGACCCGAGCAGGCTGGTGTGGTCAACCTGGCCGTCGGTCATGACCCAGCAGTCGGCGCTGCTGCCGCCGCGCTGCATGGCTGCAATGAGCTTGCCTCGGGGCGCCAGGCGCACCAGGCCTCCAGGCAGCACGCGCCAGGACTTTGGACCATCGGCGAGCGCAAATACCCGCAGCATGGCCGATCGGGGAGCCAGTTGCTGGTTGGCCCAGGTGGGTGTTTGAGACAGTGGCAGCCAGGACTGTACGGTGTGATCGTCTGGGTGGCGCAACATGCGCCCGGCCCATTCGTCGAGTTCACTTTGGCTGAGCGATTGCCCGATGACAGTTTCGAGACCCGAGCGCGGGTAGGTGCCTTTGATCACGCTGTTTCGCAGCGTGGGCAAGACCGCCCGCAAGGCCGCGTCTTCACCGCACCACCAGGTGTTGAGCGAGGGCAGTTCCAGTTCTTCGCCCAGCAGATGGCGGCTGATGGCGGGCAGAAAGCCGAGCAGCGCGCTGGACTCCAGGGGGGCCGAGCCGGGCGTGTTGGCCAGCAGCAGGTTGCCGGCGCGCAGGACCTGAAGCAAGCCGGGAATGCCCAGCGACGAGTCCGAGCGCAACTCCAGCGGGTCGAGCCATTCATCATCGAGCCGTTTGATCAGGGCATTGACTGGTTCCAGGCCTCTGAGGGTTTTCAGGTAGAGCTTTTGGTCGCGTACGGTGAGGTCGTTGCCTTCGACCAAGGTCAGTCCCAGGTAGCGGGCGAGGTAGGCGTGTTCGAAATAGGTTTCGTTGTGGGGTCCGGGCGTGAGCAGCGCGATGCGGGCATTTTCGCCTTCGGGGGCCATCTTCTTGATGCCGTCAACCAGCGCGCTGTAGCTCGCGGCCAGGCGCTGTACTTTCATGCCGGTAAAGGCCTTGGGAAACTGGCGCGCGATGGCAATGCGGTTTTCGAGCAAATAGCCCAGGCCCGAAGGCGCCTGCGTGCGTTGGCCCACCACCCACCATTGGCCGTCGGGCCCATGGGCGAGATCAAAGGCAACGATGTTGAGCCAGGTGTCGCCGGGCGGCTTGACGCCTTGCATTGCGCGCAGGTAGCCAGGGTGGCCCTGAACCAGTGCGGCGGGGAGCAGGGCGCGTTTGAGCAAATCGCGCGCGCCATACAGGTCGGCCATGATGCCGTTGAGCAACCGGGCGCGCTGCAAAACACCGCTTTCGATGTGAGCCCAGTCGGTTGGGCTGATCAGCATGGGAAACAGGTCAAGTGCCCATGGCCGCTGCTCACCCTTGGTGGCATCTGCGTAAACGTTGTAGGTGACCCCGTTGTCGCGGATCTGGCGCTGAAGGTTTTCGGTGCGTCTGCCCAGTTCGGAAACGCCTTCTTTGCCCAGGTGCTCAAAGAACTGGGACCAAGGTGCAGAAATGGGTGTTCCAGCGCTGTTGGCTCTGTTGACGGCACCCCTCATTTCACACAGGTGACCCAGGTCGCCGGGCAATTTGGCCGACACCGCCCATTCAGAGGGAGAACCCGGGCTGAAGTCGCTGAAGAGTGAGGGGGAGTTTGTAGGAGTCACTGCGGTCTCAGTATGCCCTGTACACGCTGTGCAAAAGGCGCATCGCATGGGCTTTTTTGCCGACTTTTCGGGTCTTTGCTCGGATTCAAGCGGTTTTGGTCATTTGGGCCAGTCCCCCCCAGCGGTCCCCATATGGTCTGTAGGGGCGGTCAGCGATGGCGGTTTGCCGTGATTTTCTGGCTCCAAACGAAAAGGGTTGTTTCACTGAAATCAGTGAAACAACCCTTGAGAGGGGGCTCAGGCCCCCTCAAATAGGCAATCGCGCCAGAGTTGCCTGCCTTCAGCGGCCCTGTGTGTGTCGCAAATCCAGCGTGAACGGAAATTCGCGGCTGCCTGGCACATTGATTGTCGCTGGCGGTACCACCATCGGTCCCGGAGTATGCCCCATGGCCTTGAACCTGGAGAGACGACGGCTTTCCGCTTCAAACGAGTTCACCGGCAGGCTCTCGTAGCTCAGACCGCCGGGGTGGGCCACGTGGTATTCGCAACCTCCTATGGAATGCTTGGCCCAGGTGTCCACGATGTCAAAGGTCAGTGGCGCGTGCACACCGATGGTGGGGTGCAGGCTGCTCGGTGGGTTCCAGGCCTTGTAGCGCACGCTGGACACGTACTCACCAACGGTGCCCGTGTTTTGCATGGGCATTGCTTGACCGTTGCAGGTCACCACGTAGCGGCTCTGGTTCATTCCCGTGACCCGCACTTCGATGCGCTCCAGTGACGAGTCCACATAGCGTGCGTTGCCGCCCGCCGCGCTTTCTTCGCCCATCACGTGCCAAGGCTCCAGCGCATTGCGCAGAGTGAGTTCCATGCCACCTGTGTTGATCGATCCAATGATGGGGAAACGGAACTCGTAGTGCGGCGCAAACCAGTTGGCGTCAAACCCGTAACCGGCGCGGTTCATGTCGTCGATCACGTCATCGAAGTCTTGCTTGATGAAAGTAGGCAGCATGAAACGGTCGTGCAGTTCTGTACCCCAGCGTGTGGCCGGCGCCTTGTAAGGGCTCTTCCAGAACCGCGCGACCAGCGCGCGCAGCAACAATTGCTGAGCGCTGCTCATGTGCGGGTGTGGCGGCATTTCGAAGGCGCGCAGTTCCAGCAGGCCGAGGCGACCAGTGGCGGAGTCGGGCGAGTACATCTTGTCGATGGAGAACTCGCTGCGGTGGGTGTTGCCGGTGGCGTCAATCAGAATGTTGCGCAGCGTGCGGTCAACGATCCAGGGTGGCATGGTCTGGCCGTAAACCTCGCGGTTCTGGTAAATCTGCTGAATCGCGATTTCCAGCTCGTAAAGCTGGTCGTTGCGCGCTTCGTCCACGCGTGGCGCCTGGCTGGTCGGGCCGACAAACATGCCACTGAACAAATAGCTCAGGGCAGGATGGTTGTGCCAGTACAGCAGCAGGCTGGCCAGCAATTCGGGTTTGCGCAGGAACGGGCTGTCCGATGGCGTGGCACCGCCCATCACGAAGTGGTTTCCGCCGCCAGTGCCGATGTGGCGCCCGTCGGACATGAACTTCTCGGCCGACAGGCGCGACTCGAAAGCCGCGTTGTACAAAAACTCGGTGTTCTTCACCAGCTCGCGCCAGTTGGTCACGGGGTGGATGTTGACCTCGATCACACCTGGGTCGGGGGTGACCTGAAGCAGTTTCATGCGCGGATCGCGTGGTGGTGGGTAGCCCTCCAGCACGAGCTGCATCTTGAGCTCTTCGGCTGTGGCTTCAATGGCCGTGAGCAGGTCGAGGTAGTGCTCCAGCTTTTCAAGCGGTGGCATGAACACGTACAACACCGACGATGCCTTGCCCTTCAGCTCTGCTTTGGGGCCACTGGCCCGGCGCGGGTCGCGCACTTCCACGCAAAGAGCGGTGCGGCTGATCCAGGAGGCGGATTCGTTCAGGCTGGGTACGCGGTCGAAGTCTGCGGGCTCGGTCTGAGCACCGGTTCGTGCGCTCGCGCTCGATAAAAGCGAGGCCATACCGCTGGGGGTCTGGAACTTGCGGGGCGCTTCGACAGCCTGGTCAGAACCGGCCACATAGCGCGCGGCCATGGCATTGCGAGGTGCCAGATTGGGGCGCTGGCTGGTGGGGTCCTGTTCGACCATGTAGGGATAGTCGGCCTCGTTCACCCAGGGCAGCGAATCCAGTGGCAGGCGCAGGCCCATGGGGGAGTCGCCCGGCATCAGGTACATGCGCTCATCGCGCAGGAACCATTGGCCGCTGGTCCACTCAGGGCCCACCGACAGTTTCTTGTCGGTGGGTTTGAGGGGCAGCAAGTAGCCGACCACCGCATCGAGCTTCTGGGTGAAGACGCGGCGCAGGCGCACCCGCTCCATTTCATCTTCGAGGCGGGAGTTGAACGGATCGACGTTGACGGGCAAGCGACGCTCGCGCCACATGTAGTACCAGGCGTCTTCGTAGGCCGCCTGCATGAACTGGTCGGTGATGCCCAGTTTGCGCGCCAGGGTCTCTGTAAAGCGTTTGGCGTCTTCACTGGTGTAGTGGGTCGGGTTGCGTTCGTCCACGAACAGCGCCGGGTTGGCCCAGACCGGCTCGCCGTCGGCGCGCCAGTAGATGTTGAGCGCCCAGCGAGGCAGTTGCTCGCCCGGATACCATTTGCCTTGTCCAAAGTGCAAAAAGCCGCCCTGGCCATATTCGTCGCGCAGTTTTTGCACCAGTTCGGTGGCGAATCCGCGCTTGGTCGGGCCGAGTGCATCGGTGTTCCATTCGCCGGCGTCGCGGTCGCTGTCAGCCACGAAGGTGGGCTCACCGCCCATGGTCAGGCGCACGTCGCCGGCCATGAGCTCGGCGTCCACCGCATCGCCGAGGGCCAGCACTTCGGCCCATTGCTCTTCGGTGTAGGGCTTGGTGACCCTCGGGGACTCGTAAATGCGGGTCACACCCATGTGGTGCGCGAAGGTGACCTCGCTCTTGCTTACGCCGCCTTCAATGGGCGCAGCGCCGGAAGGCAAGGGGGTGCATGCCAGCGGAATGTGGCCCTCGCCCGCCATCAGGCCGGAAGTGGCATCCAGGCCAATCCAGCCAGCGCCGGGCAGATACACCTCGCACCACGCATGCAGGTCGGTGAAGTCGACTTCGGTGCCGCTCGGACCATCCAGGGATTTCACATCGGGCTTGAGCTGGATCAGGTAGCCCGAAACAAAGCGCGCGGCCAGTCCGCAATTGCGCAGCAGTTGCACCAGCAGCCAGCCAGAATCACGGCACGAGCCGCTGCCCGATTCGAGTGTTTCTTCTGGCGTTTGCACGCCTGGCTCCATGCGGATCGTGTAGTTGATGTCCTGGCTGAGCATATGGTTCAGCTCGACCAGAAAAATCACGGTGCGCCGTTTGGTGCGATCGATCTTTTCCAGATAGGTCTTGAGCAGTGGCGTTACCGGGTCCGGTGTCAGGTACGGTGCCAGCTCTTCTTTGAGTTCTGGATCGTAGGTGAACGGAAACTCTTCGGCATCGGGCTCCAGGAAGAAGTCAAAGGGGTTGTACACGGCCATCTCAAACACGGCATCAACCGTGACCTTGAACTCTTGGACCTTCTCCGGGAACACCAGGCGGGCCTGGTAGTTCGCGAACGGATCCTGTTGCCAGTTCACGAAATGGCCGGTCGGTTCAACCTTGAGCGAATACGAGACGATTTTGGAGCGACAGTGCGGCGCGGGGCGCAGCCGAACAATCTGTGGACCCAACTCGACCAGGCGGTCGTACTTATAGTGGGTGATGTGGCTCAGGGCAGCGTGAATAGCCATGTTGTCTTTAACCTTTCGTCTTGGTATGAACCGGCAAATGGTCGATTGACCACCTGGTTCAAGTGGACGGTTGAGCTTCATTTTGAAGCAAGCAAGTCCTAGGCCACAGGGTAGCAGGGAATGCTGACTTGTCGGTTGGACAGTGTTGAAGCGTGGAGATACTGGAACGCGCTGCCAGCGGAGGTTCTGGGCCGCTTCGTGTGCCTCAGTGTCGGGACGGGAACCGTTTGAGAGTCAGGCGTTGAGGCCTCCCGGATGCGCTCTTTCCACGGGTGCACGAGCGAGAATTGTGGACCTAGGCTGGTGCTGGTCGGCGGGCGGCTAAGGGTATTCACCGAGTAACGGGCGCAACCAGGGGTTTGCCAGTTCGTTCAGAGGCCGGTTGGGTCGCCGCCCGCCCGGAAGTCGATGCATCCGGCCCGCGCACGCATTGGCTTGCCGCAAGAACCCGGCGAAGCCGTTTGGAAACGCTCAAACAGGGGTGGTTTGCTGATGGGGTTGCGTTTGTGGCGAGAGGGTCTTGATCAGTGTCGGCCCGATGAACAATCGCGCGGCAAATGGGGTGGATGGGTCATTGGCCTGCGGCTCAGGCTCATGACCTCCCCCCTGCATTCGAGCGCCGCACCACGGCAGGGAGGGCGCCGGCTTGCCTTATCCGAGTTCGGCGATCAGCTCAATTTCCACGCAGACGCCAAAGGGCAGTTGCGCCACGCCGAATGCGCTGCGGGCATGTGCGCCCGCCTTGGGGCCGAAGACCTCGCCGAGCAACTCGCTGCAGCCGTTGGTGACCAGGTGGTGTTCGGTGTAGGTGGCGGTGGAGTTCACCAGGCTCATGACCTTGACGATGCGTGCGTTGTCCAGCGTTTTGCCAGCGGCCTTGCAGGCGGCGTCAAGCGTACCCATGAGATCGACGGCGACGGCACGTGCGGCTTGTTTTGCCTCGTCGGTGGTCATCGTCAGGCCCAGTTGGCCGACCCAGGGTTTGCCGTCTTTTTTGGCCACATGGCCGCTCAAGAAAACCAGGTTGCCGGTCTGTGAGAAAGGCACGTACGCGGCTGCCGGAATGGAGACTGGGGGCAGGGTGATGCCGAGTTCGGTGAGTTTGGCTTGAACGCTCATGGGAAAGTCTCCTGATAAATGGTTGAACCGAGTGTTTTGATTGTAGGGGGCGGGTTCGGCTTTCACGGTGTGTCATGAGTTGAATTCATGGGCCCGCGCAGTGGTTCAAGTGCTTTGCCCGATCTCGCGCCACCGAGGGATTGCTCGCCGATAATTTCCGCCATGTTCTTTGAAAATACTGCGTGGTGGGTCTGGGCCGTTCTGGGGCTGCAGGCCCTGGGGCTGCTGTTGGTGCTCTGGTTGTTGTTGCGTCGCCCGAGGGTGGGCGATGACGAACTGGCGCACAGGCAGTCGTTGGCCAGTGCAATGACCCAGCAAGCCCAGCGGATCGAGCGCGTGGAGGGCGAACTGCGCCGTGAAATTGGTGAAAACTCGCGTGGCGGACGTCAGGAGATGCAGCAAACGCTGAGCAGTTTCCAGGCGTCTTTGACCCGCCAGAGCTCAGAGGCAACGCGTACGCAAAACGCGCAGCTGGACGGTTTTTCTCAGCAGTTGCTGCAATTGCGAGGCACGCTGGGCGACACCCTCACCCAGCAGTTGCAAGCCATCAGCCTGGGTATGGGCCAGCAGGCCGCCGAAGCCACGCGCACCCAAAATGCGCAAATCGATGCGTTCGCACAGCAACTGGTGCAGCTTCGCAGCACGCTGAGCGACACGTTGGTGCGCCAACTGCAAGACATGAGCGAAAGCAATGCACGACGCCTTGCCGAGGTGCGCACCACTTTGGACGGGCAACTGACCCAGCTGCAACAGAGCAATGCCGCCAAGCTCGACGAAATGCGCGCCACGGTGGATGAAAAGCTTCAATCCACGCTGCAGGCGCGTCTGGGCGAGAGCTTCAAACAGGTGGCAGACCGGCTGGAGCAGGTGCACAAGGGCCTTGGCGAGATGCAGACGCTGGCGCAGGGCGTGGGCGATTTGAAGCATTTACTGACCAATGTGAAGACCCGCGGCATGTTCGGCGAGGCCCAGTTGGCCGCGTTGCTGGAACAGGTGTTCGCGCCCGATCAATATGCGACTCAGGTGGCCACCCGGCCGGGCAGCCGCAACGTGGTGGATTTTGCGATCCGCATGCCAGGGCGAAGTCTGGATGGCGAGCCTTGCTGGCTGCCCATCGATGCCAAATTTCCCAACGAAGACTATGAGCGCTTGCTCGATGCCCAACAGCGCGCCGATGCCGAAGGCGCCGAGGCGGCGGCGCGCGGACTGGAGCAGCGCATCAAGCTGGAAGCCAGGTCCATGGCCGACAAATATCTGGAGCCTCCGCACACCACCGACTTTGCAATCCTTTTTCTGCCGACCGAAGGGCTTTACGCCGAGGTGTTGCGTCGTCCCGGCTTGATGGAGGTTTTGCAGCGCGAGTACCGTGTGACGCTGGCCGGGCCGACCACCTTGATGGCCATGCTCAATTCACTGCAGATGGGTTTTCGCACCCTTGCGCTGGAGAAGCGCAGCAGCGAGGTCTGGCAGGTCTTGGGTGCGGTCAAAACCGAGTTCGGCAAGTTTGGCGATGTGTTGGCCAAGGTCAAAAGCCAGACCCAGACGGTGCTCAACACGCTGGACAGCGCCGAGACGCGCAGCCGCGCCATGACACGCGCTTTAAAAACCGTCGAAGCGCTGCCGCAGGATCAGGCCAAGCAGGTGTTGCCTCTGGACGGCGGTGATGCCCAAGATGCGGAGGAGGGTTGAACCCGGGCCTGAGGCGCCGCTTGATGCGCCTGATTGCGGCACAAATCAGCCTGCACGCCTGCATGACCGGGTTCCGAATGGCAGGGCCGTTGATGGCGCTGCGTGAGGGCTTCAGCCCGGCCGCGGTGGGGCTGTTGCTGGCGCTGTTTGCCTTGTCTCAGGTGTTTCTCTCTTTGCCGGCAGGGCGATTTGCCGACAAACACGGGTTGAAGAAACCCCTGTTGATTGCTGTGGCGATTGCCACAATGGGCGCTTTGCTTGCCGTGGTGTTTCCACGGTTTGAAGTGCTTTGTCTCACCGCGCTGACCTGTGGCGCCTCTACCGGCCTGGCGTTGATCGCTTTGCAGCGGCATGTGGGTCAGTTGGCCAATGGGCCGCTGGAAATCAAGCAGGTCTTCAGCTGGATGGCCATCGGACCATCGATTTCCAACTTTCTCGGGCCTTTTGCCGCCGGGCTGCTGATTGATGCATCGGGTTTTCGCGCCGCCTACCTGTTGCTGGCCCTGCTGCCTCCGATGGCCTGGGTTTTGGTGCGGCATGCACAGGAGCTGGAGCCGGTGGCCCACGATCCGTTGCTGAAGCGGGGGCGCTCATTCGCCATGCTGCGCGACGCCGGGTTTCGCCGACTGATGCTGATCAACTGGATGCTGTCGTCTTGCTGGGATGTTCACACTTTTCTTGTGCCATTGATTGGCAATGAGCGGGGCTTGAGCGCCACCGTGATCGGCTCGATTCTTGGAGGATTCGCACTCGCGGCCACCGCGATTCGCCTCGTCATGCCCTGGCTGGCGCAGCATTTGCGCGAATCAGTGGTGATCGGTACGGCCATGGTCTCTACGGCATTGTTGTTTGCGGTGTATCCATTGGCGCACACCGCATGGGTGATGGGCTCACTCTCGGTGTTGCTCGGCATGGCTCTGGGCTCGGTGCAGCCCATGATCATGAGCACGCTGCACCAGATCACGCCCAAGCATCAGCATGGTCAGGCCCTGGGGCTGCGCGCCATGGCCATCAACGGCTCCAGTGTGGTGATGCCGTTGCTGTTCGGCTCGGTGGGGGTGGTGCTGGGCTTCTCGGGTGTGTTCTGGATCGTGGGAGCGGTTGTGGGGCTGGGTTCGCGGCTCGCCTGGACCATGCAGGGATCAGACGGGGAAACCCCCACGCCGTGAGTCTGCGAGAGGCAAGTAACATGGGCGCGAAGCCCAAAGGGCGTTGCGGGCCTCGTCAGTTGGACGAGAGGGCGCGCCTTTAGAATCGCCAGCCAACCTGAAAGAGAAGCCGTGCTGTTCATCATCGTCTTGCTACCGCTTTTGCTGGGTACCGCCGCCACCGGGTGGCTGGGGACCCGAGCCCGTGGCCTCACCGCATTGGTGGCCGGGGGCGTCACCGCCGCCAGCCTGGGGCTGTTGTTGCAGCAAGCCCCTGCTGTTTTTGCCGGCAAGGAGGTGCACAACCGCTGGGACTGGGTTCCCGAGGTCGGGCTGAACCTGTCGTTCCGGCTTGATGGCCTGTCGCTCATGTTCGCCGGGTTGATTCTGTTCATCGGGCTGATGATCGTGATCTACGCGCATTTCTATTTGAGCGCAAAAGACTCGGTGGCCAAGTTTTACAGTGAGATGATGCTGTTCATGGCAGCCATGCTGGGCGTGGTGCTGTCAGACAATTTGCTGCTTCTGGTGGTCTTCTGGGAACTGACCAGTCTGTCGTCTTTCTTGTTGGTGGGCTATTGGAGCCATCGGGCCGATGCCCGTGCCGGCGCGCGCCAGGCCTTGGCTGTGACCGGCGGTGGCGGCTTGGTGATGCTGGGGGGATTTGTGCTGCTGGGCCAGATCGCTGGCACGTTTGAATTGAGCGAAATGCTGGGGCATGTTGCGCAGATTCAAGCTGATCCGATGTTTGTGCCAGCGCTGTTGCTGATTCTGGTGGGCGCTTTCACCAAGAGCGCTCAATTCCCGTTCCATTTCTGGCTGCCCGACGCCATGGCCGCGCCCACGCCCGTGTCGGCCTACCTGCACTCGGCCACCATGGTGAAGGCTGGCGTGTTTCTGATGATGCGCATGTACCCGGTGTTGGCTGGCACAGGGGTGTTCGAGGCGGTGGTCACAACGGTGGGTTTGATCACGGTGCTGTTTGCGGCCTTCATTGCCCTCTTTAAGCACGATCTCAAAGGTTTGCTGGCCTACTCCACGGTCAGCCACCTGGGTCTGATCACCTTTCTGGTGGGGCTGGGTTCGCCGCTGGCGGCGGTGGGCGCGGTGTTTCACGTGCTGAACCACGCCACCTTCAAAGCCTCGCTGTTCATGATCGCCGGCATTGTTGACCACGAAACCCATTCACGCGATATGCGCCAACTCGGCGGGCTCTACAAACTCATGCCGTGGACGGCCACGCTGTCGATGGTGGCGGCCGCCTCCATGGCTGGCGTGCCGTTGACCAACGGGTTCCTGTCCAAAGAAATGTTCTTCACCGAAGCGGTGGAGGGCACGGCTGGCATGGCCGGCGTGTGGCCCTGGGCGGTTCCTATACTGGTGACGCTGGCGGGTATTTTCAGCGTGGCCTATTCGCTGCGGTTCGTGCATGACACCTATTTCAATGGTCCGATCGGGGATGTGCCCAACCCGCATCCCCACGAGCCCCCGTTGGGCATGAAGCTGCCTGCGATGATTCTGGTCACCATGTGCATTGTGGTGGGCTTGCTGCCCGCGATGACCTTTGGACCGTTGGTGCGTGTGGCGGCAACAGCGCTGGTCGGCGGTGAGTTGCCCGAATACCACCTGGCCATCTGGCACGGGTTCAACCTGCCCTTGTTCATGAGTGCCGTTGCGGTCGCAGCAGGTGCAGGCATTTACCTGTGGCTGGCCAAGGGCCGGCGTCTGCATGCAATGAGCTCCGAGGCCTGGTTCGGTCCGTTGACTGGCCGCCAGGTTTTTGAAGGTGTCATTGATGGTTTGTTCCGTTGGGCCGGCCGCATTTCGATTCGCCTCGAGACCGGCTCATTGCAGCGCTACCTGGGCTGCCTGATGGGAGCCGCCGTGGTGGTTGCGGCCATACAGTTTGTGGGCAGCGGAATCGGCGCCGGAGACCGTACCTTGTTGCCGGCATCTCCACTGGCCATGGCCGTGTGGGCTTTATTGCTGGCTACTTGCCTGACCATTGCCATGACGCACCATCAGCGTTTTCAGGCGGTGATTCTCGTGGGCGTTGTTGGCCTGGTGACTTCGCTGGTTTTTGTGAGCCTCTCTGCGCCCGATCTGGCCCTGACCCAACTGTCGGTTGAGGTGGTGTCGACGGTCTTGATGCTGATGGGCCTGGCCTTGTTGCCGCAACACACGCCTGGCGAATCGACCTCTGCGCGGCGTGTGCGCGATGGTGCGCTGGCTCTGGTGGGCGGTGCTGGCATGGCCTGGGTGGCATGGGTGCTGCTGACCCGCAACCACGACTCCATTTCCTGGTTCTTCCTGGAAAAATCGCTGCCAATAGGTGGTGGCACCAACGTGGTCAACGTGATTCTGGTGGACTTCCGGGGCTACGACACGTTTGGGGAGATCACGGTGCTTGGCATTGCCGCCATAGGTGTTTTGGCGCTGATGGAAGGCATGCGCACCAAGCGTCCACTGACCGACTCCGAAGGCCTGGCCTGGACATTTGCGTCTCAGCCGCTGCTGTTGCGCGTGGCCGCATCGGTGGTGTTGCCGGTGGCGCTGGTGTTCACAATCTACATCTTCATGCGCGGCCACAACATGCCCGGCGGCGGTTTCATCGCAGGGCTGATCACGGCGGTGGCGCTGGTGCTGCAATACATGTCACTGGGGCAAGCCAAGGCGGAGTCCTTGATGCGGGCGCAGTCTGGTCGCCGTTTTGTGCGCTGGATTGGCTCTGGCCTCTCGATTGCCGGTCTTACCGGGGTTGGGTCATTTGTGTGGGGCCGGCCCTTCATGACCAGTGCCCATGGTCATCCGCATGTGCCGATTCTGGGCGACTTGCCGCTGGCTTCGGCTGCGCTGTTCGACCTGGGGGTTTACCTCACCGTGGTCGGCGCCACCTTGCTGACCATCTCGGTGCTGGGTTCGGTGAGCCGCGAAGGCGCCAGTGCCGGTTCGGGGAGCGTGGCATGAATCGCCTGAGTCCCCGATTACCTTTGATGCTTTGTGCGGCCGCGTGCGGCGAGGGAGGCTCAAGATGAGCATGGAATTTTTGCTGGCCACAGGCATCGGATGTGTCACCGCCTGTGGCATCTATTTGATGTTGCGGGGTCGTACCTTTCCCGTGGTGCTTGGCCTGTCGTTGTTTGGTTATGCGGTGAACGTGTTCATTTTTGTGATGGGCCGCTTGTGGTCCAACGCACAGCCCATTCTGGTGGGTGAGGGGCCGATTGCCGATCCCTTGCCTCAGGCGTTGGTGCTGACCGCCATCGTGATCGGATTCGCAACCACCGGTTTCGTGATCGAGCTGGCCTTGCGCAACCGACATGAAAGCGGGAGTGACCATGTGGATGGTCATGAGCCGGGGCATGCGCCCGGTTATGTGCCGTCCACTGCCAATACAGAACCTGAGGAGCGCATTTGATGATCGATGCGATCCTGAGTTTCTGGCTGCAACATGCACCGGTGCTGTCGGTTCTTCTGCCGTCATTCACTGGCATGGGCATGTTGCTGCTGGGCGATTTCGGCGGCATGTCGGGGGTGGGCGGTGGTCACAACCGGGCACGGGTTGTCTGGCGCCGGCGGCTGAGTCTGGCTTCGGTGATGCTGGGTCTGGTGATGGCCGCTGGCCTGGTGTGGCGGGCCGGCTCTGGCGAGTTGATGGTGTACCGCATGGGCGAATGGGAAGCGCCATTTGGCATTGTCCTGGTGCTCGATCGCCTGAGTGCGCTGATGGTCTGCCTTACCTACCTGGTGGCGGCGCCTGCACTTTGGTACGCGACCGGCGGCTGGGACAATCGGGGCCGCCATTTCCACGCCATTTTCCATTTCCAGTTGATGGGTCTGAGTGGCGCGTTTCTCACCGGCGACCTGTTCAACCTGTTTGTGTTCTTTGAGGTCTTGCTGATTTCTTCCTATGTGCTGCTGCTGCACGGCCTGGGCCGCGAGCGGTTGCGCATGGGGTTCCACTACGTGGTGCTGAACCTTGCCGGCTCGGGGCTTTTCCTGATTGGCCTGGCGATGATCTACGCGGTGGCCGGCACTTTGAACATGGCCGATCTGGCTGTTCGCGTCGCGCAGTTGACCGGCGACTCGGCACTCGTGGCCCGTGCTGCCGCGTTGATCTTGCTGGTGGTATTTGGTTTGAAGGCGGCGATCGTCCCGATGTATTTCTGGCTGCCGGGCACCTATGCAAGTGCCAGTGCGCCGGTGGCCGCCTTGTTTGCGATCATGACCAAGGTGGGCGTGTACAGCATCATCCGGACCCATTGGGGCATCTTTGGGCTGGATGCGGGCGAAGCCACCCTGGCTGCGCAGTCCTGGTTGTTGCCCATGGCGCTGACCACCAGCGTGCTCGGCGCGCTCGGTGCACTCTCTTCGCACTCCATGGGTCGCTTGGTGGGGTACCTCACGGTCTCCTCGGTGGGAACGATTCTGGCCGCCGTGGGTCTGTTTACGCCGGAGACCTTGTCTGCGGCGCTCTATTACACGCTGCACAGCACCATCGTGATTGCTGGCCTCTTTTTGTTGGTGGAGCTGATGTCCGCGCAGCGTGGTCAGACCTTGGACAGACTGCGGCCCGCGCCAGCCGTGCGTGAGCCCGTGCTGCTGGGATTGATGATGATTTTCGGTGCAGCGTCGGCAGCCGGTTTGCCGCCTTTGCCTGGTTTTCTGGGCAAACTGATGATCTTGCAAAGCACCTCTGGCCTGTCGGCACAACCCTGGGTCTGGACCGTGGTGTTGAGCGTGGGCTTCTTGTCGCTGGTGGGATTGGCGCGCGCCGGCGTGATCGTGTTTTGGCATGTCGAGATTGATGACGACGCGGCGCGCTCGGCCTCTGGTTCGAGCTTGAAGCTGCTGTCATCTGCCTGGGCTTTTATGGCCCTTACCCTGCTCCTGGCGGTGATGGCTTCGCCGGTAAAGCGCTATACCGATGCCGCGGCTGCGCAATTGGCCGACAAGGCTGCGTATGCGCAGGCTGTGCTGGGAGCGCATGGGGGTGTCAACGCCCAAACCGCGAGGCCTTATGACGGCCGGCGGGGTTCCACGGCTGGCGAGCCTGCTGCCGCCCATACGGAGGAAATGAAATGAGCACCGATCGTTCGCAAAGCGTGACCGGGGCGCGGCGCCCTTCGGGGTGGTTCGGTCACCCCGTGTTGTCTGTGTTGCTGGGTGCGAGCTGGTTGGCGCTGTCGCACAGCCTGGAGCCCGTGCACCTGCTGTCGGCGCTGTTGATCGGATTGGTCGTCCCACGTTTGCTCAGGCCATTCCTGGCCGATGCGAGCGGGCTGTATTGGCCGGCTGTGCCGCGTTTGCTGGGCATTGTTGTGTGGGACATCATTGTCTCCAATGTGGTGGTGGCCAAGCTTGTCCTGGGCCCACTGAGCGACATGTCGCCTGGCTGGATTCCGGTGGCGCTGGAAAGTGATCACCACCGCGTGAATGCGTTGTTTGCCAGCATCATCACGACCACACCGGGCACGGTTTCGACGGTGATTGATGAAGAGCGGCGTGTGATCTGGGTGCATGCGCTCAATTGCGATGACGCTGGCGCCATGGCAGCCGACATGAAAAACCGGTACGAAGCGCCGCTTCTGACCATCTTCAAACAAAACACCGGGAGTGCCGCATGAGCCCCGCGCTGGATTGGGCCCTGAATCTGGGCATTGGTGCCATCACGATTGCCGTGGTGCTGTGTGCGGTCCGCTTGTTGCGAGGTCCGACCATGACCGACCGGGTCCTGGCACTCGATACGCTCTACATGAACGCCGTGGCGCTGATCGTGTTGCTTGGCATTCGGTGGAATACGGTGTTGCTGTTTGAAGGTGCGCTGCTGGTGGCAATGCTGGGCTTTGCCTCGACGGTGGCTTTGGCGCGCTACCTCAGCCGAGGCGACGTGGTCGAATGAAACGAGGAGAAATGCAATGAGTATCTGGATCGAATACCTTGCGGCTGCCGTGATTCTGGTGGCGTCGTTTTTCCTGTTGGTGGGCGCCATCGGTTTGGCTCGCCTGCCTGATTTCTACATGCGTTTGCATGCGCCTACCAAAGCTTCGACGCTGGGCGTGGGTGGCGTGTTGATCGCGTCGATGTTGATCGCCGCCGGTCAGGGGCGCCCGGGCATTGCCGAACTGCTGATCACCTTGTTCGTTTTCGTGACCGCGCCTGTGTCGGCGAACCTGATGGCGCAGGCGGCTTTGCATCTGCGGGTGCCGTCAAATGCGGTGCCGCCGGTGTCTGTGGTGCCGGAACGGCGTCTGAAGTGATTGCCGCGCCAAAGCCCAGCCCGCGCAGGTAGGTCTCGACCGTCTTTTCGCCGCAGGCTTCTAGGTCGAAGGCAGTGGGGTCGAGCATCCAGTTGTGGATCAGGCCGTCGACCATGACGTGCAAGCCGAGCGAGGCGGTCTCCAGCGCAATGGGCAGGGGAACGCCGCGCTTGGTGCTGGCGGCTTTCAGGGCCAGGGCGGTGCTGGAAATGCATTCGTTGCGAACCTGCAAATGGCGCTGGCGAACGGCATGCATTTCTTCGTTGTATTCCACCTGGAGGGTGGCCACCTCGAAGGCGCGGCGCACGCGCGGATCGGTGGCGGTTTTGTTGAGGGCCAATCGCATGGAGGATCGCAAGGCCTGCAGGGGGTCGCTGAGCTCGCTGGCGCGATCGCCCACGCTGGTCAGCGCTTGCTCAAGCGGCAGGACGGCGCGGTCCATCATGGCGTTGAAGAGATCGGCCTTGTCCTTGAAGTGCCAGTAGATCGCGCCCCGCGTGGTGCCCGCCGCGACGGCGATGTCGTTGAGGGATGTGCGCGACACACCGCGCGCCTGAAACAGCAACTCTGCGGCGTCCAGCAGGCTGTGGCGTGTGGCTTCGGCATCGGCTTTGGTACGGCGAACCATGGAATGGGCTTCTCGACAGTTTTGTGACAATGGGCTGATAAGCCTTTGGTCAAACAGGTAATAACCCTTAGACTATACATACATTTCTGTATGTATGTATAGTCTGCCTTTTTCACCACTCGGCCATTGCCGAGACTCCGTTTTTGCTGCCCCTAAGGATGCCCATGTCAGCCCCTCAACCTGAGAATGCTTCGCGTTCCGCTCCCGCCCGCCCATCTGCATTCGTTGACTTGCGGCCTTGGCATCTGGCCACCGCGTTGTCCTTGAGTCTGGCCCTGGCCGCTTGCGGCAATGCGGACGCACCAGCCGCTGGCGCGCCCGCCGGCGCTGGCGGCCCGCCGCCCGCCGAAGTTGGCGTGGTCACAGTGACGCCCGGCGATGTTGGGCTGATCACGGAGTTGCCTGGTCGGCTGGAGGCTTCGCGGGTCGCGCAGGTGCGTGCCCGGGCCGCCGGCATCTTGCAAGAGCGCTTGTTCAAGGAAGGCAGCAACGTCAAGGCGGGCCAGGCACTGTTCCGCATCGACGCGGCGCCTTACGAGGCCACCTTGCAAAGCGCCAAAGCCTCTTTGACGCGGGCGCAAGCCAACCTGTCCACCGCGACGGCTCTGGCCGATCGCTACAAACCGCTGATCGCTGAAAACGCCATCAGCCAGCAGGAATACGCCAATGCGGTTGCCGCCGAGAAGTCGGCGCAAGCCGATGTGGCGGTGGCCAACGCTGCGGTGCGCACCGCTGGCATCAATGTGAACTACGCGCGGGTGACCGCGCCGATCGCAGGCACCATCGGTCGCGCTTTGGTGACCGAGGGCGCCTTGGTGGGGCAGGGGGAAGCCACGCAATTGGCCGTGATCCAGCAGACCGACCCGATGTACGTGAACTTCACCCAGTCGGCCGCCGAAGCGATGAAGCTCAAGCGCGCCATGGCAGACGGCCAGCTCAAAAGCGCTGGCGCGGACGCTGCGAGCGTGCGCATCGTGCTGGAAGACGGCACCGAATACGCCCAGCCCGGCAAATTGTTGTTCTCGGACTTGACCGTCGATGCGACCACCGGTCAGGTCACGTTGCGCGCCGAAGTGCCCAACGCCTCTGGCGCTTTGCTGCCAGGCTTGTATGTGCGCGTGCGTCTGGAGCAGGCCACCGCAGCCGATGCCATTGCCTTGCCGCAACAGGCTGTGACCCGCTCGGGCCAGGGCGACTCGGTGATGGTGGTGGATGCCGAAGGCAAAGTGGCGCCGCGACCCATCAAAGTCGGTGGCCAGCAAAACGGTCAGTGGGTGGTGCTCGATGGTTTGAAGGCCGGTGAGCAAGTGATGGTGGACGGCTTTCAAAAGCTGCGTGGCGATGCGCCGGTCAAGGCCGTGCCATGGACCCCGCCAGGCGCTGCGCCTGCTGCTGCCGCGTCCGCCGCGCCAGCGAAATAAGGGACGCGACCAATGGCCAAATTTTTCATTGAGCGCCCCATCTTTGCGTGGGTGATTGCGCTGTTTGTCATGGTGCTGGGCGCGGTGTCCATCACCCAACTGCCGATTGCGCAGTATCCGCCGGTGGCGCCGCCATCGATTTCGATCAACGCCAGCTACCCAGGGGCTTCGGCCAAGACGCTGGAAGACAGCGTGTTGTCGGTGATCGAGCAAGAGATGAACGGTTCGCCCGGCCTCATCTACATGGAAGCTGTGGCCCAGGCCAACGGCACCGGCAGCATCACGCTGAGCTTTGAGCCCGGCACCAACGCCGATCTGGCCCAGGTGGATGTGCAAAACCGCCTGGCCCGTGCCACGCCGCGCCTGCCATCAGCGGTGACGCAGCAAGGCGTTCGCGTCGACAAGGCGCGCAGCAACTTCCTGATGTTTGCCATGATCTCGTCGACCGATCCCAAGTGGGATCCTGTGGCGCTGGGTGACTACGCTTCGCGCAGCATCCTGCCCGAGATTCAACGCCTTGACGGTGTTGGTCAGGCCCAGCTGTTCGGTACCGAGCGGGCGATGCGCGTGTGGATCGATCCGGGCAAGTTGCTCGGCTTCAACCTCAGTGCGGCCGATGTGATTGCCGCGATTCGGGCGCAAAACGCGCAGGTCTCGGCCGGTGAAATCGGCGCGCTGCCCAACGTGGCGGGCCAAGGCATCGCCGCGACCGTGGTGGTCAATGGCCAGCTCGGCACGGTGGAAGAGTTCAGCAATGTTGTGCTGCGCGCCAGCAACGACGGCGCCACGGTGCGCCTCAAAGACGTGGCCCGTATCGAGCTGGGTGCCCAAGCCTACGCCACGTCGGCACGCTTGAACGGCGTGCAGGCGGTGGGTATCGGTGTGCAGCAGTCGCCCAGCGGCAACGCTTTGGCCACAGCCGACGCAGTGCGCACCCGCATGGCCGAACTGGAAAAGTTTTTCCCCGACGGCATGAAGTGGGAGATCCCTTACGACAGCTCGCGCTTCGTGAAGATTTCCATTGAAGAAGTGGCCAAGACGCTGGCTGAAGCCGTGTTTCTGGTGTTCCTGGTGATGTTCCTGTTCCTGCAGAACTGGCGCTACACGGTGATCCCGACCATCGTGGTGCCGGTGGCCCTGCTGGGTACCTTTGGCGCTTTGCTGGCCATGGGTTTTTCGATCAACGTGTTGACCATGTTTGGCATGGTGCTGGTGATCGGTATCGTGGTGGACGATGCCATTGTGGTGGTTGAAAACGTCGAGCGCATCATGAGCGAAGAGGGCTTGCCACCGCTGGAGGCCACACGCAAGGCCATGGGCCAAATTTCGGGGGCCATCATCGGTGTGACCGTGGTGCTGATCGCTGTGTTCGTGCCGCTGGCATTTTTCAGCGGCTCGGTGGGCAACATTTACCGCCAGTTCGCGGCCGTGATGGCCACGTCGATTGCCTTTTCGGCCTTTATGGCGTTGTCCCTCACGCCGGCGCTGTGCGCCACGCTGCTGAAGCCCGTTGAAGCGGGGCACCACCATGAGAAGAAAGGCTTCTTCGGCTGGTTCAACCGTGGGTTCTCCCGCACCGCCAAGCGTTACGAAAGCGGTGTTGCCGCGCTGTTGCCCCGCGCTGGTCGCACGCTCATCATTTACGCGGCCATCGTGGCTGCCGCTGTGGTGATTTACCAGCGCCTGCCCACCTCTTTCCTGCCCAACGAAGACCAGGGCACGATGCTGGTGAACGTGCAGTTGCCGCCCGGTGCCACCCGCGAGCGCACGGAAGGCGTGATGAAGCAAGTCGAAGGCTTCATGCTCAAGCAGCCTGAAGTGCAGAGCATGGTCAGCGTGTTGGGCTTCAGCTTCTCGGGTCAGGGGCAGAACGCTGCGCTGGCCTTCGTGACACTCAAGGACTGGTCCGAGCGCACCGGCGAGGGCAGTTCCGCGCAAGGCCTCGCGGGTCGTGCGTTCGGCGCTTTGTCGGGCATCCGTGATGCGTTCATCTTTCCGCTGAGCCCGCCGCCCATCCCGGAACTCGGTTCGTCGTCGGGCTTCAGTTTCCGTCTGCAGGACCGCGCTGGTCTGGGCCGCGAAGCATTGCTCAATGCCCGCAACCAGATGATGGGACTGGCCTCGCAAAGCAAGATTCTGACGGGCGTTCGACCCGACGGTCTGGAAGACGCGCCACAGTTGCAACTCGATATCGACCGCGATAAGGCCAGCGCACAAGGCGTGAGTTACGACGCCATTTCCAGCGCCATCGGCACCTCTTTGGGCTCGAGCTATGTGAATGACTTCCCCAATGCCGGTCGCCTGCAGCGGGTGATGGTGCAGGCCGATGCGCCTGCGCGCATGCAGCCCGATGACTTGTTGCGCATCACGGTCAACAACAGCCAGGGCAAAGCCGTGCCGCTGTCGGCCTTTGCGACCACCAAGTGGATCACCGGACCGATGCAGACCGTGCGCTACAACGGCTATCCGGCCATGCGCATCAGCGGCAGCGCCGCACCCGGCCAAAGCACCGGAGCGGCGATGGCCGAGATGGAGCGGCTGGCCAGCCAGTTGCCACAAGGTTTCGGCTTTGAGTGGACTGGGCAGTCGCGAGAAGAGAAGCTCGCCGGGTCGCAAGCGATCATCTTGTACGCTTTTGCCATCCTCGCCGTGTTCCTGTGTCTCGCCGCTTTGTACGAGAGCTGGACCATTCCGCTGGCTGTGATTCTGGTGGTGCCGCTGGGCGTGCTGGGTGTGTTGCTGGCCACGCTGCTGCGCGACTATTCCAACGACGTGTATTTCCAGGTGGGGTTGATCACGATCATTGGCTTGTCTGCGAAGAATGCGATTCTGATCATTGAGTTCGCCAAGGATCTGCAAGCGCAGGGCAAGGGGGTGATTGAAGCAGCGTTGGCCGCCGCCCACCTGCGTTTCCGCCCGATCATCATGACTTCGATGGCGTTTACGCTGGGCGTGTTGCCTCTGGCCCTGGCCAGTGGTGCTGGCTCTGCCAGCCAGCGCGCCATTGGAACGGGCGTGATCGGTGGCATGTTGGTCGGTACGGTGCTTGCCGTGATCTTTGTTCCGATTTTCTTTGTGGTCGTGCGCACGCTTTTCAAAGGCAGCGAACGCCAACACCGTCTGGATGCCGCACAAGCGGCTCACCATGGAATGAACAACGATGCTTAAAAATTCTCTTTCCTCCAACGGCCGGTCTTTCGCCCTGGCCCCCATCGCCGCTGGGCTGGCGCTGGTGTTGTCGGGCTGCTCGTTTATTCCCACCTATGAACGGCCGGCGGCTCCTGTGCCTGCGGCGCTGGACACCGGTGGTGTGGCGGTTGACCCTGCGACGACTGCCACCGAGATTGGCTGGCGCGAATTTGTGCAGGATGCCCGTCTGCGGGAACTGATTGCCCTCGCTATCGAAAACAACCGCGATCTGCGCCTGGCCACGCTCAACATCGAGCAAGTGCGTGCGCAGTACCAGATTCAGCGTGCGGGCCTGTTTCCGGCCGTGAATGGCGCCGTCACCGGTAGCCGCCAGAGCTCGGGTGAGGACACCATCAGCAGTGCCTATTCGGCAGGTTTGGCCATGAGCGGCTGGGAGATCGATTTCTTCGGTCGGGTCGCCAGCCTGAAAGAGGCGGCATTGGCCCAGTACCTGGCCAGTGAAGAGGCTCGCAACTCGGCGCAGACCAGCCTGGTGGCGGCTGTGGCCAGCAGCTGGCTCAGTCTGCAAACCAGCGACGAGCTGCTGGCGTTGACAGAGCAAACGCTCAAGACCCGCCAGGACTCATTGCGCCTGACCAGGCTGCGTTTTGACAGTGGCGTTTCTTCTGCGCTGGACCTTCGCCAGGCCGAGTCGCTGCTGGCTTCGGCCCAAGGCACGCTGGCACAGCAACAGCGGCAACGCGCGCTGGACTTGAATGCGCTCACCTTGTTGGCCGGTCAACCTGTCCCGCCCTCGGTCCTGCCCGCGGCGACAGGCGCATCGCAGCAGTTCAGCGATGTGCCTGTGGGGCTGTCCTCCGAGGTGTTGATTCAACGGGCAGACATTCGGGCTGCCGAGCAGCAGTTGATCGCAGCCAACGCCAACATCGGCGCTGCGCGCGCCGCGTTCTTTCCGCGCATCTCGCTGACTGCCAGCTTCGGCACCGCGAGCGATGAGCTGTCAGGTTTGTTCAAGAGCGGTTCGTGGGGTTTTTCGCTGGCGCCGCAGGCGTTGTTGCCCATTTTTGATGCGGGTCGCAACCGCGCCGGCTTGCAGGTGGCGAATGCCCAACGCAGCATCGCGGTGGCCCAGTACGAAAAAGCGATTCAGACGGCATTCCGTGAGGTGTCTGATGCGTTGGCCGGGCGCGCGACCCTGGCCCGTCAGGCAGAGGCACAGCTTGCACAGGTCGAGGCAGAATCAGAGCGTTTTCGCCTGGCCGAGCTGCGCTACCGCAATGGCATCGCCAGCTTTCTGGATGTACTCGATGCGCAGCGATCGCAGTTCGGTGCTCAGCAGGCCTTGAGCCAGACCCGGCTGGTTCAGCGGCAGAACCAGGTGGCGCTGTACAAAGCACTGGGCGGCGGCTGGAAGCCTTGAGGCATCAGTGGTTTTCTGCCTGTAGAAACAGCCCCGCATTGGGGCTGGTTTTCATTGAGACAGAGTCGATCGGGATGCCTGCCCCTTGGCGTGAGGCGTCGTTCAGGCTCTTGGTAAAGCGTAGAACTTGAGAATGTAGTTCCAGGCATCCATGGGGTCGTCCACGTAGGTGAAGAGGTTCAGATCCTGAGGCGAAATCGTGCCTTCTTCCACCAGCACGTCGAGGTTCAACAAGCGCTTCCAGTAGTCGCTGCCAAACAGCACGATGGGCACTGGTTTGGCCTTGCCGCACTGCACCAGGGTGATGACTTCAAACAGCTCATCGAGCGTGCCAAATCCACCAGGGAGCGCCACCAGGGCTTTGGCCCGCATCATGAAGTGCATCTTGCGCAACGCGAAGTAGTGGAACTTGAAGCAGAGCTCGGGTGTGATGTAGGGGTTGCCTGATTGTTCGTGGGGCAGCGAGATATTGAGGCCCACGTTGAGTGCCCCTTCGTCGTGCGCGCCGCGGTTCGCCGCTTCCATGATGCCGGGGCCTCCGCCGGTGCAAACATACAGCTGGTCTTCTTTCGGGCAGCCAGCGCTGTAGCGAGCCACGATGCGCGCAAATTCCCGGGCCTTGTCGTAGTAGGCCGAGTTGCGCAGCAGTGCTTGCGCGCGGGCGATGGCCTGCGCATCGCCACTGGCCTCAGCGACCGCCAACTGCTCCTGGGCAATTGAGGCTTCGCGCACGCGTGCGCTGCCAAACACCACCACGGTGTTGTCTATGCCCAGGTCTTGCTGGGCCAGATCGGGCTTGAGCATTTCCAACTCAAACCGGATACCGCGAGTTTCACGGCGCAACAGAAACTCAGGGTCGGCAAAGGCCAGGCGGTAGGCGTCGGCCTTCAGGTCGTTGCCGTTGTTGGCATGGGCTTGCAGCTCGGCCCAGGCGTCGGCGAGGCGGCGTTCGGTGAAGGTTTGTGTCAAGTGTTCTGTGGATTCCATTGAGATATCTTTCGTGTCTTTAAAGGCCCAAAGCGAGCGCAAGCGGAACAAAAAGCACTGCCAACGCATTGCCGAGCATGATCATCGCACCGACTTTGTCGGGTTCCTGTTGGTATCGCTCGGCGAGCATGAACTGAATCACGGCAGGCGGTAGTGCCGCGAACAGGAGAAGCTGCCCGCGGGGGGCACCTTCCAGGCCCAACGCCCATGCCAGAGGAATGCCAATGGCCAGTCCAACGAGCGGTCGGGCCAACGCACCGAGCATGCCCAGCGCCAGGCCGGAACGGGTGAGGGCGGTCAGGCGGGTGCCCAGGGCAAACAGCATCATGGGCAGCAGCGCATCGCCCAGCAGCTTCATGCCCGACAGCATCACTTCGGGTGGGCGCACATCGGTGAAGGCGCTGGCAAAGCCGAGCAACGTGGCGATCATCAAGGGACTCATCAGCAGGTCGCGGGAGCGGGCGCTGTGGCTTGTGATGCGGGCGCCGAGCGAAAAGTGCAGCAGGTTGCTTACCGAAAACAGCGCCACGGCAGCGCCAAAATGCTCTGAGCCGAATGCCAGTAGCGCCAGTGGCAAGCCCATGTTGCCGCAGTTGTTGAACATCACCACGGGCACCAGGGTGCGAGGCTGGGCACCGGTGATCTTGGCCAGGGGCAGTGCCAGCAAGCCGCTGCCCAGGATCAACACAGTGCCCCCGATCAGCAGGGTCCAGTGGTCGGCTATCTGAAAATCTTTGGCGGCCAATGCCGAATACACCAGCAAGGGCGCCAACACGTCGAGCGCGATGCGGTTGAATGACGCCATGTCGGGGCGCATGCGCAGCGCATAGCCGTAGCCGATCGCCACGATAAAAAACACCGGGATGATGACGTCAGCGATGCGGTTGATCAGTTCCATGGGCTTCAGGGGTTAATTGGGAATGCAAAAAGGCTCCCAGAGGAGCCTTTTTGAACCTTTTGAGACCAACAGGCCTAAAGGTCGTCTTCAGACGCGCTTGCGGTATTCGCCTGTGCGGGTGTCGATTTCGATCTTGTCGTCTTGCGCCACAAACAAGGGCACTGCAACTTCGAAGCCGGTGGCGATCTTGGCTGGCTTGAGCACTTTGCCGGAGGTGTCGCCTTTGACGGCTGGCTCGGTCCAGGTGATCACGCGCTCAACGCTGGTGGGCAATTCCACCGAAATCGCCTTGCCTTCGTAAAACACCACCTCGACGGTCATACCGTCTTCGAGGTAGTTGAGCGCGTCGCCCATGTTTTCGGCTTCGACTTCGTACTGGTTGAAATCGGTGTCCATGCACACGTACATGGGATCCGCGAAGTAAGAGTATGTGCACTCTTTCTTGTCCAGGATGATCTGTTCCATCTTGTCGTCAGCCCGGCACACCACTTCGGTAGCCATGTTGTTCAACAAGGCCTTGAGTTTCAGGCGCACGGTGGCGGCGCCACGGCCGCCACGGGCGTACTCGGTTTTCAGGACGATCATGGGGTCCTTGCCGTGCATGATCACATTGCCGGCGCGGAGTTCTTGGGCGATTTTCATAGGGATTCCAACTGTTGGGGCCGCAGGTTCCGGCAAGACGGCTAGGTCAGGGAACGGAGCTGATGGCAAGCATCTGTGCGGCGAGACAGATGGTTGGCGGGCAGATCGGTGGCTCGAAGTTTCGGCCTGATTTCCGCAAAGCCTTGAATTTTATCGCTTTTTCGCTATGAATTCGAGCACCTGGGTCACGAGGTCGGGTTGAAGGAGCAGGCGTTCGCGCGCAGCCAAGGCGCAGGTGCGCCATTCGTCGACCACCGCCCAGCCCGGCCACACCTCGTAACGAGGTCGTGAGACCCCGTTCCAGAGCCGGTGAAACTGGCGCAGTGAAGGCGGCGCCTGCAACCAGTCAAGAAAGGCTTCGAGCTTGGCGTGGTGGGCGTTGTCGTGTTGGGGGTAGATGTGCCACACGAAAGCCTGGCCGGCCCAGAGCGCACGCACCAGGGAGTCCTCGCCGCGCACGAAGTTGAGATCGCAGGTCCAGAGCAGGTGGTCGAATTCGGTCTGGGTCAAGGGCGCCAAGGTGTGCACCTCGCAGGGGGTGCCCGTGAGGCCTTGTTGTGCGTGGGCCAGGGCTTGGGCAGAGCGACCATGGGTGGCCAGCCAGGTACTGGGCAACGGGTCTTCAGCCACTTCACGCAGCACTTGTTGCAAGGGGGGTGGTTCGTAACAGAACAGGCCGATTCGCCGTGTGGCGGCATCGCTGGGGAGGTCTTGGTTGTGCAACCAGTTGGTGGCGTCGAATTGGTGTCGCCGCTCCATGAGATCGGGTTCCCGCAGCAGGCCACCGGTGGCGGGCGTGAAGCCGGGGTAGAAAAACCACTTGGTCAGGCCACCCAGCGGCCCGGTGAAAATCGGCGAGGGCAAGCGGTGGCAACGTTCCACATAGCTTTCCGCGCTCATGTATTCGAGGTTGAGCCAGGTGGGCTGTGGGTGGCCAGTAGCGATGCGCCCGGCCAACCAGTCCATCCATTCGGGTGCCGGGTCGCAGCCAAAGGCCTCCACCCAGATACCGGCTGGAGGGCTTTGTTGCAGCGATCCCGGGGGCAGTGGGTCGGTCCAGTGCCACACCGCGATGTCAGGCACCAGGCCTTCCAGCGCGCCCGGCACCATCCAGCTCAAGGCATCGGGGGCATCGATCCACAGTCGCACCGATTGGCCGCGTTGTGCCAGATTGCTGCAAAACCGCCAGCACACGCCAATATCGCCCAGGTTGTCGATGACGCGGCAGAACACGTCCCACTGAGGGCGCGGGTCGGGTTGGGTGGGCAGCAAGCGAGCGGGCATGGCGTGATCTTGCCGTATTTGGTGCGGGCCGGTTTCATCGGGTGTGTTGGCCGTTCACAATAACGCCCATGTCTGAGATGCATTCCGAACAGTTGTTGAGCGAAGTGGCCGCGTTGCCGGGCTTGCCCGGGGTGTACCGCTATTTCGACGCGCAGGGCCAGTTGCTCTACGTGGGCAAGGCGCGCCACCTCAAAAAGCGGGTCAGCAGCTATTTCCAGAAAACGCTGGATGGCACACGCATTGGTCAGATGGTCAGCCGAATCCACCGCATGGAAACCACGGTGGTGCGCTCCGAGGCGGAAGCGCTGCTCTTGGAAAACAACCTGATCAAGACGCTGAACCCCAAGTTCAACATCCTGTTTCGCGACGACAAAAGCTACCCCTACCTGAAGATAACCGGCACGCGGGAGACCTACCGCACCGCCGGGCCCAAACCGGTGCCGTCCATCGCATTTCCGCGCATGGCCTATTACCGCGGTGCGGTGGACCGGCGTCACAGCTACTACGGGCCATACCCCAGTGCCTGGGCCGTGAAGGAGTCGGTGACCCTCTTGCAAAAGGTATTTCGGCTGCGCACGTGCGAAGACACGGTGTTTGCCAACCGAACGCGGCCTTGTTTGCTCTACCAGATCAAGCGCTGCAGCGGGCCTTGTGTGGACCTGATCGATGATGCCGCTTACGGTCGCGATGTGGCCGACGCCGAGGCGTTTTTACGAGGGGAAACGCAGGCCGTGCTCGATGCGCTGGAGGCACGCATGATGGGCCACGCCGAGAAGCTGGAGTTTGAACAGGCAGCAGAGATTCGCAATCAGATGAGTGCGCTGTCTCGCGTCTTGCACCAGCAAGCCATGGACAACGTGTCGGACAAGGATGTGGACGTGCTGGCGGTGAAGGTGCATGGTGGGCGCGCTTGCGTGAACCTTGCCATGGTGCGTGGGGGACGGCATTTGGGCGATCGACCCTACTTTCCAGCCCATGTGGACGACGCGACGCAGATCGACCAGGCACTGAGCGAGGAGGGCGCCGATGCGCCTTCCCCGGCGCAGGACCCGGCGGACCGGGTGCCGGTCAAAGTGCTGGAGGCGTTCATCGCGCAACACTATCTCGGTGTACCCATGCCGCACACGCTGGTCACGAGCCACCCCGTGGCCAAGGGGCTGCTGGAAGCGCTCAGCGAGCAGACCGGCGCCAAGGTCAATGCCGTGCACCAGCCGCGCGAGCACCGCCGCATCTGGCTGGAGATGGCGCAGAAAAATGCGGAGATCGCGCTGGCTCGACTGCTGGCCGAAGAAGGCTCTCAGCAGGCGCGCACCCGCGCGCTGGCCGATGCCCTGCAACTGCCAGACGATCAACTGGAGACGTTGCGCATTGAGTGTTTCGACATTTCGCACACGGCAGGGGAATCGACCCAAGCCTCGTGCGTGGTCTTCGAAGACCACAAAATGCAAAACAGCCAGTACCGCCGCTACAACATCGATGGCATCACGCCGGGCGACGATTACGCGGCGATGAAGCAGGTGCTGCTGCGGCGCTACGGCAAGATCGCCGAGGCGATTCAAGCCGAGGCCGAAGGGGCCTTGACGGTCAAGGCGCCAGCGGCCGCGGCACCGGCGCCCGAGGGCGAAGAGTCTCAGGCGGAGGTTGCCACGGACGCCGCCAGCGGTCTGCCCAAAGGCCCGCGCATGCCCGATCTGGTTTTGATTGATGGCGGCAAAGGCCAGGTCAGCATGGCGCGCGAGGTATTTCAACAGCTCAAGCTCGATTTGTCGCTGATCGTGGGCGTGGAAAAGGGCGAGGGCCGCAAGGTCGGTTTGGAAGAACTGGTGTTCGCCGACGGCCGGGAGAAGGTGTACCTGGGTCACGATTCGGCGGCGCTGATGCTGGTTGCCCAGATTCGCGACGAGGCCCACCGTTTCGCCATCACCGGCATGCGCGCCCAGCGCGCCAAGGTGCGCACCGGCGGCAGCAAGCTGGAGGACATTCCCGGCGTGGGCCCCAAGAAACGGGCGCGGTTGCTGCAGCGATTTGGGGGCGTGCGTGGCGTGGCGAGCGCGAGCGTGGAAGACCTTTGTACGATTGAAGGCATTTCCGGCGAGTTGGCGGATGCGATTTACCGCGCGCTGCATTGAGCGCGGGGCGCTGGAGGTTTTGCATGGACAGGAGGGTTTCGCATGCTGGAGGTTTGGGCACACACGCTGGCCATGTGGCAGCAGTTGTGGCAAGGGGAGGCGCAGGCGATCATTTTTTGGGCCGCGGTCTATTGCTTCCTGATCGGCCTGTTTTCGCTGACGTATCAGTTGCGCATTCGCAGCTGGCGCGTCGCATCCGGGGTGCTGGCGAAGGCCGGCCTGGAGCGATGGGGCGGCCCGGAATGGGTCAAATCCGACCAGCAGTACAGCCTCAAGGCGGCCTATGTTTATCGGGTGGACGGGCGCGTTCATGAAGGCCACCGGGTCTCTTCCTGGGTGATGGTGGCGAGCCACAACGCGCGCTTCCTCCTCGAATCCCAACTCAAGGGCGTGCAGCGGCATGCCGACGGCACGGTGTCCGTGTTCTACAACCCGAGGCGGCCACACAAGAGTTTTTTGATCCGCCCGGGGGTGGTGGGCATGCTGGTCACCTGTGTCCTTATGCTCGGCCCGGCTTTCTATTACTGGGAGCGCTTCCATGGCGCTTGACCAAGTCCTCAAGGGCGCTCGCGAGCGCTTCGAAGCGGGGCGCCGGATGCGAGCGCCGGATCTGTTGCCTCTGCACCCATAATCCTCCCATGTTCTTCAACATTCCCACCTTGCTGACTTGGGCGCGCATCGTCGCCATTCCATTGATTGTGGGCGTGTTCTACCTGCAAGGATTCACGCGCGCGGAACAGAACCTGATTGCCACGGTGATGTTTGTTGTATTCGCGCTGACCGACTGGGCCGATGGCTTCTTGGCCCGCAAGCTCAACCAGACTTCAGCCTTTGGCGCATTTCTCGATCCGGTGGCCGACAAGTTTCTGGTCTGCGCCAGTGTGCTGGTGTTGGTTCACCTGGGGCGGGCGGACGTTTTCGTGGGGCTCATCATCATTGGCCGCGAAATCGCCATCTCGTCGCTGCGCGAATGGATGGCGATCATCGGTGCGACCAAAAGTGTGGCGGTGCACATGGTCGGCAAGCTGAAGACCTCGGTGCAAATGACCGCGATTCCCTTCCTGCTGTTTGATGGCGTGGCTTTGGGCCTGATTGATACCAGCGTCTGGGGCACCTGGCTGATCTGGGCCTCGGCCGTGTTGACGGTCTGGTCGATGGTCTATTACCTGCAAAAAGCCTTGCCCGAGATTCGCGCTCGATCCCGGTGAGCTGATATGACCGCTCCTGCGCAAGACAATGGCTGGCTGCGCGCCATGCCTTGGGTGTTCGTTCTGATCTGGAGCACCGGGTTCATCGTGGCGCGCTTTGGCATGCCTCATGCGCCACCCATGAAGTTCCTGGCTGTGCGCTACGCCCTGTCCATTCTGTGTTTCCTGCCCTGGATCTGGGTGGCCCGGGTTCGGTGGCCGACCAACCGCACGCAATGGTTGCACCTGTCGGTCACGGGTGTCTTGATGCACGCAGGCTACCTGGGCGGCGTTTGGGCTGCTGTGAAGGCGGGCATGGGTTCTGGTCTGTCTGCATTGATCGTGGGCATACAGCCGGTGCTTACCGCGATCTGGCTCAGTGCCATGGGCGGCGCCGAAGGCCATGTCACACGACGCCAATGGGTGGGGCTGTTGCTCGGTTTTGCCGGATTGCTCCTGGTGGTCTCGCGCAAGTTCGGAACCGGGGGGGCCGGCGATCAGGCCAATTGGCTCAACCTCTCTTTTGCGGTCCTGGCACTGTTCTCCATCACCGCCGGCACGCTGTACCAGAAGAGGTTCGTCAAACCCTGTGATGTGCGCAGCGCCAACTCGGTGCAACTTCTGGCGGCCCTTGTGGTCACCTTGCCACTCGCTCTGATTGAAACCGAGACCATCCGTTGGACTGGCGAGTTGATGGGGGCCATGGCCTGGTCGGTTCTGGGTTTGACCCTGGGGGGCAGTTCACTTCTGTATCTGCTGATTCAGCGCGGAGCGGCAGCACAGGTATCGAGCCTGATGTACCTGGTGCCACCTTGCACGGCGTTGATCGCATGGATGGTGTTCGACGAGCCCATTTCGATCATCACGCTCGCCGGCATCGGCTTGACCGCATTCGGGGTGAGTTTGGTGGTTCGGCCTCCCAAGCCCGTCTGATGACAAACCGATTTCCATTGCCGGGTGGAAGGCCAGGCCTTCTCCGGCGCAGTCTTTTTTGGAGCACGATATGAAGCCACTTCACCGCATCGCGGTCATCGCAGGCGATGGCATTGGTCAGGAGGTGATGCCGGAAGGCATTCGCGTCATGGAAGCTGCCGCTTCGAAGTTCGATATTGGGTTGCAGTTCGATCGCTTTGACTTTGCCAGCTGTGCCTACTACGAGCAACACGGCAAGATGCTGCCCGACGATTGGAAATCCCGGATCGGCAGTCACGATGCGATCTATTTTGGTGCAGTGGGCTGGCCTGAAAAGGTGCCAGACCACATTTCACTTTGGGGCTCGCTGCTGCTGTTTCGCCGCGAGTTCGACCAGTACGTGAACGTGCGACCAGCCAAGCTGATGCCGGGTGTGACCGCCCCAGTGGTGAGGCGCGATGGCTCGCCTCGCCAGCCCGGTGAAATCGATATGGTGATCGTGCGCGAAAACACCGAAGGCGAATACTCCAGCATTGGTGGGCGCATGTTTCCTGGCACAGAGCGTGAAATCGTGGTTCAGGAAACCGTCATGTCGCGTATCGGGGTCGACCGGGTCTTGCGCTATGCCTTCGAGGTGGCGCGTTCGCGACCCAAAAAACACCTCACCAGTGCCACCAAATCCAACGGCATCGCCATCACCATGCCCTACTGGGACGAGCGTGTGGCCGAAATGGCCAAGTCGTACCCGGATGTGACTGTCGACAAGTTTCACATTGATATCCTGACCGCCCATTTTGTACAGCGCCCCGATTTTTTTGATGTCGTTGTAGGCAGCAATTTGTTTGGAGACATCCTGAGCGATCTGGGACCCGCTTGCACTGGAACCATCGGCATTGCGCCCAGCGCGAACCTCAATCCTGATCGCAGCCATCCTTCCCTGTTTGAACCTGTACATGGCTCTGCGCCAGACATCGCAGGCAAGGGCATTGCGAACCCGATTGGCCAAATCTGGTGCGGCGCCATGATGCTTGACCACCTGGGTTACCGAGAGGCGCATGACGCCGTGATGCTCGCTATTGAAGCGGTGCTGCGGTCCGGTAGCGCCGAAGTGCGCACGCCAGACCTGGGCGGCAAAGGCACGACACGTGAAGTGGGCCTGGCAATTTGCCAGGCCTTGCAACGCTGATCCTGTTGGCAGCGGGTTACGTTGTCGTGCAAAAAACACGACCCCAGGCCGATGGCGCTTTTTATGCGTCTAGAATCTGCTCTTTCGCACTGTCGGGGCAGATCCATCGGGTCTTGCATATTGACAGGGGGCTTGCCCAGTGGGTCTAATCAACTCGCATCTGTCGGATCAACTGGTCTGGCCCATTGCGATCTCGAGCGATCCAGTTGTCCTGCTTGGGACAAAGCGCCGCACAAGTGGCGCTCGCTGGCACACACGAATTTTTCAAATCACTTTAAGAGGGGCTATCTGTGAACAAGACCGAACTCGTTGAGCACATTGCTAAAAACGCTGACATTTCCAAGGCGGCTGCAGCGCGTGCACTGGACTCCACCATCACCGCCATTCGCACGACCTTGAAAAAAGGCGGCACTGTTTCCTTGGTCGGTTTTGGTTCGTTTGCTGTGACCAAGCGCCCAGCTCGCAAGGGTCGCAACCCCCGCACCGGCGAAGAGATTAAAATCAAGGCAGCCAAGGTGCCCAAGTTCCGTCCAGGCAAGGCTTTGAAAGACGCGCTCAACTGAGCGGGTCAGGTTTATCGGTGGGGTGCTTAGCTCAGTTGGCAGAGCGGCGCCTTTACACGGCGTAGGTCGGCGGTTCGACCCCGTCAGCACCCACCACCATTGAAAGGCGAACAAGGGTTCGCCTTTTTTGTTGTTTGTTTCCGGCGCGCCGATGGTGCGTCAGGCTTGTTGTTTCAGGGTTTAAAGGCATGTTCGATTCCATCCGCAATCACAAGACGTACCTGATGGGCTTCTTGCTGATCCTGATCATTCCAGGCTTTGTTCTCTTTGGTGTGCAGGGCCTCGCAGATTTCAACCCCGGCAGTGAAGCGGTCGCTTCGGTCAATGGCGACAAAATCACCCAGGCGGAATGGGACTTTGCGCATCGCAACGAGGTTCAGGAATTGCGCCAGTCGAACCCGTCGCTGGATGCCAAGTTGCTCGACAGTCCTGAGGTGAAGTACGCCTCGCTGGAACGGTTGGTGCGTGATCGGTTGCTTAGAGTCGCAGCGGAGAAGTTCCATTTGCAAACCAGTGACCAGACTTTGGCGCGGGCCTTGCAGGAAGACCCGGCCATTGCCGCCTTGCGCGGAGCAGATGGCAAGCTCGACATAGAAGGCTACAAACAGTACGCATTGCGCCGTGGCATGACGCCCGAGGTGTTCGAAGCGAATATGCGCAATGAGTTGTCGTTCCGTCAGGTGGCCTTGGGTGTGGCGGGATCTGGTTTCACGCCGGCATCGGTTGCCGACGTGGCGCTGAATGCCTATTTCGAGCGGCGTGAGATTCAGGTACAGCGGTTCACAGCAAGCGATTTTTCTGCACAAGTGAAACCGACCGATGCGGAAATAGAAACCTTCTACAAAGAGAATTCGGATCAATTTCAGGCCCCTGAGCAGGCCGATGTCGAGTTTGTGATGCTCGACGCTGAAGCGCTGCAAAAGAGCATCGTGCTCAACGCTGCCGACGTGAAGTCCTATTACGACCAAAATGCGGCTCGACTGGCCGGCCCTGAAGAGCGACAGGCCAGCCACATATTGCTGGCCGTCACGCCCAACACCAGTGCCGAAGACAAGGCCGCTTTGCGCGCCAAAGCCCAAGCCTTGCTTGAGCAAGTGCGCAAGGCGCCAGAGACCTTTGCCGATGTCGCCAAGGCCGAGTCAAAAGACCCCGGCTCAGCGGCGAATGGTGGTGACTTGGGCTACTTTGGCCGGGGTGCCATGGTCAAGCCTTTTGAAGACGTGGTGTTTGCGTTGGACAAAGGAGCTATATCCGATGTGGTGGAAACCGATTTTGGCTTTCACATCATCAAACTCATCGATATCAAGGCGCCCAAGGCGAAGCCCTTTGAGGAGATGCGCGCCCAGATCGAGCAAGACCTCAAGCAGCAGGAGGCGCAAAAGCTCTTTTCTGCATCAGCCGAGAAATTCAGCAATCTGGTCTATGAACAAGCTGGCAGCTTGCAACCTGCGGCAGACGAACTCAAGCTGGAAGTACAAAGCTTCAAAGGGCTTACCCGCAACCCGGGTCCTGATGCAGGCGTGTTGAACAATGCCAAGTTGGTCGATGCCATTTTTGCCAGTGAAACCCGTCAAAACAAACACAACACGGAGGCCGTTGATATCGGATCAAGCCGCCTGGTTTCTGCCCGCGTGGTGCAATACCAGGCAGCCCGTACCCGACCATTGGCCGAGGTGAAGGAGTCTGTTCGGGCGTTGCTGGTGGCCCGTCGATCGGCTGATTTGGCGGTGGCCGAAGGTGAGAAAAAGTTGCAGGAGTGGAAGTCGGGTGGGGATGCTTCAGCGCTGCCGGCGGCCATCACAGTGTCGCGCGACAAGCCGGAAGGTCAACCGGTGCAGTTGATGAAGGCTGCGCTGAGTGCCGATCCCAAACAACTGCCAATCTGGGTGGGTGTCAAGCTCGATGGTCAGGGCTATGCCGTGGTGAAGGTGAGCAAGGTGTTGCCCCGTGTTCCACGTGATGAAGCCAGTGGTACCCAGGAGGTGCAGCAATATGGACAGTGGTGGACCGCTGCCGAAAGCCTGGCCTACTACGAACTGCTGAAAGAGCGCTTCAAGGTCAAGATGATGGTGGCCGACCCCCGGAAGTGATGTGCAAAAACCGCAGGATGGCGCTAATGCAAGCAAACTTGGCGCTATAATCTAAGGCTTGAGGTGGCTGTAGCTCAGTTGGTAGAGTCCAGGATTGTGATTCCTGTTGTCGTGGGTTCGAGCCCCATCAGCCACCCCATAGAAACAAGAGAAACCCCGCTATCTCATCGATAGCGGGGTTTTTTGTTTGGGGGGTGCTTGACGGCACCCTGTTGGCCACTTGCTCTGATCGCGAGTAGATCCATGCCTCGCTGCCGCTCAAAGAGTCGATACCGTGTTGCGTTCAAATTGAACGGCTCTTCTAGGCGAACCCATTTGAATTTGAAGTCCGGGTTCAAGAAAGATGTTCGGGTAATGGGCATTGGCTGACCATGATCCGGATCGCGTCAGGCTTGGCGTTTGCACAGAATGCGCTTGAGCGCGCCCATGTCCAACAGACCATCGGCCACGCTTGGCCTTCTCAAATCCCAACTCACGCAGGCGCGGTCCTTGGCCGGCCGCAGGTAGCCAATGCCTGTCCTCGGGTCAGGCCGTCATTCACTTGTTGGTCGATGCTTTTCAGCAGCTTCTGATTGGTGCGTACGAAAGAGGGCGGTCGGTGACGGCTCCGAGAGGCCATTGGTGGCATCACCCGAAAAAATGCCAAAGGCTTCCCTGACGCCTCGTGCCGCGCCGCTGTGCCTCAGGGCGTTCGCTATGAAACCAGTGCTGGGTGTGCGGGGCAAGTGATTGCGCGAACGGAGACCCGTTGATCTCACTGCTGACCTATCAAGAATTTAGGGGATTACCCGAATTTCATAGGAAAAACGCATAGCTGCTAGAGATGACCTCCTCTATTTGTACCGAATGTGCGCTCCTACACTGCAGCGCATTCGGAGGCAAAGTCCAACGCAGGAGCAGGTTCTTGGTCGCATCGGCATCGCACGAAAAGTTGACGTTGGTCGGTGCCGGTAATGCGGCACTGGTGGGAGAGGCATTCGACCACTCACCAGCAGCGGGCGCCTGTGTTTGCAATGGGTCTGCGCGGTGTGACGCGGACCCGACGGACGCGGCCCGATGAACCTTCGGATGGCCTTTGGGGCCGCGACCAAGTGGCAGCGGATCTCCTTCAACAACTGAGAAAGAACCATGTACACGTTGTATCACCACGGATCTTCCGTGTGCGCCGCCAAGGTGCGTTTTGCGATGGCTGAAAAAGGCCTCGCGTGGGACGGGAAATACCTGGACATTCTGGCCGGCGACCAGTTTGATCCGGCCTACCTCAAGCTCAATCCCAAAGGGGTGGTGCCCACGCTGGTGCACGACAACACGGTCATTCCCGATTCCACGGTGATCTGCGAATACCTCGACATGGTGGAGCCATCGACATCGCTGCATCCGACCGACCCCTGGCTGCATGCTCAAGTGCGCTACTGGAGCAAAGCCATCGACGAAGACCTGCACCCAGCGTGCGGGGCCTTGACCTTCGTGGTTTCCCACCGCCACACCATTGCGCGCTTGGGCAAGGAAAAGCTCGCAGCGTTTTTGTCCGCAACGCCTGACATGTCGGTCACATCCGACTGGAAAGCCAAGAAACGGATGTTCGTCGAGAGTGGCTTCGAGGCCCCAGGTGCGTCGGAGGCACTGAAGCTCTATGACAACTATCTGAAGAAGATGGAAGCCGCCCTGCAAGGCCACGACTGGCTGGTGGGTGACCGGTTCACCATCGCCGACATCGCGATGACGCCTTACGTCAACCGGCTTGCCATGATGAGCTTGTTGGGCATGTGGACCAACGGCCGCCTGCCTCACGTTGAACAGTGGTTCGAACGCATTCAGAAACGGCCCCATTTCAAACCGCAACTGCTGGACTGGATTCCCGAACAGCTGACAGCAGACATGCGCGACAACGGAGCCCTCAGTTGGCCTGAAGTGGCCAAGATTCTCGACATCCAAAACTAACCGGAGACAACGATGAAACAAAACGGACGTGTGCAGGGGAAAGTGGCGGTTGTCAGCGGTGCTGCGCAAGGCATCGGTGCGGTGTTTGCGCAAGCGCTTGCGCGGGAAGGCGCCAGTGTGGTGGTGGTCGATGTCAGCGACACCGCCCCATGTGTTCAAGCCATCACCGATGCCGGCGGCAAAGCCTTGGGCATCAAGGCGGATATCACTTCGAACGCCGATCTGGAGGCGCTTGTCAAACAGGCCGAGGCCGCTTTTGGCCCGATCCAGATACTGGTCAACAACGCGTCGCTGTTTGCGAAGCTGGAGCTCAAGCCCTTCTTCCAGATGACGGAAGAAGAATGGGACCGGGTCATGACCGTCAATGCCCGAGGCACCTTCCAGGCCTGCAAGGCGGTGCTGCCTTCGATGATGAAGGCCGGGGGCGGGAAGATCGTCAACATCGCTTCCGGTACGGTCTATTACGGCCCACCGGGCATGGCCCATTACACCGCGTCAAAAGGCGCGGTGGTGGCGTTGACCAGGTCCATCTCGCGAGAACTCGGCGACAAGAACATCCAGGTGAATGCGATCAACCCAGGCCTCACGGAAAGCGAAGGGCTCAAGGGCAACCACCAGTTTGACGTGGCGCGCGGACCGACAGTGGCCTCCCGGGCGATCAAACGCGAAATGACACCCGAGGACATGGTGGGCACGCTCCTGTACCTCTGTTCGCAGGACAGCGACTTTGTCACCGGCCAATGCCTCAACGTTGACGGCGGAAAGATCAACACCTGATCCCGCAGGACGCCATTCCAGCCCGGCCGGGCAGGGACGGGATGGGCGCCGGAACTGATGCAAAGCGCAGGTGAGCGCAACGCCTGCTTCGGGCGCCGCATGGGAGCGGCCCGATGCCGGGCCCCGAGATTTTCTTGTTCGTTCTTAAAAAAGCCCTATGGGCACCAAGTAGGAGACTCTGATGTTGAACCGTTTCATGTCATTACCCGCCCTGGTCGGCGTCTTTGCCGCCGCATGGTTGTCGGTCACCCCAGCGCAGGCCAAGGAGCTGACGATGGCCTCGCCATTGCCGCCCAGCCACCGATTCACACCCGCCTACCTGCAGGCCTATGCCGACCGATTGAAAGAGGTCTCAGGCGGCCAGCTCACGGTCAAGCTGTACACCGGTGGCTCCCTGAACCCGGCGGTGCCCAAGCAGTACTCGATGTTGCTCGACGGCGTGTTCGACATGGCCTTTGTGGCCCCCATCTACACGGCCGCCGTTTTTCCGACGACCAACACGGTCAGTGTGCCCGGCGTTTGTGCCGATGCCGAAGCCTGCACCAAAGCCTTGTGGCGCGCCTATCCGTTGATCGAGAAAGAGACCAACGCGAAGATCCTGGCCATGTGGACCAACGAAAACCCCGCGCTGATCACCAAGGGCAAGGCGGTTCGCAAGGCCACCGACATGAAGGGTCTCAAGGTGCGCATCAGTGGGCCGGGTGAGGCGCCTTACTGGAGTGCGATGGGTGCCGCGCCGGTCTCGCAGGATGTGACGGAAATCAACCAGAACCTGGCCAATGGCGTGATCGACGGCATTGCCATCGATCCGGCATCGATCATCAGTTTCAAGCTCAACGAAGTGGGCAAGTTCGTGACGCTGGGCGTCCCGGCCCAGGGCATCGCCTTCTCTTTGATGATGAACAAGCAGACCTATGCATCGCTGTCGACGCAAGAGCGCAAGTGGATCGACGCGGTCGCTGGCGAAGCCTTCAGCCTGGCGGGCGTCAAACATGCGGGAGACGAGGATCGGCGGGCCATCGAGGTGGCCAAGAAGTCGGGCATGGAAGTCATTCAGCTGTCGGCCGATGAGGTCCGGGGCTTGACTTCGACCGTTGAGCCCGAAGTCGCCAAATTTCGCGCACAGAAGTTCCGCACGGGTGTCACTGGCGCGCAGGCCTTCGACATGATGAAAGGCCAGTAAGCATGAAACACAGTCCCAGCGCCTGGCTTGACCGCGCGATCGATCTGCTGGGCGGTGTGGGCTCTGTCGCCACCGTGCTGCTGGTGGGCGTGACCTTCGTGACCGTGATTTGGCGGTACGTGCTCGGTCAACCGATTTACGGCATCGACGACGTCGCAAAGATGGCGCTGGTGGTGACGGTTGCCTGTTCCATGGCCTATGGCGCGCGCCGCCATGCCCATGTGCAGGTGGACATTCTGGAAAAACTGGGCGGGCGAAAGGTGACGCGTTTTACCGATGTCGTTGCCCGGTTGATCGGCATCGCCACATTGGCGTTCACCGCCAAGGCCGTGGCCGTCAAAGGGAGTTGCGGCATGTTGTGCGGCAATACCTCCGCCGATCTGGGCATTCCGCACATGCCTTTCTACATGCTGCTGGCATTGGGTTTCGCGTTGTATGCGCTGGTGCTGGTGCTGGAACTCGTGGCCGGGCTGGCGGCATGGTCTGAGCCCCGTGATCCGCACGAAGAAAACTGAACTCCCGAAAGAACAAGAATGTCTGAATTGATGATCGGATTCGGCGGCCTGGCAGCTTTGCTGGTGTTGCTGAGCTTGCGCACGCCTGTTGGCACTGCGATGCTCGCCGTCGGTATCGTGGGCATGTGGATCGTGCATCCCGGTGGCGAACGTGCGGTTGCTTCGACGGTGGCCGGCGCTGCATTCCACCTCTCGAGCGACATGGCGCTGACCATCCTTCCCTTGTTCATCCTGATGGGCAATCTGGCAGGCGTGTCGGGCATGACCCGCGATGTGTACAGCGCTGCGCACGCTTGGCTGGGCCATTTGCGCGGCGGGCTCGCATCGTCCACCATTTTGGGTTGCGCGGGCTTTTCTGCCCTGACCGGTTCGTCCTTGGCTTGCGCTGTCACCATGGGGCGCGTCGCACTGCCTGAAATGAAGCGCTATGGTTACGACGATGCCCTGGCCACCGGCACTGTCGCCGCCGGCGGCACGCTGGGCATCCTGATCCCCCCATCCGCAGGCTTTGTGGTCTACGCCATCTTGACGGAGGAGTCCATAGCGCGTCTCTTCCTGGCAGGCGTGATCCCCGGCGTGATCCTCGCCAGCCTTTTCATCTTTGCCATCTGGTGGCGCGTGCGCCGCAACCCGCAGCTGGCGCCGAGTCTCGCCAACGCGGTGCCGATGCGTGAGAGGGTCGCTTCGCTGGGTCGGGCAGGTTGGTTTCTCGGTGTTCTCTTCTTGTCGATCGGTGGCATCTATAGCGGGGTTTTTTCGGCCATCGAGGCCGCGGGCATCGGCGCCTTCCTGTCTTTCGTGGTGTGTCTGGTGCGGCGCTCGCTGACCTGGCCGGCGCTGCGCGAAGCCCTCAACAGCACGCTGCATTCGACCGCGACCACTTTCTACATTCTCATTGGTGCCTTCGTCTTCACGCCCTTCATCGCGCGCACGGGCCTTCCCGCCGCGGTGACGCAGGCCATCATCGATACCGGCGCGTCACCCATGGCGGTTCTGGTGATTTGCCTGTTGGCTTTGACGGCGTTGGGCATGTTCATGGACGGCTTCGCCATCCTCGTGCTGACCCTGCCCATCCTGCAGCCGTTGATGGAGAGTTATGGGTTTGACATGGTGTGGTTCGGCGTGTTGATGGTGCTGGTTCTGGAGATGGGGCTCATTTCGCCACCAGTGGGCATCAATGTGTTCGTCGTCAAGTCGATTGCACCGCCCGAGGTGCACCTGAACACCATCTTCCGGGGCATCTGGCCTTTCTGGTTTGCCATGCTCGGCTTGATCGTGCTGCTGTTGCTCTTCCCGCAATTGGCTTTGTTGATGCCGCAATCCATGTTTGGTGTGGCGATCACTTGATCTGGCGCCTTCCGATAGGAGGGCAGTCCATGAATTTCGAAAAATGATGGAAACAATATGAACGCAAAAACGGAACTCAAAACGCTTCAACACTGGATAGCGGGCAACTGGGTCGACGCCAGTGGCGCTGAGACATTCGATGTGCTCAACCCACTCGATGACAGCCTGTATTGCCGGGCGGCCAAGGGCACCGGTGCGGATGTGCGCTCGGCGGTTGCGGCCGCCCGGGCGGCATTCCCGACCTACAAGGAAACCACGCCGACCGAACGCGAGCGCTGGTTGTTGCGCATCGCCGAGATCATGGAGGCCCGCAAGGCCGAACTGCTGGATTGCCTGATCGACGAGATCGGATCGCCCATGCAAAAGGCCCTGTTTGAATTCAACAAGGGCCTGACCATGGTCCGCGCTGCCGCCGGCCTTTGCCGAAACGTGCGGGGTGAAACTTTCCCGTCGGACGTGCCCGGCAAGTTCTCCATGTCGATTCGCGCGCCGTTGGGCGTGGTGGCGGTGATCACGCCGTTCAACGTGCCGCTGATCAAAACGACGCGGCTGGTGGCCAATGCCCTGGCGGTGGGCAACACGGTGGTGCACCTGCCTTCGGAAATGGCGCCGCACCTGACGGTGTTGTTCGCCGAGATCGTTGCCGAGGCGGGATTTCCGGCCGGTTCGTACAACCTGGTCACCGGCTTTGGCCATGAAATCGGCAACGATTTGACGAGCCACAAAGACGTCGACTTTGTCACCTTCACCGGTTCGTCTGTTGTCGGTCAGCTGATCAGTGAAATTTGTGCGAAGAACAAGACACCCAACACGCTGGAACTGGGCGGCAAGAGCCCAACGGTCATCCTGGCCGATGCGGATCTCGACAAAGTTGTGCCGCTGGCCGCCCGCTCCATTTTCATGTTCGCCGGCCAGGCCTGCATTGGGTCCAGCCGGTTTTATGTCGAACGCCCGCTGTACGACTCGTTCGTCAAACGGTTCGCCATGGTGGCCTCGAAGGTGGGCATGGGCGATCTGCGCGACCCCAACACCGTCATTGCGCCCATCATTTCCGAGCGGCAACGCAAGCGTGTCAAAGACCACATTGCCGATGCCGTGGCCAAGGGCGCGACCATCGTCACAGGCGGGCAATGGGAGGGCAACCGCTGCCAGCCCACGCTGCTGACCGGCGTCACCGAAGACATGACCGTTTGCAAATCCGAAACCTTCGGACCCGTGGCCTCGATCTATCCGATCGACAGCTATGAAGAGGGCTTGGCGAAGGCCAACGACTCTGAATACGGTCTGTCCTCGGCCATTTTCACCAAAGACATCGACAAGGCTTTTCACTTTGCGCGCAACATCGGCGCGGGCATGTGTCACATCAACGGCGCGACCATCCACGACGAAGCCCATGTGCCCTTTGGCGGCAACGGCGAAAGCGGTGTCGGCCGCGAAGGCACCGATGCCGACCTGGAAGCGATGACGGAACTGAAGTGGATCACCGTCCAGTTGTGACAGCCTGGGCGGCAGCGGGCCGCAACTTTGCAGGTGTGCAATGAGTTCGACCCGCATGCGTCGGTTGCTGATCGTGAACAGCCCCCAGTGGGCCAACGACTTCGTGCAGATCATCCGCCATGCCGGCAACCGGCGGGTGCTGGGCTTCGCCCTGAAGGTTTGTTCCGTCGTTGGCGTGGTGCTCAACCTGATCAATCAAGGGCCGCAGTTGCTGGATGGCGGATCCTTTTCATGGTGGCACGGGGTTCTGAACTTCGTCGTACCGTTTTGCGTCTCGTCGTTCAGCGGCGGTCGCAACGAACTGCGCAACCGGCAGGCGTCGGGATACTGATTGCGCCCGGGTGGCCAGAGGCTGCGCGCACCCTTGGTGGCCGACCCTTGCCGAGGTCTGATCTTCACCCCTTTGTGTCCAAGAACAGCATGGCGAGCGGCCGCAGCGCATGACTGCAGCCGTTCGCCTTGAAGTGTTCAGATCACAACGCCGCCTGACCCCGCTCAACGGTGAGCATCAGGCGGTGTCGGCGAACTTCAGATTCGCTGGACTTTGAGTTTGGTTTTCAAATCGGTTTTGCAGAACGCATGCAGAAAACAGGTCTGCTCCGATATGTCCAGCATCTCGCGCGCCACGTCGTCGCTTTCGCTGGTTTCCAGGTAGACATGGGTCTCGAGCGGATCTGCTGTTCCCGCCTTGCCGGTGCCACCGGAAGCGCCCCCCAACGAGAAGTGGCTGTCTTGCACGATGCGGTAGTCGGACAGGTCGAGGTTCAGCATTTTCACGAACCGGCCGAACTGGGTCATGAAGCAAAAGCCGATGCCTGCGCTGATGTAGCTGTTGGCATCGGGTGCACGGCCCAGCCCGCCGTTCTCAGGCGCCTCTTCCGAGAGGAAATTGAACGACGTGCCGTGGGGCGAATACTGCAATTGCACGATTTCTTTCATCCCGTCTTCGCGCAGGGTGCAGGTCGCGCCGATGTTCAGTTGCCGGTTTTGTTCTGCCGCCAGTGACGAGCCTGCGGCGGAGGTGCCGCCAGCGACTTCTTTTTTCGCTGTCGTTCCCTTGGGCCAGCAAAGGCGGTCAATCGCAGGGTCGCTGACCGGTTGGGCCTCGCCGAAATGGTCACCGGGATCGGGGTACACCGCTCCTGGCATCCGCAGCGCTTTGGCGGGTTGCAACTCGATCCCGTTCTTTGACAAGGTGAACAGGCTTTCCAGATGGCCTCGCATCAACCCGTTGAGCGGCGACGCGTGGATGGCGTTCATCAAGAACTGGTTCAGCTCGCCATCTTCCAGATCGCAGTCGATTTCGACCAGCAGCTCCACGGGCAGGGCGCCGCCGACCATGGTTCTTTTCGGCATCGAGCCGCTCATGGTGTAGTAGTTGTCCTGTGTGAGTTTCAGCTTCCGGATGGCCACGCCTTGCGATTTCGCCAGGGCCGTGATCTCGTTCATGTAGCTGGCAATCATGCCGACGCTCAGGAAGGCGAGCGGGCAGGGCGCGGCGTCGTGGCCATCCAGGTAGGGGCCTTCGTCCGACGCGAGGCGCCAGGTCCGGCCGGTGCGTGCCGACGCGACCAACGCTTCTTTCTGGAACACCGAGAGTGACCGGACCCAGGTCCGAAGGCTGTCGCCCATTCGCGATTCGGGTGGCGTGATGCCGACCTCACCTGGGTTGACCAGTTCGTAAAAAAGGGGCGTGCCGCTGTCGGCGAGGATGTTGGGTCCGATGGGCATAGGGTGTCTTTCTTTTGTTGGCGTTCTTGGCCCGGTAAACGCCTTCTCGCGAAGGAGGGAGCGGCCGCGGGCGCTTGCACTCGCGCATCGGTTTATGGGCGAGTGCGCTGAACTATAGAAGGCCACATCTCCGGGAAATAGAGACCATGATCACTAGCAGCTATGTGTCTTTCCTATGGCCGGTGAACACAGCGCAGCGGGCCCATCCCATCGAAGCATTTTTCGAAAAACTCAGTCGGGTTCGCTTCCGCATTCCATGCGCAGCACTGCGATCGATCGCCGTGCGAAATTGGCAATCATCGCCAACGGTTAGTGCCCTATGCCCGTTGAACCGTCCTCACCGACGATTTCCTGCATCAAGGCGATCACGCCAGCGGCCAGGGGCGACAGGGGGCGCGCAGAGTTGGTGGCGACAGCGACCGTGCTGATCAGATCGGGTTCAACGATGGGCCTCAGCACATACTGCGACCGCATTTCATCGCCGCGAAACACACTTTCCGGCATGACCCCATGACCGAAGCCTTTGCGCACCAAACCCAGCATGGACGAAAAGGCATCGAGTTCCCAGGCCACTTCCAGCTTGAGCCCGAAACGTGAAAGCTGGCTTTCCAGAAAGATGCGGATGGCATGTGGGCGAGAGGGCAAGAGCAGATTGAAGTTCGCCAGGTCCTTGAGATGCACCGGGGGGCCAAACAGGTCTGACCCTTCAGGGCTTTCGTTGGCGCTCACCAGATACAAAGGCTCGGTCAGCAGCGTCACCAAATCCATGTGGGGCAAGGGCTGAGGATTGATCAAAACGCCGAGATCAACCCGCCCCATGGAGAGCCACTCCATGATGTAAGTCTGGCCCTCCAGGATGCTCAAACCCGCATTGGGAAAGCGCGCTTGAAACGCAAATGCCAATGGCGTCGAAAGAAAGCGGCTGACGCTCGAAGGCATGCCAATCGTGACGCGCCCGGTGGGCACCCCACGGAGCTCCTTCACTTCCCTGCGTGCCCGTTCGGCCTGCAGCAACATCGCGCGGGCATGCTTGACCAGCAGTGCACCGGCCTCCGTGGGCTGCACGCCGCGGCCATTGCGGATAAGAAGGGTCTGGCGCAACTCCACTTCGAGCAACCTGATCTGCCGGCTCAGTGAAGGTTGGGTGATGCCCAGCAAGATCGACGCGCGGGTGACGCTCTCCAGCTCCGCCACGTTCACAAAATATTCGAGTTGTTTGAGGTCCAAGCTGGCTTTCGTTTTGCACACCCCGTGTGCAGATGATCGGGGCCGGGCTCTGGGCTTCGCTTCAGGTCGGGGCAGTGCCCCAACTTCGACCGGCAGAATGTGAACGCTGAGGGACGGACAGAAATCCGCGGATCAAGGATACCGCCAGAATGAAGGCAGCGCCGAACGTTGCGGCTCGCATCGATCAGGGGTGCCAGACGTTGTTCCTGGGATGCAAGCGTTGCCAGTTGGCCCGCTCCTGCAGTCGGTTGAAGCGAGAGGCGCCCGGCTTGTCAACGCCGTCGGGTCAGCGCATAAATCCCCACACCGAGCAGCAATGCGCCCACCAAGAAACCCGACAGGTCGCTGGCCATCTGACTCAGCGCTTCCCAGCTGTCGGCGAACAGCAGCCCCAAGCCACCGAACATCGTCACCCAGATGACCTCGCCCATGACGACCGCCACCAGAAAGCGGGGCCAGGGAAACAAGGTGGATCCCGCCATCAAATTCACCGGCAGCGCAAAGGGCGTGAACAAAAAACGGCTCAGGAAAATGCTCCAGGTGCCCCATCGTTCAAACTGCCGATCCGCCGACCGCCAGGCTTTCGAGCCTTTCCATCTGGAGGTGAAGCGCTCACCGGCCAGCCTGCCCAACAGGTAGCTGCAGCCGTCACCGGCCACCGCCGACACAACGGCGACGCCCGCGGCCGTCTGCAAGCTCATGACGCCTTGCTGGCTGAAGGCCCCAGTGGCCACCACCAACATCGAGGCCGGCAGAGGCACGCCCAACGCTGCCAAGAACAAAGTGCTGCCCAAAACAAGGGCGCCGTGGTTCAGCAGGTTGGTGAGCAGAAAATCGGTGATTTCCGTCACTTGGCCGCTCCAGCGGGCGGGGCGTGTTCCAGAATCAACTTTTCAATGATGTGCCTCGAAGCGACGGCATCGAGACCGGCTTCTTCGCCCCAGTCGTGAACACTGCGGTCATCGAAACCGGTTGCGGGCAGGCCCAGCGCCTGGCGCAGCTCGGCCTGAGGCACGCCATACGCCCGCTCGATGTAGGGCAGCGTCATCCAGCCGCGCAGGGTTTCCACCTGGATTTCGCCGCTCGCGACACGTTGGTTGAATTGCACTTGTTTCCAGGTCCGCCAACCAAAACCCACCACCAGGGCCATGCCCACGAGCACCGCCACCACAGCCAGCCAGCGACGGATTCGCTTTGGCAAGACGGGTTTGGAGAGCGAGGATTTCATGGGTTTTCGACCTGTTTCAAAGCGGGGGCGTGGCGCTTGTTGAGTCTATGGCAATTGGTCGAATGGTGAATCGAGGCTCGTCCAGGGCAAGCCCTGATCGATGCAGCCCATTGGCGCACTGCCCATGCGAGCGTTCTGCGGGGCGTCTCTCATCAATCGGCGGACGAGATTCACAAATTGGGTGGGCTCTGGGAACCCTCCTAAACAGCCGATGCGGGCCATGGGCACCTGTCGGTGCCCAGCTATCGGGAGGCTTCCAGCGGCGGCGGCCGATCAATGAACTGTTGGGCGGCTTGCTTGATCCTGGACACACGCTCACGGTCTGATTCCTTTGCGATGCGGCCATATTCTGGGTGATTGCCGACCTTGATCAACGCATGGCGAATGATCAAGGTCATGGGTTCGTTGCCATCAAGCGCCCCGAGATCGGCGTTGACATCTTCTGATCTGGGGGCTGCGAGCTCGTCTGGCAGTGGGGCATCCGGTCCAGCCCCGCTCAAGCGGCCGGACCGCGATCGATGGCACTACCGTGGCGACCTTGGGGTCTTGCTCGTCATTTGTTCCGCCGCCGCTGAGGTGCGGTTAAATTCAAGGCCGCATGCCTTTGTCGCGGGCCAATTGCGTTTCATGCCCGGGCGTGGGGCCAGTTGCCGAGGCTGCCCGAGTGAAGCGCCCCAAACACCCCGATTTTTTTCAATTTCAAGGACTTCTCCATGACACTTATCCAACGCAGAACTGCTCTGTTGATCGCCGGCTCGCTGGCCATGGGCAGCGCCTTCGCGCAGGCCGGCGCGCCGGTGCGCGTGGGCTCCAAGATCGACACCGAGGGCAAGCTGCTGGGCAACATGATCGTGCTGGCGCTGGAAGCCAATGGCATCAAGACCGAAAACAAATCTGGCCTGGGCAATACCAAGGTGATGCGCGGTGCGCTGACCGCCGGTGAGATTGACCTGTACCCCGAGTACACCGGCAATGGCGCTTTCATCTTTGGTGAAGAGTCCAACCCGGTCTGGAAAAACGCCAAAGCGGGCTACGAGCGCGTGAAGGCGCTGGACTTTGAGAAAAACAAAATCGTCTGGCTGGCGCCTTCGCCTGCCAACAACACCTGGGCGATCGCGATTCGCCAGGACGTGGCCACCCCCAACCAGTTGAAAACACTGGACGACCTTGGTCAGTGGCTGGGCAAGGGTGGGCAATTCAAGCTGGCGGCTTCGGCGGAGTTTGTGGAGCGCTCAGACGCGCTGCCGGCCTTTCAGACCGCCTACAACTTCAAGCTCAAGCCCGATCAATTGCTGACCCTGGCAGGCGGCGACACGGCGGTGACGATTCGCGCTGCGGGGGAAAAGACCTCGGGCGTGAACGCCGCCATGGCCTATGGCACCGACGGCGCAGTGGCCGCCCTGGGCCTGGTGATTCTGGACGACCCCAAAGGCGTGCAACCGATTTACGCGCCAGCGCCCATCGTTCGCGAAGCGGCCCTCAAGCAAAACCCCAAGATTGCGGATGCACTGGCACCCGTGTTCAAACTGCTGGACGGCCCCACGCTGCAAGGTCTGAACGCCAAGATTCAACTTGAAGGCCAGGACGCCAAAAAAGTGGCGTCAGACTTCCTGAAGTCCAAAGGGCTTTTGAAATAAACCCGGCGGTGACGCCACACTGGGGCGGCCATGAGCGTGGCTAACCCCCTGACCACCGCAGACTCGCTCCGCTGGCGGCCCGCTCAAGCGGTGCTCTCGCTGATGGCGGCGGGCGCTTGTGCCGGCCTTCCGCTGTTGCGGGTGGCCCCGAACCGGCTGGTGTCGGGCGAGTCGGTCTCGTTTTTTAGCCTGTTGCAAGGACCGGTCTGGGGACTGGCGGCCTTGCTGGCAGCGCTGCTTGTGCTCGCGCTGACCCCGCCCCGCCGCCTTGGCCTGTGGTTGACCGTGGCCGCGGCGACCGGCTTGGCGGTGGGCTTGGGTGGGCTGGCCGCCAGCCACGCCATACAAGCGGTGAGTGCCGACATGCCCTTTGCCCGCACGTCGCTGGGCAGCGGCCTGTGGTTGCTCTGGCTGCTGATGGGCCTGGTGCTGGCCGACGCGCTGCAGGCACTGCGGGCCACCGGGCTGGTTCGCCTGGGCGTGGCCATGGCGGCCTTGCTGCCGCTGGCACTTTTGCTGGCCAGTGGCGGTGCCGACGAGTTGTCGATCATGAAGGAATATGCCAACCGCAGCGACGAGTACTGGGACGCCATCGCGCGCCATGTGCAGATCGTGGTGCTGGCGCTGTTTTTGACACTGGCCATGGGCCTGCCCCTGGGCTGGGCTGCCCACCGCTACGCGCGAGCAGGCAAGGCGATGTTTCCTGTGCTCAACATCATTCAAACCATTCCCTCGATTGCGCTGTTTGGCCTGCTGATGGCGCCGCTGGCCTGGCTGGCTGCGAGCTGGCCCGCGCTGGGCCGCGCCGGCATCAGTGGCGTGGGCCTGGCGCCGGGGGTGTTGGCGCTCACGCTGTACAGCCTGCTGCCCGTGGTGCGCGGCACGCTGGCAGGCTTGGCGCAGGTGCCGGCAGCGGTGACTCAAGCGGCACAAGGGCTGGGTTTTTCACCGGCACAACTGTTTTGGCAGGCGCAGGTGCCGCTGGCGCTGCCGGTGGTGCTGGGCGGCCTACGCACAGCGAGTATTCAGGCTGTGGGCCTGGCCGCGGTGACGGCGTTGATTGGCGCTGGCGGCCTGGGCAGCCTGATGTTTGAAGGCTTGTTCAGCAGCGCACAGGACCTGGTGCTTTTGGGCGTGGTGCCCATCGTTGTGCTGGGCGCGCTGGTGGACGGCGTGTTCAAACTGCTGATCGGGTTGACCCGCCCGGCCACAACCCCCCTGGAGTTTGCGCAGTGATCGAATTCAAGAACGTTTCCAAAACCTATGGCCACGCGCCAGACGCACCGAAAGCGCTGGACGACGTGAGCCTGACCATTGGGCGCGGCGAGCTGGTGGTGATGATTGGCGCCTCGGGCTCGGGAAAGTCCACCCTGCTCAAGATGATCAACCGCATGGAGCAGCCCAGCAGCGGCACCGTGGTGCTGGACGGGCAGGACATGGCGCAAATGCCGGTGCGCGATCTGCGCCTGCGCATGGGCTACGTGATCCAGTCGGTGGGGCTGTTTCCGCACTGGACGGTGGCGCGCAATATTGGCGTGGTGCCCACCATGCTGGGCTGGCCGCCCGAGCGCATTGCCGAGCGGGTGACCGAGCTGCTGACCCTGTTTGACCTGGACCCCGCCACCTACGGCCCGCGCTTGCCACACCAGTTGTCCGGCGGACAGCAGCAACGCGTGGGCGTGGCGCGCGCGCTGGCGGGCGACCCGGAGGTGCTGTTGATGGACGAGCCTTTTGGCGCGCTGGACCCGCTCATTCGCGCGGCCTTGCAAGACGAGGTGAAGCGCATTCACCAGGCCTCGGGCAAGACCATCGTCATGGTCACGCACGACATCGATGAAGCCTTGCGGCTGGGCACCCAAATTGTCTTGCTGGAGCAGGGCCGCATCGCGCAAGTGGGCACGCCGCTGGCGCTGTTGGGCCAGCCCGCCAATGACCGGGTGGCCGACTTTGTGGGCCGCAGCGACGTGGGCATCAAGCTGCTGTCGCTGCAAAGCGCGGGCAGCCTGGCGCGCGCCGGGGTGGCGCAGACCGGGCCCAGTTTGCCGGCCAGCGCCTCGCTGCGCGAGGCCTTGTCCACACTGGCCTTGCATGGCTGCGACACCCTGAATCTGCTGGACGACGCAGGTGCTCACACCGGTGTGCTGCACGCAGCCGACTTGTTCAACCGCGCCCGCGTGGGCGACCCGCAGCGGCGGGATGCCAGGGCGACCCATGGTTAAACCGCGCCACCACTGGCTCAGCGACAAGCTGCTCTGGGCCGCGCTCTTGCTGGCAGCGCTGGTGGTGGGCCTGCCGCACAGCGAGCCGCTGTTTGCCAGCTTGTTTCCCCAGCTGGAGCGCCCGGTTTACCGGCAGGAGCCGTTCACGCAACTGCTGTGGCAACACCTGCTGCTGGTGGGGGTGTCGGGTGCCGCTTCGGTGCTCGTGGGCACACTGGCCGGGGTCTGGGTCACACGTCCCCAGGGGCGCGCCTTTCGGCCGGTGTTGGAAACGCTGGTGTCCATGGGGCAAACATTGCCGCCTGTGGCGGTGCTGGCGCTGGCTGTGCCGGCCGTGGGGTTTGGCGAGTTGCCCGCCTTGATGGCGCTGGCGTTGTATGGCTTGCTGCCGGTGGTGCAGGGCACGATCACCGGCCTGCAAGCTGTGCCCGCCCCGGTGCTGCAAGCGGCCAACGGCATGGGGCTGTCACCGTGGCAGCGTTTGCTTCAGGTTGAAGGGCCGCTGGCCCTGCCGGTGTGGCTGTCGGGCGTGCGCACCTCGGTCATCATCAACATTGGCACGGCGGCCATTGCCTCCACGGTGGGGGCCAAGACGCTGGGCTCACCGATTATCGTGGGCCTGAGCGGTTTCAACACCGCTTATGTGTTGCAAGGCGCCATCGTGGTGGGCATGCTGGCGGTGGTGGTGGACATGGTGTTTGAGCGATTGGCCCGGCGCGTGGCCTGGGCGCATTGATTCGAACTTCGCACCAGTTTGCCGTTCTCGGAATCCGTTATGGCTCCAGGATCGCAAGGCGGATGAACATGGTCTGGCAGTTTTCGACCATGTTCAGGGGCGCGTTGCGCAACTTGCCTTGCCATTTTTCGATCATCTGCGTGGCACAGGCGTTCGAGACCGAGGTGATCGCCTCTTTGTAGATGTAATGCGTTGCGGTCGGCGAATAGCGCGCTGCAGCCTCCTTGGCGCCCTTCTGGAACGACTCGCTCTGCACAATGCCCATGATGGTTTTCTTCATGTCATCGATGAAGGCCTTGTGGGTCTTCATGTGCTCAGGCGTACCGACGATCCGTTCGTGTCCGACGATGACGAAGTTGAAGTCGTATTGCTTCAGCAGCAGGTCGGGCAGGCCGAATGCAAACCAGGGGTCGGAGCTTTCGCCCCAGTGAATCCACGGAGCGGCATCGGGATGGAACATGTCGATCGCAAAGAGGATCTTCTGCTGGGGTGCCCAGATGACCATGTCATCCTGCGAATGCCAGTTCCGGCCGAGGTCTTTCATTTCAAGGCGCAGGCCACCGGTTTCCAGCACGTATTCCCCGTCAAAGACGACATCGGGTTGAGGGCGCTTGGGATCTTTGGCCGTGGCCAGGAAGTCCGCCGTTCTTCGGGCCGCGATCAGCTTGGCCTCTTTGGGAAACAGGTAGGCGCCCTCGCTGTGGTCGCGGTGGTGGTGGGTGTAGATCACGTGGGTGATCGGCTTGTTGGTCACCTGCGGAATGACCTCCAGCACAAGGGGCGAAACGTCCGGTTTCGGGTCGACCACGACGACGCCGTCGTCGGTGACAAAGAAGACCATGTTCTCGAAGTCGTCGTGCACGAACCAGGCGTTCTCCGCGATCTTGTAGTAGCCGTAGCCCCGTTCGGGCAGCTTCGACTGGGCGTAGTCCCGCACGCTGTATTGGGCTTTCGTTTTCTCGTAGTCGAACGGCTGTTGTGCGGTTGCTGCCAGCGGCAACAAACCCAGAATGGCCAAGAGGGCCGCGAACCATCGGGTGATCATGGGGGAATTCCTTTGAAGTCGGCTTGAGGATCGGGAGCGGGGGCTCACCGCATGTTGAAAATTTCTTGGTGGAAACGGTCTGGGGTCAGGCCGCTGGCCATCAGATCGCCGCGCAGTGTCTGGCCAAAACCGGCTGGGCCGCAGAACCAGACTGAGGCCAACTTCCAATCGGGAACCAGCTTGCGCAGGCGTTCGCCGGTGAGAAAGCCGTCCTTGTCGTCGACCAGCACATGCAGGCGGATACCAGCGGCCTTCGCATCGGCCTGGAGCAGGGCGAGTGCTGCAGCAGACACTTCTTTTGTGCTGTGGATCAGATCGACAGACTTCGTGCCCGGCGTTTTCGCCAGATGTTTCATGCGGGCGATAAAGGGCGTGATGCCCACGCCACCGCCGATCCAGATCTGGCGGTCCAGGCCATCGTCGAACGTGAAGCGACCGTAAGGTCCCTCGACCGTGGCTTTTTCGCCAACAGACAGGGTCTTGGGCAAGATGTCGGTGTAGTCGCCCAGCGCTTTGGATATGAACAACACCTCACGTGTGGCGGGGTCCCAGCTTGAGGCGATGGTGAAAGGGTGGGTACCCTCTTTGGGATCGAAGGTGACAAACGCGAACTGCCCGGCTGCATGACCGGCCCAGCCTTCATCCAGGGTGATGTTCACCGCTGTGGAATGCAACTCGGGAAAGGTTCTGATCTTCGTGATCTGGCCGGCGGCACGGCTTCCCCGGCCAATCTGGCGCGACAGCGCCAACAGCGCCGAGGCCACGCCGCCCGCCATGAGCAGTGCCATCGTCATTCCCAATGGTTGGGCCCAGTCATCGAAGTTGAGCAGCACCACGCTGTGGGCGACGAGCGCCAGGTAAGCGATAGCGATCAACGTGTGTGTCGAGGCGAAAAGCCGGTAGGGAAAGCGTTGGATCAGCGCCAGCGCGATCAGCAGAACGGCTGCGTAAAAGGCCCACTCACCCACGCTCTCTGCCAAGCCGCGCTGGCTCATGAAGAAGCCCTGAATGCCCTCCAGCGCCTGCGCGCTGCCCCCTCTGGGGCCGCGGTTGGGTGCTTCGATCAGGCCCAGGCCCACCATCCATTTTGGCCCTTGCGAAGCGACCCAGTGCGCGATCGAAAAGACCAGCGCCGAGATGCCCAGCCATTTGTGCAGGCGATAGGATTTGTCCAGCCCGTTCACCCAGGACTCCAGCCAGCGCGCGCGCGTGGCGAGGATCATGGCCACGCTCATCGCGCCCATGCCCAGCACGCCGGAATACTGCACCACGAGGTTGCGGATGGCGATGAAGCTCAGGGTGTCGGGCAGGGGAACACTGGCGGCGACCCAGAGTGCGGTCAGGATGGCGGGAATGGCCCAGATGGCGATCTTGATGTTTTTCATGGCTTGCGATTCCTTGCAGTTTCAATGCCCGGCCCGCGGGCGGCGGTGGCCGGGCATTGCTCAGGATTTCAGCGCATGGAAATAGTCGCCCCAGCTTTGGTGTTCGCGGCCGGCTGCTTGGGCGAAGTCACTGGGCGCGTTGTACGCGCCGCTTCGAATCCCCTGATAAATGCCAGCGATCACGTTACCAATGAACTCACCGAGTTCAGCAACCCGATCAGCACGGTAAGCGGCCACTTCCATGGCCCGGTAGCGCAAGGATGAACCAAATGCTTCGCCGAGGTATTGCGCCAGCGCAAACTGTGTGATCGCTTCGCCATGGAGGTTGTAAGTCTGTCCGTTGTGCGTCGGCTCGGTCAGCATGCGCGCATAGGCATAGGCCAGCTCGGCTCGGGTGGTGTAGCCACACAAGCCATCGCCCGCGCAGTTCGCGATTTCACCGGCGGCCTGGTATTTGGCGATGTATTCGACATCGGGTTCGATGTAAATGCCATTGCGACCGATCACCCAGTCCAGCCCGCTGGCTTTCACGTCTTCTTCGGTCTGGCGGTTGCTTTGCACGATGGGCGAGAAAGCCGAATCCACCTCCGGCCCTTGCACGCTGGTGTAAACCAGCTTGCGCACACCCGCGGCCTTGGCCGCTTCGATCACGTTGCGGTGTTGGGCGATGCGCTTGTCCGGCGCATCCATGCCCGAGACCAGCAAGACGGTGTCAACGCCAGCAAAAGCACGCGCCATGGCGTCGCGGTCATCGTAGCTGCCGGGGCGAACTTCAACGCCGAGCGCCTTCGCTTTTTCTGGCGTGCGCGCCACGGCAACCACGTTGTCGGCCCCCACCAGTTGAATGGTGGCTTTGACGATCTCGGCACCCAGTTGTCCACTGGCGGCGGTGATGGCGATTTTCATGATGAGGTCCTTGGTTGGGTGTGGGGCGATGTTCGGCATCGGCGAGTCAGAGAATGGGTTCACTCGCCCGTGTCGTGATCGGGGTGGTCGGTGGCGCCCGCTTTCCAGTATCCACGGGTCACGAGCAACGAGCGATCCATGCCCGCCTCGTTCAGCAACTCGTTGCGGATCTCGCGCATGGCGCCGGCTTCGCAAGCGACCCAGACCATCGCGCCCGGTGGCAGGCTGAGACCCTTCGCGGCCTGCAGCAGCAGGCTGCCAGCAGCGGCCCGGGAGGTTGATCGCAGCAACCAGCGCACGTCGGTTGAACGGTTCGCACTGGGCTGGCGCTGGTCGGTTGCGTCTTCCACTTCGGCAATGAGCGTCACCAGGCAATGGGCTGGCAAGCTGTCAAGGATGGTGCCCACCGCCGGCAAGGCAGACTCATCGGCCAGCAAAACCAGGTGGCGCAGGTCTTCCGGAAGCACCTGCCCGCCGCCGGGCCCAGCGATCATCAAAGGGCTACCGATGTGGGCTTGCTCCGCCCATTGGGAGGCCACGCCTTCGCCATGGCGCACAAAGTCCACCACCAGCTCCCGGCGCGCCGGGTCAAAGTGGCGCGGTGTGTAGGTGCGCGAAGTCGGGCGCGGTTGGCCTGGGACCGGCTGCCAACCGGGGGGCAAGTCGCCAAAGAACAGCTTGATGTGGCTGCCCGGCCTGGGCGGCCCGAAGCTTTCGAGGCTGTCGCCATGGAAGGTGATGCGCCGCATCCGGGGGCTGAGGTCTTCGATGGCGCGCACGGTCACGGCGCAAAACCTGCGGCGCACCGGCGCGGCGGCAACGTCAACCTTGGGTGGGGCGGTGTTCATGGCGGCTCCTCGGGATCAGAACTGGTAACGCAGACCGACGGTCACTTCGTGCGAAGCGGGTTTGTCAAAGCTGAACACGTCGCCGTTCATGTCCACACCCGTCTTGGCGCGGCCCAGATTGATGTATTGGTAACCCAGATCGAGCGTCACGTCTTGCGTGATGTCGTAGCCCACACCGAATCCAAAGGCATAGGCCAGGCTGGTGTCCGAGCCTTTGGGGTAGGGCGAACGGAAGTTGGCTGGCAGGCCAAAGGCGGCAAAGGTGGGCGTCACATTGATGTCGGCCTCGCTGCGGTTGTGTGCCAGCCCGAGGCCCGCCTTGAGGTAGGGCTTGAAAGCGCCGCTCACCGGCAGGTCGTAGAGGCCATTGACCATCACCGTGGTGCTGCGCAATTGGCCCGCCACGCTGAACTGCTCGCTGGCGCGCCCACCCACGGGGCCAGCGCGGTAGCTGCTGTCGACGTCCAGTGTGCGTTGGCGCAGTTCGGCTTCGACGCGCAATCCATTGCCCAGTTGGCGGCCAATGGCGAATCCACCCACGTTGCTGTTTTTGAGTTCGTAGCTGGGGGTGCCTGGCGAATTGGTGCCTTCGTTGACGGCTTTGCTGTCGGTGGTCTGGCGGCCTGCGCTCACCGAGCCATACCAACCGGAGTCGCCAGCCAAGGCGCCCATGGCGGGCAGCAGCAGTGCAGCGGCGAGCGTGGTTTTGAGCAACAAGGGGGTGGAGACAAGGGTGTTTTTCATGATGGGTGTCCTGGGGTGAAAGCTGAAAACAGAAAAGGTTGTTGTTCGATGGATGGATTGTTTCAAGCCAGCCATCGTTTGATAAGATGGGTCAGTTGAATTTCTTTCACTCATAAATTAGAACAATGATCGACGATCTGCGCAGCATGGCGGTGTTCGCCACCGTGGTGGCCGAGGGCTCGTTTCGCGGCGCGGCCGACCGACTGGGCTTGTCGCCCTCGGTCATCAGCCACCATGTCTCGCGCCTGGAAAAACGGCTCGACTGCGCGCTGCTTTACCGCTCAACCCGGCGTCTGGCGCTTACCGATGACGGTCGGGTGTTCCACGCCTCCTGCGCCCGCGCGCTGGAGGCCGCTGAAGAGGGGCTGAACAGCATGGCCCATCGCCAAACCGAGGTGGCAGGGCGCCTGCGCGTGGGCGCCCCAGCGGTCGTGAGCAACGGCCCGTTTGTCGACGATGTGCTCGCGTTTGCCGAAGCCTTTCCTCTGGTGGAGCTGGAGTTGTGCCTTGACGATGAGCGCAAGAACCAGATCGAGGCGGGGTTTGACGTTGCGATCCGCATGGGGTGGCTTGAAGATTCCGCGCTGCGCGCGCGCCAGCTCTTCACCATGCGCCGGCGCCTGTGCGCTGCGCCAGCACTCATCGCGAAACTGGGCATGCCGCACCACCCGGCCGATCTCCTGTCCTGGCCCTGGGTCCAGGAAACCATGCTCGCGCGATTCATCGATCTTGAGGGGCCCGGCAAAGCCAGCTTCCGCATTCCCCTGAGCGGGCGCATGTCCACGAATCAAGGGCAAACCGCCAAGCGTTTTGCCGTGGCCGGAACGGGCGCATTCGCCGCCGTGGACTTTCTGGTGGCGCAAGAGCTCGCGTCAGGCGCGTTGGTTGAAATGTTGCCCGACTGGCATTTGGCTTCCGTGGGCGCCTATGCGGTCTGGCCTGCCAACACCTCGCGCAACTCGATCACCATGCATTTCATTGACTTTCTCCACGCGCGAGTCGCTGCTGTCCGCGAGGGGTCCTGATTCAACCGGGGCGTCAGCCCGAACAAGTTAACCGGCAGAATCGAAATGGCCACGGCTCGAAAACGTGGAGTTCGGCTTCTTGGATGGGGCGCCGGCCGTTGGCTGCTACTTCAGACAGGATCGGGACATTCAAACCTGATGCCCGAAATTTCGTGATTGCCGCAACCGGTCGTTCGCGGGACTGGACCTCAACCGACCGCACAGGTACGGCGACTTCAACCGGAAGCGGAAAATTGTCTAGAGAAACGGGTGAAGTCCAATTGACCTCAATGCCCTTGTGGCCTGTGGACGGACCCGCTTGGAAGGTGCCGGGTGCAACTGTCCGGTACGGTGAGCCCCCGTTCACCTGGCCAGAGCCGAAAAGATCGGGAATTTCTCGAGGAACAAGCGTTCCTAGCCATGGAGCTACACCGTCATCGCCTATCGTCCATGCCTTGGTCTATTCGGTCGGTTCAAAAGGCATCGCCTTCAAACATTTCCTGCCCAGAGAATCCCGTCAGACCGCCAAGTCGAACGCGTGAGCAAGACATGCCGAGGCGAGACGCCGGAAAGCTGCGGTGGGTAGTAGGAATGATCACCGACGGGTCGGTTTGCCACCACCACCGGAATCCATGCGAATCTCTGGAGCAGACGCCGTCCGCCAGATCTCAATGTGAACATCCTACTTTCGCGCCTGTCTCACCTTCAGTCAAACCAGGCTGCAGCAACGTTTTCCAGCAATGCACTTGAATTTTTGATCAACGGAATCGCGAAATCGCGAACGCGTTGTTGATCACCTGCCAGTGTCAGGTACTCAGCTGGAGACTTGCCATCGACCCTGGCCAGGAAGAGCGCGGGCAGGAGTTGTGCGGCGCGCGACTCCAGGCTGGCGTGGTCTTCGAATGAGACAGCGCTGAAGTACCCATCGACGAAAGCGGTGAACGACGCATGCAACGCTTGCGCGCACTCGGGGCGGGGCAGCCGCTTGAGCAGCAGGTGGTTGAGGCAGAAGGCGATGTCGAATACCGGGTCGCCGTACCACGCGCATTCGGCATCGAGCAACACGGGGCCTTTGGGCCCGACCAGAATGTTTTTCGGACTGACGTCACCGTGCACCAGCGCGATGCGTTGTGACCCTGTGCGTTGCACCAGTTCGGTCAGCCTGCCCGACAGGTCGGGGTGGCGAAGGGCCGTGGCGAGCAGGTAGGGCTCAAGCCGGAGCGCATGAAAACTCTCACCGGTGTCGAAGGCAGAGGCCAGGTCGGCGCGATGGGCACTTGCCTCATGCAAAACGCCGAGTGTGCGGCCCACGGCGGCTGCCGTGCAAGGGTCGACATGGCCGTCCAGCAGTTGCTGCTTCCACACGGGATGGTCTTCGGGGTCGAGAAATCCCATGGCGAACAACCCGACTGCTTCGTCGTGCGCGAGCGGTTGGGGAACCGCATCAGGCAACAGATCAGAAGCGAACTGGATCCATGCCCACTCAAAAGCGTTGCGCGATACAGGCGCCTTCCAGTCGGCCGCGACCTTGAGCTGGGCAAGTGCCCGCTTGACGCACAGACGGCGGCCGTCGCCCAGGTCCACGCGCCAGATATCAGATGACACGCCGCCTGTGAGTGCCGTCCAACGGCGGGACACGTCTTCGGCGGCGAGACCGTTGCGCGTCAAAAAATCTTCAAGGGCTGGCGTGCTCATGGACGGCCCACCAGTGCCGAGATACCAGCGTATGGCGCCGAGCAAGCCTCTTCGATGCGCAGCAACTGGTTGTACTTGGCCACCGTGCTGGATGTTCGCAGTGAGCCAATCTTGATCTGCCCGGCACCGCTGCCCACGGCGAGGTCGGACATGAAGGCATCCTCGGTCTCGCCGGAGCGGGCTGAAACGATGGTGGCATAGCCCGCGGCCTTGGCTTGCGCAATCAGGTCGATGGTGCCCGACAGGGTGCCGTTCTGATTGGCCTTCACGAGCACACCATTGGCCACCCGCTCGCGCACGCCGCGCGCCAGGCGATCGGGGTGGGTGGTGAACAAGTCGTCACCCACGAGCTGGGTCCGATGGCCAACCTGTTGGGTCAACTCCGCCCAGGCGCTCCAGTCTTCTTCGCCGAGGCCGTCTTCAATGGAAACCACGGGGTAGTCGCGCACCCAGCCGGCGAGCATTTCTGTCATTTCGACGGCATTGGCCGTGCGACCTTCGCGGGTCAGCGCGTAACTTCCGTCCGGTTGCTGCAAGGACGCAGCGGCCACGTCGATTGCGATCACCACGTCGTCGCCGGGCTTGAGTCCGGCACGTTCGGTGATGCGCAGCATCATTTCCAACGCGTCGCGCCCGCTGGGCAGACCGGGGCTGACACCGCCTTCGTCGGCCAGCAAGGTAGGCAGGCCGCGCGCGCGGGCCTCTTCGGTTGCCGCGTTGCGCACCCGCGAGATGATGTGGATGGCGTCGGCGATGGAGGTGGCGCGCACCGGCATGGCCAGAAAATCCTGGACGTCCATGCCCCGACCGGCGTGCAAGCCGCCGCTCAGGATGTTGACCATTGGCACGGGCATCGACAGACCAGAGAGGCCTGCGATCTCGCGCACCCGTTCGAACAGGGGTTGGCGCAGCGACGCGGCGGCCGCGCGGGCGACGGCGATGGATACCGCCAGTACGGCATTGGCACCCAGGCGGGCGAGTTGCGGCGTGCCGTCCAGTGAGCGCATGGCGAGATCCACCTTGTGCTGTTCGCGCGCATCCAGGCCAGCCAGCGCTGCAGCGATTTCGCTGTTGGCATGGGCAACGGCCTTCAGCACGCCCAGGCCAGCGTAGGTTGTGGCATCACCGTCGCGCAATTCGTGCGCTTCGGCGCTGCCGGTTGAAGCGCCAGAAGGCACGGATGCGCGGCCGAAGCTGCCATCGGCCAGCGTCACGTCGGCTTCAACCGTGGGGCGGCCGCGTGAGTCGAGGATTTGTCGTGCGCGAACCGCGCTGATTTGGGTATTCATTGGGAGATCACGTTGCAGAGGTTGAGATGGGGCTGGCCGCGCAACACGCGCACGGCCTCTTTGGCGGCGCGGCGTCGCAGTTCGGCGAAGGATGCATCAGAACTGAAGGCCACGTGTGATGTCAACAGCGCGTTGGGCTGTGCGAACAGTTCAGGGGACACTTCGGGCTCGGTTTCCAGCACGTCGAGCGCCGCGCCGCCGAGTTGAACAGCAGGGAAACCGGCTTCATTTTGGTGATGCTGCGCGCGTTGATCAAGTGGCGCGCCTCTTCCATCAATGGCGCATGTGGCTCAGGACTTCTCCTGGGCGGCTGTGCCTCTGAAGCCGGTCGTCGGGCCTGCGAGGCCATGTATCTCTTGCATGACGGCTTGCGGATTAAGAGGGAGAGTTCACCGCTGGCAGCAGTCGCTGCAAAACCGAAAATGAAAAATTGAACAGCCCGTCAAGGCTGGTTTCGGACACTGTGCTATTGCCGATCCAGTGGCCGTTCTTTCCATGGACAGCCAAAGACGGTTTTGCGAACTATGGGCAGTCCACGGGACGTTGGACGCCGTTTAGACGGGTGGTGAAGTCCAAGAATGGGGGCAGGATGTCTGTTTGACCAGGGGAGCCGCCGGGAGCCGCGCAACGCCAGTTTGAAGGCGACCGGAGGGGGGCATCACTACAAGTCCAATACCAACTCGACGCCCACTTTTAAAAGCCGCGAGCAACACAGGATGACTTTGTTTTGACGGTCTTTTTTGCTCAATACACAGTCCCGGTGTGCCACTTCGCCGGAGAGCGCCGCGTCGTACCCGGTGGCGCAGACGCCACACAGAACGTCGCGGCGTTTCACGTCGTTGCCAAGCCCGGCAGCGGCAAGAACTTCGGTGGTTTTGCTGTCGGTGGGCACGTCGAATGTCCGGCCTGAGCGCTTGAGCTTGAGCTTGAAGGGCTGGTTCACCCATGCTTCGGCTTCGGGCACATTGATGTATTCGCGGTGCATGCGGTCTTCAGGCCAGTCCTTGGCGGTGGCCGCAGCGAACACCCCGTCCATGTAGCGTGGCGCGCCGCAGGTGCAGGTGCAGATGCAGATGCAGATGCAGATGATCGGGCTATGCATCCTCATCCGGATGGGGGATGCTTGAAACCCGTGAACAAGTGTAGTTTTTGCTCTGGCGCGCGCAGGTTTCGGTGTGCCTTTCAGTTTTGACCACGAGGAGTGCAACATGCTGGTGTTTACCAATAGACTGCTGAAAACCACGGCCAGAGATGAGTCGGCGCTGACCACACAATACGACCCGTTTTCCGACACGCTGAACAGCGTGAAAGTGACTGCTGGAGCGAAGGGCTGGAAGATCAGCAATCCGCAGGAGGGTTTGTCCGATGTTGATGCACTGGCGCAGTTGAGCGCTGTATTGGACGGGAACAAGCCGGTGCTTCTCTTCGTGCATGGCAACAACAACACGCCTGCGGCCTGCTTCGCGCGCTGCCGGCTCCTGGAGGCGCAGTATCCGGTTTCTGTGATCGGTTTCTCGTGGACGTCAGAGGGATTTCTCTCAGATGGAACAGAACTGCCGGGCCCGAAAGAACCTCCCGGCGCATTCGATGATCCCGATGACAACCTGGCCGCTGTGGATACGAAAGATTCACTCACGGTCGGCTGGATCGCCCGCATGGCACAGCGGTACGCACAGGCCAAGGTGAACGCCCAGCACAGCAAAGACTCGTTTGCCCGCCTGCTGCGTCTGATCGCTGCGGCTCGCCTTGCCGGCATGAACCAGAAGGTGTCTCTGGCGGCCCACAGTCTGGGCGCCCACCTTCTTCATTACACGATTGATGAACAGGATGCGGAGGCCTCACTGTCGGCCATGCACAACGTGGTGCTGATTGCTGGCTGCAGCGGGGCGGCCAAGCATTCGGCCTGGGTGGGGCAGATTCACCCTTTGCTCCGCGTCTACATCACGTACACAAAGGCCGACTCCGTGCTTTTTGCCGCAACCTTGGTGGACGGCGATGTCAAGGTTGGAACGGATCCGGGCCGCGACCGGTTGCCGGGGCCGAAGTTCCGCTATGTCGACTTCGAGGCGACCAAGATCAAGCTGGGTGCGCACAGTTACTTTGTGGCCGACCCGGGAAAGAGGTTGTCCAAACAGTCCAGGCTTTTGTTTTCGCGAATATTCGCTTCCGAGGTGGACTTTACGGGAGGTATTGCACAACGCAACGATGTGTACCCAATGGGTTGTTCCGATGATGATTCGGTCTGCTACATGGGCAACGCCTCGCTGAAGAAAGATCGACGCTGACACATCTGCAGCAAGGCAGATCAGCCAATTGTGTGAAGACGGCAGGCCGCCGCGGCTGGCCCCTTGGGGTTGGCTCGGCATGTTCGATGCCGACGCAGCCATTGTGTGTCAGCCCTGGGGGGTGAGATGCCTCGTTTTCCAGTCGTCCGACCGCCTGTGCGGGTTTCGATTCGCCTCATAGCCCGGTGGTGATCCCAACGGCTTGACGTTGCGATTTGTATGGGTGTTTGTGGTGGGCGGGTTCCTCATCAGTCAACCCATTGGACTCAAGTGGCAAAGCCCGGCTTCCGACCGGGCTTTGTTGTCTCTGAAGGCCTGCGCAGTGATTGGCCGCGGTTCGGGAAAGGGCTTCTCAGGTGGCTGCTTTGTACCGACTGCCGGGTACAGGTGGGTTGACGGGCTGGCCGGCAAAGCACTGTGCCAGGGCCATCCAGCGTTGTGCAGAGACACCTTGCACTTGCAATGCTGTATCGGCCACGTTGCGCACCTGGGTCACCACCTGTGCAAATGCCACGGCACTGCCTCGCACCATGTTGTCTGGCTGCACGTCGTTCCAGGTCCAGATGGCCCCTGATGGCCCAGTCAGCACGACGTGGGGCGCCGGCTCGGGCACAGGCTCCTTGCGATTGATGAACGTCCACCCGAAAGTGCTGACGCCAAGGTGCGCGATATTGCGGATGCGATCGCTTTCCGCACGGTCCAGCCCCAGCACATCAAATACGGCCTGACCGTGAGCCCAGGTTTCCATCTGTCTGGCTGTGATGCTGGAGAGTGCGCTCATATCGGGGCCAGCCCATTTCACCCGCTGTTTGGGGTCGGCCTTGCCGTATGCATCCGCCAGCCTTTCGGCGCCTGCTGTCCAAGCTTCAAAGAGAGCGGGCCCTGCCAGACCCTGCAGCCATGGCCCCTGGCTTTCCAGAAGCGTTTTCCCTCTGTTGAGTTCGTGAAGAATGGGTGCGAAGAAGGCTTGAAAAGCGGCATCGCTCTCCAGTGTGCGCTCGGCGGCCACGTTGAACATGTGCAGGTGGCCCATGATGTCGTCAATGGTCCAGCCTTTGAACTGGGTGGGTCGACAAAAATCCTGGGGGCTCAGCGGCTCAATGGCGGTGGCCAGCGCTTGGGATTCCTGGCGAAAATCTTCGGCTGTTTGCATGGGATGTATGGGGCGTGTAGGGCGTGAAGGGCGTGAAGGGCGTGAGGGGGCTAATCGAGAAGGGGGGGCTTGGCCTGCGTGTTCCAGGCTGGCTTGCGCTTTTCAAGGAAGGCGGCAACGCCTTCCCGGCCTTCGTCGTCGAGCATGCAATGAGCAAAGCCATCGGCGGCCAGGGCGCGCATGGATTCACCTTCCAGGCGCTGGGTGGCCAGCAGAATACGCTTTGTGACCGCGTTGGCGCCGGGTGCACATCGGGTGACCGCGGTTTTGATGCCTGCTTCGAACGTCTCCAGCCCGGCAGCATCAGCAGCAAGGTGATCGGCCATGCCCATTTGCAGTGCCTCTTCGGCCCCGAAGCGCGCGGCGGTCAGCATCAGCCGGCGAGCTGTGCGCAGGCCAAGCCGGTTGACCACGTAGGGGGCGATCTGAGCGGGCGGGATGCCCAGAGTGACTTCGGTCAGAGCAAAGCTGGCGTCGGCGGTCACAGCGACCACATCGCCTGCGCAAACCATGCCCATGCCGCCCGCCATGGCAGGCCCTTCGACCAGCATCAGCACCACTTGAGGCAAGCTGTTGATGCGCTCGAACAACTCACCCGCGCGCAAGCTGCTGGCCCGCACCGTTGCCAGGTCTTGACCTTGCATGGTGGCTTTGAAGTCTTTGATGTCGCCACCGGCGCAGAAGACACCACCATGACCGCGGATGGTGACGCCCCGCAACCCCGCATCTTGCGCAACGCGTTCAAGTGTTTCCATCAATTCGCTCACCATCTGGGCTGAGAGCGCATTGCGCACCTCCGGGCGATGAAGCCAGATGGTCAACCAGCCTGTCTGGTGATCGAGTTTCAGCGTGGAAAGACTTGGCCAAGGTTTCATGGGGGGGGCTGGTCCTTGAGTGGCAGCCTCAGGTTGGCGCTTGCAGCAAAGCGGCGGGGATGCGAATGGGGTGTGTGAGCAAGAGCTGTGAATAGCCTTTGGCTTGCGGGTCGAAGCGCAGGCTGCTGGTGCCACCACCGCCGAGCGTGTTGTGAAGAAGGAAATTCAAGGCGTGGCATCCCGGGAGATAGAAACGTTCAACCTGGCCGACCTGGAAGTGGGCAAACAGGCGCCCTACCGTGGTGTCATCGAGGGCGGCAGCAATCCAGGGAAGGTAGCGTGCGTGACGCGCGATCACGCCGATGTTGGCTGAGTCGCCCTTGTCACCACTGCGCGCCCAGGCCAGTTGCACCAGCGGGACCGTGATGCACCCGGCATCACTTTCCGCGGCCTTTTCGATGGCGTGGGGCATGGGTTCCTGGGCAAACTTGTCCGCCAGAGCAGGTGGGTCAAATGCCTGGGTGCCTGTTTCTGAGACCACTTGCACAGTGACCAGGCCCTTTGGTATCGCCAAGGAAAACAAGGCCATCACGGGCGAGGGTTTTGGCCGGGCGCCTGCAAACCCACACAAGCCGGGCGGGGCCGACAATCCCAACCCGGTGGCCTCTCGGATGAAAAGGCCCACGCCTTGTGCGCTGGGGTGACGCACCGCGATTTTTGCCGCCACTTCACGGGCCACGCCGCTGCGGCGCTGTTCCCCGAACTGGCTTTCTGCGCCAACCAGCTCAATGCTGGTTTCGCTGAAGTCGGGCGCTTTTGCTTGTTTCAACAGGCTGCGCGAGCGCTCGATGGCGGCTTGCGCGAAGACCTGGGCCTTCTGTTCGGCATCGATGCCGTAGAAGCCAAAAAGGTGCCCACCCCGGAATCCGTTGTGCCAGGTTACGCAGGCCTTGTAGGTCGCTGGTGGGGTGCAGCCCCTGGCGCCACTGACGTGCACCTGATCGGTAGCGGTCTGCTCGATGCGGACTTCGCTGAAGTCGCAGCGCACATCGGGCAACCAGTAGGCTTGAGGGTCGCCAATCTCGTAGAGCATTTGCTCGGCCACAGTGCCCACCGAAACGAGGCCACCGCTGCCTTGGGGTTTGCTGACGACGAAGCCGCCATCGGGCGAGACCTCGGCGATCGGGTAGCCAATGCGTGCATAGCTGTCGGCCACTGAAGCCCAATCGGTGAAGTTGCCACCCGTGGCTTGGGGGCCGCACTCGAGGATGTGCCCGGCCAGACTGCCTCCAGCCAGTTGATCAAGGTCTTCGGGTGACCAGCCGAACGTGTGGATGCATGCCCCGAGCGTGACAGCACTGTCCACGCAGCGCCCGGTGATGACGATATCGGCGCCAGCGTTCAGTGCCGCGGCAATGGGGAAAGCGCCCAAATAGGCGTTGACGCTGCCCACCAGAGCAGGGTCAGGGAAGGGCGCTCCGCTGAACATGTCTTGCGGTTTGGAGGCAGCCAGTTCATGGACTCGGTCGAAAAGGTCGTCGCCGAGCACAGCCGATACCTTGAGTGCCAGGCCCTGTTTGGCGATTTCCGCGCGCAGTGCTGCGGCGCAGTCCAACGGGTTCACACCGCCCGCATTGGAGATGATCCTGACCCCTTGGCGCCCGATTTCTTCGAGGTTGGGTGCCATGGCCGCCGAGATGAAATCGGTGGCATAGCCTTGCTTCGCATCCTTCACCCGAGCACGCGCGAGGATGCCCATGGTGATCTCTGCCAGGTAGTCGTAAACAATAAAATGGAGATCGCCTTGCGCCAGCAATTGTCCGGTCGACAGCGATGCGTCTCCCCAGAAACCGCTGGCGCCGCCGATGCGAACCGTTGTCGTGTTGCCTTTCAAAGCAGCCTCCAGAGTTGCTTACGTCGACCGTCGAAAATGGCATGCAACCCGGGACCCCCGCCACACCGTGGGAGGGCGGCCCTTGCTTGCCTCAGTTCACCAGGACCAGTTTGCCTTTGACCGAACGCGATCCCATGATTTCGAAAGCTTTGGGCAGCTCGCTCATGGGCAGGGTCTGGTCGATCACGGGCTTGATCTGGCCCTTGGCATACATCGTGGCCAATTCTTGCATCATGGCCGCATTGGCCTTGGGTTCCTGTTTTGCAAAGCTGCCCCAGAACACGCCGACCAGACTCGCGCCCTTGAGCAGTGTGAGGTTGAGGGGCAGGCTGGGAATGGGGCCGCTGGCGAAGCCGACCACGAGGTAGCGACCGCGCCAGGCGATGGAGCGGAAGGCGGGCTCGGCGAAGTCACCGCCCACCGGGTCGTAGATCACATCAGGGCCTTTGCCGCCAGTGAGTCGCTTGATCTCGTCGCGCAGGCCTTCTTTTGGTGTGTGCACGCTGTAGTTGATGGTTTCATCGGCGCCGAGTTCTTTGCACAGTGCGCATTTTTCGTCGCTGGATGCGGCGGCAATGACGCGTGCGCCGGCGGCTTTGGCGATCTGGATGGCCGATGTGCCTACGCCACCGGCAGCGCCGAGAATCAGCACGGTTTCACCGGCTTTGAGCGCGGCGCGGTCCATCAGGCCATGCCACGAGGTGGCGTAGATCATGATGAAGGCAGCGGCATCCACAGGTGGGAAGCCGGGCGGGAGCGGCATGCAGAGCGCTGCTTGGGCGATGGTGTGGGTGCCGAAGCCCCCGGTGCCGCTGAGGCAGGCGACGCTCTGGCCGACCTGCAGGTGTTTCACACCTTCACCCAGCGCGCGCACCACACCAGCGTATTCGGAACCCGGAACAAAAGGCAGTTCCGGTTTCATCTGGTATTTGTTTTGAACGATGAGCAAATCGGGGAAATTCAGGCTGGCGGCCTGGATCTCGATCAACACTTCGCCTGCTTTGGGCTCCGGCGTGGGCAGCTCCTTCCAGGTGAGGGCTTCAACGCCAACGGGGTTTTCACACAGCCAAGCTTTCATGGGGTCTCCAGATTTGTCTCAGAAATAGTGCCCCATGATAGGCATGGGGTCTTGAATTCGGCGAACCGGTTGTCATGAAATCTGTCGCTGGGGCGACCCCGTTGCCGGCCTCCGAAGCTCAAACGCCCTTGGGTGGTGGCGCACTAGAATCGTGGTCATGAAGATCCTCATCTCCAACGACGACGGCTACCAGGCGCCGGGCATAGTGGCCTTGTTCGAAGCGTTGAAAGGGTTGGTTGGCGTTGAAGTGGAGGTGGTGGCACCGGAACACAACAACAGTGCCAAATCCAATGCGCTGACGCTGCATTCGCCGCTCTATGTGCACACGGCCCACAACGGTTTTCGCTACGTGAACGGCACACCTGCCGACTGCGTGCACATCGCGCTCACAGGTTTGCTTGGCTACAGACCCGATCTGGTGGTCTCGGGAATCAACAATGGCGCGAACATGGGTGACGACACCATCTATTCCGGCACCGTGGGCGCCGCGATGGAGGGCTATTTGTTTGGTATTCCAGCCATCGCCTTCTCCCAGACTGAAAGAGGCTGGGGCCATCTCGATGCCGCAGCAGAAAAAGCGGCCGAACTTGTGGCGCAACTTCTGCCGTCACTTGATGCCTCCAAACCGCCTGCTGCACCCTGGCTGTTGAATGTCAACATCCCGAACCGCCCAGCGACCGAGCTCAAGGGCTTCAAGGTGGCCCGGCTGGGCCGGCGCCACTCGGCCGAAGAGGTGATCGTGCAGACCAGCCCGAGGGGTGAAACCATGTACTGGATCGGCAATGCGGGTGCTGCCAAAGACGATGCGGAAGGCACGGATTTTCACGCAGCCGCTACTGGGTATGCCACCATCACGCCGCTGCAAGTGGATCTGACGGACCACGAGCGCTTGCCGTATTGGGCGCCGTTGGCCGCCCAGATGTCCAAGCGCTCACGGAGCGCCGAATGAAACACGGCGATGGTTCGACGGGCAACAACAAGCCTCGGCCGGGTTTTCCGGCAAAACTGGTGACCCATCAGACCGGGCCAATGAAGAAGCCGACCACAGCCATTGGGTTGCGCCCGATCGCGCCGCTGGCAGCGAAAGGTCAACCGGCGGGAGGGGTGAAGATCCAGCCAGTGCAAGGACGGGAAGCCAGTGGGTTTGGTACCGGCTCACAGGCCGTGCGGGCAGACATGGTGCGCAAGCTGGAAGCACAGGGTATTGCGCATGCCGGTGTGTTGGCCGCCATGCTGGCGATCGAGCGCCACCGTTTCGTCGATACCGCCCTGGCCAACCAGGCTTATGAAGACACCAGCCTTCCGATCGGTTTGGGGCAAACCATCTCCAAACCCAATGTGGTGGCAAGAATGCTGAGTTTGCTGTTTGAGCGGGAAAGCGTGAACTTAGGTCGGGTACTGGAGATCGGAACAGGTTGTGGTTACCAGGCTGCCCTGTTGAGCCGTTTGTCACGAGAGGTCTACAGCATCGAACGTTTGCGCGGATTGCACGACAAAGCGCGCGAGAATCTGCGATTCTTTCGGCTGGCCAATCTGCACCTGCTTTTTGGTGACGGAATGCCTGGGTTTGCCAAGGGTGCGCCTTACAGCGGCATCATCGCGGCAGCAGGCGGCGAGGCCATTCCTGAAGCCTGGACAGATCAATTGGCGGTGGGTGGACGCCTGGTGGCGCCTGCGGTAACGGCTTCAGGGCAACAGCACCTTGTGGTGATCGACAAAACCGCTCGGGGCCTGGAGCGCAAAGAATTGGAGCCGGTGCTGTTCGTGCCTCTAAAATCAGGTATTGCGTGATACTGCATAGGTTTCATATTAGTTGTTAGGTATTCAATTTTGATTTATTGTCGACGTGACGTTGGCGAAGGTCTGTTGGGAGTCAAGATGAACAGGGTGATCGGTTCCATGAACAATGCGACGTTTGTACGGCGTGGCGCTTGGCGTGGCGCCATGTTGAGCGGCTTGCTGCTGGCTTTATTGGTGAGCGCGGGTTGTTCGACCCGCAGCGTGCGCCGCGCAGCACCCGTGGAGGACCGCACCGCCTCAGGCGAGGCGGCTTCGGCCGTCAAACCTCTGCCAGGTGCGGAAAATGCGGGCAAACCCGGGTATTTTTCGGTGCGGCCCGGTGACACCCTTTACCGGATTGCCATCGAGCACGGGCAAACCGCGCGCGACGTGCAGGCCTGGAACAACCTGGCCAATCCCAACATGATTGAAGTGGGCCAGGTGCTGCGGGTCAGCCCGCCCGTGGGCATGACGCCTTCGAGCACACCCGCCCCTGTTTCCACAGCCACGGCAGCCGCAGTCACACCACCTGCCGTGGTGGCCCGTCCTTTGAACCCGCCTGCTGTGACCCCTGCAGTCACCCCGTCGGCAGTGGTTCCTCCAGGTGCCACCCAGGCGCCCATGGCTGAACCGGTCAAACCCGGCGAAGGGGTGAGCTTTATCTGGCCCGCCCGCGGTTCGGTGATTGCTGGTTTTGACGAGGCCAAGAACAAGGGCGTTTCGATAGGCGGGCGCGCGGGCGAACCTGTGCTGGCTGCGGCTGACGGCCGGGTGGTTTACGCCGGTGCGGGGTTGCGCGGCTACGGCAACCTGATCATCCTGAAGCACAACGACACCTTCCTCACCGCTTACGCCCACAACCAGGCGCTGCTGGTACGCGAAGATCAGGCTGTCAAACAAGGACAGCGCATCGCCGAGATGGGCAGCAGCGATGCCGACCGCGTGAAGCTGCACTTTGAAGTGCGCCGCGACGGCAAGCCCGTCGACCCCCTGCAATACCTGCCGCCCGCCAACTGAAGCCCGGTTGAGGCGCAATGGCCTGGCCCGTTCTCGTTTTCGACATCGAATCGATCCCCGATGTCGAGGGCTTGAGGGCTCTGCGGGGAGCGCCCGCAGACGCCACCGATGCGCAGGTTTACGCCAACTGGCTGGCCGAGCGCAAGGAAAAGGGTCAAAGCGATTTCACGCCGCTGCACCTGCAGCGGGTGCTCGCGATCAGCTGCGTGTTCCGCAACGCCGACGGCCTGCGCATCCATTCCTTTGTTGACCGCGACGGGCAAAGCGAAGGCAAGGTGATTCAAACCTTCTTCCACGCCATCGAAAAACACGCCCCGCAACTCGTGAGCTGGAACGGCAGTGGCTTCGACCTGCCCGTGTTGCATTACCGCGGCCTGCGCCACGGCGTGGAAGCCAGCAAATACTGGGACCTCGGCGAAGACGACCGCGAGTTCAAGTGGAACAACTACATCAGCCGGTACCACATGCGCCATCTCGATCTGATGGACCTGCTCGCCATGTACAGCCCCAAAAACAACGCCCCGCTCGACGCCATGGCCAAGCTCTGCGGCTTCCCCGGCAAGCTGGGCATGGACGGCTCACAGGTCTACGCGCAGTTTCTGGCCGGCGAAACCGAAGAAGTGCGCCGCTATTGTGAGACCGATGTGATGAACACCTACCTGGTGTATTGCCGGTTTCAGAAGATGCGTGGCGGCTTTACCGAGGCTGAGTACGAGCAGGAAATCGAGTACGTCAAAGAAACATTGGGCAATTTGGCCCCCGATGAACCCCATTGGGACGAGTATCTGAAGGCTTGGAACTGATCGGGCAGAAAAACCGCAGCCCGGCCTGAGACAATCGGAGGATGAGTTCCTCCACCGCCCACGAAAACAGCCTGGCCACCACGGCCAGTGAAACCCCCAGCACCATTCCCTCTATCGATCGGCCAGACCTGCCCGATGGCTGGCTTGCTGTCGAATCCATGGACATCGACGCTCAGGGCATTGCCCACCGGCCCGATGGCAAGGTGGTGTTCATTGAGGGGGCCTTGCCTTTTGAAGTGGTCAGCACCAGCGTGCACCGCAAGAAAAACAACTGGGAAGCGGGCGTGGTCACCGCCATCCACAAGGAGTCGGCCCAGCGGGTGCGTCCGGGCTGTCCGAATTTTGGCTTGCATGCAGGCTCCTGCGGCGGCTGCAAGATGCAGCACATGCACGAATCGGCTCAGGTGGCGGTGAAACAGCGGGTGCTGGAAGACAACCTCTGGCATCTGGGCAAGGTCAGGCCCGAAATGCTGATGCGTCCCATCGAGGGGCCGGCCTGGGGCTATCGTTACCGTGCACGGCTGTCGGTGCGCCATGTGCACAAAAAGGGCGAAGTGCTGATTGGCTTTCATGAGCGCAAGAGCCGCTATGTGGCCGACATGAAGGAATGCCATGTGTTGCCGCCCCATGTGAGCGCCATGCTCTTGCCGTTGCGCGAGATGATTTTCAGCATGAACGCCCGCGAAACCCTGCCGCAGATCGAGCTGGCCTGCGGTGACAGCGTGACCGCGATGGTATTGCGCCACATGGAGCCGCTGAGCGAGGGCGACATGACCAAATTGCGCGCTTTTGCTGCCGAGCATGGCGTGCAGTGGTGGCTGCAGTCCAAAGGGCCTGACACGGTGAAGTTGATGGACGCGCCTGTGCCAGGCGACGAGCTGTCTTATGCTTTGCCCGAGTTCGGCATCACCATGCCGTTCAAACCCACCGATTTCACGCAGGTCAACCCGCACATCAACCGCGTGCTGGTGGCCCGGGCGTTGCGTTTGCTGGATGCCACCCAAGATGAGCGGGTGATTGACTGGTTTTGCGGCCTGGGCAACTTCACCCTGCCTATCGCGACCACGGCCGGCGAGGTGGTCGGCATCGAGGGCAGCGAAACGCTGGTGGCGCGCTCGCGGGAGAACCTGGCGCGCAACCAGATCGGGCGCAGCCAGCCTCTGGCGCCCACGACCTTTGTTGCCCGCAACCTTTTTGAAATGACACCCGACCTGCTGGTTGCCGACGGCTCAGCAGACAAGTGGCTGGTTGACCCACCGCGCGAAGGTGCGTTTGCCTTGGCCAAGACCCTGGCCGAGCTGCACCAAAACCCGGAAAAACGTGGCACTTGGACGCCGCCCAGGCGCATTGTCTACGTGAGCTGCAACCCGGCCACACTGGCGCGTGACGCGGCCCTGCTGGTGCACGAGGGCGGATACCGTTGCACATCGGGTGGCGTGGTCAATATGTTTCCACACACCGCCCACGTGGAGAGCATGGCGGTGTTTGAGTTGGCCAGCTGATGCCTTGACGCAGCGGCTCAGGACTTGTGCGCAGTCGGTGCGTGCCCGTCTTTGCCTGGATCGGCTGAATCGTGCCTGGACGTGGAGTCTGCTGCAGCTGGCGGGTCCTGAGACGGCATGCCGAGAATTTCATTCTCGCGCATGTAGGTATCCATCTCTTTCCATCCATTGAACATGGCGGCCTTCACAGCCTTGGGGTTGCTCTGGAAGCAGACCTCGATGCTTCGAATCGCATGGCGGCAGGCACTGCCGATGGCATGGGCTTCAGCATCTTTTTTTGCCGCGATCTGGGGTGCTGTTTCAATGCCCAGCGCATCGCAGCCCGACAGCGTCAAGCTGGCGGTGGCAAGGCAAAGGATGGTGAGGATGTTGCGCATGGGTAAGAACCTGTATGGGACTTGTTTCGGCGCTTTTTGCCTGGGCTTGAGCCCAATCATCCAGTTTCAATGACGGACACCCAATAAAAATGGGCCCGAAGGCCCAGTTTCAGGGGAGCAGTAAATGCTCAGTCTTCGCCACCAAAGATGCCGAACAGTGCCAGCAGGTTCTGGAACACCGCAAAAATGCTGATGTAGAGGCCGGTGGTGGCCAGCACGTAGTTGGTTTCACCGCCGTCCATGATGCGCTTGAGGTCGTAAAGCATGTAGAGGCTGAAAATCACGGTGCTGAGGACGGTGATGCCGATCATCATGGCCGAGCTGCCCATGAACATGCCGATCACGCCTGCGATGAGCACGGCGATCATGCCGGCGAAGAGCCAACGACCCATGCCGCTCAGGTCACGCTTGATCACAGTGGACAAAACCGCCATGGTGCCGAACACGCCGGCGGTGCTGGCAAATGCGCTCATCACCAGCGAAGTGCCATTGCTCATGCCGAGCACCGCGCCGAGCAAGCGCGACAGCATGATGCCCATGAAGAAGGTGAAGCCCAGCAACAGGGCCACGCCCATGCCGGAATCGCGGAAGCGGTGGATGGCGAACTGGAATCCCATCATGCCGCCGAGGAACACGATCAAACCCGTGAAGCCGGTCAGGCCGTTGGCAATGCCGGTTGTCACGCCAATCCATGCACCCAGCACCGTGGGCACCATGGACAGCGCGAGCAACAGGTAGGTGTTGCGCAGGACTTTGTTGCGAACGACGGCATCGGAAACCGAATGACCGAATCGGCCGCCAGAGGAAAGAGGTTGGTTCATATGTGTCTCCTTGAACAGTGTTCAAATCAATGCCAGCCCGAAGGACTGCTCTTGCTCCATTGTAGAAGCAGCGTGTTACAGATGCGGCCAGAGGGCCATTTTTCAAGCAAAGGCAAGGGTTTACGTTTTCCCGCCAAGGGGCTGTCAATCCACTTGTGACCTGAATAGGGCCAATCTTTGCGGTATCGTGCTGGATTGGTAACGCATTCCTTCATCCCCACCATTTTTAATGGTCCATGGTGGACCACCTCAACTGGAAAAAGTTCATGAAAAACAAAGCTGTGCTCGAATTTGCCGATGTGAAAAAGATCGCGGCGGCCGCAGAAGCCGAGGCCTTGAAGAACAACTGGGCCGTGACGATTGCCATCGTGGACGATGGCGGTCACCTGTTGCACCTGCAGCGCCTGGATGGCGCCGCACCGATTTCAGCGCACATTGCGCCCGCCAAGGCCCACACCTCCGCGATGGGCCAGCGTGAGAGCAAGATCTACGAAGACCTGATCAACCAGGGCCGGTTCTCTTTCCTCAGCGTGCCCACCATCCAGGGAACGCTGGAGGGCGGTGTGCCGATCGTGAAAGATGGCGCGTTTTTGGGTGCCGTGGGCGTGAGCGGCGTGAAATCGTCAGAAGACGCCCAGATCGCCAAGGCCGGCATCGCAGCCCTGGGCTTGTAACGATCGCAATGGAGGTGGCGGGCCTCAGTCTTCGAGCACCCGCACCTTCACGCTCTTGCCCTTGATCTTGCCGTCGTTCAGGCGGCTGGCGACCTGTTGGGCAATGTTGCGGTCCACGGCCACATAGGTCGACCATTCGTTCACATTGATCTTGCCTACCTGCTCGCGGGTGTAGCCCAGATCGGCGGTGAGCGCGCCCAGCACGTCGCCGGGGCGGATCTTTTCTTTGCGGCCGCCCTGTATGTGCACCGTGGTCATGGCGGGCACCAGGGGCTCTTTGCTCGCTGGTGTGAGTTCGGACACCGGGTGCCAGTCAGACTCGCGGCCTTGCAACTGCTCGATCTTGCCCACGTAGCCCATTTCGTTCATGCTGGCCAGGTTCAGCGCCAGGCCGCTCTCGCCTGCACGGCCGGTGCGGCCGATGCGGTGCACGTGCACCTCGGAGTCGGGCGTCACGTCCACATTGATCACCGCTTCCAGGTTGGCTATGTCCAGCCCGCGCGCGGCCACATCGGTGGCCACCAAAACGGAGCAACTGCGGTTGGCGAAACGCACCAGCACCTGATCGCGCTCGCGCTGCTCCAGTTCGCCAAACAAGGCCAAAGCGCTGAAGCCTTGCCCGCGCAACACTTCAACGAGGTCGCGGCATTGCGCCTTGGTGTTGCAGAAAGCGATGGTGCTGGCGGGGCGGAAGTGGGCCAGCAGAAGGCCTACAGCGTGCAGCCGTTCGTTGCTTTTGACTTCGTACCAGCGCTGTTCGATCTGGCTGTCGCTGTGCTGAGCCTCGACCTTGATGGTGATTGGTTCTTTCATGAACTGGGCGCTGAGTTTGGCAATGCCCTCGGGGTAGGTGGCCGAAAACAGCAGGGTCTGGCGCTCTTTTGGACACTGCTTGGCGACTTTGACGATGTCCTCGAAGAAGCCCATGTCGAGCATCCGGTCGGCTTCGTCCAGCACCAGGGTGTTGAGCGCATCGAGCTTCAGGCTGCCGCGCTCCAGGTGGTCCATCAGACGGCCGGGCGTGCCGACCACGATGTGGGCGCCATGCTCCAGCGTGGCGAACTGTCCACGCAGGGGCACGCCGCCGCAGAGCGTGACAACCTTGATGTTGTCTTCGGCGCGGGCCAGACGGCGGATTTCGGTGGTCACCTGATCGGCCAGTTCACGCGTGGGGCAGAGCACCATGGTTTGCACGGCGAAGCGGCGCGGGTTGAGGTTGGCCAGGAGGGCCAGGGCGAAGGCGGCGGTCTTGCCGCTGCCGGTCTTGGCCTGGGCAATGATGTCTTTGCCCAGCAGGGCCGAAGGCAGGCAGGCAGCCTGGATCGGCGTCATGGCCGTGTATCCCAGTTGGGTCAGGTTGGCCAGGGTGGCCGGGGTGAGGGGGAGGGCGGAGAAGTCGGTCTGGGGAGCGGTGGTCATCCCCGATTATCGGTTGCCGGGGCGCGCAACTGGTCGGTCGAGCCCGCCATTACGCCTTTCTGTGGTTTTCAATCAGGCTGCGCCCCGTTGTGATGAAGGTCTGGATCACGTCGCTTTCGATGAGCTCTTCGCGGCACCAGATATACATGTCCCGCCGGCTGTTGCCCTGGGGCAGGGGCACCTCAACGAACCGGTAGCGGTCCTGCATCAAGAGCAATGGCAGTCCGGGCAGCACGGCGAGATGGCTGCCCTGGGACAGGAACTCCAGCAGAATGACCGCATCGTTGAGGGTCGCAAATCGGGTGCGCAACTGGCGAACGCCGTTTTTGGCGAGCAGCTCCAATTGTTCGTTTTGAAAGGGCGAGCTGGTACCGACATTGATCCAGTCAAAGGCATTGAGTGCCGCGCTGTCTACGTCGGAAACGCCGGCCAGCGGATGGCCCGGCCCGCAATAGACGCCAATGGCGTCCTCAGCCAGCAGCACCCGCGCAATCCCGACGGGCGACTGGGCGTAGACGGCCGGGGCGATGGCAATGTCTATCTGGCCATCGATCAGTTGCTCCACAACGGTCTGGGGCCTGCCGGTGGTGACGGTGATGGCCAGTTGCGGCAGCTGCGCGATCAGCTTGCCCGACAGCTTGGCTGCGAGACCCATTCCGATCAGCGGCCCGACGCCGACCCGCAACTGGTTGTTCAGGCCCATCTTGTGGCGCCCGATGGCGTCGGTGGCGGATCGCAATGTCTGCGTGACGGCGCGGCCTTCCCGGGCCAGGCTTTCGCCCAGCAGGGAGGGCTTGACGCCGAAGCGGCTGCGGCTGAACAAGAGGCCTCCAGCCTGCATTTCCAGTGTGTGCATGTTGCGCGTGAGTGTGGGCTGGGTGAGTCGCAGGTGTTGCGCGGCCTCGGTGATCGACCCCTTGTCCAGGATCACAGCCAACTGCATCAGGTGTTTTGGATCCATACAAAAATGTCTGTTTGAGTGTTTAAAAACGAATTTTACTTTTGATTGGAGTGGGCCTATTCTTCGTGGCATCGGCAAAGTACCGATGCCATTTCCCATACTGGAGACAAGACATGCAATTCAATCGAGTGACCAAAACCTTCGCCGCCGGCGTTCTGGGCAGCCTTTTGCTGGCGCCGGCCTGGGCTGAAAAAGTGTCCATGGAGGCCGCCACCACCAACAGCGTGGTGGGTCTGATGCCGCAAACCATGGCGCCCCACTGGGCCAAAGTGGGCGTGGACGTGGAACTGGCGCTGGATCAGACCCTGACCAAGTCGTTGCTCAAGATCGCTCAGGGCTCGCTCGATTCGGCGGTGGTGCCACCCCCCGCTTATGACAACCTGCTCAAGGGCGAAGGGCCTTACAAGGCGCTGGGCAGCAAAGGCGCCGAAATGGCCGGCAATGTGCGCAGCCTGTTTGGTTTCGCTGCCAGCATCTACCACCCTGTGGTCTGGGCCGATGGCGGTGTGGCGAACTGGTCTCAGCTCAAGGGCAAGCGCGTTTTCGTCGGCCCACCTGCGGGTGCCGCCAACGCCCAGATTCGCTCGTTGATCAAAACCGCTTCTGGTCTGGAAGATGGCAAAGACTACGAGGGCATCAAGGCCCCTTGGGGCGCTGCCACGCAAGGCTTCAAGGACGGTCAATTCGATGTGTTCATCACGCCTGTGGGCATGGGCGCACAGGCGCTGGTCGAGCTGGGGTTGACCCGCAAATTCCGCCTGTTGTCGATGGACCAGAGTGCGGTACCACCCAAAACGCTGGGTATGGTGAGAGCCAAAATTCCGGCCGGCACCTACCCGGGGCAGGTGAACCAGGAAGATGTTTATGGCTGGCAGACGGTGATGGTGATGATGGCGAGCAAAAGCATGTCCGACGACACCGCGTACAAGCTTACCAAGGCCTATTTTGATCAGATTCCCGGCATGCAGAAAGGCAATGCTCAGTTGAAAGATCTGAGCGCTGACCAGCGCTTTGACGGCATGCTCGCGCCGCTGCACCCTGGCGCTGCGCGCTTTTACAAAGAGCAGGGCATCGCAATTCCAGACGATCTGGTGGCCAAGTAATTCCAGCGCTTGCGGCCCCAGCGGGCTCTTCGGAGCCTGCTGGGGTTGACTCGCCTGTTTGAGGACCTTTCCATGAGCTGGAATTTTCTGGATGCGCGCGCCCGCGCGGGCCTGACCTCGGTGCTGGCCCTGGCCGTCACGCTGTATGGCCTGGCCAATGTGATGCCATCGATTGGCTCGTTCCGCCTGGGGCCGTTCCCCATGGTGTTTTTCCGCTCCACCTTTTTTGCCCTGTGCTTCCTGGTGGTGGTGCTGGGCTTGAAGGGCGCTGGCGGGCGGCAGTTGCCGAAGTGGGTGGATGCCGTGGCGTGGCTGAGCGTGGTGGCAATGCTGTACGCCTGCAAGGCGTTTTACGACGTGAGCATCGCGATCGACGAGGCGATGTTTCTGTTTGGTCCCAAAGACATGTGGACCGCGCTGGCTGCTTGCGCCGGGGCCCTGTTTCTTTGCTGGCGACTGTGGGGCGCGCCGGTGGCGTTGCTGGGCGTGCTGGGCATTGTTTACATGGCCACCGGCCCTTACTGGCCCGGTCCCTTGCAGACCATTGGCGGCGACGTCAACGAGCTGCTGGCACAGAACCTGTGGTTCAGCCTCGATTCAGGCATTCTGGGTTCAACCTTTTCCATCGTGGTCACCACGGTGTTTCCCTTTATCGTGCTGGGCGCGGTGCTGGAAGGCGCGGGTGCGGGCGAATCGATGATCCGCATTGCCTTTGCTTTGATGAAGCGCACGGCCGGTGGCCCGGCACACGCGGCGGTGCTGGCCTCGGGCCTGTTCGGCACGGTGTCGGGCAGTGCGGTGGCCAATGTGGTGGGCACCGGTGTGATCACCATTCCCATGATCAAGAAGCGGGGCTTTTCGGCGAACTTTGCTGGCGCCGTTGAAGCCGCCGCGTCGACTGGCGGGCAGATCATGCCGCCCATCATGGGTGCGGCTGCACTGGTGATGGCCGACTACGTGGGGGTGAGCTACCTGACCGTGGTGATTGCGGTGCTGGTGCCCGCCATCGCCTATTACGGCAGCCTGTTCATGATGATTCTGTTCGAGTCGCGCCGACTGGGCATCAAGGCCGATGCCAGCAGCGCCGGCGTCGCACCGCCCGAGCGGCAGGACTACCTCAACATGTTGCTGGTGTTTGGCCCGCTGGTGATGATCGTGGTGTTGCTGGTGGGGGGCATGTCGGCCTCAGGGGCATCCATCGCAGCGATCGCGTTGCTGTTTCCCATGAGCTTCATCAATCCGGCCGTGCGGCGCTCGCCAATGAAGCTGGTGACGGCCCTGCGCAACGGCGGCGAAACCTTTGCTCAGCTGCTGACGGCAATTGCAGCGGTGAGCATCGTGATCTCCACCCTGTCGGCCACGGGCGTGCCGGTGAAGTTCGGGGTGCTGATGGTCAGCGCCCTGGAGCACTCGCTGTTTGTGGCATTGCTGGTGGTGGCGGGTGGCTGCATCTTGCTGGGCATGGGCATGCCCACCCTGCCAGCTTATGTGACAGTGGCCGCAATTGCACTGCCTTCGATGCAGGCGCTGGGGCTGGAGCCACTGACGGCGCACATGTTTGTTTTCATGATTGCCGTGGCGTCAACCATCACGCCGCCGGTCGCCATAGCGGCCTATGCAGCGGCGTCGATTTCCGGCGGTAGACCGATTGGCACCGCAGTGCAGGCCTCGCGCATCGGCATCATGATTTTCATCATCCCGTTTGCTTTCGTCTACAACCCGCTGATCCTCACCGTGCCACAGGCTGGTGCCGCGTTTGCCTGGGGGCCCTACCTGCTGTTGCTGGTGAAACTGGCGGTGGCGATTTATGTGATGGCCAGTGCCCTGATTCGCTTTGACAAGCGGGCGCTGGGCTGGCCAGAAGTGGTGGCCCGGTTGGCGGCTTCGGTGTTGTTGTTCGCGCCAGGGGGGCACACCGACATGGTGGGCGCGGCCCTCACCGCTGCTTTGCTGGGGCTGCACCACTGGAAGAATCGCACCGCCGCTGCAGTCCCCAGCGCCTGAGCCCCAGACATTCAGAAGGAACCACACCACATGAGCACCAATTTCATCTTCATCGTGGCCGACGATCTGGGCTATGCCGATCTGGGTTGCTACGGCGGCCGTGCGCCGGTGTCGCCCAATCTCGATGCCCTGGCCGCCCGCGGCGCCAGGTTCGTCAATGGCTACTCGAATTCACCCGTTTGTTCACCCACCCGCTTCGCTTTGATGACGGGCCGCTACCAGTACTGGGTGCGCGGGGCCAGCGAGGAGCCCATGGCGGGCCGTGCGCGTGGCAATCCCGAACTGGGGCTGTTTCCACACCTCCCGACCTTGCCTTCGCTGTTGAAGGAGAAGGGTTACCACACGGCGCTGATCGGCAAATGGCACCTGGGCTACCGTCCGCATTTCGGCCCGGAGAAGAGTGGCTACATGCACCACTTTGGCCCCATGTCTGGCGGTGTGAGCTACTACGGACATAACGCGCGGGGCGAAGGCTCCGACATGGAGCTCGATGGCGAGCCCTATGACGAACCGGGCTACCTGACCGACCTGTTCTCGAAGCGGGCGGTGAAATATGTGAAAGACCGTGCTGCCGATCAACAGCCCTTCATGCTCAGCCTGCACTACACCGCGCCACACTGGCCCTGGGAAACCCGGGCGCAGGGCAAGATCGATCCGGAGATCGTGAAGGACATTTCCCATCTCGACGGTGGCAATGTCGAGACCTACCAGACCATGATCAGGGAGATGGACGAGGGCATTGGCTGGGTGGTCGAGGCCTTGCGCGAGACGGGTCAGCTCGACAACACCTTCATTGTTTTCACCAGCGACAACGGCGGCGAGCGGTTCTCCGACAACTGGCCGCTGGTGGGCGGCAAGATGGATCTCACCGAAGGTGGCATTCGCGTGCCCTATATCGTGCATTGGCCACAGGGCATGGCAGAAAAAGGGTTCGCCAGCGAACAGCACTGCATGACCATGGACTGGACGGCCACGATCCTGGACATCGCGGGCGCCAGCTTGCCAGCGGGGCATGCGCTGGATGGGGTGTCGATGTTGCCCACACTGCAAAACCCTGGGCACACGTTCGAGCGCCCCATGCACTGGCGCATGAAACACAACGACCAGCGGGCGCTGCGCCTGGGCGAGTGGAAGTACCTCAAAGTCAACGAACACGAGTATTTGTTCAACATCGAGCGGGATGCGCGCGAGCGGGCCAACCAGGCCAAGCGGGATCCTGAACGCCTGCGGGCGATGCGCTCGGCCTACGAGGCCTGGGCTGCCCAGGTGCCCGCTGTGCCTGAAGACGCCATGGTGAGCCTGATTTACACCTTGGCCGATATGCCGTCCAGGTAAGGCGAGCCGAGGCCCGTCGACGCATCCATAAGGGCAGAGCTTCCCGCGTCAGCCGTTCAGGGCCGGTAGATCGAACACCGTTTGGCTTGTCCGCGGGCAGGGTCGCCGCCAAAATTGACTTCGGCGCAGCGCACGCCATTGGTGGCGAAGTCAACCTTGAAAACCCCATTGGCGCCAAAGCGCACGTGCTTGCTGCCGCGGAAATCGCACAACTGGCCTTCACGCCCGCAGTCGTCCCACAGGCGATCATCCATCGGTGGAATTTCATTGGGGGCGGGTCGCCGCGCCACTATGCGATCGATCGGCACGGTGTTGGCTTCGCAGCGCTTTTTCATGCCCGGCACCGGGTCTCCAAACAAATAGGAGGTGCAAAAAGCATCTTTCTCAACCTGGCGGTAGTTGAAGGCGTTGTCCAGGCCAAAGCGCACGGTGGTGGGCTCGCTGACGCGGCAGGTTTCCCCTTCGGATGCACATGGCGCCCAACGGTTGGCAGGGTGATCCGGGCGTTGCTGGTCGCGGGATTCGCTGACGGCTGCCCTGTTGTCTCTTCTTTCGTCCTGCCGGCTGTCTTCTCTGTCGCGCCCTCCGTTGCCATCGCGGTCCTGATCAGACCGTTTGAACTGGCACTGTTTGGGCACACGCCGAACCGGGTCGCCGAATTCGTCGACTGTGCAGCGGATTTCGCGCTCTTCCCTACGGTAGTAGTAGGCACCATCAGCGCCGAACCGCACCAGCCGGGTCCCACGGAACCGACAGACTTCGCCTTCGTTGGCGCAATCAATCCAGCCTCCTGTGTCTGCCTCGCGAACGGGGTGTGGCATGCCCCGCGCCCAACCGAGTTTGTATTCACAGACCTTGGGCACACGGCGCGCAGGATCTCCAAAGTTGGCGATGCTGCATTCGATGTTGCCCACTGTATTTTTCGGTTCGCTGTGGCGCCCGCCGCCGCCAAAGCGCACCTGTGCGGGCCCCGGTGTGTAGCAGGTTTGCCCTTCGTGGGCACAGGGTGTCCATTCGGGGATGTCAATCGATGGAGGCGCTGCGGCTGCCCAGGTGGTGCAGGCGGCCAGCACAGTTCCAAGAAGTAGCCGTTTCATCAGAGTACCCATGTGTCGTTTTGGTCAGGTTATTCAGTATAGGCAGGGTGACCTGACTCCGCATTACCCAGGCCTCAGCGGGCAGGATTGGGTGCGCCGGCCTGAAGCTCGTCGAGCTCTTTGGCGGTAAAGCCTGCAGCGCGTCTGGCGTCCAGGTTGTAGGGGGGCTTCAGGCGCGGCGCGTTGTGCAGGCGGGCAAGGGCACGGTAGTGGGCAACCGGTTCCAGACCCTGGCGAGCGCAGAGCCAGCCATACCAGCGGTTGCCGACGGCCACATGACCGATCTCGTCGCGAAGGATCACATCCAGCACGGCCACAGCGCGCAGGGCGGCTGGGGTGTTGACCTTCTTAAGCCGTGACTGGATGAGCGGCGTGGCGTCAAGGCCGCGCGCTTCGAGCGTACGCGGCACCAGGGCCATGCGGGCGGTGATGTCGTTTTGGGTCTTGACGCACATCTCCCACAGCCCATCGTGTGCAGGGAAATCGCCGTAGTGGTAACCCAGCGTTTGCAGCAGTTCATGCAGCAAAGTGAAATGGGATGCCTCTTCGTCTGCCACACGCAGCCAGTCGCGGTAAAAGTCTTCGGGCATATCGGGGAAGCGCCACACCGCGTCCAGTGCCAGGTTGATGGCGTTGAGTTCGATATGGCAAATGGCATGAAGCAAGGCCGCCAGACCTTCAGGCGTGAAGGGTGAGCGGTGGGGCACCTGCATGGGCGGTATCAGGGCGGGGCGAAGCGGGCGCCCTGGCAACGCATCGCCGACGGGCGCCTGCAGGGGTTCAGCAGGGTCAATCTGCCCTTGTGCTCCCAGGCTGGACTGGCTCGCAACATAGAGCGCATGCGTGCTGGCCACTTTGCTTTCGGGCGCTTGCAGGCACAGCGCCTGCAACGCCCAGGCGCGTGCGCTGCCTGGCCAGGCAGATGGGTTGGGCGTCTCTGGCGCCATCGGGACGGGGTTGTTCGCTTGCATCCCTACAATTCTAGGTTTCGCCCGGGCCGACCAGCGGGCGCGTTTTTCCCACCATCCGAAGGAGACACCATGGCACTTTACGAACTCGACGGTTTGAGCCCACAGTTGGCCGATACGGCCTGGGTGGCCGAGAACGCCCAGGTGATTGGCAATGTGACCCTGGCAGCAGACACCAGCATCTGGTTTGGTGTGACCGTGCGCGGGGATACCGAAACCATCACCATTGGCCAAGGCAGCAACATCCAGGACGGCAGTGTCTTGCACGCCGACGTGGGCATGCCGCTGGTGGTGGGCGAAAACGTGACGGTGGGCCATAAGGTGATGCTGCACGGCTGCACCATCGGCGATGAATCCCTGATCGGCATTGGCGCCATCGTGCTCAACGGTGCAAAAATCGGCAAAAACTGTCTGGTGGGCGCGGGCGCGCTGGTGACCGAGGGCAAAGAGTTTCCCGATGGCTCCATGATCATCGGCAGCCCGGCCAAGGCGATGCGCCAGCTCACGCCCGAGCAAATGGAAGGCCTGCGCATGAGCGCCAAACACTATGTGGACAATGCACAGCGCTTCCGCCACACCTTGAAAAAGATCGACTGATCCCTAACTGTTGGCGTTGATTTCCCCGAAAGATCCGATTGTCTGAACTCCACAAATTCATTTTCGAAGGCAAGCCCGTGCGCGGCATGCTGGTGCGCCTGACCGATGCCTGGCAGGATATTTTGCAGCGTCGCGCGCAGTCGGGTGGTTACCCTGCCGCCGTGACCGAACTGCTCGGCGAGATGACGGCAGCGGCCACGCTGATGCAGTCCAACATCAAATTCAACGGCGCTTTGGTGATGCAGATCATGGGCGACGGGCCGGTAAAGCTGGCCGTGGCTGAGGTGCAACCCGATTTGAGCCTGCGCGCGACCGCCACCGTGACTGGTGAAGTGGCCGAAGACGCGCCGTTGTCGCACATGGTCAACGTCAACAACCAGGGCAAATGCGCGATCACGCTCGACCCGAAAGACCGCAAGCCGGGCCAGCAGCCTTATCAGGGCGTTGTGCCGCTGTTCGGCGACAAACATGAAAAGCTGGAAAAGCTCAGCGAGGTGATCGAACACTACATGTTGCAAAGCGAGCAACTGGACACCAAGCTGGTGCTCGCAGCGAACGACAAGGTGGCCGCAGGTCTGCTGATTCAGCGCCTGCCGCTGCAAGGCAGCGCCAATTTGGCGGGCGAAGGTTCGACGGCGGGCGACGAAGACAGGATCGGTTTGAGCGAAGACTACAACCGCATCTCGATCCTGGCCTCCAGCCTGAAGCGCGAAGAACTGCTGGAGCTCGATGCGGAAACCATCCTTCACCGATTGTTCTGGGAAGAAGATGTGCGACGGTTTGAGCCGCAGACGGGCGATCTGGGTCCCCGCTTTGCCTGCAGTTGCTCACGCGAGCGCGTTGGCGGCATGCTGCGTAGCCTGGGCAGCGATGAGGTGGAGTCCATCATTGCCGAGCAGGGGCAGGTGGAAGTGACCTGTGAATTCTGCGGCGCCGTACAGCGCTTTGACCCGGTGGATGCCGCTCAGGTGTTTCTGGACGCCGAAAGGCAGCAGCCCGCGCCGCCCGACGTGCACTGACGCTACTGGCTGAATGGCCGCCGATCGTCTGTACGGCACCCCGGCACCCCGGCGCACCGAAGCCTGCGGTTGCCCGGCCTAAAGATTGGCAGCAAGATGTCGAAAAACAGGCATTCCAGACATCTTTATGCACCCATCGGTTCACCCCTCCAAGAAACCTGGCCCGGCCCGCGTCGCCGCCGGTCTGCTGTTGTGTGCCGGACTATCGGCCGCGTTTCCGGCCGCCGCCGCCACCGATGTGATCACGCTGAGCCTGGAAGAGTTGCTCAACCTGACCGTGGTGGGTGCCTCCAAATACGCGCAAAAACAGAACGAAGTCGCCGCCGCTGTGAGTGTGGTCACGCGCGACGAGATTCGCGCGTTTGGATGGCGCACACTCGATCAGGCACTGGCCACGCTGCCTGGCGTCTACACCACCTACGACCGCCAGTCCAGCCACCTGGGCACGCGCGGCTTCAGCGTGCCGGGAGACCTGAACACGCGCTTGCTTGTCACGATCAACGGCAACCGCGTCAACGACCTCGTTTTTGACACCGGTCCCACTGGGCGTGACTTTCCGCTCGACCTGGCCCTGGTCGAACGCATCGAGTTCATTCCCGGACCGGGCAGCGCGGTGTACGGTCAAAACGCCATGTTTGGTGTGGTCAACGTGGTGACTCGCAACGGTGCGGCCATGGACGAGGGCGAACTGGCGCTCGGGTCGCAACCATCCCAGGGCATGAACGAAGGCCGGGTGAGCTGGGGGAAGCGGCTGGACAGTGGCCTGGATGTGCTGATTTCTGCTTCAGGTTTGCGCTCCAGGGGCGAAGACCGTGACATGGAGTTTGGCTCAACGGGTATTTCGGGGCGTGCACAGGGGCTGGATGGCGAGCGCGACAAGGAGTTCTTTGGCCGCTTGGGCTATGGGCCCTGGACGCTGGAACTGGTGCATGGAGACCGCCGAAAAGACGATCCCACGGGCGTCTACGGATCCGATCCGCTGGTGGCGGGGCAATACCAGGGCAATCTGTACACCCTGGCGCAGGCGCAGTTCGAAAGCCCGTTCAGCGACGAAACGTTGCAAGTGATGGGGCGTGTCTTCGTTGGGCAAAACCGCTACAGCAGCCGCTTGAGCTACGGCACGCCATTTGACTTTCCCAGCGTGGGCGACTGGTATGGGGGCGAGCTTCGCCTGTTGTCCACCGCGCTGGATGGACACAAGCTGATGCTTGGCATGGACCTGCAGGACATCACCCGCCTCAACCAGGCCGTCATTGACCCGGCGGATTCCGCCAACAACCTGCTGATTCGCAGCCCCGCCCGACGGGTCGGCATCTACGGCCAGGACGAGTGGCACCTCGCCGATGACTTGACCGCTACCCTGGGCTTGCGCATGGACCGCAACAGCACAACGGGCACCCATATCAGCCCCCGCGCGGCGCTGATCTGGCAGGCGGCGCCTTCAACCACCCTGAAAGCCCTGGCCGGTCGGGCCCACCGGGCGCCCAACGCCAATGAGCGCGACTACTACGACGACCTGGTGCTCGTGGCCAACCCCTCGCTCGATGTCGAGAGCGTGGATACCCTGGAGCTGGTCGCCAACCACCGTGTCAGCGAGGATCTGCGCTTGCAGGCGGCGGCCTACCGCTGGACCATGCTCGATCAGATCGTGCCTGGCGTGGACCCGGTGAGCGGGCTTTCGCAGTTTCAGCCAGGAGGGAAGGTGGTGGCCAACGGTCTGGAGCTGTCGGCCGATAAAACCTGGGTCTGGGGCGGTCGGTTGCGCGGCAGCTTGACGCTGCAAGACGCGCGCATGGCCACGGGCGACCGCCTGGCCAATTCACCCCAGCAACTGGCCAAGTTCAATTTCTCCATGCCTTGGCGTGCCGCTGGCGTGTCCCTGGGTTACGAATTTCAATACGACAGCCGCCGCAAGACCCTCGACGGAAGTTGGCTGGGAGGGCGCAGCCTATCCAACCTGCACATCCGCACCGATCGCTGGGTGGACGGGCTGGAACTGGGCCTGACCGTGCGCAACCTGTTCAACAAGCGCTTTGCTGTACCCGGTGGCACGAGCAATTGGCAGAATGCGCTTGAGCAGGATGGCCGGAGCGTTCAATTCGAAGCGTCCTACCGCTTTTGATCTTCTGAAGGCCCGTCAACACCTATTGGGCCGCCACAGAATGCAGCAACGCGAAGGGTAGCGATCCGCGCAGCGGCGGAGCGTGGGGGCACCGGATTCACCGCAGGGCCGCCCCAAGGAGAATCAGCCCCCTTGGGGGGCAGCGACCCGCGCAGCGGCGGAGCGAGGGGGCAACCCCTCCCCCAGCGCATCGAGCACATCCCAGCAAGCCCCAGCCGTGTGGTAGTCCACCTTGCCGGCGGGGCTTTTTTCATCGCTGATCTTGCTGTTGTCGGCGCGCAGGATGCGCCACCAGGCACCGTGCTCGTGGTCCACAAAATGCACCCAGGCATAGGCCCAGATGCGGTCGTAGGCTGTCCAGTAAGCGGGGTCTTGGGTGGCAATGGCCAGCCGGGCCGCGGCGGCGAGGGTTTCGGCTTGCACCCAGAAATATTTGTCGGTGTCGCAGGCGCTGCCGTCGGGGGCAAAGCCGTAGAACAGGCCTCCGTGTTCCGTGTCCCATGACTTCTCCATGGCAATGTCGAAAAAATGGCGTGCGCGGGCGGTGTGGTCTGCGCGCGGGCGGCGCGCATTGAGCAGCATGAGCAGCTTGGCCCACTCGGTCAGATGGCCGGGCTGGAATCCCCAGGGGCGGAAGATGTTGGTTTTGTCGTCGCGGTTGTAGTCCCAGTCGATGGACCAGTCTGCCCGGTAGTGCTCCCAGATCAGACCATCGGCAAGAGCGGCTTGACGGATGCAGATGTTGTCGGCGAGCAGTTCGGCGCGATCGAGATACCGTGTTTCGCCGGTGGCATCAAATGCGGCCAGCAGGGCTTCGCACAGGTGCATGTTGGCGTTTTGGCCGCGGTAGGCGCTGAGCTCCCAGTTGGCCGTGGCTTCGTCCGCATACAGGCCATGCTGGGGTTCCCAGAAACGTTGTTCCAGCAAGGTGTAGGTTTCGCCAATGCCAATGAGCGCATCAGCGAGACCGGCCATGGCGGCGTGTGCGTGGGCAAGCAAGACGAAGGCCAGACCATAGGCATGGTTGGTCGCGTCCAGCACACGGGCTTGACCCTCGCGCCAGTCAAGTAGCCAGGCGTAGCCGCCGGTGTCGGGGTTGTGATGGGCATTGCGTAGAAAGGCCAGCGCGTGAATAAGGCGCGCTTGATCTGCCTCATCGCCGCTGCGCCGCAAGCTCATGGCCGTGGTCACAACAAAACGCGTGCTGCTCACGAGGTGGCGGGTGTGGCTGTCGTAGACCTCACCATTGTCTTTAAGAAAGTGGAACATGCCCCCACTGGGGTCGATTGCATGCGATGTGTAAAACACCATGCAATCGTTAGCGTGTTGCCGCAAAAACGCGGCTGATCGAAAGTCGGGGCGTTCGGGTGTCATGGGGTTTCGCTGGCAATGCCAGTGTTTTTCAGAAGGCCGGTGAACAACCGGTGCTCGCAATCGGGGTCGCTGCAGGCTTCGCAAACCCAGCCGGGGCGGCCTAGGGTGCGCCAGTCGTCAGTGGTTACAGGCGCGTGGCCCAACAGGCTTGAGAGGACGGGTGTGAGTGCGCGCAAGGCGTTGCCCAGGCGTTGTTCCCTGCGGCCGTAAATCGTCTGGTAGGGAATGCTCCGCCCCTCCAGTTGTTCGCGCACCACTGTATCGGCCTTCGCACGAAGGGCCGGGCCATCCCGAAACAAGCCATCGGCTTCCCAGGGGATATCAAGGCCCATGAGCAGCGTGGCTGCAAAGCCGCGCTGGGCATGCAGCGCCGGCGCGAACAAGCTTTCATCGGCGAAATACAGCGCGCTGTAGGCGGCAACGCTGAGGGCCGAGGTATCGGCGATCACGAGCTGAACGCCTGGCGCGGCTTGCGCGTCATGTATCAACCGGGTTTGCTCGTGGGCGATGCCCGCTTGTTCTTGTGCCTGGGGTGCGCGCTGCCGGGCTTCACACCAGGTGCGCAAATGCTCCGGCACCAATGCCACGCGCAACCCGTGGGTCGACGTCAAACATTGGTGCAAAGCCCGGGAGAGGGTGGTTTTCCCACTGGACTCACCGCCCAGCAGGCAGACGATGGGCGCAGGCGCTGGCCGCACAAGCGACATCACTGACGGGTGTGGGCGATCTGGACAAAAATCTCGTTGGGCTTGACCATGCCCAGGTCTTGGCGGGCCAGTTCCTCAACCATTTCCAGACCTTCTTGCAGGTCGCGCACCTCGTTGGCAATCTGGCTGTTGCGCTGCTGGGCTTCGCGGTTGGCAACTTCCAGCTGGGCCAGCTCTTTGCGCATGTGGTTGACCTGCGGCAGGCTGCCCCGGCCAAACCACAGCTGCGCCTGCACAACAACGAGCAGAGCGATGAGGAAGCCGGGGACGAAGCGTGACGCCATGGAAATAGTTTAGCGCGAGGGTTTCCGATGTGGGGTTTGTCCACCAGCGCTTTCAGCAGCACTGGTGAATTCCATCACTTCAGGTTGTAAAAGGCCGCGCGACCGGGGTATTCGGCCACATCGCCCAGGTCTTCTTCGATGCGCAAGAGCTGGTTGTATTTCGCCATGCGGTCCGAACGGCTCAGCGAACCCGTTTTGATCTGACCGGCGTTGGTGCCCACGGCAATATCAGAGATCGTGCTGTCTTCGGTTTCGCCCGAGCGGTGGGAAATCACGGCGGTGTAGCCGGCGCGCTTGGCCATTTCGATGGCAGCAAAGGTCTCGGTCAGGGTGCCGATCTGGTTGATCTTGATCAGGATCGAGTTGGCGATGCCTTTGTCGATGCCTTCTTTCAGGATGCGGGTGTTGGTGACGAACAGGTCGTCGCCAACGATCTGTACCTTCTTGCCCAGACGATCGGTCAGCAGTTTCCATCCGTCCCAGTCGCCTTCGGCCATGCCGTCTTCGATGCTGATGATGGGGTACTTGTCGCACCAGTTGGCCATCATGTCGGTCCATTCCTGGGCGTTGAGGCTCAGGCCTTCTCCGGCGAGTTCGTACTTGCCGTTCTTAAAGAACTCGGAGGCAGCGCAGTCCAGGCCCAGAGCGATTTGCTCGCCGGCCACAAAGCCTGCCTTGTCGATGGCTTCCAGAATCATCTGGATCGCGGCTTCGTGGTTGGCCACATTGGGGGCAAAGCCGCCTTCGTCGCCCACCGCAGTGCTGATGCCACGGTCATGCAGGATTTTCTTCAGCGCGTGGAACACCTCGGCGCCGTAGCGCAGGGCTTCGCGGAAGGAGGGCGCGCCCACGGGGATGATCATCAACTCTTGCAAGTCGAGGTTGTTGTTGGCGTGCTCTCCGCCGTTGATGACGTTCATCATGGGCACAGGCATTTGCACCGCGCGCATGCCGCCGAAGTAGCGGTACAGCGGCAAGCCGGCTTCTTCAGCAGCGGCGCGGGCCACGGCCATGGACACGGCCAACATCGCGTTGGCGCCCAGGCGGCCTTTGTTGTCGGTGCCGTCGAGGTCGATCAGGGTCTTGTCGAGGAAGGCTTGTTCGGAGGCGTCCAGGCCCAATACGGCCTCGCCAATTTCTGTGTTGATGTGTTCAACGGCCTTGAGCACGCCTTTGCCGAGGTAGCGACTCTTGTCGCCGTCACGCAGTTCGATGGCTTCACGTGAACCGGTGGACGCGCCCGATGGCACGGCCGCACGGCCCATCACGCCCGATTCCAGCAACACGTCGCATTCGACGGTGGGGTTGCCGCGGCTGTCCAGAATTTCACGTCCGACGATGTCAACAATGGCACTCATTTATGTCTACCTTTGGGTCAAGAAAAGTTAAAAAAGCAAAGGCCGCGGCTTAAACGCCTTCGACCACGATCATGCGCATGATGGCCGCACCCTGGCGTGCGTCGCGCGCCTTGCTGTATTCGGGTGAAGCGTTGAATGCTTTGGCGGCATGCATAGAGGGAAACTTCAGCACCACGATGCGCTCGGGCGACCAGTCGCCTTCCAGCACCTCTGCGGCACCCCCGCGAACACAAACCTCGGCTCCATGTGCCTGCATGGCCGCTGAGGACCACTTTTTGTACGCTTCGTACTGCTCGGGGTTGGTGACAGAGACATTCGCAATGATGTAGGCACTCATGAGAAGTTGTTCTCCATGAAGGGGTTCTTTTTGGTGACAACATCCAGCGCGACCAGCGTTTCCAGCAACGCTTTCATGTGTTTGAGTGGGACCGCGTTGGGGCCATCGCTCAGCGCCTTGGATGGATCGGGGTGGGTTTCCATGAACAAGCCGGCCACGCCCACGGCCACCGCAGCGCGGGACAGCACCGGCACCATCTCACGCTGGCCACCGCTGCTCGTGCCTTGACCGCCGGGCAGTTGCACGCTGTGGGTGGCGTCGAACACCACCGGCGCGTTCGATTCGCGCATGATCGCCAGCGAACGCATGTCGCTCACCAGGTTGTTGTAGCCAAAACTGGCGCCGCGCTCGCAGGCCATGAAATTGTCTTCTTCCAGGCCCGCTTCCTTGGCGGCCGCACGCGCTTTGTCAATCACGTTTTTCATGTCGTGAGGCGCGAGGAACTGGCCCTTCTTGATGTTCACCGGTTTGCCCGATTGGGCGACCGCGCGGATGAAATCGGTCTGGCGACAGAGGAAGGCGGGGGTCTGCAACACATCGACCACAGCGGCGGCCGCAATGATGTCTTCTTCTGTGTGCACGTCGGTCAACACCGGCACGCCCAGCTCGCGCTTCACCTTGGCCAGGATCTCCAGGCCCTTTTCCCGGCCGGGGCCGCGAAAGGTGGTGCCGCTGCTGCGGTTGGCTTTGTCGAAGCTGCTTTTAAAGATGAAGGGAATGCCGAGGCTGCTGGTGATTTCTTTCAGCTGGCCCGCGACATCCATTTGCAGCTGCTCGGATTCGATCACGCATGGGCCTGCGATCAAAAAGAAAGGCCGGTCCAGACCGATGGGGAATCCGCAAAGCTGCATGGGTTTTTCTTTCTTTCAGGCCACAGCCTTGAGGGTTTGTGTGCCTTTGAGGTCCAGCGCAGCACGGATGTAGGCGTTGAACAGCGGGTGGCCATCCCAGGGTGTCGATTTGAATTCCGGGTGGAACTGAACACCCACATACCAAGGGTGAACGGCCTGTGGCAGCTCCACCATTTCGGTCAGGTGTTCGCGCTGCGTCAGCGCCGAAATCACCAGGCCGGCCTCGCGCAAACGGTCCAGATAGTGTTCGTTGGCTTCGTAGCGGTGACGGTGGCGCTCCGTGACCACAGCGCCATAGATTTGATGGGCGATGGTGCCGTCGGATACATCGGAGCTTTGAGCCCCCAGGCGCATGGTGCCGCCCAGATTCGAATTGGCATCGCGCTTCTGGATCGAGCCGTCGGCGTCTTGCCATTCGTCGATCAGCGCAATCACCGGGTGGGGCGTTTTGGGGTCGAACTCGGTGCTGTTGGCATCCTTGAGGCCCGCTACATGGCGCGCGTATTCAATCGTCGCCACCTGCATGCCCAGGCAGATGCCCAGGTAGGCCACTTTGTTTTCACGGGCGTACTGGGCCGCGCAAATCTTGCCCTCAACACCGCGGGCGCCAAAGCCACCGGGCACCAGGATGGCATCGAAGCGGCCGAGTTTCTTGGCCACGTTGGCGGCGTCAATGGTTTCAGAGTCGATGTATTCGATCTGCACCTTGGCGTGGTTCTTCATGCCCGCATGGCGCAGCGCTTCATTGAGCGACTTGTAGCTGTCGGAGAGGTCGACGTATTTGCCGACCATGGCCACCGAGACGGTGTGCTGTGGGTGCTCCACTTCGTGCACCAGATCGTCCCAGCGCTTGAGGTTGGCCGGCGGCGTGTTCAGGCGCAGCTTGTCGCAAATCAGGCCGTCAAGGCCCTGTTCGTGCAGCATGCGCGGCACTTTGTAGATCGTGTCCACATCCCACATGGAGATCACGCCCCACTCGGGCACGTTGGAGAACAGCGAAATTTTGGCGCGCTCTTCATCGGGCACCGGGCGGTCGGCGCGGCACAGCAGGGCATCGGCCTGAATACCGATGGCGCGCAGTTCTTTGGCGGTGTGTTGCGTGGGCTTGGTCTTGAGCTCACCAGCAGCGGCCAGCCAGGGCAGGTAGGAGAGATGCAGGAAAGCCGAATTGTTGGGGCCCAGGCGCAAGCTGAGCTGGCGCACGGCTTCCAGGAAGGGCAGCGACTCGATGTCGCCCACCGTGCCGCCAATTTCCACGATCGCCACATCCACTGCCTCGGGCGTGCCAACGCCCGCGCCACGCTTGATGTAGTCCTGGATCTCATTGGTGACGTGAGGGATGACCTGAACGGTCTTGCCCAGGTAGTCGCCGCGGCGTTCCTTGTCCAGTACCGACTGGTAGATCTTGCCAGTGGTGAAGTTGTTGGACTTCTTCATGCGCGTTTCGATGAAACGCTCATAGTGGCCCAGGTCGAGGTCGGTTTCGGCGCCGTCGTCGGTGACGAACACCTCGCCGTGCTGGAAGGGCGACATGGTGCCCGGATCCACGTTGATATACGGGTCGAGCTTGATGAGGGTGACTTTGAGGCCGCGCGACTCAAGGAGCGCGGCCAAGGATGCAGCAGCAATGCCCTTGCCTAGAGAGGACACCACACCGCCGGTGACGAACACAAATTTGGTCATGTCTCGGGCGAGCCGGTGCTCGCAGGAGGTGGAAATGGGGATTATAAAGGGCGCGATTCAAACAGCCCATTGCCATGAGCCTCTTTTGAGTGGCAACGTTGGACGCCAGGGGTCTCAATGGGCTGGCGGGCGACACCGGGGAACGCAGGTTTGCGCCCATTTGCTGACCACTGGCCGCCTGATGCAGGACTTTTGCTTTTTCGCCCGGTCACCGGGCGCTGCTGAGCTTTCCGGTCAGCGAATCCGTATGACGAAGCTGCGTTCCAACGCGCTTTTGGCGCCTTCAACTTTGGCAGAAACCGTGACCAGGAAGTCTTCCTCAGACCCGGAAGCGTTTTCGTAACAGTTTGGAAAGCCAGAACAGAACTGGGTAATCAAACCTGTGGTGCTGTCAAATCGCAGGTTGCCTTGCAGTTTGCCAACCGAGGTTCCCGAGGCATTGATGGATGTCAACTTCATGGCGTACTGGACCTTGTAGTCGCCCTCCACGCTTGCCGAGGTATCGATGGCCCAGCGCGATTGCTGTTTGCCATCTGTCGCGAAAGCCGGGTTGACTGTGCCGAAATCGGCTTCGCTGCCCGTGTAAAAAGTGCCGTCGGCTTTGAGCTTGTCGAGCGGGTGGTACCCGTCGCTGTCGGCGAACCACACGTTGGCCAGAGCGCCGCCGGTGGGCACAACTTTGATGTCGTCGTCCGAGCCGCCGCCGCAGGCGGTCAAGGCCGCAATCAAAAGGGTTGTGGCCAAGGTCGGGAATGCGCGTGTGTGGGTCATGTGTAGGTAGCGGTGTTGACTTGAGGGTCCCAACATTATCTATGGCTGGCTTTCTGAGATCGCCTGGGCTATTTTCGTTGGCTTTGGTGAGCGTCGAACTGCTACATTTCGTCAATGAACGATCTCAATGGAAAACATGTTGTTCTGGGACTTTCCGGCGGCATAGCTTGCTACAAGGCGGCCGAGCTCTGTCGCGCGTTGGTCAAGGCCGGCGCGACAGTGCAGGTGGTGATGACCGAGGCCGCCGAGCAGTTCATCACGCCGGTCACCATGCAGGCGCTCTCAGGTCGAGCGGTGTTCACGTCGCAATGGGATGCCCGGTCTTCAGGAGGGGCAGACAACAACATGCCCCATATCAACCTCAGCCGTGAAGCTGACGCCATATTGATTGCGCCCGCCAGTGCCGATTTCATGGCGAAATTGATTCATGGCCGTGCAGACGACTTGCTCAGCCTGATGTGCCTGGCTCGCCCGCTGGACAAAGTGCCGTTGATCCTCGCTCCAGCGATGAACCGGGAGATGTGGGCCCACCCGGCGACGCAGCGCAACGTTGAACAGTTGCGCACAGACGGCGCCACGGTGCTCGACGTCGGTGCTGGCGATCAGGCTTGCGGTGAAACCGGAGACGGCCGCATGCTGGAGCCTGAAGAGCTGCTCTATGACATGGTGCGATTCTTTTCACCCAAGGTGCTTGAGGGGCAGCATGTCTTGATCAGTGCCGGCCCTACGTACGAGGCGATCGATCCGGTACGGGGACTGACCAACTTGTCGAGTGGCAAGATGGGTTTTGCCATCGCGCGCGCGGCGCATGAGGCCGGTGCGCATGTGACGTTGGTGGCTGGGCCGGTGAGTTTGCCGACACCCCGAGGCGTTGGGCGCATCAATGTGCGCTCTGCGCTGAACATGCAAAAGACGCTGAATGTCTTGAGTCAGAATGCCACCGTTTTCATCTCTGCGGCCGCTGTGGCCGACTGGCGCCCCATGCAGGCCGCCGAACAGAAGATCAAGAAAGATGGGTCAGGGCAGGTGCCTACGCTGTCGTTTGTTGAGAACCCGGACATCCTGGCAGGGATCGCCACAGGAGTGAGGGCGCTCAACAACCACCTGTTTTGCGTCGGTTTCGCGGCTGAAAGCGAGGACTTGCTGGCCCACGCCCAGGCCAAGCGCAAGCGCAAGGGGGTTCCACTTCTGGTTGGAAACATCGGGCCTGACACGTTTGGGCAGGACGACAACGCCTTGCTGCTGGTGGATGAGCAGGGTGAAATGGATTTGCCGCGTGCGCCCAAGTTGACGTTGGCCCGTCAACTGGTGGCGGAGATCGCTCGCCGCATGCCTGCGCCGAAGCCGATCACACCACCCAACAGCTAGGGGGTTTTTGATCGGCGACGCGTTCTGGAAAGACCGTGTGAGCCGGTTTCAGCCACAAACCGTGCGGGTCAGCGCACCATTGCCACGCCTTTGATCAAAGCAAATACCGGTGTGCCAACGGCCAGCTTCAACCGCTGGGCGGACAGCTGGCTGATGCGCGAAAGCAGCCTGACCTGGTTTGCCCCTTCACCCAGGCGCAGACCCACCAGAACCTGCCCAGGTCCATCTTCGTGCAGCTCCGACACGGTGGCGCTCAGCGTATTGAGCAGGCTGGTTTGCTCGGGCCGCTGCAAAGCCAGGCTGACATCGCGCGCCTGAATGCGTAACCTGACCGACCGGCCAGGGGGCAAAGGGATGGCTCGGGTTTGCGGGAGCCAAAGCTGGCCGCCAGAAAAATCCAGCGCACACAGGCCTTCGCCTGGCGGTTTTTTGGCAACGGTGGCTTCAATCAGAGCGGCGGCCTGGTCGCCGTGGGCGAGGTGAAGGTCGGTGCGGCTGAGCAGATCGATCACCGGGCCCTGGGCCTCCAGTCGGCCCTGGTTGATCAACACCAGGTGGTCGGCCAGTTGGGCCACTTCGTCGAGCGAGTGCGTGACGTAGACGACTGGCATATCCAGCTTCGCGTGGAGTTGCTCCAGCCACGGCAGGACCTCCGCCTTGCGCTGGGCGTCCAGCGCAGCCAGCGGTTCGTCCATCAGCAAAACGCGCGGATTGGCTGCCAGCGCCCGGGCGATCGCCACCCGCTGGCGCTCACCGCCCGAGAGCTCCGGGGGGCTGCGCTTGAGCAAATGCGCGATACCGAGCAATGCGAGGCCATGGTCCCAAGCCTGGTGCCGCTCGGCATTGGGCGTGCGCCTGAAGCCGAACTTCAGATTGCCTTCCACTGAGAGATGATCGAACAGGCTGGCTTCCTGAAAAACCAAGCCCACCGCGCGTTGGTGAACCGGGCGAAACAGGCCGCTAGCGCTGTCTTGCCAAACGTCACCGCCAATCGCAACGCGTCCTGACGAGGTGGGCTCCAGTCCAGCGATGACCCGCAGCGCCGTGGTCTTGCCGCAGCCTGAAGGGCCAAAGAGCGCGGTAATGCCACGTTCGGGCAGCGAGAGGTTGATGTCGAGCGTGAAACCCGGGCGCTGTAAATGGCTGCGCAGTTGCAGTCCGGCGTCGGAGGGCGTTGCGCTCACGCCGCGGCTCCCTTGGGCTCGGTCTTCCATATCTGCAACCCAAGCAGCACCATGAAGCTGAAGCCAAGCATCACCGCGGCCAGGCGGTGCGCGTCGGCGTATTCGAGCGCCTCGACATGGTCGTAGATTTGAACCGAGGCCATGCGGGTGACGCCCGGGATGTTGCCGCCCACCATCAAGACCACGCCGAACTCGCCCACCGTGTGGGCAAAGCTCATCACCGCGCCGGTGATGAGGCCGGGCTTGCACAGCGGCAGCACCACGTTGAAAAACCGGTCGGTTGGCGAAGCGCGCAGCGTGGCTGCCACTTCAAGTGGGCGAGAGCCCATTGCCTGCATCGCGTTCAGAACAGGCTGCACCATGAACGGTGTGGAGTAAATCACGGACCCCACCACCAGGCCGCCAAAGCTGAAGGGCAGGGTGCCCAGGCCAAGCGCTTGCGTCCATTGCCCAACCCAGCCCTGGGGACCCATGAGCACCAGCAAATAGAAACCGATGACGGTGGGTGGCAACACCAGAGGCAAGGCCACCAAGGCCCCGACGGGTTTGCGCCAGAAGGACTGCGTGCGGGCCAGCCACCAGGCCAGTGGCACGCCGAGCAACAGCAGGATAGCCGTCGTCAGCGCGGCCACTTGCAGCGTGAGGCCAATGGCCTGGAGATCGGAGGCAGTCAGTCCCATGAAGCGTTCAGATGTCGTAACCGTAAGTGCGAATCAGTGTCTGCCCCTCGGGGCTCTTCAGCCACTGCATGAAAGCCCGGGCGGCCGGGTTGTTTGCGCCGCGTTTGAGCAACACGGCATCCTGTTCAATGGGCGCGTACAGGTTGCCAGGGGGGCGCCACATCGAGCCAGATTTGAGCTGGCCGTTTTTGAAGATCTGCGACAACGCCACAAAGCCCACGTCGGCATTGCCGGTGAAAACAAACGCATAGGTCTGCCCGATGCTTTCGCCTTGCACAAGCTTGGGGGTGAGTGCCTCGGTCAGGCCGAGCGCGGCCATGAGCTGCACGGCGGCCGCGCCATAGGGGGCGGTCTTGGGGTTGGCATAGGCAAGCTTGCCCAGGTCGGCTCGCCGCAGCACATCACCCTGAGCATCGACGCGCCGGGCATTGGCCGACCACAACACGAGCTGACCCCTGGCGTAAGTGAAGCGGCTGCCGGGTTGAGCCAGACCCTCGGCTTCGAGGGTCTCTGGCACTTGTGCGTTGGCGGCCAGAAACACATCAAATGGCGCGCCGTTCCTGATTTGGGCATAGAGCTTGCCGGTGGCGCCCACGGTGGCGTTCAGCGTATGGCCGCTCGCACGCTGCCATTCGTCTGCGATCGCCTTGATCGGTTCGGCAAAGTTGGCCGCGACCGCCACCTGGACGGTTTCGGCCGGTGCGATCCAGGGCGTCAGAGCCAGCAGGGCGGCGGTGAACCGCTTCAACAAAGGCCGGGATGTGGGCATGCAGCGGTCTTTCAAATGGCGTTGAGAAGCCCGCGTCGTTCTCTTTCGGGCTGTGGCGCCCGACGCAGGCAATCGCTATTCTAAATAGGAATAGCGATTGCCTGTTCAAAGCGTTTCCCGGCCTCAGGGCTTGATGTAAGCGAAGTGATCCCGGAATTGCAGTTCGCCGATGCGCACCACGCCGGAGGGGGTGAACCCGGCGTCGAGCACGAACTGGTCTTTCTTCATGTCCATGGCGCGCAAGGTCAACTCACAGATCTCGAACTTGACGCCTTTGGCCACCAGGTCGGAGATAAGGGGGCCGTACTGAAGGCCGTTGTTCTTTTTGTCAGTGGCGCCTTCCATGAGAAAGCGGACGCCATCGCCCAAAGCGACCACGGTGATTTCTGTGTCGGGCGCGGTGTCCATGTAGTTGCGCAGCGTGCGCAGGCCGGCGGTGGCCTGCATTTCGCTGTTGTCGAAGTGGTAAACCACCTTCACTTTGTCTTGGGCCAGGGCGCTGCCCATGCCGAGCACGAGCGCGAGAGCAATCAGGAAAGAGCGAATGAACATGGTGTACTCCGGTGCAAAAAGGTGTTGAAACGGCAGAAAAGGGGTGCGTCAAGTCTATTCGGCTTGGTCGCAGAGCGCGACCGACTGCCACAATTCGGCCATGACGCCACAAGCCTTGAATGACGCCCTGGGAAATGCCTCCAGCGACAAACGCCTGGAGGTATTGCGCTGGGTGGCGCAATCGGGATCGATCTCCCAGGCCGCCCGGGAAGTGGGCATCAGCTACAAGGCCGCATGGCAGGCCATCGATACCTTGACCAGTCTGAGCGGGGCTGCATTGGTGGAGCGCACGGTCGGTGGTGCGGGTGGCGGTGGCGCCCAGATCACGCCGCAAGGCCTGCAGCTGTTGGCTTTGGCGGGCGAGTTGGCCAGCGCGAGGGCGGGTGTGCTGGCGCGCTTTGCCGGTGGCGCCGCGTTGGCAGGAGGGCTTGGTCTGCGCACCAGCATGCGCAACCAGTTGCCTTGCGTTGTGGTTCGTCTTCTTTTGACCGATCCTGACGACCCCGTTCTGGAGGTGGTGTTGCGAACACCTGGGGGCAGCGAACTGGCCGCCAGCCTCACCCGCGAAAGCGCCGATTTGCTGGGGCTCGCAGCAGGTGTTGCCGTTCTGGCGATGTGCAAAGCCACGGCCGTGGTGGTCAATACAGTGCACGCCCATCGTGTACCTGTGCCGTCAGGCATGTGCGCCCTGGCTGGCCAAGTTGAGCGGGTTGCCAGTGGAGGACCTCGCGATGAGGTGACCTTGGCGCTGGCCGGCGGTGGGCACTGGGTGGGGTTTGCCGAACCGGGCTGGACGGCTGTTGAGGGCGATGCGGCGGTGGCTGTGATGCCTCGCTCTGCATTGGTGATCGGCGTGAACAGCATGGCCGCCTGACCGGTTGATTGCTTTCATAGTTGAAGCGCCATCACCTTGTTTTTATTGGCTTTTGAGGGTGTTCAATCTTTGAGCAGACCTGTCGCGCAATGGCGCACCCTGTGCTGAATTGAAACGCTCCACGGGGCGTTCGGCAGGTGTATCCATTTGGAGTGAGAAGGGAAAAAACCCTTGTCTATCAAGGGCTTGGCGGTGGTGGCAGAAGGTGGCACGGGTCTTGAGGCAAGAGGTTGCCCCGCAAGGGACATCTTTCCTATTTCGATCAAACACAATCTGGAGACCCTTCCATGCTTTTCGCAGCACCGGGCGCCGCTGGCGCCAAACACGTCTACAAACCCCAGTACAACAACTTCATCGGTGGCAAGTGGGTGGCCCCGGTCAAGGGTCAGTATTTCGATGTGGTTTCCCCCGTCAATGGCAAGGTCTACACCCAGGCTGCGCGCTCCACCGAAGAAGACGTGAACCTGGCGCTGGACGCGGCCCACGCTGCCGCCGACGCCTGGGGCAAAACCTCGGCCACCGAGCGCTCCAACATCCTGCTGAAGATCGCCGACCGCCTTGAAGCCAATCTGGAATTGCTGGCCTACGTTGAAACCGTGGACAACGGCAAACCGATCCGCGAAACGCTCAACGCCGACATCCCGCTGGCCATCGACCACTTCCGTTACTTCGCCGGTTGCCTGCGCGCCGAAGAAGGCAGCATGAGCGAGATCGACGGCGACACCGTGGCCTACCACTTCCAGGAACCCCTGGGCGTTGTGGGCCAGATCATTCCCTGGAACTTCCCCATCCTGATGGCCGCGTGGAAGATGCCACCCGCTTTGGCCGCCGGCAACTGCGTGGTTTTGAAGCCCGCCGAGTCCACCCCCGTCAGCCTGTTGATCCTGATTGAACTGATTGCCGATCTGCTGCCACCCGGCGTGCTCAACATCGTCAACGGTTTTGGTCGCGAAGCCGGCATGCCTCTGGCCAGCTCCAAGCGCATCGCCAAAATCGCTTTCACCGGCTCGACCAGCACCGGCCGCGTGATCGCCCAGGCCGCGGCCAACAACCTGATCCCCGCCACGCTGGAACTCGGCGGCAAGTCGCCCAACATCTTCTTTGCCGACATCATGGACAAAGACGATGCGTTCCTCGACAAGGCCATCGAAGGCCTGGTGCTGTTTGCGTTCAACCAGGGTGAGGTCTGCACCTGCCCGAGCCGCGCGCTGATTCAGGAAAGCATTTACGACAAGTTCATGGAGCGCGTGTTGAAGCGCGTGGCTGCCATCAAGATGGGCAGCCCGCTCGATACCGACACCATGATGGGTGCACAGGCATCCAAAGAGCAGCTCACCAAGATCATGTCTTACCTCGCGCTGGGCAAGGAAGAGGGCGCCGAGGTGTTGATCGGTGGCGAAGTGGCCACCATGGGCGATGGCCTGGAAGGCGGCTACTACGTGCAGCCCACGCTGTTCAAGGGCAACAACAAGATGCGCATCTTCCAGGAAGAGATCTTTGGCCCCGTGCTGGCCGTGACCACTTTCAAGGACGAAGCCGAAGCCCTGGCCATTGCCAACGACACCTTGTATGGCCTGGGCGCTGGCGTGTGGAGCCGCAACGGCAACGTGGCCTACCGCATGGGCCGCGCCATCAAGGCCGGTCGCGTCTGGACCAACTGCTACCACGCCTACCCGGCCCACGCCGCCTTCGGTGGCTACAAGGAGTCGGGCCTGGGCCGCGAAAACCACAAGGCCATGCTGGGTCACTACCAGCAGACCAAGAACCTGCTGGTCAGCTACAGCGAAAACAAGCTCGGGTTTTTTTGACCCACCCCCGCGTCGGCCCGAGGCTCGGGCCGCCACCCCCTCAAGGGGGCAACGCTGGCGGCCCGGCTGAGCCGGTTCCGCGGCGTTCAGGGTGGAGACATTTCTCGCCGGAGCGAATCTTTCGTGCCGGCGTTTTCATTTCCGAGCAAGGAGACAGACATGGTTGATAAAGTCATTGCCACGCCCGCCGCCGTTGAACTGATTGCCCGTTTGAAAGGCAAACACGGTCCGGATCTGATGTTTCACCAGTCGGGCGGATGCTGCGACGGCAGCGCGGCCAATTGCTACTTGCCCGGTGAGCTCAACATGGGTGCCGGCGATGTGTACCTGGGCGAGATCGGTGGCTGCCCGTTCTATATTGGCAAAGCGCAATACCTGCGCTGGCGCCACACGCAGCTCATCATCGATGTGATCGACGGCCACGGGGGTGGCTTCTCGCTGGAAGGCGCCGAGGGCAAGGCATTTCACACACGTTCGCGCGTGTTCAATCCCGAGGAAATGGCCGAGCTTGCTGCGCAGGACACCGCCTGCGCCTGACGCTTCTTACAGCCCCTTTTTCTCCAGCTGGCGCAGCACCTCGGTCTGGAAATCGCTGCCCTGCGCGGCCTGCATGAAGGCGTCCACGCTGCCGTCAAACCGCGCGGCCCCCTCGTGCAGCAACAGCAAGCGGTCGGCCATCTGCGCCTCTTCGATCAAATGCGTGGCCCAGAGCACGGCCATGCCACGTTCGCGGCACAGTCCACGCACGGTATCGAGCAACTGCTGACGCGAGCCCGGATCCAGGCCCACCGTGGCTTCGTCCATCAGCAGCACCTGCGGCTGGTGCAGCAGCGCGCGAACCAGTTCCACCTTGCGCCGTGTGCCCCCCGACAGGCTGCGCACCACGGCGCGGCCCTGATCGGTCAGGCCCATGGCCGCCAGGCCTTCGTCGATGCGGGCGCGGGCTGTTCTGCGCGGAATGCCGTGCAGATCGGTGTGAAACAGCAGGTTGGACAGCACGGGTAAATCCATGTCGAGTGCGCTCTGCTGGAACACCACGCCCAGGCCTCTCAAGGCCAGTGCAGGCTGGGTTTGCATGTCGTGTCCGAGCACGGTGATCTGGCCCTGGTCGGGGTTGAACAAACCGGTGAGCAGTTGCAGCAACGTGGACTTGCCTGCGCCGTTGGGTCCGAGCAGGGCGCACATCTCGCCGGCCTGCAGCGACAGGCCGACGCCTTTGAGGGCGGGTTTGCCGTTGTAGGCCTTGTGAAGGTCGCTGGCCAGAAGCAGGGGGGGCGTGGTCATTGAGCGGGCTTGGCCAGCAGGTTCATGCGGCTCAGCAGTTGTCGTTCGTGTTCCACCGTTTGTAGCACTGCCGCGCGGTAGTCGGCGGTGTTGAGGTAGTTGATCGACTGGTCGAAGCGGGCAAGGGCTTCGCGGTGGCGCGGGCTGAACACGGCTTGGCGAAAGGCATCGTGCAGTTTGGCGATGACCTCGGGGGGGGTGCCGCGCGGTGCGGCCAGGCCCCAGGGGGAGGTGTAGACCGCCTGGGCGTAGCCCAGTTCGAGCATGGTGGGCACCTTGGGCCACCTTGGGCTGCGCTCGGCGCTGAACAGGGCGAGGATGCGCATCTTGCCTTGATCGACCCAGGGGGCGAAGCCGGTTGAATTGACGCCCGCCATGATCAGTCCGCTGGCCACGGCGAGCATCTGGTCGGCCGTGCCTTTGTAGGGCACATGCACATAGGTCACCCCGTGTTGTTGCAGCAGTTCTTCGGTGGCCAGGTGGGCGGTGGTGCCCACGCCGGTGGAACCCATGATGAGTTCACCAGGGTGTTTTTTGGCCCAGTCCACGAGTTCCGCCCAGGTTTTCCAGGGGCTGTCTGCCGGCACCAGCACCCCGAAGCTCACGCCTGAAACCTGCAGGATGGGACTGAAATCGGTCACGGGGTCCCATGGCACGTTGTGCATCAGGGCATAGCGGTAAACCGTGAGCGGTACCTGGCCAATCGTGTAGCCATCGGGCTCGGCCATCTTGAGTGCCGGGGCGACCTGTGTGCCGGCCGCACCGGGTTTGTTGATCACCACGATGGGCTGGCCAAGCAGTTTCTCGGTTTCATCTGACAGGATGCGCAGGGTGAGGTCTGTTTGCCCGCCGGCAGGCCATGGCACGATCAATGTGATGGGCCGCTCGGGCCAAGGGCTGGCCGTGGCGGCATGGGCAAAACCCCCGGTGCAGGACAACAGGGCACTGCCCAAACCCCATCCGAGCAGCTCGCGGCGCGATGGGTGGCTGTTCTGGTTTGGAGCCATTTGCGGGCTTAGGGAAAATGCGCGGCGCATGAGCGGCCTTTCAGGGTAAAGATGTCTCGGTGAAGGTCCCGGCGTTCGGGGGCTGCGTGGCAGCCGTTTTTATGATGAGATGACCAGCAAGTATTGTTCCCGCCCTGTTGGCACTGTACTTGCTCAATTTGTTCGAGCCGCTGTGGGAGGCGCCCACGGTGAGTTCTGTGTCTGACAAAAATGAAGGAGACCCATCGATGACATTTCCCGTTCGAAAGATTGCTTCTGCTGGGCGCGCTGCAGCGCTGTCCATTGCCCTGGGATGGGCCGCAATGCATGGTGTTCACGCGCAGGGCACTGGCACGGTCTACGTGTCCAGCGAGAAGGACAACGCCATCTATGTGTTCAATGCAGAAGGTGAGCGGCAGGCCCAGATCGAGGTGTGCAAGCGCCCGCGCGATATGGCGTTCAGCCCCGACATCAAGCTGATCATGGTGGTCTGCGGTGACAGCAATGCGCTGGGACTGGTCGATGTTGCAACAGGTCGCCTGACCGGAACTGTTCCATTGGGGGACAGTCCAGAGATGTTCGCGCTCAGCCCTGACGGCAAACTGGCTTATGTGTCGATCGAGGACGAGAGCGTGATGGCGGCATATGACCTCGCAAGCAAAAAGCCCGTGTTCGAGGTGAAGACCGGTGGTGAGCCCGAAGGTGTGCTGGTGACCCCTGATGGCAAAACAGCCTATGTGACCTCCGAGGTGGCCAACCTGGTTCATGAGATCGACCTGACCACCAAGAAGGTGGTGAAGAACATCAAGGTGGGCAAGCGCCCGCGCCGGTTCGCTCTGGCGTCCGGAGGCACCGAACTCTGGGTGACCAACGAGCTGGATGCTTCGGTGGGGGTGGTCGACACACAATCCCGCAACCTGAAGCAGACCATCCGGTTTGAAGTGAAGGGCATGCGCCAGGCCGACATCACACCTGTGGGCATCACGGTGAGCCCGGATGGCCGCACCATGTGGGTCGGGCTGGGCAAGGCCAACCATGTGGCCGAGGTTGATGTGGCCACCCACACGGTCAAACGTCTGGTCCTGGTGGGCAAACGGGCCTGGGGCCTGCGGCTCACCGCCGATGGCAAGCGGCTTTATGTCGCCAACGGCCTGTCCGACGACATGACCATCATCGATACCGACAGTGGCAAGGCCATCAAGACGGTGCCCGCCGGCCGGGTGCCGCACACGGTGTTGGTGAGCCCATGACCCACCCCCATCGCTTGCCCACTGCATTGGGCCGCTCCGCCCCTCAAGGGGCAACGCTGGCGGCCCGGCAGAGCCGGTTCCGCGGCGTTCCTGGCAGGGGGCTGTGGCGTGCCGTCGGTCTGGCCTCATTCACTGCGGGGCTTTCGTGCCTTGCGCATCCTGCCTTGGCCGCCACCAAGGTTACCGTTGCGGTGATTTCCCTGGCCGACGATGCGCGCTACGGCGCACGGCGGGAGGAGCGCGCATACCCGGGCCACCCGACAGGCAGGGCGGTTGACGGGGCGCAACTGGGTGCGGACGATTCATCGTTCGAGCTCGATGCAGAAGGCATTGCGCTGGAGGTTCGCGATGTGGTGTTGCCCAGCGCGGTGGCTTTGCCCAAAGCCCTGGCAGAGTTGAAGGCGGCCAAGGTGCAGCATCTGGTGGCCGATCTGCCGCTGGCCGTGATGCGCCAGCTGGTGCAAACCGCACCGGCAGCACTGGGGGGCGCCATGGTATTCAACGCCGGGCTCGACGACGACAGCTTGCGTGCTGACGGTTGCGCGGCCGTGTTGTTGCACACCTACCCCAGCCGCCAGATGATGAGCGATGCGCTGGTGCAATACCTGGCGGCGCGCAACTGGCGCAAGGCGCTCGTGCTGCAAGGCCCGTTGCCCGGTGACGCCTTGCAGGGCCAGGCCTGGGCCCGGTCGGCCAAGCGCTATGGCATCAAGACCACACAGGAGCGGCCATTCAAACTCAGTGGCGATCCGCGCGAGCGTAATCTGGCCAATACAAGGTTGCTGACAGGAGATCGGGACCACGATGTGGTGGCTGTGATGGACAGCGATGGCGAGTTCGCCCGGGGCCTTCCCTACGCCACGCAATGGCCCCGTCCGGTGGTGGGCGCCAATGGCCTGATGGCGGTGGCGTGGCACCCGCAGTGGGAGCGCAATGGGGGGCCCCAGCTGTCACGCCGCTTTGCAAAAGCCACCCACCGCCCCATGACCGGTCAGGACTGGGCGGCCTGGATGGCTGTGCGCTCGGTGGTGGCCGCCTTGGTCGACAACCCGAAAAGCAGTGTCGCTGAGCAATTGAAGGGCCTGCGCAGCGGCAAGGTCTTTGTGGACGGGTTCAAAGGCCCGCGCCTGTCGTTTCGCGCCTGGGATGGCCAGTTGCGCCAGCCCTTGTTTCTGAGCCACATCGATGGCGTGGTCGGTACCGCCCCGCTCGATGGTGTGCTGCACCCGAAGGAAGTGCTCGACACCCTGGGTGTTGATGAAAAGGAAAGCACATGCAAAGCCCGGCTTTGAGTTTGAACGCCACGCCCACACTGCCGCTGCATTTGTTGCGGGCTTTGCGGGCGGTGGTGGGGCGCGAGCTCAACCGGTTCCTGCGACAGCCGTCGCGCCTGGGGTCTGCACTGGTGCGGCCCTTGTTGTGGTTCGTGGTGTTTTCAGCCGGGTTCAACAACGTGTTTGGCGTGGCCATCGTGCCACCTTACGAAACCTATATCGAATACAAGGAGTACATGGTGCCGGGCTTGCTCGGCATGGTGGCCTTGTTCAACGGCATGCAGAGTTCGCTCTCCATGGTGTACGACCGTGAAATGGGCGTGATGCGCCTGCTGCTCACGGCGCCGTTGGCGCGTGGCTGGTTGCTGGCCTTCAAGCTGCTGGCGGGTACCTGCCTGTCGGTGTTGCAGATGGCGGTGTTTTTGATCATCGCGCGGCTGTTCGGTGTGGAGATACCGTTGGCGCATTTGCCGGGGCTGCTGCTGGCCATGGCCTGTGGCGCCACCATGCTGGCCGCGCTGGGGTTGATGCTGTCGGTATACGTGCGCCAGCTCGAGAACTTCGCGGGCACGATGAATTTTGTGATCTTTCCGATGTTCTTCATCAGCCCGGCGCTGTACCCGCTGTGGAAACTCGAAGAGTCGGGCGCCTGGTGGATTCTCAAGTTGGCCGAGTTCAACCCCTTCACCTACGCGGTGGAGGCCATTCGCTATGCCATGGTGGGGCAGTTTCACGGGCTTTCCTGGGCGGTGGTGCTGGGCTGCAGCGCGGTGTTTTTTGTCCTTGCCTTGTGGGGCTACGACCCGCAGCGCGGCTGGATTCGCAAAAAGGGCTCGGCCTGAACGTTCCGTTCCGGGGCCCGCCAGGAAAGAAACAAACATGACGAAGACTTGGCAACGCCGACAGCTGTTGGCCTGGGGTTTGTTGGCGGGCAGCGGCGTGGCCCGCTCATCGGAAATCGATCAAACCGGTGGCGACCCTTTGGGCTCCATGCAATGGCCAGGCCTGCGCGACGAATTTTTGGGCAACAGCCCGGTGGCGTTTTCGGAGGCCGTGAGCATCCAGGGGCCGGCGTTTGCCGACGATGCCATGAACGTGCCTTTGTTGCTTGATGCACGCCAGCTCAATGATCAGGGTGGTGGCATCGAGCTGATTCGGGTGGTGGTGGACCGCAACCCGGTGCGCCACGTGCTCGACTTCGAGCCTTTGAAGGCCCTGCCCATGTTGGCGTTTCGCATTCGCATGGAGCAGGCTTCGCCTGTGCGAGCCTTGGTCAAAACGCGCGATGGCCGCTGGCACGTGGGTAGCACATGGGTGCAGGCCGCTGGCGGCGGTTGCACCGTGCCCGGGGCGACACGGGCCGATGGCTCATGGAGCCGCACGCTCAACCAGGTGCAAACGCGCTTTTTCAGCAACGTGATCGAAGGCAGCAAGCGGCTGCGCGTGCGCATCATGCATCCCATGGACACGGGGTTGGTGGCCGGCACTCCCGCGTTCTATATCGAAAACCTGCAACTGGTGGACGGCGCCGGTCAGGTCTGGTGGCGCCTCTCGCCCCATGAGCCGCTGTCTGAAAACCCCATACTCACGTTCGAACTGCCCACCCGGTTGCCGCCGGGCTTGCGGCTTGTGGGGCGCGACAACAATGGCAACCCGATCAACGCCGAGGTGAAAGCATGAAGCGGCTGGCAGGGGCCAGCGCCCTGGTCGCTAGCGTGGTCGCGGGGTTGTTGGGTGCGTCAACGGTCGCACTCGCGCAGGCCGATATCGCCACCTTCAACTACCACCTGCAGCCCCGCCAGATTGCCCAAGACACCTGGGTGATCGAAGGTGCCGTGGACGACTTCGGTCGCGCCAACGGATGCAACATCATCAACACCGCCTTCATCGCCACCGGTGAAGGCGTGGTGGTGATCAACACCGGAACTTCGCGCCTTTACGGTGAGCAGCAACGCCAGACCATCGAGGGGGTGACCCGTGAGCCCGTGCGCCACGTGTTCAACCTCAACCTGCACCCCGACTACTTCTTTGGCAACCAGGCCTGGGCCGACCGGCCGGTTCAGGCCTTGCCGGGCACCATCGCCGGGCAACAAGCAGAAGGCAACGCCTACGCCGACAACCTCTACCGTTTGTGTGGTGACTGGATGAAGGCCACCGAATCCACCCCTGCGAATACCCCCGTCGAGCCGCAAACGCGGGTGGTGGGTGGCCACAAGCTGGAGCTGCGCCGCTTGCGCGGTCACACGGCCGATGATCTGGTGGTGATCGACCACACCACGGGGGTGTTGTTTGCAGGCGGCCTGATTTTTTCCAGACGGGTGCCGACCACACCCCACGCCGATTTTTCCGCCTGGCTCGACAGCCTCGACACCCTGGCACATTGGCAACAGAGCGGCGTGTTCAAGCAGGTGGTGCCCAGCCACGGCCCCCTGCATGGCGGCATTGTCGGCATAGCCGAAACGCGCGACTGGTTGCAATGGCTCACCACCACCATGCGCGAGAGTGCTGAGCGAGGGCTGGATCTGAGCGAGGTCTTGCGTCTGCCGGTGCCCGAGCGGTTTGCTGCCTGGGCAGCGCAGCCCGCCGAACTGCAGCGCAGCCTGGCGCAGTGGTACCCGCGCTATGAGCAAAGAGCGTTCAGCACGTCCGCTCGCTGAACGCCCCTGCAAGCGGTCTGCCTGATCCGCAAGTGTTGCAAGGCGGGCAGCGCCATTGCCCCAATTTTGAACAGTGTCACAGGCGCGGTTGTTCGCTTGTGGTCGCCATGGGGCATCAGGAGCGGATTTGGGTGTTTGCGGGGGGTTTTGAGGGCGTTAAAGATGCGGGAAAACCCGCAAGCCTGCACTGGCACAGAAGTTGCCATTAAGGAGGTGTGCAACCCACTGACCGGAGGGTCGAGAGTTCACGCCAAGCCGGGGAGGGCTGTATCGAATGGGGTTTCGTTCTGCGAAGCCTTTGTTCGGTTGGCCTGCGCAACCGGTCGCCGTCATCAACTTCACGAACGAGCAGGAGACAACACAGTGAAACGTACCCTATTGAGCCTTTTGGTCATGGCCGCCACGGCCCACGTTGGCGCCCAAGGCGTCACCGACGCAATGATCGCCAACGATGCCAACACCCCCGATGACGTGCTCTCATGGGGCATGGGCACCCAGGGCCAGCGCCATTCCAGCCTGAACCAGGTCAATGCGAAAACCATTGGCAAGCTGGTGCCCGTGTGGTCCATGTCGTTTGGTGGCGAGAAACAGCGCGGGCAGGAATCGCAGCCTTTGGTCAACAAGGGCAAGATGTTCGTCACCGCGTCGTACTCGCGCATTTACGCGCTCGACACCAAGACCGGCAAGAAGCTCTGGAAGTACGAGCACCGCCTGCCCGAAGGCATCATGCCTTGTTGCGATGTGGTCAACCGTGGCGCAGCGCTGTACGACAACCTGGTGATCTTCGGCACACTCGACGCACAGCTCGTTGCCCTCGATCAGGAGACCGGCAAGGTGGTCTGGCGCGAGAAAATCGACGACTACTCTGCCGGCTACAGCTACACCGCTGCACCGCTGATTGCCGAAGGCCTGTTGTTGACCGGCTTGTCTGGTGGTGAGTTCGGCGTGGTGGGCCGCGTGGAAGCGCGCGACCCCCTGACTGGCAAGCTGGTCTGGTCGCGCCCCGTGGTCGAAGGCCACATGGGCTACAAAGATGGCAAAGAGAATGGGATCTCCGGTACCCTCAACGCGACCTGGCCGGGCGAAACCTGGAAGAACGGCGGTGCCGCGCCGTGGCTGGGTGGCTCGTACGATGCCAAGACGGGGCTGGCCTATTTTGGTACCAGCAACCCGGGCCCATGGAACAGCCATGTGCGCAAGGGTGACAACCTGTACTCATCCTCTACCGTGGCAATCGACGTCAAGACCGGCAAGATCGCCTGGCACTACCAGGGCACGCCCAATGACGGCTGGGACTATGACGGCGTGAACGAGTTCATCACGTTCGACATGGATGGCAAGCGCATGGGCGCCAAAGCCGACCGCAACGGCTTCTTCTACGTGCTCGACGCGGCCAACGGCAAGCTGCAAAACGCCTTTCCGTTTGTCAAGAAAATCACCTGGGCCACCGGTATCGACTTGACAACCGGCCGACCCAATTTCGACCCGGCCAACCGCCCTGGCGACCCGACCGCCGCGGGTGGCGACGGTACCAAAGGCACGTCGGTGTTTGCTGTACCAGGATTCCTGGGTGGCAAAAACCAGATGCCCATGGCCTACAGCCCGAAAACCGGCCTGTTCTACGTGCCCACCAACGAATGGGGCATGGAGATCTGGAACGAACCCATCACCTACAAAAAGGGCGCCGCTTACCTGGGCGCGGGTTTCACCATCAAGCCATTGTTTGAGGACCACATCGGCTCGCTGCGTGCGGTGAACCCCAAGACCGGCAAGATCGAATGGGAAATCAAGAACGAGGCCCCGCTGTGGGGTGGCGTGATGACCGCTGGCGATCTGGTGTTCTGGGGCACGCCTGAGGGCTACCTCAAGGCCGCGGATGCCAAGACCGGCAAAGTGGTCTGGCAATTCCAGACCGGTTCTGGCGTGGTGGCGCCTCCCATTACCTGGACCGAAGGCGGCGAGCAGTACGTGAGTGTGGTCTCTGGTTGGGGCGGTGCTGTGCCGTTGTGGGGTGGGGAAGTGGCCAAGAAAGTCAACCTGCTGGAGCAGGGTGGCTCGGTCTGGACCTTCAAGCTCTTGAAGTGATTCCCCCCCGGCGCCGCTGCGCGTCTTCCCCCCTGATGGGGGGCCACACCTGCGGGCTGGCGAAGCCAGTTCCGTGGTGTGTGCCGGGTGGGCGCTCTTGGCATTCGTTGCCTTGCACGAGCTCCCACCCCTTTTTTTGTCCAATGCTTTCAACGATTCGAGACCCGTGACATGCGACACCTCATTTTCATGACCGCCAGTCTTCTGCTCGCTTCCGCCGCCGCGCATGCCGTGGACGAAGCCACTGCCATTGAGCTGGCCAAAACCAACGGCTGCCTGTCTTGCCACTCGGCCAAGGAAAAGATCGTTGGCCCGTCGTACATCGCCGTGGCCGACAGATACAAAGACGACAAAGATGCCGTGCCGTCGCTGGTGCAGTCCATCCAGCGCGGCTCCAAAGGCAAATGGGGCCGAACCCCCATGCCCGCTCACGACACCATGGGCCAGGCCGACCTGAAAACCCTGGCCGAATGGGTGATGAGCATCAGGCCTTGAAGGCTGCGCCGCCTCCTGATTGCGAGGGGACACAGGCCTGGCGACGCTTGCTGGAAGAGGGGCGTTGCCGTGTTGTGCATCCATTTTCTCGCGGTGAGCGCATGTCGGTGCCTGCGAACCGAGGCCCAAGAGCGCTGCACCAGGCATGCGCTTGAAATGGCCCCGGCTGTCGGCCCTCGCCCGGATGGGCAATGCCGCCTCGCGGCCACTGCGGTATCGAACAAGAAGGGGGCCATGGCCGCATGCCTCTTGTTGTCACGCCACCATTGTTTTTACCCGGATTTTATTGACGCGTAAATTTAACCCGGGTATTATTCGGCAGGCCCGCCAGACGGCGCGGGACCAGCAGAACGAATGGAACGGTGATGACGAACAGGCAAGCGCTGAAAAAGGAATATCTGGAGACCAAAACGCGGGCCGGCGTGTACGCGATCCGTAACCACCTGACGGGACGGGCGCTGGTCGCGGGCAGCGCCAATGTTCAAGGCAGCCTCAACCGGCATCTGTTTGAATTGCGGCATGGAACGCACCGCAACGCGCGGCTCGCCCAAGACTGGAAGGCTTGCGGCGAGAGCAGTTTTTCGTTTGAGGTGCTCGACATGCTCAAGCACAGCGATGACCCGGCGTTCAACCCCACCGAGGAACTGGCGCAGCTGACCGCGCTCTGGCGCCAGGAAGTGGCCAGCGGCGGCGAACAGGGCTACGACGAAGCAGGGCGGGCTCCCCGATGAACGCGACGGTTGACTTCTGTTTGGCGCTGCACCGCGCCAACGCCAGCTTGCACCTGAGGCTCGATGAAGAACTGGGCACCCACCATGGCATTGGATTCAACGACTTCGCGCTGCTCAGCTTGCTGGCGCAAGCGGATGGGAACCGGGCGGCGCTGCCAGCGCTGACCCGACCCCTCGGTCAGCAGCAATCCGCGGTTCTGCGCCAACTGATCGCGCTGGAAAAAATCGGCCTTGTCGAGCGCATCGGCAACGCCGGCCAGCGCCACGCCGTGCTTCGGCCAGCGGGTCGTGCGCTGGTGAACATCGCATGCGAAACGGTCGACAGGGTGTGCGCCCCAGCCGTTGAAACCATAGAGCCCGAAGCCCGTGCCATGACCTTCGCAGCAATGGCAACGCTCTCGCGCACGCCGGCCCTGACGAGCCCATAAGCGCCCGCGCCTTACGCCATGCCCCGCATAGCGAAGGGGTTGATGGTGGTGCATCCGGGCGTGTGTGGCTAAGCCGAAACGCCATTTTTGCGCAGATCACTCGCAGGCCCATCGGGCCTTGGCTCGCCTGAGCATGGACATCGGCGTGGAGATGGAAGATATCGCGCGCAACACGCCAGGCACGGGGCGCGAGCACGGTGAAGTGACACACCGCAAGCTTCCGATCTGGCTGTTCACCCGCTGCGAACTGCGCGCCTCGCGGCGGATCCGGGAGGTGCTCTGGATGCTGGCGCAGGGGTTGGCACGAGTTTGGGAGCAGTCTGGCATGGGGCTCTGGTCGTTTTTAACTTTGCTGCGATGTCTTTCTCATATCGACCCGCCGCCAATGCACGCTCTTCAAGGATCGGTGACGGGTATGCAGAGATTGCTGTCTGTGAGCGCTGCCAAACCTACTCACGCTGACTGGCAGGAAGCGGCCGTTGGATTCAACGACCCGAGGTGGCCTGAATGGCGTCTGTACGAGGTACTGCGGCCTTAGGTTTCCCGGGAGCAGGTTGGCGCCGCTCCACCGACCGCTTCCCCATGACCTGAACTGGAGCTTTCGACCCAAAGCGGGCACCCAATTGATCTGCCAGAAAGCGGACAGATCGCTACGATTCAGGCCTCTCGCTGGGCAAAGAGCCATAGGGTGGGCGCTGTCGGGCTTGTCGATTCTGTTAAACCTTCTCGTAGCCGAAGTAAGATGGCGCAGTATGTTGATTTGAAACAACTTTTCACACAGGAGGCCGACTTTGTTTAACGACTGCCATTGTGGGTATCCGGCGTTTTGCCGTTTAAATCAAAGTTAGACCTAAAAGGAAGCGACAGTGTCAAATCACGTTTTAGCATCGGCCGTTCAATGGATCGTGTGGGGCGTTCTCATGGCCCTTGTGATGGGGTGGGTTGCTCGCAGCCGTTCAAGAGCTCGACCTACTTCGCAAGCACGAGCCCTCGTTCAACCAACTTCAATTCTCATCATCGGGATTGTGTCGCTTGTGTTTTGGCTTGCCATTGCCATCTTGTCAAACACAGTTGGGAAAAACAGTACTAGCACCGTTGGAACGACCTTAGCCTTCTGCGCGTTCGCTATTGCTTCCCTGCCTTTGATCACGGCCTACTACTTCGGTCGCCATTCCATTTCTGATTCAGGCATGGATTACGGTGGAATGTTTGGGTCGCGCCGCCAGTTCATATGGTCGGAAGTGAAGGTCGTTACTTACTCGCAGGGTATGGGCTGGTTCAAGCTCGAGCTTGAATCTGGCTTTGTCGCGCGTCTATCAGCTATGTTGGTAGGCTTACCCGAGTTTGCGCGCGTCGCTCTTGCACATCTCCCGCGCGAGAAGTTTTCGAGCGAAGCGTACATCCTCCTTGAAAATGCAAGGGAGGGCAAGCTTCCCAACCTTATGGGCGGTGGCAGTAGTGGTGCTTAGGTCTAACCCGTCGGCCCACACAGACACACAGCAGCAGGTTGCCGCTGCGCGGCAGTTGCTGCGTGCTGGTGGCCTCCAACGTTATGCCACATGACTAGAAGCACTAGCGACATCGCTGCCGCACTCGATTCCCTGCGAGCTTCAGACTTCGACTTTATGCAATCTGACGCCGACGGTATTGATCGACTGCAGGATCTTTGTGAAGAGTTGAAAGCGCACTCGGTGCGTGACGCTGCGCCTCTACTTTTCGGGTTGCTGGAGCGGCTAGACGGCAGTGATCTTGGTTCTCCGGGGCCGATTGTTCACACGCTAGAGTCCATGAGTGGATACGAGCCGTTTCTCGCTGAATCGCTGTCGCGAAAACCAACAGCGCTTTCCGTCTGGATGGCAAATCGCATCTTGAATGCGCGTCGCCCGGACCGAGTGGAATGGTTGGCGCGCCTCAAGTGCGTGGCTTCAAGTCCAACTGCTTCGTCGGAGGCGAAAGCCGAAGCGCAGGAGTTTTTGGTGTTTCAAAATGAGGCATAACGGGTCGGCCCACGCGGACAAGCAACATCAGGTTGCCGCTTCGCGGCGCGTGTTGCATGCCGTTGGCCTTCGACGTTAGGCCGCACAAATGACCCTTGGCGAACTCATACCCGCTCTTAGGAAGGCATCGGCTGACCGAGTGGTCAATGGGTTGATTGAACTGCTTGAACAGTGGCGATCAAACGCCGAAACAGTAGATGATCTCCATCAGTCCGTGGAGAGGTACATCGGAAACTCGTGGATAGCGAGCGACGCGGAGCACAAGACTGTCTACTCGCTCTGGTCAGCCTTCAGAAACCTGTGCATCGCGGGTCGCGGCGGAATGACCATCAACGAGCGCCTGTACTGCTTCGACCTGTTTGACTCCTGGGACAGTGCCAACACAGAAGAAGGTCGCGCTGTCATTCGACACAAGATCGATTTCGAGGCCTCCAATGAAGGAACGTAGGCATGCAGAACCTCCCAGCGCCAATCACACCAAGTGCGGCGGAGTCGCGAGTGCGGCCTAACCCTTCCTATATGGACTCCCCCACAAGTGCAAGAAACTGATTGATGTTTTGGCTGTTGGGGAATCGCCTGCAGTCGTATATCCGGCATCTGAGGTGGACTCTGTTGTGGTCCGTGCCAGCATGGAATCTGCGGGACCGGCGCGCCAATCGTTACAAGCGGCAGGCAAGCTGCCGGAAGAGTTATCGGCGTCAGACGGTCTGGGGTGTGCCCGGTTAGCCATGTGGGTCAATCAATCTCGTCGCAAGCGGCGTGGGTGGAAATAGAACTCGTTTTGGGTGACGGCTGTTCGGTGGGTGTCTGCCACTCAGGCAGGCATCACAAAACTCTCTCGGTTGATCTTTCTGCTCAGCCGTTCGGTTTCACCGAACGGTACCTTGTCCCTGAGCGTGGCGTAGCAAATGCGCGCCAGCTTGTTGGCCAGCGCACAGGCCGCCTTATTGTGGTTCGATCGGCGCTGCACATCCAGTGCCCAGCGGCGCACACCGCACACCTCACGCTCGGCCGCCTCAGCCACCTTGGCCGCTCGCAACACGCTCCTGGCGCCATGCGTGAGCAACATGCGCAAATAGCGGTCCCCGCGCTTGGAAATCGAACCCAGGAAGCGAGAGCCTCCCGAGGAGTGCTCACGCGGCGTGAGCCCGAACCAGCTGGCAAAGTGGCGCGCGTCCTTGAAGTGCGTCACATCGCCCGAAGTGGCCGCCACCAGCGCGGTGGCCGTGAGCAAGCCGATGCCAGGAATGGACAGCAGCGTGGTGCAGGCTGGGCTCAATCGTGCCGAGGCAGCCAACTCTCGCTCCAGCTGCGCAATGCGAGCCTCCAGCAAACGCACTTCTTCTACCAACAACCGAGCCGTTCCCCGGATCAGCTCAGGCACAGCAGAACTCGGATCGGCCAGTACCCGGCTGATCGCCTCCAGCCCGGTGCGCGCACCCACGGGAACCGCTATGCCGAACTCACGCAGGAAACCGCGCAAGGCGTTGATGCGCGAGGTGCGCGTGCCCATCCACAGCGAGCGCACGCGGTGCAAGCCTTGCAAAGCTTGCTGCTCGACCGACTTCACGCGCACCGGGCGCATGTCGGAAGCGCGGGCGGCTTCGAGCAAAGCCGCCGCATCGGTGGCATCGGTCTTGTTGCGCTTGACGTAGGCGCGCACATATTGAGCGGGCAGCAGGCGAACTTCGATGCTCAGGCCATTGAGCCATCGCGCCCAATGATGGGCCGAGCCGCAGGCTTCCATGACGACCAGGGAAACGGCACGGTTGGCAAACCAACGCTCGAACTGGGTGCGGGTGAGACGCTGGGTTTCAACGATGCGCCAATGCTCATCGGCCACGGCAATTTGGAAAACGGATTTGGCCAGATCGACGGCCACAGTAGTAGCATTCATGTCGGACTCCTTTCGTTTTGACATTGCCCTGATCCCCACGCCCATGAAGACCAGAACGCGAATGTCGCGCAAACAAACGGGGGAGTCCATCCCATCAATCGAGGGGATGACTAAAAGGCTACGCCTTTTAGCCACCCCTCATGTCAAACGTTAGGTGCTTATGCAGGAGTTTCATCGTTGCTAGAGCTTAATTGTCGTGTCGTTCTTCGCTCATTTAACGGAACGGAAACGGCTCCGACCGACTGCGATCCAGCTGAAAACTATTGGCGTCTAATCGGCGAGTCAGGAACAGTTATTGAACAAATCAATCAGCGAAAGCGCGTTTTAGTACAGTTTAATCGGGCTATTTCATCACATGGTCTTCACTGCCATAACCCTATTAAAAATAGTCTTTATATTCTTGAGTCCGACCTTGAAAATACTCAGTGCTAACACACCTAACAAGGCGCTGAAGTCGCTCATTTCATTCGCTGGGACCGCGTTCCGCGGCCCCTTAGCTTAGTCGTTATCTGTCATGAATGAGCTGGTGCGTCACACCTCGACCGACGGCAAACTCACGCTGCTCGTCCGTGTTGGAGCCGACGGCGAGACTGCCGTTGGATTCGAAGGCGGGGACTGGCATACCCATCCCGATCTTCTTGCGGCAATGCTGCAGGTTCCAGAAAAAGAGGCCGTGACAGAGTTCATCGCAAGGCTGCAAGCGGATGACATTCCCATTGTTGTAAGTACCGATGGCGGCGTTACGGTTGATCCTTGGGTTTCGGACAATTTGGAGGCTACGCTCTCAATGTTCGGGTCAGAGTGCCTTCTTCGTTATTGGTCGGGTGCGGAGGTCATCGCGAATGACAGATAACAGGTTGATCGATTGGCCCGCCAACGCCGGCCAGCACTTCTGCCATTCTTCGGCAGCGGCCGCGCCGTTGTCGCCCAATCATCGCCAACGTTAGCTTTCAATGAGTACGCCCACGATCACCTGGCAGGAGCCCTGGCGCGCGATCCAGTTCGCGGCTGAGATACCTGGCGTGCAGCGACAGATTGAAATGGAAATCACCGCCGCGCACCCCTTGTATGGACGCGGCGCAACTGTAATTGGCCGCCGCATTGACTGCGACGATGTAGTCGCGGTCTTGGCTGATGGCACTTACATCAACGTCCATCTCGTCTGGGGGAAGAGCGGAAGTGGCGCTGCCGCCGCTGAGTACCCGTCTTGGCTACGGTACGGTGACTTGGCTGCGTTCGTTCAGGCCGTGAAAGAAGACGCGGCGGACTACGGCAAATGAAAGCTAACAGGTTCGTGGATTGGACCGACAACGGCAGGACGCGCTTCTGCCATTCTTCTCAACTGAGTGCGCCGTTGTCGTCCACTCACGGCCAACGTTGGGCATCTCATCATGCTTTGTTGCGATACTGTCCAGATTGGCTAGAAGATGAATCACGCCGTAGGTAAGGTTTGTCGGATCTGTATAACTGCGAAAATCGGGAGCACTAGTCTATGCATTCAATTCAATGTAATTGTGGCGCCATTCGAGGTCAACTCGAAGGCGCAGGAACCCAGAATCGAATAATTTGCTACTGTACAGATTGTCGTGTATTCGCGCGCTTTCTTGGTAATTCACCTGATGTGTTAGACGAGCAAGGCGGGACCGAGATTTTCCAAGTTGCGCAATCGCGTCTGCGATTCTTGAAAGGCGAAGATCATCTAGCGGCAATCCGCCTTAGCGACAAAGGCATGATTCGTTGGTATGCGTCGTGCTGCGGAACACCTATTGGCAACACCATGGTCAACCCCAAAATATCGTTCATAGGTCTGATTCACACCTGCCTTGATCAGACCCACACAGATGAAGATTTTGGAACCAGCGTTGCTGTTGTGAATGTGGACAGCGCGTTGGGCACTCCGAAACCGAAGCAACAAGGACTTCTGGGCGTTGTCGCCCGCTACATATGGATCGTCGCCACAAGTCGTATCACCGGAGGATATAGAAAGTCACCGTTGTTCAATTCTTCTGGTATGCCTCGAGTAGACCCAAAGGTGCTCTCATCTGAGGAATTGGCGAACTTGAAAAGTGGCGGGTGAACTTGTCAATAGACACGGACCCACAACAGCAGGAGGCGGCTACGCCACAAGTGTTGGTGGTCAGATAAGTTTTACGTTGAACGACTGCTTTCCCAATTAACCACTGACCGCTCATGGCCGAAACCACTGGTTCGTGGCCGCTCCAGGAAGCCGACGCCCGCAGTCGGGTTGTACCGAACGACCGCTTTCTCAGGTCACCACCGGCGCGAGTCGACCCGTTGCCGTCCTTCGACCGATTTGCCGACGCGCCACAAAGCGACCACCTGTGCCGCGCTGCATGACACCAGCAGTGTGCCAATTAACCAGACGACGCAGGCCTTGGCCATGCCCCGCACCGACCAGACGGCAGACCGGTAACGGGTCCACCGCCCGACAGTCCGCCTTACTTGCCGCTCTTCTTGGCCGTAGCTTTCTTGGCCGTAGGCTTTTTGGCAGCGGGTTTCACCGCAGCCTTTTTATCAACCGGCGCCTTAACTGTTGCCTTCTTAGGCGCAGCAGTCTTGGTCTTCGCGTCAACGGCCTTCTTCAACGCAGCGGCGTCCTTCTCGATGGCCTTCTGCAGAGCCTTTGCCTTGCGCTCGGCGCCAACTTGCAGAGCAGTCAGTCGCTTGCTGGTGCTGCGCTTGGTGGCTTCGAGCTTCTTTTCAGCGGCCTTGACCGACTTCTCAGCGGATGCAGCCGCCTTGGACAGCTCTGCCTGGGCCTTCGCGAGCTGCTTCTCGGCAGACTTCACAAGGCCGCTGATTTTGTGCGAAACGGCGGTGCCCACTTCCTGGACAGCGGTGCTCAGGTGTGCGCCGGCGGTTGCGAGTTCAGACTTTTTGGTGGTCTTGCGGGTTGCCATGTCTTTCCTTTGAATATGAACGGTTGTCTGCGAAGAATGCAGTGCTCTGGAATCTACGCTGAGTACGAGGTCATGTCAGTTCAAAAATCGCATGCCTGCTGCTTGCTCACAACACAATGCAATTTCTGCGGGCCTTAGCGGGGGCCCGATCGCCTTTGTAGTTCGCGCCGACCAAGATGCAAGTGGTGTCTGAAGCCATCGAAGTGACGTTCAATCTGAGCGATCGATGCATGTCTGCGACCAATCTGCCTGGCGATGCACGATTGTTTTAGCACAGGGGCCTTCAATCCCACAACCCGACTTTGACAGGCTTGCAACGCTGATGAGCGCGCTGGATGGCAAGGGCTTCAACCTTGCCACCATCCCTGCGGCCATTAAGGGTGCCGAAATGCACAAGGTCGATCGCCTGCGCGAAACTCCGCAACGCAAGGGCGTGGCGATCCCGTTCGACCAAGGTCCAGTCGAGGGGCGCTCCCCCTGCGTGACGACAGGCCAAGCACCAGGAGGCGCTTCGCGTCGAGCGATCTGGGCATTGATGCTGTGGGTAGATCAAGCGGAGCGTACTTTCAACGGCCACTCAGCTACGACCGCCGCCGGGTGCGGGCATTGTTAAACGGTAGCGCCGCGCTATCCGCCGCGACCTGCGGGGGCAAGGAGGTCTATGCTGAGGGAGTGCGGCCGACCGTGGTCGACATGCTGCAGCGGCACTTCTCCAGGGCCGCCATGAGCGCTTGTCCTCCTGCCGAGGCAGGCCATGTCGATTTGGTTCCCTGTGGTTCGTCGATGGAGTACAAGGCGCCCACAGGCGGGCGCGCTGACCGATCAACCTAACAGGAGTGAGACATGTCATACATCGATGGTTTCGTGATCGCGGTACCCACCGCCAACAAACAAAAGTTCATCGAGCACGCGCGCCAGCTCGACCCGATATTCCTCGAGCTGGGCGCGATCCGCGTGATCGAGGGCTGGGGCGACGACGTTCCCGACGGCAAGGTCACCGATTTCCGCCGAGCAGTCCAGGCTTCGGCCGAGGAGACGGTGGCCTTTTCGTGGGTCGAATGGCCGGACAAGGCCACGCGCGACGCCGGCATGAAGAAGATGATGGAAGACCCGCGCATGGATCCCTCCACCCCTGGCAACCCGCCCATGCCCTTCGACGGCAAACGCATGATCTTCGGTGGCTTTGAACCGGTGGTAGAAGTGAAGGCCTGAACTGCAGGGGCGACGCTGCACCCGGGACGTCATGCGGGGGCGCCCGCGCCGGGAACTGCCAACGTCGCTCACCTCCCCGGCGCAATTGACGTATGTCAGGTTGCGGAACCCTGCGTGGTTTCTCACTTCGGCCATCGACGGTCCTTGAGAATTTCATTTTGGCGGAGTTCGTAGGCTTATCCCAGCCCCTGTGCGGGCAATGAACGACGCACCACAGTTATGGGCATGGGACCGTGTCACGTGTGGTGAACGCGCGCGCAAGACGGTCGAAGCGGCCGCACATTTCCTGCAAATGAGGCCCTCTGGCCTTCCCAAAAGAGGCGGAACCCAGTCTGAACAATTGAAACCTGCAGCGGCACCAGCTCGCGCTGCGCGGATGACCATCAACAACGTAGGGCTAAATACATGCAACTAATAATGTTGCATGAAACAAAACAACCAACTCTCCGACGTCTTGCACGTCTTGTTGCACATGGCCGAGGGCGATGGTCCTGCCACGTCCGAGACACTGGCCGCCGCAATGAAGACCAACCCGGTAGTGCTGCGCCGCCTGATGAGCGGCCTGCGTAACGCCGGGTTTGTGGCCTCAGCAAAAGGCCACGGTGGTGGCTGGGTGCTGTCATGCGCGTTGGAGCGCATCACCCTGGCCGATGTGTACCAAGCGCTGGGCGCTCCCAAGCTGGTGTCACTGGGCTTTCGGGAGGAAAACCCAAGCTGCCTGGTTGCCTTAGCCGTGAACGACGCCTTGGCCGGCGCCGCTCAAGAGGCCGAGGCCCTGTTGCTCAAACGTTTCGGCGCGGTCACCTTGGCCACGCTGTCAGCTGACTTTCACCGCCGTATGGCCCAACACAGGGTCCACGGTCACTCCCGGACGCATCAACTGGAAGATCACATCCATGAAAACATTTGACTTTGCCGTTATCGGGGGCAGCTACGCCGGCATGGCTGCGGCTCTGCAATTGGCCCGCGCGCGCCGCAATGTTTTGGTGGTAGACGCTGCCCAACGGCGCAACCGCTTTGTCGACGCCGTCGGCGGCTCATCGCACGGTTACCTGACCCAGGATGGCCGCGCGCCCGCCGAAATTGCTGCCGACGCCCGCGAGGAGCTCATGAACTACCCCAGCGTGGAATGGCTGCACGGCACTGCTGACGATGCCCACGTGACATCAGACGGGTGGCTGGGCTTCCGCGTGGGCAGCGAGACGGTCAGGGCTCAGCACCTCATCATTGCCACCGGCGTGCGTGACGAATTGCCTACAGTGCCCGGCTTGGTCGAACGCTGGGGTCGTAGCGTCTTTCATTGCCCGTATTGCCACGGGTATGAAGCAGACGCGGGGCCCATCGGCATCATTGCCGCGTCGCCCCTGGCCCAACACCACGCCATCATGCTGCCAGACTGGGGCAGCCCTACTCTGTTTTTGAATGGCGCATACACCCCTGGCGCAGAAGAGCTCGCAGCCATCGCCCGCCGCGGAACGCAAGTGGAGGCGGCGCGCATTGCGCGCATCGACGGGTTCGCCGACGTGGTGCTGCAAGACGGCCGCATTTTCACCATGAATGCCTTGTTTACCCAGCCCCGCACCTTCTTGAGCAGTCCCATCGCAGAACAACTGGGCTGCTCGCTGGAAGATGGCCCCATGGGTCCGTTCATCAAAGTGGATGAATTCAAAGCCACCAGCGTGCCCAACGTGTTTGCGTGTGGCGATGCCGCTCGAATGGCTGGGAATGTAACCCTGGCAGTGGCGGATGGAGCGATGGCGGGGTTTGGAGCGCATCGGAGTTCGATGATTTGATCGCTCAAGCGTGTAACAACTCACGGTGTACAGGCTGGAGAACTGGCGCACGTTACTTGGCGCTGACACTCCAGTGTGACGAAAAGCCAGGTGGAGCGACTCAGGTGCAGATGCCAGTGATCAAACAGGATGATGCAACTCCAAGTGACCCTCGGCGCCGATGGCAAATTGGTCACCGAAAGTGGCTTGATTTTCTCGATTCGCGAGGCTCGGAGCGTCCTTGCTTGGGGAAAATGTCGTCACTTTCCTCCGAAGGCAGGTCCCGCTGCACAGCGGGTACCAGAATCCGCAGCGACTACCTCCGCTCAGGGTCGCGAAGTGCTGGCCGCCTTGGTGGGTAGGCGTCGCTCGGCACCTCCTGCGACTCATTGCTCTAGAGTGGCCGCTGCTGAAGGTACAGCGGTCGGTCGCCTCGCAGGATGACGAATGGCAGGTTCCGGCGGCGGCTGTCATTGAGTTGCAAAACCTGGCCAACTGCTGTCAGCCTCAACCGGCCCCTCAAATGGGCGGCAATCAGTCTGTCCATGGCTCCGACCGGATATCGACATGTGAAAGGTCAATGGCTGGGTCACGAGAGGAGCGAATGCGAGCCAGTTCCTCTGCAAGGCCACGGTCGCCATCGCACCAGTGCGGCGAGGGGCCGGCTTCAAAAATGGGTTGTCGGCTCACCAGCGATGCACCCGGCATGCGGTTGTGAAGAGGCCAAGACGGTTGCGCCTGGCTTGGGCTCAAGCGTGAACGGATTGGGGTCCGCTCATGGCACCGGGTGAAGGTGGCGCGATTCGTCGTCGCTGCGGAACACGATGGGAATGTGGCGCCGCGTGGGTGCTTGCGCGACCAGTTGCACCACCTTCTCATGGTGGGGTGATTTGCTGCACACCGGGTCGGCATTGGCCGGGTCGCCGGTGATCATGAAGGCCTGGCAACGGCAGCCGCCGAAGTCTTTGTGGCGTTCGTCGCAGGTGCGGCAGGGCGCTTTCATCCAGCTGTCGCCGCGGAAGGCATTGAAGGCGTTGCTGCGTTGCCAGATCTCGGCGATGGGCGTGTCTTTGACGTTGGGCAGGGCGAGGTTGGGCAGGTCGCGTGCGTTGTGGCAAGGCATGGCCAGGCCATCGGGCGCGACGCTGAGAAACACCGAGCCCCAGCCGTTCATGCAGGCCTTGGGCCTTTCTTCGAAGTAGTCGGGTACGACGAACAGCACGCGGGTCTTTGAGCCGGTCTTGCCTTCTTGTTCGATGCGAAACTGGGTGACCAGCGCCTCGGCTTCCTCCAGCTCTTCGCGTGTGGGCATCAGGTGGTCTCGGTTGATCCAGGCCCAGCCGTAGTACTGCGTGTTGGCAAGTTCGAGGTATTCGGCTTCCAGCGCCACGGCCATATCGATGATCTTGCGCACATGGGGTAGGTTGTGGCGGTGCAAGACGCAGTTCAAGACCATCGGCCAGTCGTGGGCCTTGATCAGGCGCGCCACGCGCTGCTTGAGCTCGAAAGTCCTGGTGTGGCTCAGAAAGTCGTTGAGCTCCTTGGTGGAATCCTGGAACGAAAGTTGAACGTGGTCCAGCCCGGCATCTTTGAGGGCCTGCGCTTTCGCGGGTGTGAGGCCCACGCCAGAGGTGATGAGGTTGGTGTAGTAACCCAGACGGTGGGCTTCCTGCACGAGTTCGACCAGGTCATCACGCAGCAGCGGCTCGCCGCCGGAAAAACCCAACTGAGCGGCGCCCAGCTTGCGAGCCTGCTGCATGACGCTGACCCACTGCTTGGTGCTCATTTCGTCTTGTATGCGGGCATGCTGCGTGGGGTTGTAGCAAAACACGCAGTGCAGCGGGCACTTGTAGGTGAGCTCGGCGAGCAGCCAAAGGGGTGGGCCGACAGGGATGGGCACGGTATTCAAACGAGGTTCTCCAGAGCGCAATTTGAGGGCCTGTCAGCCGAGGCCGCCGCGGACCCGGCTACGCCGGTCCGCCAGCGGCGCCCCCTTGAGGGGGTCACGCGCAGCGCGGCAGGGATGGGCCTATTCCACCCAGCCACGGCGCTGCCCTTCTTCCAATAGCGAGCTGACTTGCGGCATCAGGTCTTGAACCTTGAATGCCGATTCCAGCTCGATCACGATCTCGGCCAGGCTGCGCTCGCCATCGCAACGCTTCAGAATCTCCGCAGCGCTGTCGTTGAGCTGCACCATGCCCTCGGGGTACAGCAACACCCAGCGGTTCTGCGCCTCTTCGAATTGCAGACGGAAACGGCGCGAGAGCTTGGGGTGTTCTGGCAAGGGGGTTGATTCATTCATGGGCTGATCCAATTGCAAACCTTTCCGGAGCAGAGGAACCCAACCCAGCACACGCCACGGAACTGGCTTTGCCAGGCCGTAGGCGTGGTCGCGAGGCCATGCCCTTGGGGGGAAGGCGCGAAGCGGCGTCGGGAGTCGTCATTTATTGACTGGCTTTTTCAATGGCGTCCAGCATGGACCACAGGATGTCCAGCTTGAACTGCAGAATGTCGAGCGCGCGGTGTTGCTGGGCGCGGGTGGTGAAGTGTTCGAGGGTGACGCGCAGGCCGTGTTCCACGTCGCGGCCGGCCAGCGGGATGCGGCTGCGGAAATAGGACAGGCCGTTGGCTTCGATCCAGGGGTAGTGCCTGGGCCAGGTGGCGAGGCGGTCTTTGTGGATCTGGGGGGCGAACATTTCGGTGAGCGAAGAACACACCGCCTCTTGCCACGGCGCCTTGGCCGCGAAATTCACATAGGCGTCGCAAGCAAATCGCACCGCAGGCGCCACGCCTTGCAGCGACCAAAGCTCTTCGCGCGATATGCCCACGGCTTCGCCCAGCCGCGTCCAGGCCTCGATACCGCCAGCGGCATCGCCTTCAAAATCGCCGTGGCCGTCGTGATCAAGAATGCGCTCCATCCACAGACGGCGGTGGGCGCGGTCGGGCATGTTGGCCAGAACCGCGGCGTCTTTGCGCGGAATGCAGATTTGATAGTAGAAGCGGTTGGCGACCCAGCAGCGAATCTCGTCGGGCGTGCAGCCGCCTGTGTTCATGCGCACATTGAAGGGATGGTGAATGTGGTAGCTGCGGCCCTTGTCGCGCAGCTGCGCTTCAAACGCTTCGGGCGTCCAGGCGGGCAAACCGTTGGCTGGACGGGGGTGTTGTGCGATTTCCATGATGGGGTTCTTGGTTCAGATGGGCCTGGCACCGGCGATGTTGATCTTGCCCGGGCGTGGCCAGACCGCCAGCCGCGCCAGGTCAAGCGCGCCATGGCGCAGGGGGGTCACAACCCCACCTCCATGCCATCAAACGCCACCTCGATGCCATGTGCCGTCAACACCGCGCGCTCGTCGGAGTCTTCGACCAGCATGGGGTTGGTGTTGTTGATGTGGATCAGGATTTTCCGGACACTTTTGGGCAGCTTGTCGAGTTGCTCGATCATGCCTCCCGGGCCGCTCTGTGGCAGATGGCCCATGTCGAGCGCGGCTTTTTTGGACAGTCCTTCGCGCTGCATTTCATCGTGGGTCCAGAACGTGCCATCGACCAGAATCACATCGCAGCGGCCCATGATCTCGAGCAGCTCGGGTGTGACCGCAGCCAGACCGGGGGCGTAAAACGCTTTCGCACCGGTGGCGGGGTTGTGCAGCAAGAGCCCGATGTTGTCGCCCGGGCGCGGGTTGCCGCGAAAGGGCGAATAGGGTGGCGGCTTGGACGACAGGGCCACTGTTTGCACCTGTACGCCGGGCAGGCCGGGTATGTCGGTGGTGCGGCCGTCGATGGGCAATTCGGTGGGCGCGACTGTGCAGTAGTGCGACAGGATGCGGGTGATGGGAAATCCATCGGACAGGTCGGACAGCACCTCTGGCGTGGCCAGCAGGGGAAGCGGGGTCTGGCGCTCGCGAAGCATCAGCAGTCCGGTGACGTGATCGATTTGCGCATCCATCAGCAACACGGCGGCGATGCCGCTGTCGCGCACGGCGCGGGCAGGCTGCAGATCGGGTGTTTGAGCGATCTGTTTGAGGATGTCAGGCGAGGCGTTGACGAGCAGCCAGTCCTGACCGGTGACGCTGATGGCGATGGACGACTGCGTGCGCGCTTGCGCCTTGATCGTGCCGTTGCGAAGACCTTTGCAGTTGCTGCAGTTGCAGTTCCATTGCGGAAAACCACCGCCTGCGGAAGAACCCAATACCCGGATGCGCATAGACTGGCCTGTGTGTCGTGAGGAGTCGAAGAAAGGAAAAAGCGCACGCGATTTGCACCCGTGCGCTTTTTCAGGTCATGTTGATCGGGTCAATGTTGTGGTGACTGTTTCAGCATGACCAAGGCCCGCTGAAGATCAGCGGTTCGCGATGTACATCGTGATTTCGAATCCGAAACGAAGGTCGGTGAAAGAAGGGGTGGTCCACTGCATAGTCGGTCTCCAGTTGAAGTTGGCATGAAACGTGTCTGCAAGCCTGCGGGATGAATCCCATGGCCAGCGCTTTTATCCTAAGCAACATCAATGCCATTTGCCATCGCTGTTCACCCCTATCAGGGTATTCACCCAGTTCTCACACCCCGTCACTTGCCACCCACCATGTCCCACGTCTGGCCTTCTCCTCAGTATCTGCCGATTGGCGGCCAGCATCGAATGGCTTACCGGGTGGTGGGAAATCAAAAGGGAGAGGCCTGGCTGATGCTGCATGGTGGCCCAGGCGCGAGCTGCCAACCGGGCATGTTGCAGCCTCTCGATCTGGCGAAACAGTGGGCCGTTGCCCCCGATCAACGCGGCTGCGGCGCGAGCAGGCCGCGCGGTGAAATCGCCCGCAATACCTTGCAGGCATTGGTTTGCGACCTCGAAGCCTTGCGCCAGAAACTGGGTGTCGAGCGGTGGAATGTATTGGCGGGCTCTTGGGGCACGGTGGTTGCGCTGGCTTACGTGCAACGCCATCCGCAGCGGGTTGATCGGCTGGTTTTGCGTGGTGCTTTTGCCACCAGCCGGCGCGAGTTGGCCGGACTGTTGCAACCCGGCGGCAAGGTGGTGGGCCGCGTGGGTTTTGAACCACGGTGGCCGCGCGCACCGGGCTACGGTGTGCCTTCGGTGTTGGTGGCATTGCGCAAAGTGATTCAAAGTGGAACAGGTGGTGTGACAGTGCTGCGCGTTGTGCGGCGGTGGAACACCCTGGAAATGGCTTGTGCCGCGGTGGGAATGCGCCGAAGCCTGCGCCATGCGGTCTCAAGCGGCGATCAGGTTTTGGCAACGCGCATTCGCCGCGATGTGGCAGGTTTGGGGCGCGGCCTTCGACGCGCCCTGGCGAACAAAGACTTGCTTCGCAGCCGCCCCGTTGACCGGCGTTTGCGAGACAAATACCGCGTGCAGGCGCATTACCTGTTGCAGCGCGGCTTTGTCAGGCCCGGCGAGCTGGACCGCGCGGTGCACACCGCTTCAGGGGCAGGCGTGGCCATCGATTGGGTGCATGGGCAGTTCGATGCGGTGTGCCCGAGTCGAAACAGCCAGGCATGGGCGGCGCTGGAAACAGGTGGTGCCGAGCGCATGCGCTTGACCCTGACCCGCTCGGGGCACCTGGGCCACGAGGCCGACACCTTGCAGGCGCTGCGTCTGGCGGTGCGTCGCAACCTGGGGTCCCTGGGGTGAGCGGTTTTCTCAGAGCCGTTGTCTGCTTCCTCGGCCTCTGGTTGGCGGGTTGCGTGGCATCGCCCGCCCAGACTGATTGTCGTGCCCAGGCTGGCGTTGAGCCCGTGCCCTGGGAGCCGCTGGCCCCGGGCGTGTGGGTGTGGCCGGGGGCGGTGGCCGAGGTCGGTGTTGGGAACCGGGGCCATGTGGCGCCGACGACCGTGGTACTGGATGGCGGTGAGGCGGCGGTGATCGATCCTGGGCCCAGCCTGTTGCATGGGCTGCGCGTTAGGCGGTCAGTGGTGTGCCGGTTTCAGGCGCGTGTGCGCTGGGTGGTGAACACCCATGCGCACGCTGAAAACGTGTTGGCCAATGGGGCATTCGATGAGTTGGTGCGCGGTGGGCAAGCGGCGATTGTGTCCACGTCTGCCACGCTTGCCGCCATGCGTGAACGCTGTTCGAATTGCCTTGCCAGTTTGAAACGGAAAGCGGGCGAAGCGGCCATGGCCGGCACGAACATTCGCTGGCCTGACCGGGTTCTGAACAGCGGTGATGTGTTGCAGGTCGGGCGACTGGCTTTGCAGGTGATGCCGATCGAGCAGGGGCACACCGAAGGAGACCTCGTTTTGTGGAACGCCAGGTTGCGCATTGTCTGGGCGGGCGGCCTGGCCTACATGGGCCGGATTCCCGAGCTCTCACAGGGCAGCGTGGAGGGGTGGCTGTTGGCCTTGAACCACCTTGATCAACTGAAACCCCTGCATGTGGTGTCGGCGGTGGTGTCTTCCTCACAAGAACGCGGTTCCTTGCCAGAAGCGCTGATCGAAACGCGGGCCTATCTCACGGCATTGCGCCAGGGCGTTCTGCAAGCGATGGACGAAGGACATCAACCTCAGGAAGCCGGTCAGGTGCCCATGCCTGCATACGCGCACTGGGCCGGTTACGCGGAGCGCCATGCCTTCAATGTGCAGCGCGCATGGCGCGAACTGGAACCGGTCTGGATGGACCGGGGGAACTAGAGCCAGCGTGGGTCGGGCCCACGCAAGGCACCTTGTTCAGCCCAGCACGTCGGGCGGCAACTGGTCTCTTTTGCGGTAGATGGTGTTGCGTGAAACGCCGAGTGCTTTGGCGGCGGCCGACACATTGCCTTTGTGCAGGCGCAGCATGTTGGCCATGGCGCTCAATGCCACATCTTGTAGCCGGTGACCGTCGGGATCGGGCGTGGATGGCACGGCCGTTGGCGTTGCCGTGGCATGGGAGTGCGCAATGGCTTCCAGCACATTGGGGGGCAGGTGTGCGTTGTAACCATGCTCGATTTCCTCAAGAAAATCGTCAGGCAAATGTTCCATGAGGATCTCCCCCTCGCAGCCTGCCATCACCACCGCTGTGCGCAGCAGGTTGTGCAGCTGGCGGAAATTGCCGGGCCAGTGGTAGCGCCGCAGCAGGTCCATGACCGTTAGCGAAATGGCCACACGCTGGCCGTTCTCGCACAGGGATTTCAGAATCTTCTGCACCACCAGCTGGAAGTCGGTTCGTTCACGCAAGGCGGGCAAACGCACCACCAGGCCATTCAGCCGGTAATACAGGTCTTCGCGAAAGTCACCCCGCGCAATCATGTCCTTGACGTTTTTGTGGGTTGCGCTGATCACAGCGACATCGACTTCCATCTCCTTGGTCGAACCCAGCGGGTTGACCTTGCGTTCTTGCAACACACGCAGCAAACGCGCCTGCAGATGTTTCGGCATGTCGCCAATTTCATCGAGGAACAGGGTTCCACCATTGGCCTGCAGGATCTTGCCGATAGAGCCTTTCTTGCGCGCACCGGTGAAGGCACCTTCTTCGTAACCAAACAGCTCCGACTCGATCAGGTTGTCTGGAATCGATGCGCAGTTGACCGAGACAAAAGGCTGGCCCGAGCGGCTGGAGTCGCCATGGATAGCCTGGGCCAACAGGTCTTTACCCGTGCCCGTTTCACCCAGGATCATCACGGGAATATCACGTCCCGATACCCGCCGCAGCTTGTGAATGACGGAAGAGACCTGCGGGTCTCCGGTGTCCAGGTACTGCAGCGATGACAGCTGCATGCGTTTGCCCGTTTGCTTGAGCGGAGCAGGCTGGGCGTTGGCTGGCGTGGGGGGGGGCTGCACGTCCTGTGGGTGGGCCATCCAGGCGTTTTGTGCTTTGAGCTTCACCCGTGCCCAGACCGAAACGCCGTTGTGAAGACACAGCTGTTTGGGGTTGGGGGTGGTGCCGGTGAAGAGTTCGCTCAAGGCGGAAACAGGAATGCCAAACAGGGACGAGAAGGTGTGCGCTTTGAGGGCCGCGAAGGGGAGGCCAATCTGAAACTGGGCGCTGCGGTTGGCCGAGATGAAGCGGCCTTCCGGCGAGAACACCGCGATGCCTTCCACCAGCGTGCCGAGAAACTCGGAGCGGGTGTGGAAATGGATGCGGATGGCCTTGGGGAAGATGTCGGCGAACATGTGGTTCTCGATCATCTGGGCCGACATGCGCACCAGGGCCAGGGTGTGCTGGTGAAAGCTGCGGTGGTCACCAGTGACATCGAGCGCGCCGATCACCTGACCATAAGGATCAAAGATGGGCGCGCACGAACAGGTCAACACCTTGTTGGCGTTCATGAAGTGCTGGTTGCCATGAACGGTGAGGGCTTCTTCTTCGGTGAGCGCCGTGCCTATGGCGTTGGTGCCCTTGTTCTCTTCTGACCAATCCATGCCGGGGGTGAGCGCCACGCGTGAGGCTTTTTCAAGAAAATCGGTGTCCCCCAAAGAATGGAGCACCATGCCGCGTGCCGAGGTCAGCAAGACCATGCTGTGGGTATTGACGATCTGGTCGTAGAGCGTTTCCATCACGGGAGCCGCGTGCTGGAAGAGAAAGCGGTTCTCGTCCAGTGCGTCGTTGAGCAGGCCGCGCGAAGGGCTGGAAAAGTCGGGCTCGGCGTGGGCCGTGATGCCGTAGTCAAGCGAGCGGCGATGCGACTGATGGATCAGGTTGGTCGAATCCATGGCACTGGCCACAGGTGGGCTGGCTCTCAGCCCACGCGCCTCTCGGGGCTTGGAAGCAGTCATGTTGTCTCCCGGGTTCCCGGTGTTGTTGTTCCACACGTCAATGCCCCAGGCGTCTTCGGCGCGGGGCTGACGGCTCAGGTGTTTGCTGGTTTCGTTCTGATCGTTTTCCATCGGTATTGTCTTGGTGTCCAGCCAGGGGATCAACAGGGGATACGCCAATGTGAAACACACTGACACAAGCCCTGTTCCACTTCGAACAAGCAATTTGCTGGCCATGTGCTCAACGACACGGAAATCGGCCGGAAAGTGGGTTGTCGCGTTCTGCTGGGCGACGGTGCAAAGGGCGGGAATGGCACCGAACCTTGCACGAACCACATTGCGACCCAGGACGGGACACCTTCGCGGCATGGGTTGTTGCGAGTGATGCAAATTGGGACACTTTTGGGTGTTTTCATGGGCAGATGAGCTTGTGTGTCCGGGTACAGCAAAGAGCACGGCAGATGGCCTGCATATTGCTATCCAAGGCCGGGAGACCCAATCGAAACCTGGAGACAACACCCATGCGCTTTTCATTCAACACCCTTTCTTCTCGCGGCCTGGCTCGAGGATGCGTTGCTGCCGTCACGGCCTTGATCGCTGTTGCGGCTTTTGCCCACGGTGATGTGGTGCCGCAGTCGGTCGACACACACACTTTGCCGCAACTGGGGGACAAGTGGCGCGAGACGAATCCGTTCAGCAAGGGCGAGGCCCACGCCGAAGCTTTGCGCATTGGTGCTTCGGCTTACAACCAGAATTGCGCGCGCTGCCATGGACTGGAGGCCATCTCCGGTGGCATCTCCCCCGACCTGAGAAAGATCGACACCGATTGTGTGGGCATGGCAGACGAAGCCAAAAAGAACGCCTGTTTCCAGGAAATCGATGACTACTTTTTGGGGACGGTGCGCCGCGGTCGCACACGTGGCGGCCGCGTTTACATGCCTCCGTTTGAAGGCATCCTGACGCAGGAAGCAATCTGGTCGATCAAGACCTACCTCGAAACGCGGCGCGAGCCTTGAGGGCGCAGCAGGCCTGTGCGCCTGCCTGGCTGAGCGCTTTGCAGAAGCTGGAACCAACCACCGAGACAACGGAGACCCATTCATGAAAAAACAGATCGAGCACGCCTTGGCACCTGCGAAGCCAGGCCCGTTTGCAGTGGGGAGGCGGTGGGCCATGGGCCTGCTGTTGCCCCTGTTCCTTGGCGTCGTGCCGCTGGTCCATGCGCAAACCGAGGTGACCGATCTGGCCAGGGTGCGAGCCAGCGGCGTGTTGAAGGTAGCGGTTTACAAAGACAATGCGCCCTTTGCAGGCGGCCCTGTCACAGATATGCAAGGTCTGGATGTGGCGGTGGCGGGTGCCCTGGCCAGGGCCATGCATTTGCAGCTCTCCTTGTTGCCGTTTGACGCCGACGAGAACATGGACGACGACCTGCGCAACATGGTCTGGAAGGGGCACTACCTGGGTTACGGTCCCGCTGATGTGATGCTGCAGGTACCGGTCGACAAAAATCTGATGAACAACAACCCGCAGGTGCTGGTGGTGGGGCCATACATGCGGCAGTCCTTTGTTTTGTTGAGAGATACCGAAAAACTCGCCCAGGTGCAGCGGCCAGAAGATCTCAAGGACAGCGTGATCGCTGCCGAGCGTGGCACGGGCGCTGCCAGCGCTGTCATGGGCTATGGCGGAGGGTTGTTGCGCAACCAGGTTCGCATCTTCAACACAGGTATGGAGGCGGGTGAAGCGGTGCTGAATGGGCAGGCAACTGCGGCCTACCTGACGCGCGCGCAGGCTGAAGCCGCGATGCTTGTAGCTGGCGTGAAACCTGGCCGCTACGAGCTGGAAACGCTGGCGCTCAACGGCATACCCAACAACGGCTGGCCGGTGGGCATGGCCGTGAAAAAAACCAACAAGGAGCTCGCCCTGGCGCTGGACGCTGCGTTGAAAACCATACGGGAAAGCGGTGAGCTGTTGCGCTTGTTCCAGCAGCAGGGCATGACACTCACGGCACCCTGATCTGGCGACCGGCGCTGGAACAAACCACGCCGACGGAGGGCCCGTATGGCGCGGGCGAATCAGTGTCCTGACCGTTTGGTCTGAAGGCGGCGGTAGACGGTCGCTCGGCTGATGCCCAGTGCCCGGGCCGCTGCGCCCACATTGCCCTGGGCGTCTTCCACGGCTTTGCGGATCAAGGAAATCTCATGGTCTTTCAGGGGCACGCCGTGGCCCGATGCGTGCTGCCCCAGTTGTCCCGCCGTGTGCGGTTGAGCCAGTGCCAACAAACGAAGACCCGACCACAACGGGACTTCGAAGGCCCCCCGGTGCTGGCTGGCCGCGTCGAACAAGTCGGCGCAACTGAGGGCAAATACGCTGTCGGCATGGGCTTGCATGGTTTCGGGCGAAGCGCACAGCATTTCAATGGCGGGCCGGTTCATGCCGGTGATGTAGCCATCGGCATCCAGGCAGACCAAACCGTCGTTGTCGTCGCCCAAAACGCGGCCCGGCCAGTTCAGTCGCAGCAGCAGCCGATGGGGTTGCGCCAGCGTGAGTGCGTTCTCGATGCTGCGGGCCGATTGCGTGACCAGGTGTTTGAGGGCAGGCTGCTCCACCACATTGACACCCGTCAGATCAAGCATGCCCACGCAGCGGCCATCGGGGCCCCAGATCGGCGCGCCCGCGCAACTGAAGACGGCGTTGTCCTGAAAGAAGTGTTCGCCACGGTGCAGCCATACCGACTGTTGCTCGGCCAGTGTGGTTCCGATGGCCGTGGTGCCCACGGTGGCTTCCGACAGGTCGATGCCGACGCGGGCCAGCGTCGCAGCAGGCGGGTCGTTGCGGTCCACCGGGCCATGCACATCGATGACCACGCCGTCGGCATTGGTCAATATGGCGAAATACCGTGTGTGCAGCATGGCTCGGGTGAGCGTTCGCACCACCGGGGCGGCTGCCTTCAGCAAGGGACGGCTCGCATCGAGTACACGGCGTGTGTTGCTCGATGAAATGCAGTCGAACGTAACCGGGCGGTCTGGTTCGTGGCCCATCGTCAGGCAACGCCGCCACGATCGCTCGATGTCTGGAGCCAATCCAGGCGCAGCGTGAGCCCCATGACCGAGCAATATGGCTTGGCGTGCCCGCTCGATCGCGGCCATGCGCTGGTGCTCAGGTAGAAGGATGGGGTTGCTGTGGGACATGGGAATGGGCGGCCCTTGTTGCCAGAGCCGCCTTCATTTAATCAGTTTTGGAGCGGGTTCGGCGGGCGGCCAGAAACATATGAGACTGGGGTTTACCCTTGCCCCGTGGCCTGGATCGGGCCGCCAATCGAAGGCGGCCATGACCTTCATGTGCCGCTTCGCCAGAGGGCCCGTTAGGCCGTGCGCTGGCCCGAAAAACACACGGCGGCTGTTCCGCTGCCGGGTTGCAGCTGTTCCTTGGCCGGTCCCACCTGCATGTCGCGCGGCAATGGCACGGCGTTTTTCAGCGCCAAGACTTCGGCCATCACACTGACCGCTATTTCCGGTGGCGTTTTGCTGCCGATGTAGATGCCTATCGGACCTCGCATGGCAGCCAGGCTGTCTTCGGTTTGATCGAAATGCTCGATCATGCGGGCCCGCCGGGCTTCGTTGTTGCGGCGTGAGCCAATGGCTCCCACGTAAAACGCTTCGCTGCCCAGCGCTTCGAGCAGGGCGAGGTCGTCGAGCTTGGGGTCGTGGGTGAGCGCGATGACGCAGGTGCGCCGGTCGACGTTGAAAGCGGTCACGACGTCGTCGGGCATGCCGGCGTCGAGCTTGACGCCCGCCACCTGCCAGTTACCCCGGTACTCTTCTCGCGGGTCGCAAACGGTAACCGCAAAACCGCAGAACAGCGCCATGGTGGCGAGGTATTCGGTGAGCTGTCCGGCGCCAATCAGCAGCATGCGGTATTCGGGTCCAAAACTGTTGCGCAGTGTGGTGCCGTCGTCGCTCAGGGCCTGCGGTTTGCTGGCCGGTACGAGTTTGACTTCGCCGGTGGCAATGGCCGTGTGGCGCTCCATCATGTGGCCATCGGTGAGCGTTTGCACCAGCGTTTCCAGCGGTGCCACTTCCGGGTTGAATTCCAGCAACAGCTCCAGCGTGCCGCCACAAGGCAGGCCGAAGCGGTGGGCTTCGTCTGCGGTGACGCCGTAGGTCACTCGCTCGGGCGGCCCGCTGGGGATGTCGTGGCTGATGCCTTCGATGGCGGCTGAGCCTTGGGGGGTGTTGGCGCGACTGTAGCGGTAGATCAGGTCGTCTTCAATGCAGCCGCCCGAGACCGAACCCACCACTGCGCCCGATTCGCACAGTGCCATGATCGAGCCCACCGGGCGGGGCGATGAACCCCAGGTGCGCACGACAGTGGCCAGCAGCGCCTTTTGCCCGGCGCGGCGCCATTGCAGCAGGTTGCGAAGAACGGTGAGGTCGAGGTTTTCCATGGCTTTGATGTGTGATGTCAGCGGCTGATCAGCCAGATGACCACGGCCACCGCGACGGCGCCCGCGGCCCAAACCCAGGTGGGCATTCCCGACGCCGAGGCAGGCGTGGGGGAGGGAGCAGCGGCGCCGCTGTCGGCGGGCGTTTCAGCTGGGGGGTAGCGCTCTTCCAGCGCCGCTTCAAACCGCTTGAAGAAGTCCTCGGCCATGTTCTTGGCCACGCCATCGATCAGGCGCTGGCCCAGTTGGGCGATCTTGCCGCCGACGGTGGAGTGCACCGTGTAGTTCAGTTCGCAACCTTCTGGCAGGGGTTTGAGTTCGACCGACGATTCGCCCTTGCCGAAGCCGGCCACGCCGCCCTGGGCGTCGAAGTTGAGCTTGTAACTGGTGGGCGCGACGATGTCGGTGAGTTGCACGTTTCCATTGAACGTTGCCGCGACGGGACCGATCTTGATGCCCGCGGCCACGGCATAGGCGTTGTCGCCGGTGGCTTCAAATTTTTTGCAGCCAGGAATGCAGGCCTTCAGGATTTCAGGGTCGTTCAAGGCTTCCCAGGCTTGTTGCTGGGTGGCTTTGAGGGTGCGTTGGCCGGTCATGTCCATGGTGGGGGTCTCCTGTTGGAACGGTTTTTGGGTGTCGGGTTTCAGCGTTGCATGAGCCGTGCCATGGCCTGTGCGAGGTCCTCGAGTCGGCTCAGGTTGTGCACCGCGAGCATGCCATCGGCGTGCTCGTGCAGCACCTTGGCGCCGCTCGCCAATGGCGCGTAGCCGTCGAAACGCAACAGGGGATTGAGCCACAACAACTGGCGGCAGTGGCGCTTGAGCCACAAGACCTCGGAATTCAGTGCGTCGGGCTCGCCCGTGTCCAGCCCGTCGCTGATGAGCACGACCACGGTTCGGCGGCCCACCAGCGTGCGCGCGTGGCGCTCGCGCAGCGTGGCCAGCGAGGCACCCAGGCGGGTGCCGCCAGCGAAATCGGCGATGGCCGCGTTGGCCATGTCGAGCATGTGATCGGTGTCGCGTTGCCGGAAGGCGGGGCGCAGGTCGGTCAGGTCGGTGCCGAAGGCAAAGGCGGCGCGCGGGCGGCCTTGTGTGGCGTTGTGCAAGAAGGCCAGTAGCAGGCGGGCGTAGCGCTCCATGGAGCCCGAGACGTCCACCAGAACGAGCAGGGGCAGGGCCTGTGGCCGGCGGGCGCGCTTGGGCAACCACAGCAGTTCGCCCTCAAAACGGCGGGCCTGTTGCATGGCTGCGGCCCAGTGTGGCCGTTGACCGCGCACACCGGCGCGCGTTCGGCGGCCCCGGACGGGTGGCAAGGGCAGGGGCACATCGCGCACCAGGCGCTCGATCAGGCGGAACTCGCTGGCGTTGAGGGTGGCGAAATCGGCGTGGCGCAGGCGTTGCTGATCGCTGGCGGTCATCGCAGCGTCGAGCTGGATTTCGCTCTCCTTGCGCGGGCCTTCTTTGGGAGCCCTGGCCGCTGCGAGGGCTTCCTGCACGCGGGCCTTGCGCTTGGGCGCCTCGGCCTGGCGCACTTTGGGCAGCATCTGGGCGAGCAGTTGCTGCGCCAATTCGGGGTTGCGAAACAGGGCGTCGAACAACTGGTCAAAAACCTCCAGATCTTGCTGGCGGCTCACCAGCACGGCGCGCAAAGCCGCATGCAGATCGTCTTTGCGTTCGATGCCGACGAGCTCGATGGCTTCGATGGCCATGGCGATGCGGCTGCTGTCAACAGGCACGCCGGCGCGGCGCAAGGCACGGCCAAAGCCGGTGATGTTGTCGCGCAGTTTGCCGCTGCGCGCGTCGCCGAGCTTCATCATGTGGATCGGCCCTTCATCCTGGCGTCACGCAGGTTCAGGCTGCAGCAACTCGTCGATCAGGGGAATGAGGGCGGCCACGTCTTCGCGTTGCTTGAACAAGATGCCCGCCGTGTCCTGAACCACTTCGGGGTCCAGCGTGAGCGTGTCCAGCGCCACCAAAGCCTTGGCCCACTCCACGCTCTCGGCGATGCCGGGGCTGCGCTGGAAGGCATTGGCGAAAGGCATGGAGCGCAGACGCGAAACGAATTGCGTGATCTGCTCGGTCAGCGCGGGCCCGGCCTCGGGGACCTGGCTTTGCACGATGGCCAGCTCGCGCTCGCGCTCGGGGTAGTCCATCCACTGGTAGAGGCAGCGGCGCTTGACCGCGTCGTTCAGATCGCGGGTGCGGTTGCTGGTGAGGATGGTGATCGGGGCGGCTTCGGCCTTGATGGTGCCGAGCTCGGGAATGGTCACCTGGTATTCGCCCAGGTATTCCAGAAGAAAAGCCTCGAAGGGCTCGTCGGCGCGGTCCACCTCGTCGATCAGCAAGACCGCGCCGGGCGCAGGCGCCTGTAGCGCTTGCAGCAAGGGGCGGCGGATCAGGTAGCGTGGCTGGTAAACCTCGCGTTCGATCTCATCGGCGGTCACGGTGTCTTGCGCGGCCCGCATGTGCAGCAACTGCGCCGTGTGGTTCCACTCGTACAAAGCTTCGCGCTGCTCCATGCCGTCATAACACTGCAAGCGCAACATGGGGCGGGCAAGCACTTTCGACAGCGCCTTGGCCAACTCGGTTTTCCCCACGCCGGGCTCGCCTTCGAGCAGCAGCGGGCGCTGGAGCTTCATGGCGAGAAAGACGGAGGTGGCGAGCTGGCGCGGTGCGTGGTAACCCACGCCTTTGAGGGCGTGGGTCAGTTCGTCGATGGTGGCGAAACCGGAAACTGGTTCAACCATTGGCTTGCTTGACCGCTTTCTGGGTTTGCACCTTGACCAGTTGGGCACGGAAGGCCGCGCTGGCATGCAGATCGCCGTTGAGTTCGTTCGCATCGATGGCCACGCCTTCGACCGCCTCGGGCGTGAAGCTCTTGGTCAACGCAGCCTCCAGGCCGGCATGGCGGAACACGCCATTGCCCGCTCCCGTGATTGCCACGCGCACGCCGTTGGCCGTTTGCGCCACGAACACGCCGACCAGCGCAAAGCGGGAGGCGGGTTGGCGGAATTTGGCGTAGGCCGCTTTCTGAGGCGCAGGGAAGTGGATCGCGGTAATCAGCTCGCCTTCTTCCAGGGCCGTGGTGTACATGCCTTGAAAGAAGTCGTCGGCAGCAATCGTGCGTTTGTTGGTCTGCACGGTGGCGCCCAGACCGAGCACGGCACTGGGGTAGCAGGCGGCCGGGTCGTTGTTGGCCACCGAGCCGCCCATGGTGCCCATGGCGCGAACCTGACGGTCGCCAATGCCACCGGCCAGCGCGGCGAGCGCCGGGATCAGGGCTTTGACATCGGCGCTGTCGGCCACCGTTTCATGGCGCGTCATCGCGCCAATCACCAGTGAGTTGCCGTCTTTCTTGATGCCGCTGAGCTCAGCGACGCCGGCCAGGTCGATCAGGCTGGACGGTTGTGCCAGGCGTTGTTTCAAGGAAGCGATCAGGGTTTGACCACCGGCCAAGGCCTGGCCACCGGCCGAGATCTTGGCCAAGGCGTCAGCCATGGAGGCGGGGCGTTCGTAATCGAATGCGTACATGTGTGTTCTCCTCAGGCTTTTGCTTGTTGAATCGCTGCCCAGACCCGGTTCGGGCTCGCAGGCATGTCCAGGTCTTTGACACCCAGCGGCGCGAGCGCGTCGAGCACCGCGTTGATGACGGCGGGCGGTGAGCCGATGGCCCCCGCTTCGCCGCAACCTTTGGTGCCCAGTGGGTTGGTGGTGCAGGGGGTGCACACGTGGCCGATGGTGATGTTGGGGAAATCGTCGGCGCGGGGCATGGTGTAGTCCATGTAGGAGCCGGTCACCAACTGACCCGTTTCGCGGTCGTACACGCAATGCTCCATGAGCGCCTGGCCGATGCCTTGCACCACGCCGCCGTGCACCTGGCCTTCAACCACCATCGGGTTGATGATGGTGCCGAAGTCGTCCACCGCTGTGAAGCGGTCCACGCGCACCACACCGGTGGCGGGGTCGACTTCGACCTCGCAGATGTAGGTACCGGCCGGAAAGGTGAAGTTGGTCGGGTCGTAGAACGCGGTTTCGTTCAGACCGGGCTCCAGTTTGTCGAGCGGGTAGTTGTGTGGCACGTAGGCCGTCAACGCGACCTGACCAAACGTGACCATCTTGTCGGTGCCTTTGACCTTGAACTCGCCGCCAGCAAAGTCGATGTCGGCATCGCTGGCTTCCATCAGGTGGGCCGCGATTTTCTTGGCCTTGGCTTCAATTTTGTCGAGCGCACGCATGATGGCCGCGCCGCCCACCGAGATGGAGCGCGAACCATAGGTGCCCATACCGAAAGGCACGCGGCCGGTGTCGCCGTGCACGATGTCGACCTGGTCGGGCGAGAGGCCCAGGCGGGCGGCCACAACCTGTGCGAATGTGGTTTCGTGGCCCTGGCCATGGCTGTGGGAACCGGTGAACACGGTGACACTGCCCGTGGGGTGCACGCGCACTTCGCCGCATTCAAACAGGCCCGCCCTGGCGCCCAGCGCACCGGCCACGTTGGAAGGTGCCAGGCCGCACGCCTCGATGTAGCTGGAGTAGCCCACGCCGCGCAGCAAGCCTTTGGCCTTCGATTCGGCCTTGCGCGCTTCCAGCCCTTTGACGTCGGCCAGCTCTTGCGATTTGTCCATGCAGGCGATGAAATCACCCGTGTCGTATTGCAGCGCCACCGGGGTCTGGTAGGGGAACTCGGTGATGAAGTTGCGGCGGCGGATCTCGTCTTGGCTGACGCCCATTTCCCAGGCCGCGCGGCTCACGATGCGCTCCAGCAGGTAGGTGGCTTCCGGGCGCCCGGCACCTCGGTAGGCATCCACTGGCGAGGTGTTGGTGAACCAGGCGTCCACCTCCACATACACCTGCGGCGTCTTGTACTGACCGGCCAGCAGCGTCGCGTAAAGAATGGTTGGCACGGCTGGGGCAAAGGTGGACAGGTAAGCACCCATGTTGGCATCGGTGTGCACACGGAAAGCCAGGAACTTGCCGTCTTTGTCCATCGCCAGTTCGGCGTGGCTCACGTGGTCGCGGCCGTGGGCATCACACAGGAAGGCCTCCGAGCGGTCGCAGTTCCACTTGATCGGACGGTTCAGTTTCTTCGAGGCCCAGGTCAGGCACACGTCTTCGGCGTACAGGAAGATCTTGGCGCCAAAACCACCGCCCACATCGGGGGCGATCACACGCACCTTGTGCTCCGGCAGGCCCATGACAAACGCCGTCATCAGCAGGCGTTCGACGTGTGGGTTCTGGTTGGCGACGTACAGCGTGTAGTCGTCGCCGGCCCGGTTGTAGTGACCGATGGCGGCGCGTGGCTCCATGGGGTTGGGCGCCAGGCGGTTGTTGACCAGATCGATCTTGGTCACGTGGGCGGCGCCGACAAACGCTTTGTCGACTTCGCCCTTGTCACCGATGGCCCATTTGTAGCAATGGTTGTCAGGTGCGATGTCGTGCGCGGCCGGGGCACCCTTGGCCTGTGCATCGCGCACATCGACCACGGCGGCCAGCGGCTCGTAGTCCACCTCGACCATTTCGGCGGCATTGCGCGCCTGTTCCAGCGTTTCAGCCACGACCATGGCCACGTGGTCACCCACGTAGCGCACCTTGTCGAGTGCCAGGATTGGATGTGGCGGCTCCTTCATGGGCTCGCCGTCGGTGCTGGTGATCAGCCAGCCGCAGGGCAGGCCGTTGATCTTGTCGGCGGCCACATCCTGGCCGTCCAGAATGCCGATCACGCCGGGCGCGGCCAGCGCAGCGGTCTTGTTGATGCTGCGGATCTTGGCATGGGCATGGGGCGAGCGCACGAAGTAGCACTGCGCCATGTTGGCCAGCACGATGTCATCGGTGTACTGGCCGGCGCCGGTCAGAAAGCGGTAGTCCTCCTTGCGGCGGACGGATTCCCCAATGTGGGGGAGATTGGCAAAGTCGGATGCACCCATGTTGCTGCTCCTTAAGATTTCATGGCCGCAGAACCCTGCAGCACGGATTTGACGATGTTCTGGTAGCCGGTGCAGCGGCAGATGTTGCCCTCCAGCCCTTCGCGCACCTGTTGTTCATTGGCGTTGGGTTGGCGCTTGTGCAGATCCACGGCGCTCATCACCATGCCGGGCGTGCAGAAGCCGCATTGCAGACCGTGGCATTCCTTGAATGCGGCTTGCATGGGGTGCATGGTGCCATCGGCAGCGGCCATGCCTTCAATGGTCTGGACGTCAGTGCCCGCGGCCTGCGCGAGCAGCATGTTGCAAGACTTGACCGCCTTGCCGTTCATCAACACCGTGCAGGCGCCGCATTGCGCCGTGTCGCAACCCACGTGGGTGCCGGTGAGTTTGAGCTGTTCGCGAAGTGCTTGAACCAGCAGCGTGTGGGGCGCCGCGTCGACGGTCACGGCTTTTCCGTTGACCTGAAGTTGAACCTGCATGCTTGTCTCCTGTTGGTGAATGTCCTCCAGAAGTGAAACATGGGCGCGTGGGCGTGTCCTTGGGTGTAACCCCTAGGCCGTTGGGCCCGATGGGAAGTTTTCTCAAATTGAGACGACGGTGGGACGTGCGCCCAGGCGTCTTTGCGGCAGAAGGCGCAGAAGCCAGACCGGATTCTCGCGGGTTGCAGCCGGTGTCCTTTCTGCCGCGCAGGCACCTGGGGTGTCTCTACTGTTGGGGCGATTCCGCTGCAGTCGCACGGTCCTGTGCGGGCTTCTTTGTCGCGGCTTCTGCTTCTTTTTGATAGCTGTCGTAAGACTGATCGGCTTCCCTCAGGCAGCGAAGGCGCTCCTGTGCGTCAACGATCTTGCTGCACTGGTTGCGTTTCCAGGACTGCGCGCCGGCATAGCCTTGTTGGGCGCTGCAGCCTGCCAATGTGGCGAGCGCGGTCAGCAAGGTGGCCGCTGCTGTTGTCGTTGTCTTCATGGCAAATCCTCAGTCTTTGGCGCCCAAGGCCAGCGCCCGCTCCCGGCTTTCCTTGAGCGCCATCGGGTCGTCGGCCTGCAAGGTGGGCCAGCCTTGCATGTGGCGTTCGGCCAGGTCGGCGAGGGCGCGGATCCAGTCGGGGCTGTCGTTCACGCATTCGATGTAGTTGAACGTTTTTCCCCCGGCGTGCAAAAACGCCTCGCGGGCCTCCATATTGATCTCTTCCAGCGTTTCCAGGCAGTCGCTGGTGAAGCCGGGGCAGATCACGTCGACGCTGTGTGTTCCGTTTTGAGCCATTTTGATCAGCGAAGGCTCGGTATAGGGCTCCAGCCACTTGGCTTTGCCGAATCGGGACTGGAAGGTGACCTGGTAGCGGTCTTTGGTCAGACCGAGTTTTTCGGCCAGCAGGCGTGCGGTCTTGTGGCATTCGCAGTGGTAGGGGTCGCCCAACTGCAGCGTGCGCTCGGGCACGCCGTGAAAGCTCATCACCAGTTTGTCGGCCTGACCGTTGTGCATCCAGTGTTGGCGCACCTTCTTGGCCAGCGCTTCGATGTAGCCGGCGTCGTCGTGGTATCGGTTGATGAAGCGGATTTCGGGCAGGTTGCGCGCCTTCAACCCCCAGTTGGCGACCGAATCGAACACGCTGGCGGTGGTGGTGCCGCTGTATTGGGGGTAGGCCGGCACGAGCAGCACGCGGGTCATGCCCTGGGCCTTGAGCTCGTCCAATACGGCAGGGATCGACGGGTTGCCATAGCGCATGGCGTAGCGCACGGTGACCTGATGGCCTCGCTCCCCCAGGTAGCCGCGCAGCAGCGTTGCCTGTTTTTCGGTCCAGACCTTGAGCGGCGAGCCTTCGGGCATCCAGACGCTGGCGTATTTGGCTGCCGATTTCTTCGGGCGAACGCGAAGAATGACGCCGTGCAGAATCAGCCACCAGATGGGTTTGGGAATCTCCACCACCCGGTGATCGCTGAGGAATTCGGCCAGGTAACGGCGCAGGGCCGGTGCTGTGGGCTCATCGGGCGTACCCAGGTTGCACAGCACAACGGCCGTGCGCGGCGCCTGACCATGGGAGAAGGGTGGTTCTTTTTGGAAGCTCATGCGCTATTCTCCCGCAGACATGACAACCCCTGACACCTCTCCACCAACTGCTTTGCCCGCCCACACGGATGCCGGGCTTGATGTCGCCCGCATCCGTGCCATCACGCTGGATCTGGACGACACCCTGTGGCCCATCTGGCCGACCATCAAGCGCGCTGAAAACACACTTCAGACATGGCTCGATCAACACGCGCCAGTCACCGCCGCGCTCGGGCGCGACAAAGATACCCTGCGAGCGGTTCGCAACCAGATGGTCGAGTTGCGCCCTGATCTGATGCATGACATGAGTGCGTTGCGGCGCGAGTCGATCCGCCTGTTGCTGAACAGGGCGGGCGAAGACCCCTCGCTGGCCGAGCCGGCGTTTGAGGTGTTTTTCGCCGAGCGGCACCGCGTGGAGCTGTTCGATGACGCGTTGCCTGCATTGGAGTTCCTGGCCAGCCGCTTCCCCGTGGTGGCACTCTCGAATGGCAACGCCGATGTGCACCGGGTCGGCATAGGGGCGCATTTTCATGCGTCTGTGAACGCCCATGGTTTTGGTGTGCCCAAGCCCGACAAGCGGATTTTTCACGCGGGCGCCGAAGCGGCGGGTGTGGCGCCTGAGCAGGTGCTGCACATTGGCGACGACGCCCATCTGGACGGCGTGGGCGCTTTGGGCGCCGGTATGCAGCTTGCCTGGGTGAACCGCGAAGGCCATGCCTGGGAGCATGCGCCTCTCGCGCCGCACATCACGGTATCCAGCCTGATGGCCCTGTGTCGTGCCCTGAGCTGAACAGCGAGAACCTGCGATGCAGTTTCTTGCTTTGTCCGGCAGTTTGCGGCGCGAATCCGTCAACAGTGCGATGTTGCGCGCCGCCAAAAGGCTGGCGCCGACCCCAATTGATGTGCAGCTTTGTGCCGTTCTGGGTGAGTTGCCGCTGTTCAACCCAGATCACCTGGACCAGCCCGGGGAGGCGGTTCGGCGTTTGTGGCACGCGGTGGCTCAAGCCGATGCCTTGATTTTCGCCAGCCCTGAATATGCCCACGGCGTCACTGGCACCATCAAGAATGCGCTGGACTGGCTGGTCAGCTTCGAACCCTTCGCTTTCAAACCGGTGGCGGTGATCAACACCTCGCCACGGGCACATCATGCAGATGCTGCGCTGCGGGAAACCCTCACAACCATGGCTGCACACGTGGTGGAACCGGCGTCGGTGTCGTTGCCTTTGCTCGGTGCCCACCTGGACGAAGAGGCCATGGTCAACTCGCCCGAGTGGGCGCCTGCGATCCGCGCGATTTTGCAGGCGTTGGCTGAAGGCGTTGCGTCAAATCATCGGGGCGCTGATCCCGCGAGTCCCTATCAGAGTCGTTAACCTCAACCATTGAACCGGTTCCCCATGAGTCTCACCATTTACGGCATTGCCGCATCCCGCGCCGTGCGTCCTTTGTGGGCCGCAACGGAGCTGGGAGTCGATTTCAAACACGTGAACATGGCCTACCAGGGCGGGGCAACGCGCTCGCCCGACTTCCTGGCGATCAATCCCAACGGCCATATTCCAGTGGTCGTCGATCAGCGGCCTGGGGAGCAGGGTGGCGAAGTGGTTGTCTGGGAAAGCATGGCCTGTGCCTTGTATGTCGCGCGCCACCACGGCCAGGCCGATGGCAAAAGCATCACACCCGCTACCCCGAAGGAGGACGCCGAGGCCCTGCGCTGGAGCTTCTGGGCGGTCACCGAGGTGGAAAGTGATGCGCTCAGCGTGCTCATGCACCGCATGGTGATGCCGGCGCAGCGGCGCAAGCCGGAGCTGGCCGAGGCAGCCGAGCGGCGCTTGGCCGTTCCATTGCGGGTGATCGAGCAGCATCTGGCGGCACAACAACGCGAGGGCGCGCTCTTCTTGGCAGCGCAGCGCTTCACCGTGGCCGATGTGTGTGTGGCGAGCGTGCTGAATTGGGCTCGGCCCGCGCGCGAGTTGATGTCGGCCCATCCGCTGACCCATGCGTGGATCGTGCGCTGTATCGAGCGGCCAGCCCACGTGGCGGTCAAAGCCATCGCGGCCGATCGCTGAGCGCAAGAGAAGACGCTTCCGGATTGCGTTATATGAAATTCAATGTTTGATTTGCATTCTGATATCAAAAACAATATAATCGGAGGCTGATGTCAATCCTGCGTGCTATAAGTTACGTGTTGTAAGCAGTTGAAAGGTGTGGATGCACTTTCCTGCTTTCTGGATTGAAATATTCTTTCCGCTGGCCATTTGCCCAGCGGGCCCATTTTTGAAATGACGGAGAAATCAATGAAAAACACCACCAAAATTGCCCTGGCGCTGATCGCCTCGGCCTCTCTGCTGGCCGCCTGCGGCAAAAAAGAAGAAGCTGCCATTGAAGCACCTGCCGCAGCACCTGTTGCAGAAGCTGCCGCACAAGCTTGTGGCAAGGTCACGGTTGCCAACATGAACTGGCAGTCGGCCGAAGTGCTGGCCAATATCGACGACATCATCCTGACCAAGGGATACGGCTGCGAAGTGGAACTGGTGCCTGGTGACACGATGCCAACGCTCACCGCCATGATGGAAAAAGGCCAGCCCGACGTGGCGCCTGAAGCCTGGGTGAACGCGGTGCGTGAGCCGCTGGATGCCGCTGTGAAAGAAGGCAAGCTGCACTACGGTGCCCTGTCGCTGACCGACGGTGGCGTTGAAGGCTTCTGGGTCCCCAAGTACGTGATCGATGCCAACCCCGAAATCAAAACCATTGAAGATGCCTTGAAGCACCCAGAGTTGTTCCCATCGTCGGAGAACAAGGGCAAGGGCGCTGTGCACAACTGCCCGTCCGGCTGGAACTGCCAATTGAGCACGGACAACGCGTTCAAGGCTTGGGAAGGCGAAAAGAACGGCTTCGTGTTGGTTGACACCGGCTCCGCTGCTGGCCTGGACGGCTCGATTGCCAAGGCTTATGAACGCAAAGAAGGTTGGCTCGGCTATTACTGGGCGCCCACCTCCATTCTCGGCAAGTACGAGATGGTCAAGCTGGATGCCGGTGTGCCACACGACAAAGAAGCCTGGGAGAAGTGCAATGCCGTGGCCGACTGCGACAAGCCGGTCAAGAACGACTGGGCCAAGTCTGAGGTTTACACCGTGGTCACCGATCGCTTCCAGAAAGCCGGCGGCCCTGCTGTTGATTACCTGAAGACCCGTGCTTGGGGCAACGACACGGTGAACGGTTTGTTGTCGTGGATGAGCGACAACCAGGCCACCGGTGCCGATGGTGCCATGCACTTCCTGAAGACACAGCCAGAAGTGTGGTCTTCGTGGGTGCCCGCCGACGTGGCGGAAAAAATCAAGGCAGGTCTCTGAATCGGTTGAAACTTGATTACGATCAGCACCCGTCTGCTTGACGGGGGCATCGCGTGGCGACAGGGATCCCGTTTGCGGGGTTTCATGTCGCCATTTCTATTTCCAAAACAAGGAGCCATATGTCTTGGCTGAATGAATTTCCCTCTTTGGGCTCGGAGCAGTTGAGTGCGATGCGTCGCACCATCGACGGTGTCTTCCGTGGATTTACCCGTGAATACGGCGAGGCGATCGAACGCATGTTTGACCCGCTGCGCGACTTCTTGCTTTTCTCGGAACGGTTGCTCACACAATCACCCTGGCCCTTGGTGGTCGCTGCCATTGCGCTGATCGCCTGGCTGGGTTCACGCTCGATCAAAATCGTCGTGGGCACGATCTTGACCCTGATGGCCATTGGCTACTTTGGCATGTGGGACGACACCATGAAGACGGTGTCGATGATTTTCGTTTGCACGGTGGTTGCTTTGGCGATCGGTCTCCCCATTGGCATCGCAATGAGCCGCTGGGACCGTTTGCAAAAAATCGTACTCCCCTCGCTGGACGTGATGCAGACCATGCCGAGTTTCGTGTACCTGATTCCGGTGGTGATGCTGCTGGGTATTGGTCGGGTGCCCGGCTTGCTGGCTGTGGTGATCTACGCGATTCCGCCGGTGATCCGGTTCACCAACCTGGGCATTCGCCTGGTGGATACCGACTTGCTGGAGGCCGCTGACGCCTTTGGTGCTTCGACATGGCAAAAAATGAGCAAGGTGCAGCTGCCCTTGGCATTACCGACCATCATGGCCGGCGTGAACCAGACCATCATGTTGTCGCTGGCCATGGTGGTGGTGGCTTCCATGATTGGTGTGCAAGGCCTGGGCCAGCCTGTGCTGAAGGCGATTTCCAATCAGTACTTCACCATGGGTGTGTTCAATGGCCTGGCCATCGTAGGCATCGCCATCATCTTTGACCGCGTGTCGCAAGCCTACGGCAAGCGCCTGCAAAAACACTTGGAGGTGGTCCATGGTTGATCAAGTGACTTCTACAACGACAGCGCCTGATACCAACAGCATCGGGATTTCGATTCGCAAGCTCTACAAGATTTTTGGTCCCACCCCGGATCAATTTCTGGAGCGCGTTCAAAATGGCATGACCAAGCAGGAACTGCGCGATGACCACGGTCATGTGCTGGGTTTGCGCGACATCAACATCGACATGCCCGCCGGTGGCATTCAGGTGGTGATGGGTTTGTCGGGCTCGGGCAAGAGCACACTGATTCGCCACATCAACCGTTTGATCGAGCCCACCGCGGGCGAGGTGATTGCGGGCAGCGAGGATGTGGTGAAGATGAACCACAGCGAGTTGCTGCGTTTTCGCCGCGAGAAGACGGCGATGGTGTTTCAGAAGTTCGCACTGTTCCCGCACTACACGGTGCTGGAAAACGCCGAGTACGGGCTGGAAGTGCAGGGCGTCTCTAGCAAGAAGCGCCGCGAACGCTCCATGAGGTGGATCGAGCGCGTGGGCCTGAAAGGCTACGAGGACAACTACCCGAACCAGCTCTCAGGCGGTATGCAGCAACGTGTGGGCCTGGCCCGTGCGTTGTCCAACGATGCACCGATCTTGTTGATGGACGAGGCGTTTTCCGCGCTGGATCCGCTGATTCGAAGCGACATGCAAAGCGTGTTGCTTGATTTGCAGCAAGAGATCGGCAAGACCATCGTCTTTATCACCCACGATCTGGACGAGGCGCTGCGCCTGGGTGACAAGATTGCCGTTCTTCGTGATGGTGAAGTGGTGCAGCAGGGCACGGGGCAGGAGATTGTGTTGAAGCCGGCCGATGATTACATCGAGAGCTTTGTTCAGCATGTGAACCGTGGCCGTGTGATCCGTTGCCGCACGCTGATGCAGCCAGGCGCTCGCGTGGATGGTCCGGATGTGGACCCCAGCCTGGTGATCGAAGAGGCTGCGCGTTTGCTCACGGTGGACAACATCGAGGCGGCGAACGTGGTGACCTCCAAGGGCAAGCATCTGGGCGTGATCACAATGAACGACATCATCGGCGCCATTGTGCCGCCCAAGCCAGAGTTGGATGCGGATGCGGAAGTCGCAACAGCCGCAAACTACTGACCACTGGCGATGCTGGCGAAAAAAAAGGCAGGCCGGTGGCCTGCCTTTTTTCGTGGATCTGATCGCAGCGGGTGTGCTTCAGAAGCCCCAGAGCAGTTTTTGAGAAATCCAGCCCTTCTTGCCATCGGCGCTTTGAACCTGCGCCCAGCCGGACCGTTTGGCTCGCGTGCGCATGAGGTCGCCGTATTGGGCTTTGCCCACAATGCGGTTGTTCGTTCCCGGACCACTGCGCATATTGGCTGTTTTTGACTTCACGACATAGTGGGGCGTTTTGCCCGTCAATGAACGCGCGACCCAACCGCGGTCACCTTCAAAGTCGACCACCTGCAGCCACCGCCCCTTGCGTTGCAGTACTTTGAGGGGGTAGCCCCTCTTCAATTCCCACATGATTTCCGAAGCCGTGGTGGGCTTGGTGCGCATGTTGACGGTGCTGCCTTTCACACTGATCATGCTCTGGGCATTTGCACTGGACAGTGCCGCAAGGCACAGGACGGCAGCGGTCAAAAACGGGCGAAGGGTGGGTACTCCAAACATGCAGCAAAGCTCCTATTCTCTAAGATGAAACAATAATCCAATAGTGAGAAGTTTAAAGGCCGAAAAAATTCCCAGCAATCGAAGCCTTTTTCAGGTTGTTTCTTGAGCGGGGCGTTCGTTCATGGTTGCTTGTCCCTGGATCCGTTGGGCCTGGCCTCCTGGCAAGCCCGACGGTAGCCAGTCAGGGTATGCCCGGCACGGGCCAGCAGGGCTTCAGACGGGCTGCTGGTATCGGCTCTGTCGGCAGGTTGGAGGTTCCCGGCTAGCAATTCGAGCCCCTCGAGAACATGCCCGGCCGTGTAGACGTGAAACTGGCCTGCCTCGACAGCGGCCACCACTTCTGGTTCCAGCATCAGGTGGGACGCATTGCGGGCAGGGATCAGCACCCCTTGCCGGCCATTCAGGCCAGCCGAGAGACAAACGCGGTACCAGCCTTCGATTTTTTCATTGAGCCCTCCCACGGGCAGCACATCTCCATGCTGATTCAGTGCCCCGGTCACGGCAATGCCCTGGTCAAGTGGTGCATTGGCCAATGAAGACAGCAGCGCGAACAGCTCGGCGCAAGAGGCCGAGTCGCCTTCCACACCGCTGTATTCCTGTTCAAAAACCACCGATGCGTTCAAAGCCAAAGGCGCCAGATGGCCAAACAGCGCACTCAGGTAACCGTGCAGGATCAAGACGCCTTTGTCGTGGATGGGGCCCGACATTTCTACCTCCCGGGCGATGTTGAGCAGACCCTCGTCGCCGGCATGCGTTCGGGCTGTGACCCGAATCGGCAGGCCAAACCGCCAATCACCGAGATCGATCTGGGTGAGGCCGTTGAGCTGGCCCACCCGCTCGCCCTGGGTTGAAATCAGGCGCACCCCTTCTTGAATCGATTCGAGCAGGCGTTGTTCCGGGTAATCGTGGCGCATGCGGCGGGCGGCCAGGGCGGCATCCACGTCATGGCGCTCGACCAGTTGACCGCCGCGCTGGCGGCACAGCGTGGCGCTTTCGGCCAACAGGTTTTCGGTATGCGCGAAGAGGGCGCTTTGGCGGGTTTGGTCGTTTACTTCGCGGTGGGTGGTTTCCAGCAGCCGGGCTGCGGCCCCGGCGGTGAACTGCGGCAAGCCCAGCTTTTGACAGGTGCGCGCGATGAAAACCGCAGTGGCTCGGTGTGTGTTCGCATTGGCGCTGAAGCTTTCGGCAAAATCCACTTTGACGCCGAATCTCCGCGCCACTTCGGGGTCGGCTTCCATCAGCGTGTAGTACAGCTCGTCAGAGCCGATGAGGATGATCTTGACCTCTGCATCCACGGCTTCAGGCCGCATCGAGACGGCTGCCATGGGCATGAGCGCGGCGCCAGGCTCTTCGATTTGTACCTTGCCGGTGCGGAGATAGCGCCGCATTCGAGGCCACGCGGCTTCATCGGTGGCGAGATCGGCCAGTTGAACGATCAGATAGCCTCCATGGGCTTTCAGCAGGCTGCCGGCGCGCACCCGCGTGAAGTCGGTCATGAGAACGTCTTCTTCGGCCTGGTATTCGATGCTGCCAAACAGGGTATGGGTGTTCGGGTTGTCTTCGACGATCACCGGCGCGCCCGAGAGGCTGGCGTTGTCGACCACCACGTTCACCCGGTAACGCGCAAGCATATCCAGCAGCGCCTCTTGGCGCACCTCGTCCTCGCTGTCCAGCGCAATGAACAACTCCAGGTTTTCCAGCACGTCGTGCGCCACCTGATCGAGATAGTTGCCCAGCTTGACGGAGTCCTTGATCTGTTTTTTCAAACTGGTGCGGATGCCCTGCAGCTCGTGGTCCAGAAGGGGTTTGATCACCTGCCGTCTTAGAGATGCCAGCGCTTCGTTCATGACGCGCAACATCGGGCGGGTTTTGTCGAGAAACTGGGTGATGGCTTCGCGCAGTTCCTGCTCGGCGAGGTCGATTTCGGCCCGGCGTTCTTTGGGCAGCGCGCGCGCTTCTGCTTCGGTCAGCGAGTTGCCGTTTTCGCCCAGCAGGGTGAAGACCAGGTGCCCCGCGTCCCGGTACAGGTTGAAATGGCGTTTTTCTGCAAACGCATCGAGTGTGGCGTAGGCCTTGGCTTCTTCGGTTTTGTAGGCGTTCTGAATGCGCTCGTTTTCCGACTTGAAGTCCTCGCTGTCCAGTCGTTGGGGGATTTCAGTCTGGATGGTGCGGCACAGGTTGACCATGAGCTGGCGCAGCTCGCGGCCTTGTCCGGTGGGCATGCGCAGCGCCCGTGGGTGTTCGGGTGCGTCGAAATTGTGCAGGTAGCACAGGTCCGGAGGCACAGGGCGCTCAGCAGCCACTGCCTGGGTCAGCTCGCGCAGCAAGGTCGATCGACCACTGCCGACCTCACCGAGCACAAACAGGTTGTAGCCGGGCAACGCCATTGAGAGACCGAACTGGGCGGCCTTTTGCGCCCGCTCCTGACCGATCCAGGGCAAGGGCTCTGATTTCAGTTCTGTGGTGTCGACAAAGCCAAGCGAATCCGGCTCGATTGTGAGGCGCAATTGCTGCGGGGATAGGGTCTGGACGGGCATGTTGTGACCAATCGGAGTGCGTGTCCGATGATGATGCGCACGTTACGGCCATCGATGCAAGCCTTCAGGTCAAACACCAGCCTTTTGCTCGACAGAATACGAGCGGGTCGGGCATTTCAACTTTGGCGGTTGTCGTGGGCCTGTTGGGCGGCTTTTGCCGCAGCCAAGCCGCTTCGCACGGCGCCTTCCAGCGTCGCAGGGTAGGGTCCCTTCACATAGTCGCCGGCAGCCCACAGGCCCGGCGCCATCACCATGTCGGGCCGCAACAGGCCGGGGGTGCAGGCAATAGTGGCGCGCTTTTCCACCACAGTCTGCAGTGGTCGCAGCGCGTTCAGGCCAAGCTGGCTGGTCGCCTGTCGCAGCACCCGCTGCTGAAGATCGGCGCGATCCCCCTCACTGGCGCTTACCACAAAGGCCAATACGCCTTGTGCGCCCGGGTCATCCGGCGTCAGTTGGCCACGATCGAAGACAAACTGGGCCGGTGATTGATCGGCGCTGGGCGATGCGCGAAGGGCGAACATCGGTGCGCTGAGGCGAGCGCCCGGTGACCAGGCGTAGACGGTGGTGATGGCCGTAAAAGGCAGTGCCTCGGCCGTTGCCGCCCAACGCTCCAGCGCTGCCATGGAGGGGGCTGCGATGTCCTTGGCGGCAAGCATGGCTCGCGCAGCGGGCCTGGCGGCGGTGGCCCAGA